>JBJKVF010000001.1:0-150290 GCA_045562755.1 Dehalococcoidia bacterium
TAAAAGATGAATACTTTGAGGAAGAAATTTAAATATGATTATAAAAAATAAATGGTATTAAAATATGCATCTCCCTAAATGGTCTTTTTTATACTACCTAGTTTTTTTTATCTTTAATTATCAGTATTTTAATATTAATTTCTATACTAATATTTCCTGTTGTAGAAACATTTGATAGTACGACTAATGTAATATATAAATCAACATTATTAGATAATAAAGATTGGACACCAATTCTGTTTGTTGCTTTGAGTTTTTTATTAAACCTAAATTTATTTCTTACTATTCCAAAAAATAGATATATTGATCGTTATAATAAAATCAGCATTTTTATAACAACTATTTCAGTATACTTTATATTTGTTTTTTCAATTTCTACAATAGGTGTTTTATTTGTTCCATTGATAATTTTATTAACAGCAGCTAGTGTAAATAGTTTTTTAAGAAAATAGATTAAATAAGGGTATAAATGATTAAAATATTACAAAATAAAATAGTTATAGTTTCAGATTTTATAAACTCAATAATTCCAGAGATTTTGGCGATTAATGGGGCTAAATTAATCATAAATTTTGACTCAAATTATGCATCTGATAGATTATTTCAAAATAATTTAAAAAAAAGGATAAATGATCTCGGAGGAGAAATTTATATTACTAAAAATCCTATTTCAGATTTCGAAAAATCCAAAAATTTATTTCAATTTGCAATGGATAAATTCGGCGGTGTAGATGTAGTGTTATGCACAAAAGATGTTATGGAAAACAAATTTTTGAAAGATATGCAAGAGGATGATTGGGATAAAATTTATTTAGAGAATCTTAAGAGTGCTTATAATATCGTGAGACATGTTTCTCCTCTATTTAGAAAGCAAAAATATGGAAGAGTAGTGACATTATCTGCAAAATCAGGTTTAATTGGAGCCTCAAAAATGTCAAATTACTCAGCTTCTAAAGCTGGTATATTGGGATTCACAAAAGTTATTGCCAAAGATTTAGGGAAATATGGCGTCACATGTAATTCTATATGTTATGATGACGGAAATCATAGTTTACATACTTCAGGAAAAAATAATTTATATACAAATGAAAATATAGCTAGTTTAGCTACATATTTAGCATCAGAATATTCAGCGCCAATAAATGGGCAAATTTTTCAGGTTGATGCTGGAAAAATCACTCATATTTCATTACCAAGGCGAAATAAAACTTTTTTATCATCATCTCAATCAGGTACTTTCAAAGTTGATGAAATTGATTCTAATATTGAATCTGTGCTTATAGATCAACCTAAAATATTGCCTAAGTATAAAAACTTAAATGATAAAGTTGCCATTGTAACTGGAGCTAGCGGAGGTATTGGAAAAGAGGTTGCAAAACTTCTTGCTGCTGAGGGAGCTTCAATTGTTGTTGCAGATATAGGGAGCTCGCTAGATGGCTCATCACAAAATTCTCAACCTGCTTTAAAACTTGTTGAGGAAATAAATGAGTTAGGTGGAAATGCTGTAGCTTCTTTGAATTCAGTTACTTCTATGAATGGAGCCAAAAATATTATCGATGATGCGCTAACAAATTTTGGTAGGTTAGATATAGTAGTTGCTGCTGCGGGAATATTGAGAGATAGAATGATTTTTAATATGTCTGAAAAAGAATGGGATGATGTTATTTCAGTTCACCTTAAAGGTACTTTTTCAGTAGTTAAAGCTTCATTAGATTACTTAATAAAACAAAAATTTGGAAGAATAATCACTTTTTCATCAGTCTCAGGTTTGTATGGTTACGGTGGACAATCAAATTATGGTGCAGCTAAAGAGGCCATAGCTGGCTTTACAAAATCTTTATCAAAAGAGTTAAGTGAATTTGGAATAACTTCAAATATAATTTCACCGGGAGCTAAAACTAGAATGACAGATTCTGTACCTAATAGTACTCTGAACATGAGAAAAGGTGACTTTAAAATCCCTGAAAATATTCTTACTAATGATCCTAGTCAAGTTCCTCCTATGATAGCTTGGTTAGCATCAGATGCATCAGATAATGTGTCAGGAAAAATTTTTCATTGTGTTGGGAATCGAATAAGTTTGATGCAAGATCCGCATGAATATAGAAGTATAAATAAGGAAAAAAGATGGATGGCAGAAGAAATTGCTGCTATTTTTCCTGAAACTCTTGGAATAGATCTTGTTAACCCCGCTCCAATGGTCGAGTAATTTATTTCATTTGTGAAAAAATCGGCTGTAATTTTTTTCTTTCGGAGAAACTTTCAGCATAATCATTATTTTTTGTTATGGGATTTTTCTCATCAGGATCTTTGTTTAAATCAAACATTTCTCCTGTTTCGTATAGTTTCCAACTTTTTGTTCTAAGAAACCTTGAATATGTTTTATTCCTTGGTGTCATAGGCTCAAAATGAAAAAATACCCAATCTCTTGGATTTCCTTTTTCTCCTAATAATTGAGGCAGAAAACTTCTACCATCAATTTTAAAATCATTATCATTTTTAATTTCAGCTATTTCAAGTATAGTAGGTAAAATATCTACAGAATCAATTAAATCTTTTGATATCATACCTTTAGTTATTTTTCCATCCCACTGGCACATCATGGGAACATGGGTACCTCTGTCATTCGTCAGTCCTTTACCGCCACACACTTGAGTATGTTTATGCATCATTGAGCAAACTTCGATAGGAGTACCATTATCACCAAGATATATTATTATAGTGTTTTCGGATATTCCAGCTGTTTTCACTTTTTCGATAATTTTTCCTACTATTTTATCGTGATATTCAACCATATCTTTATAGTATTTTGGGTCGTCATCCCAGCCTTCAAGTTCCTCGAATGTTCTTCCTCCTAAAGTTTTATTAGATGGAGGTTCAAAATCCCCATAATCCTCACTATCTGGGGTTGGTTCTAAAGGTCGATGTGTCAGTGCCATTGGGAAATATACAAAAAAAGGATCTTTTTTATTTTCTTCAATAAAATTATTTATAAAATCAGCAAATATATCTTCTCCATATTTACCATCAGTTTCTTTGAGGAAATTACCATTTTCATAAATTATTGGATCTTTGTATCGAGATCCTTTATCCTCAGTATGGTGAGCATGCCATACACAATATTCATCAAATCCTGAATCTTCAATTTTTTGTCCTTTTGATCGTAAGTTTAAATCATCTTCATCTATAGGAAAGTAGGAGTAAAGTTGCCATTTGCCTGCAATACATGTTTTGTAACCATTTTCAGAAAAAATATGTCCAAAAGTTTTTTCTTTTGGAGCCATAGTTCCAAAACCTATATAATTTCTAAAATTATATTTTCCAGTCATCAGTTGAAGTCTGGTTGGAGTGCATAAGGGTTGAACATGTGCATTCTCAAATCTAACTCCATTTTTTGCAATTGAGTCAATATTTGGTGTTTTATATGAAGTTCCACCATTTGATTCAATAACTTCGTAACCAAGATCATCAGACATTATTACTATTACATTTGGCTTGACTTTTTCCATTTTTTCTCCTGGTTACTTTTATTGTGAAAACAATAATCTTATCAGTTTATATTTATAATTTCCCAATCTTTTCTCCATATCTCCATGTATATAAATTCATTATTTTCTTTTGTAATATTTTTGATTTTTCTGAATCCGCATTTTTCAAAGGATTTTTGAGCTCTGATATTATCTACTAAGGTATGTAGATAGATATGGTTAATATTATTATTTTTCAAGAAATAACTAATTGCACTCTTCATTGCATCCGAACCATATCCATTATTCCAATATTCTTTATTCCCAATCATGATTCCAAACTCAGCTTGAAGCGTTCTATTATTAATGTCATAAAACATGCAATTTCCTATATGTATTCCATGTAATGTGTCAATTGCCATTCTTAATGAGTTTAAATTCGGAAATTTGACATCTTCTTTATGATATTTCAGAAATTCTTCATAGGTAAGATTAATTGGTTTAGTGGCGTCTAGATTTGATAGTTCATTATCAAGTCGCCAATTATAGTCATAATTGGCATCCTCTAATTCTTTAGATCTTAATTGTGTTAATTTTCCCTTAATAAAAATTTCATTTTTTTTTACATTATAATCATCATTTTCATCATTTTTTGAAAATGGCCAAAACTTTTCCCAAGACATTTTTTTCGTTCTTATGTGTTATTTTTTTTCTTGCATCGTTTATTTCTATCCATTCTACACTATCAAACTCATCATCATGATTACAAAAATCTCCGGATAAATACTCCATTAGATACCAATGAACTGTTTTTTTATAAATAGTAATATTTTTATTATTTATTTGAGGGTTGTTTTGAGAAATTTTTATTGTATTAAGAGTTGATTTTTCTACTCCAAAGTAATGTTCAGTTGTAGTAATTTTTTTTATAATCTTTGTATAAATTCCTGTTTCTTCTTTGACTTCTCTTATAGCAGTTTTTCTGTAATCTTCATTTTTTTCAGGTCTTCCTTTGGGTAAGGAAAAAAGATTTTCAGATATTCTTCCACACAAAGCAATAAAAATTCTATCATTTTTTTCTAGAAATATGACTCCACCAGACGACCATATGTTTTTAGGTTTTTTCCTCATAAAATAATTATTTACACTGATTAGTATCAATTATAGGCAAATGAATGAAAATTAATGTAAAAATTAATTGACTTTTATGTGCCCAAAATAAATAATTAATATAGTTATATTTTTTTAGGGGAATTAATTGGAGAAAAAAGATTTTGTTATAAGGTTTGCTGGCGAAGGGGGACAAGGCTTAGTAACTTCAGCAGATGCTTTTGCTAGAGCTGCTGCAGGAGCAGGTTATTTTGTTCAAACTTTTTCTACTTTCCCATCACAGATAATGGGTGGGCCAGCATCATCTCAGGTACGAATATCAACCACACCTGTGCTTAGTTCGGGTGATGGAGTTGATGTTCTAGTTGCTTTAAACGAGTATGCATACAATAATCATAAAGATGATTTAAATTCTGGTGGCGTTACCATTTACAATGCTCAAGAATATGAATTACCTCAAGGTGGTAATTATTTTGGTATCCGAGCAGATGAATTAGCTAAATCTACTGGTAATGCCAGAGCAGCTAATATGGTCACTATTGGAGCAGTAGCTCACTTAATTGATTTTTCATTATCAGAAATTGACTCTTTTATCACTGAAAGATTTTCAAGGGGTAGAGATAACGATGATGAAATTATTGAAGCAAATATAAAGGCTATAAGGTTAGGAGTTGAGGTTGCTGAATCTAGTGGTTTTAGTGTTGGTAAAATAGAAAAAGCAACTCCAAATAATTTAGAGCAAATAATCATCACTGGCAATGCTGCTTTGGCACTTGGTGCTGTTTCAGCAGGATTAGATTTTTATGCTGGATATCCTATTTCCCCTGCTACAACAATTTTAATATGGATGGAGAATAATCTTTTTGGAGGAAATAAATTTGTTCACCAAGTTTCCTCTGAGATAGAGGCAATTAATGTAATATTAGGTGCAGGATTTTCTGGTAGAAAAGCTATGACCGCTACAGCTGGTCCTGGTTTTGCACTTATGGGAGAAGGTCTTGGACTGTCTTGGATGACAGAAATCCCACTTGTTGTAGTAGATGTCCAAAGAGGTGGCCCTGCTACTGGATTGCCTACCAAATCAGAACAATCTGATTTATACACATGTATGTTTCCTGCACATGGCGATATAAAAATGCCCGTATTAGCTCCTGGAACAGTAGAAGAGTGTTTTTTTGCAGGGGCTTTATCAGTAAATTGGGCTGAAAAATACCAAGGTCCAATTATATTGATGACAGAGTTTGGTTTAGCTGAGAGAGGTGAAAATATCACAAAACCAGATCTTAGTGAAATTAGCTCTGAATCCAGAGCAATATATACAGAAAATGATATTGGTAAAAGATATGATTCATGGGATGGATCAACAGCATTAAATCCCATGCCAATACCAGGAGGTTCTGGAGCGTATGTTGCTAATGGTTCAGAGCATGATGAAGTTGGTGACACTACTCATCTGCCAAGACATCATATTAGATTGACAGAAAGAAGATTTAAGAAACTTAATTTACTAGATGGTGCTCATTATGAGATTGAGAAATCCGACTCTGGAATATATATAATGCCTTGGGGTAGTTCAAAAGGACCTGCTAGAGAGGCATATGAACGACTTTTGGAAGAAAAAATAGATATTGGTTGGATTTATTCAGTTGCTTTAAATCCATTACCAGTTGAAATAAAAGATATGCTATTAAGCGCGAAGAATATTATTGTTCCTGAATTAAATTATTTAGGTCAGTGGTCATCAATTCTTAGAATGGATGGCTATAATGCTCATTCAATAACTCAATACACAGGTTTGCCTTTTAAACCTAGTATCTTAGTTGATAAAATTAAAGAAATTATAAAGTAATATAGGGGAATTTATATGACAAAAAGAAATCCGGAATATGATTTTGTATGGTGCCCAGGATGTGGAGATTTTGGAGTAAGACGGGCTTTAGAAATGGCACTTACAAATTATTCTATTGAACATGAAAAGCCTCAATCAGAAAATGTTGTAGTTGCAGGGATTGGATGTTCAGGTAATATGGTTCACCTATTAGAGGGAGACCAACCATTTGGTATACACGGAATTCATGGCAGAGCTTTACCAATTGCATTTGGTGTAAAAATGGGAAACACTAATTTAAACACTGTAGTTGTTGCTGGAGATGGTGATTTTCTATCAATTGGGGCAGAACACATAGGTCCAGCTGCAAATAGGAATGTTAATATGACTGCTATAGTCATGGATAATGGTGTATATGGTTTAACCAAAGGGCAATCATCTCCCACAACAGATTTAGGTCAAATTACAACATCAACTCCTTTTGGAAAAATCGAAAATTCTGTAATTCCTCTTAAAAATTATCTAACCATAGGTGTGTCATATATTGCATCATATTACTCTAGTAAACCAAAGATTCTTGCACAATATATGCAAGAAGCAATGAATCATAAAGGCTTTAGTATTGTTCATGTTATGTCTCCGTGCACTACTTATAATGATACATATCAGATCTTAAAAGGGAATCCTAAAGAAGGAATTAAAGGATTAGCCTATGAGATTCCTGAAGATTATGATCCTACCAAAATTGATCAGGCTCAAAAATTAGTTAATAGTCCAGGTGTTCCATTAGGTTTAGTTTATAAAAATGAAATAGACACGATTGAAGAAAGGTTTTCATTTATGAAAGAGAAAGCTAAAGTTCAGTCCAATGAAGAGATACTAAATTCCTACTCAATTTAATTTATTTATTTTTTGAAATTTTCTTTGTGCTTTTTATGAAAATAGATACTATGTAGCATAATACATAATCCTATGATTGAAAGTCCTGCTACAACTGAGAAATCTATAGAAGTTTCACTCCAGATTGACATTATTATAAATACTATGTACAAAATTGTTCCTCCCCAAATCGTTGGATGACTATATTTTTTATATATCATTGTAAAAAGAATAATTGCGCTAATAATGTATGGAATAACTAGCTGATATGGAGCAATACCTAACCCCAAACCTGTTAATGTTGATACTCCGTCTCCGCCCTTAAATTTTGTAAATGGAGAATTCCAATGTCCTAATATAGTACATGCTGCTGGCAAAATGAGTTCAAAATCAGAAAATCCATAAATTCTACATATAATTATTGCTATCAAACCTTTTGAAGAATCTATCAACATAACAGCAGTTCCTGTTCTACGGGATAATTCACGGAAAACATTTGTAGCTCCAGCTTGTTTTGACCCAATTTCGAATATATTTACTTTATAGAATTTACCTGCAATAAAAGCTACTGGCACAGAACCTAGTAAATATGAAATTATTAGGCAAAAAATATATTTGGGTATAAAAATTTCATCAAGCATGAAAGTAAATTATATCAGTAATAAAAAATCAAATTAGAAAATTATTATTATAATTATGCGCCTTTTTCATTTTTATATGATTCATAGGGAGGTGGCTGGGGTGTCTTATTTTTTTCAAGATCTAATTCTGCTTTTTCTGCTTCAGTAATGTATTTTGAAGGACATCTTATTGTGAGTGTTTTGGCAATAAAAGTCCCTTGAGACTTTTCACCTTGAAGAATAATTTCAGCATATTCATTAAAAAAAATTTTTCCAATTTCTCCATCATAAATTACTGGTAATTCTAATATACCGTCTTCATCTTTTATATTAAAATGAGCTCTGATACCATTGGCATCTCTAAAGTAAGAATTTTTGACTAATTTTCCAGAAACTCCAATTTGATTTTCAGATGTATTATCAATATTTACAGCATCTTTTACACTAAGATACTCTATAGTTGAAACGCTAAATACTGATGATGCGAAATACACAATTGAGCTAGAAACTAAAAGAATTAATATCGATAACTTTACTTTTGAGTTAAGTAGTTGAGCTGTATTATTTTGTTCTTGGATTTTTTTTTTCATTGTTTATCTTCAGAATTAATAAATGATTCTATTACTTTTTGTTTTCTCCCTAAATAAAAAATATAACCAAAAAATATAACCCAAGTAATTAAGAAAAATGAGAATAAGTATGATAAATTATCTTCCAAACTACCTTCTTCTCTCTCAACTACAGATTTAGCATTTATTCCGTCATGTATAACTGTCACAGGTGCATATCTTTGCTGGTGATCAATTAATTTAACAGCAGATTTTTTTGGGGATTCTTTCTGTGTAGATATCCATCTATCTCCTGAGGATTCATCCAAACCATACTCAGTTGAGTCTAAAACTAAAAATCTATGATTATTTCCATCTGAATCAGTTATTTTAAATTCCTTTAGTTGGTCTATTTCATCTAGTAAAACCATAGTTACTATCCCGCTGACCATTTTATTACTACTTTCCTGAGCTAGCGCATAGTTATTACTCAATGAAATAAGTATTATGGAAAAAAAACCAAATAACAATAAAGTTATTATTTTATTCATGATATTAATTAGGCCTTTCTGTTGTGATTTTCAAATATTTGGAAATATTATCCTGTAACTTGTATCTTACTCTCAATAGATAAACAAAAAATATCATGAAACTTATAGTTGAAAAGAGCCAGACTATTCTCATTTCTGAACTACTAAATGAGGAATCATTTTCAGAAGCAGGTCCTAATACAATTGGAGGATGAGCTTCGGACCATAAATTAGCAGCGAAGTAAATTAAGGGTGTATCTAAAGCTCCTATAATTGCAATGATTGCAGCTATTCTTTGTCCTTGAGAACCTATTGGAAAATAGTTTCGAAACATTATGTAGCTTACATAAATTAGGTATAAAATTAATGCTGTTGTAAGTTTTGCTTCGCCTGTCCACCAAACACCCCAAACTGGCTTTGCCCATAATATTCCTGAAAGTAACATTATAGTTCCATAAAGAAGGCCTATTTCAGCTGACGCAATTGCAATTTTGTCCCAAAATTCGTTTCTTTTTAGTAGGAATAATACTGAACTTATCGCCACAATTATGATTGCAATCATAGAAATTTGCGAAACGGGAACATGAATATAAAGAATTCTTTGTATTGCTCCTTGATTAGCCTCTGTTGGAACCCAAATAAATATCAGATATATATTTACCAACATAAAAAAAGACGAAAATAATAATAGTTTATTTTTAATTATGTTGTCCATATATATATAATTTTACAATAATTCTGAAAAAATATAATATATTTAATCTTCAAAAATTACATTAGAAATAAATAATGAAAATATAAAGAAGATTAGGTTAAATGCAATTATTATTTGAAACCATGTAAATAATTCACTCCAACTTTTTTGTTGAAAAATCAAGGATGTAGCCTCAATAGATGCAAATAGTATAGGTATTATGCATGGTAAGAATAACATTGGCAATAAGACTTCTTTAGCTCTAACTTTTATCGATAAAGATGCAAAAAGTGTTCCTATTACGCTTAATCCAATGTTTGCAAGTAGGCAGCAAATTATAAATTCTATAGATAAAATTGAAAAATTAAATAAAATTGCAAAAATTGGTAAAATAACGATTTCTGAAATGGTTATAAAGATAAAATTACCTATCATTTTGCCTAGATATATTATATCTCTACTTATGGGTGCCATAAGTAGTCCTCCAAGGGTATTATTTTCATTTTCAATCACAAAAGATCGGTTAATACCAATGATACTGGCAAAAGATATTGATGACCATAAAATCCCACCTGCAGTACTACTTGAGAATGAAGATCCAACATCAAAAGCGAATGAAAAAATAAAAATTATTATTGTTGCAAATCCACTAATAGATAAAATAACATCCTTATTTCTAAATTCTATTAGTAAGTCTTTTTTTACAATGTTAAATATTGCTATTAGTGCATTTTTCATATTTGTGACGTGATTTTCTCATAATAATTTATTATTTCTTTATGATTTTTTGAAGAAACATTGGAAAAAATTTTCGAAATATTACCTTTATTCATAATTACGACTTTGTTAGATATATTAATAGATTGACGAATCATATGAGAGGTAAGTAATATTCCTGCTCCGGATTGTTTTTTTTCAAGTATTAAATCTTCAAGCTCATTAGTTGAATTTTTATCAAGACCTGACTCTATTTCATCAAAAAAAATAAAATTAGGATTATGAAGCAAGGCTTTAGCAATAGAAACTTTTTTCCTAATTCCGTGAGATAAAAATCTAATTTTTTTATCAATATATTCTGATAAAGACAAATTCTTTATTAAATTCTCAAGATTTTTTTCAGGATTTTGAATGAAATATAATTTTGAGAAAAAGAACAAATTTTCTTTAACTGTCAAGTCATTATAGAGCATATTTTCATGTAGTGCAGAACCTACTTGTCTTCTATAATTTTCTGAATCATTTTTATGGTAGTTAATGTCATTGATAGTGATTTCTCCACTATCAGGTAATGATAAAAATGATAAAAGTTTAATTAATGTTGATTTTCCAGCACCATTTTTTCCTAGTAATAAAGCTACATCTCCTGATTTAAGAGATAAGTCAAGATTACTTATTACTTTATTATTTCCAAATCTTTTGGTGATAGATTTACATAAAAGATGATTATTTTTCATGGTTTCGAATATATTTTTTTATTAGCTCAGTAGATGATATTTTTGATATTTTAGCTAACATATCAACGGTTTTTTCATCTTTTAAATCATCATTTTCAATTCTAGTCATGTATCTACGAGCAACATCGTAATATAGAGAATTAATATCAACATTTCTCACTATTGTCTTATTTGTATTTTTATCTCTAATATCTTCCAAAGATAAAGATTTTACTTGACCATTTGTAAGACATATTAGCGCACTTTTATTAGATTTATTTGACGATATTAAAAATTTTACTGCTCCATGACCTAAAGTTCTTGTGTAATCTATATCGAATGGTATTGGTGAAGCTGATCTAAGTTCATATCCAATAGTTAAGTCAACGATATCCATTTGTTTATTAATCTTATTAAATCTTTTTACTATCTCGTCTTTAAGTATTTTTGATAAAGGTAGCTCTGCAAGTTTTACATTTCCATACTCATCTCTAGGGATATGTATTTTTTGGTCTTTTTCTAGCTTCTTTATATTAAGTTTTTCAGTTATCCCTTCTGCTATTATTGCAGTTCCATCTGTTCTACCTAAAGTTTCTCGTTTGATAATTGATCCTTCTATGATGTCGCAAACGTCAGAAATTGAAATAGTATTTTTTTCAAATTCTTCAGGTATGATAGTTACAGTTGCTGCCGAAGCTTTGCCTATTCCTAGTGCAAGGTGGCCTGTATGTCTACCCATAGCTACAATAAAATACCATCGATTAGTTGACCTTGAATCTTCTTTAATATTTGAAACAATTTCAAAACCAACATGTCTGGCAGTTTCATATCCAAAAGTTGGCATGTTCTCCGGTAATGGAAGATCATTATCAATTGTTTTTGGAACATGAGCGATTTTGATTTTGTTATTTGAGTACTTAGCAATCTCAGATGCTCCATAAGCAGTATCATCTCCACCGATTGTAATTAACTTATCTATACCTAATGTGTTTAATGTATCAACTGTTTTTTTTAGATCTGATTTACTTTTAGCTGGATTTGTTCTAGAAGTATTCAGAATTGAACCTCCTAGCTTATATATTTTAGCAACAGACTCTATTTCAAGATTGATTATCTGGGTAATATCTTGTTTTACCAAGTGCTGATAACCATTTTTTATTCCTACAGGTTGATATCCAGAATTAATTGCTTCTATTGCAGCAGCAGCTATAACACTATTAATTCCTGGAGCTGGCCCTCCACCTACAAGTATTCCTATTTTTTTCATAAAATTCTCTTTAAATAAAAGTTTACTTAAATAAATAATACTCCAAAAAATCATTTTCATATATATTTTAAGTATCATGAAGGAACGTATCCAAAAAATAATCTCAAAATCAGGTGTTGTATCAAGAAGAAAAGCTGAGCAATTAATTATTACAGGCAGAGTAAGGGTAAATGATAATGTGGCAATTATAGGTCAAACTGCTGATATATCAAAGGATATAATTACCGTTGATAATTCCAGGATATTTATATAGAAAAAAAAATTTATATAATGCTGCATAAACCCACTGGTTATATTACTAGTAATTTTGACCCACAATCAAGGCCAACTGTTTTAGATTTAGTTCAAGTTACGCAAAGAATTTTTCCAGTTGGTCGATTAGACTTTAATACTTCAGGATTAATAATTTTGACTAATGATGGAGATTTTTCTAATTTTATATCTCATCCAAGTAATAATATTAGAAAAAAATATTTTGTTAGTATATCCAAACCTCTCAGTAAATTTCATGAAGAAATTATTTCAACTAATCCAAAAATAAATGATGAAAAAATTAATCCTTTTAAATTTGATTCGATTTCAGAGGATAGAAAAAATATCACAATCAAATTACATGAAGGGAAAAATCGTATAATTCGAAGAGTTTTTGATAACTATGATTACAAAATAACAAAGTTAAAACGACTAGAGATAGGTTCGTTATCATTAGAAGATTTGAAATATGGAAAATGGAGATATATAAACAATATAGAATTAAAAAGTTTATCATGTAAAGAGAATTAGTATAATTTTCATAAAGATTTACTGTTTTTTTACTGGTAATAGTGATTATTTTTAAATATTATTGACAATTATTTATACGTTATTGGAGTGGAAATATTATGAAATATGTTAGATTTGAACAAAATGGTAATACTAATTATGGAATAGTTACAGATGATATTGTTAGTGTAATATCTAACTCGCCCATTGGACAGGAATATTCAGAAACTGGTGAAAAATATAATTTATCAGAAGTTAAAATTTTGGCTCCGGTTCCCTATCCTGGAAAAATGCTTTGCTTAGCTCTCAATTATGGATCTCATTTACTTGGAGCTGATAAGCCTTCAAGGCCAGAACCATTCTATAAAAATAATAATGCGATAATCGGACCTGGTGATCCAATAAAGCTACCTGATGATGCAGGATTGGTAGTTTGTGAATCAGAATTGGTGGTAATAATTGGACAAAAAGCACAATCTGTTTCTGAAGAAGATGCACTTGATTATGTTTTTGGATACACAGCAGGGAACGATGTTAGTGCCAGAGAATGGCAGGCAGGACCTAAAGCCGACAAGCAATGGTGGAGGGCAAAATCTTCTGATACTTTCGGTCCAACAGGACCATTTATAGTTACAGACTTAGATCCTCAGAATTTGTCAATTAAGGCTTGGGTTAACGGAGTAGAAGGACAAAATTGTCATTCTTCAGAAATGATATTTACAGCAGCTCAAGCAGTATCCTTTATAAGTAAATATGTAACCTTGAATCCTGGAGATATGATTTGGACAGGAACTTCTGGCACTACACCGCCAATTAATGCTGGTGGAGATGTATCTATTGAGGTTGAAGGTATTGGTAAGTTAACAAATCCAGTTATTGATGCTTAGGATTAGAATGTAAAAATAGTTAATATTTTTTCTGAAATATTTCCTTCAGTTAGCCAATAAAATATTAGATACCCTCCAACAATTATTAGTATATATGAAGATACAATATCTAGATATTTGGATGATTTTTTAAACTTGTCTAGAAAAGTTGACTTGAAAATAGAAATTGTGACCGTAATTATAATTATCATTACGGTCATGCCAGCTGAGTATACTAAAAACTGGTAAAAACCATATACAAAACCCTCCCTTGCAATGCTTGAACCAATTAATGCTAGGAATATAGGCATGGTGCAGCTGATAGAAGCTAATGCGTAAGAAATTCCAAAAAAGAAATAATTTGTAAATTTTACCCTACTATTAATTTTTATTTTTGAAGATAAAGATTGAGGCTTGTGAAAATAAATTTTTTTTCCAGAGGATAAATATATTGCTGTAAAAATAAGTAAAAAGCCAAGTATAAATCCTAACCAATGAAACAAATCTACATACTCAGAAATAATATCTCTGCTAAGTGATATTATAATACCTATAGACCCAAAAACTAATAAAAATCCTAAACCCATAGAGATACTTACAATAATTGCAGATTGTAAGTAAGATATTGTTTTTTGATCTTTTTGAAGATTTTTATCAGTGATGAATATTCCTATGTATGCAGGTAGCATAATAAATCCACAAGGATTTAATGATGCAATTAGACCTGCAATAAAAGCAAATCCAAAAGGTAAGAGAAAATTTGAGTTTGAGAAAAAAGTCGATGTACCGCCAGAAATACTTAGCGCCTTATTAATAATCAAATTATTTTCAAGATTATTATCAAGGCTAAATCCATAATATATTGAAATAGAAGATATAAATATAGAAAAAATAACTACTGATGAAAAATAGGATATGCTAAGTTTTGATTTCATGATTAATATTCTACAAATTTTTCCCAGTATATGGGAAATAATAAGCTGTAATTCTCTATGTAAAATTTTAAAATACTACTCTTGACGCAACTAACTTTGAGTTTGTGTACTTTGTGTAAATTATAATTGCTCATTCAAATTATTAGATATCATAAAATTATGGTGTAATAAATGTCATTAAATTATATAAAATCATCAAAATTAAATAATGAATCAAAATATATTAGATTTTTTCTGAATATTTCGGATTATGATCTCAAGAAAGATTTATCAGGTTATATATATAACACCGAAGGTTTATATTTGTTGAGTGACGTAGATGATGAAGATCCTGAGGTTGATGTTTTCATCACTGATGATATATACAGACTAAAAAAACATAATTATTACATAGATTCAACAAAAATATATTCATTAGTAGAAAATTTTTCTCATAAAAAAATATTAGATTCTTTATTTTACGGGGCATGGGATTGTATTTTGCTTCCGAAAAACATCCAAGATCTTTCTTCAATAATAAATCATATACTTATTTCAAGAGTTTCTAAAAATTGTCCGATTTTAGAAAAAATCAGTAAAAGTGCTGATTGCTCTAAAATTCTTATTCAAAAAATAAGTGAAATTACAACAAAAGAGCTAGATAGTGATTTAATTTTTAGTAATCCATTAACAGAAAGGGATACTGAGATATTACAACATATTTCTATGGGTAAATCTAACAAACAAATAGCAAGTCATATTGGTCTAGCTGAGCAAACTATTAAAAATACTATAAGTATAATATTAGATAAAACTTTTACAGCTAACAGAGCTCAAGCAGTATCTATCGCTACAAAAAATAATTGGATATAGTCTTAAAAGTTTAGTTGTTATTAGTAAAATTTAGATTTTTATACTCAATTCATGTACAATTTATAGGTTGTTTACGAAATTGTAAACAATTTAATTAATAATTAGGCCAGTTAATAGTTGCTAACTGGAATAGAGGCAAAAAAATGGTAGAAAATTCACAGGATATTTCTGAAATTCAGAAAGATGTTGTGGCGCCTCTCGATCTTAGATCTCTTTTTGTTGCTGGGGTGCATTTTGGGCATCCTACAAAGCGATGGAATCCAAAAATGGATAAGTACATTTATGGAAAGAGATCAAGTGCACATATCATCGATCTAATCCAAACTATTGATTCAATTAAGGATGCAAAAAGCTTTATAGAAAAAATTGTTGGTGAAGGTGGAGAATGTTTAATGGTCGGGACAAAACCACAAGCTCAAGAGATCATTAAGTCATATGCAGAAAAATCTGGTGCAATGTATATAAACCGTAGATGGTTGGGCGGCATGATGACTAATTTCAATACTATACAGCATAGAATTGATAGGTTAGTGCATCTTGAAGAGGCATTTTCCAAAGGAAGTATCATTGCGCAAACAAAACGAGAAACTCTGAAACTATCAAATGAACTAGAAAGATTAAAAAAGTTTTTTGGTGGGATAATGGAAATGCGAAAAGTTCCAGATGTATTGTTCGTTGTGGATATTACTGAAGAAGTTATTGCAGTTACAGAAGCTGCTAAATTGGGTATTCCTGTAGTTGCAATGGTTGATACTAATTGTGACCCTGCCTTAATCAAATATCCTATTCCTTCTAATGATGATTCTATAAGGTCTATAGAACTAATAACAAAACATATTTCAGAGGCAGTTTTATCTGGAAAAGAAATTGCAAAAAAAGCATTCGAAGATAAACTAGCATCTGAGGCTATATTAGAAGCTCAAGAAGCTGAGGCAAGATCTAAAGCACAGGCAAAAGCTGCTCAAAAAAGTTCCGGTTCAAATTCTAAAAATACTCAAGATAAGTCTGACTCCAAACTGGAAGAAAAAAAACCTCTATCTAATAAAGCTAATACTAAACCTAGTTCAGATGAAGGTAACTTATCAAAATTAAAAGAGACTGACAAAGTTAAATCTGAAGTTTCAGCTAAGGCAAAAGAACCTAAGGCAAAAGAAGCTAAGGCAAAAGAACCTAAGGCAAAAGAAGCTAAGGCAAAAGAAGCTAAGGCAAAAGAACCTAAGGCAAAAGAACCTAAGGCAAAAGAACCTAAGGCAAAAGAACCTAAGGCAAAAGAACCTAAATCTTCAAAAAATAAAAAAACAGAAATACAATCTTCTAAAGAAGATGAAAATAATGATTGAGAGGCATAAAAAATGTCAAAAGTTACAGCAACAGAGGTAAAAGAATTAAGAGATATTACAGGTGCGGGTTTTATGGATTGTAAGAAAGCTCTTGAAGAGGCAGAAGGAAATCAAGAATCAGCAATATCTATACTTAACGAGAAGGGTCTAGCTTCAGCTGCAAAAAAAGCCGATCGTTCTACTTCTGAGGGTTTAATCGTTTCTTACATACACACGGGTGGTAGAGTTGGAGCTATGGTTGAATTAAATTGTGAAACAGACTTTGTAGCTCGAACAGATGATTTTGAAATTTTAGGTAAAAATATCGCTATGCAAGTTGCGGCAATGGACCCAAAATTTTTAGATAATGACTCTACTGAAGATTCAGAAGAAAACGTAGATTCAAGTATGATTCTTATGGAGCAGGAATATATTAGAGATTCAAGCATGAAAATTTCTGATTTACTGAAAGAAAGTATTGGAAAACTTGGAGAAAATATAAAAATTAATCGTTTTTCTAGATTTGAATTAGGAAAGTGATATAGAAGGTGTGAAAATGACAAAACCCGAATATTCAAAGATAATTTTGAAGATGTCTGGTGAGTCTTTTAAGGGTCCTAAAGAATTTGGAATGGATTCTAAAACTTTGAAGTTTATTGCATCAGAAATTCTTTCAATTTTAGAACTAGATGTACAAGTTGGCATAGTTGTTGGTGGAGGAAATATTTGGCGAGGTGCAGATTATGAACAGACAGGAATGGATAGATCAACGGCAGATTTTGCTGGAATGCTTGCTACAATAATGAATGCACTTGCTCTTCAGGATGCTCTTGAAAATGAAGGTATGATTGTTAGAACACAATCTGCTTTATCAATTCCATCAGTTGCTGAATCATATATTAGGCGAAGAGCTATTCGTCATATGGAAAAAGGTAGGGTGGTGATATTTGCAGGAGGAACAGGTAATCCCTATATGACAACAGATACAGCTGCGGCATTAAGGGCATTAGAAATTGGTTCTGATGCATTAATTATGGCAAAAAATGGGATAGATGGAGTGTACGATTCAGATCCATTAGTTAATCCTAAAGCAAAAAAATTCACTCAAATTACACATCATGAGGCTATCTCAAAAAGGCTAAAAGCATTGGATAGTACTGCTCTTTCTCTTTGTATGGATAACTCTTTGCCTATAGAAGTATTCAATATGTTCAATAAAGGAAATTTAAGATCTGTAATTTCAGGTAACAAAATTGGAACAAGGATAATCGTAAAGTAACAAGGAGTAAATATGCTTGATGAAAATTTAATTGAATTAGACTCAAAAATGAAAATTTCTTTTGATGTTTTTTTAAAAGACCTTAGCGGTATGAGAACAGGGAGAGCTTCAACTGGATTAGTAGAAAATATATCTGTTGATTATTTTGGTTCAGAAATGCCTCTAAATCAGTTAGCTCAAATAAATGTAGGAGATGCTAGATTAATTGTGATACAAGTATGGGATAAAAATGCTGTAGATTCAATAAGCAAAGCTATACAAAATTCTGATCTAAATTTATCACCAAATGTAGATGGAGACTTAATAAGACTTAATCTTCCCCCACTAACTGAAGAAAGAAGAAGAGATTTAGTCAAGGTAATTAAAACGAGAGGTGAAGAATGTAAACTTTCTATTAGGTCAGCTAGAAGGGATTCTCAAGAATTTATTAGAAAAGTTGAAAAAGATGGATCTGCATCTCAAGATGATTGCCAACGTTCTCAAAAAAAACTTCAAGATATTACTGATTCATATGTAAAAAAAATTGACGAAGAAATAAAGAATAAAGAATTAGAAGTAATGCAAGTATAAAATGGTCGATTCAAAGGATGATAAAGTAGCTGATTCAATGGTCATTCCTAACCATGTAGCTATAATCATGGATGGTAATGCTAGATGGGCTGAATCAAAAAACTTAGACCTTTCAGATGGGCATATTGCAGGATATAAAAATATAAGACAAGTAGTAATCTCTATGAAAAATATGGGTGTAAAATTTGTTACATTATATGCTTTTTCTACAGAAAATTGGAATAGACCTAAAGGTGAAGTTGATTCATTATTTGACCTAGCTATTTCTACTATTAATGAAGAAACTAAAGAATTAAATAAAAATAATGTAAAAATTTTACATTTGGGTCGTACAGATCGTATAAAAGAATCATTGAAGAAAAAAATTCAAAGTGCTATTGATATAACTCAAAATAATACAGGCATAACATTATCAATCGCATTTGATTATGGAGGTAGAGACGAAATCGTTAATGCTGTAAATAAAATAATTTATCTCAAAGAGTATAAAGATTCAATTGATGAAGAGGTATTTGCTAGGAGTTTATATTCCTCAAATTTACCAGACGTTGATTTTCTAATAAGAACAGGTGGAGAATATAGAATTAGTAATTTTTTATTATGGAAAATAGCTTATTCAGAGTTATATTTTACGCCAATTTTTTGGCCAGATTTTTCAGAAGAAGAAATCAGATCTGCATTTTTAGAATACTCAAAAAGACAGCGAAGATTTGGTACTAGATAACAATTTAAATTTTAGGAAATATATTTGAAAAATAGAATAATATCATCTCTTATTGGAATTCCTATAATATTTTCTTTGATCATATGGAATATTATTGGTTTGCTTGCATTATGCTCAATAATTAGCTTCATTTCTGCTTATGAAATTTATAAAATGCTTATTTTGAAAAAACAGACAAAATTAAAGAAAAGTATTATTTTAGTAAATATAATATTAACAACTCTAGTGCCTTTAATTTTTTCAATATTATTTATTAATTTTTGGGATGTATCTTATAGTTTACTGATTTCTGTTTATGTTCTTATTACATCGCTTTGTATTCTTATTTTTGTAACAGCTTTACCTTATAACAATGAAATATTTTTAAAAATTGGTTTTTGGAAATTTTGGATATATTCAGCTTTTATTGGTTTTGGGATTGCTCATTTCCCATTACTTTATCATCTTGAATCATACGGCTTAGAGTTAACATTGATTCTTATTTCATTAACCTTTACTTTTGATGTATTTGCATTATTTATTGGAAGAAAGTTTGGTAAAACTAAGATTTTCCCAAAAATAAGTCCTAATAAATCACTTCAGGGCTACCTTGGAGGGTTATTTTCATTATTTCCCATGCTATATTTTCTACAAACCGTTTTTAATATCTCTATTATGTTACATATCTCTATTATGGTAATAATTCTAATTAGTTTTTCTTCTCTATTAGGAGATTTATACGAATCATATATGAAGCGAAAAGCTGAAATTAAAGATAGTGGTTCTATTATTCCAGGTCATGGTGGGATACTAGATAGAACTGATAGTATACTTATGAATGTTATAGTTTTCTATTGGTTGGTGATATGGCTAAAAATTTAATTAATATTGCTATTCTAGGTTCAACTGGATCTATTGGAACTCAGGCCTTAGAAATAATTAAGTGTTTTCCTGAAAAATTTAATGTTTTAGCCTTAGTTAATAATAATAATTCTAAAATTCTTGAGAAACAGATTAAATTTTTTAGACCAAAATATGTTTTTACAAACTCAAAAATAAATTATGCTGATTTAGGTATAAAAAAATTAACTATAAACGAAATTTGTTCTAACCCTGAAATTGATATTGTAATTGCTGGTATATCTGGAATTGAATCAACTTCTTCAGTTTATACATCGATTAAACATGGAAAAGATGTTTTACTTGCTAGCAAAGAAGCAATAGTAATAGCTGGGGAAATTCTAAAAAAAGAAGCAAAAATATCTGGCAGTAACATATTACCTATTGATAGTGAACCATCAGCAATATGGCAGTGTATAAATGGTGAAGTATCAACTCCTAGTAAAATTATTATAACTGCTTCGGGTGGAGCATTTAGAGGCTCTAAGTGGTCAGAATTATCCAATGTAACTCCCTCTCAAGCTTTAAATCATCCTACTTGGAAAATGGGAAAGAAAATTACTATTGATTCTGCAACATTAATGAATAAAGCTTTTGAAGTTATAGAATCAAAAATATTATTTGATATACCCTACGAAAATATTGATGTAACTATTCATAAACAGAGTATTGTTCATTCTATGGTTCAATTTGAAGATGGTGTAATTAAGGCTCAATTGGGTGCTACTAATATGGGAAATCCAATTCAATATGCAATGTTTTATCCAGAAAGAATAAAAAATTCTAATTTACCAGGAATAGATGGATCTGATTTAGGTACTTTAAATTTTGAAAAATTATCTCCGGAAAATTATCCTTGCTATAAGATTGCATTAGATTACGCTAAAATAGGTGGCTCTTATATGTCAATATTATCTGGAGCTGATGAAGCTGCAGTTGAATTATTTCTAAAAAATAAAATCAAATTTACAGATATATACACAATAATTGAAGAAGAACTAATAAATCACGATTTATTACAAAATCCTAATTTTAATGACTTGATTAGTTTAGCAAAGCAAACTTACGATAAAATAATTAGTAAATATAATAATTAGTCATGTAAAATATTATTATGTCAGAAACTTTTATCTTAGGAATTTTTACATTTATTTTAGTACTTGGCCCTCTCGTGATATTACATGAGCTAGGTCATCTTATTACGGCCAGGAAATTTGGAGTAAAGACATTAGAATTTGGATTTGGATTTCCTCCAAGGCTATTTTCATATTGGACGGGTAACACCGTAATCTATAAAGATGAAAAATCAGTTTTTCCTTTCCAAGTAGGATCTATTATTTCCGTCATATATAATGATTCTGGCGATAATATAATTCTCGAAAGAATAAAAAATTATGAAAAAAAAGACGATTCCTCAGCCTCATCAGGTGAAAAAGTAATAATTGGTAAAATAAAATCAATTTCATCTAATAGTTTTGTTGTTGCAGATATGATGTGGTCTTTTAATCTCCTCCCCCTTGGTGGTTTTGTAAGGATGGTTGGAGAAGAAAATTCTTCTGCAACTGGATCTCTTGCAAGTAAGACGAAACTTCAAAGAATTATTGTTATGTCAGCAGGTGCGATTATAAATCTGATAATCCCTTTTATTCTTTTGACAACAATATTTATGATTCCTTCCGAAAAAGAAGTATCAGACGTAACCATTGTTTCTGTTTTCCCTGATTCTCCAGCATCTTTAGCGGGTTTGAGATCGGGAGATAAAATTATAAAAGTAGATAATAGAGATATAAATTCTATACAAAATCTCCAACAATCTGTGATGGTTAAACTTGGTTCAGAGTCAACTTGGGAGATTGAAACAGGTATTCCTAATCTATTTGCACGTCCGTCAGAAAATATGTATCAATACTCTGGGGATGTTAAAAAAATTAAATTGATACCAAGATGGAATCCTCCAAAGAAGCAAGTTGTTGAAAATGTTTATGATGAAAGTAAAGAAATTTCAGTTAATGATGCTAGAGCTTATAATTCTGATGCAGGAATAAATAATATATTAAGAGTTGTTTCTAAAATTAATGATCCCAATAGCGAAATAGAGCTTTTAGATGCCCAGAAATATATAGATTCAATAAGTCTAAATGATCAAATTAATATTGTTAATTCTATAACTAATCCATCAAATCAAATTCTTGTTAATACTGCAAGAGCTATTAATAATCTTTTAGGTTCTACCACACTTATACAAGAAGGAGCAACTGGGGTTCAAATAAGAAACACAAATACTATTAAGAAAAATTCTGGAGAGAATATTCTTAAGGCATTTTTAAATGCTAAAAATCAAATTTTTGATACTTTGATATTGACTAAGAATGCAGTTTTTTCAAACTTTCAAGATAGCAGTATTCCTCAGTTTGAGGGACCACAAACTGTAGGGCCAATAGGAATAGGTCAGTTAACGGGAGAAATAGCTGTATCGGAAAATTCTTTTTACGATAAAGTAATTTGGTACTGTTCACTAGCAGCAACTTTGAGTTTATCTCTAGGAATAATAAACTTATTACCTATACCTGCTCTTGATGGAGGTAGAATTTTATTTGTTGTTATAGAGATTATAAGAGGAGGAAAAAAAATATCACCAGAAAGGGAAGGTTTAGTTCATTTATTAGGTTTTATACTATTATTATCTCTAATTGCCGTTATTTCCATTCAAGATATTACAAGAATAGTCAGTGGGGATAGGATTTTTTAGTTTGAAAATTTCCAAAGATTATCGAAATCAGATTATCACTGCACTACTTTTTTCTTTTTTGGTAATAATTACATTTTTAGTTAAGTTTTTCTTTACAAATACTAATATTGTTGATAAATTTCTTTTTTATCAATCAATTTTAATATTAGTTTGGATTCCTATAATTTTTTATAACTATAAAAAAATAAACCTCAAAATTAAGAATTTTTTGATAGTATTAGTTGGTATATATGTACTGTTCAGTTTTATATATTTTATGGTCTAATTTTTTGTTGGGAATTAAATTTGCTTAAGAAAAGAAAAATAACAAATCAAGTAAATGTAGGAAATGTTAAGATTGGCGCGAATAATCCTGTAGTTGTTCAATCAATGACTGATACAGATACTGCAAATATTGAATCAACAGTTAAACAGGTAAAGTTGCTTGCTGAGGCTGGCAGTGAAATAGTGCGTGTAACAGTAAATAATGATAGTTCAGCTAAATCTGTAAAAGAAATTATTTTACGGTTAAAAGATTTAGGAATAGATGTGCCAATAGTTGGAGATTTTCATTTTATTGGGCATAGATTATTGACTAATTATAAAGATTTAGCTCAAAGTTTATCTAAATTCAGAATAAATCCCGGAAACGTAGGAAGAGGAAATAGAAGAGACGAAAACTTTTCACAATTTATAAACATAGCAAAAGAATACAATAAACCTGTAAGAATAGGGGTTAATGCAGGAAGTTTAGACCCAGAAGTTTTAGCTTTAAAAATGGATAAAAACTCTAGGTTGAAAAATCCTTTGAGTTCTGAACTCGTTGAAAATCAAGCTTTGGTTGAAAGTGCTCTGTCTAGCGCTGAAGCTGCAATTGATATGGGGCTTAATGAAAATAATATTATTATT
The DNA here is from genome assembly GCA_045562755.1 of Dehalococcoidia bacterium. Lineage (GTDB taxonomy): Bacteria > Chloroflexota > Dehalococcoidia > Lucifugimonadales > Lucifugimonadaceae. Next base: position 24,200 of record JBJKVF010000001.1, read on the forward strand.
TCATGTAAAGTTTCTAGATTGAATCAGATGGTTGCTGTATACAGAGAGCTTTCAGAAAAGTCCCCATTTCCCTTACACCTAGGTCTAACTGAGGCAGGTATGGGACAAAAAGGAGTAGTTTCCACAACCGCTGCTCTAAGTATTTTATTGGAGTCAGGCATAGGTGATACCATAAGAGCTTCATTAACACCAGAGATTGGTGGTGATAGGGCAAAGGAAGTTCGTTTATGCCAAGATATTCTTCAGTCTCTAGGTATTCGTCGTTTTAGGCCTGCAGTTACAGCATGCCCAGGATGCGGTAGGACTACATCAACATTTTTTAGAGAGTTAGCTCAGGAAATCCAATCTCATATTGATATTCGTTTACCAGAGTGGAAGTCTAGGTACCCTAACTCAAACACTTTAGAAGTTGCGGTTATGGGTTGTGTTGTTAATGGACCTGGAGAGTCTAAAGCAGCAAATATTGGAATTTCACTTCCTGGGTCAGGAGAAGATCCTAAGGCACCTGTATTTATAGATGGTCAAAGGGCGAAATTTTTATCAGGCTCATCAATTGCAAAAGATTTTATTGGTCTAGTTGATGATTATGTAGATAGTAAATTCGGATCTAACTAAATATTATTTAATTCCTTTTTAACTATTAAGTAGTATATTTATTAATATGAATGATAACAAAAAGAATTTTAATGAAAACCAATTTGAGGTACTTTTAGTTGAGGATGATAGAACATTACGTGAAGCTATTCGTTATAACCTAATAAGCGAAGGATATTACGTATATAGTACAGAAGATGGTGCTGAGGGTTTGAACATAGCAAAATCAAAGCCCGTAGATATTATTTTATTAGATCTAATGCTTCCAAAATTAAGTGGTCTTGAAATATGTAAAACTCTTAGAAGAGATGGTTCTATTTTACCTATAATAATGCTTACGGCAAAAGATTCAGAATTTGACAAAGTTTACGGTATTGAATCTGGTGCAGATGATTATATTACTAAGCCTTTCAGTATGAGAGAACTTATGGCAAGAATTTCATCACAACTCAGAAGAATGAAGATGAATGTAGAGGTGAAAAATTCAAAGTCTGATGAAATAATCAAGCTAGCAGACAGGGTAATTATTGATAAATTAAAAAGAGAAGTCATAGTTGATGGAAATAATATATATTTACGAGCAAGAGAGTTTGATTTATTTGCTTATTTATCATCATCTCCTGGTAGAGTATTTACTCGTGAGCAATTATTAAAAGATGTGTGGGGATTTGATTATATAGGTGATACAAGAACGGTTGATGTTCATATACGTTGGTTGCGCTCAAAAATTGAAAACTCATCGCAAAAAGCCATTATTGGTACTGTACGGGCTGTAGGGTATAGGGTTATTGTATAGTTTTGGTTTTAAATTATTAGGTGTGATTTGCTTAGAAACAAATTAATATATATATTATCTATAATTTTTAATAATTCTTACTTTGTAATTATTTCACTTTTTATTGGAATAATAATTTCTTTTTTTTCTTTGATAGCTGGATTTTTATTTGTAATTGCTTCGGTAATAATTAATTTATCTTTTGGTCTAATAAACTCAATACATTTTAGAAACTTTTATAGAGAATTGATTACTCTCCCTTCAGAAAATAGTATAGGCAGATTAAGTAATTTTAAAAATACCCGTTTAGAAAATTATTCGAAAATGATTAATAGAATTTTAGATTCATTAAGTCAGGAAATTGTTCAAACTATAGAAAGTAAAATTACATCTGATGCAATAATTAACTCTATAAATGAAGGAATATTAATAATTAATTCTAATAAAGAACTTGAAAATTTCAATCCAGCATTAGTAAAGTTATTAGGTACGAATATTGATCCTTATGTTGGTATGAACATCAATGATTTTGTAAGAAATGATGAATTTTTATCAATGATTGATGACGTTTTTTCTACTAAAGAAAATAAATCTATAGAATTAAATCTTTTTTCAGATGAGAAAATTATCTTGGTATATGCTGCACCATTTTTTTTATCTGACCAAGAACCATTCAATCAGATACTTGTTATATTTACTAATCTTACTGAAATTAGAAGAGCTGATAATTCAAGAAAAGAGTTTTTTTCAAATGTTTCTCATGAGCTTCGAACTCCACTTGCAGGTATTAAAGCATCCGCAGAAACTTTAGAAATTTCTAAGGAACAATCCATTACAGAAAAATTTACTTCATTAATATTAGAAGATGTCGATAGAATGCATAAATTAATAGATGAAATGATGAGCTTGACTCAAATGGATTTGGGTGAAGCAAATTTTGTAAAAAAGGATACCTCTGTCAATAAAATGATAGAAGATACTTATAATAGATTCATTTTTCAATGTGAAGATTTAGGAATAAATTTAAAAATAAAAAAATTAGAACAAGATATAACTATCAAAGTTGATATAAGTAAGATAGAACAAGTTTTTGGTAACTTACTTAGTAATGCAATTAAGTGGACTTCAAAGGATGGAAATATTAATATTTCTGCATCTTTGTCCAAAACCAGTATTTTATTTTCAGTCTCTGATGATGGAGAAGGTATTATAGAAGAACATTTACCTTTCTTATTCGATAGATTTTTTAAGTCAGATTCCTCTAGATCAAAAGCTGGATCTGGCCTAGGTTTAGCAATTTCAAAGCATATAATTGAAGCCCACGAAGGTGATATTTTTGTCGAGAGTGGGATTACTAAGGGAAGTAAATTTACCTTTAGTATTCCAAAATGACATTTTAAGTATGCGTTGAATTTAACGCTGATTTAACATTGTAAATTCTTGATTTAACATTCTCTTAATTCTTTAATCTGAATCTTATAATAGTTACTATTTTGTAACATACTACATAAATTTGTGGTACACGAAAAATTTAAGGTTTTATAACCGAAATAAGGAGTTAAGAACAATATGTTTCTTAAAATTAATGATTATATAAATAATCAAATTAAATGGCTGGTTCTTGGTTTTGCTATTCTAAGTATTGGGCTATTTGCTGCTTGTGGAAGTGACGATGATGATTCTGTAGCAGCTCCTGCAGCTCCTGCAGCTACTGCAGCCCCAGCTACTGCAGCCCCTGCAGCTACTGCAGCCCCTGAAAAACTATCAGGAACTATTGAAATAGACGGTTCTTCAACAGTTTTTCCAGTAACAGTTGCTGTGGCAGAAGAATTTAGAGTCTCAAATCCACAAGTGCAGATTCCAATTGGAATGTCTGGTTCTGGTGGTGGATTCAAAAGATTTGTTGTTGGTGAAACTGACATATCAAATGCATCTCGACAAATAAAATCAAAGGAAGTAGATACAGCTAATGACAATGGTATCGAACTCATGGAATTTAGAGTTGCATGGGACGGATTATCTGTTGTAGTTAGTAAATCTAATGACTTTGTTGATTGTTTGACAACAGAAGAACTAAAGTCCATTTGGGACGAAGGTTCAACATTAGATAATTGGAGTCAAGTAAGAGCTGGATTCCCTGACAAGCCATTGAGGTTATATGGTCCAGGAACCGATTCAGGCACTTTTGACTACTTTACAGATGAGATAAACGGTGAAGAGAAAAGAAGTAGAGCAGATTACACAGCCTCAGAAGATGATAATACTCTTGTACAGGGTGTTTCAGGTGATGCTGGTGCTCTAGGTTACTTTGGTTTCGCTTACTACGTTGAGAACACAGAGACTCTAAAGCTTCTTGGTGTTGACTCAGGTAGTGGTTGTGTGGAACCATCATCAACTACGATTGAAAATGGTACATACTCACCATTGTCAAGGCCGCTTTATATTTACCCAAAGATTTCTTCTATACAGAAACCAGAGGTAAAAGCTTTCCTTGAATTCTACATGGATCATGGTGGAGAATTGGCAGCTGAAGTTGGATACGTTGCATTATCTGATGCAGACTATGCAGCACAAAAGGCTATGATTAGTAACCCTGTGAACTTTGTACATCCTTCAAAATAAATAATTCGATAAAAATTATTGAAAAATGAGCCTCAGGTATATAAAAAATTACTTGAGGCTCAAGTATTATAAATAAAGTAATAATATGAATAAAGAAATTCAAAAAATAGCAGCTCAAAATAAAAAACGACAACATCGAGAAGAGAAAATTGTTGCTAATATTCTCAAATTAACTGCTGTCATTTCTGTTACCACTACATTAGGAATAATAATTGTATTATTTAGTCAAAGTCTAATATTTTTTCAAAATGTTTCTTTATGGGAATTCCTGACTGGAACTAAGTGGACACCATTATTTAGGCCTGCACATTTTGGTGTTCTTCCTCTAATTGGTGGAACTTTTCTTGTTGCATTTATAGCTGCAGTAGTAGCTTTAACATTGGGTATAGGAGCAGCAATATTTCTTTCAGAATATGCTCCTGAAAGACTAAGAAAAATACTCAAACCAATTCTTGAAGTTTTGGCAGGTATTCCAACTGTTGTTTATGGTTATTTTGCACTAACTTTTATTACTCCGATACTTAAAATTATTTTTGGTCAAGATAATGTGATTATCTTTAATGCGCTATCAGCAGGTCTTGTTATGGGATTAATGATTATGCCAATGGTTTCCACCTTGAGTGAAGATGCAATGGTTGCCGTACCTAAATCATTAAGAGATGGAGCTTATGCTTTGGGAGCTACTAAATTGGAAGTATCTATAAAGATCGTTTTCCCAGCAGCTCTTTCAGGAATTGTTGCCTCATTTGTTTTAGCTTTATCAAGGGCAATAGGTGAAACAATGATTGTAAAAATTGCAGCAGGTTCAACGCCTAATCTTACGCTTAATCCTTTAGAAAGTATTCAAGCTATGACAGGTTATATAGTTGCGGTAAGTCAGGGTGAAACTCCTCACGGTTCAATGGAATACGGAACAATATTTGCTGTTGGATTATTACTCTTTGTACTTACTTTTATTATGAATATCATAGGTAGAGTTATAATATCTAAATTTAGACAGGTATATGAATAAATGTTAACTTCAAGAAAAACTAGATCCAAAAAGACCAGACAGATAAAAGAAACTTTTTTCTTGTATCTTTTTTTATCATCAGTAATAATAGGAATTTTAGCTTTATCAGCTTTATTAATAGATGTTTTAATTGATGGATTGCCATACTTAAATTGGGACTTTCTTACTAAATATGCATCTAGAAAACCGCTTAACTCAGGAATTTTAGCTCCATTAGCTGGTACAGTTTGGGTGGTATTATTAACAGCAATATTTACAGTACCTGTAGGAATAGCTACCGCAATTTTCCTAGAAGAATTTTCTTCAAAAGGAAGATTAATTAGGTTAGTTGAATTAAATATTTCCAATTTAGCTGGAGTTCCTAGTGTAATATACGGTCTTTTAGGTTTAGCTGTATTTGTTCAATTCCTTTTTGATGGCTCGAGAAATTTGATTTCTGGAGCATTAACCTTAACGTTACTTATCTTACCTATAGTAATCATTGCATCTCAGGAGGCAATAAAAGCTGTTCCATCAAGTTTTAAAGATGCTGGTTATGCGATGGGAGCTACTAGATGGCAAGTTGTAAAGAATGTTATTTTACCTCAGGCTATTCCTGGTATGATGAGTGGAATTATACTTGCTCTTTCTAGGGCAATTGGAGAAGCAGCACCAATTTTAATGATATCTTCTCTTGTCTGGGTCACATTCGTTCCAACAACACCTAACTCAAAATTTACGGTCCTTCCATTACAGATATACACCTGGGTGAGCCAACCTCAAGATGATTTTAGAAGCATAGCTGCTGCTGGTATAATTGTATTACTGGTTATACTTTTAGTTATGAATTCTATAGCTGTAAAGATAAGAAATAAGTATCAGCAAAGATCTGAACAATAGTTCACTGACATTTTATAAGGATTGTATTTTATGGCTAAAACTTTTTGGTTGGTTTCAATATCATCCGATAATAGTGACAAAACCTTTACCTCAGGCTTTAATATCCAAGGTTTCGACAAAAAATCTAGAAAAAAAGTTGATGTAATGATACCTGATGATAGATTACTTTATTATATTAATGACAAAAAAGTCTTTAGCGCTACAGCAACAGTGACTTCTTCTATGTTTGAGGGGAGCGATATCATATGGAATAGTCATGATGAAAAAGAAATATTTCCTTATAGAGTTCATACAAAAAAAGATTTGTATCTTGAGTATGATAGATCTGTAGACGCAACTTATGTAGCCCCTTCATTGCAGTACTTAAGAAAATGGCCTGCTAATAGGTGGGGGTTAGCTTTTTTTGGTATGTTGCATATTATTCCACAAAATGATTTTAATTTTATCGAACATGAATTAGAAAAATTATTTAAAAAAAATAAAAATATCAAAAAGAAAAAAAATAACAAGCCTAAAGCTATTACCAAAGGTATTTCAAGAGATATTCTGAGAAAAAATAATAAAGAAATAAACAGAGGAATTAAATCTAGACTCAAGATTTAATCTACTCTTAACATCAAATTAAATCTCTTATAACCTAAATTTAATTTTTTTAACATTCAATTAATTTTTTTCATTTTCAATTAAATTATTATATTTTTCATAATATAAATAAATTAATATGTGAGGAAAAAAATGATAATTATAGGTAAAAAATTAGTAACTTTTGTTTTATTTTTACTGTTTGTTTTTTCTATCTTTTTTGTGATATTTCAAACAGATGTTACATCCGGAAAAACTAATTATAACAATAAACAAATTTTGAACACAGATTTCGATTTAGTGAGAGTAGGAAACTATAAAACTGACTTGTTTGATGAATCTGCAGCTGAAATTGTAAAATTTGACCCAATCACTAATAAACTCTTTATTGTGAATGCTCAAAAACCAGGAATAGATGTTGTAAAAATATCAAATAATGGACGCATGTCTGGTTTTGCCCAACCAGTAAAAATGGAATATGAATCAACAATCGATTTATCTTCTCTAGGCGGTACTGTTAACAGCGTTTCAATCCATAATGGTGTTGTTGCTGTAGCAGTACAAGCCCAAGCAGTGGATGAAAATGGAGTTGTTGGATTTTATGATACAAAAACTTTAGAGTTAATGAATTCTGTAGAAGTTGGTGTCTTGCCTGACATGCTAACATTTACACCTGATGGTAAAAAGGTGATAACTGCGAATGAAGGCCAACCTAATGATGATTACTCTATTGATCCTGAAGGCTCTGTGAGTATAATCGATCTAACAAACGGCATAGATAATGCTAATCATAAACTTGTCAGATTTGGTCAAGGCTCTGGTGAAGATTTGAAAAAAAGAGGAGTAAGAATTTATGGGCCTTCAGCAAATGTAGCTCAGGATTTTGAACCAGAATATATTACAGTTACAAGTGACTCTAAGAAAGCATATGTAGCCTTGCAAGAAAATAATGCTTTTGCTGTTTATGATTTAGAAAAACAGACATTAGTAGAAATTATTCCACTTGGCACAAAAAATCATATGTTACCGGGTTATGGATTTGATGCATCTGATAAGGATGGCGGTATAAACATAAGAAATTGGCCTACACTTGGATATTTTATGCCTGATTCTATAGATAACTACACCGTTGATGGTAAAACTTACATTGTTACTGCTAATGAAGGAGATACTAGAGATTATGATGGTTATTCTGAAGAAGCAAGGGTATCCGACATCATGCTAGATTCAACTGTATTTCCAAATGCAGAGGAACTACAAAAAGATGAAAATCTTGGAAGGCTTTTGACCACAACTGCAAATGGTGATACTGATGGTGATGGTGATCACGATATTATCTATTCAATTGGTGGTAGATCTATGTCTATTTTTGATGAAAAGGGAAGTTTGATATGGGATTCAGGCGATCAAATTGCCAGAATGCAAGCAACTTTAATACCTGAAATGTTTAATGCAAATGGTGAAGAAGATTCTAAGGATTCGAGATCTGACGCTAAGGGTGCTGAACCAGAAGCATTAAAAATAGCAAAATTTGGCAATAATCAATGGATAGCATTTTTGGGTTTAGAAAGAGTCGGTGGAATAATGGCTTACAATATTACCAATCCAAAGTCGCCTGAATTCTTGGGATACACTTCTGGAAGATATTGGGATGGTATAGCTGAAGACGGAACAGCAGGAGATCTTGCTCCTGAAGGTATAGAGTATATTTCTCCTTCTGATAGCCCTACTGGCAGACCTTTGTTAGTAGTAGCTAATGAAGTTAGTGGGAATACAACTGTTTGGGAAATTAATTTTACCCCCTAATACTAACCTCTCTTACCTTAAATACAATTTACCGAGTAAATATTTACTCGGTAAATTGTATTTAATGTGTAATTTTTTGTTCTTTATTTGTAAAAAATTTCTTTGGGAGATAGTTAAATATAATTATGATAAATTCTAAAACTAAAAATAGAGCAATAATAGATATTGGTTCTAATTCCTGTAGGTTGGTTATTTTTAATATTGCTGAGAATTCTAATCTTGATGTTATATATGAAAAACAATTTTCACTTAAGCTTCAGTTATATATTGGTAAATCTCCTAAAAAAATACAAGAAGGAATAATTTTATTAGATAACTTATTGGAAAATTTTTTTAATTTTATAAATTTTATTAATATCAAGCATAAAAATATATTTGTTGTAGCAACATCTGCATTCCGAGACTTATTAGAGCAGAAAAATAATCAAATTAAGAATATTATTAAGAAATATAATATAAAAGTATTAGATGAAATAATTGAAGCAAAATTTGGTTTTTATTCTTCAATAAATTCATTACCATTGAAAAATGGAACCTATTTTGATATTGGCGGTGGTAGCGTTGAAGTAGTACCATTTGAATCTAGAAAAGCTAGTGGTTTTTTTTCATTTAGGTTAGGGTGTTTATCCTTATCAGAGAAATTTTTTTCTAATAAAAAAAAATATAAATATTCAATAAAGAAACTTGATAATTATATTTATGAGCAAATATCTAATCTTAATATTATAGATAAACCATCAAAAAAAATGATACTAGTTGGCGGAACTGCGCGCAATATTTTTAAAATTCATAAAGCTCAAAAAAATGATAGATTTCTTGAACTTCATGGAGGTAAAATTAGTCACAATGATTTAAACGATGTATGGGAAAAAATATATAAATTACCTAAAAAAGAACTTATATCTTTGCCTGGATTAAGTTCTAGTAGAGTTGACACTATTATTCCAGGTTGTAGATTAGTAAAAAAGTTAGTTGAAATTTATGGATTCAAGGAAATATATATTTCTGGAAGAGGAATAAGAGAGTATATAGCAATAAACGGATTAGAAGTTATTAGTAATCCTATCAAAGATATACATTCTACTATACTAAAGTCAGAATAATATCTAACATAAAAATCATATTCAATTATTTTTTAATATCATAAACTTCACTTGCAGAAGCAATTACTAATGGGTCAATTTTCATCTGTTTTGAACTAGATTTATTTTTATATTTAGATATCGAAAGAAGGTACCTAATTGCATTTAATCTTGCACGCATCTTATCATCAGACTTAGCTATTATCCATGGAGAATAGTTTTTGTGCGAGTGATAAAACATCATTCTTTTTGCTTCTGTATATTCTTCCCATTTATTTTGTGATAACTTGTCTAATGGACTTAATTTCCATTGTTTTAAGGGGTGGTTTTCTCTTTTATAAAACCTTTGTTTTTGTTCTTGCAATCCCACAGAGAAATAGAACTTAATTAGTTTAATTCCATCATCAACAATTAATTTTTCAAAAGGTGATACTTGACTTACAAAACTATCATATTCTTTTTTGTTGGCAAAATTCATTACTTTTTCAACACCAGCTCTGTTATACCAAGATCTATCAAAAAAAACAATTTCCCCTTCTGTTGGAAAATGATTAATATATCTTTGAAAGTACCACTGACCTTTTTCTCTTTTATTAGGTTTTTCCAAAGCTACAACTCTTGCCCTTCTGGGATCTAGGTTTTCCGTAAATCGCTTTATACTACTACCTTTACCTGCTGCATCTCTTCCCTCGAAAATTATTATATATCTATCACCATTTTTTTTTACATGGTCTTGAAATTTTACTAATTCTACTTGTAAAAGAAATTTTAATTTATTGTATTCTTCTTCCTTCATTCTGAAGGCATATGGATAAGCATTTCCAACAAAAATATCTTTTCGAATTTCAGATTTACTTTTACCTGTTGGTTCGCTTGCTTGAACTTTTGTTCCAAATTGATCAGAATCTAGTATAAAATTTTTCATATGAGAATTGTATTATATTTTCTGCATACATATAATAAATATATGTTAAATTTATTTAATTATCCTCTAACATATTTATAACATAAACAAATCAAATTTAAGTAACAATATAATTGTTGCAAAAAAGTATTTCGGCCTAAAACCTTAAACTTGTCGAAAAAAAACCTCCTCATGACTTCCAGTCATAGCAACAAAAATAATTTTGAAGGTGGTATTTTCCACCTTCAAAATCTTTAATGGTAATTTATATATATGATGAAAATAGATGTTTTATTTGTATGCGTTCATAACTCAGGTAGAAGTAAAATGGCAGAATACATATTCAACTTTTTAGCAAAAGAATATAATAAACCCTTCTATGCATATAGTGCGGGTACAGAACCTTCTGAAAAAGTTAATAAAAGAGTTGTAAATATAATGAATAAAAAGGGATATGACTTCTTATTTGTTAAGCCAAGAAAACTTACGGATGAGCTTATTATAAGAGCAGATAATGTTATAACTATGGGTTGTGGGATTGATTCGAAGAGCTGTCCTTCAATATATGGCAAGAAAATTATTGATTGGGGATTAGATGACCCATACGATATGACTGAAAATCAAATAGAAGAATTATATTCTGAAATCTATAAATTAGTTGATCAGTTACTAAGTAAAATGAAATAATTAAAAATTAAGTAGTTTGATTGAATTATTATGTATTTTTTCTTCAATAAATTCTCTTTTAATTTGTTTTATTTCGGAAATTTTATTAACTATATTTGAAATATCTTTAGGCTCAGTCCATTTTGATCTATCAGGTTTGTAATGCTGTGGGTATGAATCAGTTTCCACGATAATTCTATCGCTTGGTATTTTACTAACAGTTTCATGCAGGGATTTGTTGTAGATTATTGGTTTTGCAAAAGATATTAAAAGACCCAAATCCAATAAAGTCTTAGCGTAATCCCATTTACCTGCAAAATAATGGGCGGCTCCACCAATATCACCAATTGAGAGCTCTGAAAAAATATTGATTGCTATATCTTTTGCAAAAGATTCTTCAAAATCATTATGCTCTTCTCTAATATGAAAAATTATCGGTAACTTTTCTTCTTTTGCAAGTTTGATCTGTTCATAAAAACCTTCTTCTTGAATTTTTATATCAGGAGAAGTTTTTTGATTATCAAGGCCAATTTCACTTATAACTTTTACCTTATTTTCTTTCGACAATGATTTAAGGGCCTTTATATCATTTTTGCTTATAGGTGATTTGATTTCCTCTGGATGAATACCTACACCTGAATATACGTTTTCATATTTATTAGCGATTTTTAAAGATAATTTTGAATCAGTTATATTTACCCCAGCGGTAATTATTTTTGAAACATCGCACTCTAATGCCCGAGAAATAATTTCTGGTATTTCATGTTCATCATGTTGATGAATATGTGCATGAGTATCTATAATCATTATTTATTCTTATAAAAATATTAGTTTATAATATTATAAATTATTTTGTTTTTTTAAATTGATGGAGAATTATATGAGAACAGGATTTGGCCAGTTTAATGAACCTAATGATGAATTTTTAATTTTTGCAAAACAATTTGGTGCAACTGATATTTTATTAAATACACCTAGTTTACCTACAAATAATGGTATTTGGGAATTAAGAGATTTAGTTAAGCTTAGACTGAAAATTGAAAGCCACGGATTATCTTTATCTGCACTTGAAAACGTCCCAACAAGCTTCTATGACCACATTATGCTTAATGGTACTAGAAGAGATCAGCAAATAGAAAATATGATTATTACTGTGAAAAATATCGCTAGAGCTGGGATAAAAATATTAGGATATAATTGGATGCCTTCTCATGTATGGCGAACACAACCTAAGATAATTAGAGGAGGTGCTAGTGCAACTGCATTTAACTATGAACAAGCAAAAAATTTTCCAAATACTCACGATAGAGAGTATGAAGAGGAAGAAATTTGGGAAAATTTAGAATATTGGCTAAAAATTATTATGCCTGTTGCTGAAGAAGAAAAAATAAAATTAGGGATTCATCCATGTGATCCTCCTGTCGAAAAACTAGGTGGTATACCTAATATTTTTAGAAGTTACAATAATTATAGAAGATATCTAGATATTTACCCGTCTGATTATTGTGGTATTGAATTTTGTCAGGGCACTATTGCAGAAATGTTTGATTCAAAGGGTGAAAATATTTATAAATTTATTGAGGAAATGCTTATAAGAAAGAAAATTTTTTATGTTCATTTTAGAAATGTTTCTACTCCTAATCCTGAGGATTTTCATGAGGAATTTATAAATACTGGTCATGTAGATATGTATCGAGCTATGAAAACTTATTATCAAAATGATTATGATAGTTTTTTTATAGATGATCATGTTCCTTCAACCTTCCAAGATACAGATTGGGGTCATAGAGGTAGAGCATTTGCTAATGGTTATATTCAAGCAATGATTGAAGCGGTAAAAAAAGAGGGTAAATATGAAACTTATTAATAAAGTGGCATTGATAACAGCAGCGGGAGGAGCAATAGGAGGAGCACAAGCTAGGCTTTTTTCTGCAGAGGGAGCAAAAGTTGTAGTTGCAGATATAAATTATATAAGTGCAAAAAAAGTCTCTGATCAAATTATCAATGATAAAGGAGAAGCTATTCCAATAGAATTAAATGTTAAGGATTCTAATTCTTGGAAAAACTGCATAAAGAAAGTAATCGATAAATTTGGAACTATAAATATTTTATGTAATAATGCTGGAGCAAATTTCAGAGTTGATTTCGAAGATCAATCTGAGAGCCAATTTAGAGAAATAATAGATGTTGGACTTATTGGATCTTTTTTGGGTATTAAACACACTATCCCATTTATGAAAAAAAATAATAATGGTGTAATTTTGAACTTAGGTTCTTTAGCATCCATTCGCCCGCAAGGTGGAAGTCCAGGTTATGCTTCACAAAAGATGGGTATGATGGGATTGACAAGATCAGCGGCAAGTTCTTTTGCAAAGTATGATATTCGCTGTGTACTAATTTCCCCTGGCCATGTAGATACTCCTTTTATTAGAGATGATAATAATTATAGTCCGAATGGTTGGGAAACTAGTATTGAAAATCCAGAAAATTATAATAAAAGATTGAAGGATACTCCTCTAGGAAGACTGCAAACAGCTGAAGATATAGCTAAAACTTTTCTTTTTGTAGCATCAGACGATGCATCAATGATAACTGGATCAATGATCACGGTTGATGGTGGTGCCGCTATCTAGTATTTTTTTTAGGTTTTCTAGTTGAAATGATTAGTATAATTGCAATTATTGCTGCAACTGTAAAAACAGGAAAAGTCCCATCATATGATCCTGAAATATCAAAAATAACCCCTGCTGCAACTGCGCCAATAGCTTGTCCGCCACTTACAAAAGGTTCTGTTATACCTCTGATTGCACCCAAGGATTGTCTACCAAAATAATGAGCCATTGCTACCGGTGGTATCACAAGCAAACCTCCTAAACCAATCCCAAAAATTATTGCAACTATAAATGCTGAGGTAGTAGAGCTTACTTGAAGGAATAGCAAAGCTGTAATTCCAAGCCATCCTGCAGCTAGAGAATATACTAATTTTACAGAAAATTTATCTAGTAAATTGCCCCAAATTATACTTCCTATGGCACTACCTCCAGCCATGATAGCTAATGCCGAAGCTGCAGCAGATGCACTTATACCTGAGTCTCGAAGAAAGGCTGCTTGATGAATATTAACTCCAGTATGGATAAAGAATACTAAACCTCCAGCTAAAGCTAGAAGCCAAAGTGTGGGTGTTCTTACAGCATCTTGTAAATTCCATTGTTCTTCAGTATTTGTTTTACTATTTATTTTTGATGTTTTATTAATACCATCCGGCAATTCTTTTATATCCTCAGGTTTATTTATAAGTAATAGCAAAGTTAGAGGAAGTGCTACAATCCAAACTGATATACCTATCCAAAACCATGCCATTCGCCAATCACCATTATTAGCATTTATAAATAGTTGTGCAAATAATGGAAATAAACCCATTCCTAATGAATGAGAAACTCCAAGAATAGAAGATGCCCTACCTCTCAATTTAATAAACCATTGTGCTACAACTGTAGTCGGACCTATTTGAAGTGGTGCTTGAAAAATTAACCTTCCTGTTCCAAATAATAGATAAAAGGTTATAGGATTAGTTGTCCACCTGATTGATAAAATAACTAAACCAAGTAAAAAGAGTGAGATAGAAATTAGAAATTTACTACCAAATTTTTGTAAAATCCAACCAGCTAATGGAGATATAAACATAGATGCTACTCCAGATGCAGCAGCTGCACCTACAATTAGAGTCCTACTCCAGCCTAAATCTTCACTCATAGGATATACAAAAACCGCAATTGTTAATGTTGCTGCCGCATTTCTTACAAACATTGAAAGACTTGATGTAAATACGATTACCCAACCATAAAAAAACGGTGTTTTATTAGCTATAACGGATGCTGGATTATAATTAAGCATAAGATTTTTGATTTATTTTTCATTTTTTTTTTGAAAAATGATATAGAATATACTATCTGATTAGAAACTTTTTGCAAGAAAAAATACTTATGTTTAATTCCACAAATAAAATAATATCAAATGAAAAAGAATATTTTTATGAGTCAATACACTCATTAGAAAAGCTAAATTTAGTTGAGATAAATAAAACTCCATACTCAATTAGAGTTTTATTAGAAAATGTATTGAGAAGTCATACTAGAGGCATAGCTACTAAAGATCATGTTGAACTAGTAAGCTCTTGGCGTCCAAATTCTAAGCCAAGTAGTGAATTTCCATTTATGCCAGGGAGAGTACTATTACAAGATTTTACTGGTGTGCCTGTAGTAGTAGATATTGCTGCAATGCGTGATGCAGTTAAAGAAATCGGTGGAGATCCTTCAATTATTAATCCAATTGTAAGATCAGATATGGTTATTGATCATTCTGTTCAAGTGGATAATTTTTCTAATGTAGACTCACTGAAATTAAATGTTGATAGAGAGTTTGAAAGAAATACAGAAAGATATAAATTATTAAAATGGGCTCAAAGTGCTTTTAATAACTTAAGAATTATTCCTCCTAGTACAGGAATTGTTCATCAAGTAAATTTAGAATATTTAGCAGAGGTTATACTTCTTGATAATGAATCGGATAAAAATTCTTTAATGCTTGACTCATGTGTTGGTACTGATTCTCACACAACTATGATTAATGGGCTTGGTGTACTTGGATGGGGAGTTGGAGGTATTGAAGCTGAAGCTGTTATGTTAGGTCAACCTTATTATATGGTTTTACCTGAAGTTGTTGGAGTTAGACTTGTAGGAGAACTTCCAGAGGGTTCAACAGCCACTGATTTAGTTTTATCTATAGTGGAAAAACTAAGATCAGTAGGTGTAGTAGAAAAGTTTGTTGAATTTTATGGACCTAGTTTACATAAATTGCCTTTAGCTGATCGTGCGACTATAGCTAATATGGCTCCTGAGTATGGTGCTACATGTGGATTTTTCCCAATTGATGATCAAACAATAAAGTATTTGCAAGATACGGGTAGGGATAAAAATTTAATAAATAGGGTAGAAAGTTTTTCAAAAACTAATGCTATGTTCTATGATAAAAATTCAGAACCATCATACTCACAATCGATAGATTTTGATATGTCTGATGTGACTCCATCTTTAGCTGGGCCAAAAAGACCGCAAGATAAAATTTCCTTAAAGGATATTGGTGAAAACTTTTCTAAATCATTTGATGTCTCTACAGATAAAAAATATGAAATAGATATAGAAAAGAATATAGAAGAAATTTCTAATTCTTCTGTTGTAATAGCTGCTATTACTAGTTGTACAAATACTTCGAATCCGTACGTTATGGTTGGTGCAGGTCTTTTGGCTAGAAAGGCTAGAGAAAAAGGCTTAAATAGAAAGCCTTGGGTTAAGTCTAGTTTAGCTCCGGGGTCAACAGTTGTTACTGAATACTTAAATCAAGCTAATCTAAGTAAAGATTTAGATTTTATGGGGTTTAATACTGTTGGATATGGTTGTACAACATGTATTGGTAACTCTGGCCCATTACCTCAGGCAGTTGCTGATACAGTTTCAGAGAATGATCTTACAGTTGCTGCTGTATTAAGTGGTAATAGAAATTTTGAAGGCAGAGTTCATCCACAAGTGAAAGCAAATTATTTAGCCTCTCCAATTTTGGTGGTAGCATTTGCTATAGCTGGTACTGTAGATATAGATTTAGTAAATGAACCAATTGGTTCTAATGATAATGGAGATTTAATTTTTCTTAAGGATATTTGGCCATCTCAAAATGAGATTTCAGATGTAATATCTAAATCAATTAAACCTGAAATATTTAATGAACAGTATTCGTCAGTTATTGAAGGTCCTGAGGCATGGAAAAAATTAGAAACATCTTTAGGTTTAAATTTTAATTGGGACTTAAGCTCGACTTACATTCAAAAACCTCCTTACTTTGATAATTTTTCTCAAGCAACTCAAACCAAAGATGAAATATTAAGTGCTAGGGTTCTTGTTAGTCTTGCTGATTCTGTTACTACAGATCATATTTCTCCTGCAGGATCTATACCTCCGTCTGCTCCTGCCGGACAATTTCTTCTCGGTAATGATGTTGCTCGAAAAGATTATAATTCGTTTGGATCAAGACGAGGAAACCATGATGTAATGGTTAGAGGAACTTTCGGAAATATTAGGCTAAGAAATAATCTATGCCCTGATATGGAAGGCGACTGGACTATACATTTCCCATCAGATGAAAAAATGAGAATTTTTGATGCATCAGAAAAATATCGTTTAGAAAATACTCCACTAATTGTTTTTGCTGGAAAAGAATATGGTACTGGAAGCTCAAGAGATTGGGCTGCAAAGGGCCCCATGTTACTTGGAGTAAGAGCAGTTATAGCAGAAAGCTATGAACGTATTCATAGATCAAATCTTGTTGGGATGGGTGTTTTACCACTTCAATTTATGGATAATCAATCAATGGAATCCTTAGAACTCGATGGTAGCGAGTTTTACGATATACCAAATGTTGCAAATGAGGTAGAACCAAGATCAATTATTGAAATTCATGCTAAAACAGTTTCTGGAAAAACAAAAAAATTTAATGTGCTTGTAAGAATTGATACAGCTATTGAAAATGAATACTATAAAAATGGCGGTCTTCTTCCTTTTGTTTTGAGAAAAATGATTAAAGAAAATTCCTAATTATCTCCTAAAGCTTGTTCTAAATAGGGATGGCTCCATGAAAAGTTACTTTCAGATAGCTTTTTTGGTAGAACTTTCTGGCTGCTTAGTAATGCTTCATCGGCTATTTCTCCAAAAAAGATTTTTATAATATAACTTGGTAAATGCATTAAAGCAGGTTTTTTAAAGTAAAGAGATAATTCATTTACAAAATCTTTATTTCTTATCAATTTGGGAGATACTAAATTTACTGGTCCATTTATACTTTTATTATTGATTATATGTTCTACTGCTCTAATTGTATCTTTCATAGATATCCATGGCCACCATTGATTACCATTTCCATACTTGCCACCTAGATAGGATTTATATATAAATTTAGATGATTTTATTATTCCACCATTTTTAGTAATAACTAAACCTAATCGTAAGTTTACAACTCTTATATTTTTTTTATCAGGTATTGCAATATTTTCCCATATTTTAGCAGTATCAGAAAGAAAGCCTAAGCCAGGTTTCGAATTTTCTTCAACAACTGAATTTCCTCTATCACCATAATATCCGCATGCTGATGCTGTTATATATAATTTTGGTGGGTTAGATAATTTTTCTATACAGTTTCTAAGGAATTTTGTTGAGATTATTCTACTGTTATAGATAGATTTTTTTGATCCAAATTTTATTCTTCCCAACATCATGATTTTTGCAATAGAACTTCCATTTAGATTTATAAAAACATCAAAATTTTCAATTTTACTTAAATCAATTATATTTTTGTAAGGATCCCAAAATATTGAATTTTCGCTTTTTTCTTTATTATTTCTCGTGAGAATAAATATTTCATGCTTTTTTGAACCTAAAAAATCAATTATGGATTTGCCTATTAGGCCGCTGCTTCCTGAGATAAGTATTTTCACTTTTTAGCTATCTTCTCATATGCTTCAGGAGATAAAGGAAGTATCCAGCCTCTATTTTTTATAATCTCTTCCGACAAATCAGGAGGTATTGCAACTATAATTTCTGGTTCTATAGAAAATCTTCCAGTAAACCCTCCGATTGCACTCCTAGCATGAACTCCAGAGAAACTTGTATCAAGTCCATTTTTAGAGAATTCACCCTTACCTCCACCAAAAACGGATTGCCATCTTCTAGAAAAACCATTCATCACCGATGGTGCTCCATCAAAAGCAACATCTGTAGAAACCACCATGCCAATTGCTTTTACTGTGTATAAAACATCATTTAGGTCTCCACCTTCACCCCCGCATGTAATTGCCCAATGCAATCGCCTTATCATAGAATTAGCTATCCATTCTGCGGCTTTTTGACCTTCAGTTATCCTTGATTTATCATCATACATCTGACCCGGTCCGTATCCATGACCTGAAAGATAAACTAATCCTGATTCATGAAAAATTTCTGTACAGATTTCAGAATCTTTTAAAGTTTTTACATTTTCACTAAATGTACCTAAGTCAATACCTAATTTATTTATCCTGTCATAAACATTAAACTTTCTCTTTAGGAAATCAGGAATTATTGAGTTGTCATAATATTTACTCATATTTAGCCCTTTAACTTATTTTATAATATTCATTAATGTTATAAGTTGGAAAGAATAAATCAATCAATTTTTACATTATGAAAATAGATATTTCAAAAAAATTTACTAAAGAGCTATGCGCTAGGGCTCTAAGCTTTATTGATATTCTAACCTCTTCTCAAAAAGAAAAATTATTTTTTTCTTTTTCTGATAAAGAAAGATTTAATTGGCATTACACACCAATTAAGAAGTATGGACTAACTATATCAGAGATGAACGAAGATCAACAAAATATGGCTTTTAATATAATTAAATTATTGCTTAGTGAGATGGGTCATCAAACGTTTAAAGAGATAATAGAATTAGAGAAAATACTTTATGAATGGGAAAAACTTCAGGGTGAAAAAAATCATTGGATTAGAGATAGCGGTATATATTATTTTGCTATATTTGGTGACCCTAATAATGATGACACTCCATGGGGTATAAGAGTAAATGGTCACCATATTCTAATAACTGTTAACTTTTCATCAAAATTCATATCTTTTCTTCCTAGTTTTTTTGGTGCAAATCCTGCGGAAATCTTACATGGTAAAAGAAAAGGTGAAAAGACTCTTCTGAAAGAAGAAAATCTAGCTAGAAGTTTTATAAAATCTATGAATTTTCATCAGTCTAAAAAAGCAATATTACACGAAAATGCCCCAGCAGACATAATTACTCAAAATGTAATTCATGTTAAGAAATTTCACATTGAAGATGGAATTAAATATAGCTCGTTATTTGATTCTCAAAAATTATTATTAAAAACATTAATAAGTCATTATTTTAGTAGATTTAATAATCTTGTATTTAATGAATACATTGAAAAATTATCTAATTTAGAACAGACGAGATTTGCTTGGGCTGGATCTATTTCTCCAAAAAAACCTCACTATTATTCTATTTATCATCCTGAATTCATAATAGAGTATGACAATACTCAAAATGATTCGAATCACATTCACACAGTAATTCGTGATATTAAGAATGACTGGGGTGAAAACTTGTTATCTCTACATTATGAAAAATTTCATATCTAAATTAATCAATTTTTCCATCTTGGGATAGTACCACCCTCAGGTCCTCTAGAAGATTTATATAAAACTTTATTGTTTTCGAATGGTTTTTTATTGTCTTGAGCAATATTTTTTTTCCCACTCCAATAACTTGAAACTTTTCCACAGTTATTCTTTTCACATAAGTCAGATTCGTACAGAGGATTTTCTGCATGACAAGTTTGGCACAAAGAAACAAGTTTTTTTTCAATAACATTTTTATTTAGTTCAACATCTCCGCCACATGTAGGACAACTAGGTTTAGTTGCTGGAATAAATTTTGAGTAGATTTTATAATTACATATCTTGCATGTGAATAAATTATTTTTCATTTTCATATGTTCCTATATTTGGTGGTTTTGGCTTTGATGCAAACAAAATTGTTATTGACGCTATAACACAAGTTAATCCTAAGAAGTATAGAACTCCTACATAACTTTTATGTATATCATATATTCTACCCACAATTACTGGAGAAATCATCATGCCAAGCATCATAGGAAAGCTAGACATACCCAAAATCATACCAAAATGTTTTCTACCAAAATATTCTCCTCTGAGTGCGTGAAGCATTGGTGTTCTTGCTCCAAACCCAATACCCCATAAAACTGCAAAAATAACACTTTCAATATATGAGTTTGCCATTCCTAAAACAATTAATGATGAACCTTGTATAAGTATTAAAAACGGTAATACTTTTCTCTTGTTAAATTTATCACCTATCAATCCACCAATCATTTGAAACAAGAATGAGGTAAAAGCCATGATGGGTAAAATTGTTGATGCAAGTGCGTCAGTTAAATTTGCTCCATTATTATCTGTTAGTTGAAAAAATATATGTGCTGATATTGCTCCTACTGAAAGATTTGTGAATGTATGCGTAATAGAAATACCCCAAAAGCCTCGAGTTTTAATAGCCTCATTAGGTTTAAAATCATACTGGTAAAAATAATTATCATTAGACTGAGATTTTTTATCATTTTTAGTATTATTTATTTGAACATTATTTTGATTTTTTTTGCCAATTATTAAAGATAATGGTGGTCCAGCTAGTATAGAAATTATTCCAATAAACAAAGTTGTTTCTCTCCATCCATGATTATTAATATTCCACACAATTAAAGGTACAAATAATCCACCTAGGCTTGATCCTGATATAACTATAGCCATTCCGGTAGCTCTTCTTTTTGACATCCAAGAGTTTACAGAGTGCATTGAAGGTACAAATCCTCCAAGAGAGAATCCAAGTGAAACAATAAAAAATGAAAAATAATACATTACAGGACCTGAAATTTTTGAAAAAATTATCATACCGATTCCTGCAAAAGTAAATCCAAATAATATCATTTTTCCTGATCCAAATTTGTCAGTTAACCATCCTTCAAGTGGTCCAAATAGTGCACCGCCAAACCTACCAAATGAAGCTACTCCTGATACTAATGCTCTAGACCAGCCAAATTCATCTTCTATTGCTCTAAATAGAGTACTAGCAGCTTGAAAGGTTGGCCCTGAGCTTATCATCATGTTGAAAGATCCGGCTATTGCAACCCACCAGCCATAATATATTGGTTTTTTATTTTTACGTCTGAAAAAAAACATATCAATACTATAATATGTAAAATTATTTTTTTTTATTGCTGAAATGTTTATGTAAAATAACAAACTATGATAATTTAGAGATACCTAAGTTATGGAGTTATATATGAGTTCAAGATTAAAAGATAAAGTTTCGGTTATTACAGGAGGCGCTTCTGGTATTGGTGAGGCAACAACTAGGATATTTTCTGATGAGGGATCAAAGGTTGTGATTGCAGATTTGGATATAGATAAAGGTAAAATTCTGCAGGATGAAATTAACTTAAATAATGGAAATGCAATATTTATAAAAATTAATGTAGCTAATGAAAAAGAATGGGACCAATTAGTTGATGTAGTAATAAAGAAATGGGGCAAAATAGATATATTAGTTAATAATGCTGGTCTTTCTGGGGCTAAAGGTAGAGCTGTAGTAGAGGAAACAACATTAAGTAATTGGAATGATGTTTTTGCTGTTAATTCTACCGCAATTATGCTTGGAACCAGAGCGGTAATTCCTCATATGAGAAATGTTGGAGGAGGATCGATAATAAACGTTTCTTCAATATTTGGTATTGTAGGTTCTCCTGCAGGAGCAGCCTATCATGCTTCGAAAGGTGCAGCTAGAACTTTTAGTAAGGGAGCTGCGGTTCAATATGGTAAAGATAAAATTAGGGTTAATTCTATTCACCCTGGTTTTACAGATACACCAATGACTTTGGATATTCATTCACAGGAAGAAATAAGAGATTATCGTCTAAACATGACTCCACTTGGTAGGTTAGGTTTACCCGAAGATATTGCCTACGGAATACTTTATCTAGCCTCAGACGAATCATCATGGGTAACAGGTACTGAGCTCATAGTAGATGGGGGTGAAACAGCTTGGTAACAATTAGTCTTATTAATTAAGTAAGGTTATAATACTTTTACCCAGGAATTTTTTATCTCGATTTAGCTTATTTTTTGTAGGATTTTTTATTCCAAAAATCTCAAGAATTGTAGGTCCAATATCATATAGTCTAGCTGGAAAATGGCTTAATTTTGTTTTTTTATTCAAAATTATAGTTGTAAGTATTTCATTAGCGCTATGCGATGAATCAAGATCTTCGATGTTTCCGTGATCTGAGGTGATAATAATGGGAATGTTTTTTGCTTTGGCTGCCTCCAGCATTGAGCGAATTGATTTTTCTACTGATTTATAGGCTATTTTGGCTTCTTCATATTTTTCCGGCATACAATGTCCGATCATGTCAGTTGAAGCAAGATTACAGATTATTAAGTTATGCCCGGTTGATTCAATTGTTGATATCACTTCATCAGTTATCTCATTATTTCTCATTTCTGGGAATAGAAAAAAGTCAGTGTCAGAATTTACGCCATCTGATACGCTATGTGATGGTATAATTTTTCTATATTCTACTGTATCTTCTATTTTTTCTCTTCTGCCCCTAATAAAATATCCAACGTGAGATGCCTTAACGCTTTCTCCTATTAGAGCATATGTTTTATTTTGCGTAAGGCTTTTCCATTGATATAGTAAATTATCATCAAGGGGCTCTGTTTTGTATGCCACCTTTACATGAGATTTTTCCTCAAAATAAGGGTCATACTCAGCTATTGTGCATATATTTAATTTTAGCCCATGTTCCAACCAATCTGCTTTCCAATTTTTACCTCTATTTTTTGCTTCATTCAGCAAATATTTTTTTGAATCTGACAGCCATGCTGTCTTAATCCTTTGTCGGTCAGACCTAAAGTTAAGATTTATGAATGAGTCATTAGTATCAATAATTGGAACCTTTTTATTGTTTCTTAGTATTGATATCGGTGGAATACTTTGATCGTTTGTTCCGCTTAAGTGACAGGATTTAATAAAACTAATTACATCAGAAACACTTTTTGCAGGCTGGAATTTTTTCCCAGTTAAGTGCATGAAGTCAGAATAAGCCGCTTCCTCTCTGAAGTCTCTATCCATAGCTGATGATCTTCCTACTATCCAGCAAAGGCTTTCAATTGCTTTGTACTTTTCTAGTAAATTTTTTAATTTATATAAAAAACCTTCCTCCTCATCCGAATTTTTTACGGAACTAAAATTCCCTGAATCTCTACCATCAAGAATAGCCTGCATCTGAAGTTTTTCAGGAGGAAGCTTGTGTTGAATAAATACTAATTTTAGAAAAGCTTCCAAATGGTTCCATGCGCTATGAACTCTTCCATTCGATCCTTTTGTTCCTGAGAGTAGAAAAGAGAAATTAATTTTAGTGTTATTTTGTATAGCTTTATTGATACATGAATTTAGATTAGAGTTTTCGTAAAAACTTTTATTTTTGATAGATTCAGAAATTTCTAAGGGAATTTGACTAGCAAGTGATAAATTTCCTATTTGCTGATGTCCAGTTTCCGAATTACCTTGGACTGTTGGTTTAATATCTTCGTATCCAACCCATATTCCTGATGCTTTAGTTGGAATGGAGTAATTATTATT
This sequence comes from Dehalococcoidia bacterium, assembly GCA_045562755.1. Lineage (GTDB taxonomy): Bacteria > Chloroflexota > Dehalococcoidia > Lucifugimonadales > Lucifugimonadaceae. The sequence goes on from JBJKVF010000001.1 coordinate 48,445, forward strand.
TCTAATTTCTGCCAAATTGTCACACTTAGAGGCCCATGGAACATATTTATATTCTTCTGAAATGTCATATATTTTTTTATTTATTTTATTTAAAAGAGATTTTGGGAATTCTGAACGTATATTAACAATTTTTTCTAGATTATTATTCATAAAATCTAATGTGTGATTTTCATCAAAAACTTCAGAAGAAATTGGGTACAATGGAGCAAGATATAAATTTTCATCTAGATTATTTTTATTATACAAATATAGAAGTTCACTTTTTTCTATAGAAGATAAATTGTCCCATACTTTAACTATTATTTTTTTTGATGTGGTTGGGTTAAATCCAAGTCCATCTATAATAATTAGTAGTAATCTATTGTCGTTATTTTTTTGCAATATAGTTGTCTTTCAGTTATTTGGAATCAAGAATTTTTATATAAGATATATTCTGAATATTTAATGAGTTTTTATTTATTTCTAAAGCATAATTATACATTTTTTTTGGCTTGTAATTCACGGATTCTGATCTACATTTATTTTTATACTCAGTATACGAGATTTTTTCATAATTATTACATGGCTTCATTTTTTTAAAATCTACGATGTATAATTTATCATCATTTTTTACAAGGTATAAAATATCTACAGGGAAATTAACATTAAACATCCAAAAACCAATATTTTGCTCTGCTTGAAATTTAAATAGCATGCCTGATGACTCAGTGATTTCTTTCCTGCACATTAGACCAGTAGATATTTCTTTGTGCTCATCCGCAAGCTCAGTGGACAAAACTTTACTAGAATTGTTAATAAAAAAAACTTCTACTTTTATTTTTTCAAAAACTGTACCATCCCAATTTTCGCAGTTGATAGGATAATTTTCTTGTGTTGGAATTACGTTCTCGGTAGTATTTTTAGACCTTGAACAAGAAATTAAAACTACAAAAATCAATAATGCTATGATTGCTGTGATTCTTATGTTTTTCATAAATTATTTTCTAGGATCTACTAATTTCGTAGGCTTATCAACAGATCTCTCTCTCATTCTATTGAGGTTGTATGCTAATCCTAGGCCTGGTGAATCAGGTACTTGAATTGAACCATCAATTGGTTCAAACTCTTCGTCTAAAATAGAATCATTATCCTTAATAGATACTTTTTCAATATTATATTCTTGAAAATATGGATAGTTATTACTAGTTGAAATTATGTGTGCATGAGCAGCGGTAGAGCCATAAGGTTGTGTATTATGAGTTGTTAGAATAGCATTTTTAGATGTAAGAGCACTTTCTATTCTTAAATGTTCAGTTATTCCTCCTACCTTAACGACATCGGGTTGCATAATATCTGGCTTACCATATTTCAGTAATCTCATATGTTCCCATCTTGTAAATGCATTTTCTCCAGCAGCAATTGGAATATCTAATTTTTCTGATACTCTTGATAGACCTTCCATATCTTTCATAGATTTTACTGGTTCTTCAAAATGAAAAACATTTAAATCCTCTAATTGTTTACCTATTTCTATAGCATGAGATACAGAGTAAGCGCCATTAACATCTACCATAATTTCTATTTGATTTCCAAGTTCTTTCCTAATCTCTTTTACAGTATTTATTGTATTATCATTGTCTATGTCATCTATTTTTGAAGGGTTAGCTGAGTGCATTTTGTAAGCCTTGAAACCTTGGTCTAAAAACTTCCCAACTCTAATAGCCTCCTCTTTTGGAGTAAGATCTCTTCTAAGAGAACTTGCATATAAAGAAATTTTGTCCTTTTGTTTACCACCTATTAGTTTATTTATAGGTTCTTGATGTACTTTCCCTTTAATATCCCACAATGCAATATCAACCCCAGATGCTGCAGTTAATAAAGTGCCAAGAGGGCCCATAGTAGCTCCAGAATTAAGCATGTCATCCCATATTTCATTATTTTTAAAAGGGGATTTTCCAATTACTAAGGGAGCAAAAACAGTCTCTACAACAGCCTTAGTGACGTAGGGGGCTCTTCTAAAACATTCTCCAAATCCAATTATTCCTTCATCAGTGTTTATTATGACATAAGGATATTGTTCATCTAAAACTAAACACTCAACAGAAACTACTTTCATGAACTTTCCTCAGAAAAAACTTCTTTTACTTTTTTTGGAAGAGAAAAAATTGTTTTTCTTTCTCCAGGTCCCACATCATGTATTTTTTTTGGATTGAGAGCTTTAATTACAGACTGAACTTGTTTTTCGGGTGTAGATGCTCCTGAGGTTATTCCAATTTTATTAACATTTTTTAGCCAATTTAAATCTAATTCCTCAGGGCCATTAATCAAGTAGGCAGGTACTCCTTTTTTCAAGGCTACATCTCTTAGTCTATTGCAGTTAGAGCTATTTCTAGCACCTATCACTAATACTAGCTCTGTTATATCTGCTAACTCAATAGCTGCTTGTTGGCGATTAGTTGTGGCATAGCAGATATCATTTCTAACAATAGCATTAGGGTTAGATTCTAAAATTTTTTTTATAGTTTTTGACGTGTCATCAACTGATAAAGTTGTTTGGGTAAGTACTGCCACTTGGTCATTTCTTTCATATTTTGGTAGAACCCATTCATCTCGATCATCAATAAGATCCATATCAGATTGACCAGTAGTCCCTATTACTTCTTGATGTCCTTTATGACCAACAAGAATAATCTTTTTTCCTTCTTTTTTATATTTTTTTGCCTCATTATGTACTCTAGTAACTAAGGGGCATGTAGCATCAATAACAGTTAAGTTTTTCTTTTTAGCTTTATTGTAATCTTCAGGCGGTGATCCATGTGCGCTAAATACAACTACTGAGTTATCAGGAACTTGATTAACTTGCTCGACAGTTATTGCTCCCATTTTTTCAACATCATCAACTACTTTTGGATTGTGTACTATCTGGTGTTTGACATAAACAGGTTTTCCATATTTTTCTATGGCAATTTTAACTATATCAACAGCTAGATCTACTCCTGCACAAAAACCTCTTGGTTTAGCTAGATATACTTCCATAATTTCCTTTTAAATATAAATTTATTATAGTTGAATTTTAAACTTTATTTTCAATTTAGTATATGGGTGAGTTTATTGTTTTACATTAATTTCTATAAATGATAGATTAAATATTGTCAGTGATTTCATCAGTTAAAGATTTTTTTAGTGCGAGGTAATAATAATGAATGGATTTAATGGGAAGCCTGTAATTTTTTCCGGTAATTCTCATAATATTTTGGTTGAGGATATTTGTAAATATTTGGATCAAGATGTTGGAAAAATTGAAGTTTTTAAATTTGCCAATGATAATACTTTTGTGAAAATATTAGAAAATGTCCGGCAAAAAGATGTTTTTATACTCCAATCTACAGTTGAGCCTGTTAATGATAACATTATGGAATTACTCATTATGATTGATGCTGCTAAACGAGCTTCTGCAGGTAGAATAACTGCTGTAGTACCATTTTATAGCTATGCCAGAACAGATAAGAAAGATCAACCTAGAGTACCCATTACTGGAAGACTAGTTGCTGATTTGCTTGAAACAGCCGGAGCAGATAGAGTTGTGATGGTTGATTTGCATGCAGGGCAAGTACAAGGATTTTTTAAGGTACCTGTTGATGAATTAACGGCAATGCCTAACTTAGTAAAATATTTTAAGAAAAAGGATATACAGAATTCTGTGGTCGTAGCTACTGATATTGGCATTTCCAAAAAAGCTCGTGATTTTGCAAATTGGATTAATGTGCCACTAGCAATTGTTGAAAAAAGAAGAATGGGAAATAACGATAAAGTGCAAAGTTTAAATGTTATTGGAGAAGTTAACTCTAAAAATATAATATTATTTGATGATGAAATTAGTAGTGGGGGGACAATGATAGCAGCTGCTGAAGCTATTCACAAGGCTGGTGGAAAGGATATATATGCTGTTGCTACTCATGGAGTATTACCGGGTGATTCAGCTAGCAAATTAGTAAAAAATAAATATATAAAAGAATTTGTTGTAACTGATACGGTTCCTATACCTTCCAATAAAATGAATAAAAAAATTAAAATTATATCAATTGCCCCTTTATTGGGTGAAGCTATAAGAAGAATTCATGAAGGTCAATCAGTAGGACAGCTATTTACCCATTAATCTTTTTAATTAAAAATAATTACAACACGTTAAATATTTTTCATTTACAATAATAATATGTTTAATATATTAAATAAATTATTAGGTGACTCTAATGAAAAAGCATTAGAAAAACTTAATCCTATTTTAGATAAAGTTAATAGTCTAGAAGAAAAATTTAATTCATTAACCGAAAATGAACTAAAAAATTATACAAATAAATTAAGATCAGACTTTGAAGAAGAATCATCTTTAGATAATATTTTACCTGAAGCCTTTTCATTAGTTAGAGAGGCAGCAAAAAGAGTCCTAGGTATGAGACATTTTGATGTGCAAATCATAGGCGGTATTATACTGCATCAAGGAAAAATTGCTGAAATGAGAACGGGAGAAGGTAAAACATTAGTAGCTACTTTACCAACTTATCTAAACGCATTGACAGGGGAGGGTGTTCATGTAATTACGGTAAATGATTACTTAGCTAAAAGAGATGCTGAATGGATGGGAAAAATTTATCAATTTTTAGGATTATCAGTTGGTTGCCTGCAAAATAATAAATCATATATATTAATTTCTGATGAACCTAAAGCTGACTTAGAAGTAGAAGGTTCTTTTTATTTATGTACTAGAAAACAAGCCTATGAATGTGATATTACATACGGTACAAATAATGAATTTGGCTTTGATTATCTTAGAGATAATATGGTTGAAAATTATGATCATAAAGTTCAGAAATCTAGAAATTTTGCAATAGTAGATGAAGTAGATAATATACTTATTGATGAAGCTAGAACACCACTAATAATTTCAGGTCCAGCTAAAGAACAAACAGGCGAATATAAAAGATTTGCAAGATTAGCCAAAAGATTACAGAATGGTAGAGATTTTGAAATAGAGGAAAAGAGAAAAAATATTTCCTTAACAGAAATTGGTATAAAAAATATTGAGGATATCTTAGGCATAAATAATCTATATTCTCCTGAAAATAATGTATTATCTCATTTTGCTGAAAACTCTATAAGGGCTGAATTTGTTTATGAAAAAAACAGGGAATATGTATTACAAAATAACCAAATAATTATTGTAGATGAGTTCACAGGCAGATTAATGAGTGGTAGAAGGTTTTCTGATGGTTTGCATCAAGCTTTAGAGGCAAAAGAAAATGTATCAATACAAAGAGAATCCATTACATATGCTACTATAACTTTGCAAAATTATTTTAGAATGTATGCAAAGTTGTCAGGTATGACTGGAACTGCAAGTACAGAAGCAGAAGAAATGGAAAAAATTTATGGTCTAGAAGTTATAGAAATACCTACTAATAAAGAAAGTCAAAGAGTTGACCATGGTGATTTTATATATATAAATGAAAATGCTAAGTGGAATGCAATAGTAGAAAAAGTTAGAGAATTAAATAAGTTTTCAAGGCCTATTTTGATAGGTACCACAACAATAGAAAAATCTGAACATTTATCTAATCTGCTAAAAAAAAGTAATATTTCTCATAATGTTCTTAATGCTAAATTTCACGAAAAAGAAGCAGAAATTATTGAAGAAGCTGGTATGCCTGGATCTGTTACTGTTGCAACTAATATGGCTGGAAGAGGAACAGACATTATTCTTGGTGGTAAACCCGATAATGAAAAAATTTCAGATGAAGAATGGGAAAAAAATCATAATTTTGTTGTTCAAAATGGAGGTTTATTTGTCATTGGTACGGAGAGGCATGAATCTAGAAGAATTGATAATCAACTTAGAGGAAGATGTGGTAGGCAGGGAGACCCTGGCGAAACTCAATTTTATCTTTCTACTGAAGATGAAGTTGTTAAGAGATTCGGTGGAGATAGAATAAAGGGCGCTATGAATCTGTTTCGCTGGGAAGAAAATATTCCAATTGAAAATAGGATTATTTCGAAATCAGTAGAAACAGCACAAACTAAAGTTGAAGCTCAAAATTTTGAGATAAGGAAATATCTGGTTGATTACGATGATGTTATGAACACTCAAAGAGATGTTATCTACAAACTTAGAGACCAAGCATTGTCTGGCGCAAATATTGAGGAAATACTAATTAATTATTTGAAAGAAGAAATAGATATATTAGTTAATGAAATGAATGAACTAGATTCAAATTTCTATAGAGATATAACTAGGATTATTCCAGCTGGCGAGATTAGCCAGGAAGAAATTCAAACTAATTCAGAGAACAAAGAAGATTTGAAACTATTTTTATATAAATTTTCTGAAAAACTATTTTTATCAAGAAAAGAAAATATTGGCAAAGAAATAATTATTAGATTCTCTAAAGCTGTTTTATTAAAATCTATAGATGAAAATTGGGTTGAACATTTGACTTCTATGGACAATATGAGGCAGGGTATTGGACTAGAAGCAGCAGGCCAAAGAGATCCGTTAGTTGCTTACAAAAGAACAGGTTTTGCTATGTTTACAAACTTAAACGATACTATAAGAAGTAGTGTAAGTATGTTGGTTTTTAATGCTTCTGAATTTGGGAATAAAAGTAATAGAGTAAGTCAGTTAGCTAATGAGCCATCAGTTATGGAGAATGCAAATACCACTAGACAATCTTCACATGTTTCAAGTCTTTCTAATATTCCAACCCACTCCGATACAGGAAGAAAATTATCACGCTCTGAAAGAAGAAAAATTGAAAGAGACCAGAGAAAAAACAAAAAATAATGAGTTAATATATTTATCTGATCAAAAAAAGATTGAAAAAGATATTTTTCAACTTGATAACAATATTAGTAAAGATTATAAAAACTGGAAAAAAATATTATTTGATTTAATAAGTGGCTGGAGCCTATCTAAAGAAAAATTTTCAACCAATCAAATAAATTATCTTATAGGTGGAGAGGCATTTAATTGGAAAACATTAGCAGTAAGAATCGCTAGTCAATCAAAATATTTATCCGTAAATGAAAAATTTTGGAAATGGATAATAGAATCAGACTATGATGGAGGTATACCAGAAAAAGAATTGAAAGATTTTCTTGGCTATGAAAAATATAGAGCGCACTTGTCATACTTTTATGGAGTTATTGTAGAACAAGCGCTTATTTCATCAGTTGAAGATTCACAGATTAAAAAAATAATATCCGCAGGTATATTGACTAATGAAGAAGAAATTAACTCTGTTTATACTAATATTTATGGTGATACAAGGGAGCATCTTTGGCAAATATTTAGAATGGAATATCAAATAGATATATTAAATACATCTTTCACTATTAGTGATGATGAATCATTTATATATTGGTTATTTAAATTAAGGTTGCAAAATTCAGATCCAGCAAGGATAGCAAGTGATACAAAACGAGGTTTAATAAAACTAGAACAAATTAAAAATAGTCAAATATTAAGAAATAAAATCAGTAATAGTAAAAATTAATAAATATAATATATAAATTATAAATTTACAAACCAAGCTAATGAAATCAATAGATTTAACTAAAATAAGTAAGTTTTTTGATGTTAATAATCGAGAAAATTATTGGCGTGAACAATGGAAAAAACTTAATGTACACTCTAGAAAAATAAATAATGAAAGGAGAGGTAATTTTGTTATTGATTCTCCTCCTCCAACAGTAAGCGGATCTCTTCATATTGGGCATATTTTTTCATATACTCATCAAGATCTTATAGCAAGATATAAAAGAATGAGGGGATACAATGTTGTGTATCCTATGGGCTGGGATGATAATGGATTGCCAACTGAAAGAAGAGTCCAAAATTATTTTGGTGTAAGAGCTGAACCTAACATCCCATATATTAAAAATTTAGATGTTGAAAAAGAGAAAGAGAAGTTGGGTATAAATAAAAAACATCAACTTATTATTAGCAGGCAAAATTTTATAGAAATGTGCTCCTTAGTGACTAAGGAAGATGAAAAAGCATTTAAGGAAGTATTTGAAAGGATGGGATATTCCATTGACTGGCGAGATTTATACACAACTATTGATAAAAAAAGTAGACGAATTGCTCAAAGAAGCTTCTTAGATTTATTCCAAAAAGAACATATTTATCAAGTTGAATCGCCAACTATGTGGGATGTAGATTATCAAACGGCTGTTGCTCAAGCTGAAGTTGAAGACAGAGAAAAGACTGGAGCTTATCATGATATTGAATTTATTGTCGATCAAATAAGTCATGAACGTTTTATCATATCTACCACTCGGCCAGAATTACTAGCTGCTTGTGTCGGAGTCACAGCACATCCAGATGATCAAAGGTATAAACACTTATTCGGAAAAAGTGCGATAACTCCTGGTTTTTTTTCTAAAGTACCTATTTTTTCTAGTACTGAGGTAGATCCTGATAAAGGAACTGGGATTTTAATGGTTTGTACATTTGGTGATCAAACAGATGTTCAATGGTGGAAAGATCATTCATTGAAGCTTAGACAAATAATAGGAAAAAACGGTAGGATTATTGATAGAGAATTTGGAACAAAGGGATGGGAATCTGAGAATCCTAGTCTTGCTAATAAAAATTATAATTTGATTATTGGTAAACGAACTCCTAGTGTAAAAAAAATAATGGTTGAAATTTTGTCTGATAAACAGAACTCAGTTTTAGGAGATAAAATACCACTTATTGAAATCCCTAGACAAATAAATCATCAAGTTAGATACTATGAAAAAGGCGATAATCCTTTGGAGTACTTAACAACCAGACAATGGTTTGTAAGATTATTAGATAAAAAAAATGATTTAATTAATTCTGGGAAAAGTATTACATGGCACCCAAGCTTTATGTATAAAAGATTTGAAAATTGGACAAATAATCTTAACTCAGATTGGTGTATATCAAGACAAAGATACTTTGGGGTTCCAATTCCAGTTTGGTATCCTTTAGATGATAAAAAAAATCCAAATTATAAAAAACCAATTTTACCTAATGAAGATGAATTACCAATTGACCCGCAAATAAGTGTTCCATCTGGATATATTGAATCTCAAAGGAATATGCCCGGAGGCTTTATAGCTGAAATTGATGTTTTTGATACTTGGTTTACTTCTTCATTGTCTCCTCAGATTGTTACAAAATGGGGCGACAATGATGATGAAACTAAAGATTTATTTCCAATGGATATCAGGCCTCAAAGTCATGAAATAATTAGAACATGGGCTTTTTATACTATTGTAAAAGCATTATTACACAACTCTACTATACCTTGGAAAAATATAGTTATTTCAGGTTGGGTATTAGATCCAGATAGAAAAAAAATGTCGAAATCAAAAGGTAACGTGGTTACACCAATAGAATCTATAAATAGGTTTGGCTCCGATTCAGTAAGATACTGGGCGGCATCTTTTAGATTGGGTGCTGATGCTACAAACGATGAATCAATTTTTAAGGTAGGATCAAAATTGGTTAATAAAATATTTAACGCATCAAAATTTGTTTTATCTCATTCCACCGAAGAACAAAAAATTACAAATGAACTTGATAAGTCTTTTTTACTTGAATTAAATAAAACGTATGAAATTGCAACAAAAGCATATGAAGATTTTGAGTTTTCAATTGCCCTTCAAGAAATAGAGAAGTTTTTTTGGAATTCATTTACTGACAACTATATAGAGATAGTTAAATTACGCGCAAGAAACACAGATGATGAATTAGAGCAATCTTCAGCAGTTCTAACATTAAGAATTACTCTTAATATTATTTTAAGGATGTTCTCTCCTTTTTTACCAACCATTACAGATGAGGTGTGGAGTTGGGCTTTTGCGGAAGAAACTGATGTAGAGTCTGTCCATCTATACCACTGGCCTGAATCAAAAGAGATAGAAAAATACACTGATTCAAAAATTTATGACCTTTTTCCTATCGCTTGTAAGATCATTGGATTAGTTAGAAAAGTTAAATCTGAAAAAGGGTTAAGTTTAAATTCTCCTCTTGATAAACTAATAATTATTACCAGCTCAAATAATATAAAAAAAATAGATTTATTTTTAGAAGACTTAAAAAATTGTTCTGGCGCCAAAGATATAGAATTTCAATACGAAGATAATGAAAATATTGAGATTAAAATAATTTAAATATTAGATTTTTTCCAGTTTTCCCAATCACTATCGGAAATTGATTTGGAAAAATATTTATGTAATTTTTTCTCTTTTTTTCTTACTTCTTTACACATTTTAATTACATCGTTTATTATATTTATCTCAATTCTGGTTATTCCATCAAAATCACAAACTAAAATATCTCCTTGATTAATTTTTAGATTGGCTATTTCGACTGTTGTTCCATGTTCAATCATTTGAAATGGGCCATGTCCTGGTACGTGTCCAGTAGCCCATAAGGGTAACTTAGCATCTTTTATACCATTAATATCTCTCGCGTTTCCTCCTACAACAACTCCAACACTACCCAAGGACTTCATCTGATATGCCATGCCATCTCCCATAATAGCTCCTCTGTTTGGTAAAGATTCAACATCAGAAAGAACAGGAATAACTGGGATTTTCATCTTATAAATATTATCAAAAAAATCTAACTTATTATCAATTATATTTTCTTTTTCAAACAATGGTGTCCATTTTGATGTTAAGGCATATCCAACAATTGTTTTAGGGGAATCAACATACTGGTTAAGACCCGGGCCAGTATAATCATTAGAGTGATTAGAGTATCCCTTAACAAGAATAGCTGCATTTTGTACAGTAGCAGAATCAAACGTAGAAAGTTCGTTTAAGACTGAATCATCTACAGGCTTTGAATTAATCATCTGATCTAGAAACTATCTCAGCTTCTAATTCCAATAATTCACCTGGGTAGAATTCTTTCCAGGGCTCAAACTGTTCAACAAATGTTCTGCCTTCTTCAAGACTTTGTAATCCCTTTATAGCTCTACCAGGATCATACCCTGTTGTTTTAGCTAATGCTTCAATACCTCTTTTAGTTTCTCTAACCCCTCCAACAGAAAAAGTCTCATTTTCTTCATTTTCAACTATTAGATCAAAACCTTTTTTCTTTTCTTTCCAATATAATTTCATTTCTCTCCATTTTTAAGTTTTTTTATTTTATCCAAAATTTTGTTAGCCAATTTAAGTTTATGCATTAATGGTAAATTGATTTTAGCTCCATATTTATCAATAATTGTAACCTTATTAGTATCATAAAAGAAGCCACTATTTTTTTCAACTATATTATTTGCAACTATAAAATCTGCATTTTTACTATGAAGCTTATGTTCTGCATTTTCCTCTAAATTTTCACTTTCTGCTGCGAAAAATATTTTAATTAGATTATCTTTTAGTTTATGAGAAAAATCACTCACCGGTTTTAGAGTCATGTTTATTAAAGTCTCATCTTTTTTCTTTATTTTGTTTTTAGAAATTTTTTCAGGGATAAAATCTGATATTGCTGCAGCCATAATTAATATATCAGCATCTTTTGTTGCAGATATTATTGCATTTTCCATTGATTTAACAGTTTCTACATTTATAGTTTCTGCACCTTCAGGTGAACTTATATTGGATGCTGTAATCAAAACTACTTTAGCCCCTCTATCAATAGCAGCTTCAGCAATGAAATGCCCCATTTTCCCAGAAGATTTATTTGTAATATATCTTACAGGGTCTATAGGCTGTTTTGTACCTCCTGCAGTAATCACAATTTTTTTCCCAGAAAAATCTTTATTCTTACCAAGTATTTTTCTTGTAACACTAATTATTTTTTTTGATTCTGATAAACGTCCTTTACCAAATAATCCAGATGCTAATCTGCCTGTTTCGGGCCCAATAATTTCAAATTGTTTTTCCTTTAAAATATTTATATTATTTTGAGTTTGAAAAGAATCAAACATATCACCATCCATTGCTGGTGATATGATTACAGGAGCAGAAGTCGCTAGAACGGTGTTGGTTATTGGTGAGTCAGTAACTCCCATTGCCAATTTTGCAATTGTATTTGCTGTTGCAGGTGCAATCAATATAATATCTGCTTCATGAGCTAGGGATACATGATCAATGTTCATATTAGTATTGTTGTCCCAAAGTCCCAAAATAACCTTATTATGAGTAATTGCTTCAAAAGTTGCTTTTCCAACAAATTTTTGAGCTGAGTTTGATAATATAACACTTACATTTGCACCTTCTTGAACCAATTTGCTAGCAATATCAGCAGATTTATAAGCTGATATTGATCCGCAAACACCAAGTACAACATTCTTATTTTCTAAGACCAAGGGTTTAAGCTCAAAATTATTATTTTTATCATTCATGATTATTTTATTTATTTAATTCATATAATTTTTTGAGACCAATAAGAGTTAAGTTTTTATCAACAAAATCAAAAGAATCAGTTATAGGAGCTATTAAATCACATAACCCACCTGTGGCTACAACTTTAATTATTTCCTGATTAGTTTTTATTTCTCTCTTAAATCTTAGTATCATCCCACTTATAAGATCTGAGAATCCGAACATAAATCCAGATTGAAGAGAATGAACAGTATTTTTACCAATTACCTTAGGTGGAGATTTAAGTTCAAATTTTCTTAGTTGTGAAGTATTTGAAATCATTGATTCAGAAGAGATTTCTAAGCCGGGGGCTATTGCTCCACCCACATAATTTCCATCAGCATCAATTGCATCAAAAACCGTAGCTGTTCCTATATCTACAATGATTAGAGGACGGCCATAGATTAGCCCCCCCGCTACAGCATCAACAATTCTATCAGCTCCTACATCATTAATTCTGTCATAATTTATTTTAATTCCAGTTTTGACCCCAGGAGAAATATTAAGAAAATTTTTATCTTCAATACTGGTAATATTTTTTAGAGAATGAATATAAGATTCCGTTATTGTTGGCACAACTGAGCACATAGATATTCCATATATTTTGTCTATTTGAATTTCATTGTCAATAATCATACCTTTTAAAATGAAATTTAATTCATCTATGGTATGTTTATTTTTTGAACCTATTCTAAAAGTCTTAATTAGATTATCATTTTCAAATGCACCAATTGTTGTATTAGTATTGCCTATGTCAACTGTAAGTAAAATTCCCATATTATTATTATACTAGTAAGTTTATAAAATGTTTACTGAAAAAATTTTTTATGAAATAGTCCCAATCTTTCAATGATGTCCGTAGTTTTTACTGCTGTTTCTCCTATTTCTTTTTTTGCTATATTTGCAGCAAATCCTTGAATATACACTCCCAAGCATGATTTATAAAATAAATTATTTTCGTGTGTAATGTTAGCTCTATCTGATGCAATCAAGCCTGATATTAGTCCAGTTAGCATATCTCCTGTACCTGCTTTAGCCATTGCTGAGTTTACATAAGGTGATATTTGTACTAGGCCGTTTGGTGAAGCTATAACAGTATTTGCTCCTTTTAGAACTATAATGCTATTTAATTTTTTAGCGTAGGTTTTTGCACATTTTTTTTTGTCAATTAATATTTTGTTTACTGCAATTTTTCCTAATCTAGACATTTCATCAATATGAGGGGTAAGAATTATTGAATTTTTGTTCTTCTTTTCCCATCCATCTAAATATGCTAGGTTATTTATTGCATCTGCATCGATAACAATTGGTGAAAGAGTTTTATTATTTCCCATAATATTTAGAAACTCTTCAAGAAATCTTATTGATTCTTCGGAATTATTCATCCCTGGTCCTATAGCAAATGAATCTACGAAATTTATAGATTCTAAGAGTATATTTTTTGCTTTAATGTAATCAATTTGATTATTTTTCTTTACAGGGATTTCAATAAATATTACTTCTGGAATTATTCCTGAAATTTGCTTGTAAACTGGTGAAGGAGTTGCAACATAAACTAACCCACTACCTGACCTTATACAGGCTAAAGCGGCAATTAATATTGCCCCTACATATTTTTTTGAACCTCCAATAAGTAAAACAGAGCCAAAATCTTTTTTTGAAGAATTTTGATTTCTTGCGGGATAAATACTTTTTATAAACTCTATATTCAATCTATTTTCAACTATGTACTAGGTTGCCAATAATTTTCTTTTGCTTCACCAACTGCTGATGCTATAGCATATTTTTTAGAATGAGAAAGACTTAATGCAATTCTTGTTATACCCATTTTTTTCGCTCGTGTGATCGCTTTTTCATGAAGTATTATTTCTGGAGGCGATCCTCTTTTTCTGCTTACTTCTATAGATTTCCATGGTATTCCTCTAACTCCGGTTCCTAACAATTTCATTACAGCTTCTTTAGCTGCAAATCGACTTGCCAGCTGTTTTGATCTTTTATTGCAATAGATTTGTTCTTTTTTTGTGAAAATTTTGTTTAGAAATCTTTCCTGATATTGATTTAGGACATGTTGAATTCTTTCAATCTCAATCATATCTATTCCTGTGTAAATCATTATTATTCCTTTTTTATGCAAAAATAAAATTCTAAAAAATAAAAAAAATATGTAAACTAATTATTATAGAATTATACATTTTTTAGAATTTGAATGAATAAAAAAATTATTGATGGAAAAAAAATAGCTCTTAAGGCCACTAGTGAAATCAAAGACAAAATAGTAATCATGTCGAAAGATAAAAACCTAGTGCCAGGTTTAGCGGTTATACTTATTGGAGAAAATCCAGCTTCAATTTCTTATGTAAAAGGTAAAGAAAAGGCTTGCAAAGATGTAGGCATATTTACTAAAACATATAAACTATCTGACAGATCTAACAATGATGTAGTATCAAAACTTATTTTATCTCTCAATAAAGATAATAGATTTCACGGCATTTTAATACAATTACCTTTACCAAAACATCTGGATAGTGATAAATTAATAAATCTTATTGATCCTAAAAAAGATGTTGATGGTTTGACTAGTGAAAATGCTGGATTATTATTACTTGGAAAACCTAGATTTGTTCCTGCTACTCCCTTAGGTGTGCAGAAACTAATGCTTGAGGAAAATATAGAGATAAAAGGTTCAAAAATACTAATTATTGGTAGGAGTAATCTAGTAGGGTTGCCATTATCATTATTATTACTTGGTAAAGGAGAAGGTGGAAATGCTACAGTTACTGTTGCGCATACTGAAACAAAAAATTTAGAACAATTATCTCTTAGTGCAGATATAGTTATTGTAGCATCGGGACAGCCTAATACTCTTTCTGGAAATATGGTCAAGGAAAATTCAATAATTATAGATGTTGGTGTAAGTAGATTAGCTGACCAAACTAAAAAAACAGGCTATAGGCTTATTGGAGATGTAAATTTCGATGAAGTTATTAATGTTGCTTCAAAAATTACTCCAGTTCCTGGAGGTGTTGGCCCCATGACTATAGCTATGTTACTACACAATGTATATTTAGCAGCTACTTTTAGTATCAAGGGGCCTTATTAGAACTACTTTTTTATTTTTTTTGAGATAAAATTGAGATAAAATAAAAAACAAATAAATCACTAATTAATTTGTATGACAAGTAAACAAAAAATAGAAAAAAATAAATCTTTACAATCTAACGGTTCTGGTAAAAATACCAATAAAACTAACTTATCTGCTTCAAAATTAAGTTTTTCTAATAAAAATGAATATTTGGATTTATTTAGGAAAATGTATCTTATTCGACAATTTGAAAATGCATGTGGCCAAAATTATGCTAATGGTAACATTAGAGGATTTTTACACTTGTATTCTGGTCAAGAAGCCACTGGAGTTGGTGCGATATCTTCACTTCAAGACTCAGATTATATTGTTACTCATTACAGAGACCATGGTCATGCTTTAGCCAGAGGCTTAGATGTTAATCGTTCAATGGCTGAGCTATTTGGGAAAAAAACCGGCTTATCTAAGGGTAAGGGCGGATCTATGCATTTATTCGATGCGAGTAAAAAATTTATGGGTGGACATGCTATTGTCGCTGGACAGTTGCCATTAGCTGCAGGGTTAGCCTTGTCTCAGCAATACGAAAATAAAAATGCTATTACGACTTGCTTTTTTGGTGACGGATCTACTAATCAAGGTATATATCATGAAACTCTCAACTTAGCATCCGTTTGGAATCTTCCGATACTATTTTTTCTTGAAAATAATATGTATGGAATGGGTTCCTCAATTGAAAGAGTAAGAGCAGGTGGATTAGATTTTTTCCCTGCTATGAATACTTATGAAATACCATCTATGGAAGTTGATGGTATGGATGTTATTGCTGTCAAAGAAGCAACAGAAATCGCAAGAGAAAAAATTATACAAAATAAAGAACCTTTTTTTATTGAGTCTAAAACTTTTAGATTCGTTGGACACTCATATGCAGATGGTCAAAAGTACAGACAACAAGATGAGGTTAAGCAATGGGAGCAAAAAGATCCAATTCTTGTTTATCCAAAAAAATTAATTGATATGAAAATTTCGACTGATGACGAAATAAAAAACATTAAAATGGAAGTTGATGAGGTCATTAGTGATGCAGTAAAATTTGCTAATGAAAGTGAAGAACCTAATTTAGATGAAGTTTATGATGATATATTAGCTGAGTAAAAACTATGCCTGAAATAACTATTAGAGAAGCACTGAAAACCGCCCTTAATGAGGCTATGGAAAATGATGAAAAAGTTTTTATTATGGGTGAAGATATTGGCGAGTATGGAGGAGCCTATGCAGTTACAGATGGATTCTTAAAAAAATTTGGTCCTAAAAGAATTAAAGATACTCCTATTTCGGAACAGGCTTTTGTTGGAGCTGGAATTGGTGCTGCAGCAGGAGGCCTCAGGCCTGTAATTGAATTAATGTCAATTTCATTTTCACTTGTTGCTTTTGATCAAATAGTAAATATGGCAGGTAATTTACGATATATGTCTGGAGGGCAAATAAGTTTACCTATGGTCATAAGAGCTCCTACAGGAGCTGGAGTTCAGTTAGCAGCTACACATTCACAAAGTTTTGAAACATGGCTAGCTGAAGTCCCTGGAATAAAAGTAGTTTGCCCGTCAAACTCCTACGACGCTCTAGGTTTGATGAGGAGTGCAATTAAGGATAATAATCCTGTTGTTTTTGCTGAACCCGCTCTTCTTTATGGGAGTAAGTCGAGCGTACCTGATGAATATTTCGAAGTAAGCCTTGGAGATGCTAATGTTTTCCAAAAAGGTGAGGATATAACAATAGTTTCATATGGATATGGCTCTAAAGTTTTGTCAGATTCAGCAAGTAAGCTAAAAGCAATTGGTATAAACCCTGAATTGATCGACCTAAGATCTCTTAATCCCATTGATTATGAAAAAATCATTCTCTCAATCCAGAAAACTAATAGATTAGTTTTAGTAGATACAGCTAGAAAAACTGGTGGAATTATGTCGGAAATTTCAGCAAATATTAATGAAAAAGCCGGCGAATGGTTAGATGGTCCTATAGTTAGGGTAGGTTCAAAAGATGTTCCTTGGCCTTATAATAAAAACTTAGAACAAGAAGTATTAACCGATTCAGATAATATATTACAAGCGATTAAAATAAATTATGGTATTTAAAGGGATAAATTTTTATTTTTTAGGAGGAAAAATTTGATAACAGAAGTTACTATGCCATCAATGGGTGCTGATATGACCGAAGGCACTATTGTTAAGTGGTTGTTCAATGAAGGTGATGATGTAAATAAAGGAGATAAAATTGCTGAGGTTGAAACTGATAAAACTGTTGTAGAGATGGAAGCTTATTCTACCGGTAAACTAAAGAAAATATTAATCCCTGAAGGAACTATGGTAAATGTTGGTACCATTATAGCTTTTATTGGAGATGAAAATGATGAGATACCACAATTAGTTGATGATTCTTCTAATGATCATGCAGATATTTCAAAGCCAGAAACTCAAATTGAGACAAAAAAAATAGAAGAATTAAAAACGCCAATTAAAGATGATAATGAAATAGTACAAATAGAAGAATTAAAAACGCCAATTAAAGATGATAATGAAATAGTACAAGAAACACCAAGGCAAAACGATAATTCACGTGTAAAAGCCTCTCCAATTGCTAGAAAATTAGCTCAGGAAAAATCTATTAACATATTTGATATTCCTGGAAGTGGGCCAGGAGGTAGAATAACAAAGAGTGATGTAGAAAATTATTCTCCTCAAAGAACTTTTGCTCAATCTAATAAACCAAGTTCAATTTCTATTGATAGTTCCGATACAAACTTAAGTACAATGAGGCAAGCTATAGCGAGAGTGACGGTTAAGTCTAAATCAACAATACCTCACTATTATGTTTCTCATGATATAAATATGACATCAGCTATGAATTTTAGGTTTCAAATGAATGAGATTCTTGCAGAAACAAATGAAAAAATTTCAGTTAATGATATGCTTCTCAAAGCTGTTACTAATGCCTTGATTAAGTATCCAAAATGGAATTCTTCTTTTGAAGAAGATAAACTAAAAGGAAATTCATCAATAAATATTGGCGTAGCTATGGCTATGGATGAAGGGTTAATTGTTCCCGCAATTATGTCTATAGAAAATATGTCACTCACTGAGATATCTAAATCAGTTAAGGATTTAAGTAATAGGGCAAGAGGTAAGGGAGGTAATTTGACTCAAGATGAATTAACTCAAGGTACGTTTGGTACATCAAATCTTGGAATGTTTGGAACAAAAAGTTTTACAGCTATCATTGTCCCTCCAAATTCAGGAATTGTAGCTGTTGGAAAAGTTGAAGAAAAACCAATTGTTCAAGATGGTAAAATTATTATAGCTTCTATCATGAATGCTACTATGTCAGCTGACCACAGAGTCGGAGATGGTGCAGAGGCTGCGTTATTTATGTCTGAAGTTCAGAAAAATCTTCAAAATCCCTTAAATTTATTATAAATCATTTGAATAGATGGCATAAAATGTATATTCCAGAAACTTTTTCAAATCCAGAACGAAAAATTTTGGAAAAATATTTTACAAATATTGATCAACCTGTATTTGTTATTATAAATCTACCAGAGGTAGTAAAAGGAGCCTTGTTTGCAAGATATAGTCGCTCTGCAAAATCTCTTAGAAGATTATTTTTAGATGAATTTGTGAATATTGATAATGGTAGTTTAAAAAAAGATGAAGATTTTTTGGTTGATACCATAAGGGCTGAAAAACTTTACGATAGAGTTTTTAGCGAATATGGAGATGATTCTGTTGCCCAATTAGGGGGGGCTCATATAGCGTGCGAAAATGCATCTAATATATTGACTAAGGTTCTTGAATGGGGTAGATTAGCATCTTATTTAGAACAATCAACCAGATATATTTTTTATGATAAAAAAGTTAGTGGGCAGTATAGATATGTTACACCTGAAGAAATATCACCGAGAGAATTACCTAAATATAAAAATAACATGGATAAACTTTTTGATGAATATTCAAAATTAGTTCATAAATTAGTAGATTTTTTCAAATCAAAGTATCCGAAAAATACCAATGATTCAGATTTTATTTATAATTCTTCTATCAGAGCAAAGGCTTGTGATGTTGCCAGAGGATTACTCCCTGCATCAACATTTTCAAATGTAGGTATATTTGCTTCAGGTCAAGCTTATGAAAATATGATCATGAAAATGAATAGTCATCCTCTTGCTGAAGTGAGAAATTATTCTGAATTAATGTTAGGTGAGTTAAGAAAAGTTATACCTTCATTTTTAAAAAGAGTAGATTTGCCTGAAAGGGGCTTATTATGGTCAAAATACTTTAAAGATATTAATCAAAATATGGAAAATATCACTTCTGATTTTGGGAATAACTCTTCTGGGCAATTAGAGGTTGATTTAGTTGAATGGGATGAAAATGCTGAAGAAAAAATTATCATTTCTGCTTTATACTCTTATACTAATAAGAGTGAGAGAGAGTTGATAGAAATCGTTAAGAAAATGACCCAAAAAGAAAAAGAAGAAATTATGTATAAATACATTGGGAATCGTAATAATAGAAGACATAAACCTGGTAGAGCTATGGAGCGTTCTTATTATCGCTTTGATATCTTATCAGATTTTGGCAGTTTTCGTGATCTTCAACGTCACAGAATGTTGACTATTGATTGGCAAAAGCTTAGTACATTCAATGGCTTCTCTGTTCCAGATGTTATTGAAGAGATTAATTTTAGGGATAAATGGGAAGAAATCATGAAGGAAATAGGTGAATATTTTGAATACTTAGCCTCAAAATACGGTTTTCATGTAGCGCAATATATTGTCCCATTTTCATATAATATAAGATACTCAATGCAATTTAATGTTCGAGAAGCATATCATCTATTAGAACTTAGAACTTCTCCTCAAGGACATGTAGATTATAGAAGGGTTTGTCAAAAAATGCATGATTTGATATTAAATAAAGCTGGCCATAAAATATTGGGAAAATCTATGAAATATGTTGATCATAATTCCTATGACCTCGAGCGTATTGATGCTGAGAGAGCTGCTGAAAAAAAAAGAACAAAAAAATAATACTTTGATTGAGATAAAAAATATAAGTTTTAATTTTATTGATCAAAAAATATTGTCAGATATCAACCTGACTATTTCGAGAGGAGAATTTGTATCAATAATCGGTCCATCAGGATGCGGTAAAAGTACTTTACTAAATATAATTTCAGGCATAACAAAACCAAAAACAGGTGAAATTACTATAGAAGGAAAAATAGCAAATATTGGAGATAAAATTTCTTATATGCAACAAAAAGATCTTTTATTACCTTGGAGAAACGTAAGAGAAAATGCTGGTATAGGTTTAGAAATTAAGGGCTTCTCAGATAAATTAATCCAAAAAAAAATATCTGAATTTGCAACAGATTTTGGTTTAAAAAAATATCTTAATTATATGCCTCATGAACTTTCAGGAGGTCTCAGGCAAAGAGTTGCTTTTTTGCGTGCTGTTTTGATTGATAATCCAATAATGCTTTTAGATGAACCCTTAGGTTCACTTGATGCCATTACTAAATCCTCTCTTCATGAATGGCTAATGGAACTTTTTATAAAATTTAGCAAGACAATTATTTTAGTTACTCATGATATAGAAGAAGCCATTTTGTTAGCAAATAGGGTAATTGTTATGAGTAATAATCCAGGGAGTATATTAAAAGAATACAAAGTAGATAGAGGCTTAGTTGATAATAAAGATGTAACTTCAAATTACTTTATTAGATTAAAAAAAGAAATTATAAAAGATTTAATACTCTAGCTTATTTGTTATTAAAAATTAATAATGTATAATTTTTTATATCAATGGGGAGCTTTATTGCTGAGAGGGTATACTCTTACCGACCCTTACGTACCTGAACTAGGTAATGCTAGCGTAGGAAATATAATGAAAAAAGATATCATAGTTAAAAATTACTTTCCTCCTATTTTTTCGGTTTTTTTTATACTAATCCTCTGGCAAGTTTCGGTAAAAATCTTTAATGTTGAATCTTGGTTTTTGCCTTCTCCTACTAATATATTACTTGAATTATTAGACTCGTACAAAATTTTGTTGGAAAACTCATTAATAACCTTAACTGAGATAATAATTGGTTTAATTGTTTCAATATTAATTTCAGTAACGATTTCGGGAATGATATTTTGGTTCAAGAGTTTTGAGAAAACTATATATCCATTGTTAATTACATCGCAAATTATTCCAATTTTTACCCTTGCTCCAATCTTAATAGTATGGTTTGGCACAGGATTATTTTCTAAAATAATTATTATTGTATTATTTACTTTTTTCCCATTAGTGATAAATCTTGTGACTGCAATAAAAAATGTTGATATCGATATGATACGGATGTTTAATTCTCTTGGAACTTCAAAGTATCAAATGTTTATGAAACTTTATATTCCAGCTATTCTTCCAAATTTTCTTTCAGGATGTAAAGTTGCGTGCGTAATATCTGTTATTGGAGCTGTTATTGGGGAATGGATTGGCTCAAGTAATGGTTTAGGTTGGGTAATGAAAATATCCGGTCCCCAATTTCAAACCGCAAGAGTATTTGCATCAATAGTATGTTTATCATTAATTGCTCTAGTACTATTTTTTACAGTCGTAATGTTAGAAAAAAAATTATTGAGGAGATATCCAAATTGAAAATCAAAATATTATTTATATTAGTGAGTATTCTATTGATTGGATGTTCTAGTTCTGATGAAAATAAAGAAAAAGCTTTATTAACACTGGATTGGTATCCTAATGCGAATCATGCTGGAATTTATTTAGCTATAGAAGAAAAAATATTTGAAGATAATAATATAGATTTCTCAGTTGAGCCTCCTGCAGATCCAGCTACTGTCTTAAACTTGGTTGCTAGTGGTGAATCTGATTTTGGTTTGTTTTATCAACCTGATTTATTACTTGCTCGTGATCAAGGTGTACCAGTTGTTGCTATTGCAGGTATAGTACCAAAACCTTTAAATTCAATAATGACACTTGAGACTTCAAAATTATCTCGCCCAAAAGATTTAGAAGGAAAAAAAATTGGTTTTCCTGGCATTCCATGGAATGAATCAATGCTAAAAACAATGATGGAATGTGACAAAGCAGATTCTTCAACTTTGGAAATTAGTGATGTAGGTTGGTCTTTAGGACAAACATTACTTACTGGAAAAGTTGATGCTGTAATAGGCGCTTACTGGACACATGAGTCAATAGTTATGTCTAATCAGGGGTATGAAACTAATGTAATGTATCCTGATGAGTGGTGCGTTCCTCCTTATTACGAACTGATACTAGTCACCTCAGAGAAAAATTTAGAAAATAATCCTAAATTAGTTGAAAACTTTATTATTTCACTATCTTCGGGTTATTCTAAAGCCATATCTGATCCTCAAAATTCAATTGATATTCTAGTTAAGTATAATGAAGATTCTGTAGATGAAGAAGTAGATAGGGCGGGTGTAGAATTACTTGTACCTTTATGGGAGGATAACGATGGAGTATTTGGAGAAATCAACCGTGAAAAATGGTTAGATTTTTCTATTTGGATGAAGGATGAGAATTTAATCTCAGATAATCTTGATATAGATAAGTCATTTAAGGATTTTTCTCATTTATTGAGATAGCATCATGAAAAACTCAAAAATCCCAGTTGTATTAACAATAGCAGGTAGCGATTCAGGAGCCGGTGCTGGTATACAAGCCGACCTAAAAACTTTTTCATCCTTAGGAACCTACGGGACTACGGTTATAACTGTAGTAACTTCTCAAAATACAGTCAGGGTGAGCGACGTACAATCATTAGATATATCTATTATCTCATCTCAAATAGATTCAATAGTAGAAGATTTTGACTTGAAAGCTATTAAGACTGGCATGTTATTTACCCCTGAAATAGTGAGTATTGTTGCAAAAAAAGCTAAGGAATATAAATGGAAAAAGTTAATAGTAGATCCGGTAATGGTAGCTTCTTCTGGAGATAGCTTACTTAAGTTAGAGGCTATTAGTGAGTATAAAAACAATCTTATTCCCATTAGTTTTGCTATTACACCAAATATCCCAGAATTAGCCACTTTAACAGAGGAAGGAATTATTTCAAAAAATGACATTAAAAATGCATGTATTGAAATAAGTAAACTTGGTATAAAAAATATTATTGCTAAGGGTGGGCATAATAGAAATGAAAAAGAAGCAACAGATATTTTATATATGGATGGTACTTTTTTTGAATATTCTTTACCTAGACTAAAGTCTACAAATAATCATGGTACAGGTTGTACTTTTGCTGCAGCTTTTACTGCTAATATAGCTTTAGGTAAAGATATAAAGAAATCATTTATTGATGCAAAAGAATATGTATGGAAAGCTATGTCAAATGATTTATTATTAGGTAATGGTAAAGGACCAGTTGATCATTTTTATCAATTAAGAAAGTAATATGCCTAAAAAAGTTTTATTCATTTCAGAATCAGAAGTTTCAAAAGTAACTAATATGCAAATGGCTTTAAATTGTATAGATAATGCTTTTCAAGCATTTTCAAGAGGTGAAATTTATAATTTTCCAAGATATAGATTACCGACTTCTGAAGGAAAATATAATTTTATGAGTGCATCATGGATAGAGAAAGGATACGCAGCAAACAAATCTTATGTAAGCTATAAAAATGGTATTGACTTTAATGTCATGCTTTACGATGCTCATGGAAAAGGTTTAATAGCGATTATTGAAGCAAATTTGCTAGGTCAAATCAGAACTGGAGCTGCTTCAGGTATAGCAACAAAATATTTATCGAAGAAAAATTCAAAAGTTTTTGGTATAGTCGGTTCAGGATATCAATCTCAAACTCAACTCGAGTCAGTCATCAATGTGAGAGATATTAAGGAAACATATGTTTATTCTAGAAATAAAAAAAATAGAGAAATATTTGCCAATCAAATGTCAGAAAAATTCGGAATAAGTATTAAACCCTTAAGTTATGAAGAATTTATTAAGATTGACTTTGATATCCTAACAACTGTAACTAATTCAATCACTCCTGTAGTAACAAAAAAAATGTTAACGCCTGGAATGCATATCAATGCTGCTGGAAATAATTCCTGGGAAAAATCTGAAGTAGATATTGATGTAATATCTTCCAGTGAACACATAATTTGTGATGAAATTGAACAAGCAAGAATAGAATGTGGTGAACTTATCAGAGCCTATGAAAAGGGAGTTTTTAATTGGGAGGAATCATTTTCTTTGTCAGAAATTGTTTCAGGTAAGCACAAATTAAGAAAAAATGATAAAGATATTACTTTGTTTGAATCTCAAGGTTTAGCTTTGGAGGATCTAGCTATGGCAATAGAAATTTATAAAATAGCCATAGAAAATAATTTTGGGAAAATCATAAAAATTTAATTAGCTGTGTTTATTATGAGTAGATTTTTTTGAAATCTATTAAGTACTTCTAGTTTATTATTTTTAGAAATATAATGAATATTAACAGGAAATTTAACATCATCTATTACAGAGTAAATTAAGAAATTAATATGTATTTCATTGTTATTTATATTTTTTATTTTTATATCTCTTTGTAATATTTGATTATTTTCAAGTATAATCTTGGATTGATCATCTAAAAATTCCTCTAAATCAATTTTTTCTAATTTCTCAAGTTTGGAAATTTTCTCATAAATGAATGTATATGAAGTATCTCTAAGTTCAATTAACTTATTGTACAAATTTTCAAATTTATACTCAGGATTTCCACCTAATTTTGCTATCCAAGCTACAGTATTAATTACTTTTTCTTGTCTAAATATATGGTCAATTTTTATTGAAAGCCAACCCTGACGTTTTATAATTTTAGATTTGCCGGGTTGTGGAAGGTAAGATTCATTTAAGGTATTTTCATTGAAACCTACAAATATATTTTGTGCATATAAATTATTTCGTTCTATATTATTGTTGATGTTTTCATATAGATCATGCTCGGTTATTGCCCATCTAATATTTTCTTGAACAAACTTATAAGCACTATTAATAATATTTACAATTTTTTCCCCTGAATCATTATAATCAATACTATTTTCCAAATGTAATTTCCTAAATTTTGCTAAATATTTTGACTGCTTTTTTATAATCTTCAATTGTATTAATATCAATTCTAACAATCATATTTGATAAATCGATCTTTGCATGAATAAACTTATTACTTTTAAATATTTCTCTTATACCTTTTTTTTCTTCTGAGATGTTGAGTAATTCAGGTAGCATTTTTTTACTGAAAATTAATGGATGCCCACCTCTTTTTTTATATATTGGGTAAGTTATGTCAGATTTATTTTTTTTATGAAAGGTAATAATTTTTTCTATGATTGATTTGGGCCTAGGTTGATCTACGGCAATTATAAGAATTATTTCTGTCTGTTCAGAAATAATTCTCAGTCCTGATTTTATAGAGGTTGTTTTGCCTGTTTCGTATGATGGATTATAAATAAGTTTTACCTGATCGTTTTTTATGATATTTTTTTTTATAATTTGATGATCTTTTCCTGTTACAACTATTACTTCATCACATCCAGCCTCGATCAGGGAGTTAATTTGATAGTTTATGAGTATATCTTCATCCCAGCTCATCATTGCTTTAGGATAATTCATTCTCTCAGACTTGCCACCACTAAGAATTATGCCTGAAGTAAAACTTGTTTTTATCATTATATTTTATTTATTTTTGGATTTTTTATATGCTTTATCAATTAAATTTTTATCAAGTTTCAAGAAACTACCTGCTCCTCCAAGTCTGAATGCTGTTATTTCAGCCATTATGGATAATGATATTTCTTCTGGAGTTCTTGCGGACAAATCTAATCCGATAGGAGAGTGTATACTACAGATTTGATTATAGGTGAAGCCTAATGAGAATAATTCCTCATATATCAGTATTGCTTTTCTTTTGGATCCTAATAAACCAATATAACTAGCATTTGTTTTTAGTGCAGCAGCAGTTGCATAAGAATCATACTTATGACCTCTTGTTGCAATAACAATAAACGAGTTAGTTCCTAAGTTTATTTTTTCTAATTCCTCAGAATAATCACCAACTATAGTGTTAGTTGCCTCAGGAAATCTTTCTGCGTTTGAAAATTTTTCCCTGTCGTCCATGATTATAATTTTATATCCAAGAGTTTTCGCTATATTATAAATTGCTTTTGAAACATGACCTCCTCCAGCAATAACTAAGGTTGGGTGGCTAGTGTATGCTTCTATAAAAAATTCATATCCTCTTTTGTCAGATACATATTTATTTTTACCTAGAGGTAAAATTTCATCTGAAGTTTTTTTTGCTAAATTATCCAAAACGTCATCACCTAAAGTGCCTGAGATTGATTTATTTTCTCGTATTAATAATTTATCTCCTATTTTGGCTGTAGAATTATTTGGTTTTTTTGATAATGTTGCAAGGGATACAGATGGTCCTCCATTATATGCAGAGAGTATTTCTTTGTTATATTTTTTTAGAGACTCAGATTTATTTATGTTATCTATAAGAAAAAACATAGTACCACCGCAAACTAGTCCATCTTCAGCTGCTAAATCTTCATTCAGTTCATACTCTTTCATTTCAGTAGCAGTTTTATTCTTGAGCATTTCTGAGGCTGCAAACCATATATCGCCTTCTACACATCCTCCACCCAATGTTCCAATTGCAGTTTTATCATTCTTAACTAACAATTTTGCACCAGGTTTTTGTGGTGTTGACCCAGATGTTTTTATGACAGTAGCAATAGCAAAATTATTTTTATCTAAAAATTCTTCTTCAGCTTTTAAAAAAACTTCTTCCATATTTACCTTTTAAATTATATGTATATATGTTTAATTATACTTATAACCTATTAATTTAGTAATATTTAGTTAATACTGTATGGCTCAAGGGTATCCCATTTAGGAACTAAACCAAGTCCTGGTCTATCAGGAGCATATACATATCCATCTTCAATTTTTAACTCATCTTCCCATATTTTTCCATGCATTGGATTAACTGAATCGCGATAATATTCTAAAATAAGTCCATTTGGTATAGCTGCCACAAGGTGTATGTGCAGCTCTTGAGGACCATGAGGCGCAATATCTAGGTCATTTGCTTGTGCAAGAGCAGCTACTTTCATAAATTCTGTAACTCCTCCCATGATTATTCCATCTGGTTGCAGAATATCTACAGCTCTTAAATTTATCATGTCTCTAAATCCATATCTTGTATATTCATTTTCTCCTGCTGCAATAGGTATAGAGGTAGATTTAGTTATTTCTGCTTGACCGATATAATCATCTGGTTCTACAGGCTCTTCGAACCAAAAGATATCATGTTTTTCAGCTTTCCTTGCAAATTCGATTGCTTCATAATGTCTGTACGCATTATTAGCATCCACCATAAGTTTTACATTCGGGCCTATTGATTCTCTACAAATTCTAACTCTTTCTACATCTTCATTGATTGAGACTGCACCAACTTTTATTTTTACAGCTCTTGCTCCAAGTTCTATATTATCTTCCATCTCTTTTGCTAATTCTTTTAATCCCTTACCTTCTTCGTAATAACCACCAGCTATATATGTATCTACTTTATTTGTGAAACCTCCCAACAATTTATATAAAGGCATTCCAGCAATTTTCCCTTTTATATCCCATAAAGCTATATCTATTCCTGAGATGATTCTTGTTGAGATACCTCTTCTTCCAACCAATTTTGGTTTCCACATTGCATGCCATAACGCTTCATTATCTAAAGGATCTTGTCCTACAAGCATTCCTTTGAAATATTCAATAAATCCTTCAGCAATCTTACTACTGGCATTATTTAGTACATTCCCACCAGGGGTATTTCCTGCAATACCAATGCCAGTAATGTCAGGGTCATCAGTTTCGATTATAATTAAGTCTAATGAGTTGTGAGTATATGTATATAAGCCGTTGGTAATTGGTACTGATCTTGGCCATTTATACAGTTTGTTATATACATTTGTAATTTTCATTATTTTCCCTATATTCCTATATTTCTTATAATAATTTGTAAATATTATTTTCTTTTATTGATAAAATTTCATTATTAGATACATATTCTATCAATAAAATTATTTCTTTGGGCCAGTAGCTCAGGGGTTAGAGCAATCGGCTCATAACCGATCGGTCGCAGGTTCGATTCCTGCCTGGCCCACCAAAGCCTTGATCATGTTGTAAGTTTACTTGATCTCATGAATATGATCTGTGCCTTTTCTTACTAATTCACTTTTATTCTGGTCAGGTATGATTGGCCATGGCAAAACTTTAATTCTTTTTGACCATTCTATATACTCATTATGAAGTTGATTAACTAAATCTGGATACTCATTTGATAAATTATTAATTTCTGTTCTATCATTATCCATATCATAAAGTTCCCAAGCACTACTATCTTCGCAAACTAATTTCCATTTTCCTTTTCTAACTGCTTTGTTGCCTTCGTGTTCCCAGAAGAGAGTGTTCTTTCTATTTTCATCTTCATCTCCTAAAATGTTTTTATAAAAACTTTCTCCTTCAAGATTAATTATTGAGTTTGATTTAATGTTCGTGGGATAGTTAGTATTTGCCATATTATAAATTGTTGCGGAGATATCCATAATATGTGATGTTCGTTCAATTATATTTTTATCTTTTATCTTATCTGGCCAGTTAATTATGAAAGGCGTAGATATTCCTCCTTCATGAACCCATCTTTTATGAAGCCTAAATGGAGTATTAGATGCATTGGACCATCCAATATCATAACTCTGGAATGTATCTGGACCACCTGGCTTAATATTTGGGTTGTTTCCCATCCTCAATTTCGTTCCATCCCATAGAGGTACATCAAACATTAGGCTGTCAGGGCCATCAGTATCTTCTGCTAAGTACTCAGCACAACCGCCATTATCTGACAAGAACATAATTATTGTATTATTCCTTATATCATTTTTTTCTAATGTATTAACTATTCTTCCTACACCTTGATCTAGGTTGTCTATTTGGGCTGCATAAACTTCCATTCTTGACTGCTCCCAATCTTTATTTTTTACACTCTCCCATTCCTCAGCATCTTTATCTCTATCAGTAATATCCCAGTTATTTTTGATGATCCCTAAATTTTTTAAGTTTTCATACCTTTTTTTTCTCAAATCATCCCATCCATCACTATAAACACCTTTATATTTGTCAATATCTTCATCTTTTGCATGTAATGGCCAATGTGGAGCAGTGTAGGCAACATATGAGAAAAAAGGCCTAGATTCCTTAGCAGATTCATCAATCATTTTTACTGCATGATCAGTGATTTTTTCAGTGTAATAAAAATCATAACTATCAACCTCAATTTTCTTTTCGTTATCCATCAAGGTTTTTGGTGAAAAATAATTTCCTCCTCCAGCCATTGTTCCCCAAAAATAATCAAATCCTCTTTGATTGGGAGTGGGATGTTCTTTATCTCCTGGGTTCCAATTTTCATTATCTCTTAATGGTGCAGTACCTCCTACATGCCATTTCCCTGACATTTGGGTTCTATATCCCCCTGTACGCAATACTTCAGCTATTGTTGCTGTATTACTAGTAAGATATCCTTGATACTCATTTACTCCATAATTTCCCACCATATGTCCAATACCTGCTTGATGAGGATAAACACCTGTTAAAAGCGATGCTCTTGATGGGCAGCACCTTGCTGTATTGTACATTTGAGAAAATTTTAATCCATTATTTGCCAACTTATCTAAATTAGGAGTTTTTATTTCTGATCCAAAACATCCAAGGTCAGAAAATCCCATATCATCAGCTAAAATTAGAATAATGTTTGGTTTTTGGTTCATAATTTATACACCCTGAAAAATTCTTAATAAAGTAATATTAAATAGCTATGATAAAGAAATTTAAAAATAAATTTACAATTATTATAATTATGTCAACAATATTATCAATATTTTTTTCTTGTGATAATTCAGAAATAGTACAAAAAACTTCAGAAAAAATCTTCGATCAAGAGGAGCTTGTTGAGGTCGATATTGATGCAACTGTAGAATTTTTAGTCAAAGCTACTGTTGAAACACTTGAAAATGTTGAGAATAAGTTAATAAATTCAGCCGTTGCAACTATAATATCTCTACCTGAATCAACCCCTCTTCCAACTGCAACTCCCATTCCAACTGCAACTCCCCAGCCTATTATTGTGAAAGAAATTATATTAACACCTACACCATTACCAACTCCTATACCAACTATTATTCCTACTGAGACATCTACACCTGTACCTGCACCTATTTCTCAGTCAAATGAGTTGAGCTTAGCAGAATTAGTTACTAAAGCTTCAAAATCAGTTGTCAAAATTTCATCAGCTAATGGAGTTGGTTCAGGTGTGATTTACAACCTTATAAATGAAAATGCATATATTCTTACCAATCAACATGTTGTTGGATACTCTTCACAAGTAGATGTAGTTATCACTGATGTAGAAACTTTTTCTGGAGAAGTAGTTACTATAGATGTTCAAAAAGATATTGCAATTGTAAAAATATGTTGTTCTGGAGAATTTTCTTCAATAAATTTTGCTGATCCTGATGAAATAAAACTTGGCGAAACTGTAGCAGCCTTAGGTTACCCTTTAGGTGCTTCATCAATTAGAGTGTCGAAGGGTATAGTTTCTGGTGTTGAGTATGAATCTGATAGCAATCGTAATGTGATTCAAACAGATGCTGCAATAAACCCAGGGAATAGTGGTGGACCTCTATTATTAATGTCGGGAAAATTAGCTGGTATAAATACATATAAGGTTATAAATTCAGAATCAGGAGTTCCAACAGAAGGAATAGGTTTTGCTATATCAATATCTACACTTTTACAAATAACTTCATCAAACTCTAATAGTCAAAACGAACCCTCAAGCCCAGAACCACATCCTGAAACGGAGAATGGTATTTATACATCAATAGCTTATGGATATAAAGTTAATGCTCCATTAGACTGGATATTAGACACTAGTAATCCATCTTCAGTTAGTTTATTACATCAGGCTACAAGTTGCTGGATGCGTATTGAACACAATGATGATACACCTGGTTTTTTTGATATTACAGATTGGTCTACTAGATGGGAATATTCTGGAGAATCATGGCAATTATTTATGGAATATGTTGGTCAGTCAGAAATTTATAGGAGCTATGCTGGAGATGATGAAAACTTTGAACAATCAACTATGCTAAAGGGCCTAGAAGTAACTCATCAGTTTTATACTGATGGAGTTCTTTGGAACGATATAACTCACCTATTCTATAAAAATGATAGATTATGGCGAATAACAATGTATTGTCCTAACAGCATATGGAATTTATCTACGACAATACCTTATCGCAAAGCTATTACTGATACTTTAATTTCTTACAAGCCTCCAAAAAACTAAATTAAGGTCCAAATCTTTCGAGCTTTATTTGCTCATGTTTTACACCTAGTTTAGTTAATTTACCACTCATATTTCCCACAAAGCTACTTCCTCCACAAATGAAGTAGGTAGTTTTCAAGTCAGAGTGAATATTCATTTCTCTTTCGATAATTTTACTAGTGATCCTAGTTCTTAATCCATTCCACTTTTGTTTTTCTTCTTTGGTTAAAGTAACAATAAGGTTGAAGTTTTCATTAGAGATATTTTTATTTTCTAATTCATTTCTAAAGAGATATTCATTTATATTTTTTGCACTATATATAAGAGATACTTTAGCTTTATATTTTTTTTTCCTTAAGAAAAAAATGAATGGAGTTATACCTATTCCTGCTGCTATTAAGATTATTGATTTAGAAATATTATTTTTCATATTAAAATATTTTCCTATTGGCCCCCTAATGTATAATTTTTCTGAAATTACTAATTTTTCATGTAAATATTTTGATACTTCTCCATCATTAATTTTAGATATAGCAAAATCTAATTTATTTGTTTTGCATGCTTTTGTAATTACAGAATAACTCCTCTGGGCTTCATATCCGGAAGAAGATGTAAGTTTGAGATCAAAATGTTGGCCTGGTTCGATATAATGTTTTTTTTCTGTTTTAAGACTAAATAACTTAACTGTTGGAGAAATTGCTTTTATATTGATTATTTCAGCTAATTCCCAATCTATTTTATTAGTATTAATCACCTTGATATCTTTGTTCTTTCCAAGGATCTCCATACATATGATACCCATATTTTTCCCAAAATCCAGGTTCATCATTTTCAAGTAATTTTATTCCTCGTATCCATTTTGCTGATTTCCAGAAATATAAATGAGGTATAAATAATCTGACAGGTCCACCATGTTCCGGAGTGATATCATCGTTATCATACTTGTAAACTAAATACCCTTTTCCATTAATAATGTCATCAATTGGTATGTTAGTAGTATATCCCCCATCAGAAAAAGCCATAATATATTGATATTTCTTTTCTATCGAAAGGTTTGATAAGATTTCATCAAATGAAACACCTATCCAATTAGTGTCTAATTTTGACCATTTTGTAACACAGTGTATATCAGTATTTATTAGTTTGTGCGGGAATGCTATTAGGTCATTCCAAGAAAATTTTGAAATTATTTTTTCTTCTTTCATTATAGAAAAATCCCATGATTGTTTATCAATATAAATCGTCGGACCTGCAGATAAAACAGGGAAAGATTTTTCTAAATATTGTCCAGGAGGAATTTTTTCATTTTTATATTTGTTTTCTCCAAAGCCTTCATTGAACATAAGTACCTCTTAAATCCATATTTTTTTGTGTAATAAATAAATATAATTTTATACTATAAAATTATCAAAAGTTAATATATTTTTTTTGGAGCAAATTATGAGATTAAAAAATAAAAATGCGATAGTAACTGGTGCTGGTAATGGTATAGGAAGGGCAATAGCAACCCTATTTGCCCAAGAAGGGGCAAGCGTAATAGTTGCTGATATTGAAGAAGATGCAGGTAAAGAAACAGTTGAAATTATTAACTCTACTGGCGGGAATAGTTTTTATTTACAAGTAGATACTTCTAGGGAGGATTCTGTAAAAAATATGATAAATAATGCCTTGGAAAATATTCCAGAGATAAATATTTTGGTAAATAACGCTGCAGCATTCGTTTTTGGAAAAATTGAAAATGTCCAGGTAAAAGATTGGGAAAAAGTTCTTGGGGTAAACGTAATAGGATATGCAAATTGTGTAAAGCAATCTTTAGAAAGTTTGAAAAAAAATAATGATAGCTCAATAATTAATATAGCTTCAGTATCCTCATTTATTGCCCAGCCAGAGTTTGTTCCTTATAACACTTCAAAAGGTGCTGTTATTCAATTAACTAGATGTTTAGCTATGGATTTAGCCGAATATAACATAAGGGTAAATTCAATATGTCCAGGTTCTATAAAGACTAGAGCAACCGATAAACACATAAAATCATTGGGTTTGAATCCAGAAAAAGCATATAAAGAATTTGGGCAGGATGCAGTTTTAAAAAGAATGGGAGATCCCAAAGAAATAGCATATGGTGCTTTATTTCTAGCATCAAATGAGTCTTCATATGTCACAGGAACTCAATTAGTAATTGATGGAGGATTAATGATCGACTAGCTGAATAAATCTTTTATAAAATTAATTTCTTCACTATAAACATACAAAATAATCAATAAACCTATTATCAATAATATTAATGCAAAAAGATTAATGAATCTTAGTATAAAAAATTTCGGTAAATTTTTGATTGAGTATGAAAAACTTAAAATTATCCATCCTGAAGCTTTTAGCCATGAGTCTTCATTAATTGCTGCAATTCCTAAAATTAAGAATATAAATGCGCTAGCAAATCCATATAATGATGGTGTGTATAAAAAAAACATTACTTACTGTTCTACCAATTAGTAAATGCGCCATCATTTCTTTCATAAAATGCCGGCCAGCCATGAGGTTCAGAATAAGACTTTTCTGCAACTTCAATATCAAATTCAACACCTAAGCCTGGTTTATCCGGACACCATGAATATCCATCTTCCCACTCAATTTGTTCAGGAAATAGGTCATTTGAAAAAGAACCTGGTTTTTTTGGCATTTCTTGAACTCCTACATTTGTTGAAGCCATACATAAAGATACGCATGCTGCAGCACTAACTGGTCCAAGTGGATTATGAGGCACTATATCAATATAATGGGTTTCAGCCCAATGAGTGATTTTTAGAGCTTCCGTAAGTCCTCCGACTATACATAGATCTATTCTTGCATAATCAATAAGATCTTCTTCTATAACTTGTCTGAAAGGCCATTTTGAAGCCCATTGCTCTCCAGCAGCCAAAGGTAAATTAATTTTATCTCTAAGGATTCTATAAGTATTTTGATTTTCTGATCTTATTGGGTCTTCTATGAAAAATGGTTTGAATTGTTCAAGCTCCTTGCACATTGCTATAACATGTGCGGTATCTAGTCTTGTGTGAACATCAAATGTCATTTGTATGTCAGGTCCTACAGCATGTCTTACCTTTCCCATCATTTCTATTGCAATTTTCATAGATTCTAATGGTTCTAATTTTGTAGGTTGATTCCATGGAGCTGCAACTGCTGATACTTCAAATTTTCCTTCAGTTTCTGGTTGCCCCCAACGTACAAACTTCCAACCATCATCTACTGCTTTTTTACAATTTTCTATTAACTCATCTATTGTATTTCCCTGAGTATGAGGATAGGAAATGACTTTATCTCTTACTGGTCCTCCCAAAAGTTTATAAACGGGCATATTTACAGATTTGCCCTTTATATCCCATAGGGCTATATCAATAGCAGATATAGCACATGAGTAGACCTTGTCTGCAGGGAAAAAGCCCCCTCTAAACATCATTTGCCATAATCTCTCTGTCTCCCAAGGGTCTGATCCAACTACCAACTCACTTAAATGCTCTATGGCATTTTTTATAGCTTTACCCCAATTTCTAATACCTACTTCACCAAGTCCGTGATGTCCTGCGTCTGTATCTACCCTTACTATAAAATAAGATCTTCCTTCATTGTCTGTTACCGGGAAACTTCTAATTTGTGTAACTTTCATTACATTTTCCTTTCTTTTACCAATTTGTAAATGACCCATCTGGTCTATATAAATTACCACCTGATCTAAATGGTTGTACTGCGCATCTTTCTGCTTCTTCAATGCTAAAATCTACACCCAACCCAGGAACATCAGGACACCATGAGTATCCTTCATTCCACTCTATCTGTTTAGGAAATAATTTGTTATCGAGAGAACCAGGCCTTGTAGGCATTTCTTGAACTCCTACATTAGTGGATGCCATACATAAAGAAACACAGGCAGCAGCACTAACTGGACCAAGCGGATTGTGCGGAACTATGTCGATGTAATGAGTTTCAGCCCAATGTGTAATTTTTAATGCTTCGGTAATTCCACCAACGATACAGAGGTCTATTCTTGCGTAATCTATGAGGTCTTCTTCTATAACTTGTCTGAAAGGCCACTTAGAACCCCATTGTTCTCCTGCAGCTAACGGTAAGTTTATTTTTTTCCTTAAAAGTCTGTATATATCTGGATTTTCAGATCTTGATGGATCTTCAATAAAGAAAGGTTTATATTTTTCTAATTCTTTACACATTGCGATCGATAATGACGGGTTTAATCTTGTATGGACGTCAAAACATAACTGAATATCATCTCCAAAGTTTTTTCTCACTTCTTCAAAAGAATTTATAGATAATTGGATTGATTTTAATGGATCAAATCTTGCATTATTATTATTATCAAAAGGTTCAGTTTCTAATTGGTGCCATCTAAGAAATTTCCAACCTTCATCAATATGTTTTTTTGCACTATCTAACAAATCTGTGATATTCATTCCTTGCACATGAGGATAACTAATTACTTTGTCTCTTACAGGGCCCCCTAATAATTTATAAACAGGCTTATCTATAGATTTTCCTTTTATATCCCATATTGCAATATCTATAGCTGATATGGCACAGGAATAAACTGTGTCTGCTGGGAAAAAGCCACCTCTAAACATTTTTTGCCAAAGTTTTTCAGATTCCCAAGGATCTTCACCAACTAGTATTTCTGAGAGGTGTTCAATAGCACTCATTATTGCAGATCCCCAACCCTTTATACCTACTTCACCCAAGCCATAATGTTTAGTATCAGTACTAACTTTTACTATAAAATAAACCCTTCCACTCTCACCTTTAACATTGAATGATTCTATTTTTTTTATTTTCATATTTAGGAAATTTCTACAAAATTCTTTGATATCAATATACCCGATAGTTAGAATAATTACATATAAAAATTATACATTTATCAATTTTTATGCTATCTTTTTTTATATATTTACAATTTATTTATAATTTTGTAACAATTATTTAGCATAAAGGAGATTTTTATGGCAGCAGCAAAAAAAATGGAAAATATCGGGATTGTCTGGTTGATTCTTGGACCAATTTTGATAGTTCTGTTTAATCTATTACAACCTCATGTTGGTATTCAACCTACAGACCCTCAGGATGCTGGGGCATATTTAGGTAAATTAGCAGCAAATGGAGATAGTATTAGAATTTATTCAATATTAATATTATTTGGATTTGTTATATATACAGGTGGAGTCCTAAGACTTTCATCAATTACCCCGGATGGTGAAGCTAAAATTCGTATGAATGCAGCGTTAGCTTTGACAGTTGCAAGCTTAGCTTTATCCGCAGTTTTCATTGGGCTTACATTAGGAGAAACTGATTTGGCTGAAAAGGGAGCCGCAGCTGGAGCTGCTGGTAATGCTGCTGGATCTGCTACTTACATGGGTTATGCAGGAACCTTACATGCTGCAGCATTTGGAGTTAATCAGGCATTTGTATATGTTGCCTCCTTATCAGTACTTGTCTTAGGATTGGCTTTAGTGCCTGCTAAAATTGTAAATATAAGGCTTTCTCAAGCTATCGCTTTGGTTGGTTTAGTAGGAATAGTTGTTACATCAATATGGAACATTAATACAGAACTAGGAGTAACTATTGTAGGTTACCTATACCTTGTCTGGGCATTATTAATAGTTACTGTGGGAGTCACAATTTATCGAAATCAGAGTAAATAATTCAATAATCAAGATAAATACAAAACGTGATAACAAATTATCACGTTTTGTTATTTAAATTCATAAAATCTTGTTGAATATTTGTTCTAATACAAAGTCTTATATTCATATATGATTAAAATATTATTTTTAAATAACTTTTAATATAAAAGGGAATTAATGTCTCGTTTTTTCTATTTAGGTATATTTTTGATAGTTTTAATTTTTTCTAATTTTTACAATATAGAAAAAATTATAGCTCAGGAATCTACTTCTCAAGTTAAATACCACTCGATTATTGTTGATGAACAGATAATTAAATCTGATTTAGATCAAAAAGCAGTAGAAACTATATTGAAATTTTTAGAAAATGACTCAAACGCAGGAAACATTTTTCTAGGAACCTTTGATTCTAATAGTTCAAATATTAAGTATTTTGACAAATTTGATGATGCTTATAAATCTTATTTAGCTAATTTAGTTAACAATTTAAATTTAGAAAACTCAGGTGATTTAAGATCAGATCAATTAGGCGCACTAACTGATATATATTCTGAGTACAACAAGCTTAATGCTAGTGATGGATCTAATGTTATGATAATTACTCCAGGAAGAATATCTGGAGAATCTGAAAAAACAAGAGAAAGATTTAAAAATATTGGAGAATTATTCGCGTTAGAAAAATGGGAAATAGATGTTATTTCCTTACCTTCAACTGATCTTACTTCAAGAGAACTCATGAGTGAAATTTCATCATCATCATCAGGTAAGTTTTTTGATTTAGGAATATTGGAAGGTTACGCAGAATTTGCTAGCTATTTTAACCAATATGATTTGAAGGAAATTATGAATATTGAGGTAGGAAATAATATTCCCAAACTTCAACCAATAGAGATTTCTCCATATTCAGAAAAATTGTCATTAATGATGGTTAAGGAAGATTTTGATACTACAGCATCTTTATTTTCTCCTTCAGGAACAAAAGCCTTATCTGAAATGTCTAATGTGACTATTTTTCAAACAAATCATGTCATTTTATTCAATATAGAAAATCCATCACCTGGTACATGGAGTATTCAAGCACAGGGGGCAAAAGGCGAAATAATTATTTACTCTGAAATTATAAATCCCTTAGAGATAAAATTTGTTGATGTACCACCATTTTCAATTAGTGACCCAGTTTTAATCGAAGCTATAGTAAATATAAATAATTCTCCTCAGATTTTATCTGATGCAATTATTGAGGCAACTGTCACAAATGGTATATCTGTAAAAACATACAAACTTAATGATTCGGGGCAATCTGGTGATAAAAAATCAGATGATGGAATATATTCTTTTGAAGTTGTTGATACTTTTGCTCAGGGCAATAATAGTGTTAATCTAGTTCTTTCTTGGCCAGGATTTTCCTCTGAAATTACTTCAAATTCATTTTTTCAAACAGAGGTTTTCCCGAAAATCAATATTACTAGAACTTCAAATGTTGAAGGTTCTAAGGATGAAGAATTAAATCTAGCAAGTATATCTACAACTGTATCAGATTATCCTTATTTAACTAATTATAAGAATATTTCAGCTTATTTGTCCGACGGCTCTAATGAATATGAAGCTAATCTAGTAATGCTAACTGAGCCGGAACCAGGAAAATCTTGGAAGTTTGATGTTGTGGCAAAAATGCCCAAAACTGATAATTATATGCTTGAGATATTTATGGTAGATAATTATTTGGGTCGTGAGTTTGAAATTTCTGCTCCAATTACCGAAATTGAAGCTACTATTGTCACATATCCAGTTATGGTGTTCGGAATAAGAGTTATTTATATATTATTTTTAATTTTTGTAGGAGTTTTTATTGGTATATTAGTTTTGATAATTCGTAAGAAAAACTCTCCTTATGGTTATCTGATAGATGATCGAGATAAAGTATTAGTGAATTTTTATGTTTTAGAAAGAACGCTATTAAACAAAATAATTTCTAAAGATTTTGTTAGTAATTCGGAATTAAAATCTATACCGCTGAGTTTGGGAGGATTTAAATTTCATCTCAATAGAGTAGAATTAAGATTGTCAAATAAAATGGTAGATATTTCTGTACGGGTCAATGGTAAACCAGCCCCCAAAATTATAAAGCTAACTAGTCGCAGCCAAATAGGTGTAGGAGGAAAATTATTTAAATTCCATAAAAGATTACCTAAGGAATAGAATTATTTTTTTTCAATTGTTATTTTATGTATTTTGTCACCTTGATCAGTATCAAGCATAGGATCTCTTTCTCTAAGTGAATTAACAACTTTCATCCCATCAGTTATTTTACCGAAAACTGTATGCATTCCATCTAGGTGAGGGGTAGCAACATAAGTTATAAAAAACTGACTTCCATTTGTATTAGGTCCTGCATTAGCCATTGACAATATACCTTCTCCGACATGACGCAAAGTTGAAGAAAATTCATCTTTAAATTGATATCCAGGTCCACCTCTACCATCACCATTTGGACATCCACCTTGAGCCATAAAACCTTTTATAACTCTATGGAAAGTTGTCTCATCATAAAAATTATTTTCAGCTAAATTAATAAAATTTTCTACAGTTAATGGGGCTTCATTAGGGTAAAGTATAGCTGTAAAATTACCTTTTGAAGTTTCAAATTTTGCGAAATATTGTGATTGTGTATCTAAATTTCCTTCAGGTGGCGCTAATTCTTTCATTTATTCTCCTTCAAATTTTTTGCTAATATGTTTATATCTATCATAAATGAAAAGGTAACTTTTCATAATCATCTATGGTTGATTTTTAATAGTTATTTTATTAATTCTATCACCAGGTTTAGAGGCGCTAAATGGATCTCTGGGTGAAATATTCATTGCGTTTTCTATTCCTGAAACAACTTCTCCAAAGATTGTATGCATACCATCCAAATGAGGAGTTGGTGCAAAGGTTATAAAAAATTGACTTCCATTTGTACCTGGACCAGAATTTGCCATAGAAAAAATACCAGGTTTATTATGAGATAATGTTGAGCTAAATTCATCTTCAAACTTATATCCTGGGCCACCAGTGCCTGTTCCAGTTGGGTCTCCCCCTTGAGCCATAAATCCTGGAAGTACTCTATGAAAAGTTGTTCCATTGTAAAATTTTTTTTCAGTAAGATTTATGAAATTTTCTACTGTTTTTGGAGCTACGTTGTCAAAAAGTTTTATCGTAAACTTTCCTGAGTCAGTGTCAAATAAAGCATAGTATTCTTTTGATGTATCTAAATCACCTATAGGGGGAAGTAAATTACTAATATTTTCTTCTATTTGTGGTGAATTTTGAGTGCTTTCTGTACAAGAAATCAATATTAACATTGAAAAAATCACCGTGAAGATAATAATTTTTTTTTGTTGAAATTTTCTATACATTATTTTTCTTTCGTCTATATATTTTATTTTATGTATTAGTACGTTAAATATGATTCTAACATGAAAAAATATAATACAAAGTACAAGTAAATAATAATAAAATATATTTATAAAAATATTGAAATAGAAAAATTAATGAAACCTAAGAGAAGAAATTTTTTTGATCATCAAAATATGGGAATTATAGAATATGATGATGCTTTACGCTTGCAAAGAGATTTACACAAAAAAAGATGTGATGGAAATATTAGAGATACAATATTATCCCTGCAACATCCAAACATAATCACTATTGGAAAAAACGCCGATGATAGTGGGATACTTGTTCAAAAAATGAGATTAGAAGAGTTGGGTGTTAAGGTTTATAAAACTGATAGAGGTGGCCAGTTAACTTATCATGGGCCTGGACAATTAATTCTTTATTTTATAGTCAATATTAGAAAATTAAATTATGGTCCTGTTGACTTTGTAAGAAAAATTGAAGAGGTGATCATTTCTTTTCTTGCAGAGTACGAAATTAGTGCTCATAGAGTTAGTAAAGAAATAGGTGTATGGATAGGTGGTAAGGAAGGGCAAAACTTCAATAAAAATCTAAAAAAAATTAGTGCATTGGGATTAAGAATATCAAATGGTGTCAGTATGCATGGTGTAGCATTAAACATTACGCCTAATCTGGACTTATATAATTTAATTATTCCTTGTGGAATTAAAAATATGCAATCTACATCTTTTTTATTAGAAGGGAAAACCGATATTAGTATGAATAATATAGTAGAAAAATTACTAAATATTATTGAAGAAAAAATTTATAAATGAAAGGATAAATATGTCAAAAACATCTAGTACAATATCTCATTTGGAATGTTCATTATCTTCAGAAAAATATGACCATAATAATCTTTATAATCTAAGCCCAAAAACAAATAAACCTTTATTCGCAAGATATGATTTAGAAAAAGCTTCTAGAACTCTTACCAAAGAATCCTTGAAAACACGGGTAAATTCTATGTGGAGATATATGGAAGTCATGCCGGTCATTAATAGTGAAAATATTATTACTCTAGGTGAAGGTTTTACTCCGTTAGTTAGTGCAAAAAATCTAGGTAAAATCCTTGGATTAAAAAATTTATTTATAAAAGACGAAAGTAATAACCCTACTGGTTCATTTAAAGCTAGAGGTTTATCATCAGCAGTTTCAA
The DNA here is from genome assembly GCA_045562755.1 of Dehalococcoidia bacterium. Classification (GTDB taxonomy): domain Bacteria; phylum Chloroflexota; class Dehalococcoidia; order Lucifugimonadales; family Lucifugimonadaceae. The sequence goes on from JBJKVF010000001.1 coordinate 90,663, forward strand.
AGGCTATTGAGCTTGGTCAAAAAAAAATATGCCTTCCATCAGCTGGTAATGCAGCAGGGGCAATGTCAGCATATGCAGCAGCAGCAGGACTAAAATTTAAGGTTTTTATGCCAAAAGATGCACCTATTCCTAATAAGATAGAGTGCTTTGCTTTTGGTGCTGATATTCAACTTGTGGATGGTTATATAAATGATGCAGGTAAATTATCAATTCAGGCATCTGAAAATGAAGGTTTTTTTGATCTGTCAACACTAAAAGAACCATATAGAGTTGAAGGAAAAAAAACAATGGGGTATGAAATTATTGAGCAGATGAATTTTTCTGTTCCTGATGTGATTATTTACCCAACAGGAGGCGGAACAGGGATAGTCGGTATCTGGAAAGCTCTTGATGAGATGGAAAAATTGAACCTAATTGACTCTAAGCGTCCGAGGATGATATGCGTTCAAGCGGATGGGTGCTCTCCAATTGTAAATGCATATAATCAGAACAAAAAATATGCCGAAGAAATTAAAAATCCTGAAACTTTAGCTGCTGGAATGAGAGTACCAGTTGCAGTTGGAGATTTTCTAGTGATTAGATCAATCATTGAGAGTAAGGGCTATGCGTTGACAGTTAGCGATGAAGAAATGATTGACTCTGTAAAGATTATCTCAAAAAAGGAGGGTATTTTCCCTGCACCTGAAGGAGGTGCGACATATGCAGCCATGAAAAAAATGCTTGAGGATAATATTATCGATTTAGATGAAAGAATTGTTTTGCTTAACACGGGCTCGGGTTACAAGTATTTAGATTCAATGGAAAAATATCTGAATTAGACAATTTATATATTTTTTTTCCATTCAACTACATGATTATCTATGCCATGCGGAAATTTTTCCTTGAATTCATCAAATAGCATTCCTAATATATAAGAATTATGTCTTGCTCCACCGTGAGGTCGACTTTTTCTAAGAGTACCTTCATGAATGAAACCTAAGTTCTCGAACATAGTTTTAGCTGTTATATTATATTCAGGTATGTCCACCCAAGCTCTATATAGTTTCAAGTTAATAAAAATATGTTCCAGCATCGCTAATGATGAAGCAGTTCCATAACCTTTATACCACTCATTTTTATCACCTAATAGTACTGATATTTGAGCATCTCCTAGAGCTTCATCTATAGATAGCTGACCTTCTCCAATATGTTTATCGCCAATAATTTTATATATAGAAAAAATATCTCTATGAGGTTCATGATGAGGATCATTAAAAACCTCGTTCCATTCAGCTTGACTGGCGGTTATCATAATCTCGGGTTCGTAACCTAAGTGTGCCGGGTTTCCATATGTGTATCGACCAAACCAAGCTTCCGATACCTCGCTATCTCTTAGCCAATTACTTATACGTTTAACATCTTCTCTGCAAACAGGTTTTAATTCTACTAATTGTGACATAAATCTATGATTCTTTTGTTTTTTATGAATTTCATTAATTTGAAAGAAATTTTTATAAATAAAATGTATAATCATTATAAACATTAAATATTACAAGATAAAGGAAAAATTTTATGTCAGATCATTGGAAGATGCAAGCCGAAATAGAATATTGTGTTCCATGTGGATATGCAAACTTAGCTGCAAGTTTAGTTAGTGAGCTTTTTCAGGCTGCAGGGCCTTCATTAGCTATATCTTTAATTCCAGGGCATAGTGGAGCTCTAAAAATTACTGTAGATGGTATAGTTCTCTGGGACAAAAAAGAACAAGGAAGGTCACCTCATATAATGGAAGTAAAAGATATTAAAGCAAAAGTTGCAAATATGCTTAATTCAACTGCAGTGATACAAGAAAGTTAAAAATTTAACTTAAATTAAGGAGTTTTTTATGAAAGCAGCAGTTCTTGTTGAGGTCAATAAGCCTATGCCAATAATGGAACTTCAACAGTCAAAGCCAAAAACTGGTGAAGTCTTAGTAAAAATGTCAGCTGCAGGTGTTTGTGCCTCTGATCATCATGTGATGACAGGTGAGGCACCAATGCCTTTGCCTATTGTTTTAGGGCATGAGGGGTCAGGGGTAGTTGAGGAGGTTGGCCCAGGTGTAACAAATTTAAAGCCGGGAGATAATTGCATACTAACTTTTGCTCCAAGTTGTGGATTTTGCCAAGCATGCAGGCAAGGTTTTTCAAATATGTGTGATACAAATCGTGTTACAGGCACAAAACAATATGATGATACTTTCAGACTTCATACAAACGAAGGGATTGAAGTTCATCAAATGGCAAAACTAGGAGTTTTTGCTGAAAAAATTGTAATTCCTCAACAATCATGCTTCAAAGTTCCAGATGATTTCCCAATGGATGTTGCTGCTTTAATAGGATGTTCAGTAACTACTGGTATAGGGGGAGTAATTAATCAGCCAAATATTAAAACAGGCATGTCAATTGCAGTTTTTGGTGTCGGTGGGGTTGGCCTGAATGCATTGCAAGGAGCTAGATTATTGAATGCTTCCAAAATTATAGCTGTTGATATACACGATCACAAACTTGAATTTGCATATAATTTTGGTGCAACTCATGTTGTGAATTCAAAAAATGAAGACCCATTTGAAAAAATAAACGAAATAATACCTGGTGGTGTAGATTTTGCTTTTGATACTTTTGGTCACAGTATTACAACCGGGCAAGCTTATAATTCTACTCGCAAAGGTGGTACTACTGTAGTTATAGGACTAGCTCCCGCTGGAATGAACGCTTCCATTCCAATGATTGATATCGTTAGAAATCAAAAAACATTAGTTGGTAGCTATTATGGTTCAATAGCTCCTCATGAAACATTTAGCAAGTTATTAGATCTTTATAGTTCAAATAAAATAGAGATTGACAGTTTAGTCAAGAGGAAATATTCTCTGGAAGATATTAACGAAGCATATTCTGATTTAGCTAAAGGTTTAGACGCCAGAGGTGTAATAATTTTTTAGTTTTCATAACTATAATCTAAAAGGATGAAAAAGGGTAACCTTATTACATAATTTGCTCGAATTTTGGGTTGAACGTTGTATTATGTAATGATAACCTCATTATTGATTAGGAAATAAAAAAATTTATCTATAAATGTTTGAAGAATATTTTAGACAATATGCAATTCTTATAATTTTTACTTTAGTCGCTACCACAGTGCCTATTGGAATGTTAGCTATTAGCTATTTTGCTCAATTTATAAATGTTAGGCCGTCACGACCTTCTGATGTAAAACTTACGGCCTATGAAGGTGGTATGCTACCATTTGAAGAACGCCCAGAAAAATTTAACTTTAAGTATTACTATTATGCAATTTTATTTGTTGTTTTTGATGTTGAAGCTGTTTTTCTTTTTCCTTGGGCTGTAAAGTATGGAATACTGACTAAACAGTTTGGCTTTGTTGCTTTATTAGCAGCAATTATATTTATGATTGTTGCAACTTTTGGATATTTATATGCTTGGAGAAAGAAAAATTTAGATTGGGTTTATAATGAACGATAATAATAAGAAAAATAATGCCTACGGTTTGCCTATTTTAGACTCTACAGATAGAGGAATACTTGAATCTATGACAAGTGAGATGGATCAGAATGAAGGTGAAGCAGTAAATTCTATGAAGTCTACTCACTTAGAGCCTTTTCCTGATCCTGTTCTGGAAGTTCCAAGTGATTTAAAAAGAAATATTATTGTAAGTTCCATTGACTCTTTACTTAACTGGGCAAGAAAATCATCAGTTTTTCCACTTCAATCTGGCCTTGCATGTTGTTCTTTTGAAATGATAGGTACAGCTATGGCTAGATTTGATATTTCCAGATTTGGAATGGAAGCTTTTAGGGCGTCACCAAGGCAAGCAGATTTATTGATAGTTGCTGGTACTCTAACTTGGAAAATGGCAGTACCATTACGTAGGCTTTATGATCAAATGTCATCACCCAAATGGGTAATATCAATGGGAGTTTGTGCAACTTCTGGTGGTCCCTATTATCAAAGCTATTCTGTTGTGCCAGGCGTAAATCATATAATGCCTGTTGATGTATATGTTCCAGGATGTCCTCCAAGACCAGATGCTTTGTTATTTGGAATAATGCAACTTCATGACAAAATTCGCAAATATAGCCTAGTAGGAAAAGTAGCTGGTCAAGAATGATTCAAGAATGGCGAGGAGATTATCTAGCAGAAAAAATAGAATTAAAAATAAAAAATTCTATAGAAAAATTTGATGATAAATCAGTCTGGGTAAACCCTGGAAATCTGTATGAAGTATGTAAGTTGCTAAATCAAGATCCACTCTTTGAATTTGATTTGTTGAACAGTTTGACATCAGTTGATTATATTGATCATTTTGAAGTCGTATATCACTTCACCTCTATATCATATAGGTCATCATGCATTCTGAAATGCAAAGTTGGTTTTGGAAGAAATAATCCAGAACTAGATAGCGTAGTTGATATATGGAGAGGGGCAGACTATCAGGAAAGAGAAGTGTGGGATTTAATGGGCATCAAGTTTAATGGTCATCCAAATCTCAAAAGAATAATGCTTTGGGATGGCTTTCCTGGTCATCCATTAAGGAAAGATTTTGTTACTTATGATCAATCAATTGTAAATACAATGGGAGATGAATAATGTCTCTTGAAACTAGGCCGGTAACTGTAAATCTTGGTCCTCAGCACCCTTCTACGCATGGGGTATTCAGAATGAGGGTAACTTTTGATGGTGAGGAAATTGTGGATGTGGAACCTGTGTTTGGTTACCTACACAGAGGTTCTGAGAAGCTAGCAGAAGAAAGAACTTATTCACAGATTGTCACATTGACAGATAGAATGGATTATGTATCTTCAATGCTTAACAATCAAGCGTATATTTTATCGGTAGAAAAATTATGTCAAATTGTTCCTTCCCCCAGAGGAGTTTGGCTAAGGATGATAGCCTCAGAACTACAAAGAATTGCTAGTCATTTTGTTGCAACAGGTTTTCTTTTACAAGATTTAGGCGCTTTAGGTACTCCACTAATATATTGTATGAGGGAAAGAGAGAATATTCTTGATTTATTTGAAATGTTGTGTGGGGCTCGAATAACTAATTCTTATCTTCGACCCGGCGGGGTATTTATGGATGCACCTGATGTATTTTGGCCTGCATTAGATCGCTCATTAGGGGATATTGAAAAAAGTATAGATGAGATTGAAGAGTATTTATCTGGTAACGAGATTGTTTTTTCTAGAACAAAAGGTACTGCTGTTCTATCATCAGAATCTTTGGTAAATGCCTCGATAACTGGACCTATGTTGAGGGCCAGCGGAGTTGATTGGGATCTTCGCCACAGAAATCCCTACGATTATTATTCTGAGATAAATTTTAAACGTATACTTCATACTGCCTCAGATAATTATGCAAGATACTGGATCAGGGTTCAAGAAATGAGAGAAAGCCTAAAAATTATTTCTCAATGCATAAAAAATATTGAACCTGGCCCAGTTAGACCCTCTTTTGATGATGTTCCAAGACTTATACGACCTGAACCTGGAGATTCATATGCTGCTATTGAAGGATCAAAAGGAGAGTTAGGCTTTTATCTTGTTAGTGATGGAGGTATTGCTCCTTACAGAATGCATGTTAGAGCGCCATCATTAATTAATCTAACTTTATTGAGAGAAATGCTGGTAGGAGAACTTTTTGGTGACTTGTTTGTAATTTTTGGTAGCGTAGATCTTAATATGGGTGAGGTTGATCGATAATGTCAAATTTATTAGTAGAAAATATGATATGGAGAAATATTTATTGTAATATTTCTACATATAGTAATGACTGCCTAGAAATGGGTTATAGCTTTGGATTATTACCTTCTGGTTTTGAGTGGTTAGCATTTATATTATCTTCCATTAGCATAGTCGGCTTATTTATTAATGGTGTACTAGGAGGAGTAATATTATTAATATGGGGAGAAAGAAGGCTGTTTGGTCGTTTTCAAAATCGCACTGGCCCAAATCGATGGGGGCCATATGGAATTTTGACACCTGTAGCCGATGCTATAAAAACTATGTTTAAGGAAGATATTTTGCCTAAGGATGCTGATAGATTACTATATAATCTCGCTCCGATAATGGTGGTAGTTCCAGTACTGATAATTTTTTCAGTTATCCCAGTTGGATTAGGATCATTTGTTGTAGATTTAAACGTTGGTATTTTATTTGTACTAGCTATTACTTCTATATCTTCATTATCAGTTTTAACAGCTGGATGGTCTTCAGGAAATAGAATTGCAATACTGTCTTCTCTTAGATCTGTTGCATTGCTAATAAGTTATGAAATTCCTATGGGTTTAGCCGTGATCGGAGTCATAATGTTATCTGGATCTTTGTCACTTGGGGATATCGTTGAATCACAACAAATTCCTTATATTTTAGTCCAGCCACTTGGATTCTTTGTTTTTTTTCTTGCAGCAATGGCTGAGATGGCTAGAGCCCCTTTTGATCTTACGGAGGCCGAATCGGAGTTAGCAGCAGGGCATCTTAATGATTATTCAAGTATGAAATTCGCACTGTTTTTTTTAGGTGAATTTATGGCTGAATTAGCGACTGCTGCAATAGTTACTACATTATTTTTAGCGGGTTGGAAAGGTCCAGGCTTCATTCCAACAGAGTTTTGGTTCGGAGCAAAATTAGTTTTTGTTTTATTTCTTATTGTTTGGTTTAGAATGACTTTGCCAAGACTAAGAATTGATCAAGTATTACAATTTGCTTGGAAAGGCCTATTTGAACTAACAATGATAAATATCATAATTACAGCTATTTTTATTTTTATTTTTCCAGATCCTGGTTTGAGAGAGTTGATACTACTAGGAATAATTAATTGGCCGATAGCTATATTTTCTATATGGGGTATTTCAAAGATTTTGGGTACAAAAAATTATGAAAATATTGAATCTTTAAAAAATGAGAATGCATATCCGTACTCTTTCAAGACTCTTCCTTCTGTATACACCCATCAAGAAACCAAGGAGGATAATAAATGATTGGTAAAGGAATCCCAAAAGGTTTTATTGTAACTCTAAAAAACTTTTTTAGAACTCCAGTCACAGTTCAATATCCAGATAGAAAAGTGAGTTTATTTGAATATGCAAAAATTAAAAATATTAATATTTTTAATTTGATTTTTTCTCAACCAAAGTTATCAATAAAAATTTCTTTGGGGTTGGTTACGATTCCAGCTAATGTGGAACAATCTCAGAGATTTAGGGGTAATGAATTCACATTTTTTGAGGAAAGGTGTACTGTTTGTGCAAGTTGTGCTAAATATTGTCCTTTAGGCATCATTGAAATTGTAAGTGTGCCTGGTGGATTCGATGCTCAAGAAGGTGAAAGTTATAAACTAGAAGTTTTTGATATTGACATTGGAAGATGTATGTTTTGTGGTTTATGTGTAGAGGCTTGTCCTTATGATGCTTTACATATGGGCACAAAATTCGAAAAATCTACATATGTACGTGATAACTTGATAATTACAAAGGAAAAATTAGCTGAATCAGAAAAGTCACCAAGTTCATTTTATCGTCCTCAATTTGAGAAAAATAATTTTGATCCCTACAAAGAAAATATTGATGATCATTATGAGGCAGGTCGTCATGAAAAGCCCGAATATAAAGAACTTAAGGAAAAATGGGTGGATGATCGATGATTGAAAATAATTTATTTATCGATGTTATATTTTATATATTGTCAACAATTATAATTTGCTTATCATTATTAGTAATATTCATCCGAGACATTTTCAGAGCTTCAATAGCGCTTGCTGGAACTTTTCTTAATATTGCTATTATTTATTTTATGCTTAATGCAGAATTTATAGGAACGGTACAAATTTTAGTCTATGTTGGTGCAATTTCTGTTTTAATGGCTTTTGCTGTTATGTTTTTGAGAAGCTTATCTCAATCTGCTAAACCATCATCTTATCGACCATTCAGTTTTTTTATTTCAGTTCTAATTTTTATTAGCTTTGTAATAGGTATTTATAATACTGAATGGGAGCAAATTAATAATGTGAATGATGAAAAAATTATTGAAGTATTATCTGAAAAATATTACGAATTAGGACATGGTGAGCAAATTTATATTACGAATGATCTATCCGATTCTGGGCTTCTGGAAATAGAAAATAAAGGAGTTTTTATTGATTCAACTTCAGTTATTGGTACATTTTTGGTTCAAGAATATCTATTAGCATTTCAAATTGTTGGTTTAATTCTAGTGGTGGGAGTTGTTGGCGGATTGATAATAATGAAGGAACCTTATGAGGATGGTAATTTATGATACTGGAAAACTTACTTATTCTTTCTGCAGCACTGTTTTCTATTGGACTTTATGGAGTTCTTTCCAATAGAAATTTTATAAGTATAATTATGTCTTTAGAATTAATATTTAATTCATTAGTTATAGCGGCCATAGCATTTAGTAGGTTCATATTGCCATTTGGTCTTACAGATAATGAAGACATTCATGCTTCTACACTTAGGAATACTCTTTCAGGCCATATGTTTGGAATTTTCATTATTGCAGTAGCTGCTACTGAAGCTGCTCTCGCTTTAGCACTTGTTTTTGCTCTTTCAAGAGTTAACAAAAATATTCAAATAGAAAACGTATCAGAGATGAGGGAATAATTTTGTGGGTTGACTACAAAAAAGCAAATAATTTAATATCTGCTGAAATGTGGAAAGATTTATTTGAAGGAGAAGGATTGCCTTCAAAAATTTTACCTGTCAAAAATATTTTAGATTGGTCAGAAAATTCACAATTTAGAATATTGGTCCCTAAGGGCAGGGAACATGTTGCTGACGAAATTCTAAGGAAATTATGAAATGAATTATGAGTTGTTATCTTATTTAGTAATTTTATTCCCTTTATTAAGTTTTGCTATAAATGGGTTTTTTATAAGAAAATTTTTTGGTCCTGCATCAATTTATGCTGGTTATACAACAATTTTTTCTATCTTGGTATCTTTCATTATATCTGTAATTATATTAGTAAAAATAATATCCAGTTCTGAGCAATTATTATTTGACCCTATTAATTGGATAAGCATTTCTCATTTATACATATCATTTGGAATACTTCTTGATAATTTAACTATAGTTATGATGGTCATTATTACATCTGTAAGTTTACTTGTTCAAATTTATGGATTATCTTACATGCATAAAGATAAAAGTATTACTAGATATTATACATATATGTCTTTATTTACTGCTTCAATGCTTGGCTTAGTTCTTTCAAAAAATATAGTTCAGTTATTTGTTTTTTGGGAACTAGTTGGTGTCTCATCTTATCTACTTATAGGTTTTTGGATGAATAGGCCATCAGCTGCTGACGCAGCAAAAAAAGCATTTATAATGACTCGCTTTGGTGATTTTGGTTTCTTATTTGGAATTTTATATCTATTTTCAATCAATCCTTCCTATCTCGATATTAATACACTTTATACTGCAATATCTAATGGAGAAATTTCAAGTTATTCTGCCACTATAGTATCTGTAGGTTTACTGATAGGTGCCATAGGAAAGTCAGCACAATTTCCCTTGCACACATGGTTGCCTGATGCTATGGAAGGTCCCACTTCAGTATCAGCATTAATTCATTCAGCAACAATGGTAACGGCAGGAGTATTTTTAATTGCTAGATTTTTCCCATTGTTTGACCTGTCAAATGTAATGATTTTTCTTGCATTATTAGGTGCAATCACATCTGTTTTTGCAGCATCGATGGGACTATTAGCTGATGATATAAAAAAGGTGCTTGCTTATTCGACAATTAGTCAGTTAGGTTACATGATGTTAGCTTTAGGTATAGGTGCTTATGCTCCTGCCTTGTTTCATCTTTTTACTCATGCGTTTTTTAAGGCATGTTTATTTCTTGGAGCAGGATCCGTTCATCGTGCTTCTGGAACTTTTAATATGAAGTTTATGGGTGGAATGAGAAAAATTATGCCAATTACATACATATCAATGATTGTTTCAAGTTTGAGTCTAGCTGGAATTTTTCCTCTCTCAGGCTTTTGGTCTAAGGATGAAATATTAGCTCATGCAGCTCATCAAGAAAATTTTCTTGGGTATATTGTTTTATTATTTGGACTGATTGCGGCATTCATGACAGCATTTTATATGTTTAGAGCTATATTTTTAATTTTTCATGGTGAATGGAAAGGCGGAGGAGAAGCTGAAGAAAAAGAATTAATCCAGAATAATCAAGAAGTACATCCTACTATTGTAAAGTCTCATTTAGAGGAGTCACCAAATTTTATGATTTATCCGATGTTAATACTTGGAGGATTAGCAATTATTATTGGCTTTATAGTTAATCCATTGATAGATTTATTTATCATTGAAAAACATGCTTTTGCTCATTTTATAACTGACAATTATGATGTTTTTCAAGGTGATAAAGCAAAAATATACAAGGCTGGAGGATCACCAAAATTTGATGTTATTATAGCATTGATATCCTCTGTAATTGCTTTAGGTGCTATTTGGTTGGCTTATCTTATTTATGTCAAACAAAAAAATATATCATTGCAGAAACATATAAGTAATGGAATTATTTACAGAATATTAAAAAATAAATATTATTTAGATTATATCTATGAAGATATAATAGTTAGGAAATTATTTTATAAAAAGCTTTCATTTTTTTTGATATGGCTTGATGAAAATATAGATAATATTAACGTTCAAATCACTAATATTGTAAGCAGGTTCAGTAGAAGCATCTTATTTTTACAAAATGGCCAAACACAGGTTTATGTATACGGAATGTTTTTAGGTATTTTATCTTTATTAATAATATTTTATTTGTCAGGAGGTTTAATTTAATTGTTTGATGGTATTATTTCACTTACTATTTTCCTTCCAGCAATATCTGCTGTAATAATTTTATTTTTTTTGAAAAATAAAAATACTATACGTTATTTTGCAAATTTTACAACTGGTATAGTTTTTATTTTTTCATTATTGATATTCTTTAGTTACGATACTGATTTATCTGGTTTTCAGATGATAGATTATTTTGAAAGGTGGATTCCTTTTGAATATTTAAGATCATCATATATTGTTGGAGTAGATGGGCTTAGTGCGCCTCTTGTCCTATTGACTGGTATTCTAGGTTTTGTATCAACATTAGCATCAATAAGAGTAGAAAAAAGAGTTAAGGAGTACCATATTTGGTTGCTAGTACTTATATCATCAGTTTTTGGTGTATTTGTTTCATTAGATCTTTTGCTATTTTTTATATTTTTTGAGTTTGAGTTAATTCCTATGTATATGCTGATTTCAATATGGGGATCTGGCAGACCAAAGTATTCAGCTATGAAATTTGTTCTTTTCACACTTTTTGGTGGTGCTTTGATGTTGATTGGTATTTTATCAATATATATGTCTCCTGACATAGGTACTTTAATGATGGTATCTATACCAGAACTTGGCTTAGTTGGAATTCCTGAATTAATTAAATATTCAAATTTACTTATTCCAGCTTCTTTTGTTTTTTTCTTATTTTTTATAGCATTTTCAATAAAATTACCCTCATGGCCTTTGCATAGTTGGTTGCCAGATGCTCATACAGATGCTCCAACTGCTGTTTCAGTTATGCTTGCTGGTGTATTGCTAAAAATGGCAGGCTATGGCCTCATAAGGATAAATATAGGTTTTTTTCAGAATACCAAAGGATTTACTATATACGATGTTTCGCTGTACATATCAATTTTAGCTGCAATTTCAGTTGTATATGGTGGGATTATAACTGTAAGACAAACAGATATGAAAAGATTAATAGCATTTAGTTCAATTAGTCATATGGGTTTTGTAATGTTGGGAGTTTCAGCTATCGGTCAATCAAGTATAAACACCTCCATTGCTGGTATTAATGGTGCAGCTTTACAAATGTTTACTCACGGAACAATAACTGGACTTGCTTTCTTGATGGTGGGTTATACTTATGAAAGAACTCATACAAGGCACATACCACACCTTGGTGGATTGTGGCATAAGATACCGATAATAGCAATTTTCTTTTTTATATCTGGTTTTGCATCACTAGGATTGCCTATGTTATCGGGTTTTGTATCAGAAATAATGATTTTTCTTGCAACTTATAAAATTTGGCCTGTAGCAACAATTGTATCTGCTTTTGGAGTAGTATTAGCTGCGGGGTATATTTTGTGGATGATACAAAGAATATTTTTTGGGGTCAAGCCTCCAGATGAAATTTTTTCTGATGATGTTTATAACCAAATTCATGATGTAAAAAGGTTTGATTTACTACCAATTTTATTATTGGCTATTCCAGTATTTTTAGTAGGAGTTTGGCCTTCGTTTCTGACTGATATTATAAATCTTGGAATCGAGGGAATTATTAGATGAATTTAAATGATATGAAACTATTATCTCCGGAAATATTTTTATCTATTTCTGGTCTTTTTCTATTGGTTTTATCTTTGTATAAAATCGATGTTATAAAAATTATTAATTTAGCTGTAGTATTTTTGATAATTTCTATTTTATTGGTATGTAATCTATGGTTTGGGTGGGTGTTTGAAATTTCTACAGAAGCTGGTTTGTTAGGTACGTTTTCCACTGACAAATTTTCGCTTTTTTTTAAGTTGTTGATTTTGTTAGCTTCAGTAATAACTATTTATGGTACTTTTCACTATTTAGTTGCTGAAAAAACCAAGTATTATTTTGGAGAATTTATATCTCTGTTTTTTTTATCCATTGTTGGTATGATGTTATTGGTATCATCTACGGAACTTATAACTATTTATGTGTCTTTAGAATTATCTGCTCTTCCGATCATAGTACTTTTATCTATTCATAGGACTAAATTGGGTATTGAATCGGGGATTAAATTTTTTATATTATCCGCATTTTCCAGCGCATTGTTACTTTACGGTTTTATATATTTATATGGAATAAGTGGATCAACAAATTTACTATTAATTAAAGATTCTATTTCATCTATGGATTTATCTAGTGAGAATTTTTTTCACTTTTATGGAATTATCATTTCCATTATATTGATTATCGCTGGCTTAAGTTTTAAGATGGCTATTGTGCCTTGGCAGATGTGGATTCCAGATGTATATCAAGGTGCTCCAACTCCAGTTGCTGCATTTTTATCAATAGCATCGAAAGCCTCAGCTTTTGCTGTGATAATAAGGATTTTTTACACAGCATTTTCTAATGAAACTTTAATGATAGATTGGTCTTTGATTTTCGCTATTCTTGCTGCAATAACTATGACTATAGGAAATTTATTTGCATTGAATCAAAACAATATTAAGAGGTTATTAGGGTATTCAACGATCGCTCAAGCTGGCTATATTCTTATTGGTTTAGCTGCTATTCCTGGTAGTCAGTCATTAGATTTTAGTGGTGTCCAAGGTAGCATGTATTATTTAGCTGGCTATTTATTTACTAATTTGTCAATATTTATAGTTGTAACTATTATTATTTCAAAAACTAAAGATGAAACTATTCAAGGCCTTAGTGGTTTTATAAGAATTTCACCTGTTTATTCTGTAATTTTAGTTATTGGATTATTATCACTAATTGGCATGCCTCCTACAGTTGGATTCATGTCAAAAGTTATAATATTTGGATTTGCAATAAACTCTGGTTATCCATGGTTGGCTTTATTTGGAGTTATAAATTCTGTTCTTGCTGCATTTTACTACTTGAGAATAATACGGTTCATAGTTTTTGAAGATCCACCAACTGATAAACTTTCTTATGTTGCTCAGCTAAGAGATAGCAGAACAGTTTTTGCGGGTGTGCTATGTTCCATACTAGTTCTTTTATTAGGAATAATTCCTTTCTTAGTGCTAGAGATGTCAAAAAAGGCTATTAATTTTATATAATCATTATTATATAAAAAAAGAATAAAATATGACTCCATTTAAAAACATAGGCATAATACATAATAGTTTGTCTGAACCTTCATTAGAATTGTCAAAAAAAATTATTAATAATTTTTCTTCTGATAAATCTTTTTGGAATATGAATGAAAAAGATATCCAAAAAGAAAAAGAAAGAATAAAAGAATCTCAATTGATGATAGCTGTTGGAGGTGATGGTACTATATTGAGAGTGGCTCATCTGGTAGCTGAATATAATATTCCCATATTAGGAATTAATATGGGAAGAGTAGGGTTCATGAGTGAGATAGAAGAGTTGGATGCTATTAGAAATTTATCTTGGTATTTAGAGGGAAACGCAAGACTTGAAAAACGATATATGCTTGAAGTTAAGTCTATGAAAACGGATGAAGTTTTAGCAATTTCATTAAATGATATTGCTGTAGCAAGAGGTAATTTGATAAGAGTTGCTGAACTAGCTACATTTATAGATGGTGTTCATCTTGCAACATATAGGGGCGACGGTATCATTGTATCTACAGCAACAGGTTCCACCGGGTATAATCTTGCATTAGGAGGTCCTGTTCTTGATCCGCTATCAAAAGAATTTATACTTAAGCCAATTGCTAGTCATATGAGTCAATTTGGAGGTGTAGTGTTAAGTGGTGAATCTAGGATAAGTATTGAAATAATCAGTGATAATAGTATAAATTTCTCTTCTGATGGATTTATTGATAAGGAATTAAATAAGTCTGATCATATAGAGATTTACCAGAGTACTAAATATATTAGTTTTTTGAGAAAAAAACAACCTTCGGAATTTTGGGGTGACTTATCTAGAAAATTAGGTATAAGAAAAGGTATTTAAATTGCCAAATAATTACCCTGAAATACTTAACTCAAAAAAAATTTATGATGGAGAAAAATTTTCTCTCCAAATAAAAAATCTTAAAAACTACAAAGGTGAAAAATACAATAAAGAAATTATTAAGCATCCAGGTTCAGTTGTTATTCTACCTATTACTCAGGATAATAAAATCATTTTGATAGAACAGTATAGGCTTGCAATAGGTAAAACTATTATTGAATTGCCAGCAGGAACTATTGAAAAAAATGAAGATCACGATTTAGCTGCAAATAGAGAACTTAGAGAAGAAACAGGCTTTAGAGCAAAAAATATTAAATTAGTTCATAAAATGTGGGTAGCTCCTGGATACTCTTCCGAATGTTGCTATTTTTATTTAGCTGAAAATTTAGTTCCAGATCCATTACCATCTGATCTGGGAGAGGATATAATAGTATTAAGAAAAAGTATAAATGATGTAAAAGATATGATGATTTCGGGAGAAATTGAAGATCAAATGACAATAGCATCCTTATTATATTTTTTTTATATAAAAGAAACTTAAAAACATAGATTAGAAAGAGATTTAGGAACAACTTAATGTATGAACATGATGTTTTAATTATTGGTGGTGGTCTTGCTGGGTTAAGAGCCGGGATAGAAGTAACTCGTCACGGAGTTGATGTTGCTGTAATTTCTAAAGTTCACCCAGTTAGAAGTCATTCTAATGCTGCTCAAGGTGGAATTAATGCCCCACTGACGGATAGAGGAGATGAATGGGAAGGTCATGCATATGACACAATAAAAGGAAGTGATTTCTTGGCTGATCAAGATGCAGTAGAAATTATGTCATCTGAAGCTGGAGATGCTGTCATTGAACTAGAAAGAATGGGTGTTATTTTTTCAAGAGGAGAAGATGGTAAATTAGGAACTAGAGCTTTTGGGGGCCAAAAGGTAGCAAGAACATTTTTTGTAGGTGCTATTACAGGGTCTGCTATGCTGCATGTGTTATATGAACAATCTGTAAAATTGGGGCTAGGTGTATATGAAGAATGGTTTGTAACAAAATTAATTATGGAAGACGGCGTTTGCAGGGGAGTTGTTGCTTATGATATTAAATCTGGAGAACTTCACACGATAAAAGCTAAAGCAGTCATTATGGCCAGTGGTGGTTCAGGTAGAGTTTTTGAGCCATCAACTAATGCTCTAATTTGTACAGGAGATGGATTAGCTTTAGCATATAGAGCAGGTGTACCACTAATGGATATGGAGATGATTCAATATCATCCAACTACTCTAGCACGTACAGGAATATTACTTTCAGAGGCAGCTAGAGGAGAAGGAGCTTATCTACTAAATTCTAATGGAGAGAGATTTATGGAAAAATATGCTCCTGATTATATGGAGCTTGCATCAAGAGATGTAGTTTCTAGGTCTGAGCAAACAGAAATTGATGAAGGTAGAGGCATTGATGGTAATGTTCACTTAGATCTCAGACATCTTGGAAGAGATTATATTGAGCAAAAATTAGGTTATTTAGAGGAAGTTTCCAAAGAATTTTTAGGCATTAGTATGGCAGAAGATCCTGTACCAGTTAGGCCTGGAATGCACTATATAATGGGTGGTATTAAAACAGATTATAATGGTGCTACTAACGTACCAGGTTTATATGCTGCAGGAGAATGTGCTAATGTTAGTGTTCATGGTGCAAATAGACTTGGAGCTAATTCATTACTTGATACAGTTGTTTTTGGTAGAAGATCCGCGATTCATGCTCTTGAATATATAAAAAATGTTGAACCACATTCTAATTCAGAAATAGACCTTAATTCTGAAAAAATTAGACTCCAATCTATCTTAGATAGGCCAAAGGGTGAGAGCATTGCTAAAGTAAGAGAAGATATGGCTGTAGGTATGACAAAAGGTATTGGTGTTTGGCGAGATCAAAGTTCTATGGAGGGTGCATTAGAAAATCTTGTTAATATTAAATCTAGGCTGCCGAGTATATCAGTAGAAAATAAGAGCAAAATTTTTAATACTAATTTACTTTTTGCTTTAGAATTAGAATTTATGGTTGATAACGCTGAAGCTATTGTACATGGAGCTTTAATGAGGAAAGAGAGTAGGGGGGCTCATTTTCGTACAGATATGCCTGAGAGGGATGACGAAAATTGGCTAAAACATACTCTTGTCTATAAAGATGAAAATAATAATAATGGCGTTAGAACTGATACTTCACCAGTTAAAATAACTCAATGGGAACCAGTAAAAAGGGTGTATTAAATGAAAGTTGACTTAAAAATTAAAAGGTTTGATCCAGCAGATTCTGGGGGGAAAACATGGTGGCAAGAGTATAGTGTTGATATTCACAAAGATTCAACAGTATTAGATGCATTAATTGAAGTAAGAGAATATGAAGATACCTCATTAGCATTACGCTGTGCTTGCAGAGCGTCAATATGTGGATCATGTGGAATGAAAGTTAATGGGGATGCTAAGCTTGTTTGCAAGACTCGAGTTGTTGAAGTTTCTCCTGATGGAGATCAAATCATAGTTGAGCCAATGGGAAATCAACACGTAGTTAAAGACTTAGTAATTTCTCTTGATACTTTTTTTGATCAAATAAAAAGAGTAAAACCCTATGTTCAGCCCAATCAATCTCCTGAGAGTGGTGAATATATTGCATCTAATGATTCTATGGAAAACTTATTGACAGCAATGAACTGCATAATGTGTGGTTGTTGTGTTTCCGATTGTACTGTTTTGGAAGTAGATAGTAATTTTATAGGCCCAGCCGCTTTAGCAAAAGCATGGAGGTTTGTTGAAGACCCTAGAGATTCTAAAAAAACAGATAGGCTCTCAGAATTGAATGATGAGGATGGAGGTATATGGGACTGTACAAGATGTATGAAATGTGTAGAAGTATGTCCTAAAGGTGTTTCACCTATGGATAGAATTATGGAACTTAGAGAGTCTGCAATTCAATCAGGTAAGAAAAATACTTCAGGTTATCATCATACAGAATCATTTTATAATTCTGTGAAGAAACATGGTAGATTAGATGAAACAAGATTAGCTGTAGACTCAGCTGGAATGACTAATATTCCAAGATTGTTAGATTTAGCTCCAGTTGGCATGAAGGCGATGCTGAAAGGGAAATTACCTCCAATTTTGCCACATAAATCTGAAGACCACAAAAATATTAAGAAACTTTATGATCAAGTTGAAGGAAAAGAAAAATGAAATATGCTTTTTATCCAGGCTGTGTTGCTAAGGGTGGTGCGCCAGAACTTTATGATTCAGCTATGGCTGTTATGAAAAAATTAGATATTGAATTAGAAGAACTCACTAAGGCTGCATGTACTGGCGCGGGAGTTCTTCAAGAAAAAAACTTAAAGATGGGCGATGTATTAAATGTAAGAACTTTTGCTATGGCAGAAAATATGGGCTTACCAATATTAGTTTTGTGCTCAACCTGCCAAGGTGTTATGAGTCAAGCTAATTATAGAGTCAAGAAAGATCCAGAATATCTTAAAGAAATTAACGAAATATTATCAGAAGAAAATTTAGAGTACAAAGGTACTACAGATATTAAACATCTTTTGTGGGTAATTATTGAAGATATTGGGTTAGAAAAATTAAAATCTACTTTCACTAAAGAATTAACGGGAATGAATATGGCTCCATTCTACGGTTGCTACATGGTCAGACCTTCAGATGCTTTAGGTTTCAAGGAAAATCCTACTAGGGAAACATCTGTTGAAGAGCTAATTGAAGCTGTTGGTGGAAATGTTACAGATTTTGCTGGTAAAACTGCTTGTTGTGGTTTTCCTATATTATTCATAAATCAAGCAAATTCAATGAAGATGGTTGCAAATCATACTGGAACAGCCAAAGAAAAAGGAGCTGATGCTATGGTTACTCCATGTCCTTTGTGCCATCTAAATTTAGATGGTTACCAAGCAAAAGCTAGGAAACAGGTAAGAAACGAAAAAGCTGATTTACCTATAATTCATGTCCCTCAATTAATAGGATTAGCAATGGGTATGAAAGAAAAAGAATTAGGATTGCAAAAACATATAGTATCAACTAAAGATATAGTTAAAAAAGTCGAACAGATCACCATATAATTTTATCTTCAATTTTGGGATCAAATTTTGTATTTTTCTCAAGTGGGAAAATAGGCCTATTACATATTGTATGTCCTAAAGAATGTAAATTTGCACTAGTTGCTCCAGGCGCATCGATATTAAAGTTTATAGTACTCCATTCATCAAAAAACTCAGGTCTACAATGTGGAGACTTAACAATAATTAGATCAAATCTTTTTGGATTTATACCATTGCCAAAAAATATTGATCTATCAAATAAGCTGATAGGTTTTGATGTACATACAATTGTAAAATTATCAGAAATTAAAACTACTGTTTTGCCTGCATTTCTCTTTACGTTTCTACTCTCCTCAATATGATCACCATCAGAAATGAGCTTAACTCGAAATTTCATTTCATATGGCTTAAATTGATTGTCAAAATAACCACCTAATTTTCCATAAAATTCACTACCAATACCACTATTAATGGCTTTCTTCACTAAACTAGGATCGGCAATAGGAGCAAGAACTTTTTTATTATATTTTTTTTTATGTAAAAATTTTATTATATAGTTTGAATCTCCAGGTGCCCCTGAAGAAGGTGCATCAGCGGCATCAGTAAAAATTATAGTTCCTTGTATTTTTTTTGATTGTTCATATGCTTGATCTATTTCAATTAATTTCGATTGCATTTTTGATCTATTTTTCCAAAAGTCATTTGCTATAGATTTAATTATTTGTTTATTTTCATTATGAAATTTATCATATATAAAATATATTTGTGAGCATAATTCAGGTACATCTGTGAATGGGTTACCTATATGAAAACCACCAGAAATTATTTTTTTTTCAAATTCTAATTTTTTTATTTTATTTATTTGATTACCAAAGCAACCTGTTTCAGTTATGAGTTCATCTCCTCGTACTAATGCTGGTATTTTTATCCTTGCTATATCTAGTTTTGCGCCACTTATAATATAAGTTAACAAATCTGCAGCTCTTTCCCCTGTATTGAAAAAATCTACATGAGGATAAGTGTGAAAACTTGTAAAACCATCACTATATGTAATCATTTTTTTTGTAAGTATGCCATGTAAGTCCATTGAAAAAACTATAGGTACTGATTCGCCAAAAATTCTTCTGGTTTTTTCAATTATCCATCCTTCTGGATCATTTTCACTTATTCCTTGCATAGCTCCATGAAGAGAAAGATAGATTCCATCAATCTTATTTTTATTTTTTTCTAAATACTTTATGTATTCAGATGAAATTTTTTCCCAACAATTTTTGCTCATTGGCCCTGCACTTGTAGCTCTTGCGCCAAAGGTAGGTATTATCCGAAATTTTTTTTCTAGTACTTTTATTGCACCCCCCATTTGAGTAGGTTTACCATTATGAAAATCGAATAAATTATTTTCGTAATGAAGTTGAAATGCTTCAAAGTCAGTTTCTACTGGATTAAATGTTGAAACCTCTTGTGCTATTTCTGCAATAAGAACAGATTTCACAGGCTCATAGCACCGTCAATTACTATTGTTTGCCCAGTCATATACGATGATTCATCTGAAGCAAGATATACAGCTAAAGAGGCTACTTCTTCAGGAGTACCTATTCTTCCCATTGGTTGCCTATCTATATAGCTTTTACGAGTTTCAATAGGGTTATCAGTATTATTTATTCTATCTTGTAGTGAAGGTGTCTCAACTGTTGCAGGTGCAATCGCATTTACCCTGATTTTTTTATCAAGGTAATCCCTTGCAACTGATTTTGTTAGTCCAATTACTGCTGCTTTTGAAGAAGTGTAAATTGCTCTATTAGGAATTCCTGATAAATTTGAAGCTAAAGATGCCATGTTTATTATTGAACCCCCACCATTTTCAATCATTGCAGGAAGAAATATCTTGATCATTCTATACATAGACTTTACGTTTACATCAAATGACTTATCCCATTCTTCTTCAGTAGCTTGAAGTATTGTTCCCTCAGCTACGAATCCAGCACAATTAAATAATATATCTGGTGTACCTGCAAAATCATGAAATTCTTTTATTGAATTTATATTTGTAACATCACATATAGTAGTTAGTATCTTATTTTTTGAGCTGATTTCGAATAGTTTTTTTTTATTAATGTCTGAAGCATAAACTTTTGCTCCTTCGTCAGCAAAAGCTTCTGCAATAGCTCTACCCATACCTTGAGCTGCTGCTGTGATTACCGCTTTTTTGCCATTTAACCTATGCATTTTTTTTCATAATTTCAATAAGTTCTTCGACTGCATTTGCAGAATTTTTTAGAGATATAGACTCATCTTTAGTAAGCTCAATTTCTATAATTTCTTCAACTCCAGAAGATCCTAGTTTTATTGGTACCCCAGCATATAAACCATTAATTCCATACTCTCCTTCAAGATAAGCGGCACATGGCAAAATTTCTTTTTTATCTAATAAAATAGCTTCGACCATTTGAGCTGAAGCAGCTGAAGGTGCATAATAGGCAGACCCTGTCTTTAGCAGGCTGACTATTTCAGCTCCACCATCTCTAGTTCTTTGGACTATTTCTTCTAAACGATCAGCTTTAATTAAATTTGAAATAGGTACCCCTCCAACAGATGTAGATCCTATTAGTGGCACCATTGAATCTCCATGACCTCCAAGAACATAAGCTGATACGTTTGTAACAGAAACGTTGAGTTCGGCAGCTAAAAATGATCTAAATCTTGCAGTATCCAAAATACCAGCCATTCCAACAACTCTTTCTTTTGGAAATCCGCTGACTTTATAAGCATGTTGGACCATTGCATCTAATGGATTAGATACTATCACAAGAACAGCATTTGGTGATCTTTTTGCAATTTCTTCTGTAACAGACCCAACTATTTTCATATTCGTCAATAATAAGTCATCTCTGCTCATACCAGGTTTTCTAGCTATCCCTGCAGTTATTACAACTACATCTGAATTAGCTGTTTCGTCATATGAATTTGAGCCAATAATTTTTGCATCTGTGCCTATTACTGGTCCTGATTCAAGTAAGTCTAATGCCTTACCCTGCGGCATATCTTCCACAATATCAACTAGTACTACGTCAGAATGACCTTTCTCATAAATTCTTTGTGCAGTTGTAGCTCCAACATTTCCAGCTCCAACAACTGATACCTTAAATTTCATTTACTTTTCCTTATTAATTAGTTTCCCCAGGGTGTAATTTCCTGTTTTAATTTTTTATACCCGTCAATAAATCCTGGCCTATTCCCACCATATACTTTATCAAAAATATCTAATTGACTGTCCAACCATTTTTGTAGTTTTTTGTTACCTGGATTTGCATCAATATAAGCATCTCTTATTAATACAAAATGAATTCTAGGATCATAAGGTTGTTTTGTTCCATTCACCCATTCATCTCCATTGAGCAATCTTAATAACATAGCATCAGCTGAACCTAATGTTTGTTCATGTATAGGCGGACCATCCATTCTATACATGATAGAAGTCATATCTCTACCATTACCGGTAGTATATCCCATACTTTCCCATAAATTGTTTGTATCTATTTTTTCTCCAATATGATTAGCTACTTTTCCTGCAAAATCTCTTAATGGATCAGAAACATCAGCTAGTAAATCAGTAAGCCTATCACCATCCAAATCAGTAGCGTATATTATTGTTTCTTGGTTATTTATCAAATCCCAAAGTAATAAACCATAATTAGTATCGGAGATATTTTGTTCAATTCTTCCAGACCAATTTTCCATTCCATCTTTAAAATCACTTGGAAGTAGTTTGATAATTTTGTCAATTCTATCTTTATGCTCAATATAAGGATCAACAGCATACCTTCTACCAACTTCAAATTTTGTATCTTTCAAAAGCCATGAGTGTAAGCCTGCGTTAATACCATCTTCCATAGCTTGAGTTGGTTTAGTTGCTATTCTTCCAATTGCTTTTTTCTCATTTACCAATTTTAGAAAAAGACGGTTAGCATAAGCCATTTGAACTCCAGGTGTATTCATTTCAGAATGAATTATTCCAGAATCGTCAACTTCAAATTTAGATTTATCTTGAGAATATGGCAGGCAAGGCATACTTCTAACTACTGTTATAGGTCCATAAGGACGAACATTACAGTACACTCCTGCTTGTGTCCTCAAAGGTGCATTGCCTGACTTGCCCATAACTACGACTTTTTCTCTATTTTTATCAAATACATACGCATCACCAGCTGTAGACCACTTGATAGAAGTACATGGCATATTTCCGAACCAAGACAAAGCTTCTAGGTTAGAATCATGCCTAAATTGACTCCACATTGGAACAGCGTAGAAAGGTAGATTTAGGATATCTACAGCTGCAAGAGTACCTAAGAGTGCATACGCATCAGTTAGTGCATGAGCAACAGGATTTATCTCTTCATCATGAAATCCACCTTTCCATACAATCGCCTCAGGAAAACCATCAGGCTTAACATCTGAATCAGAGAATAGTTTTGACAAACTTTCCATAAGGTTGCCGCCATCTGATTCAATTTTTGCAATATTTAGTAAGTCCATGATTTTTTCTCCTTATGAATTTCTATTCCCACTTATGAGGTTTTCCTTTGATTGGCAATACTTTACCAGTATCTTCTCTTAGTTTGTGAGTTTCATTAGTTTTCAAGAAATTTTTTTTTGTTACATTTTCTAATGAATTAATTCCAAATTTTCCTAGAGATTCTATATGACCCATAGTTACAAAAAGGATATCTGATACCTCGTTTGCAACTGATAATTCATCTTCTTTATTAACTAAAGCTTCATTAAGTTCAAAAAATTCTTCATCCAATATTTTTTTTCTCATTTTAATAATTTCAGTTGGAGAGTAATTTATAAAACGACCTGAACCAACTTTAAATCTATCATGAAATTCCCAAACTTCTTCTGCCATATTTTTTATTGCATCTACAAATTCGGACTTAGATAAATTATTTGGTCGATATTGATTAGTCATATTTATAATGGGATATTTCCGTGTTTTTTTGGTGGTAAAGAATCTACCTTGTTTTCTAGCATTTCCAATGAGGATATTATTTTTTGTCTTGTTTCAGATGGATTTATTACATCATCAATATAGCCTCTATTTGCTGCAATATAAGGATTTGCAAATTGATTTTTATAATTTTCTACTAGCTCATTTTTTTTATCTTCAGGATTTTCACTATTTGAAATTTCTTTTCTATTAATTATATTAACAGCTCCTTCAGGACCCATAACAGCTATTTCAGCTGATGGCCAAGCATAATTAATATCACCTCTTAGGTGTTTTGAACCCATAACTATATATGCCCCACCATATGCTTTTCGAAGAATTATACTTATTTTAGGAACAGTTGCCTCAACATAAGCATATAATAATTTTGCCCCGTGACGTATTATGCCGTTATATTCTTGCTGGGTACCTGGCATAAACCCTGGTACATCAACTAAGGTAATAATAGGTATATTGAATGAATCACAAAATCTAACAAATCTAGATGCTTTTGCTGATGCATCTATATCTAACATACCTGCCAGTTTATTTGCTTGATTTGCAACTATACCTACTACTCTTCCAGAAATTCTAGCCAAACCTATAATAATATTTGGAGCAAATAATTCTTGTACTTGAAAGAAAAAGTTATCATCAACAATTTTTTCAATAATTTCTAAAACATCATAAGGTTTGTTTGACTCTTTAGGAATTATATTATTTAGTTGATCATTGATCTCATTTGTATTTTTATAATACTTGCTATTCTGTGGTTTTTCTGAGTTATTTGATGGGAGGAATGAAAGTAAAGTCTTTACTTGATCAAAGCAATCATTTTCATCACTAGCTACAAAATGGGAAACTCCACTTTTGGAAGCATGTGTAGTTGCACCACCAAGCTCATTATGTGAGATTTCTTCTCCCGTTACAGATTTTACTACATCTGGACCTGTAATATACATTTGTCCTATACCATCTACCATGAAAATAAAATCCGTGAGTGCAGGAGAGTACGTAGCCCCACCTGCTGCTGGACCTGCAATTATAGATATTTGAGGTATTACACCAGATGCTAATGTATTTTTCTCAAAAATTTCACCATACCCTGCTAAAGAGTCAATTCCTTCTTGTATTCTGGCTCCACCAGAGTCATTAATTCCTATTATCGGAGACCCAGTTTTTAATGCCAAATCCAGCACTTTTGCTATTTTTTGGCCTGCAACCAGAGATAATGAACCTCCTAAAACAGTGAAATCTTGTGAGTATGCAAATACTTTTTTACCTTCAATTTTTCCATAACCAGTTATGACAGAATCTCCATCTACAATATTTTGGTCAAGTCCTAAATCCTTAGAGCGATGATTGATAAAAGGATCTATTTCATTGAAACTATTTTCATCAAAAAGTTTTATTAATCTTTCTCTTGCTGTGAGTTTGCCTTTTTGGTGCTGGCTATCAATTCTTTTTTCGCCACCAGCTAATTCGGCTTTTTTTCTTCGATTGATTAACGACTGCAATTTGTCTTCATTTGACATAATAAATTCAAACCTTTGTTTTGAGAGTTATTAAAATTAATATTATTATTAATATATATATTAATGTTCATACATTATATATGTATCACTTATAATATATTACTTTTATAGTAATATTTTATGTCTTAAAAAGTTGATTTGCTAAAAAATGATTATTGAAAATAATAAATTAATATGGGATTCAAAACCTTATATAATGGGTATAGTAAATGTTACTCCCGATTCATTTTCTGGAGATGGGATGATGAAGAATAATGAAGATTTTGTTGACTTATGTGTTGAAAAAGCTTTAATTATGCAAGAAGAAGGAGCTGATATTATCGATATTGGTGGTGAGTCTACTCGTCCCAAACATATTTACTCTGACACAGAGTCTATTTCTGTAGATCAAGAGTTGAATAGAGTAATTCCGGTCCTAGATAAACTAAAAAATAAATTATTAATTCCTATTTCTATTGATACAAAAAAGGGGATAGTAGCAAAGTTTGCATTAGAATCTGGTGCAGAGATAATTAATGATATATCTATGCTTGAAGATGAATTAATGATAGAAACATTATTAAAATACAATCCAAAATATATTTTGTCTCATTACAGAAAAACGAAACATTCTAGAGATATTATTAATGATATCTATTTAGATCTACAAGAAAAGATTGAAGTATTAATATCAAAAAATTTTCCTAATGAAAATATAATTGTTGATCCAGGTATTGGATTTGGGAAAAGTGCAGAACAGTCATTTCATATTATTAAGTATTTAGAATTATTAATAAAGCGTTTAAATAAACCTTTGCTAATTGGGACATCAAAAAAATCTTTCTTAGAAAAAATAACAGGTGAATCTATAGAAAATAGAGATGTAGGTACTTATATTTCAAATTTTTCATCTTTGTTAAGTGGAGCAGATATATTAAGAGTTCATGACGTTAATAATACAAAAAAAATAGTTAATTTTTATAAGCAAATGAGAAAAATATGAGTTTCGTATATATTGGACTAGGTAGTAATTTAGGTAATAGAGAAGAAAATTTGAAATTTGCATTGGATAAAATTCAAACAACATTTAATATTATTAGTAAAAGTTTTATTTATGAAACTAAACCTTTCAATGTAAATGAGCCTCAACCAAATTATCTTAACCAGGTAATAAAAGTGTGTTCAAATGGTTATAATCCAATTTCATTACTCGATAAATTATTGTTATATGAAGAAGAATTGGGAAGAGTTCGCTTTAAGAAAAATGAATCTAGAATTATTGATCTAGATTTACTTTTGTATGGTGATGAGATTGTTAATAGTAAGAATCTCATTGTTCCCCACCCAAGAATTCACGAAAGACCATTTGTTGTTTTTCCTTTATTAGATATTGACAAAGAATTATTTCATCCAACAAAGCAAATATCTTTTTTAGAGATTTCATTAAAATTAGGAAGCGCAGGTATCAAAAAGCTATAATTCACTCATAATTGAAGTAAGCAAAAAAATTATTACCCCAAAAAATATTATTGCGTTGTAACCCAATAAAAAAGATAATTTTCCATAAAGGCCTTTTGCTTGTGAACTATATGAAAAATCTTCTTGTCTAAACCTCCATATTAGGTAAAACATTATGATCGAAATGAATAGTTTGATTGAAAAAACTATTATCCAATCGTTAGTAATATTTTCTGAAAGTTTGGTGAACATTAAAAAAATTCCTGTTAGTATTAGTCCAATAACAGAAATATCAACTAAATCACGATAAATTATTGAAATATTTCTAAAAACAATAGAATATTCTTGCTTCATGTTCATTTGAACGGGTCTAATAATGAATGCAAAGAATATACTACCCCCAACCCAAGACATTGCAGCAACTGAGTGTAGCCATTTTATAAAAATTACTATTAAATTTATAAAATCTATTTCCAAATTAAATTCCTTTATGAATTTCTTGAATTTTTAGAAATTTGTTCTAAAACATTATTTACATTTGTATCAATGCTATCGATATTTACTCTAATTTGCTCCATTGTATCTCTGTTCCTAATTGTTACGCAATTATCTTTTTCAACAGTATCAAAATCCACAGTGATGCAGACTGGCGTTCCTATCTCGTCTTGCCTACGATATCTTTTTCCAATACTTTGAGTGTCATCATATTCTGTATTGTATTTTGTGCTAAGATTTTCATAAATTTTTCTTGCAGTTGGAGTCAATTTTTCGTTTCTTGACAGAGGTAAAACTGCAACTTTGTTAGGGGCAATATCAGGATGAAATCTTAATACTACTCTTTTTTCTTTGTCTTTTCCTTCTTCATCATAAGCATCCGATAAAAAGGCTAAAGCAGATCTATCAGCTCCCATAGCTGGCTCAACAACAAATGGAGTGTAACGTTTTTTTGAATTATCATCGAAATAACTTAGGTTTTTACCACTTAATTTTGAGTGGGCTTTAAGGTCATAGTCAGTTCTGTTTGATATAGTTTCAAGCTCTCCCCATCCCCAAGGGAAAAGATATTCTATGTCTGCTGAAGCTTTTGAATAATGTGGAAGTTCATCTTTACCATGATGTCTAATTCTTAATTTTTCATCTCTAATACCGTACTTACTAAACCAGTCAAAAGAGAATTGAATCCAGTGTTCATGCCATTTTTCATCTGAACCAGGTTCACAAAAGAACTCCATTTCCATTTGCTCAAATTCTCTGGTCCTATAGGTGAAATTTCCAGGTGTAATTTCATTTCGAAAAGATTTCCCAATTTGAGCTATTCCAAATGGAATTTTTTTTCTAGAACTAGTCATAACATTTTCAAAATTAACAAACATTGCTTGAGCAGTCTCTGGCCTTAGATATACTTCAGACGTAGAATCTTCCATTGCTCCTAGAAATGTCTTAAACATTAGGTTAAATTGTTTTGGTTCCGATAAAATTCCACCATCTGGCGAAGGATGATCTTGATTCTTACTATTTGGAAGGTGGGTAACAGAAATGATTTTATCCTTAACTAATTTTTTTGCCTCATCTATATCTCCAGCTTCAATAGATATCAACTTATTATCTTTTTTAGTTTCTATTTCAAAAATAAAAATATGATCTTCTCTATATCTTTTTCCAGTTATTGAACATTCAACTAAAGGATCTGAGAAATTTTCTAAATGACCTGATGCTTTCCAAACATTTGGGTGCATTAGAATTGATGCATCAATTCCAACAATATTTTCTTGATCCGTAACCATGTTTTTCCACCACATGTTTTTTACATTTCGTTTCAATTCTGCCCCTATAGGACCGTAATCCCATACACTGGATAATCCCCCATATATCTCAGAGCTTTGAAATATGAATCCTCTCCTCTTGCATAATGAAACTAATGTGTCCAAAGATGTGCTTTGCAAATTTCTAAAGGTCAATTTTTAACTCCAAAAAATTTCAAATATTTATTTTTAATTTAATTTTACATTGAAAATAAATATTTACTGTTATAAGTTAATCATAAATCATATTAATAAATTAGTTGGGATAAAATTTATGACAAAATTATTAGAAAATAACGTAGCAATTGTAACTGGAGGAGCTAGTGGTATAGGAAAAGGGATAGTGAAAGTTTTATCACATAAAGGATCTGCAGTTGCAATATCTGATATTAACGAAAAGGCTGCTATAGAACTTGCAAATTCAATAAATATTAATGGCGGAAATGCTATTGGAGGAATGGTTGATGTTAAGGATAAGAAAACTTTAGATGATTTTTTTCATAAAACAATAGAAAAGTTTGGGCATGTAGACATATGTGTACCTAATGCAGGTGTGGTAGGAGCAAAAGATTTTTCTAATAGAAAAGATTTCATAGATGATGATTGGGACTTAACTTTAGATGTAAACCTTTTGGGCGTAAGGAATACTGTTGAATCTATCAAGAATCATTTTATTGAGGAAAATAAGGGGAAAATCGTCATTATTTCTTCTCACGGTGGCCGAAAACCAAGAGGTATAGGTGATAAAGGTAGAGGAAATGTTCAGTATCCTTATTTAGTTTCAAAAGCAGCTGTTATACAATATATGCATTTATTAGCCATCGAATTAGGTCAATATAATATCAATGTTAATGCAGTTTGTCCTGGTAGAATTTGGACACCTATATGGGAGGCAATTGCAATAAATAATAAAGAAGTTAATTCTGATTACGCTGATATGACAAATTATGAAATTTTTATTGAACAAATTAAGAATACAATGCCACTTGGAAGACCACAGACCCCTGAGGATATAGGAAATGCTGTCAGTTTTTTAGTATCTTCCGAATCATCTGAAATTACAGGTCAAGCTTTAAACGTCAATGGTGGAGCATCAATGAATTAATTTACCAATCTGCTACTGAACTATCATTTTCATAATAATATTCTCCACCTAGCTCTTTATGGTACCCATAAGCTTCACCATCATACTCTTTGGTAGCTTCTTTCTCATCAACCTCAACACCCAAGCCTGGAGTTGTCCATAGGTCAATGTGCCCGTCTTTTACTTCCCAAGGTTGCTTTAATAGACCTATCCCAAGGCCTTCATCTACTTGTTCTTGTATTAAGAAATTTGGTACCACAGCATCAACAAGCATACATGCTGCTAGTGCTAAAGGTCCAATAGCACAATGAGGCATAATATGTTGATAATATACCTCAGCATAATTTGCTATACGTTTTAATTCTGAGGGTCCTCCACAATGAGCAACATCAGGCTGAAGAAGCGAAACGGCTTGCTTTTCAATTACTTCTCTAAATTCCCATCTGCTTAGAAGTCTTTCTCCTGTAGCCAAAGGAAAACTTACTTGCTCTTGAATTCTTTTTAGAGCATCTGAATTTTCTTGTGGAATTGGTTCTTCAACGAACATAGGCCTCATACCTTTTATTTCATTGCAGACTTCTACTGCTAAACCTGGAGTCATTTTTCCATGAAAATCAAAACATAACTCAACATCATCACCGACCCATTCCCTCATCATATATGCTGCTTTTACAAATTCGTCAATTCTTGATGGAGGTTCATGAGCTCTCCATGTTCCTGCTGGACCAGCTTTATATCCTGTATATCCAGACTTTTGTAATTTTTCTAATCTATCTTTTGATGCATTGAGTCCTTCATCAGTTAAATCCCTAATCCCCCAATGAGCATAAACTCTAATTTTATCCCTAACATTACCACCCATAAGCATATAACTAGGAACTCCATAATGTTTTCCAGATATATCCCATAATGCAGCATTTATTGCAGCAATTGCTGACATGTTATGAGCACCTCCTCTAAAAAAAGAAGAGCGATACATCTGTTGCCAGTGATGTTCTATTCTAAGAGGATTTTTTCCAATCAGGTATTCAGAAAATTCATTGATTGCAGCAGGAACGGAGTGAGGTTTTCCCTCTAAAGTACTTTCAGCCCAGCCTTCTATGCCTGTATCAGTTGAAATTCTTATAAGTCTAGTTCTATTTCTAGGGGAAAATTGATCTACTTTGGTTATTTTCATAATTAATTCTCGCAGTGCTTATTATTTTGTTTTTTGATAATATACGTAGTATAAATTCTTTTCAATGAAAAATATTATACATGGAATCAGCATTATTAAGAAATAAGATACGAAAAGGTAAGTTTACTAGCCAGACATCTGGAGAATGTAAAAATTTCCTCCAAACTAACGTTGTTATTTTACATAAGAAATACGCATATGATTTTTTATTATTTTGCCAAAGAAATAGTAAGCCGTGTCCCATAATTGAAGTGTTTGATACAGGTGATCCTGAAGCAAAATTAACTGCTCCAAATTCTGATATCAGATTCGATGTTCCAAAATATAGAATTTATAAGTCAGGGAAACTATTTGATGAAACAATTAATATTGAAAATTATTGGACTAATGATTTAGTTACTTTTTTACTTGGATGTAGTTTTAACTTTGAGCACGAATTAGTTAAGTGTAATTTTAATTTACCTTATTACTCTACTGCAAAGACTGTACCAATGTTTAATACAAATATTCAAACAATACCTTCAGGAAGTTTCTTTGGTAATACGGTTGTTACATTGAGATGGATCCCTAAAAGTAGAATTGATGAGGTAATTGAAATATCTTCTAAATATGTTAGTTCTCATGGTTCTCCAGTTCATATAGGAGATCCATCTAAGATTGGTATAAAAGATTTACGTAATCCTGATTATGGCGATGCTTGGATAAATCATGATAAATCAATGCTTCCAGTTTTTTGGGCGTGTGGAGTAACACCTCAAAATATTGCCTTATCAAGTAAAATTGATTTTATGATAACTCATTCTCCTGGTCATATGTTTGTAACTGATTTAAATAGTAATAATAAAAAATGAAAAAATTTAGTCTCATACAAGAAATTATCTTATCAGATGATACTCGTTCGATTTCTAAACTAAATTCTCATATGCAAGATGATTGGCTTGAAAATTCATCAAATTTAGTAATTAATAATCAAGGGGTAATTTTTATAACCACTGGTTTTTATATTTTAAGTTCTAAGAAAGGTGAAACGGATGGTCCAATAGGTGCAAAAGCACTAAGTGACTCTTTAAAGATGTTAGGTAATGAAGTTTATATAATAACTGATGAATTTAGTTATGATGTCATCAGTTCTATTTTCAAAAAAAAAGATATTATAACTTTTCCTAATCTTAGTCATAAAAAGTCATCAGATTTTGCAAAAAAATTGTTAAGTGACTATAACCCATCTCTTCTAATATCTATTGAAAGAGCAGGTATTTTAGAAGATGGAACTTATAGAAATTGGAAAGGTTTAGATTTTTCAGAATATAACTCTAAAATTGACTACTTATTTAATTTCCATAAAAAAACTATAGGTATTGGAGATGGAGGTAATGAAATTGGTATGGGAAATTTTTTTGATCAAATAAAAAAGATAGATGGATTACCTGATAAACCTTCTGTTACTAAAACTACAGAATTAATTATATCTAGTGTATCTAATTGGGGAGCTTATGGCCTACTTGCAGCTTTATCAATAATAAAAAAACAAAATTTACTTCCAACTATAAATCAAACCTATGATTGGCTCTGTAAAATAGTTGCCGCTGGTGCAGTGGATGGTATTAGTGGAGAATCAAAAAAATGGATTGATGGTAGGACTTTTAATGAAGATTCTTTGTGCCTGAAAAAATTATTAAGTCTAGTTTAGGATTTGTTATTCTTTTTTGTGTCTTTCACTAAAAAAATTAATATTATTGTTCCAATTAAACCAAAAATAGCAGTGATGCTTGAAGCAAAAGTAAGAGAAATTATTTGCCCCATATATCCAATAGTAAGAGGAGCTGAAGAGGCTCCTGTATCCGCGAACATTCTCCATGTACCTAAAAATTCTCCTCTATTATCTTTTGGCGATAAATCGGCTCCCAGGGTAAGGATAAAAGCAGTAGATAATCCATTTCCTAAACCTGCTAGAATTGCTACTAATAATAAGCCATTTATATCTCGAGTTAAAGGAATTAGTAATATTGCTATTGATAAAGTCATAATTGCTGGAACCCCAGTAAACTTTCTTCCCCATCTATCCATTACGTAACCAACTAAAGGAAATAATAAAGAATCAATAGCAAATGATGCTGTAACTATGTATCCGATTATATCTTTTGATAATTTTAGTTCTTCTCCCCAAAAAGGGATTAAAAATTCTCTTGCTGCTCTCAAAAAAGAAAGAACAGATGCCACAAATCCTGCAGTCATAAAAACTTTGTAATTCTTTTTTAATACTGTAGAAAAACCAGATAGTATTTTTTTATTTTGTGATAAAAGTTTTTTGTCTATTTCTTCATTATATTTTTCAGATTTTTTATGGTTTACAATCAGAATAATCATTGTCATAATTGCTAAGAATATTTGCAAAATAAAAGGGACTCTAATTCCTATAAATTCAGCTATAATTCCACCTATAAAAGGACCAAGTATAGTTGCAACTCTCCCAAATCCACCGAATATAGAAATAGCTCGACCTCTAATTTCAATTGGTACAGCTATTGCTATATAGGAGTGTCTTGAAATCATCCATAAAGAAAAACTTATTCCTGCAATAACTCTGGCGAAAAATAAGAAAGTGGTTGACTGAGCTACTGAAGCAAATAAAGACGATAGGGCAAATAATATTACTCCAAGCATCATTGTTTTGCTCATTCCATATCTCGATAAAATTATTCCTGAGGGAATATCAAATATCAGCATCCCAATTGCTTTAGCTGAGACAATCAATCCAATCATAAATGTTGTAGCTGCCATCTCTTCTGATGCAAAGCCTGGTAATATTGGTATTATCATGCCCTGCGCTACAGATAATAAAAAAGATGGTATATAAACAGACCAAGCTAATGTTATTAATGTTGATTTTAAATTTTCATTTTTTGACAAATTATTCTTTCAATATTAGTAAAGTTAAAATTATTTTATTTCTACTATCATTTCAATCTCAACTGGTATTTGGAAAGGGAGACTTCCCACACCTATTGCTGACCTAGCATGCTTACCACGATCACCAAAAATTTCTACTAACAAGTCAGAACAGCCATTTATAACATTTGGATGATTTTCAAATTCTAAATCGGCATTTACTAATCCTAGAACTTTAACTATTTTCTTAACTTTGTTTAAGTCGCCTATTTGTTTCTTAAGAGCTGCTAGCAATTGTATACAAACTAATTTTGCTGCTTCATATCCTTCATCAATGCTCAAATCTTTACCGAGTTTTCCCTTCATATATGAACCATCATTTTTCATTGGGCCTTGACCAGATAAAAAGATAAGTTTACCTGAAGTTACTGCTGGAACAAAATTAGCTACTGGATTAGCAGGATTGTCTAAAATAATTCCTAATTTTTCAATTTTTGTTTCAATATTATCCATAAATTTTATTCCATTGGTTCAGTCATTGATAAAGGCTCTAAGATTCTATCGATTTCATCCTCATGAAGATCTGTTTCTATAATTGTTACTTCTTTTATTGTTTTGCCAGTTTCTGATGCTATATGTGCAATTTTTGCAGCTAAATCATAACCTATTATTGGTGCCAATGCAGTACAAATAGCCAAACCTTGCATTACCATATTTGGACCTTTATTAGTAGCTTCAAGTCCATCAATGCATTGTTCAGCAAAATTAGTTGAAGATGAAGACAGCAGATCTATGCTTTCAAGTAAATTGTGAGCAGCAACAGGCATCATAACATTTAATTCAAAATTTCCTGATTGACCTGCAATAGTTACAGTTGAATCATTACCAATAACTTGTGCACAAACCATTGCTACAGATTCGGCTATTACAGGATTAACCTTTCCAGGCATTATAGAGGATCCTGGTTGTACTTCTGGTAGTGAAATTTCTCCAATTCCAGCTCTTGGTCCCGAACCCAACCATCTTATATCATTAGCGATTTTCATCATACTTACCGCAATAGATTTTATTTCACCAGATGCTGATACAATCGCATCTATTGTACTTTGAGATTGAAAATGATTATCAGTTTCTACAAAATCAATTTTAGTCATTTTGGCAAGTTCTTGAATAACTCCTTTACTAAATTTTGGATGCATACCTATTCCTGTTCCAACAGCAGTTCCACCTAATGCTAAAACTCTTAGCTCATCTAATGCTTTTTTTGCTCTTGATATTGCTAATTTAGTTTGACCTGCATAACCTACAAATTCTTGGCCTAATCTTATTGGTGTTGCATCTTGCAGGTGAGTCCTACCGGTTTTTACTATTTCCCAAAATTCCTTAGATTTTTTGTCTAAAGATTTTTCTAAAATTTCTAAACTAGGAATTAGTTTTTCATTTATAGATACTGCTGCTGCAACATGAATAGTTGTTGGGATGACATCATTTGATGATTGGCCTTTATTTACATGATCATTTGGATGTATTGGGTCTCTTGAGCCAAGTATTCCTCCTAATGATTCAATAGCTATATTTGAAATTACTTCATTTGCATTCATATTTGTTGAAGTACCTGATCCTGTCTGAAATACATCAACAACAAATTGATCATCATAATAACCATCGATAACTTTTTTTGCAGCATCTATTATTGCATCAGCAATATGATTTTGAATAGTTCCTAGTTCTTTATTTATAATTGCGGCAGATAGCTTTACTTGAGCAATTGCTTTTATAAATGATCTACCTAATCTTAGGTTACTTATAGGGAAATTTAATTCAGCTCTTCTGGTATTTCCCCCATAATAAGCCTTAGATGGTACCTCTAATTCTCCCATTGAATCTTTTTCAAAACGCATATTATCAACCAATTTTTTCTCCAAAAAAATATTATTTTATTTTTTATGATTATAAATCATTTTTTTTCTTTAAATGGTTTTATTATTGATAATATACCTCCAAAAGCTATGATAATTGTTGATAATATAAATACATGATCTAGTGTGTATTTTTGTGCTAAAACTCCTGATATTGCTGGTCCTAACAACATACCTAATGAATACAAAGCTTGGTAAACCCCTTGAGTAGTTGCCTTAAGGTTTTTATCAGCATGTATAAGAGTTAGGCTTATAAGAATTGTATTCATAAGACCTCTACCAAATCCATTAAGTATATTTACTAAGAAAATTATTACTAAATTTTCGCTTATTGAGAAAATAATTAGAGATGTAGCTATCATAATAGAAGCAATAAATAAGCATACTGAAGGATTGATTTTCTTCTGAAGATAAAAAGATATAAGTGTACCAAACACTGTTGCTAACATACCCGTTGAAGTTAGAAAACCGACTTCTGACTTCGACGCACCTAATTTTTCTACATATATAGGTAAAAAAGCAAAATTTATACCAAAAACTATAAACTGTAATGTTATTGCAATTATTGAAATACGAAGTATTGTTTTATTTAGAACTATTTTTTTTATAGACAAAAAATAATTTTTAGAACTTTTTTCAAAAGTTGGCTCTTTTGAAAATAATAAGAATATTATTCCTATTATTCCAATTATGAAACTAATATGAAAGGTTATAGAATTATCATAATATTCAGCTAAAATACCTCCAGAAAATGTTGCTAAAACTACACACACAGTATTAATAATCATCAAAATAGTTACACTTTTTTGAGTTTTATCTTCTGGGAAAAATGTAGAAAAAAGTACCGTGAGCGATACCCAGCCTGCAGCAGCTATACCAGTTATAGATCTACCCAATAGTAATTGATTAGGATTTTCTGATAAACCCAAAATTAAAGCACCTAAACTACATAAGGTAAATGAAATTATTGTGAATAACTTTCTACTGAAAATGTCTGATAAAATTCCAATTGGGATTCTAAATATTAGTTGTCCTAAAGCATAGGAAGCAATAATGAAGCCAGTTACTTTTAAATTTGCTCCAAGTTCAGTAGAATGTATTGGAAGTATTGGAACATATAAATATAGTGATAACCAAAAACAGCATGTTCCAATTGATACATATATTAGATTCTTAGTGTTGCTGTTCATTATAAAAACTTGATTATTAATATGAATTTTATTTTACTTACGTGAAAAATTAAAGTAGTATCCAATGTAAATCTAATATATATAAGGGGAATTATCATGAGATTTTGTTATGCGAATCGTAGACATACAATTTTTCCAATTTCTTATCCTTATACTGATTTGAAACCAGAAAATTTTTCTGATGCTTTTTTATTAAAAACTAAAGAATTGGGTTTTGATGCTTTAGAAATTGGATTAGAAACTTTTGATCACTTTAGTAATAAAAATGATTTATTGGATTTTTCTAAAAGGATAAATGATTTTGGTCTGGTTATTGGATGTATAAGAGCAGGTGGTACTCTGCATGATGCTAAACATGGGCCAAAGAATATAGAAAGATTATTTAATGGAATTGAAACAGCTGAAATTATAGGTGCAGAAATTGTAAATGGTGCATTAAGTGCACCCGCAAGATTACCTGGTTATCCTCCTGGATCTGTACCAGGAAGTGAAAAAGGATGGAATATTTCTCAAGATTCATCTAAAGATTCAATGTTATATATCTATGATGAAATAGCAAAAGTATACAAAGAAGCTTGTGATTTTGCTAATGACAAAAAAATTATAATTACTGCAGAAGTCCACCAAAATTCTCCTGTTGATAACTCATGGTCTGCTATTTTATTACACAATAAAGTTGATAAAGAAAACTTTGGAATAAATCCTGACTTGGGTAATATACTCTGGAACTATGATGTTCCGGAAGAAACATTTGAAAATGCTATAGATTCAATGGCATCAATTTCAAAATATTGGCACTGTAAAAATCTCTTAACAGTTTATCATCCTGAAAATAATCGTTCAGTATTTATCAGGGTTCCATTACCGGATGGTGAAATTGACTATAGATATGCTATATCATCACTCTATGATGCTAATTATTCAGGTTATATGACTATAGAGGGAGCTTGGAATGGTGATCAATGGCATAGTGATTTTAAATCTTTGAAATATGCCAAGAAAATTTGGAATGAATTAGAATCCTTAGATAAAGAATAAAAAAAATAATATGAGTAAAAATAAGAAAGAATATTATGATAAATAAAGAATCATACTTCTCTCCAGAAGCATTTTGGGCTAAATTACCACATCCTATATTTTTTAAGGAAGCGACATCAGTTTCAGTTGATTCGGAAGATAATGTTTATGTTTTCAATAGGGGAGATCACCCATTAATAATTTTTGATAAAGAGGGAAACTTTTTAAAAACTATGGGCGAAGGAGAATTTATTAGGCCGCATGGTATAGAGATAGATTCTGAAGATAATCTGTACCTTGTAGATGATCTTGGTCATTTTGTACAAAAACGTTCGAAAAATGGTGAAGTAATTTTTACAATCGGTCAAAAAGGTGAACCTTGTGGATGGCAATCTGGAGGTTATTTTAATAGGCCTACTGACATAGCAATTAATCCTAGTAACGGAGATTTATTTGTGACTGATGGATATGGAAATTCAAGAATTCATAAGTTTGATAAACATGGTAAGCATATATTGTCATGGGGAGAACCAGGTACTGAAGAAGGTCAATTTTCCCTTCCTCATAATATAACTATGTTAGGTAGTGACAAGGTTGTTATGTGTGATCGCGAAAACTTTAGGCTACAAGTTTTTTCACTTGATGGGGAATTTATTTCACAATTTCATATGCATAGACCTCAAGCAATAACCTCATACAAAGATAAT
Organism: Dehalococcoidia bacterium; assembly: GCA_045562755.1. Taxonomy (GTDB): domain Bacteria; phylum Chloroflexota; class Dehalococcoidia; order Lucifugimonadales; family Lucifugimonadaceae. The sequence continues at coordinate 129,255 of JBJKVF010000001.1, forward strand.
TATTTATTGATTGCTGAAGCTGGAACCGGTGCAAATACCCAAGTTGGGGTGCCTAATTTAGGTTTATCGGTTAAGGTTTTAGATTATGATTTTCATTTAATCACTTCTTTTGGTGATGAGCAAGAAGGTGAAGGTGCTGACCAATTTATTTCTCCTCATGGAATAACTGTAGATAGTAAAGGTTCTGTATATGTTGCTGAAGTATCGTATACTAATTGGTCTAAAAGAGATGACATAGACTTAAATAATGGTAGAGAACCAATAAGTTTCAGAAAATGGAATATGATAAAGAGTTTATAAAGGAAAATATATGACACAAGTTGGTGAAGGTAAATACAAGTATGAAGTTGATCAGAATTGGCTAAGGTATAAACCAAAATTTTGGGAATTGGGTCAAATTGCTGATGTTGCTCTAGATTCTAAGTCTAGAGTATGGTTGTTCTCTAGGTCTAAACACCCTATTACTTGTTGGGAAAAAAATGGGGAATTTATTGGGTCGTGGGGTAATTTAGGATTAGATAACAATGAATTTAGAGTCCCGCACGGTATGTATATAGATTCTGATGATAGTATATGGCTAGCTGATCATCAAACACACTTAGTAACAAAACATAATGAAAATGGTGATATTTTACTCAGTTTAGGAACTTTCGGGTACGCTAACATTACTGTTACAACTAATGATACTCAAGGTTCACCTTTCAATATGCCAACAGGGATAGCTATTAATAGTAATAAGAAAATATTTATTTCTGATGGCTATGCAAATCGTAGAATGCATAGATTTTCAAGTAAAGGTGAACTAGAAATTTCTTGGGGAAGTGCGGGTACAAAAGAGGGACGATTTGCTATTCTTCACAAGGTTGGAGTAGATAAAAACGACTTAGTATATGTTTGTGATAGAGAAAATAATAGAATTCAAATATTTAGCCCAGATGGGGAATATATTAAATCTTGGGATGGTTTTGCTGGGCCAGGAGACATATTTTTCTCGAAAAATTCTGATGTAGTTTATGTTTTAGAGCAGGGTGGAGGAGAGAATAAAAATGGGATAACAATTTTTAAGCTCAGATGGAGAAATAATTACTAGATGGCGCGGAAATGATGCTGCCTGTCAAAGCGCTCATGGTATGTGGGTGGATGATAACGGTGATATATATGTAGCAGAAATTGGTGAAAAAGAATCTGGTCAAAGACTGACGAAATTTTCAAAAATTTAGGCTAATAATTCTCTAAGTTCACCAACATTTGTGTCTTGTCTTAATCTTCCAAGTGCTTTTCTTTCAATCTGCCTTATTCTTTCACGGGTTAAGTTTAGTTCTCCACCTATTTCCTCTAAAGTTCTTGGCCTTCCATCAAATAATCCAAATCTTAGTTCTAAAACTTTTCTTTCTCTATCTTGTAAGCTACCTAATACTTCATCAACTTGTTGTCGCATAGAAGATTGTGCAGCTATATCAGCTGGAGCAGGAGCTGTATTATCTTGAATAATATCTCCAAGTTCATTTTCTGCATCTTCTCCAATGGGAGTTTCAAGTGAAACAGGATCTTGAGACATTTGTAATATTTCAGACACTCTTTCAATAGGAAGTTCTACTTTTTCTGAAAGTTCTTCAATTGAAGGTTCTCTGTTTAATTGTTGACTTAATTCCCTTCGAGCCCTCATTATTTTATTTAGGGTTTCAACTACGTGAACAGGAATCCTAATTGTTCTTGCTTGATCAGCGATAGCTCTGGTTATTCCTTGTCTTATCCACCATGTTGCATATGTACTAAATTTAAATCCTTTTCTAAAGTCAAATTTTTCAATTGCTCTCATCAAACCTATATTACCTTCTTGAATTAAATCAAGCATTGATAATCCTCTGCTTAGATGTTTTTTTGCGACACTGACTACAAGTCTTAGGTTTGCTTCTCCTAGATGTTCTCGCGCTTTTTCCCCCTCCTCTCTAACCCTTATGATGTGAGCATTCAGTACGCCAACAATAGGTTGTAAATTTTCGATAAATTTAGGACTTTGAATTTCCTCTTCTAGTTTATTAATATCAGGGTTTAGTGTTAGCATTTCAACCGTATCTGAAGATAATAATCTTGTAGATACAGAAAAATCTACTACTAATTTATGAGCTTCATCAGGACTTACTCCTAGTGCATCAGAAAGATAATTAATTAACTCTTCATTTTTTTGATTATCAATTAGACTTCTGATCCTATCGTCTTTTATTACTAAATCTAAATTAATTGGTGGTTTTATTCCAAGGAATTTACATACTGAGCTAGCAGTTTCATATGTTTTAGAAAGCTCTTGAAACACACTTTTAAGTATTTCAATATTTTCAATTTTAGAATTTGGGTCATCTTGAGTAAGTGAGCTTTCGATACTTTCAAGCTTTTTTGCAAGTTCGACAGCTCTGGCTAAAACTACTTCATCATCAGCTGTTAGCAAAGAAACTCTACCTATTTCTCTGAGGTACATTCTAACAGTATCTTCAGTTAGCTCAGATTCTTGGAGTTCTTTCATAACATTTTGAGCGGCTAGTGATGCATCATCTATTGCTCTTGCTGCCTCCCACATATCAAGCTCAGAACTAGTTATTGCAGTTGCGTCACTTTCTGTGCTTATTTCTTCATCCTCAATATTGGTAGACTCAATTCTAGTAAAAGAATCTACTTTTTCTACCTCACCATCTAAAGCTGCTGAAATATCATTAAAATTTTCTTCCATAGCATCTTTACGTGCTTTTTTTTCTGCCAAGTAATTTTCCTTGCTTATATTTTTTTAGTTATATTATCATTTTACAACTAAATAATAGTATTCTAAAACCCCTTTTTGTTACAGAATAAGGAGAAGATTACCTTTATATCTTGAGTATATTTTATTTTTTGCTATCCTAATACTAAAAATAAAAGGATTTTAAAACTATGGCTACCAAATTTAATTACGATAAAATTTTCTCAGTAAAATCTTCTGATACTCCAATTAATGTAGTTTCACATGCTAAATATGATTTTGCAGTTGCATATCCAGCCCCAGAAACCTTGCCAATGGATGGACTAATTCATTCATTGACAACAGCTATGGATACAAATAGCGAAAAAGTAAATAAACAAATGGCTTATTATCCTCATGTAATGGGTTCGGAAGAACTAAGAGAATTTACTAGCGAAAAATTGAAGAATGATAGAGGCATTATAGTCGATAAAGATCAAATAGTCTTGACCAATGGTTCTGGAGAAGCAATTGGTTTAGTAATACAAGCTTTGACCAACCCTGGAGATATTGTCTTAGCAGAAGAATTTGTTTATATGGGAACACTTAATCAATTTAGAAAATTTGATGCTGAAGTAGTTGGTATGAAAATCGATGAAGAAGGAATTATTCCAGATGCCTTAGACCAACAAATTTCAGAAATGATTGCCTTAGATAGATCACCAAAGTATATATATACCATTCCCGAGCATCAAAATCCAACAGGGTCATCACTTCCTAAGCATAGAAGAGAGCAAATTCTTAAAATTGCTCATAAATATAATTTACCGATATTAGAAGATGATTGTTATGTAGACCTAAGATATGAATCAGTTGCTGAGCCAGCATTCAGAGCCCTTGATGATTCTGGTATAGTTATCTATGTTGCATCTTTTTCTAAATTACTTGCCCCGGGATTAAGGTTAGGTTATTTCACTGGATCTAATGACTTAATTCGAAGATCTTTAAATTTTAAATTAGGGAGTGGTCCTAATCAATTCGCTGCCCTGGCTATAGATGGGTACTTGCGTAGTAATCAAGAATCACACAAGGATAATTTTAATCCTCTTCTAAGAGATAAATATCAATCAATGAATGAATCTCTATTGGAAAATTTTTCTGATTTTGGGGCTAAATGGTCAAAACCGAAAGGCGGATGTTATATCTGGTTTAAACATGCCTGAAGGTTGCGATATAAGTTCAATTCGAGATAAAGTATTTAGTGATGGTGTTGGATATATTGCTGGTACTAATTTTGAGGCTGATGGAAGTGGGCAAATAGGACATAATTATGCTAGATTATGTTTTGCTTTTGAATCTCCTGAAAAAAATAGAGATGGCATTAAACTCCTAGCAGATCTATTCAAGAAATATGGAGTAGCTAATTAATGTTTCTTAGAAAAATTGCAAAAAAACTTGTTAATAAACAAAAAGGTATCTTAGCAGCAGACGAAAGTAATACAACAATTTCAAAAAGATTTGAGAATTTATCTATTGAACTAAGTGAAGAAAATAGGCGTTTATGGAGAAATCTTTTACTTACATCTGCGGGTATAGAAAATTATATAAGCGGTATTATTTTATATGATGAAACTATTCATCAGTACAGTGATAATAATCAATCATTCATAAAGCTTTTATCATCAAAAAATATATTGTCAGGAATAAAAGTTGACAAATCACTTCATAAACTTGCAGGGTCTAATAAAGAAAATATCACAGAAGGACTAGATGGATTAGCAAAAAGAGTAAAAAATTATAAACATATAGGTTTATCTTTTGCTAAATGGCGGGCTTTAATAGTGATAACTGAAAATTTACCTACTGATTATTGTATATCAGTAAATGCACATGCGTTGGCTCGTTATGCAGCTATATGTCAAGAAGAAGGGATAGTGCCAATTGTTGAACCTGAGGTTTTTATTGAGGGCAGTCATTCAATTTATAATTCAAAAGAAGTTAATGAAAGAGTGCTCAAAAAAGTTTTTATAGAATTAGAACAGCAAAATGTAGATTTAGAAAGTATTGTTCTGAAGCCAAGTATGATAATTCAAGGTGATAAAAACAATGAAAAATTATCTGCTGAAGAAATTGCAGAAATAAATGTAGATTTCTTAATGAATAATGTTCCATCTATGATTCCTGGAATTGCATTTTTGTCTGGAGGTATGAGTGATGAAGATTCTATTTTGCATCTAAGAAATATAAATAAACTGGCTAAAGAAAAAAAAATACCATGGGAGATTACCTTTTCATATGGTAGAGGTTTGCAGTCAGCTGCAATGCATGAATGGCAAGGAAAGAAAGAAAATATTTTATCAGCTCAAAAAATATTTATTGAAAGATGTAAACAAGCAAGTATGGCAAGGCAAGGACTATAATATGAATGATGAAATAACAGATATCATAAATAGTAAAGTTTCAAATTTAAAAGAAACAAGAAGATTTTTCCATAATATTCCTGAATTAGGTTTCAAAGAATTTAAAACATCTAAAGAGATATTGAAGAGGTTAGAAAATTTAGACCTAGAAGTTGAATATGGTATTGGAAAGACTGGAGTGGTTGGAAAATTGGTAGGAGAGTATGAGGGGCCAACATTAATGATTCGTGCGGATATTGACGGTCTTCCTATAGATGAAAATACTAACCTAGATTTTAGTTCAAAAAATGGAAATATGCATGCATGTGGTCATGATGGTCATATAACAATGGCATTAGGTGCAGCTGAAATTTTAAGTAAATTAAAATCAAAGTTACGTGGTAATATTGTTTTTGTTTTCCAGCCAGCAGAGGAAATTGTTCAAGGTGCTTTAGCCATGATAGATGATGGATTGTTCGAAAAATACCCAGCAGATAGAGTTATTGGTACTCATTTATGGAATCAAGTTCCATGCGGTAAGATAGGAATTAATGATTCAACTGTTTTTGCTGGTGCAGACCAATTTAGAATAACAGTACAGGGTAAAGGTGGGCATGGTGCTATGCCTCATATAGCAGTAGATCCTATAATTACTATATCTCAAATAATCAATTTGTCCCAAACTATTGTTAGCCGCGAAATTGCTCCTAATGAGATGTCAGTATTAACTTTTGGCCAAGTGCATGGCGGTTCTGCTCCTAATGTAATTGCAGATTCTGTTATTGTTGAAGGCACAATAAGATCTTACAAGAATGAAGTACAGATAAACATAATGGATTCACTTAAGAGAATATCAAAAAATGTTGCCGATGCTACTAGAACAAATATAAATTTTGAAAGAATACATGGAGCTCCTCCTGTGGTGAATGAACCAAGAGTAGCTAATTCTGTTGCAAGAATTTCTAGTTTAGTTGTGGGTGAGGAAAATGCAACTACTATAGAACCAATAAGCGTTGGAGACGATATGGCAGAATTTCTAAATCGTATTCCAGGCACATATTTTATCTTAGGAGCAGGTTTTAAAGACGCTGAATCAAGGGGTATTGAGTCACATCATAACTCTAAATTTGATTATGACGAAGATTGCCTTCCAATAGGAACAGAAATATTTGTAAGAAGCGCCTTAGACTATTTATCCTAATAAATCTAAACTACAGGTGAAGTTCCGCCATCTACATTAATGGCTGTACCAGTAACATAGCTTGCTTTATTTGAGGCAAGAAAACAAATTACATCTCCAGCTTCGTGAGCTTCACCTACCCTGTTACCTAAGGGTACGTTTTGACCTAATTTTTCCCAATGATTTTCTATTGTGTACTCAGGATTTTCTTTGTTTGCTGTTTCCCATCTATTTCTATGTTGCCCAGATTTTAGTAATCCTACACAAATTGTATTAACTCTTATATTATAATTTGCCAATTCTCCAGCCCAAGATTTTGTTAAAGATATTCCAGCAGCTCTAGACAGCGATGTCGGTTGACCAGATGGACCTGATGCTTTGCCTCCTGGGGTGGTTGTATTAATGATTACTCCTGAACCTGATTTTTTTAAGTATTTCAGTGAGTTTCTGGCACAATATATTGCTCCATATACTTTTATACCAAAATCTATTTTAATCTGCTCGTCAGTAATATTTTCTAATGATGTAGCAGAAGATGTTCCAGCGTTGTTTATCAAAATATCTATTCCGCCCCATTTATTCACCACACTATTAACCATTTCTTTAACATCGTTTTCATTAGATACATCTGCTGATATACCAATAACTTCCCCTGATGTTATAGAGATAATTTCATTTACTGCATCATCAAGTTTTTTTTGATTCCTTCCAATAATTGCTACTTTAGCTCCTTCATTAGAAAGAGAAATTGCTGCTGCTTTTCCTATTCCGTCACTTCCTCCAGTAATTATGCTTATTTTGTTTTTTAATCCTAAGTCCATTTTTATCTCCTTAATTTAATTTAGAAAACTACCCTCTACCGACATAAGGCATTTTTGTGGCCATTATAGTCATAAATTGAATATTTGTATCTAATGGTAGATTTGATATTTGTAAAACACTTTCACCAACGTGAGATACATTGAATCTTGGTTCCGGAACAATATCACCATTTGGTTGAGGTTGTCCAGAATCAGATGTTGCTGTCATTGGAGTTGCAGCATTGCCAACATCAATTTGGCTACATGCAATATTGTATTTTCTTCCATCAAGCGAAATTTGTTTAGTTAATCCTGAAATAGCATGCTTAGTAGATGTATAAGCTACTGAATCTGGTCGAGGTACGTAAGCTGATATAGAACCATTATTAATAATCCGTCCACCCATAGGCTTCTGATTTTTCATGATTTGTATTGCTTCCTTAGCACATAAAAAACTACCTGTTAGATTTATATCTACCACTCTTTGCCAATCACTTAGAGCTAGACTTTCAGTATTAGACTTTACACCTATACCTGCATTGTTGAATAGGACATCCACTCTTCCGAATTTTTTCATAGTAGCCTTAAATAATTTTTTTACATCTTCCTCTTTGCTTACATCTGTGGTTTGTACTAAAAATCTATCTTCGCCAGCACCTGATTCTTTAACAGTGTCAATGAGGGGTTGCTCTCTTCTACCAGCCAAAACAACTTGGTATCCATCTTTAATAAGATGCAACACAGCACTTTGACCTATACCAGTACCAGCACCGGTGATAACTCCAACTTTTCCGTTATTTTTCTTTATAGTCAATATTTTCTCCTAAAAATAAAAAAATTATTAAATACGATGTGAATAATCGATGATATTAGAATCAATTCTAAGTATTCTTAATAAATACGTCAAATTAGGAAAAGATTTTTTGGATAAAAAAAATATATATGAACCTTTAGATATGCCAAGAAGAGTGATTCTGGGGCCAGGACCAAGTTCTGCCAACCCGAGAGTCCTTAGAGCTATGTCTTTACCTATTGTAGGCTACTTGGATCCAGCTTTTTTTGACTTGCTTGAGAAAGTATCTGGTATGCTAAATCAGATTTTTTTGACAAAACAAATGTCCTTTGCTGTCGCAGGTTCAGGTTCTGCTGGGATGGAGGCTGGTCTTGTAAGTTTAGCTGAACGAGGAGATAAAGTCATAATTTGTTCATACGGTTACTTTTGTGAACGTCAAATTATTATGGCTAAGAGATTAGGTTTGGATGTGATTCCAATAAGAACTGAATGGGGTAAATCATTTGATCCACAAATTTTGCTAGATACTATAAAGAAAAATCCTGATACTAAATTAGTCTTGGGTATTCATGCTGAAACATCCACTGGAACTGCAAATCCTATTAAAGAAATGGCAAAAATTTCTCATGATTTTGGATCCTTATTTATGACTGATGTTGTTACCTCTTTAGCTGGGAGTGAACTTCAATTTGATGATTGGGAAATTGATTATGCCTACTCAGGATCTCAAAAATGTTTAGCTGCTCCCCCAGGGATATCCCCTGTTGCAATGTCAGCCAGGGCTTTAGATTTCATAAGAAATAGAAAAACATTACCAACTTCTTGGTATCTCGATCTTTCATTAATTTGGGATTATTGGTCTGAAAAGCATATTGCTCATCACACAGCTCCAGTTAGTATGATTTACGGGCTTAGAGAAGCTATTGCTTTAACTTTGAATGAAGGATTATTTCAAAGATGGGAAAGACATAGAGTTAATGCATCAGCACTTAGAACTGGATTGAGGGCACTAAATTTGGATTTACCTATAAGTAAAAGTGATAGATTAGATCAACTCACAGTGATTAATTTACCAAATGGGCTTGATGATGTTGAGCTAAGGAAAAAAATACTTGAACAATATTCAATTGAAGTCGGAAGAGGGCTAGGAGAATTTGCTGGTAAAGTTATAAGAATTGGCCTGATGGGTGAATCATGCTATCCACCTAATGTCTTATATATTTTGCAAGCTTTGGAGAATATTTTGCCTCAATTTGGAATTGAAATCTCAGAAGGATCTGCTGTACACGCTGCTAGTAAAGAATATTCCAAAAATGGTATAAGAAAATTTTTTGAATAATTTATTAGTTTCTAAACCTTAAGTTTTTTCTAGATAAGTCACTTATTTTTGTACAACCCATTAATTTCATGTCTCTTTCTAGCTCATCTCTATAAATGCCTAAAGCTTTTTCAACCCCATCTTGTCCAGCCGCAGCAAGTGCATAAAGATACATTCTTCCACCAGCGCAAGCTTTAGCACCAATAGAGAGAGCCTTCAATATGTGCGTCCCCCTCTGAATTCCTCCCTCCATTATTACATCTATTTTGTCGCCTACAGCATCTACAATTTCAGCAATATGATCAAATGGAGAACGCGAACCATCTAATTGCCTTCCACCATGGTTTGAAACTATTATCCCATTACAACCAATATCTACAGCTTTTTTTGCATCCTCAACACTCATAACTCCTTTTAAAGCGAATTGTCCACCCCATTTTGATTTGAGTTCCTCTGCATCTTTCCAGCTCATCGATTGATCTAGCATTTTACCAAAATAATCCCCTATTGAAGTAGCTACATTAGTAAGTTCGGTCACATGATCTTTCAATAATGGTAATTCGAATTTTCCTTTGGTTAGATAATTTATTCCCCACATTGGTTTGGTAACATAACTAAACGCACTTGAAAGTGTTATTCTAGGTGGTGATGTAAAACCTGTTCTAAAATCTCTTTCACGATTACCAGCTGTTATTGTATCTACTGTGAGAGCCAGAACATCAAAATTAGCCTCTTTTGCCTTTTCTACCATAGCATCATTTAGACCTTTGTCTTTGTGATAATAATATTGAAAAAGTTTGGGTGCATCTATTGGTTTTAATATATCCATACCAGTAGTAGAAAGAGTTGAAACACTAAACATTGTATTAAATTTTGCAGCAGCTCTTCCAACTGCTTTTTCACCATCATAATGAAAGAGTCTTTGTAAAGCAGTAGGGGAACAGTAAAAAGGTAAATCTAATTTTTTACCAAATACTGTAGTAGATAAGTCAATTTCTGATACATCTCTTAAAACATTAGGAACTAAATCTACATCATCAAATGCTCTAGTATTTCTTCTATGAGTCATCTCATCATCCGCAGCTCCATCAATATAGTGGAAAACTGGAGAAGGGATCTTTTTTTTTGCTAATTTTCTAAAATCATGAAAGTTGTGACAGTGTTTTAGTTTCATTGGTAAGTGTATCCATAAAAATTAATTACTTTTTTCATAATTATATGAATTTACCAAATAGTTTTCAATTACTTAAACTTAGGAATGAGATATTTCAATCCATTTTGATTTATCGAATGATTCGTAGGCAGCATCAACAATTTCGGCTGCTTTTAAACCGTCATAAAATGAGGTATCAACAATTTTTTGATTATTTTTCTTGATAGCTTCAACAAATAGAGAATAAGGTTGAGCATATTCATGCCCTGGATCTAACTGGTCTATTGGCCCATTTTCTCCTGTTACACCCTGTATCAGATATCTGCCATTCGTTGCAATTTTTCCTTTTTCACCAGAAATTTCAATTCTAGGTGATGTTTTTCCATCCGGATCAGTTCCCCTAGATGCAAATGAGGTATGAACTACTGCAAAACCTCCGTTAGCCCATTCACATAAAAAACCTGATGCATCTGGTACATCTACATTTATTCCTTCTGGAAAGTCTGCTGTTGGCCTAGCTTTAGTTGTTGTGTCCAGTGTAGATACTATTCTTGAAATTTCTCCATTAATAAATCTAAGCATGTCAAAAACATGAATAAGCTCATAAACTGATCCACCACCAGATTTTGACTTAAATCTCCAAGCTAAAGTTTCAGGCCTTGCATCATATTGATGAGACATTCCCCACCATATATTTGCATGAAAAATTCTACCAACAAAATCGTTATCTAAGTATCTTTTGATTTTGCCTAAGGATGTATTTCCTCTTTGGTTAAAATTAGTTGAGTGAATAATTCCTTTTTGTTCTGCAGCATTGAGCATTATTTTACAATCATTAGCATTTAATGCTAATGGTTTTTCGCATAAAACATGTAGCCCCTTATCAATTGCATTTATAGCTATTTCCTTATGAGAATCTGTAGGGGTAATAATTACTACTCCATCTAAGTTAGATTTATCTATCATTTCTAAATAATCAGTATAGATGCTATCAATATTCCATTTTTTTTGAAAATTTGTTAATTTTTCTTTATTTTTTCTAGAGGCAGCCACTATTTCAACATCTTCAATTTCTGAAAAATATTGCATGTGAGTTTCAGCAAACCCACCTGCGCCTATGATACCTAGTCGTACTTTTTTCAAATTCATATCCTTATATATTTGGAGTAACTACTGCTCTAGTAACCTTGCTTCCATCTTGATTTCCTAGCCATTCTGCAGTTTTGAAAGCTTTATCAATATCTTTCAAAGGAAATTCATGAGAAATTACATCCATTAGTGGATATTTATCTTTTGTTCTAAGTAGGAAATCAATTGAATTAGGAATTATCCATGGATCATAATGTTGTATACCATAAAATCTTATTTGATTAGTAATAAATTTTGCCATATCTAATGATGCTTTTGATCCAGGCATTATATTCCCAATTTCTAGATATGTACCTCGCATTCTAACCATATCAACTCCTTCTTCAACAACATTTGGAAAACCTACTACTTCTACAACTTTATCTGCACCAATACCGTTTGTAAGTTCCATGACTCTATCAATTCTTGATTGAGGAGTGTCAAATTCATTCATGTCAATAATGTCCGTTGCACCGCACTGTAGTGCAAGATCCAATCGAGGTTTTTGACCATCTATGACTATTATTTTTGATGCACCTAATTCATTTGCTATTGCAGTTGCATTAACTCCTAAACCACCTGCTCCTTGAATTACTATATTATCTCCCAGCATGACACCTCCAATATGAAGTGCATCGTATACTTGTGCTAGAGCACAGTTAATAGGTGCCGCTGAAGCGTTAGAAATTTCATCAGGTAATTTGAATATATAGTGAGGACTTCGTAGATAGTAATATTGAGCAAATCCTCCATTGCATACAGGCCATTCATCTAGGGGTTTTCTGCCTAGCCTAAACTTACATGCTCCAAATTCACCTCTTATACAGTTGTAACATTTTGCACAAGGGAAAAAATATGAAAAAGCTATTCTATCTCCTTCTTCTAATGGCCTTCTAAGTGAGTCAGTAGTAACTTTACTACCCATTGAAGCAACAGTACCCATCATCTCATGCCCAAATACAAAAGGATCTCTAGGATTTTTTTTTGTATCCATGCCATCGCCTCTCCAAATGTGTAAATCCGATCCACAAACACTTGTTGCTTCTACCTTTACTTGAATAGCATCATTTTCAAGATCTGGTAATGGCAATTCCCTAAACTCCCAACTTTCATTCGAATCATGCCAGACCGCAGATACTCCTGTTTTTCCCATTATTGTTACTCCCTAAATCGATTTATAAATATTTATTATTATTTATACTATATTTATTCTTCTTGTAAATAGATGTATAGTTTTATTAATGAAACATTGCTTAATTTGTGTAAATTGTAAAAAGAAATTTCAGCCCAGTATTTTTACTCTGAAATGTTATGACTGTGATTCTGTATTAAAGGTAGAGTATAAAACCCATCCTAAAGATGAATTTTCTATGCTAGATTCTTTATTCGGCTTGGAGGTTACTTCATTAGGAGATGGGAATACACCCATAATTCCTCTATGTAATCTTGGAAAAAAAATCGATCATAATTATGTTTATGCAAAACTTGAATTTTTATCTCCAACGGGATCATTTAAAGATAGAGGTTCTAATATTTTGCTAAATGTGGCTAAGAAATTTGGTGTAAGTGAATTTATTGAGGATTCTTCTGGTAATGCAGGTGCATCTCTAGCAGCATATGCAAGTTTTATGAATATTAAAGCTAATATTTTTGTTCCTGCTATAGCATCTGAAGCTAAGAAAAAACAAATTCAGGTATATGGAGCGAAAATATTTCCTGTTGAAGGTTCAAGAAATGATACTACAATTTCAGCAATCAAATATGCAAATGATAATGATATTTTATACTTGTCTCACAATTTAAGTCCCTATTTCAGTGAAGGTATGAAAAATGTTACTTATGAAATAATAAAACAGGATTTATTGTTTGATCATGTGGTTTTGCCAGTTGGAAATGGTTCATTACTACTTGGCATGTACTCTGCTTACAATTCTTTATATAAACTAGGTATAATAAAAAAAATACCTAAATTCCATGGAATTCAATCCGAGTCAGTCAGTCCGCTTTATAACTATTTTTACTCATTACCGTGGAATATTAATCAAGCTCTTCCAACTTTAGCTAGCGGGATTGCAGTATCTAATCCGCCAAGAATTTTTGAAATGTCAGAAACTATTAGAAAATCTAAAGGTGTGGTTATGAAGGTAAAAGAAAAAGATATGACTTACTGGAAAAATTATTTGTCAAAAAATGAAGGTTTATATGTTGAAGTTACATGCTCAGCTGCTTTAGCAGGTTTAAATAAATTATTGGAAGAAAAAATAATAAATTCAGATGAAAAAGTTCTAATCCCACTTACTGGAACTGGTCTAAAAGAGACTTAATAAATTATTCACTATAAGATAATCTAAAACCTAAGTTTCCTGTCGAAGAGTCCGGAGAGTTTTGTGTTCTAGCAGAATTTCTGTAACGATTACAATAAGAATTGTGGCATAAGTAAGACCCCCCTTTCATAGTCTTAGTAGTGCCCGTAGATGGCCCTTTAGGATTCACTCTAGTCTCTTTTTTGTTAGGTTGATGAAATGATGTAGAAAACCAATCACTGCACCATTCCCATACGTTCCCCGATGTATCATAAATATTGAAGTTATTAGGTTCAAACTGGTCAACTGGAGATGTGCCTAGCCAACCATCTTTTAATGAATTCAATTCAGGGAATTTTCCATTCCATATGTTGCACTTTTTATATATTTCTTTATCTTCATTTCCCCAGGGAAAATTTTTGTTAACTAGTCCACCTCGTGCAGCCATCTCCCATTCAGCCTCAGTTGGAATTTTTTTTCCTATCCATTTTGCATAAGCATTCACATCATTCCATGAGATATGTACAACAGGATGATTTTCTATTCCTTCTATATTTGAGTCTGGTCCATATGGACGTTTCCAACTTGCATTATCAACTTTCCACCACCAAGGAGCATCATGTACTGATTCAGAAATATTTTTTTTTGTTTCTTGAGAAATTAATTGGTAAAAAACAAAAGACCATCCAAATTTTTCAGCCTCAGTGATATATCCTGTTGAGGAAATAAAATTTTCAAAGTCTAAGTTTGTTACTGGATATTGGTCTATATAAAATTTCGAAACATTAATTTCTCTAATTGGCCCCTCACCATCAAAAGAAAAAGCTTTCTCATAATCAGTACCCATTAGAAAATTATCTTGATCAATTAATATCATTTTTTCAGAATTGGTTTTAGGTTTTCCAGAAAAATTTATATTTTTTATAGAGCTATTATTTTTAGAAGTATCATTTGGGGAACAACATTTTTTTTCAGACATAATTATCTCACTAACTATTAATTTGCTTTATTACCTGATTAAACCCATCTAAAGATCCTTCTATTACCCAATCATCAACACAATATGATGCTCTAAAAAAACCTTTAGTTCCAAAGCCTATTCCAGGTACAACAAGTACAAGTTCGTTTTGTAAAATTTTAACAAATTCTTCATCATTAGGAATAGGAGACTTAGGAAAAAGATAAAAAGCTCCATCTGGTTTTATGCAATCATATCCAATTTTAACAAGATTGTTGTATAGTAAATTTCTTTTTTTTCGATAAATATTTACATCCACTACTTCGTCTTGAAGTTTAGAAACAACTCTCTGCATTAATGCCGGTGCATTAACAAAGCCTAATGTTCTCAATGAAAATATAATAGCATCAATGAGTTTTGTTTTATAATTATAATTTGGGTTTACTGCTATGTAGCCTATTCGTTCTCCAGCTAGTCCTAGATCTTTTGAATGGGATGTTGCTACGATTGATCTTTCGTGATGCTTATATATAAAAGGATATTTTTCATCTGAATATATTATCTTTCTATATGGTTCATCTGATATGAGAAAGATATTAGATGAAAATTTTTTTTCGGCATTTTTGATGATTTCACACATTTTTTCTAAAACTTTTTCTGGATAAATCACTCCACTTGGGTTATTAGGAGAATTAATTATTACTGCCTTAGTTCTTTTACTTATAATTTTTTCTAGATTGTTTAGATTTGGCATCCAATTTTCATCGGAGTCACACACTATATATTTACCATTCTGATGCTCAATATAAAAAATATATTCTGCAAAAAAAGGTGAGATTATTATTACTTCATCCTCTGAATCTAATATAGATCTAAGTATCGTATTAATCGCGCCTGCTGCTCCTACTGTCATCACAATATCTGAAGCTGTAAAAGGGAAACCTGATTCTTTTGCTATTGATTTAGCTATTTGTTCTCTTACTTCAACAAAACCTGCATTTGGCATATATTTATGGACATTTTTTTCATTAGAACTACTTAGTTCATTTAAGATTCGGAAAAATTTCTCTGGAGGATTTACAAATGGATTTCCCAAAGATAAATCAAAAACATTTTTTTCTCCATGAGTCTTCTTCATCTCTATACCCTGCTCAAACATTTTTCTTATCCATGAGCTATTTTCCATTTGTTCAATGACTTTTTTTGATATATTCATATTTATTACTTCTTTTTGCTTTTGAATAAGTTAAGAAAAAATGGCAATTTTGATTTCTTGTCATTTTTTACTACATATGTACCAGCGATCTTATCATGCCAACCTTGATTTTCCTTATCAAATATAATCCATACTATACCTATTCCAAATGATATATATGAAACAAATTTACCTACCATTTCTCTTGGTATTGAAGCTGGTCCAGGAGGTTTACCATCTTTCATCACAACCATTATACCTGCTACCCATTTTCCTGGAGTTCTTCCCCATATGATTGTGGGTATAACAAAATATCCAAAGAGCACTAAAATATCTTGAGTTGCTGCATCTTCATGAAATAATTTATTCCCAGATATTGGACCAAAAGTATATATTATGATGAATATTAATCCCAAATCTATCATAAAAGCATATAGACGACTAATAAGTCCAGCTATTTTTAAGTCAGATAATTTATGTGATGATTTAGTAATTTTTTCTTTTTTATTTTGATTTTTTTTATTCATATTTGTATTGTAAGATAATTAGTATATAAAAATAAACTTAATTTACATTTATAAAAGAGGAGAAATTTATGACTGGGCGTATTAATAATAAAGTTGCCTTGATAACGGGAGCAGGTTCTGGTATTGGCAAAGCTTGCTCTCTACTTTTTTCAAAGCACGGTGCTAAATTATCTCTTGCTGATGTAAATGATGATTTAATTAGTGATCTTTCTGAAAAAATTAATTCTACTGGTGGAGAGAGTTTTATTTCTAATACTGATGTAACTTCTAATGATCAGTGTAAATTATTAGTTGAAAAGACCTATGAAAAATATGGTAGGTTAGATATTTTGGTTAATAGTGCTGGGGTTACACCAAGATATGCTCCTGAAGATTGGGATTTTGAAAAAAAATGGGACTGGGTAATTGATGTTAATTTAAAAGGAAGCATGATGATGTCATATCATTCAATAAGGAAAATGAAATTAAATCATAGTGGATCAATAATTAATCTAGCTTCTATTATAGGCTTAGTTGGTTATGCTCAAGGTCTTAGTGATGGATTTAATCCTTACCCTCATTCAAAAGGGGGGATAGTTCAGATGACTAGAGACATGGCTGTTGCATTTGGTAAAAGTGGAGTGAGAGTTAATTCACTATGTCCTGGTTTTACATATACTCCCTTAACCAAAACCCTAACAGATGACTCAGATGAACATCAAAGACTTCTTTCTCTTCATCCAATGGGAAGGCTTGGCGAGGTTGGAGAAATTGCAAACGCTGCTTTATTTTTAGCATCTGATGAATCTTCATTTATAACTGGAATTAATATGCCTGTAGATGGTGGGTATACAGCTCAGTAAACTTGCACTTAACCCCAATCAGGTATATCGTACATTGGAGCATAATAAGGACTATTAGGATCGAATGAGGTGAGTGTTGAAGGGTTTTTAACTTTACCTGGAAGTCGAATATCAGTCCCTTGAATATCTGAAAATTCATCACCTAGTTCTTTAGCACATTCATCAAGTAATTTTTGTAGTTCTATAACAATTTCAGGGTATTTTTCATAAACATTATTTTTTTCTGAAATATCATTTTCTAAGTTATATAATTCACTTACTTTTTTACCATCTTTTTGCTGATGAAGTTTCCATTTTTTATTTCTCACAGCCTCAAGATTATTCTGTTTGTAGTAAAAAAAAGTTTCTCTTGGACTTTTTGAATTAATTGGTGAGTACATTACATTAGAAAAATCAAGACTGTCAATTTTATTTTTACTATCTATGTTTATACCTAATATAGAAGAAATTGTTCGAAAAAAATCAATAGATGAGACTAGTTCATCTGAGGTTGAATTAGCTGGAATTTTTTTTGGCCACTTCATTATCATAGGTACTCTTTGTCCTCCCTCATAAGTTTCTTGTTTTTTACCTCGAAGAGGTGCGTTACTTCCATTATTTCTAGTATTGGAACCATTATCACTTGTGAAGATTATAAGAGTATTTTCATCTAAATCTAGTTTCTTAAGTTCATCTAATATCATTGCTGTAGACCAGTCAATGCCGCTTACTGCTGCACCATACCTACCGTTTCTTGAATTATTTATAAATCTTTCAGGTGCATATAAAGGTAAATGTACATACATATGTGCTAAGTACAAAAAAAATGGTTGTTTTTTATTTTTTCTGATAAATTTTATACTTTCTTCAACATATCTTTCTGTTATACCAGCTTGATCTGGTTGCTCTTGAATGACTTCATTATCACTGATCAATGGTAAAGGAGGAAATTTTTCTCTGCGCGAACGTGTTTCTTCATCAATAGGTCCAAATGATCCTCCAGAGCCATCTTCAGGTATTACACTGCGCCCCATATCGTTAGAGTATGGAATTCCGTAGTAGCTGTCAAAACCGTAGTTAGTCGGAAGAAATTCTTTCTGGTCTCCACAATGCCATTTTCCAATAATTTTAGTATTATATCCTGCACTCTTAACCTGGTTGGCAATAGTTATTTCGTTGGGGTTCAATCCTGTAGGCGAACCGGGAAAAAGAACGTTTCGGTTATCATCAAAAGACCCAAAGCTAATTCGTGGAGGATAACAACCGGTCAACATTGCTGCCCTGGAAGGTGAGCATACAGGTGATGCCATATAAAAGTTTGTGAACTTAATTCCCTCTTCAGATAATTTATCTATATTTGGAGTATCATTTAGCTTTGATCCATAGCATCCCAAGTCCCCATATCCTAGGTCATCGCAATTGATTAATATTATATTTGGCTTGTTCATGTAAATATATTAGATTAAAAACTTATAAAGGTAAACAAATAATAAATGAAGTTCCACGATTTTCAATACTACTAACATCTATTTTCCCGCCATGAGCTTCTACTAACTTTTTAACTATTGATAAACCTAATCCCGTTCCTCCGGTTGAACGATCTCTGCTAATGTCAGCTCTGTAAAATTGATCAAATATTTTTTCTAAATCATTTTTCTTTATTCCCGTTCCATTATCTGATACTTGAATTTCTATTTTTTTATCAAAAGTATTAATTGAGATATCTATTACTCCATTTTTAGAAGTGTGAATTAGAGCATTCTCTATGAGATTAGATAAAATTTGCTTAATTCTTGTTTCATCGAATTCTAAAAATATTTCTTTTTTTTCAGATTTCACCACAGATGTAATAGATTTTTCTTTAAATTTATTATAAAAATCTTTATGTGTGTTTTTTACGGTTGCAACCAGATTACCTGTTTTTTTATTAAGTAGTAATTCTTTTGAGTCAGCAATGGATAAGATTCTTAAATCATCAACTAGTTTTGACAAATGCAATGTTTGTTCATGGATAGTATTTAAAGTTTCTTTTTCATCTCTTATGATCCCATCTTTATAAGCCTCGATATAGCCAATAATATTTGTAAGAGGCGTTCTTAGCTCGTGGGCAATATCCGCTGTTAATCTTTTTTGAACTATTTTAGATTGTTCAAGATCTTTTATCATATTATTAAAAACTTTTGATAACTCACCTAGTTCATCAACACTATTTTCTGGAACTCTATGTGATAAATTACCATCTCCAACTAGGACTGCGGCGTTACGTATATTTTTTATAGGAAGAATCATTTTTTTTGTTAAATACATGATTAAAAGTAATCCAACTAACCCAGCAAAAATACCCGAAAAAATTAGAGATCTTTGGTAAGAATTTTTTAAATTGTTGAGTGGAGGGTCTACTAAATCAATAATTCCATCATAATATTCATCAGATGCTTTGATATTAGAGCTTATTTTATTACTTATTCCGTTTTCATTTCTTACTAAAGGATTATATTCCATAAGAGATAGAGGTTTTTGATTTTTTTTAGGGTTAGTATCTATAAATAAATTTCCAATTATTTCTTTTTTTTGATTCTCAATAGGATAACTAGTGTCAAAATTTTTTCCATTCCCAAATCTTTCTAAGAATGTTTGATAGTTACCTTTAGAGTCTACAGCTATTTTATTAGAATCGACGACAATTAATCCTTCATTGTTATTTAACACCACGTGCCATCCATATAGCCGGGCTATTTGCTGAGCAGAATATTGTAATTCTCTATAATCCGCCAATTCTTCTAATGATTCTTTTAATATTATCTCTGCTCTAAGAGATTTGTTTAGTTTTATAGTTTTATCTATATCCCTAATAGCTTTATTCGTACTGGATGCAGAAAAAATACTTGTTGAAAGTAATATTATAGATATCACTAGAGCAAAACTAATAGAAAATTTAATTTGCAATGATGAGAATTTATTATTTTTCAAATTTATATCCTACTCCGTAAATTGATTCTAGATTATTCTGTTCAGGATATATTCTTTCAATTTTTTTTCTCAAATTTGATATGTGGGTATCTATATTTCTATTATAACCATCAAAATCATATCCAAAAACTTCATTAATTATCTGATCTCTAGAAAATATTCTTCCTTCATTTTCCATAAGTAATTTTAGTATTTTAAATTCAGTAGGAGTTAATTTTATAGGATTATTTTTTACTAATACTTTATGGGAATTAATATCTATCTCAAAATATTCTGTACGTATTATTTTAGATTCTGAAATATTGGTTTTTATATCTTCTTTCCCGCTTCTTCTGAGTACGGCTTTTACTCTTGAGATCAATTCTCTTGGGCTGAATGGTTTTTCGACATAATCATCGGCTCCTATATCTAAGCCTTTTAATTTATCTAATTCATCTACTCTTGCAGTTACCATTATTATTGGTACATTGGATACTTGTCTAATATTTTTGCATATTTGAATTCCGTCTATATTAGGTAAGTTGAGGTCTAAAACTATTATGTCAACATTATTAGATAATGCATAATTTTGTCCTTCTAAACCATCATCACTTTCAATTACTTCAAACCCTGAATCAGACAAATATAATCTTATCAGTTGAGAAACTGATTTATCATCTTCTATTATTAAGGCTTTTTTAATCATAATATGTAAATATTATTTCTATAAAATGTTAAGATTTGATCAAGAAAATGGCACCCCGGGTGGGACTCGAACCCACAACCTAAAGATTAGAAGTCT
>JBJKVF010000002.1:0-26082 GCA_045562755.1 Dehalococcoidia bacterium
ATTGCTTTAGCCAAAATTCTTGCTGTACTGGTTTTGCCAGTTCCTCTAGGACCACAAAACAAGTATGCATGTGCAAATCTAGAAGAATCCACTGAATGTTTCAATGTTTGGGATATATGATCTTGTCCCACAAGATCATTAAGAGTCGACGGTCTCCATTTTCTATATAAAACTTCAGTCATTATTTTTCACCAAATTAATTATAGTGTCCGTAATAGAATTCATCTCTAGTTCTTCACTAATATTTTCATGGTCGAAGCCTAACAGGTGAAGGATTCCATGGGCAACTAATTTCATCAACTCATCCACTAAATCAACTTGATTTTCAATAGATTGTCTACAAGCTTGAGGAAATGAAATGACAATATCACCTAAATAATCTTGAAAGTTTTCAGGTATCACAAAATCTTCTTCTATTAAGCCTTCACGTAAATCCAATTGATCCCCGTAATATTGACCTTCAAAATCATTGGAAAAAGACAATACGTCTGTCACTTCATTCAAACCTCTGTATTGATGATTTAAATTCTGAACGTAGTCATCATCACTAAAATATATAGAAACGCTGCTTTTTTGAATTTCTAAATAGTTGAAAGCTTCAACAGCAACCAAATACAAATTGTCTTGTGGAATATCAAATGAATCGTCAGAAACATCAAAATTAATGTTAATGTCGCCCATCTTACCTCACTAAGAAAAAGGAATAGTCTTACTAGTCACAAATAGCTAAATTTGATCCAAATTCATTAGTTCTGACTTTATAAATATTTCCTAAGTGTGAAAATTCAACTTCATACCCTAAGAGTTTTGACTCTTCAGATGATTCTGCAGATACACACCCCAGTGAATTATTTGGCCATTCAACTAATTGAGAGCTTAAAAATGTAATATCAGGCTGATCAACTTGTAAATCAGAGGCTAAATACCAAGCAGCAGAAACTTCAGCACATTTTGAGCTAACAGCAGAAGATGCGTTTGAATCTGTGGCATCAGATGATTTGGATGCTACATCTACTGCATTCTGTATATTAGAAAATACAGAAGCAAATTCTTCAGGTCCCATCACAGTAGTAGTATCTGTAGACAAAATACTTTTCGAGGCTTCAAGAGAGCGTTGAAATGAATAAAATTCAGGATCTTGTTCAAGAGCATCAGCAAATACTGATGTTGATTCAGCATCACCGCAACCAGTAATTATCCTACTATCTCTGTTAGCGTTAGCCAGAATAATAGTAGCTTTCCTATCTGCATCAGCTCTTACTTGAGCGTCAATTTCATTACCTTCAGCTCTTTCTTTATCAGCTTTTCTTTGTCTTTCTGCCCTCATTCTAGAATAAACACTTTCAGCTATTTCAGAAGGGAAATCAGCTCGTTTAATTCTTACATCAACAACTGTTATACCAAATTCTTCTAGTTGTGGCGTAACAGATACCAAAACAGTATTCATTATCTGATCTCTTTGAGTAGTAATAATTTCTGATTGATTATGACTAGCGACTTCACTTCTCAATTCGGAAGAAATAATTCCAATTGCTCTATCAGCAGCAGTCTGTTCGTTACCTAATCTTTCTCTAAATAAAGCTGGATCTACAATCCGACCTCTAGCGTATACATCAATAATCAACCGCTTTTTATCTTTAGTAAGTAAAGAATCTGGTTGAGCATCAAACACTAATAATCTTTTTTCATAACGCGTTACTGATTCAATGAATGGTGTTTTGATATTTAAACCTGGCTCAGTTATCTCTGAAGTAATTTCTCCAAATCTAGTAACAATTGCAACTTCTGTTTCGTCTACTGCAAAAAAGACTTGAGGCAAAATAATTGCAAGAGCAACTATGAAAAAAACAAGAATTGCGGCTAAAAATTTCATTATTCACCAACTCCTTGTGTAGGAACAGGAATCACGTTGTTAGATTCTGGATTTACTAAAATGACTTGACTTGGATCTCCTAAAACTTTATTGATATTAGGAAGAATTTCTTCCATAGCCTCTAAGTACATTCTTTTACGAGTAATATCTTTCGATTTTGAATACTCACGCTGAATAGCTGTAAATCTTCCAGCCTCACCATTAGCTTCTGCAATTTTTTGCTGCCTAAGACCTTCAGCATCTTGCAATCTTTTAGAAGATTCACCTCTAGCAGCAGGCAATACACTTTCTTTGTAAGCGTCAGCCAAATTAATTATTCTAGCTTTGTCTTCTTTAGCTCTGACAACATCATCAAAAGCATCTTTAACTTGTTCGGGGGCAAACACATTCAACAATTTAACTTCTCTTATATTCAACCCCGACTGATAGTAATCTAATATTTCTTGCAACTTATTTTTTGTTGCAATTTCAACTTCTTGTTTTTTGTCAGTTAAAACATCATCAATAGGACGTCCACCAACTACTTGTCTAAGAGAAGTTTCCGTCGCATCTTTAAGGGTAGTACCGTCTGGAGAAACTACTTTGTACAAATAATCTCTAATATTTTTAATTTCATATTGAACTGTTAATTGTACGTCTACCAGATTTGGAGCCTCACCAGGTGCTCCCAGTTCATCTGGATCTCCAGTAATCATAAGAGATTCGTCGAGAACAGGGACATCATTTCTCACTCCCAATTCCAATTTTCTGACTGCATCTACTCTAACAACATCTCTATCCCCAATTGGAGACGGCCACCACCAAGATAATCCTGGACTAACTTCTTGTGAATATTTACCAAACATCTTTAATGCTGCTTTTTCACCAGGTTGAACAGTAAAAATACCTGTAGCTAACCAACCTGCTATCGCAATCGCAATTATTAGAAGTACTACAACAGGACCAACGCCTTTGCCGGTCCCACCAAATCGTCCAAAAACTTTTTTGAATTTTTCTAGGATTTGATCAATATTAATTTGTGGATCATCTTGTCTGTACATTAAAACCTCATTCATTAAATGGTATCACAGTGAATACTTAGTATCATTAAGAATTATTTAAATAATCCTAAAAATCTGTCTTCATAAAAGTTGTAAACACCCCACCTATCCAATTCTTGCTTTAGAACATGTGCACTGCCTCCTATCTGAACAGATTTAAACATCTCTTCAATTTGACTAACGACAGCAGCAGGGAGGCTTCCATATTTTTCTACTGGATCCAACAATCCAGCAGACATCATTTCTTGAGAATTAAAAGAAATGGAGGATGCTGTGTACTCATAAATAAATTTTAAGAGAGCCACATCCCAAAATTCGTCTACACCCACTATAACAACAGACAAATGATGATTTTTTTCAGTCAAATCTTCGGAAATTCTTTGTGCAATTTCAGTTGGGATACCCCCCACAATTTCTAGATTATCCGGATGATTCGAATATTGATACATTATGCCAGGACTATTTGGGCCATATTGGGATGAGACAGATTCCATATACTCGTAAGCACTTTTACTAAATCCCGAAATATTTAATGCATAATTCGGGGTAATCACATGAGGCTGATTTGCTTTAACTGTTCCAGTTCTCAATACTCCTTCCAATTGGTTTTTAGAAGAATCAAATGCTGTATAAATAGGCTCAGTAACAATAAAGTAATCTAAATTCGTCACCCCAAAAGTAGCCAAATGTTGTTGTGGGAATTTAACCACATATGTCTGTTCTATAGCTTTGTGCCAATCAACCATTATTCACCTTAAAAAATTGTAACTCAAATATTTAATAATCTTTATGTTTTCTAGATAAACAAAAAAGTAACAAAACAATTGCTCCAGATAAAACAATCAAATTATCAGAATTAAATTGATTGGGTTTAGCGTTACAACTGGCATTTGAAGATTCTAAAGAGTCGTTTGTTATTTTAGTCGTAGGAACATCAGATTGATAAGTATTTTTTATTTCTGATGAACCTGCCTGAGGAGTTAATGAATATAAAGAAATAGTGGGAAAAGGTTTGGGAGTAGGAACTGAAGATTCCGAAGTTTGGATATACAAAGACACCCCCAACTCTGTCCTCCACAAATTCTCTAGCTGAACCTTAGATTGACCATATGTTTGTTGTATTGCTGAATCCAAATTTGTTGAAGTTTTAATAGTAGCTAGCAATTCTTTCATTTTATCAACACCAAATTCACTAATTAATAAATTAATGAAAGATTCTGCTTGTCCATAAAAAAGGAGTTTATCTTCAGATGTACCTGGTTGTCCTGAGAACATTGTTAAAGGTAATAAATCATCATTCATTATCGCCATATCTAAAGCATTAGTGAAACTAAAACTAGGATAAATATTTGCATATTCAGCTAATCCTTCGTGTAACCATGAAGGGACAGAAACAATTCCATCAGTGGACCTATGAACTAATATATGGGTCATTTCATGTGAAGCGGTGCCCAAATAATCTGAACTTGAAGCCAAAACAAGAATTGTCCCAATTGAATTAAATGCCATACCTTGGGTAATCAATTCACGTCTAATAGTTTTACTTTCTGGAGGTAAACCAACAATCATTTCAACAGGATTATTGTATACAGTCACTGCTATAGGAGATTCTACATATTCTCCAAAAATAGGTTGCATTTTAGTTGCAGTCGCCTGAATAGCTTCTAGAATTTTTGTAGCTCTACCCTTCATTGGACCATGGTAATAAACAACAAATCCATCATCTTCAATGAAGTCCCAATTGAAATTAATGTCGTAGTACACAAATTCAAACATTTCAGAAAGAAATTCATCGCCTAACTGATTAGTAATTTTAAATTGATATTTAATAGTCGTACCAGGAGGAATATATGTTTGACTAGAATTTGTATACCAAAAAAGACTGGTCATCACTTTTTCAGATTGTTCAAATTCAAAATATTTATAAATTCCAATATCATTTTCGCCTTTCCAAACATTCATTGAAATATCAGTGACATCAGAATTAGAAGTAACATTTAAGTCGACATTAAAGCCCATTGGAAATTGATTCTCAATTTCATGACTTTCCAATTTAATATTTGATATACCATCAGCATGTAATGATGCTAAAGATGGATATACAGAGATTAGGAAAAGTAGGCAAAAATAAAATAATTTAATTTTGTAATTTATCATAAGTACTTAAAAGTCTTTGGATGATAGTAAAGAATCCTAATACTATTATAGTAGCTAAAATTAATAAAAGAGCCAAACTAGACCATTGGAAGATCGCAATTCCAATGGTTAACAGAACCACTCTCTCAGGACGAGTCATAATTCCTTCCTTACATTCAACCCCCAAAGATTCAGATCTAGCTCTCATATAACTAACTAGTAAAGATACAATCAAAGCTAAAAACACCATAACACTTATTAATTCACATCTAATCCCAGTTAGCTGGCAGTTGTTAAAAACAGAAAATAAAAACACAGCAAATAAAACTGATGATTCTTCTATCCGATCTACTACTGAATCTAATAAAGCTCCAAAACTAGAATTTTTACCAGTTTTACGAGCAAGAGTACCGTCAATCAAATCTAATAAAGAACCCCCAAAAACAATCATTGAACCAGTAAAAAGTAAGCCCAAAGCTATAAATGCACTCCCTATAAGGACAATTAGCAATCCTGTTAATGTAACAAAATTTGGAGTAACACCTAATTTAATCAGAAATCCTGAAAATGGGTTTTCAAAAAACTTATAAGTGATTTCTCTTAATCTATCTCTAATCTAAATACTCCTTTCCAAAATCAATTCTCTATAAAAATCTAAAACATCTCTTGAAACTAAATCCCAATCATATTTTTGAACTGATTTCAGACCATTATCCCCTAATTGTTTTCTTAATTTTTCATCATTAATTAAAATTTCTAAATTGTGTTGCAGACTACATACATTCTTTGGGTCTGACAACAAACCTTGATTCATATGTTGTACAACATTTTTATAACCTTCAATATTAGTAGCTACTAAACAAGTACCAGATCTCATTGATTCCAGTAAAACTATTCCAAAACTTTCTTGACCAGTGGATGGGGCACAAAAAATATGTGCTTTATCAAATAAATTTTTTTTCTGTAATTCTGTTACTTCACCCAAAAAAATGATGTCTTTAGAATTTCTAGAGGATAAAATCTTCTGAGATTCTGAATCTAATTCGCCTCCTCCAGCTATCAATAATCGAATATTTTCATATTTTTGCTTAAGATTTAAATAGGATTGAATCAAAAAAAATAATCCTTTTCGTTTTTCAAATCTTCCCACAAAAAGAATGTTAATTTTTTTATCATCAATAATTTGATATTGATCTTCTACTATTTCATCAACCAAATCTATACCATTAGGAATAATTCTATAATCTGACTCAAGGAATTTATTAACATAGTTTTTTGCTGAATCAGAAACAGCTATCTTCCCATCTAAATTATTAAAAAAATTTCTTAAAATTTTATCAGGAATAAACCTATACATTGATGATCCTTCAAAGGAATGAAATGTTGCTACACGAACAGAATCATTTTGGATTTTCGGATTAATTGCACCTAAAGTAATAGCTCCTCCAAATGGTTCATGTACATGAATAACATCGAAAAAATTTTCTGACAAAAAATTTTGAATTTGAAAATAAGTTTTCAAAGAAAAAGATATTCTTGCTATTGATCCACCAATTTTCAATGGAATTGATTTACCAAACGGAATCAACCACTCTGGAGCAGAAGCAATATCTCCAGTAAAAGGAGCAATAACTTTGCTATGTAACCCTTTAGCAACTAATTGATAATGTAAATTCCTCACATGAGAATTTACACCCCCATGATAATAAAAATCATATGGGGATAGAATGGCAACCCGCAAGGAATCTGACATCAATCAGACTATAGTCTAGAAAGGTATTGCTGCTCAATATCTATTCCAACTAATCCACTGTATGCGTTCAATAATCTTTTAGTAATTGGAGCTGGAACTTCACCATCTCCCATTACTGAACCATTTACTGAAAACACAGGACATATACAAAAACTTGTGGAGGTTACAAAGGCTTCGTCAGCAGTATATACATCATATAAATCAATATCTGTTTCTAATGTTTCATAACCTAATTCTGCTGCTAATTCTAAGGTAGTAGACCTACTTATACCTGCTAAGACATATTGTTCCTTGGGAGTAATTACTTTCCCGTCTTTTACTATGAAAAAATTACTTCCAGGCCCTTCACACAAATTACCATTCATATCCAATAATATTGGCCATGCATTAGGATCTACACTAGTAACTTCAAATTCAGCTTGAACCAAATTTGCGTAGTTTTGAATTTTTGCTCTAGGACTTAAAGCTTCAGGGGGAGTTCTTCTGACAGAAGGGACAACAACAGGCATCCCATTTTTATAATAATTCGCCCTAGACTTAAATGGAAGAGAAACTGTTTCCAAAATTATAGTAGGCACCTCACCATCTGGGGTAGTAACTCCACGACTCACTCTTTGAGTGACCCAATAATCATCATCATCAGAAATTAAAGGCAAATTTTTATTCAAAAGTTCCATTGTAATATCTGCCATCTGATCTTTACTCATTCCAGGATTCAATCTCGCATATTTCAATGATTGATAAAATCTATCTAAGTGTTCCGAAAGTTTAAAAATCTTATGTCCGAAAGTTCTAGTTGTATCAAAAACAGAATATCCCTGTAAAAATCCTCTGTCTCTGATTGAAATGACAGCATCTTTTTCAAGTATATACTCACCATTCACATAAGCAATTCTCTCTTCACTCATTAAAACCTCCCATTATCCTTGTCCTGTTTCTTCACCTGAAATAAATTCTTCTAACAATTCTCTAGCTTCATCATCAGTATATTGAATCAATGGTGATTTCATAAAATATGACGATGGAGCAGTAATTGGTCCACTGAGCCCTCTGTCTTTTGCAATCTTTGCACATCTTATAGCATCAATGACTACTCCTGCTGAGTTAGGACTATCCCAAACCTCCAATTTAAGCTCAAGGTTTAATGGGACATCTCCAAAACTTTTCCCTTCCATTCTGATGTAACACCATTTTCTGTCACTAAGCCATGGAACATAATCACTAGGGCCCACATGAACATCTCTATCTGGAATAAATTCATCTACTTGAGAAGTAACTGACTGAGTTTTAGAAATTTTTTTAGAATCCAACCTATCTCTATCTAACATATTCATAAAATCTGTATTTCCGCCAAAATTCAATTGATATGTCCTCAATAGTTCAACCCCTCGATCCATAAACAACCTGGTTAACACTCTGTGTACAATGGTAGCTCCAACTTGTGACTTAATGTCATCACCAATGATAGGTGCACCAGCTTCTCTAAACCTGTTTTGCCAATAGTCATTCTCTCCACTAGCGATAAAAACGGGAATACAGTTTATGAATCCACAACCTGCCTGTAAGACTTGCTCAACATACCATTTAGTAGCTTCTTCTGACCCCACTGGTAAATAATTAATTACTACATCAACTTCTCTATCTTTGAGAATTTTCGCAATATCTACTGTGCCATCATCTGATTTTTGAACTAATTCTGAAGTGTATCTCCCAATTCCATCATGAGTCATTCCTCTTTCCACTGGAACATTCAAATTAGGAACATCTTCAAATTTAACAGTATTATTAGGTTCAGAAAAAATAGCTTCTGATAAATCTTTACCAACTTTATTTTGGTCAACATCAAAAGCTGCCACAAATTTAATGTCTCCGATGCCATATTCTCCCAAAACTGGGTGCATCAACCCTGGAATTGTATCTCCCGAACTAGCAT
The DNA here is from genome assembly GCA_045562755.1 of Dehalococcoidia bacterium. GTDB lineage: Bacteria > Chloroflexota > Dehalococcoidia > Lucifugimonadales > Lucifugimonadaceae. The sequence goes on from JBJKVF010000002.1 coordinate 8,736, forward strand.
TTGAATATTTGTGAACACCTTGAATTAATGATGAGGCGCAATTTCCTACACCGATGATAGCAACTTTTATCTCGTTCAATATAAATAGACTCCTGAAAAATTAGGTACAATACTTTTCTGTGAATTCAGAAAAATCTAATTAATTAAACAGTAAAAAATTGTCTATAGCAAATTTAATTTCTAAAAAAACCCCTTTCTTTTACGGATGGGTCGTACTAGGGTCTGCTGGTTCAACTCAAATCGTCAGAAATGCAGCAGCTAGTCTGACACTTGCTATATTTATGTATCCAATGGCAGAAGATCTAGGATGGAGTAGAACATTGATTGCTGGAGCAGCAAGTGTGGGCGGCTTAGCTGCAACATTTTTTTCACCTTTTATGGGATGGGCTGTAGACAAATTTGGTGCTAGAGCAATTCTATCTGCCAGTGTATTAATCCTTGGAATAAGTAGTATCATTTCAGGGTGGGCTACTATACCTCTGATATTTTACATTTCTTATGGAACTGGACGTGTAATACTTTCAAGTTCAATTCAAATCAGTTCTAGTGTAGTTGTATCAAGATGGTTTATAAAACTTAGAGGAAGAGCAAATGGTTTTCTAACCTTATGTCATTCAATAGGAATGACATCATTCCCATTATTAGCTTCTATTCTAATTGGATTATATGGATGGCAAACTACATGGAAAATTTTCGGATTCATAGTATGGGGTATAGCCTTAATTCCTGTAACAATTCTAATCAGAGAAACCCCAGAATCAATGGGGTTAAAACCAGATAACGATATAGTAAACCCTGACGAACAAGATGTAGAAACTTCTAATGAAATTAACTGGTCAATAGGGCAAGCTGTAAAAACATTTTCTCTGTGGCAACTAGCTTTATCAGGAGGTCTTTTTTATATAGTTCATGGTGGTGTTAACAACCATATGGCAGCATTATTGCAAGATTACGGGCTAACACCAAATCAAGCAGCTATAGCAATAAGTATCAATGCGATTTTCACAGGCTTAGGTGGATTGATATGGGGATGGATTACAGACAAATTATCAATGAGATTATGCTACCTAATTCTATCGGGATTAATGGGCATATCTTCTATCGGGTTTATTTTAGTTTCGGGAATATTTTCAGCATGGATTACAGCGGCTATTTTCGGAATTTCTTTGGGAGGATTACTAGTTGTACCATCAGTAGCAATTGCAAATTATTACGGAAGGAATTCTCTAGGTACGATTAGAGGTTTCATAGAGCCATTTGGATCGGCTGGAACAGCAATCGGAGCGATATTATCTGGAATTATATTTGATTTAACTGGGGTATACGAAATAGCATTAATTTTGTTGGCAATCGCAGCTGGATTAGCATTTATCCTAATGATATCGAGTAAGCCCCCAGTTCTAAAGAATTAAATCTTCATCCAGATCCAGGGCCTCTTTCCATAGAGTAAGGTTGCCATCTTTTTAAATCTGCACCAGCTAAAACACTGGGATTCACACAACTTTTAGGCCATCTTCCGGTCAACACTAACGAAATCTCTTTACCTACTCTTCTTCTTGTTTCAGGAGCCATTCGTTGAGATGCAGATGCAACATGAGGAGTTAATATGACATTACTCATATGCAATAATGGATTTTCAGGATCAGGTGGTTCTTGTTCAAAAACATCTAATCCAGCACCAGCTATCCATCCTTGCTCTAAAGCTTTAATTAAAGCGGCCTCATCAACAGTAGGTCCTCGTCCATTATTAATAAACAGAGCAGTGGGTTTCATTGATTTGAATTGAGTTTCTGACATCAAATGATGAACTTCTTGTGTAGAAGGTGCATGCATTGAAACAATATCAGATCTTGACAACATTTCTTCTAAATTGCTAATTGGTTCTACTCCGTAATCAGTCATAACCAATTCTTCTATGTATGGATCAAAAGCTATCATATGTAACCCAAAAGCCTGAGCTCTTTTTGCAACAGCTTTAGCTACGTGACCAAATGAAATAAATCCAATTGTTTGACCCCATAGTCTAGGAAATTCTGATAATAAAGGCCTGCCTTCTGCCCACCGATTCTCTCTAACCATTTGATCCATGGTATTCAATCTTCTAAAAGATGCGAGTAAAAGCATCATAGTATGATCAGCAACTTCCTCAATAAAAGTGTCTGGAACATTTGTAACAGGAATCCCTTTATTTGTTGCTGCAGTAATGTCGACTGTATCAGCGCCAACACTTCCTAAAGAAATCACTTTGCAATTCTCTAAAGAATCAATGATATTTTTTGTAATTTTTCTTCCTCTAGCAATGATTGCATCAGCATCTTTAGCTTGGGCTATAAATTCTTCTTCAGTTGAAGCATCAATAGTAAGTATTTCAGCTCCAATGGGATCTAATGATTCTCTTTCTAAAGTGTATTGTCCATCAGCTAAGTCAAATGTGACTCCAGCAGGTTTTTGGGTAACTACCTTGAAATTTGACAAGTTATCCTCCTGTTGTTAGTAATTTTGAGAATCAAGAGAATAGCTTAAATATACTGAACTGTCCAATTGTAATAAATTCATAGTTTATATTGTGATAAAAATAATTTTTGGTTATAAATCGTTAAATGAAGATACAATACCAAAACATGAATATTGCAAATACTAATTTATTTAATAACCGTTTTCTTGCAGCATTAAAATTCCGTGACTATCGAATTTTATGGACTGCCAACTTATGTGCTGGGGCATCTTCATGGGCATTAATAGTAACTAGAGGATGGGTGATCTATGAAGCAACAGATAATTCATTTTTAGTTGGACTAGTAACATTTCTTGCTATGATTCCAAGAATTATTATGCCTCCAATTTCCGGATATTTTGCTGACAAATATGATAGAAAAAATGTAATGAGCATTTTATTTGGGGTGAGCGTAATTCATACTTTGGCACTATCCATCTACCTTTTAAATGTAGAAATATCTTCTACAAACACGATAATTCCAGTAATGGTTCTTGCATTAATTGACGGTTCCACTCGTGCATCTCAACAACCTGTTGGCCAAGCATTAGTTCCCAATTTAGTACCTAAAGAAAATTTACTCAATGCTGTCGCACTAGGTCAAGCCACCTTTCATGGATCTAGATTAATTGGCCCTCTTGCTATACTCCCATTACTTAGTTTTGTAAGTATAGGTTGGTCTTTTCTATTATGCTCCATCCTTTATCTAATTAGTTTAATTCAAACTATAAGAATCAAAAGTGAAAGTTCCGGCTCAATGGATAAAGATGCTGGACTCATTTCAAATTTCACTAAAGGAATTCCATATATATATAAACATCCTCAGTTAAGATTAATAATGTTTATGGCATTTTTTCACTGTGGTTTTACTATGTCTTTTGAATCTGTATTACCTGTAATATCTGACAAAAAATTTGGTGCCTCAGAAGGAACAGACTTTAGTTTAATAATGATGGCAGTTGGAGCAGGTGCACTTATAACAGTAACTTTGATTTCTGGATTATCTACTCAAGTTTCTCAAGGAAGATGGTATTTATATCTAGGATACATTAGTTCCATCTCACCCATTTTTTTGGCTTTTTCTCCAAATATAACAATAGCATTAATTTCTGCAGCGCTAATGGGAGGCTCTCAAGCCGGATACATGACAATCACTCACACAATGATGCAAATTGTCACTGATGATTCAGTAAGAGGAAGAGTAGCTGCAATGTACAATGTTCACATAGGATTCATCATGTCTTCTATGAACCTGGTTAACGGAGCATTGGCAACTATCAGCTATCTCGGAATAAGTGTGTTTTTCGGGTTGGATTTAATACCGGCAGGGACACTATTAACTGTGGGAGGATTACTGTTTTTAATTACGATTTCATTAAGCCCTGGATTAAAAACTCTAAGATCTATATACAAAGTTGGAATACCTTATACAAGTTAAACCAAAGCATTTTGTCCAGTAATATCCCTACCAATTACTAATGTGTGAATATCATGGGTACCTTCATAAGTATCAACAGTTTCCATGTTTAACATATGCCTGATTACTGAATAATCTAAAGTAATTCCACTTCCACCTAAAATTTCTCTAGCACTTCTAGCTCCATTTAGAGCTGATCTTGCGTTTTCTCTCTTAGCTACAGAAACATGTTGATATTGCATTTTACCGGCATCTTTCAATTGAGCTAATCTAGTGGCAAGTAATAGTCCTTTTGTGTGATCAACAACCATGTCTACTAATTTATCTTGAACTAATTGCCTACTAGCAATTGGTTTATCAAAAGTACTTCTTATATTTGAAAAACTTAATGCATCTGAATAAACACTCTCAAGAACTCCCATTGATCCCCAGGCTATACCAAACCTAGCTTGCGTCAAACAAGCTAACGGCGCAGACAAACCTTTAGCTTGAGGCAATATGTTTGTAACGGGGATTTCAACATCATCAAATATCAATTCACTAGTGATAGAATTTCTCATACTCATTTTTCTCTGAATTTTGTTGGCGGTAAACCCTGGAGTATCTGTGGGGACAATGAAACCTCTCACTATTTGATCTTCATCTTTGGCCCAAACTATTGCAATGTCAGCAATACTTCCATTAGTTATCCACATTTTAGAACCATTAATTAAATATGATTCACCAACTTTTCTAGCAGTTGTTTTCATTTGATCTGGGTCTGATCCACCTTCATGTTCAGTTAGACCAAAACATCCTATAGTTAATCCTGCAGCCATATTTGGCAAATAAGACTTTTTTTGATCTTCAGATCCATATTTATATATAGGGTACATAGCCAAAGCACTTTGAACACCTGCAAAACTCCTAAATCCAGAATCAACTCTCTCCAACTCATACATGATCAACCCATAAGTCATATTATTAACTTGTGGACATCCATATTCTGCAGGCAAATTAGCTCCAAGTAATCCCATCTCACCAAATTTAGTAATTAAGTGAGTAGGAAATTCAGCTTTCTCCCACCAATCAGCAACATGAGGCAGTATTTCAGAATCTAAAAAATCTCTGACCACTGATTGAACTTGTCGTTCTTCTGAAGATAGCAAATCTAATACATTGTAATAATCTAACATTATGAAATTATATCTAAATCAACACATTACTTAAACATCGAATAAAGAAGAATGAATAATAAACATTTCTAATACCATTTATTCAGTGATAGACTCCTTTTTGATAGAGGATTTTTTTGAAAGTAAGAGATTTACCTAAAAAGCAACGTCAAATCATTCATGCTTGGTGTATGTATGATTGGGGGAATTCGGCATTTGCCACAAGTGCAATGGCAGCAATTGTTCCCCAGTATTTTGTTTATTTGTTTACTCAAACTGTTGGAAACGAATTAATTTTTCTAGGTTTAACTATTACTCCAAGCGCTATGTACAGCATCGCTGTAGCACTTTCTACAGCAGTTGTAGCAATCAGTAGCCCTATATTAGGGGTCCTAGCAGATCGTATAGCCATCAAGAAAAAAATCCTCTGGATTTACACTGTCGCAGGAGCATTAATAACTAGTTTTTCTATATTTGTCACATATTTACCATCTTCATGGTTTTGGCTAGGAGTAATATTTTTCTTTAGCAATATAGCTTTTTCCGGAGGCTTAGTTTTTTATAATTCCCTTCTTCCTCATATCGCCCCTAAAGCACTTTTAGACAATGTGAGTTCTAGAGGCTTCGCATACGGATATTTTGGAGGAGGCATATTACTAGCTCTACATTTGGGAATAATAATTATGTTGCCCTCAGATTGGACTGATTTGGCTACTAGAATTTGTTTAATGTCAGTAGGAGCATGGTGGTTTTTTTGGGCATTATGGACATTCAAAGTTGTACCTGAACCTCTCATATTTAATCCAATAAAAAAGATGACCATCACAAAAGCCACGAAATTAGCTTTAAATGAGCTTTCTAAAACTTTTAAAGAGTTGAAAAAATTCAAAATGCTGGTTATGTACCTTATTGCGTATGTATTGTTTAACGATGGTATCCAAACTATTTCTACGATCGCTCCAGCTTTTGGTGCGGACACATTAAAAATTAGTACCACATTTCTCATGGCCACTATATTAATCATTCAATTTGTAGCAACCGCAGGATCAATGGGATTCAGTAAATTGGCAGATTTAATTACAACTAAAAATGCCTTAATTGTCTGTTTAATTGCATGGTGTTTTATTGGGATTTTTGGGGTTGCTTTAGCTCCATTAACTCCATCTAGCCCTAACGATTATTCTTACTATCTCCAATATAATCAATCAAGCGGATCCTATGAAATCTTGTCTTTACCCGAACTAACTGATTCTCAAGCTGACGAATTTTGGAATTCAAAATTTGGAGATCTCAAAGAAAAAGACATGTATCAGTTGGTAAATCGTCCGAATTGTTAAATAGTGTAAAAAGTTTCGATGAATCTCAATTCAGTATTCTCATATCTGATGGACCATTAAAATCTACACGTACTATCGGACCTAAACACCCCTCTGTCTTAGATGGCCCCATAGGTTGGTGGCCAAAATTAATACGAGCCATTTTCTGGAGCCCATTAAATATTCCAGTTGAATACCAATTTTTGATTCTAGGTATAGCAGTAGGATTAGTATTAGGGGGTAGTCAAGCTTTAGCTAGAAGTTTATTTGCAAAAATCTCACCTGAAACAAGAAGTGCCGAATTTTTCTCGTTCTTTGCTTTCATGGGAAGAACATCTGCAGTAATTGGACCAGTACTATACTCATTTATTTCAATAATCACTAAAGGTGATAACAGACTGGCAATATTGTCAATTTTAATTATGTTAGTCATCGGAACAATTTATTTGACAAAAGTAAATGTTGAAGAAGGAGAAATTACTGCTCAAAAAGAGGATGATAGAATTAGATCAACGAATTAATATCCACTTGGCCTGGCCAATCTACAGTAACTCCCTTAAGCCCTAATCTAAAAGCATCATCAATTTCAGAAACATTTTCTAAACCCCAAGCACCTATACTTAACCCTTTATCAGTTACATTTTTCACAAGGTCAGAATCAATCATTTTAAAATATGGGAAAAACCCTGAGATATTATTGTTCAAGCAAAAACTTATTAAGTCATCGGTTGGTTGAACCATCAACAATCCATGGGGAATTTCAGGAATAATCTCTTTAGAAAGTAGTACTTGTGACTCAACAAAAGAAATTACTGAAACTCCAGGTACATCTAAAGAATTTTGCGTTTGATTGTTCATATAATCAAATTTAATTAATAATTCTCTTAATTTTTCTATCAAAAGCTTTTCTTCTGATTTTACCTCTACAACTATATGACAAATATCTTTGTATCTTGATAAAACTTGTTCTAATGATGGAATTTTTTGATCACTATATTTTGAATCAAACCAACTTCCAGCATCTAGCAGTGATATTTCAGAGAAATTCATTGACGAAATTTCTCCAGATCCATCAGTAGTTCTATCAACAGTATCATCATGAATTACTACTGGCACATTATCTTTAGACAAATGAATATCAAGCTCTAAAAATTTGCAACCTGAATTTATTGCATGATCAAAACTTGCGATAGTATTTTCTGGTTTTTCAGAAGAATATCCTCTATGTGCAATTACGTGAATACTTCACCTCCAAATAATTCTTTTGCAATTAAATTGACCTTAATTCCACTCTCTTTTTAAGTCAACATGTGAGATCATTTTAAAGTGAAAATTATGGAAGACTTAAAAATAAGAAATATTACGATAATTGCTCATGTTGATCATGGTAAAACTACTTTGGTTGACGCTCTATTAAAGCAAAACAATATTTTTTCTGAAAGAGAAGATCCTGGCGAATTAATTATGGACAGTAATCCACTAGAAAAAGAAAAAGGAATTACTATTCTTGCAAAAAACACTTCAATCAACTTTAAGGGAGTTAAGGTAAATATTATTGACACTCCAGGGCATGCTGATTTTAGTGGTGAGGTTGAACGTGTAATGAATATGGCTGATGGATGCATTTTACTTGTAGACTCTGTTGACGGACCTATGCCTCAAACAAGATACGTGTTACAACAAGCATTAAGTTTTGGATTGAATCCTATAGTAGTAATCAATAAAATTGACAGGCCTGAAAAACGTCCTGAATCTGTGCTCAGTGAGATTGATGATTTATTCTTAGAATTAGCAACTGAGGACTCTCAATTAGAATATCCCGTAGTTTACGCATCTGCAAAAGATGGTTATGCAATTAACCAACTTGAAGATACTCCCAATGATATCAGTCCTATATTAGATATGATTTTAGAACACGTACCTTCCCCAAAAGGATCAAGTACAGAACCTTTTCAGTTATTGGTTACAGCATTAGGATACGACGATTATGCGGGCCAAATAGCTATTGGTAAAATTTCTAGAGGAACTATATCTCCCAAAACACCATGTACTTTAATTTCTGCTGATGGCAATCACTCTTCTAATTTCCAAATAGAAAATGTTTTTGTATATGAAGGAATGCAGCAAATCAAAGTAGATAATGGATTAGTTGGAGATATTATTGCAATTACTGGATTAGATAATGTCGCCATTGGTGACACAATTACTGATTCAATCAATCCAGAACAACTACCACCAATTAAAGTAGATGAACCCACAGTTAAAATGGCTTTTGGCGTCAACACATCTCCTTTAATGGGTAGAGAGGGTCAGCATCACACTTCAAGAGAATTGTTTAAACGATTATCTGATGAATTGAGAACTAATGTGGGATTAAGACTAGAAACTACAGATAGCCCTGATGAATTCAATGTTAGCGGAAGAGGGGAGCTACATTTGTCGGTATTAGCAGAAACCATGAGAAGAGAAGGATATGAATTTCAAGTTTCTCAAGCAAAACCCATTTTGAAAGAAATCGAAGGTAAAATTCATGAACCTTACGAGAGACTTCATATTGAAACAAATGAAGATTATTTTGGTGTATTAAGTGAAAACTTGAATAGACGATTAGGAGTACTAGAAGACGTAGTTAATGATGGTTCCGGAACACTAAGGTTGCGATTTTTAGTTCCAACTAGAGGTCTAATAGGGTTTAGGTCATTTTTCCAGAATGCGACTCACGGAGATGGAATAATGTCTAGCCGATTCGCAGAATATAGACCTAAGTCAGGTGATGTCAGAAGATCATCTCAAGGCTTTTTAGTTGCTTCTGAGAAAGGCGTATCTGTTGCATATGGCCTCATTAATGCTCAAGAAAGAGGTAAAACTATGATTGATAGCGGTGTTGAAGTTTATGAAGGAATGATTGTAGGCTTGAATTCTAGAGCTTCTGATCTAGTAGTGAATGTATGTAAAGAAAAAAAATTAACTAACATGAGATCTTCTACAGCTGATATAGTCACTAAATTAATTAGGCCATTAGATCTTTCATTGGAAGAATCTTTAGATATTATTTCTGAAGATGATTTGATTGAAATAACACCCGAACACTTACGTCTTAGAAAAAAAATCCTATCCAGTACAGAAAGGCAAAGAAAAGAAAAATCTCAAAAAAGCTCTTAGTTGTTTTTCGTATTCTGATGTACACTACCGTAAAACACTTTAAGGATCTTGAATATGATAGAAGTAGGTAGTATTGCTCCTGATTTCATACTTACCTCCCATACGGGAGATGAAATAAAACTCAGTAGCTACCGATCACAAAAAAATGTAGTGCTTTCATTTCACATATATTCTTTCACTGGGGGTTGAACTCACCAAGTTTCATCGTTCAGGTTGAACAATCAAGATTTTGAAAACAATGATACTCAAATTTTAGGAATTAGTTGTGATTCTAAGCCTGCTCAAACGGCATTTGCTGGATCTTTAGGCTCTATTCCCTATCCATTACTAGCAGATTTTTATCCACACGGTCATGTTTCCCAACTTTATGGAGTATTCAATGAAGAAAAAGGTACTCCACTTAGAGCCGTGATAATAATAAACAAAGAAGGCAAAGTAGTATTTAGTAAATCTTACTCAGCTGCTGGAGATTTAGACCCAAAAGATATCCTGAAAGAAATTAAAAATCTTTGTTAGATAATGTTTAAATCGGGCGACAGTGTGATTCTTTATGACAAAAAAGAACGAGTTTATTTAATACAAATAGATACAGAATCACAATTTGAATCTCACTTAGGTAATATTTCTCATAGTGACATTATCGGACTTGATGAGGGTGCATGGATTCAAACAAATAATGGACACTGGTTGTCAGCGTTTAAGCCCACTAAAAATGAGTTCATAGTCAACATGGACAGAATTGCTACAGTTATTTACCCAAAAGATTCTGCAGCCATAATTAATAAAGCTAATTTAAAATCTGGAGCAAGAGTAATTGAGGCAGGGTCTGGATCTGGCAGCTTGACTATCTCAATTGCAGAAACAATAGGCCCTGAGGGACATTTATATACTTATGACCTCAGAGAAGACATGTCCCAAAAATCTCAATTAAATCTCAAAACGATTTTACCTAATTCTAACAATGTAACATTTAAAATCGGAGATGTTAGTAATCAAATCGATGAACATGAAGTTGACGCTATAATTCTAGACCTACCCGAACCATGGGAAGTGGTTGATCAAGCTTTAAAAGCATTAAAGTACGGAGGCATCATAATTTCATTTCTGCCCACTATCATTCAGGTTTCAAATTATGTCGACACATTGAGAGATTGTTTGCAATTCACATTAATTGAAACAACTGAACTATTAGAACGATCGTGGACTGTGGGGGGAAGATCAATTCGACCGGATCATAGAATGACAGGACATACAGGCTTTATTACTTTTGCTAGAAAATGCTTCATTAGACCTGATAAAGAATCTACATAAGCTTGTAAGCGATATGCCTTTTGGTAATCTCAATATCCTCACTATAATCAAAAGTGGTAATTTCATTATTAAAAATTTGTAACTCTGATTCATCTAGATTTTTAGCTTGTATTAAAACTTTGAAATTACCTAATCCCGTTTGATCTACCAAAGAAAAGAGTAAATTTTGAATTCGCCTATTATTAAACATATCAATATTTTTGATTTGATCAAAACCTAACAGTTCTAACCAATTTTTCTGAGTATCAAAAAATACAGTTTTAAATTGATTTTGCTCCCCTACTGACATCAAATGGGAAAAATTTACATGTGCTGTTATATCTTGACGGCCAATTCTTTGTAATAGGTTTCCCCCATCAGAATGTTGATAATAAGTTTGAATTAACTTATGTGATTTTTCCATTGAAAAATATATGTCTTCTAAATATCCATAATCAATAGTTATCATAAATCCAGAATTCATTTTCTCTGAAATCTTACTAACCCAATCTTCTACGTGAAGATTCACTGGACCTCTGTAGCCTTCCAAACTTGTAACATTTAAAGGCCTTAGAAAATCAGCTAACTCTGGTGAAGGAAAGTTTAAAGTCTCTTGTAACTCTGTATTATTTCTAAGAGACAAGAATACTTCTTGAACAGTATTGTTATGGACTTCAAATAATTTAACTGGCATAGCATCAAATAATTCATTAGATATAACAACGTGAAAAATATTTAAATCATTTGTCGCATTTTGTATTTTTGGGTTGATAGAATTTATAAAATTCATATCATGAATATAATAATTTGTAGCATCAAACATCTTTGAGTCAATTATTTGGAAAGACCTCAAAATATCAGTAGCAAATAAGTCATCTCCTGCACCATCTTCATATATTAAAAAAGGCACAGGTGAATCTAATATTTTCCACATATTAAATAATTGTTTAGCTAAACAAAATGCAAAAACAGGGTGAACTCTAGGACTAGTAAAATAATCTCCATTAACACCGAACGGGTTCAACGAGTTTCTGTAATAACCTGAATCTCCATATAATGCCATATCCATAAACACATCAAAAGGAATCATGCCCTTATCATTAATTAATGAAGCAATTTGGCCTTCAGGGGAATTATTTGAATATGATGACTGCAATTATTTTTTGGTTTGACCATTCCTGTCCCAACCAGAACCAGGCATAGAATTTCGGAATTCTTTAGTGTTATTGCAGAATTTACAAGTACCTATACTTGTAGGTCCATTAGGTTGTTCAATAATCCAATGACAACCTTCTGCACAATCGTCAACAATTAATTTTTTAGTCAAGTTATCTCCCTCGAATTCGCTTATCTATCTGAAATCTGGATAAATTCACGGTCTAATTCTCCAACATATTGCAGTCGGGGCCTCAAAAGAATGTTGTTGTCAAACTGCTCAACAACTTGAGCTGTCCAACCAGGAATTCTACCCATAGCAAATATTGAAATAAACAAATCTTCTGGAATATCTAGCAAAAAATACATAGCACCTGAAAAGAAATCCACATTTTGACAAATTCCTTTTCTTGCATAAGGTTGCATCGCTTCAAGTACTTTTTGAAGAATTGAATACCATTTCGGTTCACCTTTACGTTCGCCTAAAGCCTTTAAATCGTCTTGCAAATGTAGTGATCTGGGATCTACAGCTTTATAAACCCTATGGCCAAATCCCATAATTCTTCCACCGCCATCTAACGTGTCTTTAATATACTGTTCTGCCTTACTTTCATCACCAATCTCCAATGACATAGTCATTACTGATTCAGCAGCTCCACCATGAGATGGACCTTTAAGTACAGCAATACCAGTTGTAACTGCACAATGAAGATCAGCTTGAGTAGAAGCTGCAACTCTTGCCCCAAAAGCTGAGGCGTTTAAACCATGCTCAGCATGTAATACAAAGTCTTTATCTATTAATTTTGCATCTTCTGGATCGGGAACAGTACCAAAAAGCATATATAAAAAATTTGCAGCAATGCTTAATTTAGGATCCGGAGTAATAGGATCTAATCCTTGTCTAATTCTAGCGTGTGCTGCAACTATAGTAGGAGCCTGAGCTGTTAGTTTAGTTCCTTTCCTCAAAGTGGCTTCAGATGAATTATCATCGACTTCTGAGTCAAATCCAGCAAGAGCTGAAATGGCAGTTCTCAACACATCCATAGGATGAGCATCTTTAACAATCTCTATCAACTCAATAATTTCTTTAGGCAATCCCATATTTGATTTCAATTCTTTAGAAAAAGATTCCAATTGAGAAGATGTGGGTAATTCACCCATCATAACTAAATAACTAATTTCCTCAAATCCACAATTCTCAGCTAAATCATCAATTGAATAGCCTCTGTAATAAAGCTTACCTTCTTTTCCGTTAATAAAACTTGATGTGGTTCGATCAATATAAACTTCTCGTAATCCACGATAAAGGGTCACACCTTCTTCAGTCATAAAATCTCCTTCGTAATAGATATGACATGCAGTAACACACATCATTAAGAGTAAAGCTTAGCCATTCTAGCAACGTGAAAATAGTTGGTCAAGAATAATTCCCATATACACAATTACAAGTATCAAATTTCACAATACTAAGTATTTAATATATACTCGAAAAACAAAAATTTCACTGAAATATAATTTAATATGATCAGTTCAAAAACAAAAAGTTCGATGTTTGTTCCCGAAGTAGTAATTCAAAGAATTCCAATATACCTAAGAATTCTTCAAGAAGAATTAAATTTTGGAAATAATGTAATCAGTTCAAAAAACTTGGGCAATCGTTTGCAAATGTCTTCAGCTCAAATCAGAAAAGATTTAAGCTATTTTGGTAAATTCGGGAAACAAGGACAAGGTTATCCTATTGCATTTTTAGTAGAGAAATTAAAGGTTGTTGTGGGCTTAGAACAGAATTGGAATGCTTGCATAATTGGGGCAGGCAGATTAGGTCAATCAATAATCAATTACCCTGGATTTTCACCTGAAGGTTTTAAAATAGTAGCAGCATTTGACTCCAATAATACTAAATCATATTCTGATGAAAACAGTATTCCAATCTTGGGAATGGAAAAACTTTCAAAAACTATTCAAGATAAATCTATTAGAGTAGCTATCGTGTCAGTTCCAGCTATAGAGGCTCAGAAAGTGATCGATCTGTTAGTAATAGAGGGAATTAAGGCAATACTGAATTATGCACCTATTTCACCAAAAGTTCCAAATGATGTTGTAGTAAGAAATATAGATCCAATTCTATCTTTACAATCGATGACTTACTATTTAAAAAGAAACTAGCTATCTGCTAATATTCTCACATTATTACCAGAAACTTCTAGGAATCCCCCTGAGACATTATTGACCTTTTCTTGAGAACCGTGTCTCGTCAATACTACTCCTGATTTTATAGATGTAATCAATGGAGCATGTCCAGGTAATATTCCTAATTGACCTTCACTTCCAGGAGCAACAACAATATCTACTTCTTCAGAAAAAATCACTTCTTCAGTTGTAACGATTTCAAGTTTCATAATTCCTCTTAATTAGCTGCTGCCATTTGTTTACCTTTTTCTACAGCCTCATCTATTGTTCCTACCATATAAAAAGCTTGCTCTGGCAAATTATCGTGAGTACCTTCCAATATTTCTTTAAATCCTTGAACCGTGTCACGAACTGAAACATATTTTCCCGGAGAACCTGTAAACACTTCAGCAACAGAAAACGGTTGAGTCAAAAATCTCTGGATTTTCCTGGCTCTAGACACAGTAGATTTATCATCATCAGATAATTCTTCAATTCCTAATATGGCTATAATATCCTGTAGTTCTTGGTACCTTTGCAAAACTTGTTGTACACCCATAGCCACATCATAATGATCCTGTCCTACTACAGCAGGTTCTAAAATATTAGAGAAAGATGTCAGTGGATCTACAGCCGGGTATAACCCCTGAGCTGACAATGCCCTATCTAAAGTCATAACTGCATCCAAGTGACCAAATGTAGTAACAATACCTGGATCAGTATAGTCATCTGCAGGAACATATATAGCTTGAACAGAAGTAATAGAGCCATTTTTGGAAGAAGTGATTCTCTCTTCTAAGGCCCCCATTTCAGTTCCAAGTGTGGGCTGATACCCCACAGCTGAAGGCATTCTGCCTAGCAGGGCAGAAACTTCCATTCCTGCCAAAATATATCTAAAAATATTGTCTACGAAAAGAAGTACGTCTTGACCTCTCTCTTCTTTAAAGTACTCTGCCATTGTCAATCCAGTTTGAGCTACTCTTGCTCTAATCCCTGGAGGCTCATTCATCTGCCCAAACACTAGTACTGTTTGTGGCAAAACGCCAGCTTCTCGCATTTCATGCCAAAGATCGTTACCCTCACGAGATCTTTCACCAACACCAGCAAAAACAGATACCCCTTTGTGTTCTGTAGCAATGTTATTAATTAATTCCTGAATGATCACTGTTTTACCAACACCAGCACCACCAAAAGCCCCAATTTTTCCACCTTTAGTAAAAGGTGTCATTAAATCTAAAACTTTAATACCAGTTTCTAAAACTTCAACCTCAGTAGCTTGATCTTCAAAACTAGGTGGTTGTCGATGAATTGGCCATTGTTCTTTTGCTTCTATCTCTTCTAACCCATCTAAAGGTTCACCTAAAGTATTAAATAGCCGCCCTAAAGTGACATCTCCCACTGGAACTGATATAGCATCACCTGTATCTATAGCATCAACACCTCTGCTTAATCCTTCAGTAGGACCCAGTGCTATACACCTGACCCAGTTATTTCCAATGTGTTGTTCAACTTCTAAAATTAATTTTTGGTCACCTATTTTAGTTTCAAGTGCATTAAATACTCCTGGCATTTCCTCAGAGGGAAATTCCACGTCTACAACAGTACCTATTACTTGAACGATTTTTCCAGTTGCCATTTTTTGCTCCAGAGTTTATTTTCTATTTTTATCCTTCTAATGCGGAAACTCCGCCTACAATATCAAGTAGTTCATTAGTTATCATTTCTTGTCTCATTTTATTCATCAACAATGTCAAGTCATCTACCATAGCATTTGCATTATCCGTAGCTTGATTCATAGCTACCATTCTTGCTGATTGCTCACTAGCATTTGCTTCTAAAACAGCATGGTGAACTAAGGTTTCGATATACCTTGGTAATAATTTTGATAACACACCGTTAGGAGATGGTTCGTAAATGTACTCAGCATTGGTTTCATTTTCAGTGGTTTCAGAAATAGGCAACAATTGAACCACAGATGGCTTTTGAATAGTGGTAGAAATAAATTGAGCATAAGCTATATAAAAAGCATCTACGGAACTATCTTCAAATGAATCCATCAAAGCTCTTGCAATCTCTATAGTATCTGATGGGGAGGGCCTGTCTCCAATTCCTGAAAAATCAGAAATTAATTCCAAACCACTTCTTTTTGAGTAATCAGTACCTTTTTTCCCAACTGTAATCACTTTCACTGGTACATCTTGGTTAGCAATAAAATCACCTGCAGCACGGATCAAATTAGAATTGAGCCCTCCAGTTAAACCTCTATCTGGAGTAATAATCAATAAACCTACATTATTAATTTCTCTATTATTAGCTAATGGCTGATTATTAATTTCTTCTCCAATTTGACTCATGACGGAAGAAACCATTTTTTCCATGTGATCTGCATATGATCTACCTTGAGTAGCTGCATCTTGGCTTCTACGTAATTTTGATGCAGCGATCATAGACATAGCCTTGGTAATTTTAGCTGTGTTCTGAACACTACGAATTCTTCTAGATATTTGTCTTACACTTGCCATAAGTTAAATTAATCCACTCTCTTTAAATTCCTCAATGGCAGCGTTCAGATTAGTCTTAGACTCATCACTCAAAACTTCAGATACTTCAGATATCAGATCTGAATGATTGGAGGACATAAATGATTGAAATGCCTGCGACCAAGCTATAACATTTTCTACAGGAACATCATCCAAATACCCTTCATTTAATCCATAAATAATTGCTACTTGTTGTCCTACAGGAAGAGGTACATTTTGACCTTGTTTTAAGATCTCTACACTTCTTTGACCTCTTTCTAATTGCCTTCTTGTAGAGGCATCTAAATCATCTGTTCCAAATTGTGCAAAAGTAACTAATTCTCTGTATTGAGCTAAATCTAGTCGCAACTGACCTGCAACTGCTTTCATTGATTTTGTTTGAGCTGCACTACCTACTCTTGAAACAGAAAGCCCAACATTTACTGCAGGGCGAGTACCTGCATTAAATAGTTCAGGCTCTAAATATATCTGTCCGTCTGTAATGGAGATCACGTTAGTAGGCACATATGCTGAAACGTCACCAGCTTGTGTTTCAATTACGGGTAATGCAGTAATTGATCCTCCGCCATGAGCATCATCTAATTTAGCTGCTCTTTCAAGTAATCGACTGTGCAAATAAAAAACATCACCTGGGTAAGCTTCTCTTCCAG
>JBJKVF010000003.1:0-26302 GCA_045562755.1 Dehalococcoidia bacterium
GTACCATAATCATAGATACCCACCCAGTTTCCAAAATAATTAATCTCACCTGGATCAGTGGATAGGTGAGGTATTATTCCAAAATTCTCTACACGTATTTTAGGTTCTAACGCAGGATATGCACTATATGGTTGAGAACTAGTTATTATTGCATCATTAGGCATAAATAAATGGAATAATAAGAGTTTTCCTTTATTTGTTACTGCATTTTTAAAAGCAAACACTTCACTAGATCCGTCAGGGTCTATGATTTTAACTTCCCAGTCTCCATGAACATTAATTCCTTCACCACCCATATTTTGAGCCTGAGTGGCGTTTGAATCGTTATTTAACGTAGCCCATGCAGAAATGGCTAAGAGAATTGCAAATCCACTGACAAATAAAGTTTTCATTGTTTCACCTCGCGGATCATTGTAATTGAATATTATTTATTATCTAGGGTGATTCTACGTATTAACTAAAATTTGCATACAAATGTTATAGTTTATCGGCAGCCAATCAACTGATGGTGAGCAGTTTTTCATTTATTGTTCTATTGCTTTGCCATCAAATTTAGGTAAGTAATGAGAATTGGAATAAATAAATTTCAGAAAATGAAAAATAATGGTGAGCTAATCCCCATGGTCACCGCATATGACTACACATCTGCTGTATTGTCCGAGCAAGCTGACATTCCCTTGATATTAGTAGGTGATAGTTTAGGCATGGTAGTTATGGGATTAGATAGCACAATCCCAGTAACTCTTGAAAACATGATTCATCATACCCAAATGGTTGTTAGGGCTACAGAAAAAAGTCATATCGTCTCTGATTTACCATTTATGTCTTATCAAATTAGTCCTGAGCAAGCTATAGAAAATGCCGGACGTTTAATTAAAGAATCAGGCTGCCAATCAGTCAAACTAGAAGGTGGTTCAGCTGTTAAGTCATCCATTAAGAAAATTGTAGATGCTGGAATTCCAGTTATGGGACATTTGGGTCTAACTCCACAATCTATCAATCAATTTGGTGGATTTAAAGTACAAGGAAAAACAACAAAATCAGCACAACATTTAATTGATGAAGCTTTAATTGTTCAGGAAGCTGGTGCATATTCATTAGTTTTGGAATTAGTTCCTGAGGAATTGTCTCAAATCATTACTGAAAAATTAGATATTCCTACTATAGGAATCGGAGCTGGTAAATCCTGTGATGGCCAAGTACAGGTTTTTTCATGATTTATTAGGTTTATATACGGAATTTTCTCCCAAACATGCTAAAAAATATGCTGATGTTGCTAGTCTTATGAAGAAATCTTTACAAGATTATGTGACTGAAGTGAAATCAGGTGAAT
Source organism: Dehalococcoidia bacterium (assembly GCA_045562755.1). Lineage (GTDB taxonomy): Bacteria > Chloroflexota > Dehalococcoidia > Lucifugimonadales > Lucifugimonadaceae. The sequence continues at coordinate 1,334 of JBJKVF010000003.1, forward strand.
TTCCAGATGAAATTCATATGTCTCACGCTGATTTATCTGATTTAAATTAGGTTAAAAATGCAAATCATAGAATCTATAGAAGATTTTAGGAAAATTTCTCATAAAAAAGAGACTAAAGTCGGCTTAGTTCCAACTATGGGTGCTTTACATGAAGGCCATTTAAGTTTAGTTCGAGCAGCTAGAAGAGAAAACGACATTGTTTTAGTCACAATTTTTGTTAATCCGACTCAATTTGGTCCTGAAGAAGATTTTTTACAATATCCCAGAAATATTGAAAGGGATTTGGATTTATTAAAGAAAGAAGATGTTGATATTGTTTTAATTCCTACTGTAGATGAAATGTACCCAGATGGATTCTCCACTACAGTAAATATTGGAAAATTATCAGAAAAATTTGAAGGACAATTTCGTCCTGGTCATTTTAATGGAGTTGCTACTGTAGTTACTAAGTTATTCTCTATCTGTAGACCAAATGTCGCGTATTTTGGAGCTAAAGATGCACAACAATGTGCAGTGATAAAGAAAATTAATAAAGAACTAAATTTAGGTGTCGAGATCTCCGTGCAGCCTACTGTCAGGGATGAAAATGGATTAGCTTTGAGCAGTAGAAACTATTATTTGTCGGGTTCAGAAAAATCTACTGCTAACTTGATATTTCATACTTTGGATGAGATGAGCAAATCTTGGAAGAACGGGAATAAGAATTCGAAAATATTGATTGATCAAGCTATATCGACCCTACACTCTGATCAATCAATTGAATTAAATTATTTGGCTATAGTTGATTCTGAACATTTTGAGGAAGTTGATACTCCTAAGTATGATGATTTGATTATTATAGCTGTCAAAATAGGGTCTACTCGTCTTATAGATAATATAACCTTAACTTAAGATTAAATTTTATTAATCGATTTGGGTGTAACCTGTAAGAGAGGTGTAATTGTGAATATTTTATTAACCAATGATGATGGGATTCACTCTGAAGGCTTATGGGCTATAGCTGAGACATTATCAGATATTGGATCAGTGACTATAGTTGTTCCAGATCGAGATCAAAGTGGAATGGGGTCGTCGACCACATTGTTGACTCCGTTAACCATCCAAAAAAATCCAAGTCGAGTTCCAAAAGTAACTGAGGTGTATACCGTTGATGGTCGACCTGGTGATTGTGTGATCGTAGCCAATGAGGTTCTGATGGATCACAATATAGATTTACTAGTTGCAGGTATAAATCCCGGGGCTAATTTGGGTATAGATGTTTTTAATTCTGGTACTTTTGGAGCAGCCTTACATGGATATTTTCGATCGATTAATGCGATTGCAGTTTCAGTAAAATATGATGATAGACCGGTAATTAATTTTCCCGCTGCAAAAATTGGCGCTTTAGTAGCCCAGTATGTTTTAGATTTAAATCCTGCAAATAAACTTTTATTAAATATTAACCTTCCTCCATGTCAACTTGATGAAATTCAAGGTGTAGAAATGACTACATTAGGCGGAAGAGCTTTTGGTGAAAATGTAGAAGAACTTCAAAATGGTAGAAGGACACATTATTGGATTAAACATAATAGGGCTGTTGATATGGAATGGCCAAAAGGTTGTGATGTGGATGCTGTGAACAGGGATTGTGTATCTATAACGTCAGTATATCCACATATGTCAGAAAATAACTCTGAATTTGATAATCAAAGACTTTTGACGGACTTGAATTCTCTAACGAAATAATTTTATAAAAATGCTGTGTTTTTTAAATTGCTTTCATGTTCTTTTGATATGAATATATCAAAAGAAATGAATATCAATTTTAGGAATTTCAATATTATAGATAAAATCCCATTTTTTTATGGTTGGGTTATTGTTTTTGTTGGAGGAGTAATCTTATTTTGTTCTGCACCTGGGCAGACATACGTGAATTCTGTTTTTTTAGAGCCAATGCTGAAAGAGCTTGGTTGGTCAAGAACAATTTATTCAGCTACCTATACTATGGGCTCATTAACTGCGGCAGTGATGATGATAATCGTTGGAAGGGTGTTAGACAAATTTGGTTATAGGTTAGTATTATCTATTTTGTGTGTTTTGTTGGGATTGTCTACATTATGGATGAGTAACGTAGATTCAATTTATAAATTATTCATCGCTTTCGCATTGCTTAGAACTATTGGCCAAGGATCTTTTCAATTAGTTTCAACAAATTTAGTTTCAACTTGGTTTATTAAAAGAAGAGGTTTTGCCACTGGGATTTCTTCATTGGGCCAAGGTGCGAGTATGTTTGTTTTTCCCTTATTGGCACATTTATTGATTCAAAATTTTGGCTGGAGATCCTCTTGGCAAATTTTAGGACTTTTAGTCTTAGTAATACTATTACCCTTAGCAATATTTTTTGTTAAAGATAGTCCTGAAAAAGTAGGATTACTACCAGATGGAGTTAAAAAAGAGGAAACAGACGATAGCGAAGAAATTGCAAATGAAATTAATTTCACTTTTGCAGAAGCGATTGTTACAAAAACATTTTGGTTTTTAGTATTTTCTGTTATCGCGACTCCTTTAATAATTACAGGGTTACATTTTCATCATGTATCAATTTTAGCTACAAAAGGCCTGAGTTCAGGGCTAGCTGCTTTTACAATGAGTTTGTTTGGTCCAACAGCTTTAATCTCAAATTTCTTTTGTGGGTACTTGGCAGATAAAATACCCAACAGGTATTTAATGGCTTGTGGTCAGATAGCTTTAATATTTACGATGTTATGGCTAGTGACGATTACTGAAACTTGGCAAGCTATTATTTATGTCTCCATGGCCTCAATAAGTATGTCTTTGGTTCATACGAGTTATACGGTTATTTGGGCAAATTATTACGGTAGAAAATATTTGGGCAGTATTAGAGGAGTTTCTTCTTCAGCCACTGTAGGGTTTTCTGCACTGGGTGCATTGCCATTCGGCATCATTTATGACCGAACACAATCATATGACCAAGCATTGTATTACTTAATTTTAATCCCAATATTTTGTTGCTTTTGTAGTTTGATGGCTACAAAACCATCAAAACGGTTGGCTACAGAAAACTAAAAATATCCGTTAACACTGAAATTAAATCACCCATAGCATAGTTGTCTAAAAATTTATTCCAATGAAGAACCCATTCTTGCAATAATTTTAGTATTGTGGCCAGAGTGAGTATAAAAACAATGCTTTTTAATTTTAATAATTTGTTTTTAAATTTAAGCCTATAAAAACAAACACCAACAAACCAAAATTCAAAAATATTAGGAAAATAAAATAAAATTATTCTGCTATCAGTGATTTCATATAGAATCATTCCCAAAATTCTAAAAAGAAATAAACAAATAGAAATATTTCTCTCTAATTTTGACCATTTTAATGAAACTATTAAAAAAGTAAGCATATAAGAAAAATCAAGAATTTTATCTAGTTTCTGGTAATTTCCAACGCCACCAAGATCTAAGTTACCTATAATAAATAAATCTGAAAGATCTATTAATATTGCGAATATTGATCCAAAAAATGGGAAAAAAAGTACAGGAATTGATCCTGAGAGCCTAACAGTAATTACAATTATTTCTTCAAGCGTCATTAAACAAGATTATTAATTTAGATTCCAATATTTTATTGCTTTTGTAACTTGTTGTTTTCAAGAAGAATTAGATATTTTGATAGGCCCAGTCTTTTAATAAATGGTGTGCTATGGCAATTTTCATCGGAACTCGTAGTTGTTCACTTTTACCTTCTAAAGCTAAAAGAACTTCTTCTCGCGTGAACCATTTAACATCAGTCATTTCTTCAGTATCCATGTCAATGTTTGTAGATGCAGCTTCTGCGTGGCACCCGATCATTATTGAATAAGGTAGTGGCCAAGGTTGTGATGAGTGATATTTGACGTTCTTTACTTTAATTCCTGCTTCTTCCATCACTTCTCTTGCAACAGCTTCTTCTATTGATTCTCCCTGATCCATAAACCCTGCTAATGCTGAATAAGTATTTGTGCTTCTTAATCTTCCTTGTGATTGACCTAATAGGCATTTGTCACCGTCATAAACTACTACAATTATTACTGGATCAGTTCTTGGGAAATGGTCTGTAGAACAACTTTCACAATGTCTTGCTTGTCCGCCTCTTTTCATCTCAGTTTTAAACCCACAAGACGAACAAAAAGCATATTTGTCATGCCAGTTCATTTGAATTCTAGCTTGAGCAGCAATTCCTGAGTCTTCAGATTGCAAAAGTTCTCCACAGGTTCTGATATCAGTGAATCTATAGCTTGGATTAGTTTTTAAAATTTGTTGATCTGGGAATTGATCTTGCGTGACTGAAACTGCAAAATGATATATTCCATCTAAAATACCTAGGAAAATTGAAGGACTATCAACATTTTTTTGATCTAATTCTTCTCTGGTAAGCCAAACTAGCTTAGAAGATGAAGTATCTATTAATAGATTTAAATCTCTCATTACAATAAATAGACTACTTTGATCAGAGCTTTTTTGATTAATTAATTCTTCATCACGCCTCTCTACCTCACCTCGATTTAAGGGATTTCTAGAGAAGACATGGCCATATCCTTGAATATTCATTAAACGACCATACTCATTGGGTTTTCTAGTAAAGATTTAACTGCTACTAAAAATTCTGCTCCTTCAGCACCATCTACTATTCTGTGGTCAGCTGAAATAGTTCCTACCATAGTTTGGCCTATAACTATTTCACCGTCTTTGACTACTGGTTTTTCTATAACTGTTCCAACTGCCAAAACTGCAGATTGAGGAGGGTGAATGATGGCAACAAAGCTAGTTACGTCATACATTCCTAAATTACTGATAGCAAATGTTCCACCAGTATATTCTTGAGGGCTTAGGGTTCCATTTGAAGATCGTTGAGCTAAATCTTTAACCATTTGAGAAATTTGTCTCAAAGATTTATCTCCACAATCCAAAATTGCTGGAACAATTAATCCTTCATCGTCTGAAATAGCTATAGCTATATTAATTGCATTGTTATATACAATTCCGTCATCTTCATAATATGCATTGAATTTTGGGAATTTTTTCAATGTTTCAATTGATGCTTTTACAATTAGATCGTTGACTGTGATTTTTACACCCTCAGGCGATAATTGTTCATTAATTTGTTTTCTAAGTGCCATTGCTCTAGTCATATCGATTTCGGCAGACACGTAAAAGTGAGGTTTTTCTGATTTACTTTTAACAGTAACTCGGGCAATTTGCTGCCTCATTCTACTGAGAGGTTGCTTATCAGATGGGGAATTATTAGAAGAAGATTTGACTGGAGTGACTTCAGGGGGTGCTTGAGTTGTTTCTGGAGTTGTAGAAATGGTTTCAGAAACTTGTTCATCGTCAGAATCTTGGAAATTTTCCACATCTGTTTTGGTAATTCTACCGTTTGGTCCAGAGCCTTGGATTTTAGATAATGGAATTCCCATATCCTCGGCAAGTTTTCTAGCAATGGGAGATGCAATAATTGATGATGGAGTTATTTCAGGGTTAGTAGCCACATTGTTTTCTGGCATTTCAGGGATTTTATTTGAAATTTCAACATTTTCAGTTACTGGAGTATCAGAATCTTCAGTAACTTGAATGGGTTCCGTAACAGTAAACTCTTCTCCTTCAGAACCAACTACTACAATTGTTTGGCCTACAGGAATTACTGAACCTTCACTAGCTAAAATTTTTAAAATAGTTCCTTCTGTTTCTGTTTCAAATTCAACTACAGCTTTATCTGTTTCAATTTCAGCAATCGGCTCATTTCTTTTAACGGTTTCACCCTCTTGAACAAGCCACTTGACTACTGTTCCTTCCTCCATGTCATATCCCATTTGAGGCATTCTTAATTCTGTAGCCATAAAAAACTCCTACTATAAACCGAAATTGTACTTTACTTGATCAACTATCCAAGAAGCTTTGGGTATCATTAATTGTTCTAAATTTTTTGCATATGGAGCAGGCACATCAGGTCCATTTATTCTTAAAACAGGTCCATCCAAAAAGTCAAAAGCAGCTTCTTGAATGTCACTCGCTATTGAGGCAGAAAAACCTCCAGTTTTCCAGGTTTCTTCTATTACAACAGCCCTACTAGTTTTTTTAACGGAATTGACTAAGGTTTCTAAATCTAGTGGTGAAAGTGTTCGTAAATCAATCACTTCAGCAGAAATATCGTTTCTGTAAAAAATTTCAGCAGCTTCTTCGGCCACTTTTACCATCCCAGAATATGCAATAAGTGTTACATCGGACCCTTCTTGAGCTATTCGGGCTTTGCCTAAGGGGATTTCGTAATATTCTTCTGGAACTTCTCCACGTACTCTATAAAGCATAGCGTGTTCAGCAAAAATGATGGGATTGTTATCTTTTCTACTTGCTCTAAAAAGTCCCAAAGCATCATATGGAGTAGCTGGAACAACAACCTTGAGTCCTGGAACTGATGCGTACCAGTTTTCAAAACTTTGTGAGTGTGTTGCTGCAAGTTGTCCGCCACCTCCAGTTACAGTTCTTAATATTAGAGGTACTTTAAATTGACCATTAGACATATAGCTTAATTTAGCAGCATGGTTGACGATTTGATCAATCGCAACAAGAGTAAAGTTAATGGTCATTACTTCAACAATTGGCCTCATGCCTATCATTGCGGCACCGGCACCTGCTCCTACAAATACTGATTCAGAAATAGGGGTATCTCTAATTCTTTCTTCCCCATATTCCTCTAGGAATCCTTTAGTAACAGCATATGCACCACCATATGCACCAATGTCTTCGCCCATTAAGAAAACTCTGTCATCTTGATCTAAGGCTTCTCTGAGAGCTTTGGACATAGCATCTCGTAATATCATTTCACTCATTATTTAATTCCTCTTCAGGGCTTGCATAAATATGAGAATATAGTTCAATTTCTTCAGGTTCAGGACTAGATTCTGCAAATTCTCTAATATCATCTATCTGATTTTCAATTAATTCATCTATGGCAGTAATTTCTTCATTTGTAGCGAAATTAGCACTCAGCAAATTTTCTTTGAATATATCTATTGGGTCTCTACCACGATTTTCTTCAACTTCTTCATTATCTCTGTAGTTAGACGGGTCAGCTACTGAATGTCCGTGAAATCGATATGCCATTGACTCTATAAAAATAGGTGTTTGGTCTTTGCGCACTTTTTCTACCCCTTCTATTACAGTGTCTCGAACTTCGATTAAGTTCATACCATCGATTTGAACTGCAGGAATTAAATAAGGTTCAGCAGCTTTATAAATATCTGGCCCTCCAGCCCTAGAACGATTTACTTGAGTTCCCATTCCATACAAGTTATTTTCAAGCATGAAAACAATAGGAAGTTTCCATAAAGAAGCTAAGTTCATTGCTTCATGGAATTCTCCTTCATTTACTGCTCCGTCTCCAAAAAAACACATTACAACACTGTCTAATTTTTTAAGTTTTATTCCTAAAGCTATTCCTACTGCTAGCGGTAATTGTCCGCCAACTATGGCATGTCCACCCATAAAATGTTTTTCAGCATCAAATAGATGCATTGAGCCACCTTTACCCCCACTGAGCCCAGTTGATTTTCCGCATAGTTCAGCCATAGCTAACTTGGGATCTAAACCTCTAGCTAAAGCATGTCCGTGGTCTCTATAGTGGCCAATAACATAATCATCTTCTCTTAAAACTGGAATTGCACCTACAGCAATGGCTTCTTCTCCGATATAAGTGTGCAAAAATCCACCTATTTTACCTCTTCGGTATAGTCGTTCAGTTTCTTCTTCAAAACGCCTAATCAGCAACATTTTTGAATACAAGTCTAAAGCAAGCTCTTTATCTATATTTAAAGTTGTCGTCATATTAACTGTCCCTAAATGTGAATTGCTTCGTCAAAAGAATCCAATGCAGACTCTTTTATTGTCTCAGAAATCGTTGGATGAGGGTGAATCATCCATCCTAACTCGTCGATTGTCCCTTCTAGAAGTTTTGTCATAGACAATTCAGAAATTAACTCAGTAACTTCTGAACCAATTAAATGTACTCCTAGAATTTCACCAAATTTTTCTTCAGAAATGATTTTTACTAATCCCTCTGGATTTCCTAAAGCTAAAGCCTTTCCGCTTGCACTGATTGGAAACTTTCCTACTTTAAAATTTATATTTTGATCTAAAGCCTGTTGTTCAGTTAACCCAAAGCTTGCAATTTGAGGTTCGCAATATATAGCTTTAGGAATAGTTTCATAATTGATTTTTTTAGAATCAATACCAGCAATAGTTTCTACCGCGAGAATTGCTTGAGCTGAGGCAACATGAGCTAGTGCTATTTGACCCGTGACATCACCAATAGCAAAAATATTGGCAATGTTTGTTCTTAAGTTTTCATCACAATTAATAAAGGAATTGTTTGTTTCTATACCAGAATTTTCTAAACCTAGATTATCCGTGTTTCCTTGTGTTCCTACACATACTAGGATTTTTTCAAAAGTCAGATTTGTTTCTTCATTGTTTTGTTCTATCGAGATGATAGCTTCATTATTCTCAACAATGATTTTGTTCACATTTGTTGATGTGTGTATTTTGATGCCTCTTTCAGTAAATGACTTTTCAAGGGTATTTGCAATTTCTTGGTCTTCATTTGGAACTAGGTGATCCATTAGCTCTATTAGTGTAACTTCTGAGCCATATGAGGAATATATATGCGCAAATTCAACTCCAGTTGCGCCACCTCCTATAATTCCTATATTTTTGGGGATTGTTGATAGTTCCAAAGCATCTCTGCTGGTAATGACAACCTCGTGATCTATGGGTAGATTTGGAAGTTGTCTTTGTTTTGCTCCTGTAGCAATTATGATGTGTTTGCTAGAAATAATTTGTTCAGTTTCTTCTATTTTGACTGAATTTGAATCTAAAAATGTAGCAGTTCCCTCAATATGATCAACTTGATTTTTTTTAAGTAAAAATTTGACCCCTTGAGTGAGTTTAGATACGACTTGTCTGCTTCTTTCAATAGCTTTTGAGTAATCTACCGACATGTTGTCAAAAGTGATTCCGAATTGATCAGCTTTTTTGAACAAATTTAAGACATCAGCATTCTTGAGTAATGCTTTACTTGGGATACATCCCCAGTTCAAACATACTCCCCCAACCTCTTCCTTTTCTATAATAGCTGTATTTAATCCTAGCTGCGCTGCACGGATAGCAGCTACATAACCTCCGGGACCTGCACCTATAATAATGAGATCATAATTGTCCATTCATACTCTCCAGCAGTTGTGGGATTATATATTAAATATTTGGGAGATGTTTTTTTCCGACAGATTTTATTGCTAGGTATTTAATTAATTGATTTCTTGACACCTATTAATTCTAAAGAATAATATGTATCCTCGGTTCAAATTGAGCCGAGGTAGCTCAGTAGGTAGAGCACAGCACTGAAAATGCTGGTGTCGGCAGTTCGATTCTGCCCCTCGGCACCTTGAATTTTAATTGCGGAAGTAGCTCAGTGGTAGAGCACCTCCTTGCCAAGGAGGATGTCGCGAGTTCGAATCTCGTCTTCCGCTCCATTTAAAATCCTATTTCAAAGTTAAATGATTTATTTAACTGATCTTTAACGCTGCTTGCGTGCCCGAAAGGCCTTACGTCTACCCACTTTCTAATTAGAAGTCCATTTTTATCAATTAGAAAAGTAGATCTAACCACAGTTTGTATTTTGTTCTCATCATAAACTTGTGCATAGAATTTAGGGAAGTTTTCGCGGTAGCGTTCTATTTCATTTTGATTAAGCAAAAATTCTGCCCAAATACCGTAATCTTTCATCATTTGTTCGCTAGGGTCACAACAGAGTTGAAAAGGCAGTTCGTATTTTGCAGAAAATTGCATATGGCTTTCATGATCGTCTGGGCTGATTCCGTATACGGCGCAATCAAGTTCTTGTAACTCGTCATAAACGTCTCTAAATTCGCATGCTTCTTCAGTGCATAGAGAAGAATTATCTAATGGGTAAAAGTATAGAACAGCCGGTTTTCCTAAAATATCTTTAAGTGTAAATGAGTTGTCATTCATATCTAATAGACGAAAATTTGGAACCTTGGCTCCTACTTCTATATCTGTTTGAGAGAGGTATTTAGTTATTTCAGCCATATATCTTTTCCGAGAATAATATTTATAATTTCATGTGATTATAAATTATTTTGATTGATTCTATCCATTAATATTGAAGTGTCTTGCCCGTTTTCTCCAACATTATTTTCTATGTCAGAAATATACGTATCAATTTTACTCACAAATTTTTCAGGTAATGTATATTTCATCATGCTTTCTTTGTAGAATTTTCTTCTTCCGGGAAATAAGGCTAAATTCACTTTTAGTGAAAAATCTGGATCAACGTGTAACAAATCTGAATATTGCTCAGCAATGTTACTTAAATTCATTTCTGCAGAGAAAATGCGAAAGAATCTTGTTCTTTCTTCTTGGTTTTTTAAATCTCCAAAATCATGACCACCTCTGAAATTGATTTCAGAAAGTTCTGGATTGTTTGCTAATGCTATAGCCAATGATTGTCTTTGTTCATTGATTGCCAGAACTAATTCTCGTTGGGCATCACGGTGTTGTTGTTTTAATTCATATATCAGAACTAAAGCTACAATAAATGTCGCAAGCCCAGTAAGCATCTGAGTAACGTACATAATTAATTCAAAATCCATTTTTTGTCCTTTAATGTGAAAATATTATTAACAAAGTGGTTTGTCTAGAGTCAATTTTTTTGGTTATATTAAAGGTTTAATCTAATATTTTCATTGTTTCATTAAGCTGGAATGGAATTAAGATATTTAAAAACAAACTTATTTAAATTTTGTTGATTTTATTAACCTAAGCAAAGGATTTTTATGAATCTCAAGAATTACATTCAGTCAATTACAAACTTTCCGTCAGAGGGAATTGTTTTTAGAGATATTTCTCCCATTTTTCTTAATCCGACAATTTTTAATTATGTGATTGATGAAATGGTGGCGAGTATTCAAAGCTCTAATCCTGACTTTTTAGCTGCAATTGATTCAAGAGGTTTTTTGTTAGGTTCAGCAATTGCTAATAAGGCTAAAATCCCTTTAATTCTTATCAGAAAAACGGGTAAATTGCCGCCCCCCACTAAAAAAGAAAGTTATAGTCTTGAATATGGAGAAGATTTTTTGGAGATTTCTTCTGAACTGAAGATTTGTGATAAAAAAGTTGCAATAGTTGATGATGTTTTAGCTACGGGAGGAACTGTTTCGGCAGCTATAAAATTGATTGAGTCATTAGATGGAGAAGTTGCATCTTTAAATTTTCTTGTTTCTTTAACAAATATTCTCAAACCAGCGACAATATCTACTTATCCAGTAAATTTTTTAGTTAATTATTAAAAATTAACTTTTTGTTAAATTTTTAAAAAAAAACCGTTTTAGATGTTGAAATTATTTAGACTTATGTTATTTTCATATTATCAAAATTGTTATTGAGGACTTCTATGAAAAACTTTTTCAAATTATTTTTAATTACCTTATTTTCTATTTCGATTATTTCATGTTCTTCAGAAGAAGAACCAGCTCCGCCTGCTGAACCATCTGCACCTGCACCAGCCGTAGCAGCACCTGCACCAGCCGTAGCAGCACCTGCACCAGCAGCACCTGCACCAGCGGCACCTGCACCAGCGGCACCTGCACCAGCAGCACCTGCACCAGCGGCAGAGGAAAAAGATCCATTTAAATTTGGTGTTATATTGGTTGGCCCCAGAGATGATAAAGGCTGGTCTCAGGCTCATTTTGAGGGAGGCCAATACATAGAAAAAATGATGGGAGCAGAGATGATGGTCGCAGACTTTATCAATCCTGCAGATAGCCCTAATTTAACTGTTGATCAAGTAGCATCAGACATGATTGATGAAGGGGCACAAATGATTATTGCTACTTCTGATGATATGAAAGATGGGATTTTGGCTGCGGCTGAAAAATTTCCAGATGTTCCTATGATTTGGGCATCAGGTGATAGCGCAAAAGAAGATGGAAAAGGTTATCGTCCTGATTTACAAAATCTTGGAAATATTATGGGCAAAATGGAGTACGGGAAAATGCTTGCAGGATGTGCTGCAGCTTTGAGAACTACTACAGGTCACATAGGATTTTTAGGCCCATTAATTAATGATGAAACTCGAAGATTAACTAATGCTGCTTATTTGGGAGCAAAAGAATGTTATGAAGGCGAAGCAGAACTAAAATTTGATGTAGTTTGGATTGGTTTTTGGTTCCATATACCTGGAGTAACATCAGATCCTACACAAGTTGCTAACGAATTTTTTGATGCTGGAGCTGATGTGATAATTTCTCATATTGATACTCCTGAAGCTTTAGTTGTTACTAGCCAAAGAGCAGCTGAAGGTGAAGATGTTTATGTAGTTGGATACGACTATGAGGATTCATGTGACACAGCCCCTGAGGTTTGTTTGGGTGTTCCATACTTTAATTGGGGCCCAGAGTATCTTAAAGCTGCACAAAACGTTGTAGACGGTACGTTTGCTCCGCAATTTGTTTGGGCAGGTCCTGATGCACGCGATTGGAATAATCATGACACTTCAACTATTGGGTTTAAAAAGAGTGATATTTTAACTGATGATGAGGTGGGTAAATTAGATTCTTTAATGAACGATTTAATGAATAGTAATAAAAACTTATTTACTGGCCCGTTGAATTTCCAAGATGGTAGTGAATATCTTGCTGATGGCATGGAAGCTACTGATTACCAAATTTGGTATACGTCTCAATTATTGGAAGGAATGACAGGCGATAGCGAATAAATGAGATTTTGAGCTTCATGGCTATATAATGGCCATGAAGCTTGAGATGTTTTATGAAAATTCAGATAAAAAATATTTCCAAATCATTTGGTAATGTTCACGCCAATAAAAATATTGATTTAGAAATTAAATCAGGTATACATGCTCTTTTAGGTGAAAACGGGGCTGGAAAATCTACTTTAGTTAAAATAATTTCTGGTCAATTTGCCCCTGATGATGGCCAAATTTTGATTAATGAACTCCCAATTCAATTAGGTTCTCCCAGGGAATCTATAAACAATGGTATTGGTTTACTTAATCAAGATCCGTTAGATTTTTTCAATTTATCAATTTTAGAAAGTTTTTTAGTTGGTATCAATGAAAATTCTCCATATAGACATATTAAAGATATTAGAAAAAAAATTTCATCTTTATTAGAAAAATATGAAATTACGATAGATTTAGATACTAAAACCCGTAATTTATCTATTGGTGAAAGGCAACAAATAGAATTATTAAGGCTCTTATATAACGGTGCTAAATTAATTATTCTAGACGAACCCACTAGTGCATTTTCTTTGGATCAGAAAAAAAACATGTTCCAAACTTTAAGACAATTGTCTGAAGAGGGAATTATTATTATTTTTGTTTCACATAAATTAGATGAAGTTTTTGAGATTTGTGATTCTGCTAGTATTCTAAAATACGGAGAAATTGTAGAAAATCTTGTTCAACCTTTTGATTCTAATCAAATTTTTTCTGTAATGTTCGATCAATTTGAAAGAACTACAATTGATGTTGAACATAAGGAAAGAACAGATAGTTTTTCTGTAAATTTCTCTGATAAAGACCTTTCACCACAAGTGGAAATTTCTAATATATATAATTTTGCTCAGGGAACTGTAATTGGATTTGCAGGATTACAGGGTTCAGGTAATGATAAATTTTTGCAAGATTTTTTTAATTCTGACAAACACCTATCTTTTATAAGAATAAATCCGTCTTCAAATGTATTGAAAAATGAATTTTATTATATGCCCGCTGATAGGCTTGAAAGAGGTCTTTTTGGTGAAATGAATTTGTTGGAACATTTTGGATTATCTGAAGCTTCTAAAAACAATATTTTAAATTGGAAGTCAATCAGAAAACATGTTGAGTCAAAAATTGATGAATTCGATATTAAAGCTACCCCTGAAAGTAAAATGCATGAATTGTCAGGTGGTAATCAACAAAGAGTTATGCTTTCTTTGATGCCCAAAGAAAAATCAATACTTTTGTTAGAACAACCTACTAGAGGCCTTGATGTTAATTCAGCACATAAGGTGTGGGAAATGATTTTGAATCGTAAAAATCAAGATATAGCAGTTTTGTTTTCTTCAACTGACATTGACGAAATTTGGGAATATTCTGACGTAGTAATTTCAGTTCACGGGGAAACAATTATTGATGTGAGTGAAAAAAACATTTTAAGTAAAGATTCTATAGCTCGATTTGTTTCAGGATTAGTTTGAAATGTTCAATTTGAATAATTTGCCACTTCAGATAATTCGATTACTTCTGACTTTTGTAATTATTTTTTTAACTTTAATTATTTTTGGTGTGTCACCTTTTGAAGTGTTTGAGTCGATTTTGTATGGATCTTTAGGTAATTATTCGAAATTAATCAGAACATTAATAGTATGGACTCCATTGTGCCTCTCAGCATTGGCTTTAATTTACACTTTTTCTGCAGGTATGTGGAATATCGGAATTGAAGGTCAAATTATTATGGGAGCTGTTGGGGCTACTTTGGTCGCTAGGTCCTTTTTAGGAGATTACTTAATTTCACCATATTTACAAATATTAATGGCAATGTTTTTTGGTGGGGGCTGGGGTTTGATTTGTGCCATTCTAAAAATAAAAGGTAATGTTCATGAGATATTTAGTGGATTAGGCTTGGATTTTGTTGCGTCTGGCATAGTGATTTACTTAATTATTGGTCCTTGGAAGAGGGCAGGTATTGCTTCTACTAGTGGTACGGATATGTTTAACAAAGCTTCTTGGGTTCCTACTATTGGGGATTCAAATTTCCCATTATTTTTAATTATTCTTGTTTTGTTTTTATATCTAATCAGTTTAATAATATTTCGTTACACTTCTTTGGGAATTAGATTAAAAGCAACTGGAATTAACACTTTTGCGACTAATAGATTTAATTTCAGTTCTGAAAAGTACATTGTTTTTTCATTTTTAATTGCCGGAGCAATAGCAGGCATAGCTGGATTTTCCCAGTCATCTGCTGCATATCATAAACTTGTACCTTCTATTTCAGGTGGTTTTGGATTCTTATCTATATTGATAGTTTTGATTTGTTCTAGAAATATTTATTTTACTTTTGTTGTGAGTTTTCTTTTCGCAGCATTAATTGTTGGAGGTAGTCAATTACAAATCAAATTAGGTTTAGATCATAGTTTGATAGGAATTATTCAAGCTACTTTTGTATTGAGTTGGTTAGTTTTACAAAAGATTGAAATAGAAAAAATTGCTTATAAACAAATTTCAAAGATTTTTGCCAAATGATTTTATTTGAAAATACTTTAGTTACAGTTATTTCGTTGAGCACTCCATTAATTATTGCAGTGATTGGTGAAACTATTTCCGAAAAAGGTGGTGTAATAAATTTGTCGGCAGAAGGCACAATTATGATTTGTGCCTTATTTGGATTCATTGGGGCATATGAAACAGATTTTGCAGTTGTAGGCTTTTTGTCAGCAATGGTATTGGGAGCTGGGATATCATTTTTTATCTCTTATTGTGATATCAATCTTCGTATGGATCAAATTGCAGTTGGATTTGTTTTGACAATTTTATGTATAAATTTAAGTAATTTTTTAGGCCAAGATTATGTCAGAATTAATGGCCCTTTGATTACAAAATTACCAATTCCATTTTTATCTGACATACCTTTTTTTGGGTCTGTATTATTTAATCATTCATTGATCACTTATCTATCTATAATTTTAATTCCATTATCTTGGATGTTTTTGAATAAAACTTCATATGGATTAGCTATTAGAGCGTCAGGAGAAAATCCTAGTTCAGCTAGTTCAAGAGGAATAAATGTCAGGAAGATGAGGTTAATATCTAGTGTGATAGGTGGTAGTTTGTTGGGTTTAGCTGGGGCCAGTTTTTCTCTTTATACTAAGTACGGATGGTCTGAAGGTCATACTACCAATTATGGTTGGATTGTTCTGGCAATTGTCATTTTTGGGGGTTGGAATCCATTTAGGGCAGCAGTTGGGGCATATTCTTTTGGCCTACTACAAGTATTGGCTATTAAAGCTCAGTCAGTAACTTTAGCTTTATCTCAAATTCTTCCTTTACTACCCTTCCCATTGATGATTTTTATATTAATATTTATCCAATACATTAATCGAGATGACATAAAAAATATCCCTAAGTGGATTGTTGCAATTCTAGGCGGGAATCAACCACAAGCTTTAGGGAAAAAATTACCGGAAGAGATTAAATGAAAGACATTACTGTTTCAGATATAGAAGTTTTGTGGGATAAAAATCAGATAGATAATGAAATATCTAGAATTGCTACCGAAATAGATAGTAGGGTCAAAAATTATGATTCAGTAAATTTAATTCCAATTTTGTCTGGAAGTGTAATGTTTGTTTCAGATTTAATGTCCCAATTAGAAAATTTGCGTCCTGGTTTTTATAAAATGTTTCCCCTAATAGTGAAATCGTATGGTAATGAATTGGAATCTCAGGGTACAAAAATATATGGGGATGAATTTTTGAAAGATAGTCTAGATCTAGATTCTCCAACTATTGTGGTAGATGATTTGATGGATACTGGAGAAACTTTATTGAAAGTAAGTCAAAGTATCGCAAAAATTTCTAGTAAAGAGGTTTTAACTGCTGTTCTTCTAAATAAACATGGAAAAAGAAAACATGTAATAGAACCTGATTATTATTGCTTCAGTTTAAATGATAAAAGTTGGGTCGTTGGGTATGGTATGGATTACAAAGGTAAATTCAGAGGTTTAAATTAC
The DNA here is from genome assembly GCA_045562755.1 of Dehalococcoidia bacterium. Taxonomy (GTDB): domain Bacteria; phylum Chloroflexota; class Dehalococcoidia; order Lucifugimonadales; family Lucifugimonadaceae. The sequence goes on from JBJKVF010000003.1 coordinate 18,183, forward strand.
GTAGGAACTATCTTTAATTAATTCAAAATTAAAGAGGTTTGAATTTAACTAAAGTAACTTCATCTGTGACTTTTTCAAAAACAGCAATTACATCCATATCTATTTTTACATCGTCAGCATCAATCCCAACGATATTTGAAGGGATTTTCATTCCTTCATTTAATTGAATAATTGCATATATGTGACCATCAGCAGATTGAAAAGATGGATGTGCAGCTTGTTTAACTTTAGTGTAAGAATGAACTTTTCCTAATCCAGATGCTTTTTGCCATCCTAGATCCATTGATAGACATTTTGGGCAAACTTCCCTGGGGTAAAAGAAAAGAACAGAACAAGTATTACATCGAGGCACTAATAATTCTTCTTTTTGAGTTGCTTCCCAAAAAGGTTTTGTTAGTGTTGGATTGGATGCTATAGGTAGTGGTTTGTCGTAAGCAGATGCCATTTTGTTATCCTTAAAGTGTGTCCTCGGACCCGAGAACTATCGAGCACATTTCGCTCGCTGTGCCCCCTCAACCGTTTACCAGACAAAGGTCACTTTTGGGTACCTGCCTCGGACCCGCTTTACCCATGACTTGCCTAGCTCCTTCAATTACATGTCTGAATCCGCCTGCTAAACCTGGTTGTCCACCTGAAAGTTGTCCTCCATCTGTATTGATAGGAAATTCACCTTTGTAAGTAGTATCAGTAGATTCATAAAAAGGACCAATATCTCCTTTATTAACTAATCCAGCATCTTCAATACAAACCGCTGCTAAGATTGTGTAACAGTCATAAAATTCAGCAAATTCAATGTCGCTTGGAGAATATCCTGACATTTCTAAGGCTCTTCTCACAGATTCAACTGCCGGTGTTTCAGTGATTCTATCTCTCTGCCAAATATTAGCTTCACCTTGTTTAAGTCCAGTTCCTAAAATGTAGGCAGGTTTATTTTTAAGAGTTTTAGCTCTTTCTGGGGTAGTAATTATTAAAGCTGCAGCTCCATCACAAGGCATAACAGATTCTAATAATTTGATAGGTTCATTGATATATCTAGAGTTTAGAATGTCTTCTTTGGTAGCTGGTTGTCCATGAAATACTGCATTTTCATTTTTCTGTGCATTAAATCTTTGGTCTGCAGCCATTTTAGCTAATTGTTCTTCTGTAGTTCCGTATTCGTGCATATGTCTTTGATAAATGAGACCATATCCAGTATTAGCTCCTGGTGCCATTCCGTAGGGTTCTTCCCATTCGGACCTTATACTGGCTCCAGATAAACCTCTTCCGGGGTCTGGACGGTCTGTTCTAGCATTGCCCATAACTACTAATGCTGTGTGACAAATTCCTCCGTTGATTGCAGCGGTAGCTACCATAGTAGCGGTGGCACCGCTGGCACCTTGCATAGTTACCCCTGTGGCGAAGTTTGGTTGAATTCCAATGTATTCAGCAAGACCTGGAGGTGGTGTGACACCATCAGTAACTAAACCATTAATATCTTCTTTTCTTAAGCCAGCATCTTTGATAGCTAATTCTGCAGCTTCTGCACATAGCCCAACCATAGTTCTGCCTTCGTGAACTCGTTTGGTGGGAACTTCACCTATTCCAACTATGGCCGCTCTTCCTCTTAAAGTCATATATGTCCTTATAACATTATGTTTATTATTAAATTCAATAGTATATCAATTTCAATTTATTTTAAAGATTTTTTGTGATGAATCCTACTCCAATTACATTTGGTCCTCCATATACTCCTATTACAGGTCCTATCTGGTATGTCTTTGGGGGATTGTCTAATTTTAGATTTTGGGTGATTTGATCTGCAAATTTATCAGCTAAAGATTTATCAGTGCTATACACAATTCCAATAGTTTCAACCTCTCCAGTAGATTTAATTAATTCTTCTAATTTAATCATGCAAGCGGTGTTTGAGCGACCTCTTCCAAAGGCATCAATTATTCCGTTAGATGATCCTATAATAGGTTTAAAGTTTAGCATTTTGCCTAAAAGTGACTTGGCTTTTCCTATCCTTCCACCTTTTTCTAGGTACTCTAATGTGTCGAGAGCTGTGTAAACGTAACTTCGTTCTACTAAGTCTTCTATCAATTTTAGAATCTCGTTAATTTCTTTCCCTTCTTTAACAGCATTTGCTGCAGCAATAGCTAATAAACCTAGTGAGATAGAAATTTGTTTTGAGTCTATGATGTGGACCTTAACTTTATTTTCTAAATGTTTTGCTGCTTGTGTCGCAGAGTTGATTGTCCCGCTAAGTTGATCTGATATATGAATAGAAATGATTTCATTTTCATCAGTTCCAAGTTTTTCATATACATCAATAAATTCACCAACAGAAGGTTGAGATGTTTTTGGGAAAATATCTCCATTAATTAATCGATCAAAAAAATCATCAGAATTTATTTCTATACCATCTTTATAAACCTTATCTTCAAAATGAACGTTTAATGGGACTATTTCAATAGAAAGATCTTGAGCTGTTTTTTTATCTAAATCACATGTACTGTCAGTCACTATTTTGATTGCCATTGTTAACTCCTTGCAATTCTTGCAGGATATTCCAACTTCAGTATTTAATCAAACTTGTAAAATTATAGAAAAGTCATGATAAAATTAGTTGTTAAATCTTTCATTAACATAAAAAGACGGGAGTTATATATGGCTGTTGAGAATTTTGAACAGTTCTTATCAGAATTTCGCGGAGATGATTTATCTTATGCTTTAAAGCAGTTAGATTTGCCAGTTTCTGGATCAAAATCAGATAAAGTGAATAGGATAATTGGTCTTTATCAAGCAAGCGATGAAGTATCCATTAAACGTGTACTGAGCGCTTTTAGGTCAGATGATGTGAAGCTCGCTGCAGACAAATCAGGAATTTTGAATTAGCTTTCATCTTCGTCATTTTCATCCACTTCATTAACATTTAAACCAGTTTTTGAACCGATTTCTTCACTCATTTGAGTAGATTTTTGTATGAATTGAAGCCTAGATTGGCGTTTGTCTATAAATGTGATTACAACATCCCCGTATCCCAGTGTTCTACCAAACATTCCAAAATTTGTTTTGATAGATTCAATCGTATTCAATGGGATTCTAAAAATTTTTCTTTTTTGAAATGGGAGTCCCGAACCTTTTAGATAAAATGAATCCTCGGAAATATAGAATATGGTTTGAGACCATTTGTAATATCTAGGGAGTGCTATTCCCGCAGCAAATAAAAATGGAAGTAGTCCACCTGTTGGATCTGTAGCAAATATTCCAGTAAATGTAGCTATCAAAACCAGTACCACTGACCATGTTAATGCAGGTAGAATCCATGCGGCGTGAGATTGTTTATATATATTTGCTGAATCTGGAATGTTTTCAGCTAGTTCAAAAGCAGGATTTTCGTTCGTTTTATCTTGTGACATTTTGTCTCCATGATTGGCTCCGCAGGCTGGATTCGAACCAGCGACCGATCGGTTAACAGCCGATTGCTCTACCACTGAGCTACTGCGGAAAATCTTAATCTCTATGCATCATACCAATGAAATGGAATTTTAATGCAAATCTAAGGGATATATTTTCTTTGAATGAATAAATCAAGTCAAGGAATTAAAGTTTAGATAATAAATCAGAAACTCTTTCTGCTAACATCATTGTTGTTACGTTTGTGTTTGCTCTTACTGCATCTGGCATGACTGAGGCGTCGGCAATATATAGGTGATCAATTCCATAAACTTTACAATTTTGATCTACTACAGCCATTTGATTAGATTCTATTCCCATTGAGCAAGAGCTTGTCATGTGGTTTCCGGTAAGAGTTGAGCGCCTCAACCAAGAGTGGAATTTTTCATCGTCGCTTAAAATTTCATCTGAGGGGCTTTGTCTATGTGTAACAAAATCAGATAATTCTGAATTGTGCATAATTTCGTCTGCTTTTCTGATACCTTCTGCCATTCTTTTTACATCTAGTTCGCTTTTTAGTAAGTTTAGAGTGACATTAGGTTTATCGTGAGGATTACTAGATTTTAATGAAACGGATCCTTGGCTAGTGGCAAGATAAAGTAAAACTGCAATTTGGATGCCAGTTAATTCTGAATTATGGTTTTTTTCTCTATCAAAAAGAATATCTCTGTAGTCTCCTTCAGAAGCATATGAATTCATATATAAAATCATATCGTCAGGCATTTCAGGTGCAGATGAAGAAGAATATCTTAGACCAACTTGCAACATAGGCTTAGATGTGTCTAATTTTGTTATATCTTTTACACCCATTTTTACATAATTCATTGGGTGATCTCTTAAGTTTTTCCCTACTCCAGGTAGGTTAACAATTTGTTGTATGCCATGTTTTTTTAATTCATCTTCTGGACCTATACCAGATAAAAGTAAAATATGAGGGCTTGAAATAGTTCCTGCCGATAAAATTACTTTATCTCCATAAACTCTAAATTGCTCTCCATTACTTTCTACGTCCACACCTTGAATTTGTTGATTGTTTATTAATAACTTTGTTACATAACAATTCGATCTAATGGTTAAATTTAATCGATGTCGAGAATCTGATAAATATCCTATAGCTGTGCTCATTCTGATGCCCTGATAGTTATTACATGGAAATGGCCCTACACCTGTTGCATCGGGCAAATTTAAATCCTTTGCAATTGGGTATCCTTCATTAATACAAGCATCAAAAAAAAGTTTTTGAGGTTCAGTCCATTCATGTTCAGGGAAACGTTGAGCAAGAATTGGTCCATCAGAACCATGGAAATCATCTGAAAAGTCTAAATCGTTTTCTAGCTTGTTGAAATAAGGAAGTACATCTTCATATTTCCATTTATTAAGTCCCTTTCGATTCCATAATTCGAAATCATGAGTAAGGCCTCTGAGGAAAATTTGACCATTGATTGAGCTGCTACCACCTGTGATTTTGCCTCTGGGTAATCTAATTTCTCTGTCTTTGACTTCATCGTAATCACCCACTAATCCTGTGTGACCCCAATCATGATGTTCGTAAATAGCTAGGTGAGTTCCAGTTGCATATCCTAATTTGATATCTTCAGGTATTTCGTCAAAATTTTGATAATCTGGTCCACCTTCTAACAATAAAACTGAATTGTTAGGGTTTTCAGATAGTCTTGAAGCCAAAATAGAGCCAGCTGAACCTGAACCGATTACTACATAATCATATTCCATAGAAGCACCTTTCTAATTTTGAAGTATTTGTACTTTGAGGGAACCGGTTTTTTTATCATAAGCGGCTTCAAAACCTTTTTGAATATCATCAAGTGAAAATCTGTGAGTAACGATTTCCTGTAGGTTAACGTGAGGTCTAGAAAGTATTTCTACAGAAGCCTCATAATCATGGATTCCATCAACTAAACCATAACAACTAGACCCTTGAACAGTAAGTTCTTTAAGAACAGGACCATTCCAGTCTATAGCTTGATTTCCATAAAAAACTCCTAAAATTACTACTCTACCTTGCCTTCTAGTGACGTTCATTGATTGAGATAGAGTTACTGAAGTACTACCTCCTACTGTTTCTAGAGTGAGGTCAGCGCCTCGACCATTAGTATGATCTAAAACTAATTCTTCTAGTTGGTTTTCCTCTGAACTTGAAACTGCAGTGGCTCCAAGTTTTAGTGCCATTTCTTCTTGTTGTTTGTGTCTTGCAGATACAAAAATTTGACCTGCTCCTAATTCTTTGGCTGCAGTAATAGATGTCAGTCCTATTGTCCCTGATCCAACAATTGCTACTGTTTCCCCTCCTCTTAAATTTCCGATTCTTGCACCATGTACAGAGACAGCTAATGGTTCTACTAAAGCTGCTTCTTCCCAGTTCATTGAATCGCTAATTTCAAAACATCCTCTGAGATCCTTTGAAACATATTCAGCAAACCCCCCGCTACTTCTAGTATTTTTATCTGGACAATGGATATATTGTCCTTGCCTACAATACCAACATTTAAAACATGCTTTACCGGTTCCTATACCGTCAACTGCGACTTTTTTACCAATATTTTCAGAGCTTACCCCTTTACCAACATCAACGATTTCACCAGCTATTTCATGACCTGAAGGAGCAATGTCTGGTCCTGTTTTTGCTAAATTCATATTTAAATCTGATCCACAAATTCCAGTTGCACGGATTTTGACTAATACTTCCCCTAGTTCTGGACTGGGAGTTTCATATTCGTGAATTTCCATTTGATTGGGTGCGACATAAAAAGCAGCTTTCATTTCTAATCCTATATTTTTGATAGTTAAATTGCGGGCATTATATAGCCTTTTACAAAACGTTACCTGCTCTGCAAAAACCAAAAAATATTAGGAATAAAATTATTAAGGGGATGAGACAACCAAAAAATCCAATATTGTATGAGATGGTAGAAAATTTAATTTTCATTAATTCTAGTTGTCAAAAACAGTATTGACTTGTTGGTTAACCCTTACAAAAGTAGAGCATTTTGGCATATCTTTGATTCTTTTAGCACCTATATAAGTGCAAGCGGATCTAACGCCGCCTATTATTTCTACTAATGTGTCCTCTACTGAGCCTCTATGTTGAAGTGTAACTAATTTACCTTCTGAGCTACGATATCCTGCTTTTTCAGATCCGTGAATCGACATGGCAGTATCAGAACTCATTCCATAAAATTCGATTTGTCCATCTTTTACTGTACCTTCAGATTCATCATGGCCTGCTAGCATGCCTCCAAGCATGACAAAGTCGGATCCCGCACCAAATGCTTTTGCTACGTCCCCAGGATAAACACACCCGCCATCAGCTATTACTAATCCTCCAACACCATGTGCAGCATCTGCACACTCAATCATTCCTGATAATTGAGGGATACCTACTCCAGTCATTAGCCTGGTGGTACAAACAGAGCCAGGACCTATTCCACATTTCACAATATCTACGCCGTTTAGAATTAATTCTTCTGTCATTTCAGCAGTAATTACGTTTCCTGCAATTATAGTTTTATAAGGAAATGAATCTCTTACTTGTTTTATAAAGTCTACAAAATTCTGATGATATCCATTTGCTACATCAATAGTGATAAACGGAATCTCTGGAAATTCATCAAGAACTTTTTTTAATGTATTAAAGTCAATTGCATCTTCTTCCCACATTTGATTAATACCTGTACACACAGAAATATATTGATGGTCTAAATCATTTTTAAAAGCTTTTTTCCAGTCATCTATAGAATAATGCTTTCTAATCACAGTGAGCATTTTTCTTTTTTGTAAAACTTTTGCCATAGCAAAAGTGCCAACTCCATCCATATTGGAAGCCATAATGGGAAGTGTATTAAATTTTAAACCTGAATGTGGGAATTTAAATTCACGTTCCATCAAAACTTCTTTTCGAGAAGATAATTTTGATCTTTTAGGTTTGAGTAATACGTCCTGATAATCTAATTTGATGTCGGTTTCTATACGCATAATTTTAACTTTATATTCATAATGATTTGATTACATTATCCATAAAGATTCCTTGATTGGGTACTAGTTTTGGAAGATTTTTTATTTAAATAGTGATTTCTGAAATTTGGGATGCTCCTGAAAGAAATGATGACCTAAATCTAATTCCCCATTTTCCATCAATTTTTGTCATAATCCATAATGTTTGAAAATTTTCAATTTCAATGTCATCTTTGTTTCGTCTAGATTGTAGAAGTAATAGGTGAACTTTGGATTCATCAGATTGGACTGATTTAATATCTTTAGTAACTGTATGAGTCCAGCCTTCTTGTTCTAGCTTTTGGGTTTGCTGATCAAATCCTTTTAAAAATTCTTCTTCAGAATTAAATATTGAAAATTGATTATTCCATAATCTGACATGAGGAAAATGCATCAAATCTACTGAAATTTTTCTATCTCGTTTATTGAATCCTTCTTCGTTCCATAAAATAGCAGTTTCAATCGCTTCTTTTTCAGAATTTTTCATTTTTAATTTACCCCAATTACACCTGAAGAAATCAAATCAGATATTTTTTCAGTAGAAAAGCTTAAGTCTTCTTCTAAAATTTTTTGGGTATTTTCTGCTAGTAATGGAGGTCGTGTAGCACTCCAAGGAGTCCCTTTAAAGTTGTATGGCCTGCCTACATATGTGTATGAAATACCATTTCCTATTT
>JBJKVF010000004.1:0-156615 GCA_045562755.1 Dehalococcoidia bacterium
AATGTGAAAATATACCTGAACTTACTTCAAGTATAAAATTATTTCATATTTCTTACAAATATAATACATGTTTTATATTTGTTCAATATTTATTCAAAACAAGTTCTTGACAAGTTATCATATTAGTTTTATTATTTATTTACTAAATAAAATAAATATTGAGGTTGCTTGTGGCTCGTCCAAAAACAAAAAAGATGTTAGGTGCTGAAAAAAAATTACGTCGTCCATTAGAACGTGCCTTGCCTGAATTGGTAAACGAATTTGGTCTTACAGGCGCAGCTAAGCGTATTGGAGTAAGTAAGGCTACTTTGAGTTATTGGTTACTTAAGCTAGATATTGAGATACGTAGAGTTGCTTTAGCTAAAGGCGAAGAAATAGAAATTCGTAGAGTTGAGAGATAGTAATCTTTATTTTTGTTTGACTATACTGGCTGCTTGATATCCTGCACCAAAGCCATTATCTATATTTACTGTTGATATTCCAGGAGAACACGAATTTAACATTGTAAGAAAAGCACTGATTCCATTTAAGTTTGCTCCATACCCAACAGAAGTCGGTAAGGCAATTATCGGAGCTTTAACTAATCCTGATAAAACACTTGGAAGTGCTCCTTCCATTCCTGCAACTACTATTATTACCTTTGACTGTGATATCTCTGGAAGTCTAGTTAGAAGCCTGTGTATCCCCGCAACCCCAACATCGGTTATCATTTTTACTTTACATCCCATAAGCTCTGCAGTAATTTTTGCTTCAGTTGCAAAGGGAAGGTCGGATGTTCCCGCGGATACAATTGATATGCCCTTAAGCAATTTATTAGATATATTTCTTTTATCAAGCCATATTGTTTTGGAAATTTCTGACCATTGAACGTCATTGAAGGTTTTTTTTAGTAATTTATATGTTTCTAAAGATGATCTAGTAACTAAAAAAAATTTTTCTTCTTTAAACATTTTTGTAGATATATTTAGAACTTGTTTTGGTGTTTTACTTAGACCAAATATAACCTCCGGAAATCCAACTCGCATCTCTCTGAATAAATCTACATTTACGAAATCTGAATCAGAAAAATTTTTTTCTTTTTGCAGGATGCCTATTATTTCTTCTGGAGATACTTTTTGAGTGTATAAAAGTTCTAACAGTTCATATAATTTTTTATTTTTCATTTATTAAATTTTCGGATAATTATATATCTATATTATGTATTATAATTTTAATCAACTGTAGTATCATATATTAAAAATGATGTTAAATCAGAATAAATATGTTATATATATACCATAAAGAATTTAAAGAAATTACTATTTTGTAAGGAGTGTCATGCAAGTAACATGCTTGAAAGAAAATCTTAGTAAAGGTCTATCCAATATAAGTAGAGCTGTGGCTACACGTGCAACATTACCAGTCACTCAAAACGTATTACTTGAAAGTGATAATGGACAACTAAAATTGACGGCTACAAATACCGAAATATCTATAAGTACTTGGATAGGTGCCCAGATTGATGGAGAAGCAAAGGTTACAATACCTGCTAGAATGCTAAATGATTTCATCAATTCTCTTCCTGAAGAAAATGTACACATGGAGTTTTTTACTGAACCTGTGGGTTTAAAAATAAAATGTGGACAATTTAATGCGAATATAAATGGTATTTCTGCAGAGGAATTCCCCCCAATTCCCTCAGTTGACGATTCTAAATCTGTTTCTATTCCCTGCAATGTTCTAAAATCTGCCTTGGAAAGGGTAGTTTTTGCTGCTGCAACTGATGATTCCAGGCCTGTATTAACTGGAGTGAATTTTGAACTAGATAAATCAGGATTTACAATTGCAGCTGCAGATGGTTTTAGACTTGCTGTAGAAAAAGTTGATTTTGAAACAGAAATTAATGAGCCTGTCAAAGTTATAATTCCAGCAAAAACATTAATAGAACTTGAAAGGCTTTTGGTTGATTCTAGTTCAAATGTAGAGCTAGCCATTAATGCAAATGGAAGGTCAGCTAGATTCAAGCTAGACAACTCTGAGGTTGTAACGTCATTAGTTCAAGGGACATTTCCAGATTATGACAAGCTTATTCCAGATGAATTTTCTACAAAAGCCGAAGTTGGTTTATCTCAGATAATACAAGCTACTAGAGCAGCTTCAATTTTTGCTAGAGATGGAAGTGGAATAATCAGATTATTAATTTCAAACCACGAAAATGGAAAGTTGAAAATTATTTCTAGGGCGGAAGAAGTTGGTTCAAACGAAAATAATATTCAGGCAGATGTGCAAGGGGAAGATTCTAAAGTTGCATTTAATAGCAGATTTTTACTTGATGTATTAAGTGTTTTTAATTCCGAAAAAATTATTTTAGAGACTAATACTCCTTCAAGTCCCGGAGTATTTAAATCTATTGATAACCCTGGATATACTCATGTGATTATGCCTATGTTTGTTCAATGGTAGATCATAATCAATAAATTTGCTTTTCATGGCACTATTTGATACTTAGTATCATTTTTTTTGTTAGTTTTTATGTATACTTAGTACTTAATTATGACTTGGAATCTTAAGAAAAAATTATATATATAATGGAAACAAAATCAAATATATGTTGCATAGAAGTTGATAATTGCTGTGTTGAATATAATAATATTCTTGCATTAGACAATGTTTCTTTCAAAATTAACAAAGGTTCTTTTGTTGGAGTTTTAGGACCCAATGGGGGAGGGAAGAGCACATTATTTAACTCTATAGCAGGTTTAGAAAATATTACTCATGGCAAAATCTCTATAAATGGTAAAAGTCCTAAGGAGAGTATGGGCAAGATAAGCTATGTCCCTCAAAAAGAAATGATTAATTGGAAATTTCCTCTTTCAGTAACAGATGTAGTTTCTCAAGGCAAAATTAGAGGAGGTAAATTTCTTAGCATGCTTGGTTTTTCAAATGATTTAGTCGAAGATTCCTTGAAGAAAGTTAATATGTTTGTAAAAAGAAATGAGATGATTGGCAGTTTATCTGGCGGTGAAAAACAAAGAACATTTATAGCTAGAGCATTGGCTCAAGAGTCAGAAATATTATTATTAGATGAAGCTTTTAGTGGGGTAGATTATGGTTCCCAAGAAGATATATCAGATGTTCTTAAATTATTAACTTCCGAAAATAAAACGGTTCTTATGTCTACACATGACCTTAATAGTTTATCTGACAGATTTGATAAGGTCTTATGCTTGAATGGTCATATTTGTGCCTACGGTAGCCCTAATGAAGTACTAAGCAGTTCAGTTATAGCTGAACTATATGGTGTGCATAAAGGCAAATTGATTGATCATAAAATTGGAAATCATAATAATGTTTTATGAACTAATAATTGAACCATTAACATATAATTTTTATTGGCAAGCTATGATGGTTTGTGTATTGATAGGAACAGTTTGTCCGCTACTTGGAGCATTTGTAATTAATCGTGAATTAGGATTCATGGGAGATGCTATGGCTCATTCAGTTTTACCGGGTATGATTATAGCTTTTTCATTAGGAATAAACCCTTTATTCGGAGCTATACCTAATGCTATTTTTATAGCACTGTTAATAGGTTTTTTTGTGAGGAGATATCAAGTTTCAGCTGATACATCTATTGGAATAATTTTTTCTTTTCTTTTTTCTTTAGGATTGGTAATAATGTCATTAATAGGCGGTACTAAAATTAATTTAGAGGAAATATTAATTGGCCAGGTACTCAGTATAAGTAGATTAGACATATTAATTACTTTTTTATTATCTATTGCAGTAATTTCAACAACTCTTATTTTCTATAGGCCTTTAGTCTATATTAGTTTCGATTATTACGGAGCAACTGTTTCAGGTATACCATCAGAAAAACTTGATTACTTATTACTTATATTGCTCTCTATAGTGATTGTAGTTTCGCTTCCGGTAGTGGGGATAATATTGGTCATTGGGCTACTTATAACCCCTGCCGCAACTGCTAGCCTATTAGTTAAGAGGTTCAGTAATATAATTATTTTGGGCGTAATTTTTGGAATAGTATCTTCTGTTATTGGATTATATGTTTCCTTTCATTTAGATATACCTTCTGGTCCAACTATATGTATGACTTCTACAGCGATATTTTTTCTTGCTTTATCTAAAGTGACTATATTGAATAAAAAATAATTTTATCGAACTATTTTATCCAACTCTAACTCGTTCTTCTGGATAAGAAATTTTATCTTCTTGATTTTCTTTAGACATAAACAATACTAATGTTATTGGCCCAAATCTACCAGTAAACATAGCTATAGATAATATTATTTGCCCACCTACACCATAATTGCCTGTTTCGCCAATTGACCAACCACATGTTGCAAATGCTGAAACAACCTCAAAAATAGATTCTTTATAATTCGAGTTTGGTTCAAAGGTTTGAAATAAGATAATTAGTATCATAATACTTATGATTGCAGTTGATCCTACGGCCATAGATTTCAAAATATCAAAAGAATTTATTCTTCTTTTAGCAAAAGATATATTTTCTTTACCCCTAAATATCGAATAAGTTGCAATTAGTATGATCATCAAAGTGTTGACTTTTATACCTCCAGCTACAGAAGAGGTTGTACCTCCAATAAACATGAGAAGAGCGGAAATATTTATATTAGAGTTGCTAAGATTTCCATAATCTGAACTTGAAAAACCTGAAGTTCTATTTACTGAATGGAATAATGATTGAGAAATTTTAGCGCTAATTTTTTCACTACCAATAGTATTGGAATTATTAAATTCAATTATAAAAAAACTAATAAATCCTACTAGTAAGGAAATAGTTGTTCCAATTACTACTAATTTAGTGTCAAGACTGAATAAGCTAAATTTTTTTTTTGAAATAATATTAGCAAGAGTTGCATAACTTAATGATCCTAGTAATATCATGATGGATACAGTAGATAAAAATATCAAATCATTTGAAAAACCAATTAAACTACTACCTCCAATTTTTGCATCTGGAAATATTTCAAAACCAGCATTGTTAAAAGAAGATATTGATAAGAAAATACTCTGATAAAGTGTTTGACTAAATGATATCCCATCCCACAATGGAGTAAAAAAATTCCACTTAGCAAAAAAAATTATAGATCCAACTATTTGAATAAAGACAGCAACTAAAATAATATTTCTTGCCATAGAAGAAATTACTCCAAGTCTATTTTCACCTAGCCCTGTCCTAGTAATCATTCTATTTTGTAATTTGTGACCACTACTCAATAAAAGAAGAAAGGCTATTCCAGTAATAAACCCTAATCCCCCAACAAAAATTAAAATACCAATCACTACTTCTCCAAAAGTTGACCAGTAATTGTCTGTGCTTACAACTATTAGACCTGTACCCGTAATAGCTGAAATAGAGGTAAATAATGATATATTATATGATGTAAATTTATTGCTCTCTGATGCTATTGGTAGAGACAACAGAATACCTCCAATAATTGCAAACGCAAAAAAACTATAAACTAGAATCAATGGAGAAGTTGGGCCTCTAAGTGATACTTTACGTTTCTCAACCTGTGTGACAATAGGAGATAATTCAGACTTTCTAGGTCTTCGTACAATATTTTCTATATTTAATTTATCTTTGTTATTGTTCAATTATAGTAAGCTTTTAGTTTATTTTAAATCTCTATGTTGGATATACTAATTCTTAAAAGTCTAATTTTTTATGTCCAAAAGAATAATTATAATTTTATCATTACTTTTATTACTAATAACCTTGTTAATCCTATCATCTAGTAACAATAATAGTGATGTTATAGAAGGTAGAATAATAGACTTTGAGCAAACATCAATAACAACATTTTCTTACATTAAAATTGTTGATTTAAAAGGAAAGTATTGGGAATTTTATAGTGATAAAGAGTTTATAGGTTTTTTTCCATCTCATTTACAAGAACACATAATACAAGATGAAACTCTCGAGATTAAATATGAAATACATAAAGATGGGAAAAATTACATTATTGATATATGGGACTAGATTTCATTGATTCTTCAATTTCCTCAATGGTAACAAAACCTTCAAATCTATCAGTAATAGTGCCATTGTTATTTATAAAAAAAGTCCATGGTTCAGTTGCAAGTTCCCAATCAAAGATTATCTTAGCTTGTTTACCAACACTGTAATCACCTGACAAAACCATTTCATTAGGATTATCAAAAATTTCTACATGGATAAAATCAATATTATTTGAGTACTTATCGGCAAGTAAGGAGAGCGCATTTATCTGGGGACCACAAGTTTTTGTAAAACAAAAACCAGGAGTCGAAAAAGATATTATAATAGGCCTATTATTTGCCAAGGAATTCACAAGATTGTTTTTATATAGTCTTAGATCTGGCTCTACAGTACTACTTATTTGTTTTAATTCTTCTATCGTTTGGGCTGTTTTAGTGTTAGTAATTGGAGCTTTTTCACCAATATTAGGGGCCTCTGTTTTTGACTTAACAGTTACCGCTGATTCTGCGTAATATGAAATTTCATCAACTGAGTAGGAAAAATTAATTTTCCAATAACCTGGTTTATCAAAATCAAGATAAGTTGTATAAATTCCTCCCTTTACTGGCCATTTTCTCCACTTAACATTATTTTGTTTTTTTTTCTCTGTACATTCATAAGCACAATATTCTATAATTACTTTTTCTGATAATTCATAAACCGGTTCATTGTTTTCATTAATAATCACAAATGGTAATCTTGATTCTCCTACTCCTAAATCACTAGCAAGTATTCGAACATTAACATCTACTTGCTTTTCGCTAGATATGCATCCAAAACTAATAAGAATTAGAATAAGCAAGCTTAATATTTGATAAATACGCATAATATATAAATAATTTTACATTTTTTTCTATGTTTATTTATAAAAAAGTAGTAATCTTTATAATGTTTAAATAATTATTTTTATGTAAAGTAATCACATGGCAAAATCTTCAGGCAAAATTCAAACTATTGAGATCAGATTTTTAGAAGCTGAGTTAGAAAATTCTTTTGGTTGGTCACAGAGATGGACATCATCAAGAAGTATTATAATTATGAGGCTGAAAACTACTGAAAATTATGTTGGTTGGGGTGAAACTTATGGATCGTACAATACATGTTTAGAGATGGCATCCTTAGCAAAATTAATTATTGGAGAAGAATCAGAAAATATTAACAAAATAAATAATATGGTTTTTGATCAAACATTTCAAAGTCATGGGTTTGCTGGATCAGCTTCATCTTTTATAAGTGCATTAGACATTGCTTTGTATGATATTAGAGGTAAATTTCTTAATGAGCCTATATCTACACTTCTAGGTGGAAGTTTGAAAAGAGATATTCCTGTTTATGCTACAGGCTTATACTATCTTGAAAATTTTCCTATAAAGCCCCATATAGATGAAGCTTTAGGATATGTTGAGGAAGGTTTTACTGGGATGAAAATGAAGGTTGGGGGCTTGAACATTAATGATGATGTAAAAAGAGTTAAACAAACTAGAGATGCAATTGGTCCAAATATTAAACTTATGATTGATGCAAATGAGGCTTATGACAAAAGAACTGCAATAGAGATGGCAGAACTGGTTCAAAGCAGTAATATAACTTGGTTTGAAGAACCTTGCCCATCTAGAGACTTTTACAGTAATGGGTATGTAACAAAAAACTCTAAAATTCCTATTTCAGGAGGTGAGTCACTTCGCACAAGTCTTGAGTTTTCTAGGGTAATTTCAGAAAATATTTTTGATATTATACAACCTGATATTTGTTCAGTTGGTGGAGTATCTGAAATGAGAAAAGTTGGTAATATGGCTAATGCATTTGGAGTAAAAATAAATCCTCATTTTTGGGGTACTGGTATAAGTTTTGCAGCTGTATTACACTGTATGTCGGTTCAACCTATTTTAAATAACAGTCAAATAAATGCTCCTTATGAAAATCAATCAGTATTAGAATTTGACCAAACTCCTCAATCCCATTAGAGATGAATTGACCAATAGGTTCATACTTAAGAATAGTTCGATAGAAGTTCCTAAAAAACCTGGTTTAGGTATAGAAATTAACGAAGAAGTTTTAGATAAATATCTTAAAGGAGAAATAATAAATGTCTAATAGCAATATTCCAAATATTGATCCCATTATAGTTGCACCAACAAATTTACCTGTTAAAGATGATGATTCATTAGATTATGATGCATTAGCAAGAAATATTGAGAAATTTTGTGACACTGCTCTTTCAGGTTTTGTTGTTGGAAGTTATGGAGGGGAAGAATTTCACATAAGTGAGGAAGAGAAAGTTATGGCAATGAAAACTGTAGCAGAGGCTCATAGTGGAAGAAAATTTGTTATTGCTGGAATCGATGCACTTTCTCCGACAGAAGCTATTAGAATGTCTGAACTTTATGCAAAAAATGGTGCTGATATTATTAGAGTTAGAATACCACCATCCGCTCCTCAACATTACCACAAAAAACCTAATCAGGAATCAATACAAGATTATTTTGAAAAAATCTCTAATAATAGCCCTTTACCTATAATTCCTATACATCAACCAAAAACCCCGGGAGGGATTGATATCTCTCCTCAAGAGTTATCCGATATTACTTCAATGGATAATATGTTTGCTTATATACATTCCCTGAATTTTAGGTATGAGACTAGGATGCCTGCTTTTATAAACCCAAAAGTTAAGTTTTGGTCTTGTAACGGTGCTCTACTTCTCTCATCCGGAATGCTGGGAGCTGTTGGAGCTTGTTTACTTTTTGGTAACTGGGGCCCCCATATCGCTAGGGATATAATAGATTTATGTATGAAAAAACGATTTGAAGAAGCACAAAAACTCCAACAAAAAATTAATTGGATTGATTTTTTGGGTATATCTTGGGGAGTTGGGGTGCAAAAGGCAGGACTAAACTTACTTGGTTATGAAGGAACTGTCCCAAGAAAACCTAATTTACCATTAAACTTAGACCAAATTGAAGAGATAAAAGATGCTCTTATTTTTGCTGGAATTTTGAATCCAAATGGATCTCCAGCACCACAAATTTAAAAAAGGATGAATTATGACAACAAATATTTCTAAAAACTCTAGTCCTAGTGAACTAAAAATTACTGATATGAGAATTTCTGTTGTAGGTAAAGGGGGGTGGCGATGGCCAATAATTAAGATTTTCACCAATCAAGACTTAGTTGGCCTGGGAGAAGTGCGTGATGGAGCATCTGCTAGATACGCACTAATGCTCAAAAGTAGACTTCTTGGAGAAAACCCATGTGAAATCGATAAATTATTCCAAAAAATCAAACAATTTGGAGGTCATGGTAGACTCGGTGGAGGTGTTTGTGGAGTAGAAATGGCTCTTTGTGATCTTGCTGGTAAGGCTTATGGAGTTCCAGCCTATATGCTTGCTGGAGGTAAATATCGGGATAAAGTTAAAGTATATGCAGACACCCCTCTTAAAAAGGATCCTAATGAAATGGGAGAAGCTTTGAAGGGAAGAATGGATAGAGGATTTGAATTTTTGAAAATGGATATAGGTTTGTGGATTGCATCAGAGTTTGAAAATGGAGTAATAAATAAAAAAGAGATAAAAGAGTCTGCAACTATTATGCACCCTTTCACTGGTATTCAGGTAACAGACTATGGGATTTCTAAAATGAAAGATTATGTTGGTGCTGTACGTGATGTTATCGGTTATGAAATTCCATTAGCATCTGATCATTTTGGACATATGGGTGTGGAAAATGCAATTAGAATTGGTAAAGCCCTAGATGAATTTTCATTAGCTTGGTATGAAGATATGATACCTTGGCAATTTGTTGATCAATGGAAGATGCTAAAAAATAGAGTTGATACTCCTGTCTGTACTGGAGAGGATATTTATTTGAAAACAGGGTTTGAGCCTCTTGTAGAGGAACGTGCTATTTCTATTGCCCATCCTGATTTAGCAACATCTGGCGGAATTATTGAGACAAAAAAAATAGCTGATTATTGTAGAGATGCTGGGATAGGTGTAGCCTTACATCAAGCTGGATCTCCGGTAGTTGCTATGGCAAATGTTCATTGTGCAGCTGCTATCGATAACTTCATTGGTTTAGAAATGCATTCTGTTGATAATCCATGGTGGGATGATTTAGTGACTATTGTTGGGTCTAATGATAAAAAAATTATTAAAGACGGTTATGTTGATGTGCCATCAGGGCCTGGTTTAGGCATAGAGCTAAATGAAGACGTAATAAAAGAATACCTAGCTGATCCAGCATCAGATAAAAGAGGAAGATTTTTCTCTGTATATCCTGAAGGTTTATTTGAAAATACTGATGAATGGAACGATATTGATTCTCATGATAGAACTTGGAGCTAAAAATTATTTATCATAATATTTATAGTTTCTGATCCCAGGAACTTTAATCCAAATTGCTATTACTATAAATATTGATAATACTCCACCAACTATCATTGTTCCACTTGCTCCTATAATTACAGCTAAAAACGCTACTTCCATTTGCCCAATATTATTAGCACTTTGAGCTGCAAATGAATGTGCACTTGATGCTCTACCAATTAGTCTATCTGGAGTAGTCAGCTGAACTATTGTTTGGCGCATAGTCATACCAACCGAATCTGTAGCACCCAATATAGCTACTATTATTAAACCAATCCAAAAAATTGGATTTAATCCAAATAAAATTAGTCCAAAAGCATATGTCAAAGTTGCGTAAAGTACTATCTTACCTTTACTCATTATTTTTTCTGTAAATAATACAATTAATGAACCAAGAACCCCACCAAGCGCATTAGCTGATGCGAGTAAACCTGTACCTTCTGCTCCCATGCCATAAAGACCTTGTGAAAATAAAGGAAATAGCATTCTGTAAAAACTCAATACTGTTACACCAACGTCTAGAAGATATAATCCTGGTAGAATTGGATGTTTGAAAACGTATACCGCTCCCTCTTTTAATGCAGAATATTGAGATATTTTTTTTATTGATTTTTCAGGTTTTCCATCAGCCATAATTAATACAGGAGTAATCATACTCAATAATCCAAAAATTGTTCCAACTAAAAATGTTACTGATACTCCAAACTGAACATAAAATAGCATGAAAATTAAAGGAGAAACTATCTGTGCAACCTGAAATGATGCTGTTTGGATGGTAACACCTTTAGTCATATTTTGTTTTGGCACTATTCTTGGTAGTAATGCTGGTCTTGCAGAATTTCCTAGCATATTTACAGTGGCCGTTAGACCTGTAGAAATAAAAATCATCCATGGAGCTAAAGTATTAGTAAATGCAGCAAAAGTTAAGAAAAATAGCACAACAAAAGAAAATCCTTGAGTAAATATCATCAGCTTTTTTCTATCAAAAATATCTGCTAGTAATCCTCCATAAATTATCAAAGGCATACTTATAAGTTGAATTACCCCAAGCAAACCAAGCGCAGCTGCAGATCCAGTTTCTTCGAATAGCCATTGAGAGCTTGCTAGCATTCGTAGTTGCATTGCTACAAGCATGCTAATACCTGAAAGCCATAAAAAAAAGTAGTCCCTACCTAAAATTTTCAGGTCTGTGTAAAAAATATAAAAAACTTGGAAAAATTTAATGTTCAAAATTATGTTAGACTGGAATACAAAAAAAAATGTTTGAATTAACTTACTTTATCAAATAAGTTAATATTATAAAAGAAACTTAGTAAGGAATTTTTGAATGTATGATGAGTTAAGTAAAAAATCTGTATTAATAACTGGAGGCGGTCTAGGTATAGGACAAGCAACAGCTAGAGCTTTTGCAGCAGAAGGTTCAAATGTCACTATTTTTGATATAGACAAAATTGCTGGCGAAAAAACAGCTGAAGAAATTAAAAAATCTGGTGGTAGTGCTATATTTTTTCATGGAGATGCTAGCAAGTCTCAAGATTGTTTAGGTGCTGTAAATATGGCAATCAATAAATATAAATCTCTTTCTATACTATTTAATAATGTTGCTATTCAACCTCCTGATTCTTATCTTAATGCAGTGGAATTACCTGAAGAAATGTGGGACAAAATAATTAATATAAATCTGAAAAGTAGATATCTAATGGCAAAGTTTTCAATTCCCCATATGAAAAAACTGGGTCAAGGCGTGATAATATCCGTTGCTAGTGTTCAAGGGTTGCAATCAATGCCTCTTGTACCTGCATATGCAGCATCTAAAGGAGGAGATCTCTCTCTAATGAGACAAATGTCTTTAGATTTTGCTAGTGATAATATTCGTTTTGCTTCGATAAATCCAGGAACTATAGAAACTCCTATGGTGCTTAATGCTCTTGAAGGAACGGGTGAAAATATTGAAGACGGGCTAATAAATTCTGCAGCAGCTCATCCTTTGGGAAGAAATGGTAAACCAGAAGAAATAGCTAAAATGGCACTTTTCTTATCAAGTGACAATGCTCAATTTATTACAGGATCTCACTTCAATGTGGATGGAGGTATGATGGCTAAAGGTGCGTGGGCTAATTCAGTTGGAGCATCAGGATCAAATTAGTCTATATATCTAAATATAAGCAATTGAGTTATCTGGGTAAACCTTGTCGCCCCTATGCCATGATTTTTTGTAAGGATATTTTTTGAAAAATTCATAATTAATATCAATACCTAATCCTGGTCCTTCGGGCAACTTATAAAATCCATCAATCACTTCAGGAAAATTTGTCACTGATTCAATCTCATTTTCTTTATAAATTCTAGTTTCTTGTATAAGAAAATTAGAAGTTGCTGTATCAAAATGTAGATTTGCAGTAGTTGCCAATGGTCCCATTGGATTATGAGGTGCTATAGTAAGATCATGGGCTTCAGCCATGAATGCAATTTTTCTCATTTCTGTAATACCTCCAACTATACACAGTTCTGGTTGCAGTATATCAACTGCATTTTCTCTGATAAGATCCCATAATTCGAATTTAGTATATAGGCATTCTCCAGTGGCTAAATTGCATCTCATTTTTTCTCTTAATCTTCCCATTTCATATCTATTTTCCATCCTGATAGGTTCTTCAACAAACCATGGATCAAACTCCATTAAAACATCTGATAATTCTAGGACTCTTATAGGTTCAAAAATAGCCGCATGAGCATCAAACCCTACATCTATTTTGTCCCCAACTGCATTTCTAATCGCCATAAACCTTTTTCTTGCATCTCTAAGAGCTTGGTTCCAGGTCATATTCCGCCAATCTGGATTAAATGGGCTTGTTTTTAATGCTGTAAAGCCCTTGTCTATATATTTTTTGGCATCATCTGCAAGCTCACTAGGGGTAGATCCATGAATATCAAAATACGCTCTTATTTTGTCCCTATATTTACCACCTAATAATTCATATACAGGCATATTAAGGTGTTTTCCTTTTATGTCCCACAAACTTTGATCTATACCTGAGAGTGCAGATAACCCTGAAGAGCCAATAGGAAATCTTGCGCCTTGGTAACATAAAGCCCAATTTCGTTCTATTTCCAAAGCATTTTGACCAATTAATTGCTCGGCAAAATATTCGACCCAGGCTGGGGCTGCTTTATCGGGTCCTACGTGATATATTTCACCAATACCATAAAGTCCAGATTCTGTATGAGTTTTAACATATACAAGATTTCCATTGTCCTTATGTGTTGATAGAAGACACTCAATTTTAGTTATTTTCATTATTTAAACCTCATAATTACTAATTTAAATTATAGAAAGCCTGGTGAACCATCTTGATAATTCTTGAAGCCTCTTCCCCAATCTATTGGAGGATTTTTTGATATTTCTTTGTGATTTAGACTCATTCCAATTCCAGGAGACTTTGGTAGATTAAAAAAACCATTTACAGGAAACCAATCCTCGTTTATAAAATCAGATTTTTTCTTTTTATTATCTCCGTGCCATTCTAAAATGACAAAATTATTGATAGAAGCAGCATGGTGAACGCTTGCTGCTGTACTAATAAGACCTAAGGGATTATGTGGGGCAACTGTTATGTAATGTGCTTCTGCAATAGCTGCAATTTTCTTTGCCTCTAAAAGTCCACCACAGCAAAGTAAATCTGGTTGAATTATATCCACTGCATTTGAATTCATTAGCTCTGTGAATCTATGTATTCCATATAAATTTTCGCCTGTAGCAAGAGCAACTCTAATATTATTCTTGATTTCTTTGCTTGATTTTACAAAATCTGCTCTCGCTGGTTCTTCAACAAACATTAGGTTATATTTTTCTAAAGTATTGGAAAGCTCAATTGATTTAGAAGGTTCGGGAATAGAGGTATGAAAATCAACTGCAAGATCTACATCTTCTCCAATAATATTTCTTATCACGCTAAGGCGCTTATCAGACTCCTTTAATGCCTCTCTCCAATTTAGAGTTCTCCAGTATGAGGGTAGGGGACTTGTTTTGAATGCAGAGTATCCATCATCAATCAATGACAAAGCATGATTCCCTACTTCTTCAGCAGAGTCGCCATAAACTGCATGATACACTCTGACTTTATTTCTAGTTGCTCCGCCCAATAAAGAGTATACAGGTTGATTGGTATCTTTTCCTAGAATGTCCCACAATGCTATATCAATACCAGAAAGAGCAGACCATCCCACTTGTCCTAGTGGGAACCTAAGATTATTTTTTGCTCGACGTAAAAGCCATTCTATTCTTTTTGGATCTTCACCAATAAACCATGACTTTATTTCTTCTATAAATGATATAACAGATTTATCAGGACCAATAGAATAACATTCACCTGTACCAATAATTCCATCTTTGGTAACAATTTCTATGAACAAATTGTTTCGCACTCCATCTGAGGAGTGAAAAATATCAATACTTTTAATAATCATAATAAGAAAAATTTAGCACTTATAAATAATTTTGTCACTACATAAACCATATTATATAAGTTGATTTAATAGCACAGTATAAATCAAGATAAAAAATTACAAAGCATTACAATCTAACTATAACACTAAATAAATAAAAAAATAATAAAAAATGTAATTTAAAATAAAGATCATATAATTTATATTAATTAAAATAAATTTAGTAAAAAGAGTACAAATAATAAAAATTATCAATAAGTAATTAGGGTTAACTTATAATTTGATTGAAATAGCACAAAAATTATAAATTATTATGTAATAAATTAAAAAAAAGATTAAATACTAGTTTTATTTAGTATAAATATCTTGTATTAATCTTTTATTTAGGATAATATACAGATTAAATAAGCGTTATTATACAATGTCAAAAATTAATCAATATATATATCCTGATTATCCATTCGAAAGTTCTCTGCTCGTAATCCAGGATATTTATAAGAATTTTGCCGGAGAGGTATCTAGGTCAGGTTTAGCTTCTCTGATGTCTATGTCAGAGCGTGGAGGCGCTTTTAGTGATAGATTGGCTTCATTAAAAATATGGAACTTACTAAAGGGTAAGAGTAAACTTAGGCTTACTGCCAATGCGGTAAATATTATTACATCTTCTAATCCTGATGAAATCATAGGGGATTTAGTACTCAGAATTCCGTTATTTAATGAACTTTCAACAAGGGTTAATAGTTTAGGTGGTAGTTACACTAAAGAACAAATAAAGATTATTATCTGTGATATTTCTTCTACTTCAATTGATAATAACGATTCTAAATTAAATCATATTTATAGTATTTTTCATGAAGTCTCTAGTTATGTTTGTTCAAAAAATGCTACTAAAAATAACTTAAATTCCTCACTTAAAGATAGTATATTAAAAGTTGAATTTAATAATTTATCAATTGAGTCTGAGCTTAATATTTCAAATATTGACACAGCTTTGATTTCATTGTGGAGTAAAAGATCTGAGTTAGAAATTAACACTGGTCGATCTAAAATTTCTCCAATAGAAATTCTTATCAGAAATAAAATAGAATATTAAGGCTTCAATAATACGGATGTTGTGTTTTTCTTTCTGTATAGTTCATATGCGTTTATAGAATCTTGAATAGGAATTACATGAGAAATTAATGCTGATAATTCAATAGTTTTTGTTAATAATTTTTTGATTAATATTTCTATATGTTTTGTACTGGGCCATTCTATTATGAATATTTTATTTTTGGCTAAATCAAAATTTATTAGAAATAATGAAGCAGATTGTTTTTCAAGAAATATAATTTTTTTGAAATTATTACTTTTGATTAATTCGAAAAGATCAG
Source organism: Dehalococcoidia bacterium (assembly GCA_045562755.1). Classification (GTDB taxonomy): domain Bacteria; phylum Chloroflexota; class Dehalococcoidia; order Lucifugimonadales; family Lucifugimonadaceae. Next base: position 16,209 of record JBJKVF010000004.1, read on the forward strand.
TTTGATCCTCAATTAATCCAACTATTAAGACTTCGCATGTTGGAATTTTTGAATCAAAAACTTTGTTTACTAAATTATTAAATAAGTTTTTTTTCATAGAATTTTTCTCTACAGCAAAAATTTTTCTATGTGGTTGCATATTTAGTGAGTGGATTGCTGCAATAGTACTATTGTAAAAGCCATAAACAATAAATGAATTTATTTTAGGAAATTTTTTTTTAAAATTTTCTAAACTATAGAATCCCCCTAAATAATCTCCCCCAAGTAGTACAGCTCTTTCTTCTATAGCAGGAGTAATTTTTGCAAGGTTTTGATCAGCATAAGGAACTTTTACATATTCAGCATGCCCTCCGGGTAATTTTTCACTTCCAAAAAACAAGTCTTTTTTTTCTTCTGATTTTGAATTATTAATTACTAAGTCATTTATATCGAATTTATTAACATCTGACCCTGTTTCAACAATATATCCCGCAAATTCTGAACCTGGTATAAAACTGATTGAATTTGGATTATTTTGGAAGAAGCGATCTCTTTCGGAGATAGTTGTGGTTGTAACCATCACTATCGCTTCGTGAGATAGATGTATTTCTGGACGTTCAACTTCTATTATTTTTACACTGTTTTCTACAATATTTATACTCAGCATTTTATATACTCTCTTTTACTTTTTTTGCTAATTTTTTAGAAAAGCCTTTCAGTAATGTAATTTCAGAATGAGAAGCCTGTCTAATTTTTTTTACTGAACCAAAACGTTTTATCAATAGTTGTCTTTTCTTATTACCTATACCATCTATAGAATCAAGTATAGATTTATTTGAACTATTATTTCTTAGAGATCTATGGTAATTGATAGCAAAACGATGAGATTCATCTCTGATTCTTTGTAGCAAGAATAAAGATTTTGAATTTTTATCGATTATTAAGGAATCTTCTTGAAAAGGTATGAAAATTTCTTCCTCTTTTTTTGCAAGAGATATAATGGGAATATCAGATAATCCTAGTTCTAATAACGCATGATAAGATTTTGAAAGTTGGCCTTTACCACCATCAATTATAATTAAGTTTGGTTTTTGTGAAAAACTAGACTCATCACTCTTTTCAACCAGGTAATTACATCTTCTCTTAATAACTTCATACATGGATGCAAAATCATCATTTTTATCATGTGACTTTATCTTAAATTTTCTATAATGTGATTTTAATTGTTTGCCATTCTGATATACAATCATGCTTCCTACAGTGTTTGTACCTTGTATATGTGAAATATCAAAGCATTCAATTCTAATTGGAGGAGATATAAGATTAAGTTCCTCTTGAAGTTCAGAAAGCGTTCTTTTTTCTTCACTTACTTTAGCTCTTTGTTTAACTTTGTATTGATTGTAACCTTCTTCTGCATTTCTTTTTACTAGGTTTAATATTTTAAGTTTTTTACCTATTGTTGGCTTTATTATTTTTACATTATATTTTTCATTATTAATTTCATTAAGCCAAAGTTCAAGATGAGATTTTTGTTGTAATTCTTCAGGGACAATAATTTCTTTAGGTATGTGAGATGCTTGAGAATAATATTGTTCGATATACTTAGAAATTATTTTTTCTGTTGTTTCTTGTGACGTTTCTAACATCATAAAATTTTCTCGTCCAAGAAGATTGCCATTTCGTATAAAAAAAACTTCTATCCAAGATTCTTTTTTATCCTTAGAAATATTTATAACATCTGTGTTTTTAAAATTAACCCCCATTACCTGCTGCTTTTCATATATATTTTCTATTGCTTTAATTCGATCTCTAATTAGAGCGGCTTTTTCATATTTCATGTTTTCGGATGCATTTTTCATAGAATTTTTTAATTCATCCATAACTTTTTGTGTATTTCCTGCAAGAAAGAGCGATGCTTCATCAATAACGGTTTTATAATCTTTCTCATCAGCATAGCCTGTACAAGGTGCAATACACCTCTTTAGGTGAAACTCTAAACATGGTCTAGAATCTTTTCCGTTAATTTTTTTTGTACAAGTTCTGTAAGGGAAAAGTTTATTTAGCAAATTCAATGTTTTTCTTACACTTACTGCTGAGGCAAATGGACCAAAGTACTTTGAATTTTTGTCAGATGCTTTTCTTGAAATATATATTTTTGGGAATGGATCATTTAAATCAACTTTTATATATGGATAATTTTTATCGTCTTTTAGTCGGATATTGTATTTGGGTTTGTGCTTTTTTATAAGCGAACTTTCTAAAAGTATTGCTTCCTGATCAGTATCTGTTGTAATGAATTCAAAATCTCTTATTTTGAGAGTGAGCTCTATAGTTTTTGAAGAGAAATTTTTATTAGATCTAAAATATGAGCTAATTCTATCTTTCAGGGAGTTTGATTTACCTATATATATGATTTCATTTTTCTTATCGAAAAAAAGATAAATACCCGGTGATTTAGGAAGGATAGCTAATCTTGATTCTAGTGTAGATTTATCTATTGTCAAATGATAAAAGAAATTATTACGAGTGAGACTATAACTAAGGATGTGAGTATTCCGAGTTTTCTTAGCTCGTATGGAAGGTATTTTTGATTGATTTCTTCTTTTGTTGAAATAGATTTAGTTGCTTTGCTTGATTTTAAAGTGATATGATTACCGCTATCTTTGTTGGGTATTTCATCAAATTCTTTTGATTGTTTTTCAGTAACTGTTTGATTGAAAACATTTACTTTTTTTGCCTTATTTTTTTTATTTTTAGATTTATTAGCCATCTTCTTATTCTACAAGTTATTTTTATTTTTAACAATACTTATACATAAATTAGTGATATTTTCCTTAGAAAAATGAGAGGAATTAATAATAATATCAAGTAAATTTTCATTTAATGGTCTAGAGTTAAAAGCCTGCGTGTAATAATTATTTTGATTATTGTCTGCCTGTTCAATAATTTTTTTGGCACCAGAAAAATTATTTATATTTTGTTCTCTAATTGTACGATTTATTCTATCTTTTTTATCACATGCAATTCCAATTTTAAAAACATCTTTATGATTTTTTAGAATTTCTGAAGCTCCTCTTCCAATTATTACAGCATTACCAATGGAGTATATGTCTTCAATTACTTCTGAGGTAGATTGAATAAACATTTCTTCATCAAAATTATCATTATTTTTACTCATTTTTTCATAAGGAGTGCTTAATATTTGTTCGATGTCTGGTCCAAAATATGGATCACCAACCATTCCTATTGAGGCAGAATTTTTTACTATTTTTTGTATTGCTTTTACGAACTTATTCAAACCTGAATGTACATTTTCTTCAGTCTCAATAACATGGTTAAGAGAAGTATTAACCTTTTTTGCAATTTCAGCCATAATAATTCTATCGATATAATCATAAGATAATTTTTCTGCTATGTCTTTTGCAATTTCCGGTGCACCAGATCCTAACCTACCTTCGATTGTTATAATATTCATAATTATTCCTTCTATTTTCTTGGATGATATTTTTCGTATGAATTCTTTACGTATTCATTTGATAGCTGAGTATATATTTGAGTTGTTGCTATGTTTGCATGTCCTAAAAGGTCCTGAACATTCTTTAATGAAGCTCCACCTTGAAGTAAGTGAGTAGCAAAGCTGTGCCTTATCATGTGAGGGCTAATATTTTTATTAATCCCAGAAATAGAGGCTATATTTTTAATTATTAGCCAGAATGCTTGTCTGGACATTCTTTTTCCTAGCCTATTAATAAAAAGTACATCAGTCTCAAATTTAACATATTTTTTTCTATATGTATTTATGTATAATTCTATATTACTAATTACTTTGCTATAAACAGGGATATTTCTCTGCTTATCGCCTTTTCCTAAAGTAGTAATCAGTAGTTCACTTGAATATATGTTTGATAAATTTAGGTTTATTAATTCTGAAACTCTCATACCAGTTGCATACATTAGTTCAATCATTACTGAATCTCTATTAGACTGAAAATTATTATTATTTTTTGAAGATTTAAGGAGTAGTTCTATTTCTTCATAAGAAAGAATATCTGGTATCATATTCGAAACTTTTGGCTGTGTGAATTCAGAGAAAGGATTTGATGAAATATAATTTTCAGACCTTAGAAATTTAAAAAATGATTTATTAGATGCTATTTTTCGTGATTTTGTTGAATTTTTATAACTTTTAGAATTTAAATTTTCTATATATTTAGTTATGTTGTCCTGATTTACTTCTTTTATTTTTTTTATTCTAAATTTTAACAAAAAACTTATGAAGTCATTAATATCATTTTTGTAGGCTTCTAATGTATTAAAAGCAAATCCTCTTTCTACTGATAGATAGTTAGTGAATATTTCTAATTCTTTTTTCATTTTACTTAAAAATTTTGATAAACTAAGAAACTATATTATAAATTTATTAAATTTATTATTACAGAAAATTTTTCAATAAGGTTTACAAATTTGTTTGATTTAATATCTATAGAGATACCATTTAACCCAAATCTTGTGGCAGGCAGTTTTATTTCAATAAGCTGGCACGGTTTACTTAGTTTTGTTGGAGTTGCAGTTGCAATATGGATGGTAAGTAATGCTGCAAAAAAAGAAAATTTAGATGTAGATATGGTCTATAACACAGCAATATTCGGGATTATTGGTGGAGTTATTGGTGCTAGACTAGTTCACGTAATTGATTATTGGGGTGTTTATTCAGGAGACCCAATAAAAATTATTTCTATTTGGTCAGGTGGAATAGGTTTATGGGGTGGAATACTTGGAGGTTGGTTAGGTGGAGCTTTATATGCAAAATACTCTGGAGCTTCTGTTGGTAAATTAATGGATATAACTGCCCCTGCAATGTTTGTAGCACAGACTATAGGTAGAGTAGGGGATATTATTAATGGCGAGCATTGGTCTAGGGCTTTAGATACATTTTGGGGTTGGTATTTTACTCATCCTGATAGCCCCGCAAGAATTGGCGCAGAAAGATTTTATGGAGATCCAGAAAGACCTGTTCATCCTGCAGTAGTTTACGAAATGATATGGAACATTATCGGTCTATTTGTAATAACTAAGTTACGGGGGAAGCTTACACCTGATGGATCTATTTGGTGGGTATATTTAGCTTGGTATTCTATAGGAAGATTTTTTATACAATTCTTGAGATTAGATGATGTAAAGTTCCTTGGTTTACAGGAAGCTCATATCATAGCTATTATTGTTCTGTCTGTTTCATTGCCATATATTTATACAAGAGTAAGATTTAAGAATAAAAAAATAAAATAACATCACTCTTTAGATTCTTTTATATCAATAAGATTTAATTGATAATTAGTTCTTTCTCTCCAAATATTTGTTTTCAAAGTAAAAATAATGTCGATAAGTTTAGGCTTAGATAATTTTTCAGCTAAATTAAAACCAATAGCGTTAATTTTTCCTCCATTTCTGTCAATATTTATCTTAATATGATTATTTTCTTTACCTACTCTTTGTAAATCATTAGGTAGAACATTTTTCAATAAAAAAATTGGTTCATGATTATCTACTCCAAATGGTTCTAGTGTATCTATAAATTTCCATAAAGATGGTGATAAATCTCCAACATCAATCTCAGTATCTATTTTAATTTTTTTATTACTCTCCACAGATAATCCAGATAAAAAGGCATTATTCTTAATCTCGGTTATAAAATTATCGAGCAATTCCTCTTTTAGTGTGAAGCCTGCCGCTCTTTTATGTCCACCGAATTTATCAAAAATATTTGAAAAATGAGACAATCCTTGAAATAAATCATATTTTTCATTTGATCTACAGGATGCTTTTACTAAACCTGAATCAATTTTATATACGATAGCAGGCTTTGATGTAAATTCACAAATTTTTCCAGCAATAGGACCAAGAATACCTAAAGGAAAATTCGATAAATTAACTGATAAAATTAGATCATCTTTTTGTTCTTCAATAGATGGAAGGGCAAGAGACCATGCTTGATTACTATAGTTTTTTCTTTCTTCATTTTGAAGATTAATTCTATTAGCTAATAGTTTAGATTCCCTGACATCATTGCTAATTAGGAGTTGCAAGCTAGGTTCTGAATCCCCTAATCTACCTGGTGCATTCAATCTCGGTGCTACGTAATACGATATAAATTCAGTATTAATTTTAACAGAATTATTATTTACTCTTGAAATATTAAATAGTTCTCTTATTCCAGGTAAATTTGTTTTACCCAAGGATTTCAGTCCTTCTGAAACTATTTTTCTATTTTCGGATTTTAATGATACCTGATCAGAAATTGTTCCTAATGCTGCTAAACATGTAAAATATTCAGGCAGTTCAATATTCTTAAATTTATAAAATTCTTCTGCTAATTTATATGCAACTCCTGAACCAGAATAATCATTTTGAATTTTCTTTTCTTTATTTTCATGAGGATTTATTATTGCGTGTGCATTGGGTTGTTCTCCTGGATTTAAGTGATGGTCGGTGACGATTGTATCTATTTTTAAGGAATTTGCATAGGCAATTTCATCAATGGAGGTTGAACCAGTATCAACGGTTATAATTAAATTAACACCTAATTGATTAAAGGCATCAACAAATTTTGTGGTTAATCCATGTCCATCTTGTTCTCTTTTAGGAATTAATGGATAAATTTTTCCAGAGAAGTTTTCAATAAGCCTAATTATTATGGCTGTACCTGATAAACCATCAACATCAAAATCTCCGAAAACACCAATTTTTTCATTATTTACTAATGCTAGATTGATTCTCTTTATTGCAATTTCCATATGCTTGAATTCTGAATTATCACTTATATGATTAATTTCAATGAAATCTTTAATTTCATCTGGTGATTTGAGTCCTCGGTTCCAGAAAATTTTGCTTGCAATATGGAAAGGGATATTTAACTTATGTAAATTTAGATTTAAAATAAAACCTTCTTTAGGATATGATCTTAGTACCCATTTATTATCCAAAATATACTTAGACCTTCCCAAAAATCAAGCTGGAGTTATGACCTCCAAAGCCTAAGGAATTAGTCATAACTTTTGAAATATCTGCCCTTATTGATTCATTGGGAACATAGTTTAAGTCACAATCTGGATCAGGATTTTCATAATTGATAGTAGGAGGAATTATAGAATGATTTATTGCTAGAATACTAATTACTGATTCAATCGCTCCTGCAGCACCTAATAGATGTCCTGTCATAGACTTAGTTGAGCTGATTGGCATTTTATAAGCTCGGTCACTAAAAGTATTCTTAATACTTATCGTTTCAAACTTATCATTCAAGGGTGTAGATGTCCCATGAGCATTTATATAATCTATTTCAGTACTATTGGTTTTACTTGAATTTAATGCCATTTGCATAGCTCGGCTTGCTCCTTCACCTTCGGGGTGAGGTTGAGTCACATGGTGGGCATCGCTAGAAGCACCATATCCAAGTAATTCAGCAATGATATTTGCACCTCTTTTAGAGGCATGTTCATCTGATTCAAGTATAACTATACCTGCTCCTTCTCCAAGCACAAAGCCATCTCTTTCTTTATCGAATGGTCTAGACGCAGATTTCGGATTATCATTTTGAGTAGAAAGCGCCATACAAGAATTAAATCCAGCTATTCCTATAGGACATACAGCCGCTTCAGTACCTCCTGCAATTGCAACGTCTATGACTCCACGTCTAATCATTTCATACGCTTCACCAATTGAATCCGCTCCTGTAGCACATGCAGAAACTGTTGAGAAGTTTGGGCCTCTTGCTCCAAGCATCATAGAAACTTGACCTGATGCCATATCGCCCAACATCATTGGTACTAAGAATGGACTAACTCTTTTAGGGCCACGATTCAACATTACTTTGTGCTGTTCTGTAATTGTGATAATTCCACCTACACCACTACCAATAATTACACCTATTCTTGTTGTATCTTCATTTTGAATATCTAATCCTGAATGATTTACTGCTTCTTTTGATGCTACGCAAGCAAATTGAGCAAATCTATCTAATCTTTTAGATTCTTTTCTTCCCAATATTTCACTAGGGTTAAAATTCTTTACCTCTGCAGCAATTTTGGTCTCATATTCTTGAGGATCAAAAGAGCTTATATAATCAATACCTGATTTACCATTAATCAGATTTCCCCAAGTTGTATCAACTTGATTTCCTATTGGTGTGACAAGGCCTAATCCAGTTACCATTACTTTTTGTGACATTAATTATTCTCCGTAAAAATATATATTTTCGAGTATAACAATTATTAATTTTCAATTCTCTAATAGATTTATACTAATTTAATTCTTTATAATAAAAATTTATCTAAATAAATTTGTATGAATATGAAATTTTTAATTGAAACTCATGGATGTAAACTAAATACTGCTGATAGCCAAGCAATTTCTAATCAACTTATAAAAAATGGTTATCAATTATCAAAATCTTCTGATATTCCAGATTTATTCATACTAAATTCTTGTACTGTTACACATGTAGCCGATAGAAAAGCAAGACAGGCTTTAAATAAGGCACGAAGACAATTTCCTAAAGCTTTGGTAGTTGCTGCAGGATGCTATCCAGAAAGGTCTTACAATGATTTATATGATATGCCATCTGTTGATCTAGTAGTCCCAAATTCAAAAAAAAATGAATTAGTCTCAATAATCTCAACTACTCTTGGACATGAAGATGTAAATAAATTAGAAAATTATCATGAGTTTAGTTCGGATTTTTTATTAGGTAGAACTCGTGCTTCTGTAAAAATTCAAGAAGGATGTGATCAAGTTTGTTCATATTGTATTGTTCCAAAAGTTAGAGGGAGAGAACGTAGTATCCCTAAGGAAAAAATAATTTCTAATATTAGTTATTTTGTTAATAAAGGATGTCCGGAAATTATACTTACAGGTACCCAATTAGGTTCATATGGTTTTGATTTAAGTGACACAAATTTGATTGATCTTATTAAGTCTATATTAGAGTACACTGATGTACAAAGATTAAGAATTTCTTCTATTCAACCCTCTGAATTTTCCGAGGATTTATTATCACTTTGGAATAATGAAGGAAAAGGAAGACTTTGTCCTCATTTTCATATTCCTTTACAAAGTGGTAGTAATAAAATACTAAAATCAATGAGAAGAACATATACCAAAGAAGATTTCATTAGGTGTTGCGAAATGGTAAAAAATGAGATATCTGAATCTTCTATCACTACAGATATTATTTCTGGTTTTCCAGGAGAAGATGATTATAGTCACAATGAAACAAAAGAAACAATTAGAAAAATAATTTTATCTGATGGACATGTTTTCCCATATTCTAAACGAGAAGGTACCACGGCTGCTTTCTTGAAAAATCAGCTTGATCCAAAAATAAAATCTAAAAGATCTAGCGAGCTAAGAAATATTATCCAAAAGAAATTTATCAGCTTTAGACAATCTAATTTTGGAAAGACAAAATCTGTGCTATGGGAAGGTAAAAATAGAAATAGTGGCTTAACAGATAATTACATTAGAGTTAAAGCTAACCCAGAGTATATTGATAATCATCCATTTGAATCAATAGAGAATGTAGAACTAGAAAAACTCGAAAATAATATAGTCGTATCAAAATTAAAATAAAAAAACGGAATTTTTATTTACCGTTTTTTTATTTTAAGGACAGTTCTTTATTAAAAATCTATAGCTCGAAGTTCAATGTTTCCTTTTCTTCTTTCCAAATAACCAGCAGATTGATGGTACCCATGAGCAAAGATCATCAGCCATCCTTCTTTTTCACATTTGTCTAATAACTCTTTTTTCATTTTCAATGTTTGATCTGGATATCTATCAAAAGCAGTTATGTATGGTAGAGGAATATGATTTGGCGTTGGTATAAGATTAGCTAAATATATTATTCTTTCGCTACCTGTATTTATAAAAACAATTTGATGGCCATCCGAATAGCCGTGAGTTACTAAAGTTTTCACTCCTGGTACTACCTCCACATCTCCATCTAGTAATTCAACTAATCCCTTGTCGTGTAGAACTTTTAGATGTTCAACTCCAGTACCATATATAGGCTTAGATCTTTCATTAGGAGAGAAAGCTTCATTCCAAGCTGATCTTTGTATCAAGTATTTTGCTTTTGGAAATGAGGGTATTATTTTACCTTCTCTATCTAATTTGGTAGCTCCTCCACTATGTGAAAAAGCAAGGTGAGTCAATATAACATAGTTGATGTCTCGGGCACTCACACCATTATGTCTAAGGTTACGTATTAATTTTGATGAAGAATGTCCATAAATTTCCCTTGTTATTTCAGGTTCTTTATTACCTATTCCAGCATCGACTAAAATATTTGCTTGAGGAGTTCTTATTAGGAGAGAATTTAAACCTAATCGAACTCTATTTTTTCGGTCTGGTTTAGCATTTTTTTCCCATAGAATTTTAGGAACGGAACCAAACATAGGTCCCCCATCTAGAAGAAAAGTTCCATCGCTAACTAATTTTACAGCCAAAGTACTAGTTGTCATTTTACGCCTCCAAAAAGAAAAATCTTTTATTTTTACTTAATAAGCGGACACTTATTAAATTTGTGGTAGGTTTTTTTTCATCCCTTACACGGTATCGTATGATTTTTTATAAAATAACGCAAGGTACTTTAGTACTTTATTTTATTTAAATTTAGAATATGTTTTTTATTTGTTCAAAACATTCATTAAATTTTATACTTATTTTAGTTGCTACTAATTTTGCAAATATTTTGATTATTTGTTACATAAAAATTAGTTGATAATTACAAATATTAAATTTTAGTGTAGATTTAAATGTATATAAATTTCATAGTTAGGAGTAGTTTTTTGAACATACAGGCTCAGTCAAATGATCCTTTTGCAAGTCGCTCAGATTTATTGGTGGTAATGCTTAGCAAACGGGATGATGAAACCAAAATTTCGGTTTTAGCAAAAAAAATAGATAAGATTTTAGAAGGTATGATAAGCTCTCTTGTTTCTAGTTTAGATATTACTGGAAGTGAGGGAGAGATGTCTCTAATTTACACACCTAACTTGGGAAGTAAGGGTTTCTATCCTAAAAAAATAATGGTGATGGGAGTCGGTAAGATTGAGTCACTATCATCCGACAAAGTAAGAAAACTTGCAGCTTCTTTGATTAAAAAAATTAAAAAATTAAGAGTAAAAAAAGTTCATTTGGCTATAGAAAATTCAATTCTGAGCAGAAAATTTGATATTGAGAAATTTTCTCAATCCTTCTCTGAAGGTTTAATTCTTGGTAGATATTCTTTTAATAAATATAAAAATACTAAAAATATCACTACTGATAATACAGAAAAAGTAAATCTCTGTGATTCAAACCCTGCAAATATAAAAATTATTAACCGTTCAATCAAGCGTGCATTAATTTATGCTAATGCAGAACTCCTAGCAAGAGATTTAGTAAATGAACCAGGGAATATGTTATCTCCTTCAGATCTTGCTCAAGTTGCAATAAAAATTTCTGAGAAGCATGGTTGTAAATGTACAATACTTGATCATAAAGATGTAAAAAAGTTAGGTATGGGTGCTTTTATTGGCGTAGCTAGGGGTAGCGATAGACCTCTTAAATTTATTCATATGTCTTTTACAGGTGATAAGAGTAATCCTCAAAATAATATATGGCTTATAGGTAAGGGCATAACTTTTGATAGTGGTGGAATTTCTCTTAAACCGGGTTTTGGGATGGGTAAAATGAAAGGAGATATGGGAGGAGGTGCTGCTGTTATAGCTGCTATGGAGGCTATTTCTCAATTAAAACCAAAAATAAATATAAATGTTGTTTGTGCAGCTACTGATAATATGCCTAGTGGTAATGCGCAGATGCCGGGTGATATTGTTAAGGCATACAATGGTATGACAATAGAAGTCGATAATACAGACGCTGAAGGAAGATTAACTTTGGCTGATGCAATAGGTTATGCGAAAGAAAAAGGTGCTACAAAAATTTTGGATATTGCAACTTTGACAGGTGCTGCAAGAATAGCAATGGGGGATGGAGTAAGTCCGATTTTTGGAAATGATGATAATTTAGTCCAGTCAGTCATAGATGCAGGTAATATAACTGGTGAAATGATATGGCAATTACCACTTGATAATGTAACCAAAAAACAAAATTTTTCTAAGGTTGCAGATATTAAGAACACTGGAGGTAGAGGCGGCGGATCTACTACGGCAGCTCACTTTATTTCTCAATTTGCTGAAGGTGTCAGTTGGGCTCATATTGATATAGCTGCTACATCGATGTTGGATAGCGATAGAGATTGGTACGTTTCTGGAGCAACAGGTGTTCCAACCAGAACATTGATTGAATTTTGTATGAATGCCCAAAAATAATTTATGAAATTAATATTTTATTCTTTATAATTAGAGTTTTATTATGTTTATATTTTCTACTAAATAATTCTTTTTTAGTGATATAAACGATATATGGTGGGTGTAGTGTAGTGGTTAACACGTCTGGTTGTGGCCCAGAAGATCGAGGGTTCGAGTCCCTCCATCCACCCCATTTTTATGCGCCCGTAGCTCAGTGGATAGAGCACTAGGCTTCGAACCTAGGTGTCGGGGGTTCAAATCCCTCCGGGCGTGCCATCTACAAATTAATTTTTTTGAAACATTTTTATATTATTATTTATTGTATGAGAATAAAAAAATTAGATCAGATTGAAAATATAGTACTTCCTTCCATAAATGGTGAAAATTTTGATACATCTAAATTGAAAGGGAAAAAATATTTACTTACTTTCTATAGATTTGCTAGTTGTCCTATGTGTAATCTTAGAATTAATGAGATGATTAATCGATTTGATGAATTAGATGATGATTTTGCTATTGTTGGAATTTTTCATTCTGAAGTTTCAAATCTAAAAAGATTTATGATGCGACACGATTCTCCTTTCATAATCCTAGCTGACAAAGACTTCGAGTATTTTTCTAAATATGATGTTGAGAGATCTTTTTTTAGGTTTATTTCTACTCTTCTACTAAGAGCTCCTAGATTCTTCAGGGCTGCGGTTAAGCGTTATATTTCGCTCACAATAAAAGGTCATATGGATATAATACCCGTTGATATTCTTGTTGACGAAAAAGGTAAGGTTCAAGATGTGAAATATGGCAAAGATATTGGAGATCATATACCAATTGAGGAGATAATAAAATTTTCTCATAGATAATATATCTATCTTACCAACGGCAGGGTTTTCCAATTTGTTGTGTAGCAGGGTGATAAACTTCTTCTTTTCATTTTCCATTCTTTTTTGATGCCTTGTGATGCATGAAAAACTGAATTTTTACCCAAATTGCTGTTCAATAAATCAACTCTTTCCATCAGATTGTCGATAATGGGATTATTTTTCACAAACATATGTTTTTGTTCATAATTTTTACTAGATATATCCTGTAACATTACTCCGCATTTATTATATTTATAGTTATTTCTAAAAATGATATTCAAAAGCTTTTTACTAATTTTAATAAGTTGCCCTGTGTCAGAGCTAGGTAATTCTAGTACATAATGTTTACTTGCTCTATATTGAGGTAAATCTTTTCTAAATTTATTAGTTTGTATAAAAATCGATATAGATTTTGCTCTGCTATTTTGTATTCGTAATTTTTCACAAGCTCTGGCAACATGATTCGATAAGGCTTGTTCTATCAAGTTTATATCCGTAATTAAACTACCGAATGATTTGGATGAAATGATAGATTTTTTATCTTTAGACTTCTCTATATTTAAACATGATATTCCTCGTAATTCAAGAACGATTCTTTCTAATACTATACCAAGCTTTTTCTTAATAAAACTACTATCAGCATCTCTTAGTTCTAGAGCTGTTATTATGTTTAATTGACTTAATTTTTTACTCCAGGCTTTCGATATACCCCATATATTATCAACTGGTAGATCTTTGATTACTTTTTCTATTATTTTTTCATTTCTCATATCAAATACATTGTCGGTAAGATTTTTTTTTGCCACATGATTAGCTATTTTAGATAAAGTTTTAGTACTTGATATTCCAATAGAAGTTGGTATACCAGTCCATTGCATTATGTTTGAAGATATTTTTTTTGCATATTCTAAAGCATTATTACTAGCTAATTTTATAAATGCTTCATCAATTGAATATACTTCAATATTACTATGGTCAATCATCATTTTTATTGAGCTCATAACTCTTTCTGACATATCGCCATAAAATTCATAATTTGAGGAAAAAATACTCACATTATTTTTTTCTAGATAATTTCTATATTTGTAATATGGCGCACCCATTGGTATACCTAACAATTTTGCTTCTTCTGATCTAGCTATGATACAGCCATCATTGTTAGATAGAACTACTATTGGTACATGTTTAAGTTTAGGTTGGAAAACACGCTCACATGAGGCATAAAAATTGTTGCAATCCACCAGACCGAATATATTACTCACTAGTTATACAGGGTGAAGGACATTTGTTACAACTCCCCATATGGTTAATTCGTTGCTTTCGTCTATTTTTATTGGTGAATAATTATCATTTTCTGGCAGTAAATAATTACCATCTAGTTTATAAGATAACCTTTTAACTGTTAGTTCACCATCTATAGCTGCTATGACAATTTTATTATTTGTTGGTTCTATACTTCGATCAACTATTAATATATCGCCACTATGAATACCTGCTTTTATCATTGAATCTCCCGTGACTTTTACAAAAAATGTCGCCGAAGGATGTTTTATGAGGTGTTTATTTAAGTCTAATTTTTCTTCAAGATAATCATCTGCTGGAGATGGAAAGCCTGCTTGTACTGCACTTGTATATAGTGGTAATTTATATTCAATACCTTCTATATAATCAAGTATTTTTTCTATTTTGCTCTCAGGTATTCTGATAGGTTTTGTTGGCTCTTTATATTTACCCTGTCCTTTGGGTCTTCCGGCGCCAACTCGTGATCCGCCCTTTGGCATATAAACTCCTTATAATAAATATTATTTTAGAATACTGTACAATATTCTAAAAATCAATATGAAAAAATACTTAATATGAAAAAATTATTGATTTTTATTCATTATTTATAATTTGTTTTTGTTCTTAGTTCTTTGAAAAAGAATAGTATGAAAATTGTAACTAAAAATCCTAAAATTGAGAATAATTTTATACTATTTGATATTCCAAAATAATCTCCAGATATTCCTAAAAGTAAGCTTCCAAGTGGGAAAAATCCAATACAAAATTGACGCAAGCCTTGAACTCTTCCTCGTAGAGCATTTGGTGTTTGAGAGATCAATATTCTTGCGTGCATATTACCAAAAATAGAAATTGATACTCCACCAAAAAAAATAATTAGGCAAGAAATTATATAAGAGTTATTGAAAGAAAATAAAAATGAGAAAAAACATAATGAAAAACTTGAGAATGCAAAAACTAGACCTGGTCTATAAATTTTTACTATAAAAGGTAAAAATAATATAGAGCCTGAAAGAGCCCCAAGGCCTTGCATAGAAATAAGAAATGAAAATTCTTTAGGAGATGAATTAAGTATAGTTTTACCAACGTAAGGCGCCATAGATTCAAAAGAAAAAGCAAAACAGTTTGCCAAAGCTAAGATTAATAAAGTTGAAAGCACTAGTTTATTATCAATACTAAATTCTATTCCTTTTTTGAATCCTTTGTACTGTTCTCTATATTTTTTTAAAATTGATAATTTTGGATTTTTTCTAATAAAAAAAAGATTGATCAGTGTGAATATACTAAGAATAATATAAATTACATAAAATTCCACAATATCATACAGGTACATAGCTATATTTGGACCCAGAAATATACAAAAATTAATTATTATAATGTCTACACCTAAAGCAAACTTTAGTTTATTTTTATTCACAACATTAGATAGATATGATTGCCTTGAGGCTAAATCTAAAGAAGATAATATTCCAGATATGAAGGTGAAAATATAAAAAAATGTGATTTCATTATTACCGGCCAGCATATAAAAAGATACAAAAATATAGTATATCGAGGCTAAAATAATAATTACTCTGATGATACTTAATCTAGCAAATTTATCTACCAGCCAACCTGATATTATTCCTGATGTAGATAGTGGTATGTATCTTAAGAAAATTAATAAGCCTACTGACGAAGGATTGCTTGATAGGCTAGTAATCATCCATCCAATAATTGCAAAATCCATGTACCTTGATAAGAACATCAATATGCTAGATAAAGAAAAGTTTATATAAAATCTATTCTTAGATAAATTTTGTAGTTCAGTTATCAAGTTATTTGATTATTTTAGGCAAATCTGCCATATTATTAGCTAATTTAGTGATAGACCTCTCGAAAAACCAAGCAAGCCCAGTATGAATATCATCATTAAATGGTTTTAGCCATTTATTATCTAAATATCCTTCTCCAAAATAAGCTCCTAAAAGTGATCCTACTGATGCTCCAAAGCTATCAGTATCAGCTCCTTGAGATACCTGTATACAAATTCCAGTACCAATATCTTCTGCAAACTTAAAAGAATTTATTACCATACCAATTTCTTGATAAATTCTACAGTGGCCATATTCGCCTAGCTTATTATGTATAATATTATACCCATCTTCCCAGTTTTGAGCTCTATTTATTTCATTAAGACATGCTATGGATCTCTCAAAAAATCTACTCTTTTGCGGGATATATTGAAGTGCGGTTTCTATAATTTCCATTTTATCCTCCATTACCTGAGCACATGCTATCGATGCAGATAAAAACATCGTTGCATATATACCTGTTTTCCTATGAGTAAAACTAGCATCCATCCAAGCCATTTTTGAGGCTAATTCGGGATCTCCAGGAGCTGCATACCCATACGCATCAGCTCTGATAGCTGCTCCGCATAATTCATCACCAGGATTTAGAATATCATTGATAATATTTAGTCTGGATGAGTTTAGTATTTTTTCAGAATTATTTTGCCCTACTCCTCCTTTCATAGTAAATTGAGCTCGAGTAAACCTTTCTAATGACTCAAGCCCAGATTTGAGTAGGATGCTTCTTTCAGGACCAAAAGTGGTATTAATTGGAAGATGATGAAGCCATAAATCCTTCATGTTTTCATGAGTAAAATTTCTTCCAAAATTTTGTAAAATCAGCATTCCCATAATAGTATAATTAATATCATCATCTGGAGCTACATAATTAATATTTTCTCTCAGAGTTTCAGTTGATGATTCATGAAGTCTATCAATAACTTTTTCTATAGTTTTTGGAACGTAATAATTTAATGGCCATTCATCAATTTTAATCAATGCATCTTTAATTTCATCCCCAGTCATCGATGTTTCTAGAGGTTTACCAAGTATGCATCCACAAATGGAGCCCAGAAAAGCAGATTTGATTTTTTTTCGATATTTACTACTATTGATATGTGTAATTTTACCTGTTTGTCTATTTGGATTAGATTCTTCGCGAATTTCATCTAAATTATTTGGTTCAATATATTTCCATTTTGGATTGATTTGAATATCGGATAAACTTATACCAAATTTTATTAGTTCATCGTAACTTTCTGGTAAAGAATTAAGTTTTTCTTCCAAACCTTTTGTTATAAATCCTTGTTCTTTTTTATTAATAATGACTCCAATTATTCTTTCTTTTAGTAGTTCAAGTGAAAGTATCATTTTTTTCCCTTATTCATATTCTTTTTTATTATATAAGCATCTCTAAATGCATCAATGCCAAATATTGTTCCTACTATTATTCCTATAAAAAGTTGATACATTGATTTATTATCAAAAGAAGTCCCAAAAAATAATAGTTCTAAATATCTTAATATCTCTATAGCTATCAATGTTATGTTAAACCATTTCCATTTTGTTCCACAGTAAAAGTATCCTAAGCCTGGTACAAAAGAGTTTAAGAATAAAGCAAACCAAGGATTTGGAAGATTTTTTTTCATATTTCACCCCTTATTAAGTTAGAATTAAAATATATCCCTTATTATTAGTAAGTATTTAAATGAGTGAAACTATATTATTTTGGTTTAGAAACGATCTTAGGATTAATGATAATCCTGGACTTAATTTTTCATCGGGTATAGGATTAGTTTTCCCAATATTTATTTATGATGAGAAATCAAAAATGGGTTCTGCTAGCAAACTATGGCTTCAAAACTCATTGTTATCTTTGAATAATTCACTTGAAGGTAAATTGAATTGTTTTATGGGTGATTCTGAAAAAATAATTCTTGATTTATGCATAAAATACAATATCAAAAATGTAGTATGGAATAAATCTTTTGAACCTAAATCTATAGAAATAGATTCAAAAATTGAGAGCGCATTAGGAAAAATAAATGTCACTGTAGATAAATTTAATGCCTCATTATTATGGGAGCCTGAATCAATTTTGAAGAACGATGGTACTCCTTATAAAGTATTCACGCCTTTTTATAGAAAAGGTTGCTTATTATTTTCTAGTGAACCTAGAAAACCGGTAAAGATTACAGAATATTTAGATATATTTACTCCTGATCAAAGAAATTCAATTAATACTTTAGATCTTTCTGATGGTAAGAAGTGGAATTATGAATTAATCAAACATTGGGATATAGGAGAAGTAAATGCAACAAATAAGCTGGAAAAATTCATCAAAAATGGTCTTTCTGGGTATAAAAAAATGAGAGACTTCCCGTCAGGCCAAAATAACTCTATGCTATCCCCACATATTCATTTTGGAGAAATATCAGTTAATCAAATATGGCATGAGATAAAAAAATATCCTGAGGATAAAGATAGCGATCATTTTCTTAGTGAAGTAGGATGGAGAGAATTTTC
The DNA here is from genome assembly GCA_045562755.1 of Dehalococcoidia bacterium. Lineage (GTDB taxonomy): Bacteria > Chloroflexota > Dehalococcoidia > Lucifugimonadales > Lucifugimonadaceae. Next base: position 35,034 of record JBJKVF010000004.1, read on the forward strand.
TTACTATTTGCTTTATCATTTTAGGAATTTGCCTGAGGAGAATTTTCAAAAAAAATTCGATAAATTTCCTTGGAGATATGATGAAAAACTATATGATCTTTGGAAAAAAGGTCAAACTGGTTTTCCCATTATAGATGCAGGCATGCGACAGTTATGGGAAACAGGTTACATACATAATAGAGTGAGGATGATAGTTGCATCATTTTTAGTGAAAAATTTACAAATACACTGGCATTATGGTCGTGATTGGTTTTGGGAGTGTTTAGTAGATGCTGATTTAGCAAGTAATAGTGCAAGTTGGCAATGGGTTGCAGGATCTGGTGCAGATGCTGCTCCATATTTTAGAATTTTTAATCCAGTTCTTCAATCAAAAAAATTTGATCCAAATGGAGAATATATTAGAAAATATGTTCCTGAACTTTCAAAAGCTGAAACAAAATTTATACATTCGCCTTGGGAAAAAGAAAATAATGAATATATTGAACCTATAATTGACCTCAAGAGCTCCAGAGAAAAAGCCTTATTATTCTATAATCAAATTAGTAAAAGTTAGTTATTTTTTTTAGAAATTCTAGTAGCGTGTAATTATCAAGAATTTTCCAGTAATGAAGAGTAAATTCTTGAACCATTTTTAGCATTGTTGATATTAATAAAATCCAAATAATTTTTGAATTTGAAATATTGGTTTTTCTAAACTTTAAAAAAGTAATTCCTATGAACCAAAATTCGAAGATATTTGGAAAAATCATAAGCAATAATCTTATACCTGATAATTCAAAAAAAACTAACCCAAGTATTCTTATAAAAAATAGAGTGATGCTAATTTTTTTAATTGCTTTATTCCATTTGAGAGAAATTATTAAGAAATAGCTCATATAAAATAAGTCTAAAATTTTATCTAATGATTGATAATTTCGTACTCCTCCAAGGTCTAATGAATTCATTATTATGAGGTCTGAAAAGTCTATAAATATGACTAATAAGCCACCCAAAAAATTATATTTAAATACTATTGTGGATGCTAAAATACGAAAAAATGCTATTATTAGTTCTTCTAAATTCATACTAATAATATATATGAATAAGTATAGAATAATATAGGGTTATTTTATGAGAAAATATGAAGTAGACGCAATTAGATCAATAGCTGTAATACTTTTGATAATTTATCATATTGTTGTTGCATTATCTTCTGAGATTACTGAAATAGGTTTTATATCCCTAGAGGCACCTGAAGGTGATCCTGCATATTTTTTTATATTAGCTTCACAAGCTTTAAATATTTGGAGAATTCCAATAATTTTTTTGGTTGCAGGTATGGGTGCAGCATTTTCACTGAAAAGAAGGTCTATGAATCAATTTTTTAGTGACAGAGTTTTGAGAATATCAATACCACTGCTTTTCGGCTCTTGGTTTATTGTCCCTATTTCAGGAATTATTTTTAATAGTTTTTATAGAAAAAATACATTTTCATTGTCTGAAAATCTCACTAGGATAATATCAGGTGAACTGATAAATCCAGGCCATTTATGGTTTTTATGGGCAATATGTATATATATTTTTTTATTCGGCATATTTCAAATATTTAAGTTGTTAAAAAATGATAATTTACCATTTAAAAAGATAACTGAAAAAATCTTAAAAAAAAGGTTTGGTTTATTACTAATTTTTTCCTTACCATTGGTGTTTCTGTGTGGAATAACTAACACCGAATCATTTGCAAATCATGTTTGGATATATATTTTTGATAATCTTCATGGATTTTTTCTAGGTTTAATTTGTTTTTATATGGGGATGCTCTTCATAAGCATTGGTGAATTATTTTGGGAATCAGTTAGAAAAACAAGTTCATTATGCTTAGGTTTAGCTATTATATTTTTTATTTTAAGAATGATTATTATATTCCCTACATTTAGTGATGGTGAAATGCTTTTACCAAGGGTTATACTTAATATACTAACTGCATTTGAAGCATCAAATTGGATTCTAGCTTCTGTAGGGTTTGCTTCAAGATTTATAAATGAAAAATCAAGATTTCTTAAATACTTTACAATTTCTGTTTATCCTGTTTATATCATTCATCTTCCTGTACAGCAGTTTGTAGTATCAAAAATAGTAAAAATATCTTTGCCAGCAACTATTCAGGTAATTTTATCGATATTTTTTACACTTTTGATTTGCTATTTGATTTTTGAGGTTATAAAAAGAATTAGGTTTTTCAGATTCTTTTTTGGAATGAAGGCATAGATTTTTTAATTATTTTCCTAAATAGTATAAAAATAATAATATAAATAACTTTTTTTATTTCATTAATCTTTATGTGGATGTAACATTTTTCAAATAATTATCTAATTTAGGCAGGTTGAGATGTATCCAAGCGAAGTAAGAAAAAAATTATCTTCAGGCAATCCTGTAATTGGTACAGGGATGTTTACTAGGGAACCATTTGTTGCTCAAAGAATTTATCAAACAGGGTGTGATTGGGTTTGGATTGATCAAGAACATGCTCCTTTTGGTACAGAATCGATAGGCACAATATGTGTACAAGGTAGGCAGAATGCTTGTGCTCCTGTAATAAGAGTTCCATATAATAATCCTGGAGATATTAAAAAAGCATATGACATAGGTGCTGTTGGAGTAATGGTTCCTCAGGTTGATACTCCTGAAGAAGCAGCATTAGCTGTAAAGTATGCGAAATATCCGCCCATTGGAGAAAGAGGTATATCACCATTTTTTGCAAGCTATTTAGAAATTTCTCTTGAGGATGTATTAAAAAATGCTAATAATGAAACTTTATTGATACTTCAGATGGAAAGTTTAGAAGCATATGAAAATATTGATGAGATTTTGAAAATTCCAGGATACGAAGTTTTATTATTAGGACCAACTGATCTTTCTGCCTCTTTAGGAATACCAGGTGATATACATAATTCTAAGGTAGAAAATATAATGATCGATGTTGCTTCAAAAATAAAGAATAGTGATAAATTTTTAGCAACGACTTTTACTAATTTAGATGACTGTGAAAGATGGATTCCTGAAGGTTACCAAATGATGAATATTAGTGATCCATTATTAGTGGGAACTGAATTGGTTAGTCAGAAAATTAAAGAATATAAAGAAAAATTCAAGGTTTAGTAGATAAAAAAGGAGATAAATTTGTTAGAAAGATTTCATGTGCCAAATGATATTGCTGTAAAAATCAAACCTGAAGATATGCATGCAACGGTTTTAGACATTTTTATGAAAATGGGTATGCCTCATGATGATGCGAATAAGGCATCAGAAGTTTTAGTTTATGCTGATGTTAGAGGAATTGAATCGCATGGTGTTTCTAATATGTTGAGAAGATACGTTGAGGCTTTTAATAAAGGAGATATTAACCCTACTCCTAAACCGAAAATTATAAGAGATATGCCTGCAGCTGCATTACTTGATTGCGATGATGGTCATGGATTGGTTGTTGGCCCTATGGCTATGGATATGGCTATAGAGAGAGCAAAAAAATATGGTATTGGTACAATTACTGCAAATAATGGTCGCCATTTTGGAGCTGCTGCATTTCATGCAGGTATGGCATTAGAACATGACATGATTGGTTTGTCTATGACCACAGGAGGAATGGAAGTTGTACCAGTTGATGGCTCAAAACCTATGTTTGGGTTAAATCCTATAGCTATAGCTGTACCTACAAACAATGAAGCTCCATTTATTTTCGATGCTTCTATGAGCTCTGTTGCTGGAAATAAAATTGCTTTAGCTAAAAGACTAAATGTACCTGTTGCTCCTGGATGGGTGACAGATTCAAGAGGGGTACCGATATTAGAAGAACAAAAAGTGCCAGATGATGGGCATTATATGCTTCCAACAGGAGGTTCAAGAGAAAATGGCTCTCATAAGGGAGCAAGTTTAGGTATATGGGTAGAAATAATGTGTGGTCTGCTTGGTGCAACTGGTGCAGGACCCAATAGAAAAGGAAAAGTTTCTCACCATTTCATTGCCTATAATATAGAGGCTTTCACAGAGTTAGGTCAATTTAAATCTGATATGGATGAGTATATGAATGAAATTAAATCAACTCCTCCAATTCCTGGAGCATCAAGAGTTTTTTATGCTGGATTACCTGAGCATGAGGAAGAAATTGAAAGAAGAAAAGACGGTATTCCTTATCATCCAGAAGTAATAGAATGGTTTAAGGATATTACTAACGAATTATCAATAAAATGGAGACTAAATTAAAGATTTTTAAAAGGAGTAATTATGACTAAAAGAATTAACAAAGTTATTGAATTGTGGGAGGATAAACAACCGATTTATTTAACTCACCCTACTGATTTATCCTATGATGCAGGAATTAAAGACTCGCAAACATGGGCTGATTTATTATTAATTGATTTTGAACATCACCCTTTTGACATTGTTGGTTTGACAAATTACATGAAAGGATTGAAAGATGGAGGACCAACACCTAGCGGTCACTTAACACCTACAGTAGTAACTACCTTGCCTTCAAACGCTATATCTCCAGAGGAAGTTAGATACAATGCATGGCAAGCAAGGCATGTACTTTCTGCAGGTGTACATGGCATCTTAAATACTCATGCAAGGACTGCTGAAGCAGTAAAAGCTTTTGTTCAAGTCACAAGATACCCTTTTCAGTCTTTATCTAGAAATATCATTGGAGAAGGATTAAGGGGGGCGGGTGGACAAAAACCAGCAAATGATATTTGGGGTCTTTCAACTGCAGAGTATGCTCATAAATGTGATCCTTGGCCGTTAAATCCTGATGGAGAGCTAATTTTAGGTCTAAAAATAGAAGATAGGCATTGTTTGAATAATGTTGATGATATTGCACAAGTTCCTGGTATTGCATTTGCTGAGTGGGGTCCCGGAGATATGGGCATGTCTTTTGGTCAGCCAGATGCTCATGATCCACCATACCCAGAAATTATGAATGATGCTAGAAATAAAATTCAAAATGCTCTAGAAAAAAATGGTGTTAATTTTTATTCTAGTTGGCTTGATGAGAGTCTAAACGATGAGCAGAGATTAGACTATATATTAGATATATTAAATTGTAAAATGACCGGCTCTCCAACAAAAGAGTATGCAGAATATGGTAGAAAAAAAACAGGTAGAAAGATGAATTCTTAGTTAGATACAGGCTAAGTAAAACACTAAATAATGGAAAATACATCCAACTCTTTAATTTATCTGTTCCAAAATAATGTATATAGAAAATTATGGGGGATAGGGTTTGTTCAAGCAATCATGCGCTGGATGGAAGTAACTGGCTTGGGAATATTTGTTTTTCAGTTAACAGAATCACCTTTCTGGGTAGCTATGGTAGGATTCTTATACATGTTGCCATTATTTTTATTTGGTTCATTATTGGGACTTTTTTCAGAAAAATATCAAAGAAAAAAAATTATTTTTATATCTTATTTTGCTCTTTCAATAATTAACTTATTATTATTATTATTAACATTATTTGAACTTCTTGAGCTGTGGCATATATTACTTGGAACTTTTTTCGGGGGAATAATATGGGCAGAGGATTTTCCTGTAAGAATGGGTCTAATATCTGATGAGGTAAATGAATCATTTTTATCAAAAGCAGTGGGCTTAGATCTTACTACGAGTAATATATGTAGGATTATAGGGCCTTTTATAGCTGGGATATATATGTCATCTATAGGTATAGAAGCTGTATATATATCAGGTGTAATATTTATGCTAATTGGATCTCTATTAGGGTATAAATTAAAAGAATCTAATAATACTAATGAAAATACAAGTGATAATTTTAGTAGTTATTTTTCTAATACTTTTGAAGGTCTAAAATACATAAGAGCAAGTAATATAATTTTTCCTACATTGATTATTACAGTAATAATGAATATTTTTGCATTTTCTTATAGAAATATGGTTCCAGTTATTGGCGCTGAAAGTTTATTTATCACTCCTTTTTTAGTAGGAGTTTTACTATCTTTTGAAGGTATAGGTGCTACTATTGCTTCAATTGCAATATCTTTAAAATTAAATATTAATTTATCTAATAGATTTTATTTTTATGGTTCTGTCATATTTTTAGTAATAGTATTTTTATTAGGTATAAATGACATATTTTTATTAGCAATAATTTTCATGTTTTTGGCTGGGATGTCTATGGCAAGTTTTGGGATAACACAGAAGCTAATCATTATTTCTAACTCTGATAAAACTCACAGAGGAAGGGTTTTAGGAGTATTAGCGGCATCAATTGGCACTGCACCTTTAGGTGCAATACTTTTAGGTTTTACTGCCTCAACATTCAATGCAAATTTAGCGTTAGTTATTTTTTCTATTTTAGGACTTTTACTTTGTTTACTTGTAATTCTAAAATATCCGATGTTTTTATCTAGAGATAAATCTGTAAAAAGATAATAAAATATTTATATGAAAAAAAATAAATATTCCCTAATTGCCTTAGATATTGATGGAACAATGGTAGGTGATAGCAAAAAACTTTCACAAAGACTAAAAAAAGCCATTAAGAAAGTACAAGAAAAAGGAGCTATAGTTTCTATAGCTACAGGTAGACCATTTAGTTCAGCAAGAAAAATTTCATTGATGGCAGGTTGTAATGGGCCATTAATATGTTTTCAAGGTGCTATGACCTATGATTTAAATCAAGAAAAAATACTAAGGTACTTAAAATTGGATAATAAAATTGTTGAAAAAACAATTGATTATTTTATTCAAAAAGAAGTAGAAGTCATGATCTTTTATGATGATATGATATGTTCAAATAATTTATCAGGATGGTCTAAGAATTATGGCAAAAGAAATGAAATTAAGTTACTTGAATCCAATGATTTAAGTTCATATAAAGATACTAATCCTATAGCAATTATTGGCGTTTCAGAACCTGAATTTGTTGCAAATCTTGTTAGTGATTTGAAGTTAAAATTAAAGAATGAGGCCTTGGTTACTCATTCTTTACCTATGCTTTGTGAGGTGGAACATTTAAACGCTGGAAAAGATAAGGCTTTACAAGAATTATTAAAGAGTTATAAAATCAATAAATCTAATGTTGTAGCAGTTGGTGATGGCAAGGGAGATCAAAGTATGATACTTTGGGCTGGTTTAGGAGTAGGAATAGAAAATGGTCATATAGATGTTATTGAATCATCTGATATTCTTATACCTCCTCCTGAAGAAGATGGTTTAGCATCATTTATAGAAAAACTTATAGCAAATGACCTGAGCTTTTAGCTCTAATTTTTTAGGATTTTTTTTGAAACAAAATAAGGACATAATTATATTTGGATCTTTAAATATGGATTTAATTGTTAAGACATCTAAATTTCCTAATCTAAGTGAGACAATAATTTGTGATGAATTTTATACTGCTCCTGGAGGTAAAGGAGGAAATCAAGCAGTCGCAGTCGCAAGACTTGTAGATAAGGAATTTAAAGTAAAATTTATTGGTAGGGTAGGAGATGATATTTTTGGAACTGATATTTTGAAAAATTTGTTGAAAGAAAATATTGACATCTCAAATATACAAATTACAAAAAATATATCAACAGGTATTGCATCAATTTTTACCATGCCAAATGGAGAAAATTCAGTAAATGCAGTTTATGGTGCTAATAATCATATAGATGAATCTCAAGTGAGTGATTTTGAAAAATTATCCAATCAGGCTGGGGTAATTTTACTTCAACAAGAAATCCCTAATAAAACACTTAAGTTGATTTTAAGAAAAGCTAAAGAAAAAAATATAACTATAATTTTAGATCCAGCTCCATATAGAGAAAATCTTGAAGAAATCTATAAAAATATTAATATTATTACACCAAATGAAATTGAAGCATCCAGTATCTCTAATATAGATGTAAAAGATAATTTATCAGCAAAAAAATCAGCAAGATATATTAGAAATTTTGGAATTGATGTAGTGATTATTACCCTAGGTTCAAATGGTATTTGGATTGAATCAGAAAGTATTTCTGAACATATTGATACATATAAAGTTAAGGCTAAATCATCAGTCGCTGCAGGTGATGCATTTAATGGAGCTTTAGGATATGGGATTGTAAAAAATAATGATATTCTAGATTCAGTAGATTTAGCAATCGCAGCATCTTCAATTAGTGTGACTCGCGATGGATCTCAAAGTTCTATGCCTAGAATAGATGAGGTTCATAAATTTATGCAACAAAATATAAATAAATCTAGAGTTTCGGAGGATCTCCATTGATATCACTCAATTTTGATATTCCTGCTAATTTCATGAGATATACTAGATCATTATTTATTTTTGATGGTAGTCTTGGTCCTTCGTAAACAAGAGATGTATAAATTTGTGCAGCTTTTGCTCCGCTAGCTAAAACTTTCCATAAATCATTTGCTGAAGATATCCCGCCGCACGCAATAATATCTGCATAACCTCTATTTATAGCCTGAACCTCTCTTATCATTTTTAAAGTGTCAGGAAAAATCGGTTTTCCACTGAATCCACCCTTACCGATTTTTATTTTTGTCGATTCCTTAGGATGCGTGTTTGAAATAACCATACCCTCTATATCCGAATTTAAGGATGTTTCGATCAACTTGATAATTTCTTTTTTATTATCAAGTGCATTGTTCCAAGGTGGAAACTTAATTATTATTGGTTTTTCTGTATGTTTTTTAATAACTTCAATCAGTCCTCTAAGTCTTGAAGGCTCCTGAAAAATCTTCAATCCAGAAGTATTAGGGCTACTGATATTTACTTCGAAAGCAGAAATAAAATTCTCGGATAACTTAATACACTCAATTATTTCATCTTCAATTGTGCCGGATACACTAAGAATAATTCTGTTTTTAATTTTATTGTTCTGTTCTAAATTTTTTAGTGAGTATTCAATACCTTTTCCTGGAAAACCTAAAGCATTAATAATTGCTTTATCTTCTACTATTCTTATCATTCTTGGTTTTGGATTTCCTGGACGTTCAGACAAAGTTACTGTACCACCAGTAACAAATCCGAAACCCAACTTAATGACATTACCTAAGGTAGTGCAGTCTTTATCAAATCCAGCAGCAAGTCCAATAGGAGAGGGATACGAATTTCCTAATAATTTTGTTTCTAGTAGTTCATTACCAAGAGAGTTATTTATTTTAAATAAATTCCAAATATAAGGAATTCTTAATGATAATTCAGTTACTTTATGAGCAAATTCAGGTTCAAGGGTAAAGATTATTGGTCTCAAAGTATAGTTATATAAATTCGTTATTTTCTCCTAAATTAAATCATAATTATAATTATTAATATTGTTATTATTATATTGAACAAATTATAAAGTGATAAGTAATAAACATGGCTATAGAATATAAGATTGGTAATTCATTGAGACCTAAGGGTCATGCCATAGTATATTTTATTGATACCTTGGATAACAAAAAAGTTTCTGCTTCTTATATAATTTTATTACCTATAACTGTGGATATATCTAAATATGTTCCTCCATTTTTATCTAGTCAAGTTGATAATTTATCAAGTAAGGACATGTCTTCTTTTTCTTTTCCGCCAGCTCCTGAAATTGTTGAATCTGAATCTTGGATCAATGAAATAGCAAAAAAAAGAGGTGATGATCTAATATTCGGAGGATTTCAAAATCTTACAGATATTACCAATCTTATGAATGAAGTGTCTAAAATTTTAGATATTTACTCTGAATCATATGAAACAAAACATGAAAAGTTAGAAAATAAAGTTGTAGAAAGTCAACTTGATGATGTTAATGATGTGGTGTACAGCATGATGGCTGAGGCTGATTTACTATCAGAATTAACAATCATAATTGGACGATTTCAATACCAAGTTTCTGGTAACGATATGGATGGAATTAAAGAAAGTGAAGCTAAAATCTTATCAATTGCTAAACAACTTCCTGAAAATAGAAATATCAATTTATTAATTAAAGTATGTAAAAATTCAGGAGAAAAATATATTAATTTATCTAGGTTATACTTAGACAGAATATATGCCATGTATAGAGAAGAGTATGAAAAAGTAAAACTTATAGAAAAAGAAATTTTAACTATAGAAAAAGATATAAAGTTATCTTGAATACAATTTCATTTTTTTTATCTCGCACTTTTGAATCATTAATATATAAGGATTTTAGGATGCTCTGGCTAGGAGTAGTATTTGGGATGGCTGGGATACAAATGCAGATGGTTATTAGAGGGATTTATGTTTATGATTTGACAGGTAGTGCATTTTTGACAGGTGTTGTTGGAATGGGATTTGCTCCAAGTCTTTTTTTTATATCTATTTTTGGAGGAGTGATAAGTGATCGCTTTGAAAGAAGGCTGATAATTCAAATAGCGCAGATTATTAACGCTATTCTGGCAGCATCAGTAGGATTATTGATTTTTTTTGATTTTATAGAGTGGTGGCATTTATTCATAGTCTCACTTTTTCAAGGAGCTATGTTTTCAATAATGATGCCTGCTAGGCAAGCAGCAATTTCAACAATGGTTGATTCAAAAAGTTTACCAAATGCTTATGCTTTGAATGCAATGGCGATGAGCTTAATGGGATTATTATCTCCAGCCTTAGCTGGATTTTTATACGAATGGATTAATCCTCATGGTACATATTTTGTAATTTCAATAACTTTATTCTCAGCTGTTATTTTTACATCTTTAGTCCCAAAAATGTATCCAAAAATAATAGTACACAAAAAAGTTATTAGTGAATTTTACGATGGTTTATCTTATATTGCTTCAAATAGAGTCATATTTATGATTATAGTTTATAGTGTTGTTGTAGCTTTACTTACTATGCCTTTTAGGATGCTAATACAGGTTTTCGCAAAAGATATTTATGGGTCTATGCCGTCAGAAGTTGGAATGCTTATGACTTCTGTTGCCATCGGAGGTATAGCAGGGTCTGTTCTAGTTGCAAACCTAAGAAAAGGGAATCAAAGGGGTATGTTACTAATATTAGGAGCATTAATTTCCGGATTATCATTAATATTAATATCTTCAATTCCTTTGTACTTAGCTGGTATAGCAGCATTAATAGGTATTGGCTTAGGCGAGCAGGCTCGTTGGGCTCTAGGACAAAGTTTAGTAATGGAAAATTCAAAAGAGGAATTTAGAGGAAGAATGATGAGCATCCTAATGATGACATTTGGATTAATGCCTCTTGGTATGCTTCCGTTAGGATTTGCTATGAGTGAACTAGGAGCTCAGATTCCAGTATTTATTTCTGGTGTATTTTTATTGATTTTCACATTACTAATATTTATTTTTTCGGGTACTATAAGAAGAATTTCATAAACAAAATTAAATCTATTGTACAAAAATTATCTTTACAGGACATTTTCTTCTTTATCTGTGCCAGCATATAGAAACTTGTGGCTTGGTTTATTATTTCTAATGGCAGGAATTAGCATACAAATTTTGGCAAGAGGATACTTGACTTGGGATCTATCAAAATCTCCAATAGCAGTAGTTTTAGTGGGTTCAGGGTTTGCTCCACCTATTTTATTATTCTCAATTTTTGGTGGTGCTATTGCAGATAGATTGTCTTTAAGGAAAATTATTCAGTATGGTCAATTGGGAGTTTCGTTTATTGCATTATTTATTGGTCTATCTATACTTTTTGAAGTAATTACAATATATCACCTGGTTGTCTCATCTTTACTTCAAGGAACTATTTGGGCTTTTCTCATGCCTGCTAGACAAGCAATTATTTCTGAATTAGTTGATGATGAACATATTACTAACGCTACTGCATTAAATGCATCTGGTATGTCATTAATGTCTTTTTTAGCACCTGGTATTGGAGGATTAGTATATGGATACTTTGGTGCAGCAGTTACATATTTCATAATTGCAGCGTTTGCTTTAATTGCATTTCTTATGACAGGATTTGTTCCTTCTGTGAAGAAAAAAATACCAAAAAAGAATTTTTACAAGGATATAAAAGAAGGTATAAATTATGTAGCTAAAAATAGAACAGTGCTTTATCTTTTGATAGTAGCTTTGAGTACAGCTTTATTATCAATGCCATATAGAACCTTGTTGCCTGTTCAAATTGAAGAAGTATTCAATAAGGAAGTTGAAGCACTAGGACTTTTGTTAAGCGCTATTGGTGTTGGTGCACTTATTGGAACATTATTTATAGCTGGCTTAGGAAAAAAAGATAAGCGCGGTTGGGTTCTAATTATTACAAGTATTATATCTGGATTTGCGATAATGATTTCAGGCTTAAATTCTTCATATTTTATCGCTATTTTTCTGATGTTACTGTTAGGTTTAGGTGATTCTGGAAGAAGAGCTTTAAATATCTCTTTAATTTTAGAAAATACGGAAGATGAATTTAGAGGTAGAGTCATGGGTTTATATACAGTTAATTTTGGATTGATACCACTTGGTGCGATCCCATTAGGCTTTATAGCTAATATATTAGGTATCCAACAAGCATATTTTTATGCAGGAATATCATTAATTATTTTTGCATTAGGTTATACTATACTTACATCTAGAATTAGGAAATTATAATTTGACAATCAGTATACTTAATGAAAATTTATCATCTAGAATAGCAGCTGGAGAAGTAGTAGAAAGACCTTTTTCAGTAGTAAAGGAATTAGTAGAAAACTCTATTGATGCCAACTCCACAAAAATAAAAATAGAAATAAAAAAAGGTGGACTAAAACTCATAAAAATAGTTGACGATGGTGATGGAATTTCAAACTCAGATTTATCCACTGCATTTGAAAGATTTGCTACATCAAAAATTAATAATTCTTCTGATTTGATATCGATACCAACTTTAGGCTTTAGAGGTGAAGCATTGCCTTCAATAGCTTCAGTATCAAAAGTTAATGCAATTTCAAAGACTAAAAATGAGGATATAGGATCATTTTTCGAGAGTAAGTTTTTGCAAGAAAAAAGTGTTAAGGGTATTGCTTGTAACAAAGGGACAACGATGTTAATAATGGACCTATTTGAGAATGTGCCTGCAAGGCTAAAATTTATAAAAAGTGCTAGTTCAGAAGTATTAAAAATTCATAAATTAGTTAGTTATTTTAGCTTGGTTTATCCTCATATTGATTTTGAGCTAATTTCAGATATGAAACTTAAATTGAACTCGTCTGGTTCAAAAGATGTTTTAGAAATATATAAAATGATTTATGGGCTTTATTCAAAAAATAATCTATTGACTATTGATGATAATGAGGATGTTTCAGATTATAAAATTAGAGGAATTATTGGTTCACCATCAATTTATCGATCAAATAGAAGTTATCTAATTTTATCTGTTAATGGAAGGATTATAAATTCAAAGAAATTAATTTATGCAGTAGAAAGATCTTTTTCTGGTTTATTGCCTCAGAGAAAATTTCCTATAGGAATTATCAATCTTTCTGTACCCTTAGCTCAAGTTGATCCAAATGTGCACCCTAATAAAGCCGAGGTTCGTTTCGTAAATGAGGATTATATTTTTTCTTTAATACAGAAAAAAATCAAGTATACAATTAGTAAGTTTTCTCCAGTAAAAACAATTCAAAAAAATGATGAATTTAACTTTTTTGTTAATGATATTAATAATGACACTAAATTTAAGACATCATATCAAGAATCCAATTTTGTTGAAAAAAAATTTCAAGGTCTGGAGGATATTCTATTATCTGATAATAAAAGTCATCTAGAAACCCTAAAAAATACTATTCCTATACTAAGAGTTATAGGACAGCATTATAAAAAATATATACTCACAGAAGGTCCACAAGGTATATATATTGTTGATCAGCATGCTGCGCATGAAAGAGTAAGATATGAGCAAATTTTTAATAATTTAACAGAAAAAAATCATTTATCTTCTCAACCATTATTAGACCCTTTGATAATTGAGGTAAATAATGACACTACGAGTTTATTGGATGAATATAAAAGCGAGTTAGATAAATGTGGCTGGAGAGTTGAACTTTTTGGTCAAAATTCCTTAGCTTTGAGAGAAATTCCTAGTCTAATTACAAAAAATAATGGGAATTTATTACATAGGAATATACAAGATATATTTCAAGATTTATTAGATGATATTATAGTCTTGGGCTCTAATGATTCTTGGCTTGATAAGATTGTAGCTTCTTTATCATGTCATTCTTCAGTCAGAGCTGGACAAACTTTATCTATTGATGAGCAAAAAAATATAATAAAACTGCTTGAAAATTGTGAATCTCCTCAAACATGTCCACATGGTAGACCAACTATTATGCAAATTCAAAATAATATGCTTGATTCTGAGTTTCTTCGTAAATAGATTGTTTTAAATTATTTTGTTACCTGGTACATTATGTCTAAAAGAATAAATAACATTTTTAGATCCACCACAAACAAATACTTGATCTAAATTTTTACCACCAAATGCTATATTAGATGGGCTCCAATCAGGTATATGATATAAGTCAAGCATTTTGCCATTTTGATCCAGATAGCAAATAGCTCTTATTCCAGGTAAGGTCTGTAAAATAAATCCTTTGGAATCAACAGCTAATCCGTCTGGCTGTGCAGGATCTCTAAATCTTCTAATTAACTTTTGATCTAGTAAATTACCGTGATCATCTATAAAAAATGATACCAAACGATTTGCTCTGCTCTCAGAAACTAATACATTTTTGAAATCATTTGATAACTCAATTCCATTCGGATATGCTAGGTCATTTGCAAAAACTTTAACTTTTCCTGAAGAGCTATCTGCACTATATATTGGACTTATTGATGGGTCTGGCAAAGGTTTTCTTACGGGGTCTGTAAATAATAAATTTCCATTTGGAAGAAAACATAAATCATTAGGTCCATCTAATCTTGAACCATCGTATTCGTCAACAAAAACATCAAATTTTCCATTATTCATTTTTAATATTGACTTCAGTCCAGCATCAGCAATAAAAAGTTCTCCCTTTGAATTAAAGGCTAAACCATTAGGTCTACCACCTGTTTTACCTATAGATGAAACATTATCATTTTTATCTATCATATAAATAGTTGATTCATCAGCACTTACAAGATATATATTGCCGTCAGGACCAAGTACCGGTCCTTCGGGATTAATTATACCTTCAGTAATAATTTTTAATTCTTTAGGTTTGTTTTCTAATTTTTGATTCATAGTAAATTGCAAATATTTTTCAAGAAGTTACAATTAATTATAAGCAGATTTTTATTTATTTCAAAAATTTATTAATAAGGATTACATGTCATATTTAGCTATATTGTCAAATAATTTTAAAGTTTACTCTGAAGCTATAAAGTTTGAGCACTCAATTTTTGCTCTTCCTTTTGCATTATTAACATTATTCATAGTTTTTGATGGAAATCCAAATTATGTTACTTTATTTTGGATTATTATTTCAATGATTTCCATGAGATCTTTTGCTATGGGAGCGAATAGAATAATTGATAAAGAGATTGACAAAAAAAATCCAAGAACAAGTGGAAGAGCATTACCTGTCGGCTTGATAAGCTTAAGGCAGATGTTCTTTTTTACTGGTATTAGTTTATTAATTTTTGTATTTTCAGTATTAAATTTACACACAACTGCATTGAACTACTTACCTATACCAATTATCATAATGGTTATTTATCCATACCTTAAAAGATTTACCTGGCTAGCTCATTTTGGTCTAGGTGCAGTATACCTTATTGTTCCATCAGCAGTAGAAATAGCAATTAGTGGTAATATTTCTCTTGGAATTTTACTTATTGGAATTGGCGCTATGTTTTGGGTTTCTGGTTTTGATATATTGTATGCAATTAATGATTTTGAAGTAGATAAAAAACAAAAAATATACTCAATACCATCGAAATTTGGAATAAAAAAAGCACTGATGATTTCCAGGTTTTCCCATGTTATTTCAGTCATAATGTTATTTGTTGCAGGGATAGTTCTGCAATCCGGAGTATTTTTTTTCATTGGTGTAATTGTTACAAAAATTCTACTTATTTATGAACAATCACTTATTTCACCCAAAAACTTAAAGAAATTAAACATGGCATTTTTTACAATGAATGGTGTAATATCTTTAATTTTTGGTATTTTTGTAATATTAGGAGAAGTACTTAAGATATGAGTATATATACTTTAGCAATATCAGGATCAAGTGGAGTGCCTTATACTCGAAGAGTCTTGCAGCAACTACTTATCTCAAACAATGACATTAAACTTGTAATATCTGAAGCTGGGAAAAAAGTCATTGAAGTTGAAGAAGGAATTAAACTAGATAATAATCTTGATAATGTATATAAAAGTTTGTTAAATTGGACAGAGATTGATAAACCTAAAGGCTCACTTGAAATCTACCATTCAAAAGATGTATCTGCTCCTATCGCTTCAGGATCATTTCCGGTTACAGGTATGGCAATAGTTCCATGTTCAGGTGGAACTATCGGTAGGGTTGCCAACGGCATTTCAAACGGATTAATTGAAAGAGCTGCAGATGTATGTCTCAAGGAAAGAAAAAGATTAATCATAGTTCCTAGGGAAATGCCAATAAGTTTAGTGCACTTAAGAAATATGACTTCAATTACAGAAGCTGGAGGGATAATTTTGCCTGCATCTCCTGGTTTCTACCATAAACCTAAAACCATATCTGATCTAGTTGATACAGTTGCGGGTAGAATTCTATCGCTTCTTGGATTGGATAATAATCTATTAAAGCCATGGCTTGGAGTAGATAAAGGAGAATGAACTAGTTGCCTTTCACTGATTTACAATCGTTTTTAATAGAACTCGAGAACCAAGGTGAGTTAATCAGAGTTTCTGAGCCTGTAGATCCTGTACTAGAAGTCACTGAGATTGCAACAAGAGCCGTTAAGGAACAAACTCCAGCAATTATTTTTGAAAATGTACTGGGTTCTAAAATACCTCTTGTTATAAATTCAATGGCAAGCATGAAAAGGTTGCAAATTGCCATAGGAAGGGCACCTGAAGAATTAGGAGAGGAGATATTATCCTTTGTACAGGATATAAATCCTCCTAAGTTATCATCTTTTTGGAGAAATAAAAAGACAATTTGGAGGCTACTTAAAATTAGGCCTAAAAAGGTTAGAGGCTCTATAGTTCAACAAGAACAAAATAAATATAATCTTAGTGATTTGCCTATTTTAAAATGTTGGCCAGAAGATGGAGGTAAATTCATAACATTACCACTAGTAATTTCAAAAGATCCTGAAGATAACACCATGAATATGGGGATGTATAGGATGCAAGTTTATGATTCGCTAACTACTGGTATGCATATGCAAATTCAAAAGGGTGGTGGTTTTCATTATAGAAATGCTGAAAAATTAAACCAACCACTTGATATGGCAGTAGCTATAGGAGGGGATCCAAGTTTAATATTAGCATCTATTATGCCATTACCTGAAGGCTTAGAT
This sequence comes from Dehalococcoidia bacterium, assembly GCA_045562755.1. GTDB lineage: Bacteria > Chloroflexota > Dehalococcoidia > Lucifugimonadales > Lucifugimonadaceae. The sequence goes on from JBJKVF010000004.1 coordinate 52,464, forward strand.
GAGGTGGCATTTTCAGGTATTGTAAGAGGAAAAAGAACCCCTATTACAAAAGCAAAAACAGTGGATTTAAATGTTCCTTCTAATGCAGAATTTATTTTAGAGGGTAGATTGCAACCAAAAGTTCGGAGGCTTGAAGGTCCATTTGGAGATCATTTTGGCCATTATTCGCAGGCTGATGATCACCCTGTGTTTGAAATTACTAATATTACGTCAAGAAAAAATCCGGTTTATCCTGCAACAGTTGTAGGAAAACCTCCTCAAGAAGATAAGTTTCTTGGAGATGCAGCGCAGTTAGCATTGACTCCATTGATTAAAGTTATTAGAAAAGATGTTATTGATATGTGGGCATACTATGAGGCAGGTTTTCACAACTTATTAGTAGTCTCGGTAGATAACAGATATGAACGTGAACCATTGAAGACGGCACTAGGTTTATTAGGTGAAGGCCAATTATCACTAACTAAGACTATTATATTGATTGATCATGATGTTGATCCGAAAAATTATAAAGAAGTAATAAAATCAATAAGAAAAAACTTTACCCCTGAATCAGGCTTTCACTTGTTATCAAAGACTGCTGCAGATACTCTTGATTTTACTAGTGGCAAAATTAATCGGGGGTCAAAAATGATTATTGACGCAACAACGGGCAAAAATAATCAAAATAATTTAACAGCAATCCCAATGCCTGGTAATCTTAGTGAAATTCTTCCCAATGTAAAAGGCTATAGATTTATATCGAACACACTATTAGTTATAGCAACGAAAAATAATGGTAGAGATACCTTAATTTCAGCGCTGCAAAATCCATTATTAAGTAAAATTAAAATAATTGTAGTTGTTTCACGTGATGTTGATATATATGATGATGAAAATCTTATTTGGGGAATTTTCACACGTTTCGATGCAGTAAAGGATGTTATGTTTTCAAGTTCTAAATTCGTAAACATAGCTCCAGTTTATTCTGGAGTCATGGGTATTGATGCAACATGGAAAGAAGGATATCAAAAACCTCTTATTATGAGCGAAGATATAGTTAAGAAAGTAGATAAAAATTGGCATCTATATTCAAAGTAGCTCAACCTAATCTATCCATAGAAATAAATATTACAGACAAAAAATTATATCAAGTATGGGAAAAGGTTCAAAATCAAGAAAGATTAACTTTATCTGATGGAATGAAACTTTTTGAATCAGATGATTTATCAACTGTGGGAAGAATAGCTGATTTTGCTAAAAAAAGAGTTACTGGTGATAAGGTGTACTTTGTACTTAATAGGCAACTAAATCCAACAAATATTTGCGTTTTGAGTTGTAAATTTTGTGATTTTGCAAAAAAACCTGGTGAAGAAGGTGCATATGCTATGAGTATGGATGAAATTCTTGATCATGTAGATGATGATATTCATGAAATTCATATTGTAGGAGGACATCACCCTAAATGGCCATTTGAATACTATGTTGAGATGGTAAAAGAAATACATAAGAAAAACCCTAAAGTTCAAATTAAAGGGTTCACTGCATCCGAAATTGACTATTTTCAAAGAAGATGGAAGGTTCCGCCAGAAGAGTCCCTTGCAATCCTAAAAGAAGCTGGCCTTCAGTCAATGCCTGGTGGGGGAGCGGAGGTATTTTCTTCAAGAGTGCATAAAATGTTATTACCTGGCAAGGCAAACGCTGACAGATGGGCTGATATTCACAAAATAGCACATAATATGGGGATTCCTACAAATTGTACACTATTATATGGCCATGTAGAAAAATACGAAGAGAGATTAGACCATTTGATAAGGCTTAGAGAAATTCAGGACGAAACAGGTGGATTCTTAGCTTTCATACCACTTGAATATCAAATTGGTATGACTAAACTTCGTCCAAGGCATACTCCTCCAATGGATGACTTAAAAATGATTTCTGTAGCAAGATTAATGTTAGATAATATTAAGTATATAAAAGCCTATTGGGTTATGCTTGGTCAAGCTACAGCAAGTATCGGTTTAAACTTTGGAGCAAACGACTTAGATGGAACTATAGGTAAGGAGCGAATTGCTCATGCTGCTTTGGCAGAATCTCCTGCTGGAGTCGCTAAGGCAAAAATGATTTCTTCAATTAAAGAAGCTAGAAGAATTCCAGTAGAGCGAGATGCTCTTTATAATGAAATTAAGGTACATGATTAGGTCTAATTTCCCAATTATATTGGGGCATATGACTTATCTTAATTCTGCCGTTTTTTATTCTAATTTGCCAAAAAATAAGTATAAATTGAAACCATATACACCTAGAGAAATGGCGAGTTCTATAGAAAGTAAAAAGATTTTTGCTGGACCAATACCATATGCAGAAATTGTTAGATTAGGAGAGAAAGTTACACCTTTATCTAATATCGGTGTAGCTTGTAAAAATGATGCGAAAAGTGTATTTGTTCTCTCTAATGATACTATTACTAAACTAAAATCAAAGAATAAAATAATTAATATTGCAATCACCTCACATTCAGCAACATCTGTTCAGCTCTTGAGGATACTATTACGGGATTATTGGTTTATAGAAAATTATAAATTTGTAAATGAAAATTCAAGCCATGATGCATGCTTAGTCATAGGTGATCCTGCAATAAAGATTTATAAATCAAACTATTACAATAATATTTATGATTTGGCTTTGAATTGGAAGGAAATGACCGGCTTACCATTCGTTTTTGCTGAATGGGTATCAACTAAAACTTCTTTTGAAAATTTAAAAGCCCTTTCAGAAGATATAAAAAATAGTATAAAATTAAGTATTGAGAATATTGAAAAAATTACTCAAAACTTTTCTGCTCATTATTTCAGTAAAGAAGAGATGATTGATTATATAAATAATTTTACATATTTACTTGATAATGATTGTAGAGAAGGACAAAAAGAATTTAGGAAAAGGCTAGCAACATTAGATACATGGAAATCAATATATTAAGAAAAAGCATATGCTAAGGCAAATTTCAGAAAAAATATTTAATTCTCAAAGAATAAGTGTTGAAGAAGGAATTTGGTTGATACAGGAATCTGAGTTATTAGATCTCATACCTCTTGCAAATCATTGGCGGAAAAATTATAACCCAAATAATGATGTTACATACGTAGTAGATACTAATTTGAATTATACAAATATTTGCGATGCATATTGTTCTTTTTGTGCTTTTTATAGAACTGACTCGAACGATCCTTCAGCTTATACATACACTGTTGATCAAATTATGGAAAAGATTTCTAGGGCAGATAAAAATGGTGTTAGAACTGTACTTATGCAGGGCGGATTAAATAGTGACATTCCTTTTGACTATTATATAGATATGGTTAAGGAAACAAAGAAAAGGTTTCCTAATGTTACTCCCCACTTTTGGTCCGCGCCAGAGATAATAAGAATGTCAGAAGTTGGAGAAATGTCTTACAAAGAAGTTTTTAAGGCTTTATGGAATGCAGGTCAAAGATCAATGCCAGGCGGAGGTTCAGAAATACTATCTAACGATGTAAAATCTGAAATATCGAGGTTCAAACCCAAAAATACCATAGAACAATGGACTGATGTGCATAGGGCTGCACATAGTGTAGGATTTAAAACTACAGCAACAATGATGTATGGCCATGTAGAAAAAATGCACCATATTATCGAATCATTGGATCATATAAGATCAGTACAGGATGATGCTATAAAAAATAGTAATGATGGCGGCTTTACTGCATTTATTCCATGGTCATATAAGAAAGATAATACTGCTTTGGCCAAAAAAGTTTCTCAAGAATCAGGACCAAACGAGTATTTAAGAATTATAGCTCTTTCTAGAATTATGTTAGATAACATCTCTCATATCCAGGCATCTTGGTTTTCTGAAGGGAAAAAAACAGGTCAAATTGCATTAAGATTTGGTGCTGACGATTTTGGCGGAACTTTATTTGATGAAAATGTTATGCTTGCAGCTGGATTCTACAATAGAACAACAGAGGATGAAATAAAAGATATGATTTCTGAAGCTGGTTATAATCCAACACAAAGACTCACAAATTACGAATTAGTTGAAACGAAAGAAAATCAAAATGTCGTCAGATAAAAAAATTATATTTGCTCATAGTCCAGATTCTGATGATGCCTTTATGTATTATGGAATTGCAAAAGGAAAGTTTAGTATTCCAGGTTATTCGATTGATCATTATATGGCAGATATTGAAAAATTAAATTCAATTTCTGAAAAAAATATTTACCAAGTAAGTGCTATTTCTGCTTCAAAATATCCTTCAATTTCAGATAAATATAGGATAATGTCTTGTGGCTCATCAATGGGCAGAAATTATGGTCCTGTAGTTGTCACAACAAAAAATAATTCTAAAATAAGCGATTTTGAGGGTTCTAAAATAGCTGTTCCCGGTAAAAATACAACTTCATGGGCATTATTCAGAATTTTTTCTAATATAAACTGTGTCCCATTATTTGTAAATTTTGATGAAGTTGAACAAACTATAAAAAGTGGTGAAGCAGATCTTGGAATATTACTCCATGAGGGACAAATATTATATGAAAAAAGAGGTTTTAATTTATTACTCAATTTAGGTGAATCATGGTACAAAGAAACAGCTTTACCTTTGCCCTTAGGCTTGGATGTAGTTTGTAGACAGTTAGATGAAAAATTATGTAAGGAAATAGCTAATATATCTCTTGCTAGTATTAAATATGCATTATCAAATATGGATAAAGCAATAGAATATTCTAAGGAAATTTCTTCTTTAGATGAAAGTAATGAAGATATAAAAAAATTTATAAATATGTACGTAAATGATGACACTATCGATATGGGTGAACAGGGTATTGAAGCACTTGCTAAGTTATATCAACTATCATTAGAAAATAAAATTATAGAAAAAATTCCTGAGCTAGATATTATCCAAGCAGAAGATGCTTAATAGGCCATATAATGGTGATGAACATCCACCATTTTGTACATGTATTAACTGCCAAAGTGAAAATAATTCAAAAAATTATCACTCAAGTTCTACTTACGGTATTTTTAATATTTCTTTGAATCAACGTGAATGCCCAGCAACTATATATATAGCTGGCATAAATATTTTTGTTCTAATATTAAATTATTTTTTTGGTGGGACAATATTAGATTTGGGAGCCAAATCAAGCCCACATATAATTAGTGGTGAATTTTGGAGATTATTAACTCCTGTTTTTTTACATGCTGATATTTTTCATTTAGTAACAAATTTATTTGGAATTTTAGTTTTTGGTTCAATAGTTGAAAAAAAATTAGGAACAATTAATTTTATAGTTATTTATATTTTTTCGGGAATTTTTGGAAATATCTTAAGTTTTTATTTTAGTCCATTTATTGGAGTGGGCTCTAGTGGATCTGTTTTTGGAATACTTGCTTGTTTAGTTTTATATTTTTATATGAACAAAAACAAATTTGGAAATATAGGTAAACAATATTTAATTTCTATAGTAAGTATAATAATAATTTCATTGATTTTTGGTTTTATATCCACAGGTATAGATAACGCAGCTCATTTAGGTGGTATGATTGGAGGTTTTGTTATTTCACTCGTACTTATTCCAAGAGAAAAAAAAATCATACAAAATAATAATTCATTTACTAAGATATCTAATACTCATAAGAAAATTAATAATATTTTATTTAATATCTACATTAATATATTTTTTTTAGTTTTATTTGTATTATTGTTCTTAGGACTAATCATACATAGGATAAGTTCAGGTTATTAGACAAAATTTAATTATAGGAGTAAAATGATACTATGTCTCAAAATTTATTAGATATTCAATTGCGAAATGCTGGATACACCCTCACAAAGCCTAGAAAAGTTATTACTCAAGAAATTCTTAAATTAACTTCTGGCCATAGGGAGGGTGACATATGCTGTGATGAAGAAGAAATAAACCATTCACATAGTTTTGCATCCGAACAATTAGTTAGTTCTGTGCCAAATATTGGTAGAGAGCTACAATTTTTAGAATTCTAAAAAATTTATCTGACATAGGTTCAATTTGCAAAATAGATAATGATGGATCTGTTGTATACACAAGATCTTTATCAGAAGGAATGCATCACCATCATCTTCTATGTGTGAAATGCGGCTGTGTATCTGACAGGCACTTTCCCAGCATTTGAAAAAATTATAAGAAATATAAATTCAGAAGAAGACTGGAATTTAATTTCACATCAACTAGTCATATACATGGAGTGTTTAAATTGTATAAAAAAATAATCGATATACGGTCTCATTTTTATATAGCTTTATTAGCTGTATTATTTTCTATACTAATATCTTGTTCGTCAACTGAAGAAGCAGCAAGTCCTGATATAGAATCAGCTAAATTAAAAATAACAACTAGTAATCCATTAGTTACAGATTGGGTAAAAAATATTGATGGTGACTTAAATAATGAAATCATAAACTTAATTCCTTATGATTCAGACGCTCACCATTACCAGTTCACACCAAAAGATTTTACTAATATATCTGAATCTGATGTTTTTTTTCTTATTGGTGAAGGTTATGAAAGTGCGAGCTTAATTAAGTTTATTGAAGAGAATAATATAAATCATGTTGAATTATTATCAGTTGTAAACCCTTTAGAATTTGATGATCATGATGATCACAGTGACCATGCAGATCATGATGATCACGAGGGTCATGGTGATGAGGATAAGCATGATGATCACGAGGGTCATGGTGATGAGGATAAGCATGATGATCATGAAGGTCATAATCACGGCCAATATGATCCACACTTCTGGTTTGATATTGATAGAGTCATTCTTGCTACTGAGAAAATCAGTCAGACTATGGCAGGATTAGATTCTAATAATCAAAAATCATATACAGACAACCAAGTCTCATATTCTAAAGAATTATCTAATTTAGGGACTGAAATGCAAGCAAAAATTGATAATTCTAATGTTGCTGGTATACCTTTTATCACTATGCATGAAGCATTAGCTTATTTGTATACTAAATATTCATTAAATTATAAAGGCAGTGTGTACGCCTATAATTTAGAAGATCTAGAGATTACAAGTTCTAAATACATAGAGCTATTAGATATAATTAATGATAGTAAAGCCAATTTCCTTGTTGTAGAAGATAATGTTGGTGAAAAAATGGCAAATTCTATTGTTGATGAAACAGGAATCAAACTTATCAAAGGTATGACAGTTGAAAATATGAAAAGTTCATCTCAGTCTTACATAGAGTGGATAGATAGTAATGTTACTACTCTAATTGAAGGATTATCTTTGAAATAAAGTTCTAAAAAACATTTGGTTTTTTAAAAGAGGTCCATTTTGCGGATCTCTTTTTTTTTGAATTAATAATCATAAATTTATTTATTGGCTGGAGTTAAATTATGATTATTTTTTTTCTGGAACAAACTTGCGATAATGAAACAAATAATTGAAATAAAAAGTAAAACTATCATAATCCAAAACATATAATCATAACTATTATAATTATCATAAATCAAACCTGCTAAAATTGGCCCAGCTATAGCAGGAATAATAAGACCAACTCTACTTACGCCAATAATTTGTCCTAGATTTTTTGTGCCAAAAATCTCTGATAGAACTAGGGGAGTTAATGCTCCAACCCCACCCATACCTAATCCCATAATAGAAATAGATAACCAAATAAATATTACAGATTCGGATAAAATTAATATTAACAATCCAATAGTTTGTAGGATCATTATAACTATAAATGCTATCCTGGCAGTTATTATTTCACTCATAGGTCCAAAAATTAACTTACTTGAAGCTCCTCCTATAGATAGTAATACCATAAGTGCAGATGCCATAGATAATGATAAGCCAATCTGATCAAAATGAGGTATTAATTGGCTAACTACTCCAAACCTCAAAAATTGTTGAAATGTCATACCTAAAATTATTAGCCAAAATATTGGACTATTATAAATATTTTTTACAAAATTTAATTTTGCAGAAATTACCATATTATCTTCATTAGAAGGATATTTTTTTGTTATAATTTTTTTATCATCATCTTTTATTACCAACAAGATTATTATCAGTAAGGATAATATTAATACTCCAATTATTAAGTGTGTTATACGCCATCCAAATATTGTAAGAAGTGTTGCAATAGCAGGTACTGCGAATGCACTACCAAGATTATTCCCTGATGTAACTCCTCCCATCATTCTACCCGTAGTTTTTGGGAACCATGTGATAATTAACTTTGAAGCTGGCATAATAGTTGAACCAGGAACCCCTAGAAACATCAATATTGTAAATAAGTATAAAGATAATAAATTTTCAGTCTGAGATCTTAATAAAAAACCAATTGCAACTAAAAATGTTGAAATTATCATAGTTTTTTTCGGTCCATATTTATCTAATTTATTTCCTATGAAAGGCGATATTAAGGAAGATGTTATACCTCCGAAAGTTAACGCTATATTTACCTCGGTTCTACTCCAGCCGAATTCTTCCTCAAATGGAATTATGAAAAGGCCAAAAACAAACTGAGTTGTACCTAGGACAGTACCTATAGAAATAAAAGAGACAATTGCAATGTACCATCCAGGATAGAGTTTAGGATCGTATTTTTTTAGGTAATGATGAATTTCAATTTTCCGTAGAATATTTAAATTTTAACAAAAATTAAGTATGGACAAATTTTACCATATGAATTTTATAAAGTCATCTAGAAAAATTCTAATTTTTAAAAATTATTTACAACAAAAATAAAGGGATAATTAGTACAATATTATATGTGTACTAATTTAGTATACAAAAACTTAAACAAAGCAATAATAAATGGAGAAATATAATTTTATGTCTAAGATATTCCTTCTAATGCTTACGTTAATATTCACGGTTTTCTTGTTTTCTTGTTCTTCAGATGAAACATCTAATATGACTCAAAAACAGCCTATTGCAGCTGAAAAGGCTGCACCGGCTGAACCTGCTGAGCCTGCATCTGATCCACTTCCAGCAAGCAAAGTAGAATTAGATACTAAAGAATTTATAGTCATTGATGCTTTGGGTAATCAGGTTTCTTTTGACTCACATCCAAATAGGATAGCAACAATAAGTCCAAGTGCTACAGAAATTCTGTACAAAGTTGGTGGTAACTCAGTTGTGCGAGATAGAGCATCTAGATATCCTTTAGAGGCTAATCAGCTTCCTAGTGTTGGAAGTTCCTATGATCCATCTATAGAAGATTTAATTGCTCAAAATCCTGATTTAGTTATTATTGAAGCCCTAACTCAAGCAAGATTTATTGGCCAGTTACAACAACTTGGCATGAAGGTATTTGCAATAAAAGTTGAAAATATAGATGATTTATATAATTCTTTGATAAACGTTGGTTCAATTATTGGAAATAAAGGGTATGCAGAGAGTGTTGTCCAAGTCATAAAACAGGATTTAATTACGTACGGTACTGGTGCTGAGGGTAAAACAGCATTAATGCTTATAGGTGACGAAGATCAAAATTTATATGCAGCTACAAAAAAATCTTACACTGGAATGATTGCTAGTATAGCTGGATTAGAGAATGCTGCTGGAGATGTGGCTGATAGTGGCCCATATCCTGGATTTGCATTAATGTCTATAGAGCAAATTCTAAGAGCAAATCCTGACATGATTTTTACTATCACTCCCGCACCTGAACCTGCACCAAGATTGTCTCAATCATTAGGATTTATTCCTCCTTTCCAAGGTCTAAAAGCTATGAGAGCAAATAAGATAATTGAATCAGATGTTGTGATTTTTCTTAATTCACCTGGTCCAAGAATTGTAGATGCTGTTGCTTTTATGAAAGAAAACTTTTAAATTTATAAATATTGGTAAAATATTATTCATATGCACTTTTATCTATTATTCTAATTATTTCGGTATATTGGGGTTTATTTAAGGGCGCATATGATAATTCTTTAGGTGAAGTATTTTCAGTAATTATCAATCGTGATGAGTCAAATCTTTTATATACTATTGTTTGGGATATAAGAATTCCAAGGTTATTGTGTAGTTTTATTGTGGGTTGTAGCTTGGGTCTTTCAGGAGCCTTAATACAACTTTCAACCCGTTCTCCTTTTGGAGACCCTCATATATTTGGAGTGGGCGGTGGAGCAAGTTTTTTTAAGGCTTTCGTTGTTGCCGGTATCATTACTTTTACTAATATAAATTTATTTATTGCAAGTATATTTGGCGGATTAATAATTTCATCTATACTTGTAGTTTTACTTTACAGAAAAGATTTTCCTCCTATAAAAATTACAATCATTGGTATTGCATTAGGAGCTATTAGCGTAGCACTTAGCACTGGAGTTGTTTCTTATGGAAAAGTTTTTCCGTCACAAGCTATAGGACTAATTTCTGGGTCCTTTTCATCAAGCTCATGGGAGATATTTTCATATTTGCTTATTGTATTTTTATTATCTCTGATTACTTCTATTTTTATTGCTAAATCATTTACTCCATTACTCTTAGGCGATACTCTTGCTAAGACATTGGGAATTGATCCGCCAAAATCTAGATTAGTTTGCATAACTATAGCTGGTTTGCTTGCTTCAGCCTCAGTTTATGCTGCAGGTATAGTTGGTTTTGTTGGATTATTATCCCCTCATGTTGCTAGAGCTATATTGGGCAATGATTCAAAAAAATTATTATTGCTTACTACACTAATCGGTGGGATATTTGTACTTTTTTGTGATCAAATGGCTAGAAGTCTTTTCTCACCAAGTGAATTGCCTGTTGGTATGGTAACTACTGCATTTGCAGCCCCTTTAATGATTTATATAGGGTATAAGTTGAGGCTTAGATGAGAATGTTATTTGAAAATGTAAATTATTCTATAAATAATATAAAGATTTTAAGTAATATCAATATTTCAATATCTTCTGGAAAATTTACAAGTATTGTTGGTCGTAATGGTTCAGGAAAAACTACTTTACTCGGAATTCTTACATCTAATATTCAACCAACAGATGGAAAGATAATGGTACCATCTGATAAAAAATTCTCTTATATACCTCAAAAAATACAGGATCCTCCATTCTTAAAAGTATTTGAAATTGTAATGGCTGGAATGACATTATTAGATATTGACGACAAATATAAATATAAATTGATAGATAAATATCTTTCTAAGTGTGGAATTTTGAAATTATATTCTAAATACTTTTATGATTTATCCGAGGGAGAAAAACAGAGAGTTTGGCTTGCTTTTTGTCTTTCTCAATCTAGAGACATTATTATAATGGATGAACCTTTATCTTCAATTGATCAAGATTCTAAACTCGAATTCTATCAACTACTTGGAGAAATTCAATCTTCTGATAAAACGCTAATACTAGTGACCCATGATATAGAATCAGCATTGATATTCTCTGATGAAATCATTCATATGAATGAAGGGAAAATTGATTTTTCTGGTAGTGTTTTAGATTTTCGAAAAAAAAATAACTAATGGTGGAGACGGGGGAGAGTTGAACTCCCCGTCCAGAAAAGTTACAATTTTGACCTCTACGAGTGTAGCCGTCGGTAAAAATCTTATCATTGTAAAAATCCCGTCGGCCGAAATTACAATGACCAGTTAGTGGGTACTTGATTGTATGATACTAACAACTCATACACTGCAACTCGACTAATCGTCGCTCAAAAAATTCCATCGAGCAAAAAAAATTTTGAACGTCGCTAACTATTTATTAAGCAGCGAGAGCGAATTCTTTATCGCCATTTATAATTTTGCCGCTTTTTACGTGGTGCACGGCGCCACGACCCGCAAATCAAAAAACTAAATTCCTGTCTAAACCACGCGTCCCCATATTTCTATTATATATTTATATATATTACTTTTGGAAATCAGATATTCGTTTTTTCATTGCTCGTTCAATAGTTCTATCAGAATCTCTCTTTTTTATTACTTCTCTTTTATCATACTGCTTTTTGCCCAATCCAAGTCCAAAAAGTAACTTGGCTACACGATGTTTAATGTACACCTTAAGTGGGATAGCAGTAAACCCAGACTTTTCAATCTCGGTTTTTATATAATTTATTTGTTTTTTTGTGAGTAACAATTTTTTTGACCTGTAAGGATCGTGCTGGTTTATTTCACCAGCTGGTTCATATATTGGAATATTCGTATTTTCTAGCCAGGCTTCGTTGTTTTTTATATAGATATATCCTTCTGAAATACTTATTTTTCCTTGCCTAATAGATTTTATTTCTGTCCCCAGAAGTACTAAACCTGCCTCGAAAGTTTCAGAAATAGAATAGTCGTATCTCGCTTTGCGGTTAGTTGCTAGACTTGTATCTTTTTTATTCATATTAGTTATTTATCTCGTAATTTAATTGTGTAAGTGCTGCATCTAGTTGTAAGTCAATAAAATTTTCATCATATGAGTTTGAATTTGTTACTATAGTATTCTCGATAATTACATCAGGAGTTATACCTTTACCTTCTATTTGTCTACCATCTGGAGTGTACCATCTTCCGATAGTTACATAAATTCCTCCTTCATTTGATAGAGAGCTCATCATATTTACGCTCCCTTTTCCAAATGTTTTCTCACCAATTATTACAGATCTATTATGATCTTGTAATGCTCCAGCAAGTACCTCGGAACCACTCGCGGAATATCTATCCACTAAAGTGACAATTGGTATGTTGGTGTAATCTTCAGTTTTCCTAACTTTCCAATTTTCTCTGTTACCATCTGAAGTTATTTCATAAGTAATTAATCCTTCGTCAATGAATAGGGATGCGACATCAACAGTAGAGCTAAGAAGTCCACCCGGATTTCCTCTTAAGTCTAATATAAAACCATTTTTATTTTGACTGGTATATTTTTCAAAAATTGAAATAATTTCATCATGAGTTGTAGCCGTGAACTGAGAAATAATAATTCTAACAAAATCAGTCTCAGGTACTTCATAAGTATCTACACTTGGAGTGTCTATAGTGTCTCTTATAATTGTTATGTCAAGTTCATTTTCTACCCCAATTCTTTTTATAGTAAGGTTCACAGGGGTACCTTTTTTTCCTCTAATTTTGTTAACAGCTTCATTTAAAGTCATTTTTGTGGAGTCTTCACCATCAATTCGTATTATTCTATCTCCAGCTTTTATTCCCGCATCTTCTGCAGGGGTGTTTGGAAGAGGTTTTGTAATTAATATTCCGTTATTATCCGGGGAGGCTTCCACGTTTGCACCTATACCACCAAAATGCCCCATAAAACTTTCTTGATCAATTTTAAATGTCTCAGGCGGAACGTATGAAGTATATGGGTCATTTAAGGAATTTAGCATGCCTCTAATTGCTTCTTCTGCAAGTTTTTCAGACTTTAGATTATCTTTATCTATGTATTCATTAGATAAAATTTCGTAAGCTTCCCAAATAATTTCAAGTTCTTCAGATAAATTCTGATTTACAACTAAATTGTCTTCTTTTATATTTTCAGTATTACTGAGTGTGTTTGAATTCTCAGAGCAAGAAAAGATAAGTAGAAATAATAAAATTATATATATAATATTTTTCATATTATCTATTTTACTTGGATTTAGTATAGTATTCTAGTACTACTAACAACTTTACATAACAATGATAGTGCGACGTTACCTATCTGAGAGTTAAGTGAAAAAATGTTTAATAGTAGATTTAATTTCCTTAATTCCCCAGTTTTTTTTTGCTGAGGTTACAATAATGTCTTCGTAAATTATTCCTGTTTCATTGATTTTTTTGTATATATTGTTGTCTATGCTATCAATTTCATTCTTTACTAATAAATCTTTTTTATTTAGCACTAAAATTTTTGGTTTATTTCCTATGTCTAGATCTGATAACTGGTTATTAACTATTTTGATTTGCTCAATTAAATATGGGCTTGATACATCAGTTATATGAAGTAGTAATTCAGCGCTAATTGATTCTTCAAGTGTTGTCTTAAATGCTGCTACTAATATTGGTGGGAGTTTGTTAACGAATCCTACTGTGTCACTAATTATGCAATTAAGATTTGAATTAATATACAATTTTCTAGAAGTTGTATCTAAAGTTGAAAATAATTGATTTTTTTCAATTACTTTTGATGTAGTCAGATTATTAAATAAGGCTGATTTTCCTGCATTTGTGTATCCTACAAGAGAAACATTATGAACTAATGTGTTAGATCTATTATTTCTCTGATTTTCTCTCTGCTTTTGTATTTTGGTTATATCATTCTTTATTCTATTAATTTTTTTTCTAACTAACCTTCTGTCTGTTTCTATCTGTGTTTCCCCTGGTCCTCTAGTGCCTACCCCTCCTCCTAATCTTTCTAGATGAGACCATTGTCCCGCTAATCTTGGTAATAAATATTCTGTTTGTGCAAGTTCAATTTGTAAACGTCCTTCTTTTGTACTTGCTCTTTGAGCAAATACATCGATGATAAGCGCAGTTCTGTCAATAACTTTTATTTTCAAATAATCTTCGAGCATTCTTTGTTGATTAGGATTTAATTCATCGTCAAAAATTGCTACCTGAATTTTGTTTTCATTTATTAGACTTTTTAGTTCATTCAATTTACCCTTGCCTACATATGTTTGGCTAGGTGTATTAAGTGATTGAGTAAGTCTAATTATAGGATTAGTTTGAGCGGCAAATGCTAATTGGGAAAGCTCAGAAAGAGAGTCAGATATACTCCAATTGTTATCATGATTTCGAAGATTTATTCCTACTAGAATAGCCCTCTCATAAAATGGTCCAGTTGTGTAGGTTTTAGCCATTATTTACCATTTATGAGCTAACTCTTATTTTTGATATACGCTTTAGTCCTTCATCAATTTGATCATCCGGAATAGTTAGTGAAAGCCTTATATAGCCTTCGCCTGCATCACCATATCCATTGCCTGGTGTGACAACGACATTTGCTTCATTTAATAGTTTCTCAGCAAATTGAGCTGAGGTATATCCTTTTGGTACTGGGGTCCAAATATATAAACCTCCCTTAGGTTTTACGGTACTTACACCAATACTATTTAGGGCATCAACGACTTTATCTCTTCTTTTTTTATAAATTTCATTATTTTGTTTATACCAATCTTCGCTAAGATTAATAGCAGTTATTCCCATATATTGGTTAGACTGAGATAGCCCAGAATCTATGTTTGATTTTACTCTCATTAGTGCATTTATCATATCTTTGTTACCGGCAGCCATACCTACTCTCCATCCTGTCATATTGGCAGTTTTTGATAAAGAGTGAAATTCTATCGCAATATCCATAGCACCATCAATCTGTAATATACTTGGAGCAACATAATCATCATATGTAACTTCTGTGTAAGCTGCATCATGTAGAAGTGCTATATCAAATTCTCTACAGAACTTAACAGCTTCTTCAAAAAAAGAAATAGGAGCTATTGCACCTGTTGGATTATTGGGGTAATTTAACCATAAAGTTTTAGCTTTTTTTGCTATGTCAGTTGGAATTAAAGAAAAATCTACAAGGTATTGGTTTTTTTCTTCTAGGTTCAAGAAATGAGTTTTTCCTCCAGCAAACATTGTGCCTATTTCGTATACAGGGTATGCAGGATTTGTGCTTAGCGATATATCACCAGGGTCGATAAAACAAAGAGCAGCATGAGCTATACCTTCTTTGGCTCCAATTAGATTAATTATTTCTGTCTCATAATCTAAATTAACATTAAACCTTCTTTTATAAAATTCTGCCACGGATTTACGAAATTCTGGCAAACCTTCACTCTCTGGATACTTGTGATTCTCAGGTTTTTGAGCAGATTCAATAAGTGAGTCTATGACTTTTTTTGGAGTAGGAATATCTGGATCTCCTATCCCAAATGAAATTACATCAATCCCTTGTTTCTTTTTTTCAGCAATAGCTCTTGATATGTTAACAAAAAGATATGGTGGTAATTGTTCAACTCTTTTAGCAAATTTCATAATTTATTTATCCTTATTTATTTTTAATTTCCCATTTCCCTGTGAAAACTTCTTCTGTAGGTCCTTCAAGATACGCCTCACCATCATTATCCCATGAAATTTTTAGTATTCCTCCATCAAGTATTACTTCTACTGCATCTTTAATAAAGCCTAATTTTCTTGCTGCGCAAGCTGACGCTGTACTGCCTGTTCCTGAAGATAGTGTTTCTCCCTCTCCTCTTTCAAATATTCTTGCACGTATTTTTTCATAATTAATAATGTTAACTATCTCAAAATTGATTCTGTTTGGAAAAAGTTTGTGATTTTCAACTATTGGACCAATTTCGTTTAGGGGAAATTCTTCTACAGGTGTATCAAGTATGCATACAGCATGAGGGTTACCAATAGATAAACATGTAATTTTTATCTCACTAAATTTAGGATGATTAATGCGTAATAAGTGATTTTCAATCATGGTATTATTCTCAATTTTATTGACATCAACAGGTATTTCTTTCGGATTGAAATTAGGTTTACCCATAGCTACTTTTCCGGAAATCATTTTTCCATCAAGTATTTTAGGCCAAACAGTTCTTATACCTCCTAATGTTTCTATAATAAGAGTATTATTTTCAGGAAGACATATTTTATTATCAATAATGAATTTTGAGAATAACCTTATCCCATTTCCACTCATCTCAGCTTCAGATCCATCAGTATTAAAAACTCGCATTTTTATAGTTGCAGAATCAGAGTTTTCCGCCACTACAATTCCGTCAGATCCAACCCCGAATTTTGGATCGCCTATTTTTTTTGACAATTCTTCTAATGAAAGATTTAAACCTCTTCCATCAATAGCAATATATCCATTGCCAGCACCCTGTAATTTTGTGAAATTAATGATCATAATGTTTATCTATTTATTTATTGTAAAAAAATATTATGATAAATTTGTAAAAATTTAAGCATTAATCCATTTTTTTATAGCTATTTTTATTAAATCCAAACTTTTTTCTTCATTATTAAAGTCAAACCAATCTATTCTTGGGTCACTTTGCTTAAACCAATTATTTTGATGCCTTATTAATTTATTAGTTGAAATTATAGTTTTATTAATAGCTTCATCTTTTGACCATTCGCCATCAATAAACTTTATAAATTCTTTATAACCAATACTACTCATAGACTGTAAACTAGCATCATATCCTTTACCAATCAAAGTCTTAACTTCTTCTAAAAAACCTTCCGATAGCATATTATCAACTCTTGAAATTACTCTTTTGTGAAGCAAATTTCTATCAACATTTAATCCCAAAATTATGGCATCATATGGTTCTTCTTGATCTTTTTGAACTTTGTCATCAATAGAGCTATTTGCTATTTCTATTGATCTTATGACTCTTCTAGGATTCAATAAATCTGTTTGATTATATAACTTTTCTGATAAGTCTTTGAGTAAATTTTGGAGATGATTAATACCATGCAATTTAAGTTTTTTTTCTAAATTTGTTCTAAGTTCTAAGTTAGGCTTAACCTCTGGTATATTCCACCCCTCAATCAGCGACCAAATATACTGTCCTGATCCACCAATAATTATTGGGATTTGTTTTTGTCTATGTAGCGAATTGATTATTTTTTTTGCAAGAATCAAAAAATTATTTATAGTAAAATTTTCATTTGGATTTAATATGTCTATCATATGATGCTTAGTTGAACTTAGCTCTTGTTTATTCGGTTTGGCAGTTCCAATATCTAAACCGCGATAAAATAATCTTGAATCAGCATTAATAATTTCAGTTCCAAGAGATTTGGCTAATTGTATAGCTAATTTAGATTTTCCACTTGCTGTAGCTCCAACAATTACGATTATCTTATTTTTCTTAGTCATTATTTGATATCTGAAGTATCATTTTCCCAAACTCGCTTGCATCTAAACTAGCGCTCCCTACTAAAACACCATTAATATTTTTTTGATTAGTATAAGATAAAACATTTTCGGAATTGACACTTCCACCATAAAGCATATTTAATTTCGCATTTTTTATACCTTTTATCCCTGAAATACAATCTATAGATTTTGAAATTATCATTTCAACATATTCTGGGTCTGCGGGATTTTTATTACCTATGGACCATATAGGCTCATAAGCGATTATTATTTCATTTGTTGTGTAGATTTCAGAGAAAATATCTCTTATTTGGGTATTAATAAAGTCAATTGATTTTTTTCTTTCATATATATCTATACTTTCTCCAATGCAAACTATGGGAGTAATATTTTCTTCTAATAAAGCCAGGGTTTTTAGTTTTATATTTTCATTGTTCTCATTAAAATTAAATCTTCTTTCAGAATGTCCAACAATTGCATGTGATATGTAATTTTTCAACATATTTATAGAAGTTTCACCAGTGTAAGATCCTTCTTTATTTTCATTAATATTTTGTGCTCCTAATCTGAATGTAGAATTCTTAAATTGATCATACAAAGGAATTATGTTTACAAGTGGAGGGCATATGATTTTTTCAACATTTTTTACCATATTACAATATGAAAAAATCTTAATTACTAAATCTAACGATGAATTTAAGTCATTGTGCATTTTCCAATTAGCAATAACAGTAACTGATTCTTTTTCATTTTTCATGTAATGCTTCTATTCCGGGTAATTTTTTCCCCTCTAAAAATTCCAAAGTTGCTCCTCCTCCAGTAGATACATGAGTAAAATATTTTTGTGATGATGTCTTATAAATTATTTCAGCAGTTGAGCCGCCACCAACAATTTTTTTTGCAGGAGAATTTTTTAATAAATCTAATAAACATAGTGTGCCTTTAGAAAATTTTTTCCACTCAAATACTCCAACTGGACCATTCCAAATAATTATATCTGATTGAGAAATATGGCCTGAGATTTTTTTAAATGAATCTCGACTAATATCTAAAATTATCTTATCTTTATATTTATTAATATCTGAGGTTTTTATAATTTTATGATCTGTATTTTCATTAAATTTTTCGCCAATTACAACATATTCAGGGATAATAATTTGTGCCTTACTACTAGAAATTATTTCTTTAGCAAACTCAAAATCACTGTGATTTTCTTCAACAAAAGCAGTAATCATTCCACCTCCAATGATTACAACATCAAAGTTCTTTGATAGGTTTTTTATCAATTTTATTTTATCTGAAACTTTTGCTCCGCCCACAATAGCAACTTTTTTTGAGTAATCTTTTGAAAAAACTTCCGACAAAGAATCAATTTCTTTTTCCATTAGTAATCCAGCATAGCTTGGTAAAAATTTAGTTACTCCATAGGTTGAAGCATGTTTTCTATGACTACTTGCGAAGGCATCATTTATATAGGTATCTGCAATTTTGCTAAGTTCAATAGATAAACTTTCTAAATTTAACACTTCCCTTTTATCAAAACGTATATTTTCCAACATGAAAACTTTTGACTTTTTTAGTAATATTTCGTTAATATTAATGAGCGGTAAATTGATCATATCTATTTCAATATTGTCTAATAATTGACTTATTCGTTTAGCTATTGGTTTTAAAGATAAATCATTATCAATAGTTCCCTTAGGTCTACCCAAATGAGAGCAAATAATTATTTTATTATTATTTGCTAACAAGAGTTTTATAGTTGGTAGAATACTTATTATTTTTGATTCATCTCTTATTTTTCTTCGTGAAATTGGCACATTTAAGTCAACTCTAAGTAAAACATTTCTATTTTCTATTTTTGATTTGGACAATTTATTCATATTTAACTTATAATATCATCGACCAATCTAGTTACAGATTTTTTTTGATCAAGATTAAGAAATGAATCATTTATTGTGTTATTTAGATCATTTTTTAATTTTGATACATAATCATTAGCAAATTCCGTACTTTTTGTTTCTTCGACTAAATTTTTTATATCTAGTAAATCTGAATCTTCCAAAACTCTTTTCATAAATATCTCACCTAACTTTCTTCTTAGTGAAGGTGTTCCTGCTTCAATAGCATGAGAGGTAATAATAGATTTTTTTTTAGATTGAAGCTTGCCTAAATCTGTATCAGTAAGTTGATACTTATCCTTAGGAGAAAAATTATTTATATCTTTATTTAGCAAAAAGCATTTACCAATTTCTGTACCGATATGTTTTAGTAAATTAATATGATTCATATTATTAATTGTATTTATCCCAGCTAAAGCGGTTGAACAACCATATAAGTTGGATTGTTTTTCAATAGATTCCAAGATTTCAACAACAGTAACATTAGCTCTTTCTTGGAATGAATTCTCAAGATAATCTCCCTCACATACTGTTAATACACACTCATCTAAAATTTTCAAAGATTCAAGAATTTGCTTTGTAGATAGTGCATCATTATCAAAATTTTCTTGTTCAAAAATAGCTACTCTAGCCATTGCATGCACTCCATCGCCGGTGTTAATTGCTTGTGCTGGTCCCCAAACCCACCATATTGATTCACGATTATTTCTACTAGTGTTGGCATACTTAACATCTTCATGTATTTGGAGAAAATTTGATAGTAATTCTGTCGATACAGCTAAAGAAATATTAGGTTGTTTTGTTTCGCTAATACATCTGGAAAATTTTAAAAGCAGCCCACCAATATTTCTAATTGGTAGTTTTGACTGCTCTGTATCGCCATTTCTATCTAACCAACCTAAATGATAGCTCATTATCTTATACATAGGTAGATTTCTGCTCATGATGAATTGTTTTAGTGATTCCTCAAGAAGGTTATTATCACTTTCTATATATTTACTATTATTCAACAAGATTCTTCACTTTCATTTAATGTAATTATATATATTATTTAATTAATATTTCAGGCAAATGTTTCTTTATAGCTTCCTTTTTGATAGCTCCAGATCTTATTATTTTTATTGTATTATCAATTATTTCTAAAACTGTACTTGGAGCAGTTTCCATTCCGCATGGTTCCTCAAGTGTAAAATCAACAAGATTTGCATAATTTGAATTTATAAAATTATAGCTCTTACTTGGATTCATACCTGATATATTACAACTAGTTCCTGATAAAGGTAAATTAGTCTTATTTATGATTTCTAAGCAGACATTATGTTTAGGAATTCTTATTCCAACTTTGTTTGATTCTGATTTCACAATCAATGGCACTTTATCATTAGCTTCAACAACTATTGTCAAAGGTCCTGGCCAAAATTTTTTTGTCAAATCAAAAAACAAATCAGGTAAATTATTTGAAATATTTTGAGCCATATTTTGACTTGATATTAAAAGTGGTATTGGAGATGAATAATTTCTTCCCTTTACTTTATATATTTTTTTAATAGCTTTTGTGTTGAGGCCATTTGCACTAAGGGCAAAATATGTATCAGTTGGAATAGCTACTAGATTTCCTTGAATTATATTTTCAATGGCTTTATCAATTTTTATGTTCATAACTAATTATAACTATAAAAGAAATTAATTTGATTTTTAATAAAAAAAATCTAATAATGATATATATGTTTAATTATTTTCAAATAATAGAAGTAAAAAAGAATAAACACTTAGAGTTTTGTAGAAGTATAAGAAAAGAAGTATTCATTAATGAACAAGGTGTTGATCCTAAGATAGAACTCGACTCTAAGGATGCTGCTTGTGAACATATTCTTGCTTTATATAAAGATGAACCCATAGCTACTGCTAGACTATTAAGAGTTACTGAACAGAAATATAAAGTTGGAAGAATGGCTGTAAAGAAAAAATTTAGAAGATCTGGAATTGGGAGTAAAATACTTCAGTTTATCGAAAATCATCTAAAAAATAATAATGTAAAATTTATTGAATTAAATGCCCAAAAATATGTAGAAGAATTTTATTTAAAAAATGGATATGCTCCTATTGGTAATGATTTTTATGAAGCAGATATTTTGCATATAAAGATGCAAAAAAATATTTTATAGCTTTGATTTAAAAAATAATAATAAGGGAAATGATATTTTACAATAAATGAAGTCTAATAAATTTAATAATAAGTCTTTTCGTTTGTCGACATCTGATGATATTGAGCTAAGTACATATCTTGAGATTGCTAAATCCGATAGTTTAATAGGTTCAAAACCTGAAATTGATTCAAAAAATCAAACAATTGTCATTTTAGACTTTGGATCTCAATATTCAAGACTTATTGCAAGAAGAGTTAGAGAGCTAAATACCTATTGTGAAATCATTAATTTTGATTCTAATCCTTCAATTTTAAAAGAGCAAAATGTAATTGGATTTATATTTTCGGGAGGTCCAAGTAGCGTTTACGATAAGAATGCACCACTTGCACCTACCTGGGTTTATGAATCTAACAAACCTATACTAGGTATATGTTATGGTATGCAAGTACTTTCTCATCAATTAGGAGGAAAAGTAATATCTGAACAAAAAAGAGAATATGGACATACAATAATCCATAAAAATATGTCTAGTAAAATTCTTTCTGGTATTGATGATAATTTTTCTGTTTGGATGAGTCATGGAGATAGAATTGAATCGAAACCTTTAGGATTTCAATCTATAGCATTTAGTGCTAATTCTCCAGAATCAATAATTGCAGATGAAGAAAAAAAATACTATGGGCTTCAATTTCATCCAGAAGTAGTTCATACACCAAGTGGAGTAAAGATTTTAGATAATTTCATATATGAAATATGTGATTCAACAGGAAGTTGGACGTCAAAAAATTTTGTATCTCACTCAATTCAAAATATTAAAAAAAGAGTTGGAAATAATAAGGTTATTTGTGCATTATCAGGAGGGGTAGATTCAACTGTTACAGCTGCATTAATTCATAAGGCTATTGGCGATAATTTAACATGTATTTTTGTAGATAATGGGTTAATGAGAAAAGGAGAAGTAGAAAGAATAAAGGAGATATTCACAAAAGATATAAGAGCTAATTTAATATTTTATGATGGTAAAAACAGATTTTTACATTCCTTAAAAAAAGTAATTGATCCTGAAAAAAAAAGAAAAGTGATTGGTGCTGAATTTATAAATATTTTTGAAGAGGTTGCGAAAGATATTGGTAAGGTAGCTTACTTAGCTCAAGGTACTCTTTATCCAGATGTAATTGAATCTAGCAGTAAAGAAACTGGCAGTGCTCATAAAATCAAAACTCACCATAATGTAGGTGGGTTACCTGAAAAAATGGACCTGAAATTAATCGAGCCATTAAGATATTTATTTAAAGATGAGGTAAGGCATGCAGGAATAGAGCTTGGATTATCCAAAAAGAATATTTATAGACAGCCATTCCCTGGACCAGGTTTAGCAATTAGGATTATTGGAGAAATTACCGATAAAAAGCTTGAAATACTAAGAGAAGCTGACTGGATAGTAGTAAATGAAATAAAATCAGCAGGGCTATATGAAAAAGTTTGGCAATCTTTTGCTGTTTTAACCAATACTCAAACAGTTGGGGTCATGGGTGATAAAAGAACATATCAATATGTCATAGCTATTAGATCAGTTGATAGTAATGATGCTATGACTGCAGATTGGAGTAAGTTACCTTATGATTTATTAGGTAAAATCTCAAATAGAATAGTAAATGAAGTAAATAATGTAAATAGGGTTGTCTACGACATTACAAGTAAGCCACCTGGGACAATAGAATGGGAGTAAATTCTAAAAATACAGTATGTTCTATTAGTTCTATTGATCACATAGTGATAACAGTTAATGATGTTAAAAAAACAGTTAATTTTTACACAGAAGTAATGAATATGAAACTAGAGATTTATACTGCAAAAAATGATAATACAAAAAGAATATCTTTTTCTTTTGGGAATCAGAAAATTAACATACACTCGTACGCCAAACCCCATAAAGAGCACGCAAAGATACCTACGCCTGGTTCAGTAGATATATGTTTTTTGACTAATAGTCCTATAAAGGATTGGGTCAAATATTTATCTATGAAAGGAATAAACATAATAGAAGGCCCAGTTGAAAGAAATGGAGCAAATGGACAAATTTTATCCATTTATGTTAGAGATCCAGATGGTAACTTAATTGAGATATCTGAGAAGGTATAAATGAATAATAAAAAACATAATCTTCTTATTTTAGGATCTGGTGGTAGAGAACATGCGATATTAAAAAAAATTTTACAAAGTAGAAAAGTAAATAAAATTTTTGTTTGTCCTGGTAACGCTGGGACTGCAAATTCTGCTACTAATATAAGTATAGATTTATCCAATTATGATGAAATAATTGATTTTGTAAAAATAAACAACATTTCACTTACTATTGTTGGTCCAGAACAACCTTTAGTAGATGGGCTTGTAGATATATTTAAGAATGAAGGACTTAATATTTTTGGTCCCTCAAAAAATGCAGCTAGAATTGAGGGTTCTAAAATTTGGGCTTATGAACTAATGAAAAAATATGATATTCCATGTCCTGAATCAGAAATATTTACTGACTCACATTTAGCTAGGCAATATATTAAGAATTTCAAACCAGAAAATTTAGTATTAAAAGCTGATGGTTTAGCTGCTGGAAAAGGAGTTTTTATACCGAAAACTCACGAAGAGATAAATTTAGCAATTGAAGCAATTATGGATAAAAAAATTTTTGGTGATAGTTCATCAAGATTACTTATTTCAAAAAGGATATTTGGTCCAGAAGTTAGTGTGTTTTCTTTTGTAAATGCTGGTAAAGCCTCAGATTTAGCAGCTGTATGTGATTATAAGCGCATCTTTGAGAACGATGAAGGACCTAACACTGGTGGAGTCGGAGCATATTCTCCTCCTGAATTTTGGAATGAAAATTTATCAAATAAAATCAGAGATAAAATTTTATATCCAACAATCCATGCATTAGAAGTAGAAAATTCTACATATACAGGGATACTATACATAGGAATAATGATCACTAAAGACGGTCCAATGGTTATTGAATATAATTGCAGATTTGGAGATCCTGAAACGCAAATTTTAATGTCTAAGCTAGACTCTGATTTATTTGAGATTTGTATGGATATTTCTAATAATAAATTAGATGTAAGTAAAGTTTCTTGGAATGATAAAAAATACTGTTTTGTAATGATGACTTCTACTGGTTATCCTGGAAAATATGAAACTGGATACTTGATAAATGGATTAGAAAATCTAGATAAACTAAATGTTATTCATTCTGGTACAAAACTTTTCTCAGATAATAGTATACGTACAGATGGAGGAAGAGTCGTTGGTGTGGTAGGTGAAGGAGATAATATGAGCCAAGCAATAAATAATTCATATTTTGGGATACAAAGAATATCTTTTCAAAACTCTTTTTATAGAAAAGATATTGGTAAAAGAGCTCTAAATAAACGATAATATATATTTATGTAATGTGTAATGGAGATAATTAAGTATTGAACAAAAAGATTTTTGGAGAAAATAATGATTCCTAGATATTCTCGTGATGAAATGAATAAAGTTTGGTCTGAAGATAATATGTTTGATATATGGCTTAGGATAGAGATTGCTGCTTCTGAAGCTTGGTATGAAAAAGGGGTTATATCTTCCTCTGAAATAGAGAAAATCAAGAAAGCAAAATTTAATAGAAAAATTTATGATAAATTTTTTTTAGAAACAAAACATGATATTGTTTCTTTCACTCGTTCAGTCGGTGAATCTCTTGAATATGAAAAAAGATGGATACACCACGGATTAACATCTAATGATATTAAGGACACCGCACTAAGTATCCAGCTTTCTCAATCATGCAAACTTATTTTAAAATTAATTGATGAATTATTATTAAATTTAAAAGATAGATCTCTAGAATTTAAAAATACACCATGTATTGGAAGATCTCATGGTATTCATGCAGAGCCTATGAGCTTTGGTTTAAAATTAGCATTATGGTATGCGGAATTTCAAAGGCATAAAATTAGATTAAATTCTGTGTATGAAAGAGTATCTGTCGGTATGTTATCGGGCCCTGTCGGAAATTTTTCTTCAATACCGCCTGAAATTGAAGAAAAAGTATGTAAAAAATTAGGTCTTTTAGTTGATCCAATAACTAATCAAGTAATTCAAAGAGATAGGCATGCCGAGTATGTACAGGTATTAGCCTTGATAGCTGCATCTTTAGAAAAAATTGCTACGGAAATAAGAGGTTTACAGCGTACAGAGGTTAGAGAACTTGAAGAGCCATTTGGCAAACCTGGATATGTAACTAAGGGATCTTCATCAATGCCTCACAAAAGAAATCCAGAGTTGTCAGAAAGAATTTGTGGATTAGCAAGATTAATCAGAGGTAATTCCATCTCTGCACTGGAAAATGTTGCATTGTGGCATGAAAGAGATATTTCTCATTCATCTTCCGAAAGAATAATATTACCTGATTCTTCTCTTGCTCTTGATTATATATTGCACTTAATGGGTGGAATAATTAAGAGCATGGTAGTCTATCCAGAACGTATGATGGAAAACCTCGAGTCAAATCGTGGGTTAGTTTTTTCACCAAGAGTTATGCTAAAGCTAGTTGAAAATGGTGTTGATAGAGATGAAGCATATGATATCGTTCAAAAAAATTCTATGGATACCTGGGATAAAAAACTAGATTTTAGAGAATTAATTCAGACAGATAAAAAGGTAAGAAAAGTCTTATCTAAGGAAGAATTATTACAATTATTTAATTATGATTATTATCTTATTCATGTAGATAAAATTTATGAACGATTAGGGATAAGCTAATATTGCGACAATCAATTGCTAAAACTAATCTTCCTCAACATCTTTACTCAGGCAAAGTTAGAGATACTTACATGCTTGATGAAGAAAATTTGATAATGGTTTCAACTGATAGAATTTCTGCTTTTGATGTAGTAATGAATCAACCTATTCCAGGTAAAGGGGTAATATTAAATTCAATGTCATCATTTTGGTTAGAAAAAACAAAAAATATTATTCCAAATCACTTTGTGATAAATTTGGGTGATGCATTTAATAAAGAAAGTTTTGATTTCAGTGTATTTGAAAATCATATTGATGAAGGTATAAAGAAAAGATCAATGATTGTAAAAAAAGCTAAACGTATAGATATCGAATGTATTGTAAGAGGATATCTAGCTGGTTCTGCTTGGACTGACTATCAAAAAAACAAAACAATAAATGAAAAATATTTCAAAGAAAATTTTTCTGCGGCAGAAAAGTTTTCTTCTCCAATATTTACTCCTTCTACCAAAGCTGAAAGTGGCCATGATGTCCCTTTATCAGAAAAAGATGGTAAAAATTTAATTGGAGAGGAAATGTATAATTTTTTAGAAAAAAAAAGTATAGAAATTTATAATTTTGCTCATGATTTTTCTTTAGAAAAAGGTATCATATTAGTTGATACTAAATTTGAATTTGGTACCATAAATGATGAAATTATTTTGATTGATGAATTGCTAACTCCAGATTCAAGTAGATACTGGGATTACAATCAACATGAAATAGGGACATTCCCTCCAGCTTTTGACAAGCAATTTCTTAGGGAGTGGCTGTTGAATACAAACTGGAATATGACATATCCGCCTCCTGAAATTCCAGATAATATTATAAATGTCACTAAGGATAGATATTTAGAATCTTATGAAAGACTTACTAATAAAAACTTAATAATTTAGAAATAGGTAAAAATGACAATGAAAGATAATAGAAAAGCTTCTACAAGACCTCCTGAAAGGCGAGGTATGTCTAAGAGTCAAATAAGAGAAGAAAGAAGGCTTAGAAGTAAGATTAGAGCTCGTAGAAAAAGATCTATTCTAATGTTTTTTGGTATTCTTCTTGCGGTACTTTTTATAGCATCATTAGTTCTTTCTCCAAACACTAATTCTAAAGACATCAACCCTAAGGGCATTAATACTGCAGGGCATATATCAATTGATCCTAATGATGGTAGGAAAGAACTGGAAATTGGTGTTGGTTTTGATGGAGAATATTCAACTAACCCTCCTACTTCTGGGCCACATTGGAATGGATCAGAAACTCCTTTTGGCATACCATCACCAGCTCGATGGGGGGTATATGATTATGAGATAATACCTGAAATATTAATCCAAAACCTTGAGGTAGGAGGAATTGGTATTCATTACTATTGTCCAGAAGGTTGCAATAATATAGTTAGTCAACTAAATGACTTAATCCCTGTAGATTCTTCTCAGTATATTATGTCACCTCATTCATATATGCCAAAAAAAATAGCTATTACTGCATGGAGGCATCATATACTTTTAGATAATGTAGATATAGAAAAAATTAAATTGTTTATTGAGGAATACCAAGATAGAGCTCCTCAAACAATAAAGTATAATTTGTATTAAAATGTTTTTAGTAAAAGTACAAATAAAATTAAAATCTACAGTCAATGATCCTGAAGGCCAAACTATTTTGGAAGCTATGCATAGATTAAATCATAAAGAAATCAGTTCTGTTAGAACTGGAAAATACTTTGAGATAATAATAGATAGCAATGACGACATAGAAGTATCAGAAAAAGTAAAAAAAGTTTGTGATGATATACTAACTAATCCTATAGTGGAAACTTATACATACGAAATAATTAGAAATTAATTATTTCGTAAGTGTACCTTTACTACTTGGAATTATATTAGGTGCCCTAGGGTCCAAAGTTGCTGCTTCCCTAAATGCACGAGCAAATGCTTTGAATGATGATTCAATTATGTGGTGCTCATTTTCGCCCGATAAAACACTTAGATGTAAGCAAAATCTACCCTCAACAGCTAATGTTTCAAAAAAATGCCTCGCCATATCAGTTGGAAATTCACCAATATTATTGGGTAATTTCATATCTATAATAGAATATCCTCGGCCTGAAAGATCAATAACTGCCTGAGACAAAGATTCATCTAATGGACAAATTTTGTTTGACATACGAGTTATTCCTTTTCTATCACCAAGAGCTGAATCCATTGCTCTACCTAAGGCGATAGCAGTATCTTCAATTGTGTGATGAGTACCTGTTTCTAAATCTCCGTTTGCTGAAATATCCAAATCAACTAAACCATGTTTAGAAATTTGATTAAGCATATGCTTGAAAAAACCCAAAGGGGTATCTATAGTTGATTTACCTGTTCCATCTAAATTTATGGATACTGATATATTGCTTTCAGATGTTTCGCGAGAAATTTTTGCTTTTCTAAAGTTTTGAGTTGTCATAAATTTTATTATTTGTTATTTATTTCAGTTAGTATATCTATTACTTTATCTGTTTGTTCATAAGTACCTGAACTTATTCTTATACAATTTTCAAGGATTTTGTTATCAAATTTTCTTATAAATATACCTTTCTTTGAAAAAATATCATATATTTCTTGACTTGTTAATTCATGAAATTTACAAAGCAAAAAATTAGCACTCGATGGGAAAGAAATAAATCTATTGCAGGATTTTATGTATTTTTCTAGTCTGATTTTTTCATCCATAAGTTTTGTAACATTATCTAATAACTTTTCTTTGTAATTTAAGGTTTCTATAACAGCAGTTTCAGCTGCAACATTTACATTATAAGGTTGTTTGATATCCATAAGATGTTTGATAATAATTTCCGAGCTAATTGCATATCCAACTCTTAGTCCAGCAATTCCTGCCCACTTGCTAAAGGATCTAATGATTATAAGATTGTCGTATTTTGATAGGAGATGTGACATTGAAAAATTTGAAAACTCATAATATGTTTCATCTAAACACACAATAATTCCTGTTTCAAGAAGCGAAATTATTTCGTGCTCTTTAGCTAAATTGCCAGTTGGATTATTTGGTGAAGCTATAAAAATTACTTTTGTTTTTTTTGTAATTTTAGATATGATTTTTTCAATATTTAAATCCCAATCTTTCTTTCTTTCTATTGAAATTATTGAAGAGTTAGATAATTTAGCTGCAAAATTATACATGCCAAAGGTTGGAATACAGTCAATTACTTCATCTTCTTCATTAATGAATAATCTAAGTATTAAGTCTATAATTTCATCTCCACCTGCACCAGCTATGATCAAATTATCAGGTATGTTCACATATTGTGAAATTGCTTTACGTATTTTTTTTTGTTCAGGGTCAGGATACTCATGAAATGAAATATTTTTAATAGCATCTCGGACTTCTTGTATTGTTCCATAAGGATTTTCATTTGCATTTAACCTAATTATATTTTTTTCTGGAATTCCAGATTTTTCAGACATATTAATGTTGGAATCAACCCCTTCATAGGTTTGAATTATTCTTAGGTGATTTCTTATTTTTTTTGAAATTTTATCCATTAGTTTTTTCTATTCTTATTTTAGAAGCATTTGCATGCCCACTTAAGTTTTCCATCTGAGCTAGGATTTCAGCATCTGTAGCTAAATCTATAAAAGTATCTTTATTTAAATTTAATATTGGTACATATTTTAGGAAATTACGAGATGATAGAGAGGAAGTGAATTTTGCAGTCCCTGAAGTAGGCATAACATGAGATGGGCCAGCAATATAATCTGCCATTACTTCTGCAGACCATTCACCAATAAAAATTGCTCCTGCGTTATTAATCTTATCGGCAATTTCATGTGGTTTTTTTGTTGCTATACATAAATGCTCAGGTGCAATATAATTAGTAATTCTAATTATGTCATTTATGTCTTCTAGAAAAATTGAGACTCCCCTATTTTCAAATGACTTTCTAATTATAGAGTTTCTTTCTTGGTTATCGATTTGTTTATTTATAGATTTCATAACATTATCAATAGCTTTATCAGAACTAGAAATTAGTATAGGCATAGCATTTACATCGTGTTCTGCTTGAGCTATAAGATCTGCTGCAGTATAGTCAGGGTCTGATGTTTCATCAATGATTATCAGAGTTTCTGTTGGTCCGTATAATCCATCTATACCAACATATCCATAAACATGTTTTTTTGCTGCGGTAACCCATATATTACCAGGGCCACAAATAATATCAACTTTAGGTATTAATTTTGTTCCGTGTGTAAAGGCTGATATAGCCTGTGCTCCACCTAACTTAAATACTCTATTTGCACCAGCTAGATAAGATGTTGCAATAATCTTTGATGATACATTTGAATCTTCATCAGCTGGAGTTGTTACATAAATATTTTTTACTCCAGCTACTTTTGCTGGGACTATAGTCATTATTGCAGTAGATATCAATGGCGCTGTTCCCGAAGGTACATATGCCAAAGATGACTCTATTGGAACAACTCTTTCACCAATAGTAAGGTCATTATTCATCCAAGATTTACTTAGCAAATTCATTTGGTAGTCAGTAACTCTAGAAATAGATTTATTAATTGCTTTCAATTCATATTCAGATAGTGAATCTAAAGATTGTAATATTTCTTTATCTGAAATTTCAAATTCATCAAGATTATTATTGTCTATATAGGAAGAAATTCTTCTTATACCTTCATCGCCTTCTTTTTGAATAATTTCATCTATTTTTTTTACAAAATAAGAAGGTGAATATTTTTCAATGAATAAACCATTCCCATCAGAAAGGATGTTGTTATTTACTGATCTTTCTTTTTCAAAGAAATTAATTGCATCATTGATATTAGTTATTTTATTCACGATTATATAGATTTCCTCATTTTATTGATCATAGGTTTAGATGATCTATTAGTTAGCCTTTCATATAAAATACTAAAGTTTTTGGTCTTTTCTTTATCAATCAAGATTGATAAAGAATTACATATCATTATAGCTTGAGATTCTATAACTATACCATCATTGATAATTCTCAGGTCATTTTCTCTTAACGTAGTTCCTGTCGCAGTAATGTCAGCAATTATATCTGCATAACCCATAATTGGAGCAGCCTCGAGTCCTCCTGAAATATTAACTATATCGATAAAATTAACATCATTATGATACAAAAATCTATTTACCAATCTTGGGTATTTTGTTGCAATTCGTAAGTTTCTTCCTTTTTTTCTGAATTCAATAGATATATCTGCTAAATCAAACATATTCTTAACATCAATCCAAGCATTTGGTATTGCTACAACAAGTTTGGCTTTACCAAATCCTAAGTTATTTTTAGCAATAATTACATTTCCTTTTTCTAATCTAGATTCATAGAATCTATCTAGACCAACAATTCCAACATCAGCGCTGTCGTTATCAAGCTCTATTGTTATATCAGATTGTCTTTGAAATAGAACATTAACTTTATTAAGCGATGGTATATCAGCAGTATACTTTCTAGAATTAGCTCTATTAATCTTTAGATTTTTTTTCTCTAAGAGTTTAATTGTATCTTCATAAAGTGCTCCAGTAGAAGGTATAGCTAATCGTAAATTTGACATGACTAATTTATATACTCCACGAACGACCTGGAACCTGATTCTCTAGCTAAATTAGAATCTTTAATTATTTTTTTTATATTTTTTGATTTTGATTGTTTATAGATTTTTTCTTTTATATTTTCATTTTTTTGATTTACTAAACTGGTAATTAAATCAATATTATATGCAAAACCTAAAGCAGGCAGATTATTACGGTATCCAAGGATTTTGTTTAGATCATCATACCTTCCTCCAGTTACGATTGATTCATTTGATTTAGTATTTGGGAAAATATCAAATATAATTCCGTTATAGTATGCTATACTTTTCGATAATCCAAAATCTAATATTATATTTGAAGTATTTATATCTTGAATATCTAAGGAATAAAATAGATTTTCAAAGTATTTGACATGATTTTTGAACTTAAAATTATAACTTTGTAAAAGTTTAGTAAATTTTCTTAGTGCAACTTTTTGAGTTCCAGAAATTTTATATATCTTTTTTACAAAATCTAATGCTAATAAAAATGTATTTTTTTCATCTATTAATTTTTTTTGGATTTCTATTCTGTTTTTTATGTCAATTTTTGTACGCCTGCCTGTATGACCTTTAATCAAATCTTTTGAGTTTGAATTACTATTTTGGATATTTTTTTTATCTTTTATAATTCCTATAGATTTTGCTTTAGCTATAATACTGTTTTTTGGTAATAGTTTAATTTCATATACATTTTTTATAAGGAAAAATTTACTTCTGTCAGAAATATTAAAATGTGAAAGTAGGTCATTAATTATTTGCATATTAAAAAGACAAATTTTTGGTTTGTTTATCCCTACTTTTTCTAGACCTTTTATTGACATAGCTAGTATTTCAGCATCAGAATGGATAGACTTTGACCCAAAAAGTTCAGCTCCAAATTGTGTATATTGCCTTGATTTACCTCCATATTTGTCATCAGGGGAGGAATATCTAAAAACAGGGCCATTGTAGTAAAACCTTAAGTTTTTACTTTCTTTTATTTTTTTATTAGCCACTCTTGCCAGGCTGGAAGTAAATTCAGGTCTTAGACTTACATTAATACCACCTGGTTCCATAAATGAGTATAATTTATTTGATAGTTCTCCTCCTGATTTTCTAATAAATAGCTCTGTTTCTTCAATTATTGGAGTTTCAATTTGGTCATAACCATAAAGATTAGCTAAGGATTCTAAATCATGTAAAATATTATTTCTCTTCTTTATAATTTCAGAAGAAATATCTTCCATGTTTGGTAATTTGCTTACAGGTTTAAATTTCATAATTTTTATAAATATTTTACATTTATATTTTACTTGAGAATGTATAAGTTTTCGTTACTTATTTAAAACGAAAATTTAGCATTATAAGTTTAAGAGCTTCTTCGCTGTATCACCCATGATATTTTCTATATCTTGTTTTGTGAAAATATCATTTCTAGTAATCCCTAAAATAGTGTTTAAATAGCCTTCTCTTCCTGCGCTTGGTGGGTAATCACTCCCCCACATCATTCTTTCCGAGCCGAATGCTTCCAATGTAAGAGCAAATAAATCTGATTTTTCTTCAAAACAAAATTCAGGTTTTAATATTGACGGTCTTTCAAGTATTTCTCCTAGTCCAGGAAGTTTGATATAAATATTTGAATATTGTGCTATTTCTAAAAACTTCCTAAAACTTTTACTGCTGCCTTTTAAACCTATACCTCCTAAATGTTCAATAATTATTATAGTATTTGAATTTCTTTTTACAATATTGATAAATTCATCCGTCAAAAAGCTTTCTTCTGATATGTATGGTTGACAGCTAACAATCATATCTAATTCACCTGATTTAGACCAAATTTCATTCTGATCAGATAAATTTTCAAAGTAACTATTTGGAAATAATCTTAGACCTGTAGCATTAATATTTTTTAGTTCTTCAAGTTTTTTTATTGGTTTTTTTTCTTTTGGGTCGATTAAAACTACAGATTTGAATTTCTTTGGTTTGGCTGCTGATTGTTTTAAAATGTAATCGTTATTATAACTTCCTCCATGCTGAATAAGTAAAGCAGCATCAACTTGGGCCATTTTCATCTCAAATTCTAATGACTCTATTGGTAAAAACCAATTTTTACCTGCGTGGCAGTGTGTATCTACTATCATTATGTAGCTATCTCCATTCCAGATTTTCCAACTCCTGATCCAGCAGATAAAACTAATTTATCTATTTGGCTCTTTAATTCATATGGCATATCCCAGTCTCCACCTATGTTTTCTTTGGCATTGTCAGGTTTAGTAGAGCCAGCTAAAGCAACACTTACGGAATCGCTTGCTAATACCCAAGAAATAGCAATTTGTGTAATAGTTTTATTGTATTCTTTACCTAGTTTGGTAATTTTTTCTACAATTTCTATATTAGATTTCAGATTATCTTCACGCCAAGAGTGTAAACCAAAATTAGTAGAGTTTTGCCTCCAGTCATCATTTGTAAATGTTTTAGTATTATTCCAATTTCCCGATAATAAACCATGCGCCATGGAACCATAAGCCATAATGCCCATATTATTATTTTTTACGAATGGCATGACTTCTTTTTCAGGTCTTCTGTCGAAAATATGATATCCAATTTGATTAGTAATAATATTACTACTTTCTAATGACTCTTTCATCATAGGCACAGAAAAATTAGAAACTCCTGTATGTCTGATTTTTCCATCTTTTTTTGCTTTTTCTAAAACCTCCAAAGGTACTGAAAATGGCCTAGTTTTATCAGGCCAATGTATTAGGAATAAATCTATATAGTCTGTTTGTAATCTCTTAAGGCTCTGATCAATAGATTCTGATAACTTTTTTGGATCAGAGTCTGCAACAGTAGCTGTATTTCTGTCCGGATTATTTCTATTCCATTCTCTGGCACCTTTTGTTACAAGTATGATATCTTTTCTAAAGCTTTTTATTGCTTTACCCATAAGTTTTTCTCCATACCCCCATCCATATATCGCAGCTGTATCAAAAAGTGTAATTCCGTTTTCATATGATATTTTTGCTGCTTCAATAGCATTATCATCATCAAATTCTCCATACTGACCCCTTCCCATTGGCCAACCACCGTAACCAATAACTGAAGTTTCCAATTCGTTATTCCCAAATTTTCTTTTTCTCATAATTTACTCCTCGAATATAATATTACACTTTTCGTCAACATCCTTAATATTGCCACCACCTGAAAAAATGCCTGCGCTAATTTTAGCAGTTATTTTTTCATCAGCTTTCAATTTTAATGATGTTTCATTTTTCACAGATTCTTCTATGCCATTATTGTTAAAGCTAGTACATGGTTCCAAACCAGCATTATAGGATCTACCATAAAATGGGTATCCATACGCCCCACCATAATTTCTCCAGTACCATAAATACTTAAATATATCCTTAGGATAACTTACAACCCAACCTAAATTAGATTTTTCGTTTCTAATTGCATACCATCCTTTATCCATTTCAGAAATATAAGCCATATCTAGTGATCGATCATCCTTGGAAGGTATTTTTCTAAAATCAATTTCATCACCATTTTTTAATTTTGCATATGGCCAAGAACCTTTAAAGTTTTGAGCTAACTTTGAGGTTTCTTCTAATTCCCCAGGATGAGTAAGAATAGTAGAACCATCAGGCACAAAAAGTGTTGAATTTTTAGAAATAACAGGTTCTCCTAGAGCGATATGTTCTAACCATACAATATCTATACTTTCTTCACCTTCATTATGAACTGTTTGTTCAATTTCGAGTATTTTCGATTGATTTTTAATAGTAAGTTTTCTTTCAATATTTAATGGGAATCTTAAACTTTTAGTTGTAAAAACAGCAGAAACTATATCGGGAGAATTTTTTAAAACTTTAACATCCCATGGAATATTATTAACATCGGAGTGTAATCCTAAGTCAGCACCTTTTATAGTACCCGGATATCCGCCATTTGGTAAAACAGTTTGCCATCCACCTTCATAAAAGTCTAACCAAACTGATGCTGGATCACCTGTTGGTGGAATAGTTAGTTTTGGATCTCTTACTCCCCAGGGGGTTTTCCATAGCATGTCTGTGTCAGTTTCTTTATCAATAAAACTGTATATATCAGCTCCTTTATCAGCTAAAATTATGATTTTTATTAGATTATTTTCCATAATGACAGTCTTAAGGCCTTTGAACATCCAAGAGTCAGATATTCGACAATCTGATGATCTTTCATCTAAGTAATTCATTTTTTCTCCCTTAGTTTAAGAAGTAATTTCAACTTTGTTTTTTATATTTATTCATGTAGTATATACATAATTTATATATCAGTCGAAGCGGGAATGGAATGAAAAAATATCCAATAATAAATAAAATATCAGTAAATATAGTTGAGTGGGAATCACTAAATCTCGGCACAGACTATAATTCTTTCAATCAGGTATACGATCCTAATTCAAAAAAGAAACAAAAAGCAGCTATACTCCAGATACATACTAATGAAGGTATTGTTGGTGAATATCCTATGAATAATGCAGGCGTTGATGTGGCTGAAATTCAGTCTGTGGCAAATTACTTAATAGGAAAAAATGCACTATCTAGAGAAGAAATTTATGGTGATATAAAGCGAGGAATGAGGCAGTCATTAAATTCAGCAAACAGTTATGTTGATATTTGTTTATGGGATATTGCTGGAAAATTTTATGAGGAACCTATATATCGTCTTCTTGGAGGTGAAAAAAGACCGCTAAAAGCTTATGCGTCTACTCTTCATGGAGATGAAAATGGAGGATTAGGTACTCCTGAAGACTTTAATGATTTTGCCCAAGAGTGTTTAGAGTTAGGTTATAAAGCTTTTAAAATTCATGGTTGGGGTTTAGCTAGAGACAATATTAATAGGGAAATAGAGAATGTTTTATTACTTGGAAAAAATTTTGAGAACAAACTTGATTTGCTAATTGATCCTGCCTGCGAAATAAAAAATTTCGGAGATGCATTGAGAATTGGTAGGGCCTGTGATGAAGCTAAATTCTTTTGGCTTGAAGATCCATATGCCGATGGTGGAGTTTCTCAATTTTCTCACAAAAAGTTACGTCAAATGATTAATACACCTATACTTCAGACGGAGCATATAAGATTTTTGGAACAGCATGTAAATTTTATAGTTTCAGAAGCTACTGATTACGTTAGAGCTGGAGCTTATCAGGATGGAGGAGTAACAGGAACGATGAAAATTGCACATGCTACTGAGGGTTTTGGGCTTGATTTAGAATTACATGGACCAGGTCCTGTACATAGACATATTATGTCCTCTATAAAGAATACAAACTTTTATGAACTAGGACTAGTTCATCCGAAGGTAAATAAATTTAGTATGTGGTCAAAAATTTACAAAGATTATAGTGATGAACTCGAAGACATAGATAAAAATGGGAATGTTTTTGCACCTGATGGGTATGGAGTAGGAGTTGAACTTGATTGGGATTGGATAAATAAACATTCTATAGAAAAATTTAATCTTGCGGACTAAATCTGTATATTGAATTCTTTAGCAATAATTTTAGTTTTGTTCTCAGCACTACTGCATGCCTCATGGAATTTTTTTATTCGTGATTCGGATGACCCTGAACTTTCTAATTCAGTAATTCATATTTATAGAGGAGTAATTTCTCTTCCAATTATTTTAGTATATTTTCTTATATCTGAAATACCAGACTTAATCGGATGGATTTTTATAATTGGCACCTCTATTATTCATATTCTATATTTTTTCTTCCTAGGCAAATCATATAAGCATGGTGAATTATCTTTTGTTTATCCTATATCTAGAGGTCTTGGTATCGGATTGATTCCTCTATTAGGAGTAATTATTCTAAATGAAAAAATTAGTTTTTTAGGGTTAGTATCTATTCTCTTGATATTTACGGGTGTATTACTAATAGGTGGTAATAAAAAAAGTAATATATTCTTAATTTTTTATTCAAGTGAAGGAAGAAAATTTCTCAAGTCGAGAGCATTTATATATTCTGTTCTTACAGGTTTATCGGTATCTGCTTATTCAGTTTGGGATAAACAGGGTGTTCAGTACGTAGATCCATTGTTTTATATGTCAACCATGTGTGTAGGTAGCGTAATTGCAGCATTGGGTGTTTATAGGTATAGTTACAGTCATATACCCATAAAAAAAATTTTAAGAGAAAATTTATTAAGAAATTCCCTTGGAGCTATATTTTCATTTTTATCTTACGTATTAATTCTTAGTGCGTTGCAAATATCTCAAGTTAGTCTTATTGCCCCTCTAAGAGAAATAGGTGTAGTAATTGGCGTTATATTTGGTTTGTTAATCTTAAAAGAAAAATTAGAAAAAATGAAAGCTATAGGAATTATTTTGATATTGTTTGGTACTATTATTATCATTAGTTTAGTTTAAAATTTTGTTATTATATTAATGATATATTAATGAAAGCTAATTTATGAGTATAAAAATAAAAATTCCAACTCCACTAAGAGAAATAACTATGGGGAAATCTACAGTTTCTTCTTCTGGTGAAAAACTCAATGATCTCATATCAAACCTTGATAATAATTATCCAGGTTTAAAAAATAGACTAATTGATTCTTCTGGTGAGATTTTTGGTTTTGTTAATATTTATGTCAATGGCGAAGATGTAAAGTACCTAAATGGATTAGAAACGGAACTTTCTAATTCTGACGAGATAACAATAGTTCCTGCAGTAGCAGGTGGATAAGCTATATAAAAATACTTTTTAGTGATTTTATTACTATTTCATCGGGAACATCATTCCGAATTACTGCCTTGCCAATATCTTCTAATAGAATCCAATTTATTTTTCCAGATTTACTTTTCTTGTCATTTTTAGTCAAATTGACAATATTATCTAAATCTAATTTTTCATTAAATGTAATAGGTAAGGAATATTTCTTTAGTATATGTTTTTGTTTTTCAAGATTTTCTATACTCAAAATACCCATATGATACGAGATTGTACCTGCTACCATCATGCCTAATGAAACTGCTTCTCCATGGAGAAGTTTTGTGTATTGAGTTATTGATTCTAAAGCATGCCCAATCGTATGTCCGTAATTAAGTAAAATTCTCTTTTGATCTTTCTCGTGTAAATCCTCCGAAACAATTTTAGCTTTAATTTCAACGCTCCTTGAAATTGCTTCGATAGAATTCATGTTATTAAAATTCTTTATTTCTGTTTCATTTTTATAAAAGTGTTCAAATAATTTTTTATCAAAAATTAAACTATGCTTCAATAGTTCAGCCCATCCAGCAATAATTTCTCTATTTGGAAGAGTTTTGAGAAAATTTATATCTTGAAATACTAGAGTTGGTTGATAAAAAGCACCTATGAGATTTTTGCCATTTTTAGTATTGTAACCAGTTTTGCCCCCTATAGAAGAATCAACCATAGCAATTAGTGTTGTGGGTACATGGATTAAATTCACTCCTCTAACCCAAGAAGAAGCTACAAAGCCAACTAAATCACCCATTACACCCCCACCAACAGAAATAATAAAATCACTCCTCTCCATTTTTGATGACTCAAGCCATTCATAAATTGCATTAACTGTATTTATATTTTTTTTTGATTCATTAATTTCTATATTTAATAATTTTGTTTCAAAAAAATTTTCTTCTAATGACTCTTGAATTTCTCTAGCTGGATCAGGAAATAGTTCTTTATCTACGATTATAAAAGCTCTACCTGAAATACCAATTCTTTTAATTTCTTTACCAAGTTTTTCAATAATTTTCATACCAATAATTACATTATATGATTGATCTTTTGTTTTGACTTTTATGCTTCTATTTTCCAATATCATTACTCCTGATTATTTTTAGAATTTCATCATTTACATCTTTTGCTGTTTTATTATCAGTTGTAATCACGATATCAGCTATTGAGTAATGATTTTTTCTTTTTTCTAGTAATTCGCTAATTTTTTTTACTGGGACTTTTTCTCCCAAAAGTGGTCTAACATTTTCTTTGTTTGAATTTTTTAATCTGGCATGTATTGTAGTTGGATTAGCTTTAAGCCAAATTGAAATACCGTACTTTCTTAGGATAGATTTATTTTTTTTACTTAATATGCAGCCTCCTCCAGTAGAAATAATCGTATTTTCAAGGTTTTTCAATTCATTTAAAGTTTCATGTTCAAATTTCCTAAAATAGCTCTCTCCATATTCAAAAAATATTTCTGAGATTAATTTTTTTGATTTTTTTTCGATATAGGAATCCATATCAATAAAATTCCATGATAGACTTTTAGATATTAATTTACCAATATGCGTTTTTCCTGAACCAGGTAATCCAATCAAAAAAATGATTTTATTATTTTGAAATAGCACTATTTTGTTCCAAAATTTTTATGAGACTTAACATAATTATTAAAATTTGTATGAATTTCGCTCATGGAATCACCGCCAAATTTTTCTAAAAAAGAGTTTGCTAATGTTAGGGCAATCATAGATTCACCAATAGGGCAAGCTCTTGATACTTGGCAGATATCACTTCTGTTATAAGCTGCTTCAACCACCTCTCCAGAGTTTATATCTACAGATGGCAGTGGCTTAGTCATAGTTGCAATTGGCTTAATTGCTACGTTTACTATTATTGGTTCTCCGTTAGTCATACCACCCTCTATACCACCTGCATGATTAGAAATATGACTAAAGTTCTTAATATTATTTTTGTCAGGTATTATTACGTCATGCACTTCTCGACCTCTTTTTGAAGTATTTTTAAAGCCATTTCCTATTTCAACACCTTTTACAGCATTTATACTAAGTATAGATTGACCTATCTGACCATCTAATTTTCTATCCCAGTGAACATGACTTCCTAGGCCAACAGGAACACCAAATGTTATAACTTGGAAAATTCCACCAACAGTAGTTCTTTCTTTTTTTGCAAGATCAATTTCTTTCATAAATCTAGTTTCTGTTTCAGTATCTATAGCTCTAACTTCAGAATTTTCGATAAAATCCCAATCAATATTATCATAATTTAAGTTTATTGATTCTTCAGACCCAATAGAGGTCACTCTAGAGTGAATAATCATGCCAAATGATTCGAGAAATTTTCTTGCTACTGATCCAGCTGCTACTCTAGCTGCTGTTTCTCTTGCACTAGATCTTTCAAGAATGTTTCTTAGATCTTTCTGGTTATATTTTAATGCACCAGGAAAATCCGCATGACCTGGTACAATTTTTGTGAAAACTTTTTTATCAATATCATCATTAACTTCACTTATTGACATTGCATCAGACCAATTAACAAAGTCTTTATTTTCTATCCAAAGTGCAATTGGAGAACCAAGTGTTTTACCATGCCTGACACCAGATTTGATTAGAGCTTTATCTTTTTCAATCTTCATTCTTCCCCCTGAACCATAACCTTTTTGCCTTCTTGCCATATGGTTTTCTATATAGCTTTCAGAAATTTCTAGATCAGCAGGGAGGCCTTCGACTATAACAGTTAATCCTTGTCCATGAGATTCACCTGAAGTTAAGTATCTTAGTTTTGACATAATTTTCCACCTGTATTAATCATAAAGCATCTAAAGCTTTTTGCATAACATTTACTGGTGCTTTTACATTTAGAGCTTTTTCAATTCCTTCAACTCCTTGATATAAGAGCATGCTCAGACCTGTTCCATATTCAGCATCAGACTTCTCAAATTCTTTTATAAAAGGAGTTATTATAGGAGAGTAAACAATGTCATAGCCAAAAGTATTAGAAGATATTAATTCTGATGATATTGGTGATACCATAGGAGCTGGTCCTCCACTCATTCCGAGGGATGTTGTATTAATTATAATATCAGCATAAGGAGCATAATTAGCCAAAGAGTCTCTGTCAAAACCAATAGGCTTTATTTTGATTTTATTATTAGATAATTCATTAGAAATAATTTTAGCTTTATCAAAATTCCTATTAGATACTATAATTTTTTTAACATTTGATTCAATGAGACCAAAAATAATTGCTCTTGCAGCACCACCTGCACCAAAAACTAATGCATTTTTATTTTTAATACTAAATTTATAATTTTCCGATAAAGATCTGATAAATCCAGTTGAATCAGTATTATCGCCTAAAAGTTTATTTTGCTTATTATATATCCAATTAACAGCTCCTATTGCTTTAGCTGAATCAGATAATTCATCAATTAATGGAATGACATTTTGCTTATGAGGTAAGGTTACACATGACGCAATAAAAGAATCATTTCTAAAAGATTTGATTTTTTCTTCTAATTGTTTGGGGGGGACATCCCATTTTTCAAAAATATTTTTATTACCTAGGTAATCTAAGGCGGCTTGCTGAAAAACTGGTGAAACACTATGATTTATAGGGTGTCCCATCACTCCAATATTATTTCTCATATAATCTGGTTTCCTTTTTTTTGCATGAATGAATCTAAAATTATTGCCGCTGAGGCAGAATCTATTATACCTCTATCAAGATTTCTAAACATGTTAGGCGACCTACCAGATTCTCTCAATTTATTTTCAGCTTCTACACTTGATAGCCTTTCATCGATTGTATGAACAATAATACCTAATTCTTGATTTATATACTTGCAAAAATTTAGAACTTTTCTGGATGATTTACTATGAGATCCATCTAGGTTAATTGGGAGCCCAACCACAAAAGTTTTTATATCATATTCAACAATTAGGGAATTAAGAGCATTTAGAATTTCTTTATTGTTATCTATGTATTTCAATGGAGTTGCTATTGTATTTGTATCATCGCTTATCGC
Organism: Dehalococcoidia bacterium; assembly: GCA_045562755.1. GTDB lineage: Bacteria > Chloroflexota > Dehalococcoidia > Lucifugimonadales > Lucifugimonadaceae. The sequence continues at coordinate 95,531 of JBJKVF010000004.1, forward strand.
TATACCTAAACGTTTTTCTCCATAATCTATACCTAAAATCCGATTACTACTTTCAGCACTCAAGATTTTTTACTTTTGATTATTTGATTACTTATAATTTCATGACACTGATTTAAAATCTTAGATAAATCTATAGATTTCTTTGCTCCAGCTTGTGCAACTTTATTATTTCCACCACCTCCTCCATCCATCAATAATGAAATTTCTTTCGCTATTTCTCCAGCATGAAATTTATTATCAATTATGAAATTCGAGCACATAACAACAACATAAGATTGATTATCTATGTTGCTCCCTAAAATAATTAGTGAATTTTCATTTTGATCTCTGAAATGATCTCCAGTTTGTCTAAGAGATTGTATATTTGAGGCTTTGACTTCCCTAATTATTACATCAATAATTTTCTTTTTGATTTCAATTTTATGGTCACCAGAATAGTTTTCATTTTCATTTGATAGGGATCCGAAAAGTAATTGCTGCTCTAGATCTAAGATTTTTTTATCATTATTTGATATTTTGTCACTAAGGGTAATAATTCTATTGACAAGATCATTATCGGGAACTTTTAGAAAAGTTGTAGCGTTTTTTATAACATTAAATTTTTCGATTATTAGTTTTTCTGCAGCAACACCGGTAATTGCCTCAAGCCTTCTTATTCCAGAACCTATCCCTGTTTCAGATGTAATTATAAAAGCACCTATACCTCCCGTATATTCCATATGAGTTCCCCCACACAATTCATAGCTCCAAGGAGGTGTAATCTTTATTGTTCTAACATCAGAATCATATGTATCTCCAAAAAAAGCCAATGCACCATCATCTACAGCTTCTGTGTAAGTTGTTGAATGTACATTTACCTTATGATTCTCTCTTATTGCTTCGTTAACCCTATTTTGAATTTCAACTAGCTCCTCACTTGTAAGTGGTTTTAAGTGAGTAAAATCAAATCTTAGCTTTTCAGGTTCAACTACAGAACCAGCTTGTTTAACATGATTACCAAGAATTTCTCTAAGCGTAGCTTGTAACAAATGGGTTGCAGTATGATTTCTTTTAATTTTTTCTCTCCTAGTAACATCAACCTGCAAATTTATATCATCCCCTACTGACAATTTTCCATTTATGCTGCTTGCAATGTGAACAGATAAACTGCCATAAGGAGATTGTGTATCACTTATATTGATATCTACATGATCATTATGCATGGAACCGCTATCACCAATTTGCCCACCTCTTTCAGCATAAAATGGAGTTTCAGAAACAATTATTTGGGCATTAGATTCTTTTTCAATTGATTCTATAATTTGATCATTATGAATAATACAAATTACTTTAGATTTATGATTAGTTTTTTCATATCCAACAAATTTGGTGTCTTTAATATTTAAATTCTTAAAGATTTCTAAATTTTGAACATTATTAAATTGCCCACTTTTTTCTTTTGACGCTTGTTTCTGATTTTCAAGCTCCAAATAGAAGCTATTTATGTCTAGGTCTAAGTCATTCTGTTTCGCAACTTCAATCGTAATCTCTACTGGATAGCCATAAGTATCATATAGAATAAATGCTTCTTTTCCTGATAAACATTTATTAAATTCTACAATATTTGAATTTTTAGATTCATTTAATGCTATTTTTAAACCCCTGGAAAAGTTATCAGAATCACTACTTTTTGTTCCTAATCTAAAATTAATCATTCCATCAAGCACAGATTCTCCATTAGATAATGTTCTACTAAAATTTTCCTCTTCTTTAGATATGACTTCTATGATGAAATTTTTATTATTATTTAACTCTGGATAATGATTACCCATTTCTTTACATACTATGTTTACTAATGACGAAAGTGGAGATTCTAATATATTTAATTTTTTAGCAAATAACATTCCTCTTCTAATTAGTCTTCTTAGAACATAACCTCTTCCTGTGTTACTAGGTGATACTCCATCTCCGATAAGAAATGATGCTGATCTCGCATGTTCAGCTAATACTCTAATAGCTTCATCTGATTCCTTGCTTTCTCCCCATTTAGTATTAGATAATTTTTCAACCTGATTAATAATTGGTAAAAAAACATCTGTTTGATAAACATTATCAACATTTTGAAGAACAGCTAACATTCTTTCTAATCCCATCCCTGTATCTATATTTTTATTAGGCAGTATAGTATCTTTACCATTTTTATCACGATAAAACTGAGTGAAAACTAGGTTGTAAAGTTCTATGAAATCATCATGCAAATTAGGACCCCAGTTTTCTTTTCTTTTAGAGTCTTTTTTAGAGGGAATATTTTCAAGGGAACCTAAATAATAATTAATTTCACTGCTAGGGCCACAAACTCCTTCATCTCCGGCAGGGCCCCACCAATTATCTTCATCGCCAAATCTATAAATTCTTTCAATAGGTATGCCTAAATCTAGCCAAATTTTCTCTGCTTCGTCATCAGATTTATAAACTGTTATGTAAATTCTATTTATATCTAAATTTAATTTATCTATCATTAATTCTAAAGCCCATGAGCATGCTTCTTTTTTAAAATAATCCCCAAAACTAAAATTCCCTAACATCTCAAACATTGTTAAGTGAGTTTTATCTCCAACTTCTTCTATATCAGTTGTTCTAAAGCATTTTTGTGAAGTGGTAATTCTAAGATTTGGTGGTTTTTTTTCACCAGAAAAATATGACTTGAATTGTGCCATTCCTGAATTGATTAGAAGCAAGGTAGGATCATTAGCAGGAATTAAAGAAGATGAAGGTAATACAGAATGATTTTTTTCTTCAAAAAAATCAAGAAAAGTTTGTCTTAAGGTATCTTTATTATACATATTCATATCTACAGTATAATTTATATCATAATTTTCATAAAGATTATTTTTTATTCTGAATCATCTGATTCTATAAATTTGGTTTTTGTCATATCATCTGGCTCTGAATAAACGATTCTAGACTTTAATTCAGAATATTTATCTGCGAGTAATTCTTCTCTTTTTTCAGGTGTAAGTTCATTTGATAATATATTCTTTTCATTAATAATATTTTTATTATCAGCTTCTATTTTTGATTTACTTTCCTTAAATGGAGATTGATTTTCTCCCCAATACACAGTCTGATGCGGGAATGGAATTTCAATATTTTCTTCATCAAATTTGATCTTAATTCTTTTTCTTAGCTCACCCATTATTTCCCATTGTTTCATTGGTTTGCAATCGCCTAGCATTTTAAAAGTTACAGCTGAATCATCTAATGAATTTAATCTTAATACTTGTGGTGGAGTAATTAGCATTAGCCCGAAATATTCATCATTTGACAATTCTTTTCCTATCTCATTTAGTATAGAAACTACCTGTTCTATGTTCTCTTTGTAAGCAACTCCAACATCCAAGTTTACTCTTGACCAATATTTAGTCTTGTTTGAAGCCACAGTGATTTCTCCATTGGGAATTATATGAACCTGTCCATCAAGATCTCTTAGAATTGTTCTTCTAAGATTAATAGATTCTACTAATCCTGATATTCCGGCTATTGTTACAACATCTCCTCTTCGATATTGATTTTCAGCTAAGATAAATACTCCAGATATTAAGTCTCTTACTAAATGTTGAGCGCCAAAACCAACTGCTATTCCAGCAATTCCGAATCCACCTATTACCGGTGCTATAGGTATTGAAAGCTCTGAAAGAATCATAAAGATTGCTAAAATATAGATTAGACTAATAATGGCACCAACGAAAACTCCTGATAGAGTTTGAGATCTTTTGAGAATTTCATCATGATCAGAGGTCGATGATTGTCCAAGCATAATTGAAGTTAGAAGTTTTGGAATAATATTTTTCGATATTTTAATGCTGATAAAAGATAATATAATTATTGTAAGTATTCTTATGCCATCGATTAATATCCAGTGGAGGAGACTATCACCTATTTGTTTGAGTATATTAAACAATGGATCTACGTTGTTCCCAAGAACAGAATAAATTAGTATCAAGGCTATAAAACTTATAAAAATTGCTGAAAAGAGATTAAAATATTTACCCTCAATCGATTTTAATCCTGAGGTATAAATATCAATTGTTTTGTCAATTTCTTGTTTAGTAATAGTAGTTAATCTTTTATTGAGTTTACTCTTGATAAAACTTTTTAGTAATACCCATAAAAGCATAGAAAAAACAATAATTAATATAGCCAAAAAGCCGCCATCAGCCACCCAGTATAAAAAGGTGTCATTTTTTGGATTTCCAAGTAAATTTTCTAAGAATGTTTTCATTTTATGATCCTTTTTTCCATAAAGTCATGTATGAGCTATCATTTTCTGAGATTATATTTTCTATATTACTTTTATAATTTCCCTTAATAAAATCAGCCTCGAGTTTGATTAATTTCATAATTTTATCTGAAAGTATTTCAATAAAAAAATTATCTGTTTTATCAGCAAAAACTTCAACTAATGCATTTATAAGCTGGTCTTTTGATAATTGAATAATTTCTTTATTGAAAAAAATTATACCTATCTGAGATGAATTATCTTCAACAATTCCTAGTTCATTTATAATTGATTTTATTATTTCATTCCTGATTATCCTCTCAATTTTTTGTGGCAGTGACATTAATTTCATGAAATCTATACTATTACTTTTTATTTGTTTAGAAAATTGAACAATGACGTTATTATGAAATTTATCATTTAGTAAATTATCTAATGATAAATTCAATATTGAATTTTCATCTATTTGTTCTTTGTCTAGACGGGTATCTATTACCAAAAATTCTTTTAAATGAGGGAAAATACAAAGTGTAATATCAGAGTTCTTATTTTCAGAATTAAACATTTATAAACTTGCTCCCTTCTTTGCAATCAATATATCATTGCCAAAGATTTTTTTTCTCCAGCCAATTAGTATTTTATTATGTGGGTTGTCAATTAGTATAATCTCTTCTATTTCTTTTTTATTTGCGATTAACCCTTTGGATATATTATACATAATTGCTGTTTTCCCTAAGTGAGAGGAAATAATATCTAGTAAATTATTTTGAATGGAGTTTAGTTTGATCTTTTTTGATCTTATATTTATTTCATTATCTTTTAGATAAATTTTTATCATATTACTTAATACTTTTTTTTGATTATCATTAATAAAATCATTGTTAATTTTTCTAAGTATATTTTTCCTGTCTTTTGATGTTATGAGATCTCTAATTAATTTATCTTGAAAAATCCATTTTCTAGGTAAATTTATTTTTTTTGCGATTTCTTCTCTGAAATTATAAATCTTTTTATACAAAATTGTATAATTATCACTATTATTACACTCCTTTAACTTCTCCAATGTATTATTAACACATGATTGCATTTCTTCTTTCATCCAAAGACTTTTATTTTCTTGGGATAATTTATTAAGCATAGGTTTGTAAAGTTCATAAAGATACTTAACATCATTAAGAGCATATTTTACTTGTTTTTTTGTAAGCGGTCTTCGAGACCAATCACTAATTCTTTCTTTTTTGTCTAAATCTGTATTTAGGATTTTTTCTACTAATTTTTGATATGAAATTTGTTCATCATATCCTAAAAAACTGGCAGCAATCTGTGTATCGAAAATATTTGAAATTTTTATATTGAATAGGTTATTTAATATCTCTAAATCTTGAGTATGAGCATGAAATATTTTAGTTATTTTTTTATTAGATAAGATTTCTTTTATTGGGGCTAGATTAATATTCTTGCTCAATGTATCTATCAATATGGAGTTTTTTCTTGCATGTAATTGAATTGAACAAAGAACTGGCCAGTATGTTTTATTTCTTATAAATTCTGTATCAAAAGAAATAAATTTTTCGTCACATAAATTATTTACTATACTTCTTAATTGATCTGTATCTGTAATGATTATTTGTTTGTTAGAACAATGATCTACCAAATAATTTGCTCCAAATCCATCCAATCATTAAGCCAATTAAAATAGAAAAAGGAAGTCCTATAAATAGACTAGATAATAACACATCTCTTGCATTAGTTAAATTTTCATCATATTGTAATAGAGCTATGATCGTCAGTGCTATTCCCATGATGAATCCTAAAAGGGCGCCAAATAGTGATGTTTTATTGAATTTCATAATATTCCTCCGACTAATATATTATTAAATGAAAAAGTTAATATACAAGATTGATGGGTGAGTCGAATGAAATAAGTTTTTCATTTTTCAACTCATCCCAAAACCTATTTGGGATATCAAATTTTATCATATTTATATTTTCTAAAAGTTCACTTAATGATTGTACTCCTGGTATTACAGAAATAATTGCAGGATGATGCAACGCAAATTGTAAAGCAGCTGCTTTCATAGGTATGGAATTATTCTTGCAAACATTATTAATTTTCTTCGCTTTTTGTATAAGATTTTCTGGTGCAGGTTCATAATCGTATGAAACAGGGCCATTAAGATCTCTTGCTAGTATTCCTGAGTTATATGGACCTCCAATAACAATTTTAGTGTTATATTTTATACAATCTGATAAAAAACCTAGAGAAGTTTGCTCTAGTAAGGTATATCTGCCAGCCAAAAGTATTATATCTAAGTCAAATTTTTCTATAAATTTTTTTGGCATTTCCCATTCATTCATACCGCAACCAATAGCCTTGATTATTCCTTGTTCTCTTAGTTTAATTAATGTTGGGAAAGCATACTTAATTGCCTGATTTTCTCCAAAATCTCTTGTGTCTGGATCATGTACATAAACAATATCAATAGAATTCATAGATAATCTTTTCAAACTTTCTTCAATCGAATCATATATTGCTTTTTCACTCCAATCATCTATACAGGATAACTCATCACTTGTAACATTTGGATTATTTCTTACTAGCCTTCCAACTTTAGAGGATATAATAAATTTTGATTTATCAATTTTTGAAAAAATAGATTTACCTATCCTTTCTTCCGCTTTTCCTGTTCCATAAAGTGGAGCGGTATCGATATATCTAAAACCTTTTTTATAGGATTCATTTAATATACTTATTGCTTCTTTTTCGGCAGAACCACCGTATAAACCTTCTGCTAAACTATCTCCCGATAAGGTTGCTGTTCCTAATCCTAAATTTGGAATCATAAGTCCTGTTTTACCTAATTGTTTTTTTTCAAAAGGAATCATAAATTATTAGAGTTTTTTTCGATTATTTCGATAACTCCAGCAATATCATATTCAGATTTATTATCATTCATTAATTCAGAAAACATATCAAGCGATTTTTTTGTTAAATCTAATGACAAATTATTTAAATTTGCAAACTCATTAATTATTCCAAGGTCTTTGTTTAAATTTCTAACAGGTGCTGATGAGTTTGGGAAATTTCTACCTTTTGTTATAGGAGCACTTCTTTCTACCATTTTGCTACCGCCCCAGCTAACATCTAATAATTCAGATGCAACCTCAATATCTACTCCAACTTTATTTGCAAATGCAAATGCTTCTGCTGAAGCAACAGTGTTCACTCCAACAAGTAGTTGATTAATTAATTTCATGCCTGTCCCTGCACCAGAATTTCCCATAAACCTAACGTTAGTTCCCATCTTCAACAAATAAGGCTGCACATCATCAAAAATATTTTTTTCTCCACCAACCATAATAGTTAATGTTCCTGACGATGCTCCCATAGGACCACCAGAAATTGGGGCATCGAGAAAATTGACATTTATTTTTTTTAGCTCTTTGCTACATAATTGCGAAGTGGATACCTCAACTGTACTATGATCAATAATAACTTGATTTTTTTTTGCATTTTTGATTATCCCGTCTTTACCTAGTATGACATTCAACGAAGTTTCTACGTCTGGCAAGCATGTCATCACAACGTCTACATTTTCAACCAAATCACTAAGAGAATTAGTGCCCTTAGCTCCTTTATTAATCATAGTTTCAATTTTAGATTCAGTACGAGTATAAACTGTAAGGTCAGCATTTTTAAGTAATAAATTATCAGCCATACCTTGACCCATATTACCGAGGCCAACGAATCCTATGCGCATTAGTGCCTCTTTTTAGTCTAATTGTCTAAGTCTTGGATCTAGTCTGTCTCTTAACCAATCGCCAAAGAAATTTAGAGACATTACAACAAGGAATATGCAGAAACCTGGCCAGAAAGAGATCCACCAAGCTTCTTCAATAAAGTCTTTACCATCTTTGACGCTTTTACCCCAAGCAGGAATAGGATCAGGAATACCTGCTCCTAAGTAAGATAATGTAGCTTCAGTTAGAATTAACTGACCAACTCGCAAGGAAGCTACAACCAAAATAGTACTGACTGTGCCTGGTAATATATGCTTCCACATTAGCCTTATATGGGTAGCTCCAGCCACTTTAGCAGCTAAAACGTAATCTTGGCCACGGATAGTCAAAACATCTGCTCTAACCTGCCTTACAAATGGAGTCCAAGCTACAAGCGCAATAAGGAATATTATAACCCCTTCGGCAGCACCACCCGAGTGAAGGAACATCTGAGCAATAACCAGGGCTATAAGAATAAAGGGTAATGCAAGCCATACATCTACAAGTCGCATTAAAATTTCATCTGTCCAACCTCCAAAATAGCCACCAATTAAACCAAGCGCAGTACCAACGATTATTCCAGATGTTAATGCATATAATGTAACTTTTAGTGATATTCTTGCTCCATAAATAATTCTGGAAAGAACATCTCTACCAAGGTTGTCTCCCCCTAATATATATTTACTTTGAGGGAATGAAGATTTCTTAGCTCTATTAAATGCTGATTTCCCACTAGTAGTTTCAAGGTCAAAGTCTTCAGCACTAGGCACAATATTATATTCTGGCATTGCTCTACCCCAAGTTGGTTCAAAGTTACGAAATTTTAGAGACTGCACAGTTGGATCTTCAGGGGCGATAAAATCTGCAAATAATCCTGTAAAAACTAAAATTACCATTATAATAAGTGGTATTAAAGGCCACCTTCTAAGAAAATACCATACTTGAGATAAGGGAGATCTCTTTACAGCTTGCAAGCCAACGTCGCTACTTATATTTGATTCTGTGACTGTACTCATAATTAATTATTTAATCCTCATCATATTTAATCATATCTTATTCTTGGGTCAATATATGCATACAATATATCGCATAAGAAAGTACTTCCTACAAATAATATTGTGAAAAAGAATACACACCCTTGCAATACTGGGAAATCATTATTGTTTACAGCGGTTATAGCCATATCACCCATTCCCGGCCATGTAAAAATTGTTTCCACTAGAACTGAACCACTTAAGAAAAAGGTAAGGCCTAGCGTCATACCAGTTAATGGCTGAATGATTGCATTTTTAAAAGCGTGCTTCCATATGACTACATTATTTGAGACTCCTTTTGCTCTTGCCAATCTAATATACTCAGAGTCTAGTACTTGAAGCATTGCTGTCCTAGTTATTCTTGTGTAATAAGCAAGTCCCCCAGATGCCATGGTAATACTTGGTAAAATTAAATGTTTAACATCCCACAACCCATCTCCTCTTAGTCCAGCTGGTAAAAGTCTTAATTGAACTGCAAAAATAAAAATTAGAACAAGGCCTAACCAAAATTGAGGAACAGCTTGACCTAATAAAGCAATGAATCTTCCTATATAGTCCAAAATAGATCCACGTTTTACTGCTGATAATATACCAAGTGGTATTCCTACAGCCCAAGAACCAATAAATGCTACCAGACCAAGGTGTAATGTCGCAGGTAATCTTTGTGTGATTGTCCTAGTGACTGGCTTTCTCTCAAGAAGAGTTTCGCCCATATCACCTTGCAGTGTTTTTCCTAACCATAAACCATACTGTACTACCACAGGTCTATCTAGAGCTAATTTTTTTCTTAATGCTCTTTCTCCTTCTTCGGATAATCCATATCCAGAGTTTGCATATAGAGTAAGAGGGTCACCAGCTGCACGAGAGATAAGAAAAACAGCAAATGTAGCTAAAATAATACTAAAAATAGCAAATATAAGTCGTCTTAGTATAAATTTTCGCATATAAATCCTAAATATAATTTTTTATATATATATAACAATTATAGAAATCATAACAAAAAATATAATCATAATCTACCTAATAAAAAAGTAAATTATATAAATTTATCTTTAAAGAGAAAAGAGGCTCATATTGAACCTCTTTTCAAGTAATCTAATCTCTATTAAAGACCTATTTTAATTCTAGGTTCCAAAGTGAGTTGATTGATGCTGCAGCAGCTCTATCCATTGGTGCAGACTTAATCTTCTTATTGTTGAAGTAGTATGCATCTGGAACAGCTACAACACCTGGTTGTAGTGCCTGGTCGTATACGTAAGCTAGGTACTCGTTAGCAGCAACTGTTGCAGCAGCTGTGTCAGGAGCTTCAGCCATTCGCTTGTATAGATCCAGGATTACTGGTGACTCAAATCCACATGAGAATCCACCTCGGGTAAGAGTTGTTTGTACTAGACCCTTAGGGAAATGCCATGGGTTAGACTCACGACCCTTGTCACAAGATGTGATCCATGGGTGAGTGTTAGACCTTCCAACAACTGTTGGTCGGAATGTCTGGTATGAGAACTTCAAACTGAATGTTGAAATACCAATGTCAGACCAGAAACCTGCTACTGCATCGGCTACTTCACCAGTTATAGAAGCTCCACCACCTAATTCAGGACCAGCGTAAACTGATGCTTCAAAAGCGTGATCGCCTAGAATACCAGATTTATCACCTGAACCTGCTACCCAGTCAGCATCTTGAGCTTTAATTAAAGCTACAGCTGCATCAGGGTCATATGGGTATTCGTATTTAGAATCCCAGTTAGGGTGTGATGCTGAGAAGTACTCAACGTGTACTGGAGAACCAAGACCACTAAGAAGCTGTTCGTTAACTAATTCTCGGTCAATAGCCATAGCCATTGCTCTTCGAACTGCTTTTGCCTGATCAGCATCTGAAACACCGTCATCAGCATTCTTGTCGTGATTACTTGCTCTGTCACCAGTTGTACCAATATAAGCTAAGTCGTGAACGAATGTAGCTTTTGTTGGTAGAGGCTGACCAATTTTTTCACCACCAGCATATGTGTCTTCCCATAAGTTACCAGAGAAGAATATACCAAGCTGAATAGCTGCAGAAGTTGATGTCTGAGTAAACTCATCCATGTCAAACTTAGCTGCATCTTTTGGCTCTAAGTGAGCCATGTCAACTTCACCTGTTCTTAGCAGAGCTGCACGAGTTGTTGGCTCTTTAACGCCAATAATCTGTATTGTGTCAGTCTTTGCTGTGTACATGTGATGGTTTGGTCGTGCCTTCATAGTGTAAGATTCACCACTGATCCATTCATCAACCTGGTATACACCAGAACCAATAATGTTATCTCTTACAAAATCTTCACCTTTTTCATCATAAGCTTTCTTTGAGAAAACTGAGAAAGCCTGACCAGATGCGTTAGCATAGTCATCTTTCCATGTTGAATCATATCCAGTGAATTCGAAAGTTACAGTTGAATCGTCAACTGCTGTCCACTCTCCCCATAGACCAGCAAAGTCACCAGCCTGTCCATGAATGGACTCAGGGTTAGTAGCACTGTTTGCGTTGTTCATTGACCACGCAACGTCTTCAGCGGTTACATTACCAAAATCACCATGGTGATCTTGCCAAGATACTCCGCTCTTAATTTTGACGGTAGCTGAAGAAAGATCATTTGATATTTCAAATGATTCTGCAAGCCACATCAATGTACTATCATCATCTGCTCGGGCGAAAAGAGTTTCGGTTAGACCTACGTTCTTCATGTTGTCACCTGATTGTGCAGAGTTTAGTCCATTTTCGTCATTTATTACACCGTTGGATGCTATTACAGCAACACCAGCAGGTGTACTTGTGTCAGGAGCATGAATCATTTCACCTTCGTGATCTTGATCATCATCCTTAGCCGGCGCCGTAGTAGGCGCAGGTGCGGCGGTAGCAGCAGGTGCTGCAGCAGCAGTTGTTGGTGCAGGAGCAGATGAAGATGATTCTTCAGCATCATCTGAACTACATGCAATCGCAACTAGCATTAGACCACCGACTAGAAGTCCTGTTAGGAGCTTCCAATTCTTGTCCTTAAACAATGAGTTTCCTCCTTGGACGTGTTATTTATAACCCAAATAGGGCTCTTTTTTAGGGAGACCAACTTAGGTGAGATCTCCACGTCATTTTATTTTTCCAACTAGTAATAAACTAAAGAATATACATTTAATAATAAATGAATAAATTCCAATTTATGTTGGAACTAACCCATGAATTATAAATATGTATGCAATGACATGTCAAATTATAAAATCATCGAAAGAGGTGGATTATTCACTATTATTGTTCAGGGAAATTTGTAAAAAAACAACAAATTATCCGGTTTCGTTTAGGAAATGTTAGTATATTTATTAATAAATTATTATCTTGAAAAGTAAAAAATGAATAAATTACTTAATAAAATATCCATTAACATTCCATTACAAGTTAGTTTAGTAATCATTCCACTTTCTTTACTAATTATGGGGGATAGTATTTTATACATATTATTACCTGCAAATAGTGATTTTTTCGAGATTAATTCATTTTTGAATCTTTCAGATGAATTTTGGATCGGTTTTTTACTTTCAATAAATAGGATTGTGAGATTTTTTACAAATGTAATTTCGGGACAGGTATTTAGGAAGTTAGGTTTTAGGAATACAGTTTTTCTAGCATGTTTATTAGGTGCAGCTTCAACATTGTTTTACGCGATACTGAAAGGCATTGTTCTATTAATATTAGCGCGAGTAATATGGGGATTTTCATATTCTTTATTTCGTTTAACTTATCAATTAAGAGTATTTTCATATGAATCAAATAATTTTGGGAAATATTTAGGTTATTGTGTGGGTGTTCAAAGAACAGGCAGTTTTCTTGTCGTTACTATTGGTGTATTGGCATCTATAAAGTTTGGCATAAACATAACTTTAATATGTCTATCTCTATTAATAATACCCGCAATATTTGTGGCGTATTTTATAAAGGATTTAGATGTGTCGAAACTTTCTCCTAAAAAAACTAATTGGAATCTTACATATAATGAGCAAGTAAATACAATAAGAAAAAAAATAATAATTATTTCAATTTTTAAATTTTCATCATCTTTTAGTTCAAATGGCTTAGCGCTAGCAACTATTATCCCTTTTTTGATGTCCTTGCAAAAGAATGAATATGATTTAGAGACCATTATTGCTTTAGGGGGATTTATTATAGGTTTTAAATATATTGCAGATATTTTTTTTGGTATAATTTTTGGGTCAATTTCAGACAGATATGGCAGGAATATAAATATTATTATTAGTTCATTTCTCATGATCTTTGCTATCGTTATTTCGATTAGTGGATATAACTTTTATGTAACTGTAGTATGCATAGTACTATTATTTTTTTTCAGTGTTTCACTAGAGACATCTCTTGATGCTTTATTGGGGCAGTTGTCACCTGAAAAAGATAAATCAAGTATCATTTCTAGATACTCAACATGGCAAGATTCAGGTGCTGCTTTAGGACCAATAATAGGATATATGATAGCGTCTGCTTACACTGTCCAACTTGGGTATATTCTATCCGTTATACTGCTATCTTTATGTTTATATAGCTTTTATAGATTTTTTATAAAGAAAAATAATTTCATAGAATCAACATAATTTTTTATACGAAGTAATCATTTAGATTATTATTATGAAAACTAATTATATTTGAAACTAATAAATTTATTGATTCGTTCGTTGCCTCAATCGTATTTGATGCAACATGCGGGGGTAAGTACTAAATTGTCAATTTGGAGAAGTTTATTATTTTTCCCTAACGGTTCATCATCAAATACGTCAAGAGCAGCTGCACCAATTGTTTGGTTAACAAGTGCTTCAATTAATGCGTTAGTATCAATAATTTTACTTCTTGCGGTGTTTATTAAAATCGAATTTGGTTTCATTTTTGAAAATTCATTTGAGGATAATAACTTATTTGTTTGATTGTTATATCTTGTATGTAGAGATACAGCATCCGATTCTTCAAGTAATTCATTCAAAGATACTATTTTCCATTTAAATGATTTGTCAGAAACTAGATTTTCTCTAGTTTGATCATTTATAGGATAAATTATAATTTTCATTCCGATACCACTAGCTATTTTAGCTAATCTAATACCTACTGGACCAGAACCTATTATTCCTAAAGTTTTTCCCTTCAATTGAATTTGTTGAGAAGATGGCCATTCCCCTCCTCTCATTCTTGTATCCATTTGAGGTATCTTTTTAGCAGTAGTTAATAACATTGCAAGCGCGTGCTCGGCAACAGAAATAGTAGAGGAATTTTTGGTGTTACTCACAGCTATACCTAATCTTTTTGCTGAAATAATATTAACATGATCCATCGCTGTACCCCATATAGCTATATGTTTTAGATCCTCAGAAACTGATTCTAAAAGTGGATTATCAATAATTGTTGAGGTATGCGATATTACAATAGTATCTGAATCAGCACAAATTTCTAATATTTCATTCTGGGATTTTGGTCTGGTTCTATTTATGACAAGGTTATAATTTGCGAATTTTCTCAATTTACTAAACTCATATGAGTCTGAAAGAATTGTTGGGTAATCATCAATTACTGTAATTTTTTTTATCTGAGTATCATTAACCATAGCTATGTTTTTTTTAAATGTTTTCTTTTCAAGCGAATTGTTTTTTCATAACTTTCTGTATTTCTACCTATATGATTTTTTCCCCTGCTTGAATTTATTTCTATTTGATTTTGTCTCTCTTCATATCTAGCTTTATCAAAAATATTTTTTTTATCATGGCAAATATGACAACTAACCCCTTTTTTGTAATATTGTGATTTTGTATCTTCATAAGAAATTGGGTTTTTGCATGCATAACATTGAGTATAATTACCTGCAGCAAGACCATGTTTTATTGACACTCTTTGATCAAATACAAAACACTCTCCGTCCCACATACTTTCTTTTTTAGATACAGATTCAAGATACTTAAGTATGCCACCTTTTAGTTGATAAACATCACTGATTCCTAAATCTAACAAATATGATGATGCTTTTTCACATCTTATACCTCCAGTACAGTACATTGCAATTTTAGGAGAATCTTTGATTTTTTTTAAATTTTTATCGACCCATTCAGGAAAATCTCTAAAGGATGATGTTAAAGGATCAACGGAGTTTTTGAATTTTCCAATTGAAGTTTCATAAATATTTCTTGCATCTATGAGTAATACATCTTTTTGTGAAATAAAATTATTCCATTCTTCCGCTTCCACATATGTTCCTGTTATTTTAGACGGAGAAATTTGTTTTTCTCCCATAGTAACTATTTCATTTTTAATCTTAACTTTCATTCGATAAAAGCCAACAGAAGAGGAAAATGAATATTTTACTTCAAGGGAGTCAGTTTCAAGGATTTTTTCTAAAAAAACAATGGTTTTGTCAACATCAGATTTTTTTCCAGCAATAGTACCGTTAATACCTTCTTTAGCAAGAAGAATTGTGCCTAAAATTTTGTTTTCGTTGCAATATTGTAATATTTTATCTCTACGTAAATTTAATTTGTCGAGATTGAAAAATTTATATAACGCTGCGAATTTAATACTTTTACTATTCATTAAGGTTATTATTTTTATTTCAAGGTTTAATTATACTTAAGTTTTTTCCAAAAATGAAAGAATTTAGTATTATAATGATAAATCTAAGTTTTAAATATTATTTATAAAAAATGAGTGTATCTGTAAGAATTATGTATTGGAAAGAAATTCCAGTCCAAATACAAGCAAATGATGGTAATCAAACTATATCAAGACAACTTGAGGGACGATTTCAACAGGCAGTAGATTCTATTGCTATGTATGATGGCAGTGCTGGAACAGATGATTATTTAAATTATTGGGGGTATGGAGAATATTTATCTTTAGATGGAAATCTGGATTCTGTATTGAAAATTTTTGAACAAAAATATAATTCTATGCCATATGACTTTGTAAAAAAAATTGTAAAAACTATCGATGATAAAACTCGTGATGAATCTCATGGAGCTATAGATCATTGGCTAATAAAATAATTTCAAGGATGATTTTTATATGAAAATACTAGATAGGTTGAAGAATAAAGAAGTATTAATTTTTGATGGTGCAACAGGTACTTATTTGCAAAAAAATGGATTGGTCGCAGGTGACTCGCCAGAAAAAATGAATATAGAAAGTCCAGAGACAATAAAAATGATGGCTAAACATTATTTCGATTCTGGATCAGATATTGTATTGACTAATTCATTTGGTGGTAATAAATATATGCTGAAGAAATATGGTATTGAGGACAAATTTTATGAAGTTAATAAATTAGCAGCTGAATTAGCGAAATCTGTCACTCCTGTAGGAAAATATGTTTGTGGCTCAATAGGTCCAACAGGTGAATTTCTTGAGCCTCTTGGTAGTATTACTCAGTCTGAAATGTATGATGTGTTTACCGTTATGTGTAAAGCTTTTGAAGATGGAGGTGCTGATGCTGTAATGGTGGAAACTCAACTCGGATTAGAAGAAGCTACATTGGCTATTAAGGCAGCTAAAGACCATACTAATTTGACTGTTATGTCAACCATGGTTTTTGATAAAGGGCCAAGAGGTTATTTCACCATGATGGGGGTAACACCAGAATCAGCAGCTAAAGGATTAGTAGACGCTGGGGCAGATATTGTAGGTACTAATTGTGGCAATGGTATAGAGAAAATGATAGAAATTGCTTCTATGATGCGTCAAGCAACAGATGCATATTTAGTAGTTCAGTCGAATGCTGGTATTCCGAGGATTGAAAAAGGGAAAGTTGTTTATCCAGAATCACCAGAATTTATGGCTGAAAATTATAAAAAATTATCCGAGATACCTGTAAATATACTAGGTGGTTGCTGTGGTACAACGGATGATCATATTCGTGCTCTAAGGAAAGCTGTAGTTTAGTATTTAATTTATGAAAAATGTTATAGAGGCTAATATTAATTCATATGAAGATATAAATTGGCCTAGTAAGAATACTAAGCAAAACTACACTTTTGTTAGAAGTGAAAATAAAAACACTGTGAAAATTCCAGTGACTATAATTAATGGTCACCTAGTTGGTCCTACTTTTTCAATAATGAGCGGAATGCATGCTGGTGAGTACTCAGGGATGATTGCAGCACAGAAAATAATTTCAAATATATCTCCTTCAAATTTACACGGGAAGGTAATTATTATACCTGTAATTTCAGTAGAAGCTTTTTATCAAAGATCTATGCAAATTTCACCTATTGACCAAAAAGAAGTTCATTTTATTCAACCAGGAAATCCTCAAGGATCGTATTCTGAACTTCTAATTGATACTATTTTTGAAATTGTTAAGAAATCTGATTACCTTATAGATATGCATTCTGGTGAGCTAGTGCAATCTTTACATCCTTGGGTTCCAGTTCCATTACTAGGTTCAAATGATATGAAGGATAAGGCAAAGCTACTTGCAAGAGGTTACAGAGTAGACTTTATAGAGTATAGAGAAGATATAGACTCTATTCCGCCCTTATGCATATCATTGGCTGACGAAGGGATAGTAAATATTTGGGTAGAAATAGGGAAAAATGGTATTCCTACATCTAGTGATGTATCAAGGCATTATGATGGTATTATATCAGCACTAAAAAGTGTTGGTTGCTTAGCTGGTAAACCTGAAAAGCCAAAGCAAAAAATTATAAAAGGTAGAAGATATCAAATTAATGCAAAACATAGTGGTTTTTGGCATCCAGATATTAGAGAGGGTCAAATCGTTGAAAAAGGTCAGATGTTAGGTAAAATCACAGACTTTTTTGGTAATTTAATTGAGGAATATAAGGCTCCTGAAAAATCATTAGTTCTTTATTATTGGACAAGTCCAGCTATAGATGTTGAAAGGAAACCCCATGGTTATGACTGGCATTCTGGATTAATTAGTTTATTAGAATTGAATGAAATTAAATAGTAAAAAATCTAATTTTAATATTTTTCTGGCTCATGATCATATGAGAAATAAAGATGATATATTACGTGATATCAAATCAGGTATTTCAGGAAAAATACTTCATTTAGAACTTGATGGATGGATTGATGCTCCTTCAAAGGAGATTTATAAGAAAACTTATAACTCAACTCATGGTTTTTATGAAAGATATTTAAAGTCTTTATCAAAATTAGAATTATTATTGAAAGAAAAAAAAGATTCTATAGTACTAATTAGAGGGAAATCCGATTTCAATAATGCGAAAAATAATAATAAATTCTCTTTGATTTTAGGTAATGAAGGCGGGAAAATAGTTGGTGAAAATTTAGAAAACTTAGAAATTTTATATAAAAAAGGATTGAGGCATATTCAATTAAATTGGGCAATGAAAAATTTTTTATCTGCGAGTCAAGAAGAAGAAGGGAAATATTCAGATACAGGTTTGAGTGAAATAGGGAAAAAATTAATCTTGGAAATGAATACAAAAGGAATGATTATTGATGTTTCCCACTCTTCTCCTATATCTATTAAGGATGTATTGAAAATTACTAAAAAACCAATAATTAATTCTCACTCAGGCTCACGAGTTCTGGCAAATAAACCTCAAAATTTATATGATAACCAAATTAAAGATCTAGCTGATAATAATGGTTTATTGGCTCTACATTTTTGTTCAAGACTAGTTTTGGGTGTAAACGATAAACAGTCTAATATTCCTGACATAATAAAACATGTAGAATATATTAGAAATTTTGCTGGGATTGATATATTGGCTTTGGGTCCAGATTGGATTTTAGGAGATGAATCTAGAGATAAAAATTATCTAATAAATACAAACCAAAAAAATATAACTTGGACTAAAGATTTAGAAGACTCTAGTAAGATAAATAATATTATTGAACCTTTGGAGAAAGCTGGTTTTAAGTCTTTAGAAATTGAGAAACTCCTAGGGAAAAATTTCACAAGATTTGTAAACGATGTTTTGTGAATGTATGATTTAGTGGAGATCAAAAGAAAAATTATGTAGGTAATATAATGATTTTTCATTTATAATTGTTATTAATAAATTTACAAATTACATGGACGCAAGAAAAAAAATCAAAGAATTAGGTAGATGCATTGAACTAGTTTCAATGGATCCTTTTTTTAATGATATTTCCATTGGTATATTCAAAAAAAAACGTCATTTGACTATTTGGTCATTTAGTAATTTACCGGAGCTTGATAAAAGAATTGAACAAGTTAGAGATAATTGCGCTTTACTTGGAGATGTAGATATTCTAGCTGGTACCTCAGATAAACTAATGATGAGAACTGATCTTTATCTTGAAAGAGCACTTAGATTCATGTTTGCTAATGCAGTCCAAAAAGATTCAAAAGATTTTAAAATAGATGGCCCAATTTCTGCTCCTGATACTAAAACTAAGCTTACATTTTTTTTAGATTCATATGAGGAAGGTGCTAACGTGGTATACAAAGTTTCTGCTGAAGGAAATCATGAAAAAGTAAATATGAGACTGAGAGCTGTAGTTGGAGGTTTTATTAAATATGCTAGTTGTGTTAAGGTTTCACAAGAAGAATTTATGTTTCCGGATGGAAAAAGATATGATAAATTTGCTAGATTGATATTGCCAGTTGCTAGGAATGTAAGTGCTACTGAAAATATGCTTTCTCAAACTGAAATGCAAGGTCAAATGACTACTCAAACATTAGGATTTTCACAAACATAGAAATTAAGTAGGAATTTATGAATTCAAAAGAACGAGTATTTGCGGCATTGAACGGGGAGCCACATGACCGCCCTCCTGTTTGCACTCCAACAAGTGTAGCAACTGTTGAATTCATGGATTTAAATAACGCTTACTTTCCTGAAGCAAACAGAGATGCTAACTTAAATGCATCTTTAGCATCCACTGCATTTACTCAATTAGGCTTCGATACTATAGCCCCCTATTTTAGTATTATCCAAGAATCATCCGCATTAGGATGTGACATGCAATGGGAGCAAAAAGATAATTGGCCTACCGTAAGAATGACTAATCCTATTTGGAAAAATTCTAATGATGTAAAAATACCAAAGGATTTTTTATTACATCAAGACACAAAAACTATAATTGATTCTATACAAATACTTAAGAAACAGTACCCCGATGAAGTGGCAATAGTTGGTAAAACTATGGGCCCATGGACATTAGCTTATCATGTGTTTGGAGTTGAACCTTTTCTATTAGGAACAGTAGATGATCCAGCTGAAACAATTAAATGTTTAGAGAAACTCAAAGAAATAACAATTTTATTTGGACAGGCGCAAATTGATTCAGGTGCAGATATATTAACTTTACCTGATCATGCTACTGGTGATTTAGTTAGTGGAGAATATTATAAACGATTTTTATTGGAGCTCCATCAAGAATTAGTAGAAGAATTAAATGTCCCAATTATTCTTCATATATGTGGCAATACAATTGATAGAATGCCATACATTGCTGAAACTGGAATGGCTGCCTTTCATTTCGATTCAAGAAATGATCCAGAAGAGGCTGTGAAAACTGTTAATGGAAAAATTAAGCTAGCAGGAAATATTAATAATCCTACGACATTATATTCAAAAGGACCAGACGCGGTTAAGGAAGAAGTTTTTAAAGCTTTGAATGCAGGTGTTCAATTAATTGCGCCAGAATGTGCTATCCCCCTAAAAACAAAAATAGAAAATTTATTGGCAATTCCAGAGGCTATTACAGATTGGGTTGCTGAGAGAGGAAATTTTGATGCCGCTAAATCATGAAGGATTAAAAAAAGAATTTGAATATGTAACAAAGCCTAGTGAGCAAAAGCACATAGGAGAAGCCATAGAAAATTTAGATCCTATAATGCAAGAAATTGCCTATGAATTAATAACTGGTAACAATTCTGAAGTTGATATTCTTACAAAAAAAGCTTTAGAAGAAGGATACACGGCAAATGATGTACTTGATGATGGGCTTCTAAATGGTATGGCGATTGTAGGAGTTAAATTTAGAGACAACATCATTTTTGTTCCTGAAGTTTTAGTTTCTGCGCGTGCAATGAAAGCAGGTATGACCCATATAGAGCCAATTTTATCTGCCTCTGGAGTAGAACCTCTTGGAACTGTAATTATGGGCACAGTTAAAGGTGATCTTCATGATATAGGAAAAAACTTGTGTATTATGATGTTAAGGGGTGCTGGATTTACCGTTCACGATATTGGAGTAGATTCATCACCAGAAGATTTTATTGATGCTGTTGAAGAGCATGGAGCTGATTTGGTAGGTATGTCTGCCTTATTAACCACTACTATGCCAAATATGGGTACAACCATAAACACTTTTGAAGATATGGGTTTGAGAGGTGAGGTAAGAATCATGGTAGGAGGAGCACCAGTGACACAAGATTTTGCTGATGAAATGGGTGCTGATGCTTATGGTGAAAATGCTGTTGACGCTGTTGATAAAGCAAAAGATTTAATTGATCTTTTATCTGAATTGAAATCATAATAATTTATGCGAAAAAATAAAAAAGTTAACTCAAAAATAGATTTAGATAAAGCTAGGTCTTCACTCGATAAAATCTATGAAATTTTTAAAGATATATCATTTAATGCAGATGAATTGAACAAATTTAGATGTCCTTATAAAAATTCAAAAAATAGATGCACGGCACAATTCGATTGCAAGAATCAACATTTTATAAAAAATGAAAATTTAGCTATTTGTACAGGAAGTGATAAATTAGATTACAGAAATGCTTGGGAAATGTAATTTGAGCCAAGTATTTCTAGATAATAAACCTGTTAAATCTCAAATTGGTAATTCTTTATTTGAGTTGGCTGATAAACTTTCTGTACGAGTCCCAACCTCATGTTCAAGAAATGGCGAATGTCATGAATGTATAGTGGAAATCAATGATGGTATGGATAGTTTGTCCCAAAAAACAGTATCAGAGAAATTTCTTAGAGGTAATTTTAGACTAGCTTGTCAAGCAAAAATAACTAATCATTCAAATACTATAGATTTTTCAGTCCTCAGGAGACAGCCAAAAATATTATCTAAAACTATGCCAATCACTGATAATATTCAGATTTCTCCAGCATTTTATAAAAAAAATAATAAGATCTATTCAAAATATAATAACGATTCTTTTGTTGAGGATTATAGAGGAGCCATCTATGGATTAGCTGTAGACATTGGTACTACTACTGTTGTTATGAATCTGATAGATTTAGAAAATTATAATTTAGTTTATACTACATCTTTCGAAAATCCACAAAGGTTTGGTGGAAGTGATATTATGAATCGAATATCTTATGATAGTGCTGAAAATAATGGTGAATTAAAATCAGTGATTGTTTCTGCAATAAATTTTGAAATTGGAGAAATGGTAAAAAAAAATCTAATTCGTAGAAGGGAAATTTATGATGTCGTAGTGGTAGGAAATACTACTATGCGAGAAATTTTTTTTGGTTTTGACGTCACTAGTATAGGTACAAAGCCATATAAATCAATTGTTGAAAATGAATTAATAAAAGGCAAAAGGGTAAATTCTTCACTTATATCAAATGCAAAAGATATAGGTCTTCGAATTAATCCTAATGGAATTGTATATGGGGCTCCCATAATAGCATCTCATATTGGTTCTGATATATCAGCAGATCTAATAGCAATAGATATTTTCAATAAAAAAGAACCTGTGTTATTGGTTGATGTGGGAACTAATACCGAAATAATTTTGGGTATGCCAGGTAAAATATACGCTGCTTCATGTCCAGCGGGGCCTGCTTTTGAAGGAGGAGATATTACATATGGTATGCCAGGATACGATGGGGCTATAGAAAAAATTTCAATAATGAAAGATTCTTCAACTTCTTTTGATGTAATTGGTGATAGTAAACCTATTGGCATTTGTGGGTCAGGTTTAATAGATCTTCTTGCTGAGTTAAAAAGAAGTAATCTTATGAATGATTTAGGAAGATTAAAGGATGATTCTAAAGAATTTGTTTTTTCTGAACAAAATTCTTTATCTATTTCAAACTCTGATATTTCATCTTTGGCACAAGCTAAGGCTGCGAATTACTGTGGGCAGGCGATAATTCTAAAAAATTCTGGTGTAAATCTTGATAAAATATCCAACTATTATTTAGCTGGCGGTTTTGCAAATTATATAAATATTGATAATGCAATAGATATAGGTTTCTTAGCAAATATAGAAAGATCTAAAATAGAAAAGATTGGAAATGCATCATTATTAGGTGCTTGTAAAATGTTACTATCAACTTATAAAAGAGTTGAGGTTGAAAATTTTGTTTTATCTATTGAACATATAGAACTTGAAACTTCACCAGACTTCTTTGATTTTTTTGTTGACGGGTGTATGTTTAAACCGATGGATTAAAAATGAAAAAAAAGATTTTAATAACTGATTATGTTTGGCCTAGTATTGCTCCTGAAAAAAAAATACTTGAGGAAGCTGGCTATGAAGTAGTTCTACCTCCTGATGATACTGAATCAACTTTAATTGAGTATGCTAAAGATGTGCATGCTATTATTTTTTGTTTTGGAAAAGTTACAGCAAAAGTATTAGAAAGTGCCAAAAAATGCATGGTTGTTTCAAGGTATGGGATTGGTGTAGATAATATTGATCTTAGCAAAGCTACGGAACTTGGTTTAGTTGTTACTAACGTACCAGATTATTGTACTGATGAAGTAGCAGATCATGCATTAGGTATGCTTTTGTCTTTAAATAAAAATATGTTTGCTCATACTAATGAAATTTGCGCAGGAAAATGGGACAAAATTAAACTTGATTTCCCAGGTCATAGATTATCTGATTCTGTACTTGGAATAGTAGGCTACGGAAGAATAGGAAAAGCATTAGAAAAAAAGGCATCAATGCTAGGTATTAAAGTATTGGTTTACAGTAGAAGTTTAGTAGAAAATAGTAAAACCAATTTTGGTTCTTCAGTTTCATTAGATTATTTATTATTAAATTCAAACTTTATTTCACTTCATTTACCTTTGAATGAAGACACTAAAAATATTATAAGTAAAAATCGTATACTAAAAATGAAAAAAAACACTATTTTAATTAATTGCTCACGTGGTGGGCTTGTAGATGAAAAAGCCATAGGCGAAGCACTTCAGAATGGCCATTTATTTGGTGCCGGATTTGATGTGTTAGAGGATACTCCTCCTCCAAATAATTCAATTTTATTTAAACAAAAAAATATCATTCTTACACCCCATAGTGCTTTCTACTCTGAAGAATCAACATTGGATCTTGAAATTAAAACGGCCAATGAAGTTGTAAGAGTCCTTAATGGCAGCATGCCAAATAATCTTGTTAATAAAGAAGTAATTGGTAAATCCAGGATAGGATTATAAATGCTTAAGTTTGGATTCTCAACTTATGCTATGAAAAAGCTTGATCCTTATTCTGCTGTAAAGATAATTGCAGATTCTGGTTATCAATATATTGAAATATGTGTTGCAGATGATTGGCCGTCATCTCCAGATAAATTTCACCTCAATAATCAGAAAAATTTATTAAGCACTATAAATGATTTAGGCCTTATAAGTAAACATACTTTTGGTTTTTTAGATATATGTGACAAATCAGATAAAAATTTAGATAATATCAAAAAAAAATTTGATATGGCAAATGTTCTAAATAATACATCATCAAACCCTATAATAACCTCAACATTGGGTAATTCTGCACCTAAATGGGAATCTGGGAAAAATATTATATGTCATGAATTAATTAGAATTGCTGATCTGGCAAATGAATATGGAATAATTTTAGCTGTTGAACCTCATGCAGGCACTGATTTTGAGTCTCCTGAAAAGGCTTCATGGCTGATAAAAAATGTTAATCATAAAAATATATCATTGGACTTAGATATTTCTCATTTTATAGTTGAAGGATATAATATGACTAAATGCTTTGAAATGTGTGCCGAAATATCATCTGTAATTCATATAAAAGATGGATACAAGGTAGAAGATCAGATTCATTATTGCTTAACAGGCGATGGTCAGATTAATGTTAATAAGTTTATAAAACTTATCAAGAATCATAAGTTAGAAAGTTTTCCTGTTTTTAGCGAAGTAAGTTTACAACAATCACTCTTAGATACTTATGATCCTGAAATAGTAGCAAAATATTGTTATAAGATATTAGATCAATCGCAAAGTTAAATAACCTAGAAGTATTTACCTTTTCCAGATAATTTTCTAATTATTGACCTAATGTTTTGATCATAAATAATTTTGTTTTTTAATTTATCGGGATCTCCCCATAAATTAAGTAATTTTGAGGCTAAATCTTTTATGATTCCTTTGAATTCAGGCTTTATTGATAAGTTATTGTATTCATTTGGATCTTCATTAAGATTATAAAGTTCTAATTCGGGTTTATTTCCATATTCATAAATTAATTTCCACTTATCTTTACGTACCATTCCTATAGGATTCGTAGTACCATGCGCAAAGTATTCAGAAATAACATGATCTTTTAATTTAGTATCATTACTATTTTTCAGGCAATCAAGTAAAGATTGCCCGTCATAGTCATACTCACTTAAATCAATATTTGCAGCATCAAGTATTGTTGGAAAAATATCTAGGTTTGAGACTGGTTTATCTATTTTATTTATAGGGAATTTTTTATTTACAATTTGTAATGGTACTTTAACAGATTCATCATAAAAACTCATTTTTCTCCATAAACCATGTTCTCCTAGCATGTCACCATGATCCGAGGTGTATATGATAATTGTATTATCAATAAGTTTATTTTCTTCAAGAGCATTTATAAGATTACCAATTTTTTCGTCTAGAAATGTACATAAACCATAATATGCTGCAATTGATTTTCTTACTTGAATCTCATCCCAATTATGATCCAATCCAAACATTTTTCTTAATCTCTTTGAATGATTTCCTAATTTATCGATATCACTTGGAAGATGCTGAGGCATCTGAATATTATCAGGGAAATATTGGTCGAAATACTTTTTAGGAACTTTAAATGGGAAATGAGGGGCTATAAACCCTACGCACAATGCAAAGGGTTTTTTATGTCTATTTTTATCAGATAAAAAATTGATACTTTTTTTTTCTATTTCATTATCAGCTTCTATCATAGAGCTACTTCCCTCGCCTGCTTCATCAATATGATTCCATGGTTTTGTTGCTTTATTTATACCTTCGTCCCATCGATAATGCTCGAGCGGTTCAGCTATATGTGGGTCATAAGAGAGGTTCTTCTCAAATCCATGGAGGTTATCTTGTCCCACTAGATGCATTTTCCCGCTAAGTACTGCATCATAACCATTATTACGTAATATGTAAGGCCATGTAATTTTATCTGATGGTATTGCTTTAGTGTTATCCCAAATTTCATTTTTTGAAACATATTGTCCTGTCATAAAAGATGCTCTTGAGGGAACACATAGAGGAGAGTTACAGTAATTATTTGTAAATGTTACTCCTTTGTCTGATAACTTATCCATATTGGGAGTCTTGATAATTGGATGCCCATAAGCTGAGGAAAACTTAGCAGAATGCTCATCAGACATAATAATTAAAAAGTTAGGTTGATTCATAATATTAATACTATTCTATGATAATTGTAAAAGAAATAGTATAAATATTTACATAGCTGATTTAAGCAAAATAAAGAAGTAAGGTAAAAAAGTTTTAATTTTTTGGGTGGGATTCCCTACGTTTATAAAGCAAGGGGGAAGTAGAATATATTTCTGATACATCAGTGTTGTGCGATGAAACATAATCACCTAATAGTTTACCTTGTTCAATTTCTTCCGGTGAAGCAATATACGTGTAGACAAAATTTTTGAAGTTTCTTATAACATTAGACATTTATTAATTTGGTTCCTTTCATACTTATAAATGTATATATATTTATTATAATACAAATTTGTGAAAAAAGTACGAAATTCGTATTAAATTATGGTTATTTAACATATTATTAACAAATGCTTCAATAAATATTAGCATAATTACGAAATTCATAATTATTAAATGTTTATATGATGTTAATTATACTTAGGGGTCTTTTTTTATACTAATACCATAAAAAAGAAGTAAAATTAGTGCCAATTATTATATCTGATAATAATATTAGACCTAAAAATACACTTACTATACCTAATATATTAGTGATGAAAATCATGGTTTTTGCTGAGTCAATTTGCCTTAATGGTGCGAAAAATATTATTGATATAAAGCTCATTGAAAATATAGTCCCTATGGAAAAAAATATAAGAAATGTAATACCTTGGAAAAAACTTGATTGATTGGGTAATAAAACAAGCATTAATGCTCCAGTGCCTGCTAATCCATGTAACATGCCTATAAAAAAAGACTTAGGCCTTATAAAAGGAAGTATATTAAAAAAATAATGACTTTCTTCATGATTTTCATTTTTTCTTTCATTTTTCATATGAGAAGTATGTATGGCATTTTTTTTATTATTGTGGGTATGGAAATAATTGCTTTGACGAATATTTCTTATAATAATTTGAAGTCCTAAAAATATGAGCATAAATCCCACTAAAATTTCAAAAAAAATCGATAAATTGTTTATATTGTCCAATAATTGATCTTTTAGGATTAGAATAATTGAGCCAAGCAATAGTAATGGTAATGAATGGCCTAGCCCCCAGGAAATGCCTACCCAGATTATGTTAAATAGCTTGTTGTTAGTATTCTTAATTGTTGCAATTGCAATAACATGATCTCCTTCAAGTGCGTGTTTGAAACCAATTAGGATTCCTAAGAATATAGCTGATGTAAATGTTAAATTATTGTCAATAGTCATGTTAAATAAATTGCATATTAAATAATTTTATATATTAATATATATAAATAGAATATTATTTGGACATAATTTATGGAAAAAGTTAAGATATTAGTTTTACCTGGTGACGGTATTGGGCCGGAGATAGTTGATAGTGCTAAGGATATTATTTTTTGTCTAAAAGATTTATTTGGAATGAAATTTGAATTATCCTATTATGATATTGGATTCAAAGCACTTAAGGAAAAAGGTACAACTTTCCCCACTGAAATTTTGAATTTAGCACAAAAATTTCACGGGCTTATACTTGGACCTGTATCTCATCTTGACTACCCTCCACCTGAAAAAGGAGGTATTAATCCATCTGCAGAAATAGTTACTAAGCTAGATCTTTATGCAAATCTTCGTCCAGCTAAATCAAGAAAAGGTATATTAACAAAAAACGGTAAATCTATAGATCTTTTAATAGTTAGGCAAAGAACAGAAGGTTTTTATTCAGATAGGAATATGTATATTGGATCAGGTGAATATATGCCTACCCCAGACATAGCTTTATCTACTAGAAAAATTACAAGGTATGAGTCTGAAAGGATAGCAAAAGTTGCTTTTGAACAAGCGATGGGAAGAAATAAAAAAGTAACAGCTGTTCATAAGGCTAATGTATTCAGAATATCCGATGGATTGTTTATAGAATCTGTCCGTAAAATAAGAAAAAGATATCCTGACATCCATTACAATGAAGAGCTTGTTGACGCAACAGCGGCAAATTTAATTCGTAATTCAGATGATTATGATGTAATTGTTACAACTAATATGTTTGGTGATATTCTTTCCGATGAGGCTTCAGAAATATCTGGAAGTTTAGGTATAGGCGCAGGAATAAACTTTGGTGAAAAATTAGTAGTTGCACAAGCTCAACATGGATCAGCACCTGATTTAGCTGGAAAAAATATTGCCAACCCCTCTTCTATAATTTTATCAGTAAGCATGATGTTTGCTTGGATAGGACATAAATATAAAATAAATGATATTATCGAATGCTCTAAATTAATTGATAAATCTATGGATTTTGTTTTAAGTGATAAAAAATTGCGAACAAAAGACTTAGGTGGTAATCTTTCCACAAAAGAGTTTACTAAAAATTTAATTAGTGTTATATCTAAAGTAAATAAAACAATATAATTTAGTTATTTAATATTTATGAAACATAAATTTAATTATTATGAAATAACTTAAGGCTAAAATAATTTAATAATCAAAAAAAACTCTAGGAGTAAAATATGGTAAAAATAGAAGCAATCATAAGACCAGAAAAAATGAATGCAGTTATTGATGCTGTCACTGAAGCTGGCGCAACTGGATATCATGTTGTTAATGTTACTGGTAAAGGAACTCAGCAGGGAGTCGAAGTTATGACTGGTAGAGGCACTACAATGACAACTAGATCAGCATTGCCAAAAACTTTGTTATCACTTATTGTAGATGACAAGAAAAAAGATTCTGTTGTAAAAGCACTAATTGAATCTGCAAAATCTGGTAAAGATGGTCAAATCGGTGATGGAAAAATTTTTATTTCACCAGTATCAGAAGTTATTAGAGTCCGAACAGGCGAAACTAATGGATCAGCTCTTTAGTTTTATTTGTTTATATTAATTCCCCCATCAGAAGGAAAAAATTCTTCTGATGATGAACTAAAATTTTCATTAGAGAAATTATCGTTTAATTCTTTAAATGTTAGTAGAACTAAAATAATTGAATATTTGCGTGAAAATAATCTTTCTAGAGAAAATTATGCTTCAATTTTTGATATTTCATCTCGTAATTATGAAAAAATTAATGCAATAAACTCAAAGATTGAAAACTCAAAAGTGTTATCATCTATTGAAAGGTATACAGGAGTTTTATACGATTATCTTGATTATTCTAATTTAGATGAAGTGGTAAAAAATAAATTTAATAATTCAGTTGTAATTTTTTCTGCTCTCTTTGGTTTATTACGCCCAGAGGATAAAATACCAAATTACAAATTAAAAATGGCTACTAAATTATTTGATGAAAAAAAATTATCAAAATATTGGAATATAGCTATAACTAGTGTTCTTAAGGAGTTATTGAATGATCAAATAGTTTGTAATTTATTGCCTAATGAATTCATGCTTGCTTTTGATACAAAAAAAATTACACCAAGGTATGAGCTAACATTTTCATTTTTGCAGGAGAATAAGCTAGGTGAATTAAAATCTATTACTCATTGGACTAAAGCATTAAGAGGTTCCCTTATAAGATATTTGCTAACGCAAGCGAACAATTTAGACTCTATTGATGAAATAATTTCTATTTCAAAATCTTTTACTAATAAATCTCAGTATGAATATTCAAAAAGTTTGTCAAAAATTAATAAAACGGAATGCAAAATAGTATATATTAAGAAAAACGAAAAATAATAATTCTTTTTTAGATGAATAAAAATATCACATACTTTTTTACTTTTAATATTCTTTTTCTTATATTAGTTTCTTGCACACAAAATGATTATAAATCAGTCGATTCAAAGGATAATTTAGATGAAAATACTACAACTTTAATAGCAACAATCAATATAATCCCAACTAGTACCCCTGTAATAGTTTTACCTGTTAATATTCCAACTGCTATTCCACTTCCTACTCCTACTCCAACTCCAACTCCAACACCAACTCCAACTCCGCTTCCCACAACTGTTCCTCTTCCGTTAGCCACACCAACTACTATACCTGATCCTACCTCTACTCCTATACCTACTAGCACTTCTGTGATAAAGCCTACGGATATACCCATCCCAACTTCTACACCAATCATTTTAAACGAATATGAAAGATTCGTTTTTAATAGCAATGTTAAGCATGTTGCTTTAAATCATGATATATTCACTATGTATTTGAACTCTGATGCCCTAACAAAGCTTACTTCAAATTATTATGATGACATCAATCCTAAATGGTCTCCAGATGGTCAAAAGATAATTTTTCAATCTAAGAGAGATTCGACTTTTTGGCAAATATGGTTGATGAATGCCGATGGTAGCATGCAAATACCATTAACTGGGCAAAATGAACCTACTATGAGTCATGTAGATGCTTCATTTTCGAGAGACGGGAATTTAATTATTTACAGTAACCTTGATAATAATGATCTATATCTTATGGATTCTGAAGGTGGCAATAAACAAAGACTAACATATACGCCTATTGAAGAAAAAAATGCAGTAATAATAAATAATGATGAATATTTCTTATTTTTAGGTGAAAATAGAATTATCAAAATGGCATTTAATGGGATTGATACTTTTGATATAGTAAAAGATGAAAATTTCACACAAAGATTTCAAGCCTTTTCAATATCTAAAAACGAAAAATATATTGCTGCTATTGCAGAAGAGGATTCCTTATGGCTAATTAATATTGATGGCTCAAATCCATTTCCAATATCCTATTTTGAAAACCTAACTCAGTCAGGTAGTTTAGATTGGTCAACAAATGACAATGAAATCATGGTTAACGTTAATGGTGCTGTATGGACAGTAAATATTGAGACTAGAACTAAGAGGCAGATTACTTTTGGTAATTCTTTACAAAAATATAATGAGACAGATCCTATTCCTATATATAATTCTAAATGGGGTCCAATATATGTTCCACCCCCTCCACCTCCTTGGGTTACATATGATATGAAATTTTTATCATATACAGAAAATAGAAAAAGAATAAATACTGATAATTTTGATGATGTTGCTGGGAAATTTATTATCCCTAGTTGGTTAACAAACACTTCAACAGGTTACTCCATAGATACAGGCTTTAGGGTTTACATGCCCTTTTCCATGACTTACATTGAGGCGACATTTATAAGAAATCTAGATGGTTCGAAAGTTGTTGAAATCTCAAGAATTCATGAACCAACAGGTTATACATATTGGAAATATCCAATTAATCTTAAAGCTGAATCCCCAGAAGTTTATGGTATTACTGATTTTAGATTATCCATTATAGGTAATCAATTAATATTAGCAGTAGATGGTGCAACGCATATTATTCAAGGTACTCCTATAGACTTTTCAACTGAATATTTTAAAGATGTCGAATACTTTACAAATAAGAATGAAGAATATTTGTTTCCACCAAATGATCAAGCAAAAAATGAAAATTTAATAATTGACAGAGTTACTATTTGGGATGTTGACGAAATAGTTATACCTTAATATTGGTATTTCTAAACTGATATATATTTGACATTAAAATAAAATTCAAATAATCTATAAATGTTAACTTACAAACGAATAACATGGAGGATTACATGTTTTCAAGTGATATCAACGTCGTTGATTTTTCGTTTTGGCTCGTAACAGCTTCAATGGCTGCTGCAACTTTATTTTTCATTCTAGAAAGATTTGAAGTAAATCCAAAATGGAAAACCTCTCTTACAGTTGCTGCTTTAATTACAGGTATAGCTTTCTGGCATTACCTTAGAATGAGCAGTGTCTGGATAGATACAGGTACAAGCCCTACTGTTTACAGATATATAGATTGGTTCATAACTGTTCCTTTACAGATAGTTGAATTTTATCTAATATTGGTTGCTGTAACCGTGGTAAAACCTAAGTTGTTTTGGCAACTTCTTGCTGCTTCTTTAGTTATGCTCTTAGGAGGATTTTATGGAGAGGCAAATATCGGAAGTGACTCAAAAGAAATTATTGGTTTTGTTGTAGGTATGGCTGGTTGGGCGTACATAATGTATCTTATCTTTTTCGGAGATGCTAAAACAGCTAATGATGCTAGCGGAAACCCTGCTGGTCAATTAGCTTTCAGAACACTGAGGTATATTGTAACCATAGGTTGGGCTATATACCCAATAGGATATTTGTTAGTTTATATCATAGGAGATTCACCTTTTGGCGAAGGAGATTTGAATTTGATTTATAACTTAGCAGATTTGGTCAATAAAATAGCATTTGGTGTAGTGATATGGTACGCTGCTACAACCGATAAAGGTGCTGTTGTTTCTGCTGCTGCAAGTGTAGCTAAAAAAGCAGTTACTTCAACAAGAAAGAGATCTACAACTAAAAGAACTACAACTACTAGGAGAAGTTCTTCAAGAAAACGATCATAAAGATAGATAAAAATAAAGACATGTTGTGGTTTTTTCTACGACATGTTTTTATTTAATAATTATGAGTTTTATAAGTATAGAAAAATTATCCAAATCATATGGAAAAACAAAGGTAATATCAGACTTGTCTATTTCATTAGATAAAGGTGATAAATTATCTATAATTGGACCTTCAGGATCAGGTAAAACAACATTTTTAAAATTACTCATGGGTGTTGAATCTCAAGATGAAGGCCATATAATTATTGATGGGTGCTTTTCGGACAAAATAAAAATTACTAATAAATCTTCAAAAATTGGAATGGTATTTCAAGGTCATCATCTTTTTCCTCACTTAAGTGTTCTACGTAATGTTTCTTTAGCTTTGGAACTAGTAAAAAAAATAGATAAACAATTAGCTATTGAAAAAAGTATTAAAGCATTGTCTAAAGTTCAGATATCTGAAAATCTATTTAGTATGTTACCTGAAAAATTATCAGGTGGTGAAAAACAAAGAGTAGCAATAGCTAGAATGTTGGTATTAGATCCAGAAATTATGTTATTTGATGAACCTACTGCTTCACTTGATCCAGAATTGATAAATGAAGTCTTAAATATAATTAACAACTTATCTGAATACAAAAAAACTATGATTTTTGTGACTCATGAAATAAAATTTGCTGAGAAAATTTCTACAAAAATGGCTTACTTAGATTCAGGGCATCTACTTGAAATCGATAATCCTCAAAATATTATATATAAACCAAAATCAGAAAAATTAAAATCTTTTTTATCTAAGATACTATAAGTTTGTAAATTCAAGTTGTCGCCAAGCTTCATAGCAAACTATAGAGACAGAATTTGATAAGTTAAGGCTTCTATTGTTTGGTCGCATGGGAATTAATATATTATTTGGTATATCTTTTATAATGGATTTTGGTAAGCCAATATCTTCTTGCCCAAAAATAAAGGTATCATTATTTTTGTATTTTACATTTGTGTATAATTGTTTTGATTTAGAAGTAGCAGCAAAAATTCTCTCATAGTTTATATTGTTCTTACCTATATATTCGTTTAGAGACTCATATTCATTTACTATACTGAAATCTAGATAGTCAAGCCCTGCCCTTCTAAGATGCTTATTATCTAATTCAAAGCCATATGGCTTGATAAGGTGTAAATTCGCTCCAATATTAACACAAAGTCTAATAATATTTCCTGTGTTGTGAGGAATTAATGGTTTATAAAGCAGTATGTTTAGCATTTATACTTTTATATTAATTTACTTTAATCTACCGAAGGTTTAGCAAGAAGATATATGAGATATATCCACCCAAATACTGGTATGAGCCATAATAATTGCCAAAATCCTGATTTGTTTGTGTCATGTAATCGTCTTGTAGCGATAGCTAAACTTGGAATAAGAGTTATAAACTGCCATGTATTTTGAATCAAGAGAGTTTCTGGAGTATATATAGAATTAATCCCACCAAATAAAATACCTAAAAGAAAAATTATAAGAAAAGTGTACCAATAATCTCTTCTGGATGTACGTGATTGAAAATCAAAATATTTATTAAAATAATCGGATAATAAAGATAACATTTTTAAAATTTATATATTTTCATTAAATAATATATATAAAATTTACGGTTTGCAATAGCATATAAGATATTTATGAAATCATACCGAAAAATAGGATTATTCCAAAAAATAACATTATGATTCCCATTATCCTATTAAGCTTTTCAGGGTTTAATTTATTTGTGATCTTAGTCTTATTCTTTCCTAGTAATATTGAAACGATAAGATACCATGAACTATCAATTGTTATTCCTAATGCCGAGATAAAAATTATATTACCTAAAGATATATTGGAATTTATAAATGGAGAAAATATAGCTATCATCCAAATCAAAATTTTCGGATTAATAATTGCAATTAAAAAACCTTCTATAAAACTTCTTTTTTCAAAAGTAATTACATCTTTTTCTTGACTAGTTTTATCTCTTAGAAAAATTATAGAAAAATATACTAATAATAATAGGCCAGCAGTTTGTAAAAAAATCATCATATTTGGGAAACTATTGAGTATGATTTTATATAAATTCATTACTACAAAACAATACATGCCAAATCCCAATCCATGACCTAAAGCAGTAGCAATGCCACTTTTTGTACCTTTTGTCATGGTGTTTCTAGTAACTATTAATAATGAAGGACCCGGGCTAATAGCTCCTAATAAAAATACAATTATTAACGGTATAAAAGTTTCTAATTTCATAAGTAATTCTTTAAAATGACAATTCTTTTATAAAAGTTTCATATTATCATAGTAAAGTTGATATTTATTTATTGTATTTGAGTAAATAAAGGTTTACATTTAACGAAATTATATTGTAAATATTCATAATGCATAGAATATTTATACTTCATTCAAGGAGGTTATGAATGAATTCAAAGAAAGTCTCTATGCTACTTATTGCTGGTTTATTTGTTTTTGCGATTATTTCAGCATGTGGTGATAGTGGTAAAACAATCAAAGTTGGTTTACTGAGTTCCCAGACTGGTCCTATCGCTGTTTATGCTCCAGGTTTTGAATCTGCAGCAAGTGTAGCAATAGATGGATTAAATGCAAGCGACGATGGCAATACTTATGAACTAGTGATTGCAGACTCAGGTTGTGACGGAACACAGGCTGCTACTTCTGCTCAATCTCTAATTGATTCTGGTGTTGTAGGTATAGTTGGTGCTGCATGTTCTGGTGCTACTTTAGGTGCTATTGCAGTTGCTTCTGAAGCTGGAATACCGATGGTATCATACGCAAGTACTTCTGCAGCTATAACAAACGCGGCAGATAATGGTTACTTATTTAGAGTTGTTCCTAGTGATGGTCAACAATCAGATGCATTATCACAAATAGTTAAAGATGCTGGTCATTCAAGTCCTGCAGTTTTATTTATGACTAATGATTATGGTTCTGGGTTAGGAGAAAACTTTATAGAGTTTTTCGGATCATCATGTACTTCAGTCGGATATGATCCTGCTGAGGGTTCTTATGACGCTTCAAGTTTGGCTCAAGCAGTAGTTGATGGAAATTGTGATTCAGCTGTGCTTATGTCATATGCTACAGATGGAGCTGCAATTGTAGAAGCTCTTAAAGCTCAAGGTTTTTCTGGGGGTATATTTGGTGGTGATGGTATAGGTGATGGAGGATTTATTGATGAATTTACTGATTCATCTGCTGTTACTGGAGTAGTTGCTACTAAGCCAAGACCAGGAGAAGACTCAGCTGCAAAATCAACTTTTGAATCAGCTTACCAAGCTGCTGGTGGTGACCCAGGTGGAATTTACACACATTCTACTTATGATGCGGTTAACATTATTGCAAAAGCTGCATCTGATGATACTAATGACGACTTGAGAGACGATCTTAAGTCAATTGGTACAAACTATGACGGAGCTAGTGGTAATCATACATTTGATGCTAATGGTGACGTTTTAGGTACTGGTTATGAAGTATGTCATTTTGAACCAGATTTTCATTGTGATAAAATTTGGACTCAAGATGGTGGTCTAAAATAAATAAATGACAAAAATATATATTACGGTTCATAATTTATATATGAACCGTAATATTTTTTTTATAAATTGACAAAAGTTTTTTCAAAAAAACAAGCATCTGATTTAAACAAATATGTAATATCTACTCGGATATATTTATTACTTGCTATATTATTTTTCGATAGTATTTTTGGGCTTAGATTTAATACAGGATTTTTTTCTATTGGAAATATTATAAACGGAGATTTGCTTTGGATAATCCAGTTATTTCAAGCTTTTTTTTCTTCATTATTCTTTATTTTTCTTAGAGCTAAGTCTTTAAATGGACTTTCTAGAAATATTTTACTTGCTTGTACACCAATCATATTATTTATTGTTGTAATTTTTGCTGCAAATAATTTATTAAAATATAATCAAGATCAAGCAGTTTTCAATTTTAATTTTTCTTCAATATTTTTTAGTTCATTATATTGGTCAGCTGCTTATTTATCAGTTGCTATAGGTCTAACAATAACCTATAAAGTTCAAAGGTTTGGTAATTTTGCCCAGGCTGAAATGATGTTGATTGGTTCTTATGTAGCTTTAATTATCATGTGGTCTGATAGATTTTACCCAATATCATCAGCAGAAAGTGATGGGAAATTAGATTTTTCATTAATTATTTCTGCATCTATTCTTGCATTTTTATTAACTGGATTAGTTGGTTTATTAATAGACAAATCAGTATATAAACCACTAAGAAAGAAATTCGCATCTCCTCAAGTATTGATGATTACATCTTTAGGTGTGGCAATGATAATTAGAGCTATTTTATACATAAGATTTTCAGCTAAAACTTTTAGATTTATTCCGGATAAAGATTGGAAATTATTAGAATCCAACATAAATATACCTACATTTAGAATCGATTTATTTATTGGGAAAATTGAATCATCAAACTTTCTTTTTTTAGGAAACATAAATAATTATGGTTTTACATATACAAAATTAGCACTAGTAATTGGAGTTTTTGTAACGGTTTTAACAATCGTATTGCTGATAAAGAAAAGTATTATAGGTAAAAAAATGCTTGCAGTTGCAGATAACCCCGATTTAGCATCTACTTCAGGCATAAATATTGAAAAAATATACTCATTTAGTTCATTTATTTCCTCTGGAATTGCTGGCTTAGGTGGGGCATTGTTATCTACCATCCTTCCTATTAATCCTGAATTGGGAATATCATTATTGCTTCCAGCTTTTGCAGTTATTGTTTTAGGTTCAATAGGATCTATTTCGGGTGTTATTATTGCTTCATTAATTATTGGATTTGTAAGATCATTTTCTGAACCTGTATTAATTGGATTAGGAAATTCATTAGACAGGCCAACTGCTTCAGGGTTAGCAGAGGTAATGCCTTTTATATTTTTAATTGGTGTTTTAATATTTCTACCTCAAGGATTAGGTAATGCTATTCATAAATGGAATGTAAATAGACAAAGAAATAATATTAGCAAAAAGTTTAAAGAAATACCCAAGTTTAGTAATTTAAATCCTAGCTCTAATTTTTCAATAAAAAAACCTAATTTAGTTCAATTTGGTGTAATCAACTCATTATTTTATAGAATTTTGCCTAAAATAAATATATTTATACTTAAGAAAAAAAAATATATAAAAATCCCTAAACTTAGAATTAATTTTTTTAGAAATAAAATAATGGATTTTAATGGTTCTTGGAAATCTTTCTTTTTTGTATTACTTATTCTAATCATTTTAGTAATTTTACTCCCAAGTGTTAGTAGCCTTACAAAAGTAATGCAAGTGGCAAGAATTTTTACTTTGTTAGGTATTTTTAGCTTATTATCTTTTTCGCTAAATTTACATACTGGATATACAGGCATGACAAATTTTGGTGTAGTTTTCTTTGCGGGTATTGGCGCTGTAACAGTAGGCTTGTTGACATCACCTATCGCAACAAACGGTTATGGATGGAATTCATTTGAGGCTTCTATTTTTGCAATAATCCTCTCATTTATAATAGGTGTTTTTATTGCTTTTCCTACTGCTAGATTGAGGATTGATTATTTTGCAATTGTGACAATTTCACTTGGGGAAATTTTACGTATAGCTCTACAAGCAGAGCCTTTATTACGGGCAGGTACAGTCACTTCTGGAATTGGTATTTCTAATTATTCATTACCTCTTAAGGAGTGGTGGAATTCTGGTATATCTTCAAATATTGGTAGTTTTTTGGGTCTGCCAGGTAACGCTCCTTATATACTTCTCTTATCGATAATTTCTTTACTTTGTATGTTTTTTATTTGGTGGATTTTATCATTGTTACTTTATTCTCCTTGGGGAAGAATTTTAAAGTCTATTAGAGAAGATGAGGATGTAAGTCAGCATCACGGTAATAATGTCCTTATGCAAAAAGCACTTAGTTTAGGTTTGGGAGCATCAATAGCTGCAATTGGAGGGATTTTATGGGCTTGGTTAAATACAGCAATTTGGCCTGATTTTTTAAATCCTGTTAGATCAACTTTTTTAATTTGGGCTGCTTTTATACTTGGTGGTAGAGGTAACAATAGAGGTATGTTTATAGGAGCTTTTATTATAGTTTTAATTGAATTTATATTTAATGTAATGATTGTTTCAAGAACAAATAGTGATATATTTCTACATTCAATTACAGGGTATATAGATTCTATATTTAGGTGGATAATTGTAGATGTTGGAGGAATATTTTGGTCTGAGATATCAATTACTGAATCTTTTCTCAATGGTAAAATTATACTTGAGTTATCATATTTCAAATTATTCCTAATTGGCTTACTAATCGTAGTGATCTTAAGATTACTACCAAAAGGTATAATGCCAGAAATACCTTATAGACCAAATAGAACTAAATTAAGAAGAAACAAATGAAAAAAAATATAATCGAAATAAATAATCTATCTCATAATTTTGGTGGGATTCAAGCAATTAAGAATATTTCATTTAATATAAGTAAGGGCGAATTAGTTGGACTTATAGGCCCAAATGGCTGTGGAAAATCAACAACATTTAATTGCTTATCTGGTTTATTAAAACCATCTAAGGGAGATATATTTATTAATGGAAAAAATATTACAAATCTAAGACCTGATCAAATACAAAAATTAGGTATGACAAGAACGTTTCAGCATACAAGGCTTTGGAAAGAAATGAGTGTTATAGAAAATATACTTGTATCCGAAAATAATCAATTTTCTCCAAATTTAATTAAGTCTTTGTTTTTGCCAAACTCAAGACCAGAAGAAAAGAGAAGGATAGATAAAGCTTTAGATTTATTGAATAGATTAGGAGTTTCAAAAGTTGCTAATAATTTAGCCGAGAATATATCTGGAGGTCAAAGTAAACTTGTCGATATTGCAAGAGCAATGATGAGTGAACCTGACATAATTTTATTAGATGAACCAGTTGCAGGAGTAGCAAATAATTTGGCAGAAAAAATATTTTCATATCTAAGAAATTTAGTAGATGAAATGGATACCACTATTATTGTAATTGAGCATAATATGGATTTTATATTAAGAACGGATGTAGACAAGATAATTGTTATGAATATGGGAGAAGTGCTAATGGAAGGAAATTCGGATGATGTAAGAAAAAATAAATCAGTAACGGAAGCATATTTAGGATCTCAAAATGAGTAAATTATTAAATATAAAGAATTTAAAAAGTGGCTATGGAAATGTTCAAATTTTAAATGGTATCGATTTGTATGTAGATAAGAACGAATTTGTAACAATTATAGGCCCAAATGGCTGTGGAAAATCTACATTTATAAAAACAATATTTGGATTATCAAAATATTTCTCTGGAGAAATATTTTTTCAAAATGAGAATATAACTAATATAAGATCAGATTTACTAATTACTAAAGGTATCTCATATGTACCTCAAGTTGAGAATGTGTTTTCTTCACTTTCAGTATATGATAATTTAATTATTGGAAGCTTAAATTTAGAACAAAAGATACTTTATAATAGATTGGATTTTATATATGAATTATTCCCTGATCTTTACCCAAGAAACAGTGACATAGCAGAGTCATTATCTGGAGGAGAGAGGCAAATGCTAGCTATATCACGAGCTTTGTTATCTAATCCAAAATTTTTATTATTAGATGAACCAACTGCAGCTTTATCTCCTAAATTTCAAAAAATAATTATAAACAAAATATCTGAACTTAGAAATTCAGGTATTACTATATTAATCGTTGAACAAAATGCAAAATTATCACTTAAAGCTTCTGACAGGGGATATATTTTTTCAAATGGAAAAGTTGTTTTAGATGCAAAAGCTTCCAAAATACTTAAAGACGATAATATTAGTGATTATTTTTTAGGTAAAATTAAATCATAGTATTATGTTTTTTTTATAATGATAAAATATAATATAGGAGAAGTTTATTGTCATACAAGTACATAAAAAGTATAGAAAAATTAAGTAATGTTGTTTTTATTGCTGCCTGGTCTGGTTGGTCAGATGCTGCAGAATCAGCTACTAAATCTTTGAAAGAAATAATAAATCAAACGAATGCAAAAAAATTTGCATCTATAGATTCTGAAAAATATTATGTATATTCTGAAAATCGACCTTATGTCTCAAACACTAATAATGGTGATAGAAAACTATCATGGCCTAAGAATGAATTTTATTATTATAAATCTAAGGGTAAAAATGATATTATTTTTTTTCTTGGTACCGAACCAAACCTTATGTGGAATGAATATATAAAGTTATTAATGCAAGTAATAACAGATAATTCAGCAGAACTAGTTATTAATGTTGGTTCATTGCTAAGTTCAGTACCTCATACACGTCCAACTAGAGTAACTGCATCAATGTTAACTAAAAATGAAAAATATCTTGATTTAGACTACCCTAAACCAAATTATGAAGGACCAGCTGGAATTACATCTGTCTTATCAGACTATTGTTCTTCACGAAATATACCTTCAATTAGTATTTGGGGGCACGCTCCTCATTACCTGCAAATTCCTCATAATCCAACTCTTACATTAAATATTTTGAAAGAAATTTCTAAAGTAATAGATATTGATATAGATTATAGTGACATTCAAAAAGATTCACAAAACTTTAATGATAATTTGCAAAATGCTTTATCAGATCAAAATGACATACAAAAATATGTAGAAAAACTTGAGGAAAGATACGATTCTGAAGAAGAGGTTAAATTAAACCCTGAACCAAAAATTATAATTGATGAATTAGAAAACTTTTTACGAGATCAAAGAGGCCAATAATTAAATTATTTTTTTGATTAAGTAATTTTATAAAGAAGGGAATTATATGATAAATATTACAATTATAGGATTAGGCCCATTAGGAACTTCTATTGGATTCGCATTGAGAAAATATTGTAATAATCTTGACACCATTATAGGTTATGATTTGTCCAATAAGAATCAAGATTTTGCAAAAAAAAATCAAGCTGTTGATAAAACTGAATGGAGTATAAAAAAGTCTGTTTCTGACTCTGATTTAATATTTATATGTGTACCTACAGGAAAAGTTTATGAAGTCTTAAATGATA
The DNA here is from genome assembly GCA_045562755.1 of Dehalococcoidia bacterium. GTDB lineage: Bacteria > Chloroflexota > Dehalococcoidia > Lucifugimonadales > Lucifugimonadaceae. Next base: position 137,699 of record JBJKVF010000004.1, read on the forward strand.
TTAGTGATTCAACAAAACCAGGTGCTATAATTTGTGATACTTCTACTGCAAAAAGGGCATGCATTAATTGGGTTGATAAATTATTTACTAATCGAATATCTTATATAGGTATAAATCCACTGACAACTGCAGCTTTGAAAACTCAAAATGACTCTTCACCAGATGCTTTTCATGGTGCTAAATGTGCAGTTGTTTTAGGGAAAAATGCTTCTAAGGAATCAATAGATACTATTACATCAATTTTAGAATCTTTTGGTTCAAATCTTTTATTTATGGACCCAGATGAACATGATTCATTTGCTGTTGCAACTTCAACTTTACCTTCCATTACTGCAGCGGCAATGATTAATTCCGTTAGTGAATCACCCGCTTGGCCTGAGATAAGTAATTTTGTTGGTACAAATTTTGATTTAGCTACAATCTCAGCTAGTTTTGATCCAGCCTCAACCCAAGGCGCATCATTGGTAAATCCTGATTTATTAATTTATTGGATCGATCAAGTAATAAATCATCTCAACATAATGAAATCATCTTTAGGTGATATAGAAGATCGCCATTCACATGAAGGAAAATTGGCTGACAGTTTAGTAAATGCATGGGAAGAACGCCTTAGATTAGAGATAGGTGTTGCTGATAAAAGGAGAGAAAAATACAAACGTGAACCTTTACCTACTTCCTCTGAGAGTATGATGGGATTATTTTTTGGTAATAAAGTAGCATCAGCAATGACAAGAAATGAAGAAAATAAAGATGAGAGTAACTACGACAGAAGAAAGTTAAAATAAATTGTCCGTAACTATTAGGAAGCCTAAAAAACTAATTGGAGAAATTACCGTTCCAGGTGATAAATCTATCTCTCATAGAGCTGTGATTTTTAATTCTATGGCCAAGCCAAATAGAATTTCCATCAGAAACTTTTTGCCTGGAGAAGATTGTTATTCAACAATTAATATTATGAGACAATTAGGTGTTGATATTAGTATTGAAAATGATAAAAATAACTCACCGATAATTTTAGTAAATGGAGTTGGAATTCATGGCTTTAAGGAACCGGTAGATATATTAAATTGTGGTAATAGTGGTACTACTACTAGACTTATATCTGGAGCTTTAGCTGGACGAGATTTTATTTCCGTATTATCAGGAGACCACTCACTTAATTCCAGACCTATGGGCAGAATTATTCAACCTTTGTCACAAATGGGAGCTAATATTTATGGTCGTAAAAATAATACTTTTGCTCCATTAATATTCACTGGTGGTTTACTTAAATCTATTGATTATATAATGCCAGTAGCTTCTGCTCAAATAAAATCTTGTATCATACTTGCCGCATTAAGAGCATCAGGACCTACTAATATTATTCAAAAAGCAATATCACGTGATCATAGTGAAAGAATGTTATTAGCCATGGGTTCTAAAATTTCACAGAATGACTTAAATATTTGCATAGAGCCCTCGGAATTAGATTCTATTGATGTTGAAGTGCCTGGAGATATAAGTAGTGCAGCTTTCTGGATGATAGCTGGGGTGTGTCATCCAGACTCTGAAATCTTATTGAAAAATGTAGGAATAAATAAAACAAGAAGTGGTATAGTCACAATACTTGAGAGCATGAAAGCTGACATTAAGATACTTAACAAAAGAGATATTGCAGGTGAACCTATAGGGGATATTTATGTTAAGACTAGTAACTTACACGCTACTGAAATTTCTGGGGAAATAATCCCTTTATTGATAGATGAAATCCCTATAATTGCTCTTGCTGCTTCATTTGCAAATGGAATAACTCAAATTAAAAATGCTGAAGAATTAAGAGTTAAAGAATCTGACAGAATAAATACAACAGTTAATTTTCTTAAATCATGCGGTGTAGAAATAGAAGCTACTTCGGATGGAATGATAATTACTGGTAACCCAGATAGCTCTCTTAAGTATGGTTCATACACAAGTGATATGGATCACAGAATAACAATGATGATGGCGATAGCAGGAATATTATCTAATGAAGGTATAAAAATACTAGATGATGAAACTGCGAGTGTTTCATATCCGAATTTTTGGGATACAATTTCAAAATTAGGTGTTGAAATTGAATAAAAAATCATTATTAGTTGTCATATCAGGTCCTTCGGGGGTTGGTAAAGACGTAATCATAGAAGAAATGATAAATCAAAATCCCAAAGACTATCATTTTACTATCACTGCAACTACAAGAAATCCTAGAGAAAATGAAAAAAATGGGATAAATCATTATTTTTTATCAATTAAGGAATTTACGTTGATGATTGAAAATAATGAATTATTAGAGTGGGCTAAAGTTTATGGAAATTATTATGGTGTACCCAAAAAACAAGTAAATGAAGCACTTCAAGCTGGGAATCATGTGATTATAAGAGTTGATGTTCAAGGTGCAAAAAGAATTAAGGTAGTTATGCCTCAAGCTATTTTGATTTTTGTACATCCTCCAAATATGGAGATTTTAAAAAATCATCTTATTACAAGAGGTGTAAATTCGGATAATGATATATCACTTAGATTATCTGAAGCTAAAAAAGAAATACCTCAGTCAAGTTTTTTTGAATATTCCATAATTAATCAAGAAGATAGATTACTAGAAACAGTTGAAGAAATATACAAAATTATATCTAAGGAATCTTTGTTATAATTTATTCATTCATTATTCACTAAATATAATAGGGAAAGATAAATAAAATAAAGTTATGAATAAAATTTTAGTTGCACCACAACAATTTAAAGAAAGTCTTTCTGGCTCTGAGATAGCTATTGCTATGGAGAATGGCTTGAAGAAAGTATGGCCTGATTCTAAAGTAACAAAAATTCCAGTTGCTGATGGTGGAGATGGAACCTTAGAAACATTAGTTCACAATTCAAATGGTGAAATTAAAAATACAATAATTGATAATTCTAATTTTGAAAAACACAAAACAGAATGGGGTGCTCTTGGAGATAAAGAAACAGCGGTAATTGAAGTGGCGAGAATTATTGGTTTATCTAAAATTTCAGAAGAAAAAAGAAATGTAATGAAAGCTTCAACTTACGGTGTTGGTTCTGTTATGAAGGAAGCCTTAGATTTAGGTTATAGAAAATTTGTTATTCCTGTTGGTGGAAGTGCTACAAATGATGGTGGCGCCGGCTTATTACAAGCTTTAGGTGTTTCCTTGAAAGATAAATCAGGTAAAGAACTTCCATATGGAGGATTCGCTCTTTCTTCATTAGAACATATAGATATATCAAATATGGACGAAAGAATGAAAGAATCTACAATAATGGTTGCTTGTGATGTAAATAACCCTTTATATGGTTCAAGAGGAGCTAGCGCTATCTATGGTCCACAAAAAGGTGCTTCATATGAGCAGGTTCAATTACTAGATGAAGCATTAATGAAATTTTCAGAGACTATTAAGAAAGATTTAGGTATAGATGTATCAAATATACCTGGTGCAGGAGCATCGGGTGGGCTGGGTGCTGGACTAATGGCTTTTTTCTCTTCAGAACTCCGATTGGGCTCTGATATAGTATTAGAAATTTTAAATATTGAAAAATATATTTCTGAATCTGACTTAATTATTGTTGGAGAAGGGCAAGTTGATAGATCTACTGTTTTTAATAAATCCCCTGTTGCTGTTTCAAGAATAGCTAAAAAATATAATAAGCCAGTAATTTGTATAGCAGGTTCTTTAGGAGCTGGATTCAAGGAAGTTCATTCTCACGGAATAGATGCAGTATTTTCTTTAGTTAATAGACCAATGTCTATACAAAATGCTATGAAGGATACTGCAAGATTAGTTGAAATTGCTACAGAACAAGCTTGCAGATCAATTAATATTCAATTTAGCTAGAAACAATAGGTATTGTCTGAGGCCCTTCAGGTAATATACAAATACTAGGTTTGGTAATTTTGGATGATAGTTCCATTACTAGCTGTTCTACATTGTCTGTGTAAATTAAATGAGCATCACTAACATCTTTTTCATTAAGTTTTGAAAATAGATAAATTTTTGTTTTATTCTGTATTTGAGATTGTATTTGAAATTGCCATTGATCGGGAATTTTAGTGTCATTAACTTTTATATATTTTAGAAATTCCTTGGGATTTTTGTGCATCTTAAGTAATTTTTCATAATTGCTTGTATAGGGAAACCCATCGATACATTCTGAAACTGAAATTATTGAACCCCCAGGTTTGGTAATTTGGGCAGCTGCTGAAATACCTTTTATAGATTGATATATATTTTGGTCCAAAGGGTATCCAGAGTTTGATGTAATAACAATGTCATAAAGTCTATCAGTTTTTTGCATGGCATTTTTTTTTACATAAATACATGCTGATTTATGTTCATCTTCAATATTTCCTGAAAAAACGTTAGTAATTTGATTTTTTCTATTCAAAGTTAGATCTATTGAAAAATCAGGTTTAGCTATGTTTGATATTTCAAGAATTTCCTCATGGATAGGATTACCATTAGTAATTCCCCAAGTTGAATTTTTGTTTATTATTCTTTCATAATTATGAAGAGTCGTTATAGTATCAATGCCAGCAAGACCAGGTGCAATCATTTTCGGTCCACCAGAAAAGCCTGCAAAAAAGTGCGGTTCTACAAAACCTGTTGTGATTTTTAAGTCACAACTAATCCACAATTTATTGAGTTCAATTGGTGTTTTTTTACTTGTCTTGCCTATAAAATCTAAATCTTGTGAGTTTTCAGAATTATGATTTATAACTGTTACTTTTGATAATATTTCTTCATCGAACATTTCATCTATTTCTGATACATTTGATTGTCTGTGACTTCCAGTAGCAATAAAAATTAATAGATCATCTTTTAATATTCCTTGAAATTTATTTATTATTGTTCTAATTACTTCATTTCTTGGTTGAGCTCTTGTATGATCGCAGACAGAAACTCCAACAATCATACCTTTCTTATATAAGGATTCTAATGGTTTAGAATTTATTGGATTAGATGTTGAGTCAAATATGGCTTTATATGGATTAGATAACTCTTTGCTTTGCAATGGACGTAAAACAGTTGAGTGATCTGGTAAATTCATATAAATGCCATTTTTACCATAATCTATTTTTATTTTCATAATATTTAAAATGCCTTTATTGAATAAAAAAAAATTATTGAAGTTGATATTATAAAGTTGATAAAATAATTATATAACATTTTAAGCTAAAAAATTTTTATGATAAAAGACAAGTTTGATGTAGTAATTATAGGAGCAGGGATTATAGGTCTAGCTACTGCTCTAAAATTACTTCAAAAAAAACCCAAAATAAAATTAGGAATTGTAGAAAAAGATTCAATAGTTGGACAACAACAAAGTGGTCATAACTCAGGTGTAATACATTCTGGTATTTATTATAAGCCTGGGTCATTTAAAGCGAATTTTTGTGTCGCCGGCAGAAAAAGTATGACTGATTATTGTCTAGAAAACGAAATTCCAGTATGGACTTGCGGTAAATTAATTATGGCTACTGATGAAGCATCTGAATCCCGCCTAGATGAGCTTGAGCAGAGAGGCAAAGCTAATAACGTAGAAGGTTTAAGATTAGTTGGTAAAGATGAAATAAAGGAAATAGAACCTCATGTAAATGCAACTAAGGCTTTGTACGCCCCTAAAACAGGAATTGTTGACTATACTAAGGTTTCTTACTCTTATTATGAGAAAATTCTTAGTTTGTCTGGTAATGTTTTTCTTTCAACTAAAGTAATAGGTTTTCAAAGAGATAATGAAATTTCTGTAATAAAGACAGACAAAGGGGATATTAAATCTAAATATGTAATTAATTGCGCAGGTCTTCATTCAGACATTATTGCTGAAACAATGGAAGTAAAATCTGATGTTAGAATAATACCTTTTCGCGGAGAGTATTACAAATTATCAAAAAAAAGTGAACATTTAGTTAAGGGATTAATTTATCCTGTGCCAGATCCAGCTTTTCCATTCCTCGGTGTCCATTTAACCCAAACAATGAAGGGATGGGTCGAAGCTGGTCCTAACGCTGTATTAGCATGGAAAAAAGAAGGTTATTCCAAAACTGATTTTTCTATATCAGATGCTTTGAGAACTTTATCTTTTAAGGGTTTTTGGAAATTATCACTTAGGGATTGGAAAACTGGTTTATGGGAAATAAATAGATCTCTAAGAAAAAGTGTATTTCTTAATAGTTTGCAAAAATTAGTTCCAGAATTAAAGTTAGATGATCTCTCAGGTAAAGGCTCAGGTGTGAGAGCTCAAGCTGTAGATACTAATGGGAATCTCATTGATGACTTTAAGATTATTGAACATGAAAAAGCTATACATGTACTAAATGCACCATCTCCAGGAGCAACAGCATCACTGATAATCGGTGATCATATTTCTAATATAGCTGAGAGAAATTTTACTTTATAAAGATTTTTCAATTCTTTCAACAAGTATATTTTTACCGACTGCTCCTACAATTTGATCAACCGGAGCACCATTTTTGAATATCATTAAGGTTGGTATACTTCTTATTCCATAATTTGTTGATATACCAGGATTAGTATCAACATCAACTTTAGCAAAAGACATTTTTCCATCATATTCAGCAGCTAATTCTTCTACTACTGGGGCGATCATTTTACATGGGCCACACCATTCTGCCCAAAAATCAACTAAAACAGGCATATCTGAATCAAGAACTTTATCCTTAAAGCTTTCTTCTGTAATTTCAATTGGTTTAGTCATTTATTCCTCCATTATTTAATCAGCAGCGATAGTGATTTTTTCATTAATTTTAATTGATTTTATTTGTCTGTAATTCAAAGAGTCCATTTCTGGGGCCCAATCTGAATTACCTAATTTTTGCATTTTTGTAGCAAGTTCTCCAAACAAAGTTGTGTATCTAATTATACCTGGATAATCTGAGTCCGTAGATATAATTCCAGAAACTATTTCCTGTTTTTTTTCATCAAATAATGTCACATCGTCTCCATCATTTAATTTATATTTTTTTGCATCTTTAATATTTATAGATATTGTATTCAAATTTTCAATCCAGTTCATATTATATTTATCCTTTTTTATTTTATAATTATTATCTGGAGCTGCTAGGATCCTACCAGGAACAAATAGTAATTTTTCTTCTGAAGGATCAACTGAAACATCATTTGTTACATTGAATAGGTTTAGTTTAGTGTTTTTACTATAAATAGGAAATGCTTCTTTTATTGTAGGATCAACTGGTAATTTTAGTCCGTAGTTTTCTACTTGATCTTTTGTTACTAATGAAAATAAAGGAATATTTTTTGTTATATCATCAAAAATATCTATTTTATTAAAATTTGAAATTTCTGAGTTCCCCATCTTTTCGGAAATACCAATTAATAACTCTTTTGTTGATATTTGTTCAAATTTTGGTTTTCTTGCAGGATTAAGTGATTGAACTCTTCTTTCTAGATTCATTATCGTAGAACGTTCTTCATCGTATGTAGTACTTGCAGAAACTATATTTGCAATCTTAGTAAAAGAGTTATCAAATGGCGAAGATACAAAAAGAAAATCTAAATTAGATAATTCATTCAATGATTCAGATAAAGGTTCTTTAGTAGTAGGTATACCATCAGCAAATAATAATAAAGCTTTAATTTTTCCAGAGCGAATTTTATCACCTATATTGAATATGCTAAATTTATTTTCCTCTGGGATGATTCCCATTGTACGAGCACCTAAAGTGTTTGCTCCACTATATAATGGATAAATACCTCCAACATTTTCTTCTAATCCAGCCAAAAGGAAAAGGTTAATAACTTCATGATTCAAGTTATCAGCGTTATTTAAATTTATAATATCATTTCCAAGAAGTACTGATAATGCATTATTCTTTGTTAATATTCTCGCAGCTAATCTTATGTCTTCTTCTGGTATATTTGTAATTTTTGAAGTTTGGGTAATATCATACTTCCAAATATTTCTCTTGAAGTCATCAATATCCTCAACGTGATTATTTATAAATTCTTGATTTTCTAATGATTCATCAATTACAACTCTTGAAATTGCTGAGATTAGTTGAGTTTCTGTTCCAGGTTTTGGGTTTAGCCAAAGTGTAGCAAGTCTTGTAAGCTCTGTTTGCCTAGAGTCAATAACAACTAAATCGGATCCATTTCTTACAGATTTTTTTAATGGTACAGCAAGAACATTTTGTTCTTCGGTAGGATTACCGTTAACAACTAAAAAAGTTTCTGATTTTTCCAAAGATAAAATATCATTAGTTGAACCAGATATTCCAAATCTCTCTTCCATAACACTTAACAATGAATTTCTTGTATTCAGTCCTGTATCAACATTAGAAGTTTTTAAAATAGATTTTGCGAATTTTGAAATTAGGTATTGATCTTCATTTGAACCTCTTGGGGAGGTAATTATCCCAATTTCACTTGGATCAAAATTAGCAAGATTTTCAGAAATTGATGTATATAAATCTTCTTGGGATATTTTTTTTAATATACCATTGTCACGAATATAAGATTTTTTTAGCCTGGAGACATTATTAGGATAATCGTAGCCAAATTTTCCTCTCATACAAGTTTGACCTTCATTTGTTGGACCAGCCAAATCACCCTTAAATCTAATGATTTTTTCTAATTTATTAACTTCACCTATCATTGAACATCCAACTGGGCAGTTAGTGCATACTGTTTTAATATCTTTATTTGATTTTTCCCATTTATATGATCGCTCAGTTAATGCACCTGTAGGACACACATCAACACAAGTTCCGCAAAATTCGCAACCTGATTCTAATAAGGATGAACCATTTGAGGTACCTACTAGTGAGACTCCTGACCTTGAAGTTAATGTTAATGCATTGACGAATCTAATTTCATCACACACACGAACACACCGAGAACAAACTATACAAAGATTATAGTCTCTATCATAAAAAGGATCATCGGAATGTATAGGAAGGTTTCTTCTGTGATAATTAAGAGGAGTTCTTAAGTCTAATTCAACACTTCTTACGGTATCTTTAAGTTCACATCTTTCATTCTTTGGACAAATTGTACATCTGTCTGTAACTGATACGTGTCTTTGACATATATCTTGAGGGCCACACAATTCTATTCTATGGCATGTAAGACAACCATGAGGATGTTCAGCCATTAGAAGTTCAATTACATTCTTTCTAAGCTCACCTATTTCTTCATTGTTAGTAATGACTGTGGAGTCTGGCATTGGAGGGGTGGTACAAGAAGCAACAGTCATTGTTCTACCATTAGCAGTTACTTCAACCATGCATGCTCTACAGGAACCTTGTGGTTTCATTTTTGGATAATAGCAAAGATAAGGAATGTAAATATCTTCATCCATTGCTGCTTGTAAAATAGTTTGACCGGGTTTTGCAACTATTTGTTTATCATCAATATTAAATTTTATTTCATCAGGCATTGTATACTCTTTAGGGTCTAGTCCTTGTAGGAAGAATCATTTTTCCATCTCCATTAACACCAGTTAGATTTATTTTACCATTTACAGCAGATTCTATTTCGTTTCTAAAATATTTTAATGCAGATAAAATAGGATTATAACCTAGTTGACCATGGCCACATAGAGAACCAGATTTCATACTTGATCCAATACGCTTAATTAGATCTAAGTCATTTGGGTTAGATTTATTTTGACACATTCTGTCAAGTATTTCTAACATATGAGTATTTCCCAGTCTACAAGGAAAACATTTACCACAAGATTCAAATTGGTTAAAAGCAATGAGATTTCTTAGTAAATCAATAATGTTAGTTTTTTCATTACCAACAATTATTCCACCTGACCCAATAGATGCACCAGCAGCAGACATAGCATCGAAATCAATCATTGTGTCAAAGGCTTCTTCTCCAAGTAGTCCATTCAAAGGGCCACCTGCTTGCAAAACTTTAATAGATTTACCTTCTGAAATACCTCCACCAATATCATCAAGAACTTCACGTATAGTCATTCCCATTGGAATTTCATACATTCCGGGATATTTAATATGGCCGGACAAACATACAATTGCGGTTCCTGAAGTTGTTTCAGTTCCTATAGATTTAAACCATTCAGAACCATTTCTAACAATTTCTGGTACATATGAAAGAGTTTTTACGTTATTAATATTTGTTGGTTTTTTCCACAAACCTTGAGCAGCTGGAAAAGGAGGTTTATACCTTGGGGTAGACCTTTTACCTTCTATTGCTTCCATCAAAGCTGTTTCTTCTCCAGCAACATAAGAATCTCCAGTTAGTGAAACTTCCATATCAAAAGAAAAATCTGAGCCTAAAATATTTTTGCCTAACAATCCTAGTTCGTACGCATCTGATATAGCTTTTTTTGCAGCGTTGATTGGTATTTCATGCCCTTGTCTAATAAAAATATACCCATTGGATGAATTAGTAGCATACCCATTCAATATAAGTCCTTCAACAAGAGTATGAGGATCATTTTCAATAATACCTTTATCATTGAATGCGCCAGGGTCTCCTTCTTCACAATTACATAAAACATATTTTATAGGTTCTTTAGATGGAGCTAAGAAACTCCATTTTACTCCTGCTGGAAAAGCAGCACCTCCCCTACCCCTTAGTCCAGAATTTTTAACTTCATCAACTATAAATTCTGGTGATTTTTCAAATATTGCTGAAGAAAGAGCTGAATAACCTCCGCGGGCTATATAATGATTGATATCTAAAGGGTCAGTAATACCAAAATTTCTTGTGGCTATTTTTTTTTGCCTAGATATGTTTGGCATGTCATTTATGTTTTGAATACCCCAAATTTTTGAAGCTTTTTCATTTCCTGCAAAAGCTTTTTCAATAATCGGTTTATTTTTTTGTATGTGTTGTTCTAAAATTTTTTCTATTTCAGATAAATTAACATTGCCATAGTATATTCTAGTAGCATCGGGCATAGTAATATCTAGAATAGGTTCAAGGTACATTAATCCTAAAGCGCTAACCATAGACAAATTAACATCTGTAAATTTATTTTGAATTAGCTCTTTTGACTTGTTGTACACTTCATAAGAACCCATAGCTTGCCCGGAGGTGCCTCCGCCAATTCTTACCCATTTGCTTGAATTGAGGTCAAACCATTTAGCCAGTGATTTTTCTTTTAGTTTTTCAAATATTTGAGTCAATATTATTTATTCCTAATTTCATTAATTATTTTAATTGCCGTATTCTTATCTTGCCTGCCATGAATATAATGATCGATAGCAATACAGGGAGCTTGTGCGCATGCCCCTAGACAAGTATTATATTTAAGAGTTATTTTTCCATCTTTACTTTCACCTTCACCATCAATTTCTAATTTTTTTTGAAGACTGTCTATGATAATTTGAGCACCCAATAAATGACATGTAGGACCCCAACAAACATCAACAACATTATCTCCAGGTGGAGTAAAGCGAAAATTAGTATAAAATGAAGCTACACTCCATACTTCATTAGTAGATTTCCCACAAAACTTAGCAGTTTCAGAAATGCCTTCATTAGGAATATAATGAAGATCATCTTGAATAGACAATAGTGAAGATAAAATAGTCACAGTTGGTTGTTCTTGTGATTCTAATGAATGTTTTATTTTATCAAGTAATTTTGAATTTTCTGGCATATCACATATACATAAATGAAAAAACAATGAATTTAAAGTTTCTAATATTAATATCCTAGCAGAGTATAAACAAATTAACTATAAATCTATATAAAAATATTATATATTTTTATATAGATATATTATAAATGTGAGGATTTATGAAAATAAAATCAATAGAAACCATTCAACTTAAAGAATTTCCATTAATTGTATGGGTGCAGATTAATACTAATGAAGGAGTTACCGGATTAGGTGAAACTTATTTTGCTCCTAATGCTGTTTCCCAAATAATACATAATGTATTGTCACCCTTATTAATAAATAAAAACCCACTAAATATAGAAGAACATTGGAGAAATATGTTTGATATGACTAATGCTTTTGGTTATGCAGGAGCTGAGGCTAGAGCTATTTCAGCCATTGATATTGCTCTTTGGGATATATCAGCACAAGTTGCAGGCCAACCTATATATAATCTCTTAGGTGGTAAGTGTAGAGATAAAATTATGACCTACAATACAGCGGGTCAATATGGAGATAATACTGATTCAATTGATGCTATTTTAAACCCTGTAAAACTAGCAAACAGTTTAATTGATCAAGGTATTAATTCAATGAAATGGGCTTACACTGACCATTTTGCAGACTTAACAAGAGGTACCTATATTTCTAATGAAGATTTAAATTTATTAGCTGAACCTATTAAAAAGATACGTGAGGAAATTGGTTTTAATTTTGAAATTGCTAATGATGGACATGGCAGATGGAATCTTAGTTCAGCAATCAAAATTGGAAAGCGTCTAGATGATTATAATATGCTTTGGCAAGAGGAACTAATACAGCCAGTAAACGTAGAAAGTCATATCAAATTAGCAGATGAATTAGAAGCCCCTGTGTGTGTATCTGAAAGATTGATTACAAAATATCAATTTAGAGATTATTTGAAGCAAGGAGCTATCGAAATAGTTATGCCAGATTTAATTTGGACAGGAGGAATTACTGAAACAAAAAAAATATCAACATTAGCAGAAGCCGAACAATTACCCGTTGCTCCACATGATATGACTGGACCAGTTAACATCTTTGCATGTGCTCATATTTCAATGAACATACCAAATGCATTTATAATGGAAACATGTAGGGCTTTTTATGAAAAAAATGGCTGGTATAACAAAATTGTTGATAAAAATATTCAGGTAATTGATGGTTACCTATTAGCTCCTGAAGGTATCGGATTAGGTACAAGCCTAAAAAAAGAAATATTTAATAGAGATGACCTAATTTATATAATAACTGATACAAACTCAGATAATTTTCATTGGGGAGGATTTACTTCAAGTCTTTTTGAGGTTGTAAGTTCTAATGGAGAAAAATCAATTAAAAGAAAACTATAATTTAGCATTTCTTGCTGCTTCAATATCCTTAGATCTATCTCGATCTTGTATTGGAGACATTATTACCTCTTGAATGACTGTTCTATGTGGCATAGTAGCACATAATAGAATCATATTTGCGATATCCTCTGGCATCATCATAGTAGATCTTGCTTTACTATCTGGATCAAGTGGTCTACCTTTTAGTATTGGGGTGTCTACTTCAGCAGGCATTATAGTTGAAGTTCTAATACCCTTATCATTTAATTCAGAATTAATAGATCTCATTAATGCTAAAGAAGCAGCTTTTGCAGAACTATATGAAGCACCACCTAAAAGACCGGGATTTATTGCTGCAACTGATGAAACTGTTATTATAGTTCCATTTTTATTTTCAATCATACTTTCAATTACTGATTGAGTAATTTTAAATACTCCATCGGTATTAACTTTAAAAACACTCTGCCACTCTTGATCAGAAGTATATCTAATTGATCTTGCTAATGAACTATGTCCAGCATTATTAACAAGTATTTCTATTGTTCCAAATGATTTAATTGATTTTTCCCCTAAAGCCTTAGCATCATTCATATCTTCTAGGTCTGTAGGTTCGACTAAAATTTTTACATTTTTATTAATATTTTCATGTATTTCATTTTTTACTGCAAGTAGTGGGTCTTTCCTTCTTCCTGCAAGAACTAAGTTGCAACCTTCTTTTGCAAATAACTTTGCTGTTTCTTTACCAATACCAGAACCTGCTCCAGTTATAATAGCGTTTTTGCCTTTTAATAAATTCATAAAATTCTCCTTAAGTCTTATTTATTTTATCAGCTAATATCTTACCCATCCTTATACTGTAATTTGTACCACGATCTTCAGGGTATATTTGGGTTGTATTTGCAAGATATAAATTTTTAATAGGTGTCTGATGAGATGGAATGCTGGATGAATAATTTTTTCCTATAATAGGTTGAGCGGCACTGAGAGAATTTACATGATAATTAGAAATCCATTTTTCGGTAAAATTTCTATTGAAGTTTTTTAGATGTGGAACATATATTTCGAATAATTCTTTTTTATCCATAGAAAAAAAATGATGATCACGATCGAGATAGTTGGTTAGGTATATTAGATTTTTATTACCATAGTTTTTTTTGGGCAACATATTTGTATGTTCAATTAATCCTAAGAATGGAATTGTTTTATCGACAATGTTAACCCAATAATGATTAGTTAATTTTTGTTCTAATTCGAGAATCATTACAAGTGCTCCAATATACTTGACTGATTTCATTTTTTTCAGGTAAGGGGTTGGCAAGTTTACTAATTTTTCAAATATGAATGAGGGTGTTGTTGATAATACAATATCGAAATTAGAAATATTATTTCGATTATTTTGTTTAAATTCTAAATTAATCGTAGAATCTTCCAAAGGAATAATCTTTGTAACAGGACTATTGATAAATAAATTAATATTATTTTCAATAAAATATTCCTTAAGTTCATCAAAGATTACTTCAAAGCTGCCATCTGGATAACCCAATACTTCTTTATTTAGAAAACTTATTGGTATTTTACCTTTTCGCGATGCAAATCTTGTTTGCATTTTAGACCAAAACCATGGCATACCAATTTGATCATAATAATCTCCGAATTTTGCTCTTAATAAAGGTTTCCAAAGTTTTTCATAAGATTGACCACCTAAATTTTTTTCTAGCCAGTCATTTGCAGTATATTTTTCTAAACTTTTCCATTTCTTAATATTTTTTATCTTTATAGAAAATAAACCTAATTTTATTCTATCTAATATTGGTAAAGGTCTTAATCTTAATAGGTCCAAAGGTGAAGTGGTTGAGTAAGTTTTGCCATCTATATGTGATCCTACTTTTGATGGATACCATTTTAATTTACTGTGAATCTTTAAATCTTTCATCAATTGAATTATTGAATAATCATTAGTAAAAAGATGGTGATAACCTCTTTCAAGTAAACCTCCATTTATATTAATTGTTGAAGCTTGCCCTCCAACAAAAGGGGCAGATTCAAAAATAGTAATATTATATTTGTCTTTAGATAAATAAAAAGCTGCTGACAGTCCAGCTGCACCAGCACCAATAATTGCTATATTTTGTTTATTTGACATCTGATACTTTTTTTTGCTTAAAATTCTTCAATACCTGAATTATAGTTTTATGATCTAATATTATAATAACAAAACCTATTAATGTCGGTGGAAGCCATAAAGCGATATGTACTAATAATGAATAAGCAACTGCTACTTCATTATTTACTCCAAGTGTGATTAAAGTAAGAGAACCAAAAAAGTCAAATGGTCCCCAACTCCCAGCTGTTGAAGGAATTATTCCAGCAAGATTTACAATAGATGAAAAAACAATTATTACTGATATAAGTTCAAAAGTTGATTCAAAATATATATCTAAATCAAATCCTAAAGAAATTACATAATACATTACACCTTCACAAATCCAAATTATTAATGAATAAATTAGAGTATAAAAAAAAGTGTTTTTTTTTCGTATTGTTATAAGACCATTAAAAAATAAGATAATTTTACTCATAATTAAGGTACGCATTTGATTTGACACAAAAAAAAGTATCTTTTCTAAAATGGTGTAAAATTTTTTTTGTGGAAATTTATTATAGATCAGTAAAATTAAACTTATAATTATAAAAGGCAATAAAGATAATAAAATTATAATTGTTTTACCCCCAGGTAAAGAATTCGAAAAATCTTCAAAATCATTTGAATAAAATAAACTTCCTAATAATGATCCAACAGTAAAAAAAAACACTAAAGCTATTACATCCATTAATCTTTCAATAATGATTGTTCCAAAAACAAAAGTAGAGGAAATATTTTCTCTTACTGATAGATAATAAGATCGTAAAAATTCCCCTATTCTTACAGGGATTATATTATTTGCCATGTAACCAAATATAATGACGGGTAAAATTGTTCTTTTGGGTGTTGGTAAGTTTTCTCGTAATAAATATCTCCATCTTTTTGTTCGAAAATATAATGAAATAAAATAGAATATTAGTGATAAAAAAATATAAATCAAATTAACGTTTTTTAATACATTAATAATTTCTGGAATATCAATGAATAGGTAAAATAAAATATAAGTAAAAATTGCTGTGCACAGTAATCCCATTATCAACATTTTTTTGTCTAATAGCATATTTTACCTAAAATCTTTTTGGTATAAATCATTTTTGATATACAAATATGAATCAATACTTCCTAGGTCATAATCAAGATTTCTATAAAGGAAATAATCAAGAGGATTACCCCATCTATTTCTATCGAAAATTGTTGATGTAATATCAATAAAATTTATATTTCTATATTTTTCAGGAAACCACCATCTATGTGGGAATTTCTGTACTTGAGTAAAATCATTTCTTTCAAGTGTTGATATATCATTTTTATGATTTAATATTAAAATACTTACATCTTCTAAATTTATTTTTTGAGAATGATCATCAAAAGTCACATTATTATAATCTCTCAAATACCATTGCCATGGCCAGGAAAAGGCATCAGTAGTGTCAACAGATATCCTTATAGATTTACCCTCTAGGCTTTTAAAAGCAATAGAATTTATGGTGTCTGAAACATTGTGTAAATGTGGAGAAGTTTGAGTGTAGATCATCATTTCTTTTGGAGTATCATAATTATTAAAATTTAATATCCACATGCTTCTAAATGAAAAAATAGACATCATAAGCAATATGGGGATAATAATAAAAATAAATGTTTGCTTTTTAGTAATTAGAGTTGAAATCCATTGTAATGAAAAAAATATTAAACCAATAACCATAAAAATCAACCAAATATTTAGAAATTCAACAAAACCTGAGCCTAAATCATGAGTTAATAATCTCCAGAATAAAATCATAAAAAGGAATGATGAGAAAAATATTGCTATGTAATACTTTATATAAAATTGTGAAAAATTTATCTTGGAAAAAAAATCATTGAGTAATTTAGATGAAAGTATGATAAAAGGTAAAGTTATGTTTGTAATGAGCCAAGGCATTTTTTCACCTGCATATGTATATAGAACGAATGATGATATAGCCCAAAAAAATAGAAATTTGTAAAAGTTAGAAACTTTTAATGTAAAAGGTAAAAATATTAACGAAGAATATATTAATACCTTGCAAATAACACCTGTTAAATTAATTATTCCATTTGTATAGGACGCTTCAACATCAGATAAAACTATAGAACTAAAAATAATTAGTAATAATGGTAAAAATGACAAAAATCTTGAACGAATTGTAAAATAGAATAATCCTAATATTGAAATACTCATTGGTAAAAATTCATAAATTGACCCTAAAGTAATGTAATAATACCAAGGTTGGCTACCTCTAGCTACATCTTGTTGAGCAATCCAATAGCCTAAGGATTGCCAAACACCAGTTGAGATACCTGATAAATTTGACAAAAAGTTTGAATAGAATAAAAAAATTAAACTAATAAAAATAATGAAGGGTATAAAAAATATTTTTTTATTAAATAATAAAGATGTAAATAATGAAAAAATTAATAATAAAAATGTAATTATAATAGCAACTAATTGGCCATTAGATTCAGGAAGACCAATGGGTGTTAATATACTGGTATTATTGTTTGCTAGAGTTAAATTAAACACATTTTGAAATATAGAAAAACCAGCAGAAAACATTGGAATGGATAATATCATTACAAAAATTAAAAATTTTCCAAAAATTGATATAGACGTAAGTGGTATTTTTCCAAATAGCCAATTTTTTATATTTTCTTTATCTATAATTAATAAATAAATCGATATAATCATTACAAAAATATATTGTGTTTCTTTTGTTAAAAAACCTAAAGCTAAAAAAATTGAAAATAAATATAGCCATTTAGATTGTTTGTCTGTAAAATACTTCCACATTGCTATTACTAATAACAAAGAAATAAAAAGCATAAAAATATCATTTCTGGCAAATCGACTAAAATATAGAATAGAAGGTGATAAAGTTATCATTATTGAGGATAAAATTGCCCCAATTGACCCAATTCTATCTCTAAGAAGAATTGGCAAAAATATCATCAATGAACCTATCAAAGCCATTGGGAAACGTAATGAAAACTCAGAATCACCAAAAATAAAAAATGATAATGATACTAATTGAAAAAGAAACACACCATGCATTAATGGATTATGTTCATAACCATTACCGATATACATTTGATGTGAAAAATAACCATGAAGGCTTTCGTCATGATGTATAGCTCTATCACCAAGTGAATATAATCTCAAGTATAGAGAAAAAACAAAAATTAGAATAAAAATTAGATAAAATAAAAAATCCTTATTAAATATTTTTCTAATAGAAAATTCATATTGATCATTTGAATCATTGATCCAATAACCACCAATATTTCTTTTTTTAATATTTTTATTACTCAAAACTAAAAAACCTCAAGTAGTTTAAATTCATCATTTTCATATATTATTTCTGAAATTCTTAAAAAATTTTGTAAATTATACAAATTATATTTTTCAATTTCATTTGGCCCTAAAATAATTATAGTTATTGAATATTTATTGATGATATTATTTATCTGATTAATATCATCAGTTTCATAAAAAGTATTAATGTCTTTCTCTCTGTCTAATACTTCTTCTTGATTACTTCTCCACTGAAGTTCGTGTCCAATCCAGCCTAAAACGGTAGGAATACGAGACTCAGAAGGAATAATATTATTATTACTATAACTTTGTCCGTATGACTCTATGAGAACATCGTCATGATTATAATATTGTTTTAAATATCTTATCAAATCAATTTTATTTTTATTATTTTCTAAGTGTTCAATACTGCTTAGATTGGGGGTTATAGTACCTGATTCATTAA
>JBJKVF010000005.1:0-175497 GCA_045562755.1 Dehalococcoidia bacterium
TGAATCTATAATAACTTTATTAAATAGAAAATATTCTTCTTCAAAATTTGATTTTATATTCTGAATCATTTCTTTAGTACACCTACTGCAAATTATTTTAATTTTGGCACTGATTTTTCCCATGGCAATAATAGTGTTTGTAGCTCGTATAAAATTAATCTCGGCAAATATATTATTAAAAATTTCATCAGATGTGAATAAGCTTTCTTCTTTAATTATTTCTTTTTTTGTATCGCCCACTTCTCCAGTTACTAGACTTGAAAGATTGAGATAAAAAAAATTTTCGTTTTTATTTTTCATTTATTTTAAATTGATACTTAACCTGTTATTATTTGCCATAATAATTTAGAGTTTATAATGGGATAATCGTAAAATAAAACTAATTATTTTATTTTTTGGAGCATAATTTTGAAAATTCTTGGAATTGACCCTGGATTAACAAATACTGGTTATGGATTAATCGAGGTGGGAAACGGAAATTATAAATCACTTGAGGGTGGAGTAATTAGGACTAAAGCAAATCAGCCTTTAGAGACCAGGCTATATTCTATTTACTCAGTCATAAAAGAGATTGTAGAAGAATTTTCTCCAAATAGTGTTGCAATTGAAGAGCTGCATTCAAGGTCTAGATTTGTCAAAACTGCTATTTTATTAGGGCATGCTAGGGGTGCAGCTATTGTTGCAGTCGGTGAGTTCAATATTCCTGTTTTCAATTATCAACCAACTCAGGCTAAAAATATGATTACGGGATTTGGAGGGGCTTCTAAGGAACAAATAAAACTTGCAGTTTCTGATTATTTGGGTGAGTCAAATATAATTAAAAATGAACATATGGCAGATGCATTTTCTATTGCGATATGTCATGGTATGATGATAGAAAAATCAATTTAAATTTATGATTAGTTTTATTTCAGGTAAAGTACGCAAAATAACACAAGATCCATCAGTTATCACTATAGATAATAATGGAATTGGATATGATGTTAATCTTCCGGTATACGTTTATCAATCACTGATTTCGGATAATATTGAAAAAGGGTCCAATATTGAGCTTGAAGTTTATTATCATGTAACAGAGAGGCAGCCAAAGCCTGTATTAGTAGGTTTTAGGCATCCAACAGAAAAAGATTTTTTTGAAAAATTGATACAAGTCGAAGGAATAGGTCCTTTGAAGGCAGCTAATGCATTAATTCTTGCTGCTTCAAATATAGCATTGGCAATTGAAACAGAGGATGTAATATCTCTTCAAAAGTTACCTGGCATTGGCTCAAGAGCAGCACAAAAAATTATTGCAACTTTGAAAGGCAAAGTAACACAGACAGCACTATATAGGAATGACAATTATGATGAAGTAACTCTCGAGTCTAGTAAAAAATTATCTCAAACTGTAGTTTCTGAAGGTATAGATGCATTAGTTAGTTTGGGTTACAGGTTACCAGAAGCTCAGAGCCAGGTTCAAGAAGCAGTATCAAGAAATTCTCTATGCGAGGATGATCTTCAAGAGTTACTGAGAGAAGTATTTAAATCTAATATATCAAAATGAAAAGGTAGATTTTGTCCAAAGAAAAAAATAATAATGCTAGAGAGAAAATTATTGAATCAAAAAATATCTCTAACAAAAATAATTCTTCTGTAAAAGAAGATGAGAAAATTTTACAAAGTTTAAGACCTAGAAAATTTTCTGATTATGTTGGTCAAAAAAGTGTGGTAGAAAGTATCTCTATAGCAGTAAAGGCTAGTAAAGAAAGAAAAGATACCCTTGATCATTCATTATTTCATGGTCCTCCAGGACTTGGTAAAACAACAATTGCTCATATTATTGCTCATGAAATGGATGCCAAGCTTTTTCATACTTCAGGTCCTGCTCTTGAAAGACCTGCAGATGTTGTAGGTCTACTTTCTAATCTAAAAAATAGTGATATATTATTTATTGATGAAATTCATAGATTATCTACAAGTGTTGAAGAATATCTTTATTCTGCAATGGAAGATTTTCGAGTAGATTTTGTTACAGGTTCGGGGGCATTTGCAAAAACAATTAATTTACCTTTAAGTCAGTTTACTCTTATAGGTTCTACAACTAGAGTAGGAATGCTTAGCGCACCACTAAGAGAGAGATTTGGTCTTTCTTATCATCTAGACTATTATTCTATCGAAGAACTTTCGGATGTTGTTATGAGATCAGCGAAGATTTTAGACGTTAATATTAATGAAGAAGGTGCAAATGAAATAGCTAATAGATCTAGGGGGACTCCTAGAATATCTAATAGATTATTAAAAAGAGTAAGAGATTATTCACAAGTAAAGCATGACGGAAAAATCAATAGAAATATAGCATCTGAAGCTCTTGAAATTGAAGGGATAGACAATTTAGGTTTAGATCGACTAGATAGAGTTTATTTGGAAACGTTATTAAAAAACTATAAAGGTGGACCTGCAGGCATTCAAGCTTTGGCAGCAACAATAAATGAAGATCAACAAACATTAGAAGATGTAGTTGAGCCTTACTTGTTGAAAATTGGTTTTATCATAAGAACTCCACAGGGTAGGAAATGTACCAGGGAAGCCTTTAACCATTTGGGAATGACTCCTCCTATTGATAATCTTATTCAAAAAAACTTTTTTGAATAAGATTAATATGTGATCTTTATTATGTGCTTGAGGATTCACCTGTTATTTTTTTTATTATATGATCTGGAATATCATCAAATGAGGAATAATTAAGTGATGAAAGACTATAGTATAGTCCTTTATTGCTAATAAGTTTATCATGAGTATCTTGTTCGATAATTTCACCATTTTGCAGTACTATAATTTTATCAGCTCCCCTTATAGTAGCTAGTCTATGTGCAATCACCAAAGCAGTTCGACCTTCTAACAAAACTTTTAATGCATTTTGAATTTGCATTTCTGTATATGAGTCGATATTTGCTGTTGCTTCGTCAAGTATTATGATTTTAGAATCTCTAACAATTGCTCTAGCAAAAGAAATTAATTGCCTTTGTCCAATTGAAAGATTTTCTCCTCTTTGCTCAAGCTGTGTTTCATATTTATTTGGTAATTCCATAATATAATCATGAACTCCTACAGCTTTAGCAGCATCTACTACTTTTTCGAATGAAATATTTTTCGTTGAATAAATTATATTTTCTAAAATACTACCTGAGAATAAAAATGGCTCCTGTAAAACCATAGAAACATTATTTCCTAATGATTCTAATTTTATATCTTTAATATTTGTCCCTCCGATTTTAATTTCTCCTTCCCAAATTTCATAAAATCTATGCACTAGTGCTGTTGTTGAAGTTTTTCCTGAACCTGTTGGACCTACTAAAGCGACAGTTTGACCAGGTTTGATTTTAAAATTTATATTTTTTAATATTGGTTGATTCTGAAGATAGCCAAAAGTTACATTATTAAATTCTATTGAAGGTTCTAAATCATCCATAATAATAGAATCTTCCTTATCAGTGATTTCAACAGGTACATCAATAACTTCAAAAATTCTTTCTCCAGATGCCATGGCCCTTTGTAAAACACTATAGTGCATTGTTAAGGCTCTAATTGGATCAAAAAATCTTTGAATAAATAATACAAATGCAACCATAACTCCAGTTTCGATTTCTCCATTCAAAACAAATATACCTCCAACTATGACAACTATTCCTCTAGCAATACCGCTAAGTGAATCAACAGTTGGAAGCATAATTACACCAATTTTTGAAGCTTTTAATGCCGCCCTTAAATTTTCTCTTGCTCTTAGGTCAAAAAGATCATAGTTTACATATTCTCTCGTCATTCCTTGTACTGCTCTGACTCCATTTATATTTTCTGCTAAGGCTCCGCTCACAATTGAAGAAGTTATTCTTGCTTTGAGAAATGCACTTCTTGCGAATGGAATCCAAATTATCCTTACTAATAATAGTGCAGGTATAACAATCATTGTTAATAATCCCAGTCTGAAATCTAACCAAAGCATAGTTACAATGATTCCAATAATTAACACAAAATCACCAATAGCGAACACCGCTGTATGAAGAAACTCCTGTAGTGCAGCCACATCTCCTTGTAATCTAGACATTAATTTTCCACTTTCAGTTTTGTCCATAAATGATAAAGAAACTCTTTGTAAGTGCTCATACATTGCAGTTCTCATATCAAAAAGTATATGTTCAGCAACTCTACCAACTAATATTTCTTGAAGATAATTTGAGACAAAATTAAATGTAATTGCAACAAAGAAACCAGCTACGAATAAATAAAGTAAATTAACATTATTATTATCTCCAGATAAGGTAGAATCAAAAACATTTTTAATTATTAGAGGGATTGAGATTGATGTAATGGTAAAAATAATCACTGCAATAAGTGCCGGAATGAGTTGTTTTTTATAAGGCTTTACATAACTAAAAAATCTTCTTATTACATCACCATTAAATTTTTCACTGAATACCTCTTCTTCAAGATTAGAAGCAAGAACTACAGAAGCTTTAGGTGGTATTTCATGACTTCTTTCATCGAATTGTTTTATACTCACATTTTACCTCTTGCTTTATTTTGTAGATTATATAAATCTTCGTATTGGCCTTTTAATTCTAATAATTCATTATGGCTACCAGACTCAATAATTCTACCTCTTTCAAGGAATAAAATTTTATTTGCATGCATTAAAGAACTTAATCTGTGAGAAATAATAATTGTTGTTGTTTTAGAAGTTAGATTTTTCAATTCTTCTCTGATTTTTCTTTCAGTACCAGCATCAATTGCTGCTGTTGAATCGTCAAAAATAATAATATTTGGATCCATCATTACAGATCTAGCTATTGATAGTCTTTGTCTCTGCCCTCCTGAAAGAGAAACACCTCTCTCTCCAACAAGAGTTTTATATTTTTCTGGTAATCTTTCAATATATTCAGCAAGTTGAGCATGATGAGTAGATTTTTCTACTCGGTCATCTGGAGCCCAGGGATTTCCATATGCTATATTATGCTCTATAGAAGCTGTAAACATAAATGTATCTTGTTCAACGACACATACTGCATGCCTTAGAGATTCAAGGGTGAAATTACGAATATCTATATCATCTATTAATATTGAACCACCATTAGGGTCATAAAACCTAGGAATAAGATGAGCTATTGTTGATTTACCACTACCTGGAGGCCCAACTATGCCTAGAGTTTCACCAGGATTAATTGTAAAGCTTACGTTATGAATTGTTTCATGATTATCGCCTTCATAAGTAAAACTGACATTCCTAAATTCAAGTCTTCCTTTTTCTACAATAACATTTTTTGCGTTTACTTCATCATGAATATTTGGTTCTAAATCTAGTATTGCAAATAATCTACCTCCTGACGCAGACCCTCTTGCGAATCCATTAATCATTAAACCAATTTGTCTGACTGGGTCTAATAGGATACTCATAAATGCCAGAAATTGAGTTAATTCTCCGGGAGTTATAGTGCCATTCATTACTTGTCTACCACCAACTAATAAAACGAGACCCATAGAAATAAAAAAAGCGGTACTAATTAGAGATATGCTTTGTGATCTTATTTTTACTTGATCATTAGATAATTTAAGGGCTTCATCTGAAATGACTTTATATTTTTTCATTTCAAATTCTTCTGCAGAAAATGCTCGTACAACTCTAATACCCCCCAAGTTTTCATCCATGGTTTTTGTTAAAACTGAAAGTTTATCTTGTAATGCATACCAGTTTGAACGGAGTTTCAACCTTGCAGAAGTTGCTTTCCATGCTACAAAAGGAACAAAACTCAAGCTTATTAATCCTAAAATTGGATTAGTTTTAATCATTAAAAATGTTCCTGTACCAATTAATGAAGTAAGAAAAATTACTCTCAATATTGCTGTTTGAACAAACATTCTTATACCTTCAACATCTAATATTCCTCGAGTGATTAAGTCCCCAGTATGAACACCTGCATGATAACTAAAAGATAATCTTTGTAATTTTTCATAATACATCATTCGGAGCTCATAACCGATATGTTGTCCTATTGATTCTCCAAAATAAACATGAACCATCGCAAATGTACCTCTTCCTATTGAAGATAGGAGTAACAAAAAACATATAAAGTATAAATGGTTTTTAGAATCGTTAACTGTGGATATTTCACCTGAGTCACTACTTAGTAAATTATTAGCAGCATCTACTGCGTTTCCTAATAATAATGGTATATATAATGAAAATGCACTCGAAAAAAATATAGCTGATACACCAAAAAATAGACGCCATTTATACTTGAAAGACATTTTGATAATTCTAAAAAAAACTTTGAAAGAGTCATTGTTTTTTAATGGTCTTGCAGAAATAGTTTGATTTTTGACTATCATTTGGTGTAAATTTCTTTGGATATATATTTTATAACTTAAGTCAATTTTTACATAAATCAATTTAGTAAATATAATAGAAATTAATACACATTTTTTTGATTTTTATGAAAAACATTCTTTTAAATATAAAAAAAAACTATCAAGTAAGACTAGCTGTAAAAGAAGATTCCAATGAGATTACTAAACTTGAAGAGCAAGTTTTTAATGAGGATAGTCATTCTGTATCATTTAATACTGAACTAAAATATGAAAATAAATACCATCTTTTACTGGTAAGAAACATTATTCAAAATAATAATAGAATTATTAAAACAGTAAAAAAATTATTTAAGTTTAGTAGTATTTTCTCAATAAGATTTAATCAATCTATAGAAGATGATTTTATTTCAGGATTTATAGGTATATGGTTTTATCCAAAGGAGTCATATATATCTACTTTTGCGGTTAGAGAATTTGAGCGTGGCAAAGGACTTGGAGAGTTATTATTAATTTATGCTATTGTTAGTGTAATTAATAATGGTGGAGAATCTATGTCGCTTGAGGTAAGACAATCAAATTTCCAAGCAATAGAATTATATAAAAAATTCGGTTTTCATAAAGTTGGTATAAGAAAATTTTATTATTCAAATAATAAAGAAGATGCAGCGATTATGACCGTAAGTGATATTAATACTTTTGATTATAAAAATAGAATTTTATATCTAATAAATAATCATTCAGACAAATGGGGTATGCTAGATAAATTAAATATGCTTAGCTAGATAAACTTCCTGAGTATAAAATAAAAATTAAATATATAATGTTTAGTGTTACTGCCCATGACAGCCATTTTTTTTGAACTTTTTTGAAATGCTCAACAGATTTCCATTTTTTGCCTTTCCAGGCAAGTTCATTTCCTCTAAAACCCAAAAATATACTACCGACAATCAATGCTATTACTCTCATTTCATCTGAAAAAATTGGAAGATAGAGCCCTAACATAATAATTGCTATTGGTACTCCAGAAAATAATCCCCATAGTGGCGGTATTAAGAATGCTGCCCAATTCCATCCTTTGATCTCTTTTGGAACATCTGATTTTTTATCTCCAGAATTATTGTTTTTGTAATCAGAGGATACCGTTCGCTTTACATAAGAAGATTTTTTATTTTCATTCTTATCTTGATTACTAATAACTGGCTCAACGAATAGTTTTTTATTTTTAGATGTAAACTCCACCCCGCAAAACCAACAGTAGAAAGAGTTAACATAATCAAAATTTTTGCATTCATTACAAATGATTTTACTTAGACTAGTTTTTTCAACATCAGGTTGCTTGATAAGTTTTTCACCACAACGACCGCATCCGTAATCATTATTTGCATTTTCTACACCACAGTGAGTACAAAAAATTTGACTATTATCTAAATTTATTTTAGTTGAATCATTTTGCATAATATATATTTTTATGCATTAGCTCCTGGCTCAGATGAATCATAATCATAATCATAATTTAATTTTATAAATTCTTGTTGGTCATCGGGTACATCACCTTCGTCAAAAATTGCATTTTCAGGGCAAACAGGTTCGCATGCAGCACAGTCAATGCATTCATCTGGATTAATAAATAGTTGAGTGTCTCCAGGTTTTGAGTATATACAATCTACAGGGCAAACCTCAACGCAAGCTCCATCCATAACTCCCACACAGGATTTACCAATAATAAAAGTCAAACTGTTCCTCCAATTAATTGAGTAGTTATTACTAATCTATAACATACATAATATAGTTTTAATGTATAACATAGCAATATCATATTATGTATTTTATAAAAATTTCTTAGAAATTTTTATTACTTATATTTTAGTGACCGCCACATCCACCGCCACCGCTACCACATCCACCGCCACCGCCACCGCCACATCCACATCCTCCACCACCATTTCCGCATCCACATCCTTCTTGTTGAAAGTTAGGGTTTGAAATTACAAAACCAGATCTTTCAAATCCCTCTACAAAATCTACGCTAGACCCTTCAACTAATGGAGCACTCTCTTTATCAATTAATGTTCGTACTGGATCTTCGATAACATTATCTAAATCATTTGGTTTTTCTTCTAAACCAAAAACATATTCTATTCCACCCATAGGGTTATTGTTGACAGCTATCCTTAAGTAATGATTTTCAGTAGCTTGTTCTTTAAGAACTTCTTCTATTTTTAACTTAGCAGCATCAGTGAAGCTAATAATATTTTTATTTGTGACCATAATTTTCCCAGAAAGCAATATTTTGCTTGATTGTTATTTTCTATTATTTTATAACCAATAGAATAAAACGTAAATAAGTATAATGATAAAATTCGATTAAAAAATTAATTTCGATAAATTTTTTTTTAGTTTTTTTCGTTGTAAAATTGTTGAAAGCGTAAAAAAATAATGTATTATAAATTTTTTTCTTTATTAATTAGATATAATTGTAATAAATTAGTTTAAGCAAGGGTGAAAATAAATATGGATGAATTAGATAAAAGCATAATCAGCCAACTTGAAAAGGATGGGAGAGCATCCAACGCTTTTATTGCTAGAGAATCTGGTGTAAGTGAGGGCACTGTACGAAGAAGATTAAAGAAATTAATTGGTGATGAAATAATAAATGTTGTTGCCTTACCAGATCCTTCAAAACTTGGATATGAGTCTGAGGCTTTGATTGGTATCCAAATAGATCCTGACCAAGTTGAAAATGCAGCAAATAAAGTAGCTAAATTAGATCATACTAGATGGGTTGCCATGACCACTGGTACTTATGATGTATTCGTTTGGGTGACATTAGCTAACCCCGAAGCATTAGGTCGCTTTATTAGAATTGAAATTGGAGCAATTGAAGGTGTAAGAAGAACAGAAACTTTTGTAAATTTGCAGGTAATGAAAAGACAATTTGGTATTTTAAAATAATTATTTTATAAACTTTATTTAAAAAAGAAAAATTATAAAGGTGATAAAAAAGAGTGTATAAGAATAAAAATTGTGGAGAACCAAATAGTTCTCATGTAGGATCGAAAATTACTGTAGCTGGATGGGTCAACAGGCGCAGAGATCACGGTAATTTAATTTTTATTGATCTTAGAGATAAGACTGGTATATTACAGACGGTGTTTAATCCTGAAGTTTCATCTAAAGCTCATGATATAGCTTCTAATCTTAGATCCGAATGGGTGGTTCAAATAACTGGAGAAATTGTAAAAAGAATTTCTGGAGCAGAAAATCAATCTATTTCAACTGGTTTAGTAGAATTGCAGGCTAATGAAATAAACATTTTGAATAAATCTGAAACACCTCCTTTTGAAATATCAGATGAAATAGATGTGGACGATCAAACTAGATTAGCATACAGATTTATTGATCTAAGAAGACCTAAAATGCAAAAGCTATTTACTCTTAGACACAAAATTACCAAATTAATATGGGATTACCTATCGGACAAAGATTTTACTCATATCGAAACTCCAATATTACTTAAGAGTACACCTGAGGGTGCTAGAGATTATGTTGTACCCAGTCGTATTCATGCTGGCAAGTTTTATGCACTCCCTCAGTCGCCACAGCAATTAAAGCAAATATTAATGGTTTCAGGAGTTGATAGATATTTTCAGATAGCTAGATGTTTTAGAGATGAAGATTTAAGAGCTGATAGACAACCTGAGCATACCCAACTGGATCTAGAGATGTCTTTTGTTCATCAAAATGATGTTATGTTTTTGGTTGAGGGTTTATATAAAGATGTGACTAAAAAAATTTTAGGTAATAAATATAAGCAATCAACTAAAGATTTTGTAAGATTATCATACAAAGAATCTATGGAAAGATTCGGTACAGATAAACCAGACCTAAGATTTGGAATGGAATTAATCACCGTTTCAGAGATACTTAAAAATACAGAATCTAATGTTTTCAATAATGTACTAAATCAGGGAGGTACAATAAGGGGAATTGTTGCTCCAGAAGCTGGAAAATATGATAGAAAAAAAACAGATGAGCTAATAGATTTAGCTAAATCCAGTGGAGCTTCAGGGTTAGTACATATAGCTTTAGACGATACTTTAGATTCAATAGAAAATCTTTCAGAAGATAATTATAAATCTCCCTTGAAGAAATTTCTTTCTACATCAGTAATTAAAGAATTGTCTGCAAAAATGTCAGCTAAACCTGGAGATCTTATTTTATTAGTCGCAGATAAAGAAAATAAAGTAAATACAGTTCTTTCGAATTTAAGAAATTTTTTAGGAGAAAAGTTGAGTTTATACAATAAGGAAGAAATTATCTTTGCTTGGGTTTATGATTTTCCTTTATTTGAATGGGATGAAGATATGAAAAAATGGGAGCCAGCTCATCATGTTTTTTCTTCACCAAAAAAAGAACATCTAAAATATCTTGAATCGGATCCAGGTAAAGTCCATGCTGATCTTTTTGACCTTGTTTGTAACGGTATGGAAATGGGCTCAGGTAGCATTAGAATACATGACCCAGCTATACAAAAAAAAGTATTTAATATTATTGGGTATAAAGAAGATGAAATTAATGATAGGTTTGGCCAATTAATAAAGTCTTTTTCATATGGTGCTCCACCTCATGGTGGGATGGGGTTAGGTTTAGATAGATTTGTTGCGACTCTTGCTGGAGAAAAAGCTATTAGAGAGGTAATTGCTTTTCCCAAAACTCAATCTGCACAAGATCCGTTGTTTGACTCTCCAAATAAAATTTCTGATGAACAGCTTCAAGAATTATTTATAACCCTAGATTTACCTGATGAACCAGAAGTGTGATATATTTTTGTAGTTATAATTTAATTCTCAATGTACAATTAAGTAGAGGTGAAAAAATTGACTAATTCCTTGAACGATATAAAATTTACACACGAAGATGACAAAGATAATCAGGTGATTTTCCATATTTCGGTTGGTGAGAAATTTACTGATAATCACTTAAAGATTGCTTATAAGAAAATTGCAAATAGGTTGAACATCCCAGGTTTCAGAAAAGGTAAAGCTCCATATAAAATTGTCGAACAATTTGTAGGTAGAGAATACTTAATGGAAGAATCCTTAGAAACATTGATTCCTAAGGCAGTAGGAGATGTTTTGCAAAATACCGAGATATCTATAGCAAATACTACTCCACGTGTTTCAATAGTTGAACGTGAGCCACTAAAAATTGATGCTATTGTTGCATTGATTCCTACGGTGAAAATTGGAAGTTTGGCAAAAATGAAGTTTGCAGACAAGGCCGAAGATATAACAAAAAAAGATATTGATAATCAAATTACTCAGATACTTGATTCGCAATCAAAATGGGATGATGTAAAAAGAAAATCAAAATATGGAGATATGGTAAATTTAACTTACAAAAGTTCCATAGATGGAGAAGAATTTCTTAACTCAGATAAATCTGACTTCCCACTTGAGGAAAATTCTCCTAATCCTTTATTAGGTTTTTCATCAAAAATTATTGGTTTAGTTGCTGGAGATAAAAAAAGTTTTAAACTAGAGGTTCCAAAAGACTACTTTGAAAAAAAATTCTCAGAAAAACAATCTTTATTTGATGTAGAAATCTTTTCAGTAAAAGAGAAAGTACTTCCAAACTTAGATGATAAATTTGTTTCATCTATAGCTCAAGATATTTCTACAGTAAAAGAATTTAAGAGTCGAATTAAGCAAAATTTAAAATTAAGATCAGAAGAAAATCTGAAAAGAATTCTTGAAGATAAAATTCTAGATTATATGATTGGAAATTCTAAATTTGAAATTTCCCCTATGATAATTGAGCAAAGTGCAAATAATTCAATGGAAGAACAAGAGAAACAATTTTCTCAGTATAATATTAATTATGATCAATACTTGAGTGGTGTAGGTAAATCAAGAGAAGAAATTTTAGAAGAAACAAAAAAAACTTCAGAAATAAACATAAAAAAAATGTTAGTTTTAGAAGAATATACTAAAAATAAAAAAATTAATGTTTCTGATAAAGATATTAATAAGGAAATTGATTTATTAAAAACCAATCCACAATATAAGGGAATGGATTTTAACTCTGAAAATGTACGTGAATCTGTTAGAGAAAATATTAAAAGACAAAAGGGAATTGATGATTTAATTTCTTTGTCAAATAAAAAAACAATTTCTAAAACAAAAAAATCTAAAAAAGTTAAGTAAAGGAAATGAGTGTTAATATGAATGAAAATCAAAATACAGATAAGTTATTACAAGGAATTCCTCAAAGCATAGTTCCAATGGTTATAGAAAGTGGTGCTAGAGGAGAGAGAGCATATGATATATATTCATTGCTACTAAAAGAAAGGATAGTTTTTTTAGGAACGCCAATAAATGCCCAAATAGCAAATTTAATTGTTGCTCAGATTTTATTTCTAGCAAGAGAAGATTCTGAAAAAGATATTAATCTATATATAAACTCACCTGGTGGAGAGGTATACTCTGGTATGGCTATTTACGATACAATGCAATATGTACCATGTGATGTTGCTACATTTTCTGTAGGCCTTTGTGCAAGTATGGGTACTGTACTACTCACTGCAGGTACTGCAGGTAAACGCTATGCTATGCCAAATTATTTCTACAATTCATATGCACCAACCATTAAGCGGTACACAAGGGCAAGCTTCTGATATTGAAATTCATGCAAGAGAAACATTAAGAATTCAAGATCGATTAAGACAAATTATTGCTGATCATACGGGTCAATCCTATGAACGAGTTGCAAGAGATTCGGATCGTGATTTTTGGCTAAATGCAGAACAGGCTACTGAATATGGTTTAGTTGATGAAGTGTTGTCTGCTGATTCACTGCCATCAAAATAGAAGGTTATCCTATGTCAGAAAAAAATGAAGATTTAGAGAATTTATTATGCTCTTTTTGTGGAAAATCTCAAGATAATGTATCAAGATTAATTGCTAGTCCTAATAAAATATTTATTTGTGATTCTTGTGTAAAAAAATGCAATGAAATTATTTCTATTGATGATGAAGGTGAAAGTAATATTTCATCACCCAAAACACCGAAGGAAATGTTTAAGTTGCTTGATGAATATATTATTGGTCAAAATAGAGCTAAAAAAGTTTTATCTGTAGGTGTATATAATCACTATAAAAGAATATGGGCTGATGTAAAAGAAAAAAAACAAGAAGATGTAGAAATACAAAAGTCGAATGTTTTATTAGTAGGTCCAACAGGATGTGGAAAAACATATATTGCTCAAACATTAGCAAAAATATTAGATGTTCCCTTTGCTATTGCAGACGCAACTTCTTTGACAGAAGCTGGTTACGTAGGAGAAGATGTTGAAAATATATTGTTAAGATTGATACAAAGCGCAAATTTTGATATAAAGAAGGCTGAAAAAGGAATTATATACATCGATGAAATTGATAAGATTTCAAGAAAATCTGCCAATCCTTCTATAACCCGTGATGTTTCTGGAGAAGGCGTTCAACAAGCTCTACTAAAAATTCTGGAAGGAGCTCTAGTGAATGTGCCACCTCAACCAGGAAGAAAACATCCTCATCAAGATTTTTTACAGATAGATACATCAAATATTTTATTTATACTTGGTGGAGCATTTGATGGAATTGAAGAGGTAATAAACGAAAGAGTAAATAAAGAGAAATTTTCAATTGGTTTTTCTAATAAAATAGTTAAAGAAAGTTCCAAGGACTTTGAATTACTAGAAACAAGAGACTTACTCAGATATGGTTTCATACCAGAATTTATAGGAAGAATTCCACTTGTAGTTGGTTTATCAGATTTATCTATTGAACAATTGAAGCAAGTGCTTATAGAACCAAAAAATGCCGCTTAGTGAAGCAATATGCTAAATTATTTGGATTAGACGGTGTTGATTTGAAATTTACTGAATCTGCCCTTCAAATTACTGCAGAAATGGCAATAGAAAGAAAATCTGGTGCTAGAGGATTAAAATCTATAATCGAAGAATTATTGCTTGATGTTATGTTCGAATTACCTAATATGGAAAATGCAAAAAAATGTGTTATTAATGAAGAAACTATTAAAGAAAATTTGTGGCCTATGATCTATGATTCTGAAGGTAGTCGAATAGATATTCTTCTGCCAAGAGATAATCATAATGTTGCTGCATAATAATTATGATAATGATGTTGATAAATCTACAGGTTTAGTATTTTTTAGACTAATTTGATTATTTGAAATCCTTACTAATGTTTCTGTAAGTAATTTTCTTTCAAAAACTAGACCTTTTTGTCTAATTAGATTAAATAAAGATAAATCTTCTCCATATTTATCTTTAATCTCTTTAATTGGTAGTCTTTCTATTTTTTTCCACTCGGATATAAATTTTTCTTCACTTAAGCTGTATCTACCAAAACTTAAAACTGGACCCTCATCCACTTTCTCAGTTGAAATATGTACCATAGCGCCAGTTTCATATAATCTTTGTTCAATAACATCCCATATTGCTTTTTTCCATGTACCAATGGTTTCTCCTGGAAGAGCAGGGTGTATATTAATTGTCATGAAATGTTTACATAATAATGGAGCAATTAACATATAACCAGCATGAACAGCTATATCTAGAATATAATCATTTAACATATTTATAATTTCATGATCGAAATTTGATCTTAGTTCAGACCAATTTTTATTATTATTAGATTCTTTAAATTTTTTTGATGAAAGGGTGATTAGAGGAATTTTATTATGTTGCACAATTTCCATAAATTTATCACTATTTATATTTTCTCCATAATCCTTATTAATAAATACAAAGTCAATTGAACCATTAATTTTTCTTTTATTTATGGCATTTAATGTAGATTTAAATAATCCTAAAGATCCCTCTCCTCCAGCTGATGTGAACCATCCAATTTTCATATTAATTTTTTTCTAAATTATCATTAGATGAAAATTTTTCTCTGAGCTCTGAAAATTTTAATTCTGCGTTAGATAAAATTTTATTACACTCAATCGCAAGATTTTGGGCCTCTTCAAGAAGAATTAATGAGTCGTCAATTCCAACCTTACTAGATTGTAAGCTATCTATTATTTCTTCAATTTTTTCAATTTTAGCCTCAAAAGAAGATTCATTTTTATTTGTCATCTTTACTTATTTCCTTTACTTCAGTAATTGCGGATCCATCCGATAATTCAAAACTTAAGCGCTCGCCTAAGCTTATAGTAGAGGTCTTATCTACGATTTTACCATTTTTATTCCTAACTAAAGCAAACCCACGCTTTAATGTTAATTTTGGATTTAATATGCTAATAGAATTTTTAATATTTTTAATTTTTTCTTTTTTTGATTGAATCGTATTACTTAACATAAAATCTACACTTGATATTAAATTATTAATATTTTTTCTCAGTTCTAAAAAATTAGGATAATTATTATTTATTTTTTCTAGGTTTATATCTATCCGGTAAAATTTCTCATTTAGTTTTTTTTCTAATAAGCTTTCACCAGTACTTATTTTTTCATTAATATTATTAATAACATTTGGCATATTAGGGGCTACAATCTCTGCTGCTACAGATGGAGTAGGGGCTCTATAATCTGCCACATAATCAGAAATTGTAAAATCAGTTTCATGTCCTATTGCACTGATAACTGGGTGTTTAGACCCATATATAGCTTTAGCTACACGCTCATCATTGAAAGACCATAAATCTTCAATAGAACCACCACCACGGGCTAATATTATTACATCTAAGTCAGATATATTGTTAGTTATCTGAAAAGCATCACAGATATCATTGACTGAATTTTCACCCTGTACTGAGACTGGAATTAGTAAAAGTTCTCCGATTGGATATCTACGACTCAATACATTTTTCATATCCTGGATGACCGAACCAGTAGAAGAAGTTATTGCGACAATTTTTTTTGGAAATCCAGGTAAGTTTCTTTTTCTTGATTCATCAAATAAACCTTCTTTTTCCAGTCTTACTCTTAATTCTTCAAATGCTGCCTGAAGTGATCCTTCACCTTCTGCTTTAACTCTGCTTACATAAAGCTGTAGTTGACCATTTACTTCATAAATATTGCAATAACCTTTGCAGATTATTTTTGATCCTTCAATGATAAAGTTCCCGCCGCTGTTAGTTTCATTATATTTACTCCTCCACATCACACACCTAATCTGGCTATGATCATCTTTGAGTGTAAAATATTTATGACCAGAATCTGGCTGTGAATAACCGAAGACTTCTCCAACAACACTAACATTTGATAGTAAAGAATGCTCTTGAAGAGTTTGTTTGATTATTTCATTAACATCGCTGACAGAAAAAACTGAAGGTTCATTCATATCTCTAATCTGCTCTACCAGTATATTCACCAGTAGTCGTATTTACGTTAATTTTATCACCAGTATTAACGAATAATGGGACTTGTAGTGTTAATCCCGTAATTGTTGTTGCTGGTTTGTTTGCCCCACTTTGGGTATCACCCTTTAATCCTACATCAGTTTGTCCTATTTCTAAAATAACTGAAGGAGGTAGCTCTATAGCAAGTGCATTTCCATTAAACATAATTAATTCAACGTTATCACCTTCTGAGATAAATTTTATGTTATCAGCAATTATACTCTTATCAATATTTAGTTGCTCGAATGTTGCGTTATCCATGAAGCAATAGTATGTATCGTCTTGGTACAAATATTGAGCGGAAATATTATCAGTTTCTGCACGTGTTAATTTTTGGTTACCTTGTAATTTTTTTTCATAGACATTTCCTGTTAAAATATTCCTTACTTTTAGCGTTAGGGTGGGCGGGGCTTTTGGGGCTTGTCTATGTTGCCAATCAAGAATTTGATAAACCTCACCTTCAAGTAAAATGGTCATATTTCTTTTTATCTCACCAGAGGAAATTGTCATAGTTTTCTTACCTATAAATTTATTTTATTTGCTTTACTAAGAACTTGAGTTATATTATCTCTTATAATTACAATATCCTCAATTCTTACTCCGCCCCAATCTTGTAAATATATCCCGGGTTCAACCGTAAATGGCATATTATTTTTAATAATATATTTCGATTTGGGACCAACATTAGGATTTTCGTGAACATTTAGTCCTACGCCGTGGCCTAGGCTATGTCCAAAAAAATCGCCATAACCTGACTCTGATATTATTTTTCTAGCTATACTGTCGCATTCTTCACCGGTCATTCCAACTTTTACTAAATCTATTGCTGCTAGTTGAGCCATATGAACTATATCATATATTTTTTTTATTTTTTCGTTAGCTTCTCCTAAAACAATTGTTCGAGTTAAATCTGAGCAATAACCATGATATTTTGCGCCACAATCAATTATTATTGTAGAATTACTCTCAATTTTAGATTCGCCGGTAGCATGATGAGGTCTAGCTGCATTTTTACCTGATGCAACTATGGTATCAAAAGATATAGATTCAGCATTTTGCTCTCTAACAGATTTTTCAAATATCCAAGCTACTTCTGTTTCAGTCATACCAACTTGAATATTTTTTTCAGTATACTCAAAAGCTTTATCACCTATTTCTATAGCTTTCATAAGTAAATTAATTTCTTCTTCATCCTTTATTGCTCTAAATTTCATAGCAATATCAGAAGTAGGTATTAAAGAAATTTTTAGGTTAGAATTATTAATTGTACTTTCTAAAAATTTATGAGTATTCACTGTGGTAAATTCAGCCTCAAAAGCTAATGTAGATATTTTACAATCTTTTATTATTTTTGGTAACCAATCAAATCTTGAGTTTATGCGCTCTATTGTCCAACCAGGAGCTTGCGAAATTGCTAGCTCTGTATATCTGAAGTCGGTGCATAAATATAGATCATTCAGTGTAACAAATAAATATCCCGCAGAACTTCTTAATCCTGAAAAATAAAATCTATTTTCCTCATTAGAAATGATTATGGCATCAATTTTTTCTTCATGAAGATAGTTTCTTAAATTCTTAATTCTATTTGGAAATTTAGTATTATTCATTTTTATTGATTAAAAAATAATTCATAGCCGCTATATAACCGTAAGATCCTAATCCGCAAATTTGCCCTGCAGCATATTTAGCAAATACTGATTTTTGTCTAAACTCTTCTCTCGAATAAACATTTGAAATATGTATTTCTATAAACTCAATAGGAGATAAATCTATTAATGCATCAAGTATTGA
Organism: Dehalococcoidia bacterium; assembly: GCA_045562755.1. GTDB lineage: Bacteria > Chloroflexota > Dehalococcoidia > Lucifugimonadales > Lucifugimonadaceae. The sequence continues at coordinate 18,538 of JBJKVF010000005.1, forward strand.
GTAAGCTACTTGAGATAAGGCACCGGCATTAATTATTATTCCTAAGAGATCATTTTTATTCATAGTTTGTATAAAATCAACAATTGCTCCCTCATGGTTAGATTGAAAAAATGATAGATCATGACTGGAATTTTCCGCATTTTCTAGCATTTTATTTTCAATATCTTTCAATGTTTCATTGCCGTACAAATTATTATTTCTTTTTCCTAAGTTATTAAGATTTGGTCCATTAATAACAATAATTTTTTTAGTTTTTTTAGACATTATTTTTTTTATTCCTCATTATGTATTCTCCTATAATTCTCATTACTTTTTTATTACTTGATATCCAATTTAGCTTTAGGGTGTGATTTAAAATAAGCTTCTTTTGTATGTTTTGCAGAAGTATGAGTATAAATTTGTGTGGTTGTTGGACTTTCATGACCAAGTAGATCTTGTACTACTTTTATATCTGCACCTCCTTCGATTAGGTGAGTTGCAAATGTGTGCCTAAGAGAATGTGTATGCACGTTATTACTTATACCTGAAATTAGCATATATTTTTTTACGAGTCTTTGGATTGACCTAACTGATAATCTTGAGCCATATTTATTTAAGAAAAGAGCATTTGAATTTTTTGGGTCTAGTATTAGTTTGTTTCTAAAATAACTAGTGTAATTTTGTAGGGATTCTTGACATTTATTTCCATAAAGAACTAACCTATACTTAGATCCTTTACCAAGTATTCTTATGTTTTGCTGATTAAAATCTACATTATTAATATCTATGTTATGCATTTCTGAAACTCGAATTCCTGTAGAATAAAAAATTTCTAAAATAGCACTATCTCTTGCACCATTAGTTGTATTAAATTTTGGAGTTTCTAATAATTTTTTTATCTCTTCTTTTTCAATTATTTGTGGTAATGTTTTAGTACTTTTAGGTGCATGTATTAGTTCTGCATGATTTTCTGTAATAATATTTTTAGATTTAAGATATCTAAAGTAAGACCTAATTATTGATAACTTTCTTGCGATACTTTTTTTCTGGTACTTTTTTTCTATTAGGGATGAAAGATACTCTCTGATAATTAGTTTGCTAATTTTTTCAATGTTTGATACATTTTTTTCTTTTATAAATTTAAAAAAATCACTCAAATCATTCGAATAATTTCTGATCGTGTATGAGGATAGATTTTTATTTATTTCAAGATACTTATAAAAATTATTTAGTGAATCCATTTTAAATCAGGTTCTTTAGTTTTAGTAGATACTTAAATATTATGCTTTAAACAAAATATTTATATCTTTGCCTTTATTACGTATTTGATGATTTATTTGTATACTGAAATGTCTATTAGCTCTTATAATTAATAAAATAAACTATTATTAATGAATAGATTTTTCTTTCATAGAACTTTTTAAAGCTTCAATTGTTCTTGTTCTTCTTCTTCCAAATCCAGCCCATGCGCTTTCGTCAGCTGTAACTTTACATTCTCTATCTTCACAAGCAAGAAATCCTCCATCTCCTCTATTATTTCTAAACCTAATCCATAACATTCTTGGTAACTTTTCCAAAGAAGGATTTAAGGATTTTTCTCCTAAGGGCGGGTCATTTTCTTCGAATTCTTTTCCAGTTTCAGAATTAATACAAGGAGTATGGGCTGAGCAAATGATATTAGTTTTTATAAAGTTATATTCACTAGGGTTTCTTGGGTTTTCTTCAGCCATTTTTTCATAATTGTTTTTTATTGGTTCAAAGTTATCCCAAAATTTCTTAACAAATTTATCTCTTTTCAAGTCTCCATTTGATATTAAATCAAGGTCATTTTCCATTTTCTGAGTAAATTTATAGTCCATAACACTTTTAGAAAAATATTTTTTTAATTCTTCAACTAATACATTTCCTATAGGACTTAAGTAAATTGATCTATTAATTACCCATATATACTTTTTATCTTTAACTGTATTTAAAATGCTTGCGTATGTGCTTGGTCTTCCTACTCCAAGTTCCTCCATAGTTTTAATTAGAGAGGCCTCAGAATACCTTGGTGGATGTTGCGTGAATTTCTGTTCTTTTTTAATAGAGTCAACACTTATTTCTTCATTTTCAGCAATATCAGGCATTTCATCGGCTTTTTTTTCAGGAAATAATTTTTTAAATCCATCAAAGACTAATTCATCATAGTCAGATTTAAATTTATATTTCTCATCATGTGATGTGGTAATAATTGATGTTTTTTTATTTTGACTCTCAGCCATTTGACTGGCTACCGTTCTTTTCCAAATCAAATCATATAATTTAAATTGTCTTTCATTTGTCGATCCATTTTTATCTGTTTTTATAAGATATTTTTTTATTGATTCAGGCGTGCGATTTATCGATGTAGGCCTTATGGCTTCGTGAGCTTCTTGAGCATTTGCGGAGGTAGTTTTAAATTTTCTTTCATTATAATAATTTTCTCCGTATGAGTTTTTAATAAAATTCCCAATTTGATTTATCGAGTCATTTGATAAGGCAGTAGAATCGGTTCTCATGTAGGTTATTAAACCTTCCTCACCATTACCTAAATTTATACCTTGGAATAATTGTTGAGCAGTTGACATGGTAACTGATGGGCTCATTCTTAGTCTAGAAGATGCATCTTGTTGAAGAGAACTAGTTGTGAAGGGTGCTCTTGGTTTTGTTTTCCGAACATTAGACTTAATTGAATCTATTTTATATTTTTGTTTTTCTAGGTTTATTTGAATATTTAGTGCGTCTGATTCATTTGAGATAATTAATTCTTTTTGAGATTTTCCTTCAACCTCAAAAAGTTTTCCTTCATATACTTGCTTATTTTTAGAAAAATAACCAGTTATATTCCAGTATTCTTTTGGAACAAATGCTTTTATTTCATCTTCTTTATCCTTAATAATGCTTACTGCAACAGATTGAACTCTTCCCACTGATAGTCTTTTTAATCTAAGTAATGATGAAGTCAATCCACTTAAAGAAAAACCAACTAATCTATCAACTAGCCTTCTACTAATATGAGCATCAACTAAATCCATATTTAATTGACCAGCTTTTTCAAAAGCTTCCTTGACAGCCTTTTCAGTAATTTCATGGAAAACAACTCTTTTAAATTTTTCTTTTGGTTGTTTTTTTTCAATTAGAGCATTTGCAACATGAAATGCTATTCCTTCTCCTTCTCTGTCTGGGTCTGCAGCTAAGTAAATTATTTCAGAGTTTTTTGCCAATTTATTCAAATTATTTATTCTTGTTATTGCACCTTTTTCTAGACCCCAGATTGGCTCAAAATCTTTATCAACTCCTGCTACTGGGCCAGTGTACTTAGCCCCATAACCTGACTCAAGATTATTGATATGCCCAACTGACGCTTCAACTACATATTCTTTTCCTAAAAACCTTTGTAATGTTCTAGCTTTAGTTGGTGACTCTACTATTACTAAATTTTTTGACAACTTTATACCTCAAATTAAACAATTTTTTTGTGGATTATTATTATTATATATATTAAAAACGAAAAATGGTATATTCGTGGCGGAGAGGACAGGATTCGAACCTGCGGTGAGCTTGCACCCACACACGCTTTCCAAGCGTGCCCATTAAACCGCTCTGGCACCTCTCCTTATATTACCGATTTATATATTATATGAACTTTTTTGTTGGTAAAAAAATCCTGTAATAAAAAAGCCAGTAACTCTTATAATTATTATATATCAGTAAATATTATATAATTTGAAATATGAATCAAAAGAATATTATTAAATATAAAAAAAATGGAGTACTTATTGTAGATATAAATAATGTGTATATAGATAATGATGTAAAAATTGGTAAGGGATCAAGAATAGAGCCAGGCGTTCATATAAAAAATGGTTCTCGCATTGGAGAAAATGTAATTATTGGACCTAATAGCCAAATCTCAAATAGTATTATTAGCGATAATTGTGAAATTGATGGAGCTGTAATTAGAGATTCAAAGATATCAAACAACGTGTTTGCAGGCACTAATTCACTCATTCGAGATGGGTCTTATATAAAAAAATATTGTAAAATAGGTAATCTAGTAGAAGTTAAGAACTCAATCATTGGTGAAAAATCAAAGATTTCTCATTTTTCTTATATAGGTGACTCTACATTAGGTAAAAATGTGAATATTGGTGCGGGGACGATTACTTGTAATTATGATGGAAATCTAAAGCATAAAACAGTGATAGAAGATGGAGCTTTTATTGGAGCAGGTAGCATGTTAATTGCTCCAATAACGATAGGGAAGTGGGCTAAAACTGGAGCAGGATCTGTTGTTCGAAACGATGTCTTGAAAAATGATGTTGTGGCTGGAGTTCCAGCAAAATCTATTAAATAAAGGCATTTATATAAAATTATGATACCAAAAATTGAAAAAATTAATGACAAAGAGGAACCTCCTCATTCGAGTAGGAAATTAGATTTTACTCCTTCGTATATGACACTTGGAGCTAATGATGCTTAGCTCATTAATATCAATATTACTTTTTTCTACTCCTATAGTTGGGTTTTTTCTAATAACTTTGACACTTAGCTCTCTAGGTACAAGAGTTATAGCGACTCCTTCATCGCTTAAAAATTCCACTAAAGGTAATGATGATGACATACATCTTGAAAGGCTTTCTGCTGAATCTTCGGCTGTAGGTAGAGGGTTACAAACCTTATTTATAGTCTTATTATCTAATGTTTTATTTAAAGAAATTATTATCTATGATAATTTTACTGCCAATCAAGTTATATTTATTAGCTTCTTTTCTTCTGTAACTATAGGAGTGATCTTACACATTGTTGCATCAGCAATATGTAGTATGTGGATTAATAATCTGAGATCTTTCACATTTCCAATTGGTAAAATATTAAATTTCCTAAGTTCATTACCTTTAGTTTCAAAAGTTATCTCTTTTATATTATCAAGAGGTTTAGGAAATGTTGCAGTTAACCAAGATGTATATGCTAACCTTCAAGAACGATTAGAACAACTTGAAGATGACGTAATTCCGGCAGACGAAGAAGAACTTAAGATGATTAGGGGAATTTTGCGTATGGATACAGTAAAGGTTAGAGAAATTATGGTGCCAAGAGTTGATATGATTACTGCTGATTCTAATCAAGATCTTATGTCTATAATTGAACTTATGAATGTGGGTGGACATAGTAAAATACCTATATACAAAGATTCAATTGACTCAATAGTTGGTATTGCATATGCTAGAGATGCTCTTGGTACTAAGAATAGAGATATTAATATAAATAAATTAGTTAGACCAGCATTAAGGGTTCCAGAGTCTCAAAGTTTGGAAAAATTATTAAGAGAATTGCAAGAACATAGAACCAGTATAGCTATTATTATTGATGAATACGGCGGTGTTTCAGGTTTAGTTACTGTTACAGATCTAATCGAAGAAATTGTTGGTGAATTGGTTGATGAATTTGATATAGAGGGACCAGAAGTCCAAAAAATTAGTGATTCAGTATTATTAGTTGATGCAGGTGTGTCAATAGACTATATCAATCAATACTTTACAACTCATATTCTTGCAGATGGTTTTGATACAGTAGGCGGATTGATACTTAAACACATTGGTAAAATGCCATCAATAGGTGAGGTAATTACCATAGATAAATTACGAATAACGGTTCAACACGTAATAGGAAGAAGAATTACCAGAGCTAGAGTTGAACTTATAGATTAGCTAAATTTAGATTAGCTAAATTGAATTTCAAAAAAAAAAAGCGCCTTACGGCGCCCTTTTTAATCATTCAATTTGGTGAGATATTATCTAACCACATCGCCTGCAACCGCTCCAGAAGATCCTCCGGAACTAGCACCAACAACAAATGCGTTAGAAGCTGCTCCACCGCGAGTACCTATAGCTGTTACACCATGTACACCATCAGGTGGGTTGTCTAAAGCGAAATCTACTGTAAATGCACCGTTATCATCAGCATCAGCTGAACCAAGTACATCACCACTGGTTAAATTACCAAGAGTGACTGTAACTTTAGCTCCGCTTCCGAAACCACCACCGTGAACGGATAGTGTACTTCCGGACAAGGAAACTGATATACCTGCCATGTTTGTTGCACCAGATGCACCAGATGCACCCTTGACTCCTGCTGGTCCTTCCGGTCCTGCTGGTCCTGATGGTCCCGCTGGTCCTTGTGGTCCTGCTGGTCCAGGTTCTCCAGGTTCCCCAGGTGCTCCAGGGTTACCAGGTGCTCCAGGGTTACCAGGGTTACCAGGTAAACCGGGTAGTCCAGGTTCTCCTGCTGTTCCTGCTGTTCCCTCACATGCGAATGATGCCATTAAGGCTAGCATCGTGCCGATTATTATTAAGGCTTTTGCCTTTTTTTGGATCAGACCTTTCATGGGCCCCCATCCTCCAGTCATTATTAATTAATTAATTACTTTATGTTCAAACAATAAGAGTGAACTGCTACATATTATAAATATATGACAATAAACTATGTATTACGAACATACAATTATTATACTTTATTATTTTTCAATCTACGCTGTCAATAGACTGTATATACACGATTAGTGAATTTTTGAATTTTTTGCAACTTGCTTATATTTGTTTATAAGCTTTCATACTATTTGATAACAATTTATTTCAATATAGTATTAAATTTTACGATAAAATATATATTCTTTAGATACTTCATGATAACCTTAATGGAGTTTAAAAAAAGAAATATAACAATGATAAATTCTTTGATACGTATATCAAAGAGCATAAACGGGTGAAAAAAGAATTGGAAAAAACTGAAAAATTATCCATAATAACCAGTCATCAAGCTCATAAAACTGATACTGGTTCAACGGAAGTGCAGATAGCACTATTAACCGACAGGATTAATTACTTAACTGACCACTTAAAAACACATAAACATGATTTTAGTGGAAGAAGAGGTTTATTAAAGCTTGTTGGGCAAAGAAGAAGTTTATTAAAGTATCTCAATGGTAAGAATGTAAATAAATACAGAGAAATTTTAGATAAATTAGGACTTAGAAAATAATTCACTGTTTGAATATTAGTTTTTAAGACACCCAAAAGATCAAAAAGAACAAAAGAGAAGAGTAGATGATTAATAATTTTGAGATGGAGGTTGGTGGTAGGTCTCTAAGGTTTGAGCAAGGAAAAGTTGCCAAACAAGCTGCAGGAGCAGTGACTTTACAGTACGGAGACACAATGATTTTAGCAACAGTCGCGGCTTCAAAAGAGCCAAAAGATTTAGATTTTTTACCCCTTACAGTAGAAGTGTCAGAAAAAGCCTATGCGGCTGGGAAGCTTCCCGGGGGATTTTTTAAGAGAGAGGGAAGGCCAAGCTCGGAAGCAATTCTTGCAGCAAGGATGGTTGATAGACCTATTAGGCCACTTTTTGCTAAAACTATACATAATGAGATACAAATAATAATAAGTGTTCTGAGTTCAGATGGTGAAAATCCTTATCCAGCAATGGGGATTATAGGGGCTTCTACAGCTCTTGCTATTTCTGATTTACCATTTGATGATCCAATAGGAGCTTGTGTTATTGGGTTGATAGACGGTGAGCTAATAGTTAACCCAACTTATGAAGAACTAAAAACTAGCCAATTGGAACTTATGGTTGCTGGAACCGGGGATTCAGTCATGATGGTAGAATCTGCAGGAAATTTTGTTTCTGAAAGTGTTCTTCTTGATGCATTGCAATTAGCTCAAGAAGTAAACGGACAAATTGTTGATCAGATTATAGAAATCCAAAAAAAAGTTGGTGTGAAAAAGTGGGTTGCACCTGAAGTTTCAGAGGATGATAAATCTGCTTTTGAAGCTACAAAAAAACATATAGGACAAGATTTCTTGAATACACTGAAAGATCCAGGAGATAAAAAAGAAAGACTTGATAGAATTTCTGAACTTATGAACAAAACTATTGAGGCACTTGGAGAAGAACATGAACCTTCAAAAATAAAAAATGCTCTCTATTCGCTTGAAACTGAGGCAGTTAGAAAAGCCATCCTAGAAGATGGACAAAGGCCCGATGGTAGAAAATTGGATGAAATAAGAAATTTAAATACAGAAATTGGATATCTGCCTAGAGTCCATGGCTCTTCAATTTTTACACGAGGAGAAACTCAAATTATGGGTGTCCTTACCTTAGCTTCTGCTGGTGAGCATCAAAGACTTGATAATTTTACTCCAGAAGATGAGAAATACTTTATTCATCACTACAACTTCCCACCTTACTCTGTAGGAGAGGCTGGCAGATTTGGATTTACTGGTAGAAGAGAAATTGGTCATGGTGCACTTGCTGAAAAAGCTTTGAAGCCAGTTGTACCTTCTCAAGAAGAATTCCCTTATACTATTCGTTTAGTTTCTGAAGCCTTAGAATCTAATGGTTCTACTTCTATGGCGAGTGTTTGTGCTGGCTCTTTAGCAATGATGGATGGAGGAGTCCCTATAAAAGCTCCGGTTGCTGGTATCGCAATGGGATTAATTACTGATGAATCAGGAAATCATGCTATCTTAACAGATATACAGGGCGCTGAAGATCACTCAGGTGACATGGACTTTAAGGTTGCTGGAACTCGTGAAGGTGTTACTGCATTACAGATGGATATCAAAGTAAAGGGTATTACCTTTGAAATTATGAACAAGGCGCTTGATCAGGCTAAAATAGCTAGATTGGCGATTTTGGATAACATGGAGGCGACGATCGCATCATCTAGAGATGATATAAGTGAATTTGCCCCTAGAATGATTAATGTAAATGTTCCAAAAGATAAAATAGGTGCTGTTATTGGCTCTGGAGGATCTACTATCAGGAGTATTGTTGATGATTTTGGAGTTACTGTAGACGTTGATGATGATGGAGTTGTTACTATAGGTTCTTCGGATAAAGAAGCTGCTGAAAATGCAAAAAAATTCATAGAAAACTTAGTTAAAGAAGTCGAAGTTGGAGAAATCTATAAGGGTAAAGTTGTAAGGATTATGTCCTTTGGAGCTTTTGTTCAGATTCTTCCTGGAAAAGACGGTATGGTACATATTAGTGAACTAGCAAATGAAAGAGTTCCTGAGGTTGAATCTGTGGTTACTATTGGAGATGAAGTTGAAGTTAAAGTAATAAAAGTTGATAATCAAGGAAGAATAGACTTGTCCATGAAAGCTCTTCTACCTGGAGCAGATAATTCTGAAAATCATAATGATAAAGATAGCGAAAAAGAAAGACCAAAGAGAAGGAATAATAATTCTCAGAGAAGAAGAGTTTCTGGGGGTTTTGATCGAAGCAAAAAACCTAAGAGACCTTCGCGATAAAAATGAAAGTTAGTAAAGAAATTAAAATAGCCATAAATGGAATATTTGGCAAGATGGGTTCTACAGTTTTTTCTGCAGCTAATGATGAAGATCAAATCATAAACGTCGCAGGTATAGATCCCATTATAGACAATGTTGAAAATAAATTTTCTATCCCAGTATATAGAAGTTTTCCAAAAATGATTGAAGCTATAAAGCCAACTGTTTTGGTGGATTTTACAAATGGCAAAGTGGCTGCTAGTTCGATTGAAATGGCTTTGTCCGAAGGGATAAATGTTGTATCAGGATCAACAGGCCTTTCAAATAATGAGTATTCTCACTTAGATAAATTATCTATAGATAACAATGTTGGTTTCATCTCAGCACCAAATTTTGCTATAGGAGCTATCTTGTTGATGCACTTAGCAGGAGTAGCATCAAAATACTTTGAATATGCAGATTTAATAGAAAGTCATCATCAAATGAAAATAGATTCACCTTCGGGAACAGCTATTTCTATAGTTGAATCTATGATTCAAAATAAACCAGATGGCTTTAATAATAATAAAGCAGAAATTGAAGATTTTGTAGAAAATACCCGTGGTGGTGAGTACAATGGGATCAATATTCATAGTGCTAGACTGCCGGGCAGGGTAGCTAGACATGAAGTTGTTTTTGGTGCCCTTGGTCAAACTCTAACTATTGTTCATGATTCTATTAATCGTGATAGTTTTATGCCTGGAGTCATGCTTTGCATTAAAAAAGTTGAAGAGTATCGAGGAAAGGGTGTTATTTTGGGCCTTGATAAGGTACTGGGTCTAGAAAAATGAATATAAATAATTTGAAAATTGCTATTATTGGTGCAACTGGAGTAGTTGGCTCTACAGCAATTCAAATACTTGAGGAAAGAGAACATCCTAAAGAAAATATATTTCCATTAGCATCAAAAAGATCTGAAGGAAAAAAAATACAATATTTGGATAAAAATTTAATTATAAAAGAAATTAATCATAATTCATTTGATTCTATAGATGTAGCAATTTTTGCTGCAGGTGGTTCAGTTAGTGAAAAATTTGTAGATATAGCAATAAGTAAAGGTGTTTTTGTAATAGATAAAGGGTCTGTTTTTAGGAGGGATCCTAAAATTCCCTTGATTGTTCCAGAAGTAAATGCCGAGGATATTTTATGGCATCCGGGAGTTGTATCTACCCCAAATTGTACAACGACCCCTCTAGTAATGATCATTGATGCGCTAAGGGGCATATCAAATATTACCGCTGCAAAGGTTTCAACATACCAAGCTGTTACAGGTACAGGACTTTTAGCTAAAAATGAATTATTTGAGCAATCCAAAAATTTTTTAGAAAATAAAAAAATTAAACCAGAAGTATATCCGCACCAAATAGCATTTAATGTTTTGCCACATATAGACGAATTTTTGGAAAATGGATATACAGGCGAAGAAGATAAAATGCTGTTTGAAACCAGAAAAATATTACATGATGAAAAAATAAATATATCAGCAACTTGTGTTAGAGTGCCTGTTTTCACCTCTCATAGCGAATCCATATTATTCAAGTTTGAAAAAGAAGTTTCTTTAGAGGAAATTAATTCTGTTGTTTCAGATTATCCTGGTATGAGATTGTTTGATGATGTTAAAAATAATGTTTATCCTATGCCAATTTTTGCTGCTGATACGGATGATGTTTTAGTAGGAAGAATAAGAAAAGATATTTTTGATGAGAATACAATTTCTTTGTATCTTTCTTGTGATAACCTAAGAAAAGGAGCAGCCTTAAATGGTATTCAAATAATGGATTATGCTAATAAAAATAATATATTAAAACCTGTCTCAGAGAGAGAATAGTAGAGGAAAAAATGAGTAAATTTGGAAGGCTATTAACCGCTATGGTTACTCCATTTTTTGAAAACGGAAATGTTGATTATAAAACCGCAAGAATTTTAGCTAAAAAAATTATTAAATCTGGATCAGACGGTCTAGTTATTGGGGGTACAACTGGCGAAGCTCCTTCAATGACAGATGATGAAAAAATTAAACTTTTTCAAGAAATAAAAGATGAAATTGGAGACTCTGGAGATCTTATAGCCGGGACAACAGATAATAATACCAATGCATCTATTAATCTTTCAAAGAGAGCAGAATCTGCTGGAGTTGATGGAATTTTACTTACTGTACCTGCTTACAACAAACCTACTATGGGAGGATTGATATCTCATTTTCAAGCGATAACAGACAATATTTCAATTCCTGGAATACTATATAATGTTCCATCAAGAACCTCACTAAATATGGATGTAGAAACTACTTTAAAATTGGCAAGTTTTGAAAATATTATAGGTACCAAAGAAGCTTCAAGTGATCTTGATCAAATTTCTAATATAATAAAAGATTCTCCTAGTGACTTTTGTGTTTGGAGTGGTAATGATAATGAAACATTTTCAATCATGTCTACAGGTGGCTATGGCGTAGTGAGTGTAGCAGGAAATATAATAAGTAATCAGATAAAAAATATGATTTCTAATATTATTGATGGTAACTATAAAAAAGCCTCCATTCAACATCTTGATATGTTACCAATATTCAATGCTTTATTCATCATAACCAATCCTATACCAGTTAGATATGCTGTAAATCGATCAGGCTTTAATATCGGTAATGGTAGGCTCCCAATGATTCCAACCGACGCAGAGTTAAGGAATTTTTCTAAAATCTTTGATCCTATCATGGATCAATATTCTATTGACTTATAATAGTAAAACATATTTTGACAAACAAAATGAAAAAGGTAGTTGTAATTGGTGGAGGTAGTGGATCTTCCGTAGCATTGATGGGTCTCAAAAATTATGATCTTGATATTACAGCTATCGTTACTATGTTTGATAGTGGAGGTAGTACAGGTATATTGCGAGATGAATTTGGATACCCATCATTTGGAGACATACGTCAGTGCTTATTAGCATTATCCAGTGATAAAAATGAAAAAATTTCCGCCTTAAAAAAAGTACTAGATTTTAGATTTGATTCTGACTCTTCTCTAAAGGGGCATAGCGTTGGTAATTTAATTATGGCTGCATTAACAACAGAAAATGGTAATATCCAAGCAGCTATAGATAAAATTTCAGATATTTTATTGGTAGATGGAAAAGTTACCCCGGTAACCTTAGATGATGCAAATTTATGTGCAAAATTGTTGAATGGAGAAATTATTTATTCAGAGTCATCTATAGATCTTCGTCAAAGTAATTTACCTGGAATTGATGAGCTGTTTCTTGATAAAAATGTCGTAGCTAATCCAGATGCGACTGAAAGTATAAAAAATGCAGACGCAATACTCTTAGGACCAGGAGATTTATATACCAGTATAATTCCAAATCTTTTAATTGACGACATATCAATCGCATTAAGAGATTGTTCTGCTCCAATAATATTTGCATGTAATTTAATGACTAAATATGGTGAAACATATGAATATCCATCATCAAAATTTTCATCTGAAGTTGTAAGATATCTCAGAGGTAGAAAAATAGACTATTTTTTGGTAAATTCAAAAGAATTTCCACAATTAATAATAGACAACTATAAATTAGAAAAAGCCAAACCTGTAATATATGACCGCAATGAAATATTACAATATTGTAATAACATTATTCATGATGATTTTGCATTTATTGAGGCTAAGAAAGTTAGGCATGATTCAGAAAAGTTATCTGCTTTTGTGATTTCTAAGTTATAAATTCCTTGATATGCAAAGTTTCATTCCGGCCAGGACCAGTTGATACAATTTTTGCTTGAACTTCAACTATCTCTTGAATCATATTAATATATTTTTGAGCATTATAATTAAGTTTAGAAAAATCAGTTACTGATCTAGTTGATTCAGTCCAACCTTCTAGTGTTGTATATATAGGTTTAACCCTCTTTAGATCTTCAAGATTACTAGGGAATTCAGAAGTTCTTTCTCCGTCTATTTCATACTCGGTACATATATTAATTTTTTCCCAGTTATCTAAAGTGTCTAATCTTGTTAAAATTAGTGCATCAAATCCATTTATTTTTGCGGTATATTTTCCTGCTACCCCGTCAAACCAACCAATTCTCCTTGCTCTACCAGTAGTTACTCCAAATTCTCCTGCTTTATTTCTAATTTCATCACCAAGTTTACCTAATATTTCTGTAGGAAAAGGACCTTCTCCAACTCTTGTGCAATATGCTTTGTAGATACCCGCTATACCTTCATAATTTTTTGGAATAAGTCCTAAACCTGTTAGTGTTCCACCTATAGTAGAATTAGAACTTGTAACATAAGGATATGTTCCGTGATCAAGATCTAGTAAAGAGCCTTGAGCACCTTCAACTATAATATTTTTTTCATTTTTTATTGATTCTATTATTATTTTTTCGATTGGTTTAATATAATCTTCAAGTTTATTTTTCCACAAGTATATGCTTTCCATAACTTCATCAAAACTTAATTGCATACTATTATAAATTTTAGTAATGATTTGATTTTTACTTTCAAGAATAATTTTGATTTTTTCAGATAATATTTCTATATTTTTGAGCTCGCCGATTCTTATACCATTCCTTGAAACTTTGTCTACATATGTAGGACCAATACCTCTACCAGTAGTACCAATTGAATTTTCACCTCTATCTTTTTCTTCCAATTTATCCAAAATGATATGGTACGGCATAATGAGATGTGATTTATCACTAACTATTAAACGATTGGGATTTAATTTATTTTCTTCGATTTCTTTAATCAAAACATTCGGATCAATTACTACGCCGTTCCCGATTATATTTGTCGTATGTGGCCACACAATACCTGATGGAACCAAATGAAGTTTGAATGTACCATGTTCATTGATAACAGTATGCCCAGCATTATTTCCACCTGAATATCTGGCAACTATGTCTGCCTTTTCGCATAAAAAATCAATTATTTTACCTTTCCCTTCATCTCCCCACTGTCCCCCAATTACAGCAAAAGCAGGCATAATAACTCCTAAATATTAATCTTTTTTGTTCGACATGTACATTTTAACCTATTATTTTTTTGAATCGAATAATTTTTAAGTCATTTAAACACGATAATTAATTTTAATTACGCCATAATAGATTATTTTTTTAGACAATTAATTTTTAGTATATAAATAATATGTGTTATCTATTGACTAGTACAATCAATGGGATATAGAATAGTATTTCGTCTTAAAATTTAACTAAGACTGATCCCATTATTTTTAGTAATGATGAGATGTGTACTTTTAAAACTGAATAGTAGATTTTGCATTCTCCGAGACCAAGTAAATGATTCCTTAATGTGAGTCAAGATACTAAGGGCACATGGGGGATGCCTTGGTGCCAGAAGCCGAAGAAAGGCGTAGTAAGACTGCGATAAGCCCCGAATAGCTGCCTAACAAGCTTAGTCGGGGATACCTGAATGGGGAAACCCATCTACTTCGGTAGATGCTGTTTAATTACAGCGGTAAGCAGGGGAACTGAAACATCTAAGTACCCTGAGGAAAGGAAATCAACCGAGACTCTCTTAGTAGCGGCGAGCGAAAAGGGAATAGCCTAAACCACATAATCCTAACGGACTGGAGTCTTATGATTACGTGGTGTTGTAGGGCTAATCATTAAAAATCTCCAGATTTTTAAAAAAGTTACAAAACGTACATTTAGTCGAACAGTTTGGAAAAGCTGGTCGTAGAAGGTGAAAGCCCTGTAGACGAAAAGTGTGCGACTTTTGATTAGTTCCTGAGTACGACGGGACACGTGAAATCTTGTTGGAATCTGGGGGGA
Source organism: Dehalococcoidia bacterium (assembly GCA_045562755.1). Lineage (GTDB taxonomy): Bacteria > Chloroflexota > Dehalococcoidia > Lucifugimonadales > Lucifugimonadaceae. The sequence continues at coordinate 33,661 of JBJKVF010000005.1, forward strand.
CCATCCTCCAAGGCTAAGTACTTCTGGCGACCGATAGTGAACTAGTACCGTGAGGGAAAGGTGAAAAGAACCCCGTGAGGGGAGTGAAATAGAACTGAAACCATGTGCCTACAAACCGTAGAAGCTGTATTTATACAGTGACTGCGTGCCTATTGAAGAATGAGCCAACGAGTTACGTTATGTGGCAGGTTAAGGCGTTTAAGCGCTGGAGCCGCAGCGAAAGCGAGTCTGAATAGGGCTATTTCGTCGCATGGCGTAGACCCGAAACCGTGTGAGCTACCCTTGGCCAGGTTGAAGCGGAAGTAAAATTTCGTGAAGGACCGAACCCATGTAAGTTACAAATTGCTGGGATGAGCTGAGGGTAGGGGTAAAATGCCAATCGAACACGGAGATAGCTGGTTCTCCCCGAAATGTATTTAGGTACAGCGTCAAGTTTACTTTGCGGAGGTAGATCACTGGATGGGCTAGGGGGCGTGAGCTTACCAAACCCAACCAAAATCCGAATACCGTAAAGCGTAGCTTGGCAGTGAGACAGTGAAGGATAAGCTCCATTGTCGAAAGGGAAACAGCCCAGATCGCAAGCTAAGGTCCCGAAGTGTGTGCTAAGTGTGAAACGAAGTGGGAACGCCCAGACAGCCAGGAGGTTGGCTTAGAAGCAGCCATCCTTTAAAGAGTTCGTAACAGATCACTGGTCAAGGGTTTCTGCACGGAAAATAAACGGGGCTAAGCACACCACCGAAGCTGCGAATTTATTCAATTTATTGAATAAGTGGTAGGGGAGCGTTCTTAGTGCACTGAAGCTGAGTTGTAAGGCTTGGTGGAGCGCTAAGAAGTGAGTATGTTGGCATAAGTAGCGACAATGTCGGTGAGAATCCGACACGCCGAAAGTCTAAGGTTTCCTACGCTACGCTGATCGACGTAGGGTTAGGCGGGCCTAAGGTGTAGCCGAATGGCGAAGCCGATGGATAGCAGGTCAAAATTCCTGCCCCACCATAGATTTGCTTGAACTTGCGAGGGGACGCAGAAAGATAGACAATGCATGCCTATTGGACATGGTGTGCTTATACCTGTAGATGAGTACTGAGGGTTAAAATATTCAGTATGTTTAATTGAGGGGTGTAAAAACCATAAGGTTTCCTTATGGAATATTGTTGACTCTATACTGCCTAGAAAAGCCTCGCAAACTAGAATTTATGGTGTCCGTACCGCAAACCGACACTGGTAGACAGGGATAAATGTCCCTAGGCGTTCGAGACAACCATCGTTAAGGAACTCGGCAAATTAACCCCGTAACTTCGGGAGAAGGGGAGCCTTTTTTGTATAGAGATTTACTCTTTAAAGCATAGAAGGCCGCAGAGAATAGGTTCGAGCGACTGTTTATCAAAAACATAGGTCCGTGCTAAACCGAAAGGTGATGTATACGGGCTGACGCCTGCCCAGTGCCGGTAGGTTAAAGAAGGAGGTGAGAGCTTCCGACTGAAGCCCCGGTGAACGGCGGCCGTAACTATAACGGTCCTAAGGTAGCGAAGTCCCTTGTCGGGTAAGTTCCGACCCGCACGAATGGCGTAACGACTTGAACACTGTCTCAACGATGGACTCGGTGAAATTGCAGGACCCGTAAAGATGCGGGTTACGCGCAGCAGGACAAAAAGACCCCGTGGAGCTTTACTGCAGCTTGGCATTGGTTCGAGTTTTAATTTGTGTAGGATAGGCGGGAGACTATGATTTAGATGCGTCAGCATTTAAGGAGTCGCCCTTGAAATACCGCCCTGATTACAATTTGATTCTAACTTTCTTAGGACAGTGTCTGGTAGGCAGTTTGACTGGGGCGGTCGCCTCCCAAAGAGTAACGGAGGCGCACAAAGGTCACCTCAAGCTGGATGGAAATCAGCTTTAGAGTGTATTAGCATAAGGTGGCTTGACTGCGAGACCAACAAGTCGAGCAGGGACGAAAGTCGGTTAAAGTGATCCCACGGTACCGCATGGAAGGGCCGTGGCTTAACGGATAAAAGCTACCCCGGGGATAACAGGCTTATCTCGCCCAAGAGTCCGTATCGACGGCGAGGTTTGGCACCTCGATGTCGGCTCGTCGCATCCTGGGGCTGAAGAAGGTCCCAAGGGTCGGGCTGTCCGCCCGTTAAAGCGGCACGCGAGCTGGGTTCAGAGCGTCGTGAGACAGCTCGGTCTCTATCCGCTGTGCGCGTAGGATATTTGAGGGGATCTGTTCTTAGTACGAGAGGACCGGAATGGACGAACCAATGGTGTGCCGGTTGTGACGCCAGTTGCATTGCCGGGTAGCTATGTTCGGAAAGGATAAAAGCTGAAAGCATCTAAGCATGAAGCCTACCCCAAGATATGATATCCCATCTTTTTATAAGAATAAGACCTCCGGTAGACTACCGGTTAGATAGGCCACGTGTGTAAGAGTAGTAATATTTTGAGCTAAGTGGTACTAATAGGTCGAAGGCTTGACTCACCTTAAGGAATCTTTATTTGGTTCTCGGAGAATGCAAAATCACTTATCTACTGTTCTTTTATAATCTCGATGTTGCGGGGTGGAGCAGTGGCAGCTCGTCGGGCTCATAACCCGAAGGTCGTAGGTTCGAATCCTACCCCCGCTACCAATTATTTGCAGCATTAGTAACTTGTTTAAATTTCGTTTATCCACTATAATTATTTGTGGTGGTTAGAGCGTAATGGACCCACCCGTTCCCATTCCGAACACGGAAGTGAAACTTTATAGCGCCAACGATACTGCATCTGCGAGGATGTGGGAAAATAAGTCACTGCCAATTTTTAAAACCCACTAATGTGGGTTTTTTATTTTAATTCTATTTTTTTTCAATCTTTATTTTCTTAGACTTTTTTTTTGTTTTTGGCTTTTCATCAATATCTTCTTCAGACCAAATTTTTTCTAATTCACCAAAAAATGATATTAAAGCACTCTTCGTTTGTGATAATTTATCTTTTTTAGCGTAATTCTTAAATTTATCTTTTGAATGATTTATAAAATTTGAAAATTCCAAATTTTCATTTTCATGAATTTTTTTTTCAATTTTTTCAATTTTTTTTTCTAAAATTTTTAAAGTATCTGACAGTTTCATTTTTTTTCTCCAAATATGATTGTAAGTTTTTTATCTTTTAGAATTGCCTTTTCGATTTCTTTTCTTTTTAATTGTTCAGGCAATAAGAAAATTTTTCTAAATCCACTCATTGTAAAAATTATATTTTCTTCAGTTCTATTGATTTCAAAATCCTCCTCAGCTGTCTTTGAAATATTGATTTCCAGAATAAATTTATTATCTGAATCTTTTATTTTTTTTATTTTAAAAGATGTTTGATTATAGAAAATTTGTGAAGGGTCTTCCTTGCCAAAAATGTTCATACCTAATTCACGTAAATTTTCTTTACCAATTTCTGATTTGAAATAGTTTGAAAATTTTATCGGTAAGGGATCAAAAGAATCTTTAATTCTGATAATATTCTTTTCTTGTTGCTCTGCTCTCTCAGAGAAATATCCCTCAAGTGCCTTTTTAGGAAGAATTCTATTGCATATAATCAAGTCACATAAATATCCAAAAATTCCAATCAATGAGTATGATCTTTGTGTTTCATCTATAACCATTTTTTCTGGGTTTGTAACAATTCTTAGGGAAGTAATTTCATGGTCTGAAATTAATTCTTGAACTTCACTTACTTTTTCAAATATATCCTCAGCTGAATCAAAAACATCATCTTTTGGTAAGGGAACTTCAGATAATAATTTTGATATTGGTCTTGCGATTTTGTTTATTCTTTTACTCCATGGGAAAATTTTTTCCATCCACCAATTTCCAGCCTCTGGCAAAGATAGTAGCTTAAATGTATCGCCTGTAGGAGCACAATCAACAATAATCAAATCATATTTACCTGATTTATGATGTTCAAGTATTTCTAATAAAACCGTGAGTTCCTGCATACCAGGAAAGGCTAATAGCTCATCTGCTATAATGTCGTCTATTCCTTGCCACTTAAGTACGCTTCTTGCCCATTCTTGAGTTTTCGTCCAATATTTTTCTATGCCCAGGTAAACGTCACATTCTTGCACCCATAAATTAGGCTCTATTTGTTTAGGTTTGTTTGATATTTGTTCTTCAAATGCATCTCCCAGACTATTAGCGGAATCAGCACTTATAACTAAAGTATTTTTTCCATGAGCAGAAGATAGTAAGCCTGTTGCAGCAGAAATTGATGTTTTACCTACTCCACCCTTACCTGTATATATTATGAGTCTAGTTTGTTTATTTTTCATTATTAGGTCTTTTTTTCTGTCTACAATTATCAGAAAGCCTATTACTTTAATTTGTATTATTACTATTATAATTGTAATTTTCTTCAGAAACTATAGCTTTCTAAAAATAAAAAAAACACTCTAAATAAAGAATACCTTAACTCTTACTCATATTATCTATTAGTCCTGTTTATCTAGGTATAGGTCTATCTATTTGTTGTCTACCTTCTACCTGGAACTGGTCTTTCATTGACACCCATAGACCCATTTTGTACCGCCGCTCCTTTATCAAAAGATGGATCAGGTTCTCCTTTGAAACAATTTATTATGTACGGGAATGAGTCTGTTACATAATAACCGTATTCTCCTTGATAAACCATACCATTGCATTCATCTAAATCACCTGCGCCTGTCCAGTCCCAGTCTTCTTCATAAAGCCCTGAATATTCTCCTCCTGGGTTTGAATCAGTTCTATCACCACGATTTCCTTCTTTTAAAGTAAAGCCAGATAATGCCTTTCGGAAATTGCCTGTTTGTTCATCCAAAATATAAGAACCATAAATTGGAAATCCGTCTGCAGCGAAACCAATAACAGGCGAACCTTCGCCAGAGGGAGCGTCATCAAACATTGCATTAGGATTGCCGTGATAATGGTAAGTTCCGTCAGGTTGAACATGGGCATTATGGATATCCACGCCAAATCCTGTAGAATATTCTAGTGGTATCAACCTCCATTTGTCATTAGGCCTACATCCAGCCTCTGTATTTCCTTCAGTATCTGCTCTTGTATCTGAAGGATTGTAACATCCTGCACTTTTAACATCTACAACTACACCATTAAGCATAACTGCATCCCATGACTGGGCATTTAAGTGACTGATTTCTGAAGCTTGTTTTGGAAATCTATTTACTGCGTAAATTCTAGGCATCTCGGTTACGTTAGTTCTAAAACGTGCAGTTGAGTCGTTAAAATCATGATTTGGAATATTATCACTCGAAATCAAGCAATGGGTATCTAAAGCTTCAATATTTATATAACCTTCAAAATCAATAATTCTAGTTATATCCTTAATATTAGAAATGTATCTTTCTGCGTAATCAACACAATCAGAACTTCTGTTTGAAAAAATCTTTTTAGTAATATTAATTATTTGGTTCTGTTCATCATTATTCTCAGATGGCATACTTGTAGCTGTTAGATCTGGCATACTTGTAGCTGTTGGATCTGGCATACTTGTAGCTGTTGGATCTGGCATACTTGTAGCTGTTGGATTAGCCATTGACAAGCTATCAGTATTATCTATTGATTCACTACCAGAGCAAGAAATAATGGATAACATTAGCAATATCGCACATATAGAATGGATTTTTTTTCTGCTCATTTTTAACCTTTAAAAGTTATTAGTTTAGTTGATTTTCATAAATTAATAATAATTTAGAAGTGTCAAGAAAGTGTTAAGAATTTATTCCTGCGTTTTCATTTAAAACCCAACATTAAGTTCATATTTTGGACAGCAGCACCCGATGCTCCTTTTCCTAGATTGTCTAGTTGGATAATCAATGAAATATGCCCTAATTTGTTAGGAATTATTGAAATTGTAACTTTATTAGTGCCGTTATTTTTTTCTGGATTAAATGAAAAGTCATCATAAAAAGAATCATTATCATAAAGACTTAAATCAATATTGCTCTCATTTTCATATGTTGCACTTATAATGTCCAATAGATTTTTTGGATTGATTAAACCAGTGAAGTTGTTTTTATGAATGGATATTTCAATTCTCATACCATTGAAAAATGCGCCAACAGACGGCATAAAATGTGGATATTCATCTAAGTTTGAGTAATATTTTATTTCTTCAAGATGTTTATGCTTATCAAGAAGTGCATATGGAGATTCAAACTTAATTGATTTATAGATATCAGTTTCCCATTTTTCTATTAGTTTTTTTCCCTCCCCCAGAATAACCTGAAAGAGCATGTATACTTAATGGATAACTTGAAGAAATTATATGATTATCAACTAATGGTTTTATGGCTAAAATTATACCTGTCGGGTAACAACCAGGGTTAGCAACAAGATTACTGTTAGAAATTTTTTCTCTTTGATCAACCTGCATCTCAGCTAATCCGTATACCCAACTAGGGTTTACCCTGTGATGAGTTGATGTATCAATGATTTTATCTTCATTGTTAAACCATTTTGCTATACGTGAAGATTCCTCATCCGGTAAACAAAGTATAGATAAATCAGAATTTTTTATTGCTTCTAATCTATAATTTTCATTTTTTCTATATTTTTCATCGATTCGAATTATTGAGACTTTTTCATGATTACTCAGTATTTGATTAATTCTCAATCCGGTTGTTCCTGAGGAACCATCAATGTATATATTTTTCTTCTGCATATTATTAATTTTATGGTGTTTATATTACTTAGGAAATACTAAAATCTCTATTATCCAAATAACATAGATAAATTGTTACACGTTTACGTAAGATATTTCAATAAAATTATTTTGTTTGCAATTTTAATATTTCCAAGTTACGAAAACAAACATATAATTACATACATAAAAGTATTTAAAATTAAAGGAAAGTAATATTGTCAGAAGTACAAACGGAAAATGATCAACCTGATAGTGGGACTGATTCAAAAATTGCATCATTAGACTCCTCGGAGAACACTACAATCCATACAAAAGCATTAGAAAATAATAACAAAGACGAAAATTCCACGTCTGTAGAAAAATTTAGTATGGATGATTTCATTGAAGAATTTTTACCACATAAACCTCTAAAAAGAGGAGAAATTATCGATGGTAAGATAATGAGCGTTAATGATAACGGTTTGTTAATAGATATTGGATATAAATCTGAAGGATTTATACCTACAAGAGAAATGAAAACCCTAAATGCTGATGAAGACAAAGATATAAATGTAGGTGACGAAGTAATAGCATACGTAGTAAACCCTGAAACTAATTCCGGAGCGTCAGTACTATCAATTGATAGAGCTCGAGGAGAGCAAGGTTGGAGGGTTTTAGAAAAAGCTATGCAAAATGATGAATCATCCTTTGGAGTTATACTTTCTGCTAACAGAGGTGGTGCAGTTGTTGAAGCCGAAGGAGTTCAAGGATTCATACCTTTATCGCAACTTGTAGGCCCATCTAGAGAGCTTTTCGTAAATGGTGGAGAACCTCCAAAAGAAGGATTCGTTGGAATGAAAATACAGTTCAAAATTATTGAACTCAACAGACGTAGAAATCGTGCAATTTTTTCTGAAAGAGTTGCCTTAGAGGCTGAAAGACAAGTAATGAAGAAAAAATTACTTGATAATCTCAAGGAGGGTGATGTAGTCAAAGGCAGGATTGTTGGAGTTTCAAATTTTGGTGCCTTCGTTGATTTGGGTGGTGCAGACGGATTGATTCATATATCTGAGTTATCTTGGGGACCTGTAAAACATCCTGAAGATTTTGTAACAGTTGGAACCGATATGGAAGTATATGTGCTAAAAATCGATAGAGAAACACTTAAAATAGCTTTGAGCCTTAGAAGGCTTACACCTGAACCTTGGGAACAGATACAATCTGGTCTTGAAATTGGGCAGAAGGTTACCGGTACAATAACAAAATTAGCTAACTTTGGTGCATTTGCAAGAATTGAACCCGGAGTTGAAGGTCTAATTCATATTAGTGAATTATCTTATGATGTAGTTAAACATCCTAAAAATATAGTTTCTGAGGGCGATAAGTTAGAATTGCAAATTATAAGAATAGAACCTGACCGTAAAAGATTGGGATTAAGTATTAAGCGTTTGTCTGAACCGCCTGAGGGTTATGAAGAGCCAAAAAATGAAACATCTGAAGACAGTGAGCAGGATGATATAAATAATATCAATGTGGATGCTCAAAATTCAGAAGATAACAAAGTTGATTAAGGGGTTAAAAAGTGCCTAGTAGATTTGAAAAATTTTCCGAGAGAGCAAGGAAAGTATTATCCTTAGCTCAAGAAGAAGCTCAAAGATTTAATCATAACTATATTGGTACGGAACACATTCTTCTCGGCTTAGTAAGAGAAACTGAAGGGGTGGCAGCTAGAGTTTTATTCAATTTGTCGGTAGAACTTTCAAAAGTTAGATCTGCTGTTGAGTTTATCATAGGTAAGGGAGATAGACCTGTCCCTGGTGATATTGGTCTCACACCTAGAGCTAAAAAAGTTATTGAACTTGCAGTTGACGAAGCAAGAAAACTCGATCATCATTATATTGGAACAGAACATATTTTAATAGGAATAATGCGAGAGGGTGAAGGTGTTGCTGCTGGAGTTTTGGAAAGCCTTAATATCAATCTGGATAAAGTTAGGCTTGAAACTCAAAATATATTAGATTCTCAATCTACAAAATCTGATAATGAGGTCACTAATAAAAAACCTAATAGAACTCCAACATTAGATGAGCTTGGGGTAGACCTAACTCAAAAGGCATCAAGGAGTAAATTAGATCCGGTTGTAGGCAGAGATAGTGAGCTTCAAAGAGTCATACAAATACTTAGCAGGAGAACTAAGAATAATCCTGTTTTAATCGGTGAACCTGGAGTTGGTAAAACTGCAATTGTAGAGAAATTAGCTAACTTAGTTGTTAATGGAGAAGTTCCAGAAAACCTAGAAGGAAAACGCGTGGTAACCTTAGATATGGGCTCCTTAGTTGCAGGAACAAAATATAGAGGAGAATTTGAAGAAAGATTAAAGAAGGTTATAGCTGAGTTAAAGAAAGCAAAAAATTGCATATTATTTATTGATGAAATGCATACAATGGTTGGAGCAGGTGCAGCTGAAGGTGCAGTGGATGCAGCTAATATACTTAAGCCATCCTTAGCGAGGGGAGAGTTGCAAGTAATAGGAGCAACTACTCAAGATGACTACAGGAAGTATGTTGAACGAGATGCTGCATTAGAGAGAAGATTTCAACCTATAACTATCGAGGCTCCAGATCCTATTCAGACAGTTGATATTCTTAGGGGTATTAAAGGTATGTATGAAAAGCACCATGAGCTAGAAATTACAAATGAAGCACTAGAAACTGCTGCGCAACTTGCTGATAGATATATAGCTGATAGACAGTTGCCTGATAAAGCAATAGATTTAATCGATGAAGCTGCTTCAAGGGTTAGAATAAAATATTCAACTGTTCCCAGTGAACTAAGAGAAGCAAAAAGAAACCTAAACTCTGTTCGTGATGAAAAAAATGCTTCTATCTCAGTTCAGCAATATGAAACAGCAGCTGAGCTAAGAGATAAAGAGCTAAACTTAATTACAGAAATTGAGCAGCTTGATGCAGAGTGGAAGAAGGATAACCCTGGATTAAAGGATGCTAAGGTGACAGGTGATGATATTGCTGAAGTTGTATCGCTTTGGACTCATATACCTGTGACCAGGCTAGACTTAGAAGAAAAACAAAAATTAATCACAATGGAAGATGCACTTAAATTAAATATAGTGGGTCAAAATGAGGCAGTTACAGTGATTTCTAAAGCTATACGTAGGTCTAGAGCTGGATTAAAAGATCCAAAAAGACCAATAGGGGCATTTTTATTTTTAGGTCCTACTGGTGTTGGAAAAACGCATAGTGTTAAAAAATTAGCTGAATATTTATTTGGTGAAGAAGACTCTATGATTAGATTAGACATGTCTGAATTCATGGAAAAACATTCTGTCGCAAGATTAGTTGGATCCCCTCCAGGATATGTTGGTTTTGATGAAGGTGGACAGCTTACGGAAGCTGTAAGAAGAAGATCGTATTCAGTAATACTTTTGGATGAAATAGAAAAGGCTCATCCAGATGTTTTTAATGTTTTATTGCAAGTTTTTGAAGACGGACACTTAACTGATTCAAAAGGCCGAAAAGTTGATTTCAAGAATACAGTTATTGTTATGACTTCTAATCTTGGATCTAATCTTATTCAAAGTAGTTCAAACCTTGGTTTTATAATTGGTAAACAAAATTCAGAAGAACTTGATTATGCAAGAGTTAAAGATAGAGTACTAGAAGCAGTAAAAGACCCTGCAAATGGATTTAAGCCAGAATTTCTTAATAGAATAGATGCGACTGTAGTTTTTCATCCATTAAATATGGAACAAATTATCAGAATAGTCGACATAATGCTAAGAGATATTCAATCAAGAATAATAGAACATGGCTTGGTTTTAGATGTAACTAATAAAGCTAAAAGATATTTGGCTGAAAAAGGATTTGATCCCAAAATGGGAGCAAGGCCATTAAGGCGCTTAATTCAGGATGAAATAGAGGACTTAATCTCTGACAAGCTACTTAGAAGTGAGTTTTCTCCAGGTCAGACTATAGAATTAGATGTAAAAAATTCATCTATACAAATAAAAAAATCTAGAAAAAAAATAAAAAAGCAGACTAGTGAAGATTTAGATGATAAAGAAGTAATTGTTTCATAATATATAAACTAAGGTATTAAAGTTTTATGAAAATAATTAATTCAAAACTAAAAAATTTAGAGAAAATTTTATTTAATTATGGTTCTGTAATTGTTGCATTTTCTGGTGGTGTAGATTCCACGTTTCTAATGTTTATGGCTAATAAAGTTCTGGGATCTAAAAGTATAGCAGTTACTGCAAAGTCACCTAGTATTGCACCTGAAGAATTAGATTTCACAATAAAAATTGCAAAAAATTTTTCTTGGGAACACATGGTTATTAATACAATGGAGTTTCAGAATCCTGATTATATTAAAAATAACACAACTCGCTGCTTTTATTGTAAAACAGAACTTTATACACATTTAGGTAAAATTGCAGAAAAACTCAGTTATAAGAATATTATTAATGGTGCAAATTTAGATGATACAAGTGATTTTAGACCTGGTATGAAAGCGGCAAAGCAACACCATGTTTTTTCACCCTTAATTGAATCAAAATTAACAAAAAAAGAAATTCGACAATTATCAAAGGAATTAAATTTACCAACTTGGGATAAACCTGCACAACCTTGTTTAGCATCACGAATTCCCTATGGAACACCTGTATCTATAAATGCTTTATCAAAAATAGGACAAGCAGAAGCAGGTATAAGAAAATTAGGATTTAATATTATAAGGGTAAGGCACTATAATGAATTAGCCAGGATAGAAATACCTATTAGAGATTTTGAAAAATTTTATCAAAAAAAGAAAGAAATCCAAGATATAATTTTTGATTGTGGATATGATTCTTTTGAACTTGATAAGAATGGCTTTAAGTCAGGAAATCTTAATAAAAATATTACTAAAGTATAATTTTAAGGAAAATTTCATGGGTAAAAAAATAGGTTTTCTGGAATTAATTGGAGGTGCAAGCGGAGATATGCTAATAGGATCACTAATTGATGCTGGCTTAAGAAAAGAAGATTTGATAAAAGAATTAATGCTAATAGATCTGCCTCAGTGGGAAATCAAAGTAAATAAAGTAAAAAGATGTGCTGTAAAAGCAACTTACATTGATTTTTTTCAGGAAAAAAAATATGAAAAAAAATATGATTGGAAGATTTTCAGAAAAATAATTACTGATTCAAAATTGCCGACTAGTGATAAGGAAATAATAATAGACATATTCAGTGTATTAATGTCTGCGGAAACTAAAGTCCATCAAGTTAGTTCCGATAGTTTACACCTTCATGAACTTGGTACTATTGATACTATATTAGATGTGGCTGGATTTGTTATTGGATTAAGGTTGCTTGGTATAAATGATCTTTATTGTTCCTCCATACCTATGAGTGTAGGTGTTATAAAAAATTCTCATGGAGTGATGACGTCCAACTCACTAGCAACTGTTGAAATTTATAAGAGTTATAATTTACCTATTAAGACTTCTGATTTAATTTCTGATAAAGAAATGGTTACTCCTACTGGTGCAGCCATACTGTCCTCATTATGTAAGTTTAAAAAAATTGATTTTAATGTTTCGAATATTTCATATGGAGCTGGTAAGAATGATCCAGAAAATTATCCAAATGTTTTAGGATTATGGACTGGAGAAAAAAAACATTCGAACGAGGATGATGTAATTTTAATTGAAACAAACATTGATGATTCAACTGCTGAAATTCTTGGATACACTATGGAAAAATTATTTGAATCTAATGCAATTGATGTATGGTTCACTTCTATTCAGATGAAAAAAAACCGCCCGGGAATAAAGTTGAGTGTTCTTGCTAAGTTAGTAGATTTAGATCAAATGAGCAGGATAATATTAATGGAAACTTCTACATTGGGTTTGAGGTATAAATCAATTGATAGAATTAAGGCAAATAGAGAAATTCATGAAATTCAAACTAATTTAGGTAATGCTAAAGTTAAGATAAAGAAAATTAATGGAAAAATTATTAATTTTTCACCAGAATATGAGAGCTGCAGAACTATTGCAAGGGAAAAAAATATTTCATTAAATGATGTTATCAGTATGGTTATAGAAGAATCGAAAAATCAACTTTTCTCAGATTAATTAATAAAATAATTTTATTTTTCAAATTAGACTACAGTTGTTGTATTGATTTCTCTCTTCCACAGTTTTAATATCATATAGTGGAAGATGCCCTAGTAGCTCAGTTGGCTAGAGCAGCCGATTTGTAATCGGCAGGTCGCGGGTTCGAATCCCCCCTAGGGCTCCATATATTATGTTTTGTTAATATTATTATTCGAAGCGAATTTTATATCTAGCAGGGGTTGGGGAGTGGTTAAACCCAGCAGACTGTAAATCTGCCGCTTTATGCTTCACAGGTTCGAATCCTGTCCCCTGCACCACTAAATGGGTTTTTGTTAAGAAAAGCCCACATAGCTCAGTGGTAGAGCGCATTCTTGGTAAGAATGAGGTCCCGAGTTCAATCCTCGGTGTGGGCTCCAAACTGTGCAAAAATACATAATTCTGCACCTTAGCATTATTATATTATTCGTATATAATATATAATGTTAAATTGAAACTTTAATTGTTAGATGAAACTTTAATTGTTATAAATTATAAATTAGGACATTTCTTAGGAGATTGAGAAAAGATGGCTAAACAAGTATTTGATAGAAGTAAACCTCACGTTAACGTGGGAACAATAGGTCACGTTGATCATGGAAAGACCACACTAACTGCTGCAATAACAAATGTACTCGCTTCAGTTAATACCAATGTACAGGCAAAAGCGTTTGATGAAATAGATAATGCTCCTGAAGAAAAAGAGCGAGGTGTTACTATTGCAACTACTCACACAGAGTATGAAACTGAAACTAAGCATTATGCTCACGTTGATTGTCCTGGTCACGCAGATTATATTAAGAATATGATTACTGGAGCTGCACAGATGGACGGGGGAATCCTTGTAGTATCTGCTGCTGATGGACCAATGCCTCAGACATATGAACATATTCTTTTAGCTAGACAAGTGAATGTTCCAAAATTAGTAGTAGCTCTTAATAAATCTGACACAGTTGATGATGAAGAGTTGTTAGAACTTGTTGAACTAGAAATTAGAGAATTATTAACAAAAAATGGTTTCCCTGGTGACGACATACCTGTTGTAAAAGTTAGCGCTCTTGAAGCTCTGGAAAACGCCGATGATCAAGATAATAAATGGGTTCAATCTATCCATGAGTTGATGAAGGCTGTTGATGATTATATTGAAATTCCAGATAGGCCTGTTGATCAACCTTTCTTGATGCCTGTAGAAGATGTATTCGGAATTAAAGGTAGAGGTACAGTAGTAACAGGGAGAGTTGAGAGAGGAATAGTTAAAACTGGAGATGAGATTGAAATTGTAGGTTTTGGTAATACTGTAACAACTACAGTTACCGGGGTTGAAATGTTTCATAAAACATTAGAAGAAGGTCAGCCTGGAGATGCTGTAGGTGCACTGATAAGAGGAATTGAGAGAGAGGATGTTTCAAGAGGAGCTGTTTTATCTAAACCTGGATCAATAACTCCATTCACTAAAGCTAAAGCTCAAGTATATGTTTTGACCAAAGATGAAGGTGGTAGACATACTCCTTTTTTCTCAGGATATAAGCCTCAATTCTATATCAGAACTACCGATGTAACTGGCGAACTAACTCTTGAACAAGGAGTTGAAATGGTTATGCCCGGAGATAATACTGTTATGAATATTGAATTAATGTATCCTGTAGCGTTAGAAGAAAATCTAAGATTTGCTATTCGAGAGGGTGGCAAGACTGTTGGATCAGGAGTAATAATAGAAGTACAGAAGTAAAGTACTTTAATTACTGCATAAAGAAAGTAAATTATGGCAAAAAAAAGTGCTGTTAGGACTTTGGTTGAAATGATCTGTACAGATCCTAATTGTAAACCTTATAGTTATCACACAGAAAAAAACAGAAGAAATACTCCAGATAGGATTGAATTAAAAAAGTTCTGTCCTTCTCCACCTTGTAGAAAAGTGCAAGTATTTAAGGAAAAGAGGTAAGATTTGGCTAGAAATACAGTCAGAGGTACCTCAGGTCCAGGAGTTTCCAAATCTTCAGGTTTTTCTCTTTTTAGATTTTTTTCAGAAGTTTTTTCGGAGTTAAGAAAAGTTTCTTGGCCTACACGTCAAGAAGCAACAAGACTTACAATACTTGTTATTGTATTATCCACATTTATAGGGATATTGTTAGGTTTAGTAGATATGCTATTTGCTAAGCTTTTTTCAATATTTTCAGGAGGAGGATAATTTAATGACCACAATTTCAAATGAAAACAATAAAATAGTTTCTGGGTGGTATATGGTCCACACTTACTCTGGCCACGAAGATCGTGTTCAACAAAATCTTGAACAAAGAATTAAGACGATGGATCTCAAAGATAAAATTTTTGACGTTGTAGTTCCCAAGGAAGAAGAAGTTCAGATTAAGCAGGGAGAAAAAAAAACTGTTGAGAAGAAAATGTACCCTGGGTATATTATTATTCATATGATTATGGATGATGATACTTGGTATGCAGTTAGAAATACGCCAGGAGTTACAGGCTTTATTTCTATGGTCGATGAAAATGAACAGAGACCTAAACCTGTACCTCTAGAAAAAGAAGAGGTTGATAGAATTAAAGGCAGAATGGAATCAGATGCCCCTCAAGTGAAAATTGGATTTAATGTTGGTGAAGCAGTTAGAATCAAAGACGGACCATTTTCAGACTTTATGGGTACTGTTCATGAAGTTTATCAGGATAGAGGAAAAATTAATGTTCATGTTTCATTTTTCGGACGTGAAACACCAGTTGAATTAGATTTTTTACAGGTTGAAAAATCATAAATTTTATTAAAAGAAAAGGATAGATTTTGGCAAAAAAAGTTCAAACAATAATTAAATTACAACTCCCAGCTGGTGGAGCTACTCCTGCTCCTCCTGTTGGTCCAGCCTTAGGTCAGCATGGTGTAAACATCATGCAGTTTGTGAAGGAATATAATGAAAAGTCAGCATCACTTGCAGGAAATATTGTTCCTGTTGAATTAACTGTATATGTTGATAAATCTTTTACAATTGAGTTAAAAACTCCTCCAGCATCTGACATGATTAAAAAAGCCTCGGGTATTGAGAGCGGATCAGGAACAGCTGGTTTAGAGATTGCAGGAACCATAAAAAGAGATAAAATTAAAGAGATTGCTGAGACAAAAATGCCAGACCTGAACGCAGATAACATTGAATCTGCAATGAAAATTATAGAAGGTAGCGCAAGAAGTATGGGTATCCAAGTAGTAGATTAATTTAGGAGTGATAATATGGCAAAACAAAGTAAAAGATATATTGAAATAAGTAAAGAAATTAAATCAACAGAATATAATCCAGATGAAGCAGTAAATTTGGCAAAGGAACTTTCAAAGGTTAAGTTTGATGAGGCGGTAGAGTTGCATATATCTACTAATGCTGATCCGAAACAAGCAGATCAAAATTTAAGAGAGGTTGCAGAATTACCTCATGGAACGGGAAAAGATGTTAGAGTTCTTGTTTTTGTTCAAGGTGATGATGCGAGAATTGCAAAAGAGGCAGGAGCAGATTATATTTCTGATGATGAATTAGTAAAAAAAATAGAAGATGGATGGGCGGATTTTGATGTTGCTATAGCTACTCCAGATCAGATGCCTAAGATAGGTAAGTTAGGTAGATATCTTGGAAGAAAAGGCTTAATGCCTAATCCTAGAACAGGAACAGTAGTTCAGCCAGAGAATATTACGAGTGCAATTGATAGCGCAAAAAAAGGCAGAGCAGAAATCAAATTGGATAAAGGTGCAAATATTCATGTGAGAATAGGGACTGTTAAGTTTGAATCTACACAGCTGTTAGATAATCTATCTAGCGTTTATTCAACAATAATGAGAGCTAGACCTGACAGCATAAAAGGATCATTAGTAAAAAATGTTTCAATGTGTACTACTATGGGACCTTCTATAAAATTAAGTCAAACAGAGCTTGAAAAATTAGCTAGTGGCAGTAAATAAGTTTTCTATTTTTGTGAAAAAGATATATAATTAGTTTATAACTTAATATAGTAACCACAGACAGATGGTCTAAAAGATAATGTCAAAAGACACCATCCGAGGTTGAAAATTTTTTTTTTGAAACCCCAGGAACTTTTGTCTTGGGTTTTTTTTTGGGAGAATTTATGCCAACAGAAAAAGGAAAAGCTTTAGTATCTGAAATGTCTGATATTTTTTCTAATTCTTCATTGATTATTGCAGCAGAATATAGAGGTATCGATGTTACTCAAATGACAGCTTTGCGGCAACAATTAAGAACGAAGGGTGCAAGATTTAAGGTGATAAAAAATACTTTTGCTAGACTTGCAGCTGATGAATCAGGTAAATCTTCTTTGAAAGAAGTTATGAACGGACCTATAGGCTTCGTTGTTTCAGATTCTGATCCAGCCGAAGCTACAAAGGTATTGGTTAAGTATGCTACAGAAAATGATCTACCTATAAATATTATCGGTGGAATGTTAGATGAAGATATGCTTGATCAATCTAAAATTAAAAGTTTAGCAACATTGCCTTCTAAAGAAGAATTATTATCTAAAATGATGGGTTCAATGAAAAGTCCTATCACGGGAATTGTTATGGTAATGAATGGGCCAGTTAGAAGCTTAGCGAATGTTTTGCAGAGACATGTGGAGAATAACCAAGAAAATTCTGCGGCTTAGAAAAATAATATTAAATATAAGGAAGTAAAATTATGGCTATAAGTAAAGAAGATTTAATAGAAGAAATCAAAAATATGTCAGTACTAGATCTAGCAGACGTAGTTAAGGCATTAGAGGAAGAATTTGGTGTTAGTGCTGCAGCTCCTGTTGCTGTTGCTGCTGCTCCAGCAGCATCCGGTGGAGGAGATTCTGCACCTGCAGAGGAAAAAGATGCATTTGATGTAATTCTGAAAGAAGTAGGAGCTAATAAAATAGCAGTAATTAAGGCTGTTAGAGAAGTAACTCCACTCGGATTAAAAGAAGCTAAAGATTTAGTTGAGGCAGCTCCTAAGCCAGTATTAGAAGCGGCTTCAAAAGAAGATTCAGATTCAGCAAAAGAAAAATTAGAGGCAGCTGGCGCTACTGTAGAACTATCGTAAGTTAAATCTTAAGACAATATCAATCAAAAAGATCATAAATAAATATGATCTTTTTGATTGATATCTAAAACAAGTTATGAGATTGCCCACCATCAATATTTATACATGCCCCAGTAATAAGATCAGCTTGCATCGAAGATAGAAAACAAACAGCAGCACCAATAGGCTGAGGCCAACCAAATTTACCCATTGGTAAATTTCTTTCGATAAATTCATTAACTGTATCTTGTGAATTATTATTAATAAACCTTTCCCAAGATCCTCCTGGAAAAAGTATAGATCCTGGAGCAATAGAATTAACTGTTACGCCATCTTTAGCTATAGTCATAGCAAGATGTTTTGTTGAGGCTATCATTGCAGCTTTTGCAGTCATATAAGGTGCTGTTCCTCCAAATTCTCTCCCATAAATAGATGATATATTTATGACTCTACCCCACTTTTTTTCTTGCATTTCAGGAACGAGCAATTTCATTAAGCTTACTGCTGACCAAAGATTTGCATCCATAACTTTTTGAAAATCTTCGATTTTAGAGTTTAATAAATCAGATGTACCCAAACTACCTCCAACATTATTAACAAGGATATCTATTTTACCTACATCAGAATGGATTTTATGAATTAAATTATCCAATTCATCGATTTTACTGATATCACATTGATAAGAGCTAACATTTACTCCTAAATGTTTAATTTCACTTTCAGTACTCTCAAGTTGCTCTAAGCCTCTAGCACAAAGAACTATGTTTACGCCTTCTTTTGCTAATGCGATAGCAGACTCTCTACCCAGTCCTTTACTACTTCCGGTTATTAATGCATTTTTATTTTTTATACCAAGATCCATAATTTCCTCATATAAACTTATTTAAATATTTGATGATTAGATAATTTTATTCTTCGGGTGATTTTGTACCATACCAGGATGAATATTCAAAAGAGTTTTCAAATTCCTTTTCTATTCCACATTTTTTACATTTTCCAATGCTTAGCTTTCCATTTGGGGGTTCGATCACCCAATGACATGGCCCACCCTTTTTACATACGATAGGTTTTTTCTCAATAGTTTCTCCATCTTCGGGTTTTTTTGATGGTGTCCTGCTCATTAATCACTTCCTAAATAATCTGAAAATTTCACTAAAAATAATTGTATCCTAAATATAAATAAATTGTTTAATTTCATATCAAATAAAGCTTGGTTTATGAGGGAAGTCTCTTTATTAATATCATAAGAATAATCTAACTAATAACTCTATCTTATTTGCTTCAATAATCATAAATATCTTCATAATATAATGATAAAATTAACTTATATAATACAAATTAGGACATCAAATGGATACTATAATATCTGCAAAAAAAGTTGGTAAAATTTATAAATCAAATGATTTATCTGTTCATGCATTAAACTCTGTTTCTTTTAAGGTAAACAAGGGGGAAATGGTTGCGGTAATGGGACCAAGTGGTTCTGGTAAAACTACTCTGCTTAACTGTGTATCTGGATTAGATAGCATAGATTCGGGCGAAATAAAAATAGCCGATCGCTCATTAACAGAATTAAGTGATAATGAATTAAGTGATTATAGAGCTAAGGCAATGGGATTTGTTTTTCAATCATATAATTTACTTCCAGTACTTAATGCTGTTGAAAATGTAGAATTACCATTAATTCTTGCGGGAGTTTCTCAAAAGAAAGCTACTAGTAAAGCTTTAGAAAAACTTGATCTTGTTGGCTTGGCTGATAGAGCAAAACATCTTCCGACAGAATTATCGGGTGGGCAACAACAAAGAGTTGCAATAGCTAGAGCTCTTTCTAATGATCCAGCAATTGTATGGGCAGATGAACCTACAGGAAATTTAGATTCATCTAATGCATCTGAAATCATCAAATTATTAGTTGAATTGAATAAAAAAGATAAACAAACATTCGTGCTTGTGACCCACTCTGAAGAAATTGGTAGTATGACTAACAGAATTATACGTATGAGTGACGGTAAAATTATTGATGATGGAATAAAAAAAATAAGAAGGAAAAAATAATTGGAAACATTATTTGGATTAGAAACAGATCTTATTTCTAGATACTTATTATTCCTTACTATTTTATTAGTTATTGTAGTTGTTTTACTATCATTGAGGAATAAAATCTTACTAAAAATTTCTCTCAGAAATATTCCAAGAAGAAAAGCTCAATCAGTCCTTATAATCTTTGGCTTGATGTTAAGTTCTACAATAATAATGTCAGCCTTAGCAATAGGTGATTCAGTATCATGGTCTATAAAAAATACTGTCATGGGAGGGCTAGGAGAAGTTGATATAGCAATAATTGATTCTGATATAGAAAAAGGCTATATAAGCGATGAAGAACTAAAAATTATAACCGACAATGTTAAAAATAATCCAAATCTTGATGGAGTTTTTCCTGCAATAAGATATACATCCCCACTAATGGGAGAAAAATCTGAACAGACAGTATCTAATTCAGCAATTGTTGGCTTTGATGTTAGCAATACATATGGTTTTTTTTCAAGTCAGTCTATAAAAAGTATAGAAGGTGAATTTCTTGATATTGATGATCTCACAATACAAAATAATGAAACTATAATAAACAGATATTTATCTGATGCGATTGATGCAAGTATAGGTGACAACATTCTTCTAATTAAACCTGGCGATAAAAAAATTCTTAAAGTTGTAAATATTGTTGAATCAAAGGGCCTGGCAGGTGGAAATGAAGGATCTCCAGCCTCAGCATTGATCAATTATGAAGTTGTAAAAGATTTTACAGGTTTAGAGGGATATAATTATGTCGGTGTTTCTCTGAATGGTGGATTAGAAATTGATAGAGAATTATCGAAAGAATTATCAGAAAATATTCAGCTACTTTTTATCAATGATGAAATAACAAGCGAAATATTTTTTGCTCTTAAATCTCCTGAGGTTTTCCAAGCTCTTAAGCTTCAAATTGAAAATTTATCCAATACTAATGAAGAAAATAATATTATAAATTCTCAGAATTCAAAAGAAGTGATTGATAGTTTAATATTAGAGCTAGAAAAGGATCAACCATCAGATGAATTCAAAAATATCATTAAGGAAGGTATAAACCAAGCGATAATTGGTGGAATTATAGACGGTTTAGGAGATCCTGAGTTATCTAACTCATTTGGACCTGCTGTATCTCAAATAGTAGATTTAAATGTCAGGCCCATAAAGGATGATCTATTAACTTTTGGAGACTTATTAGCATCGGCTATAACTTTATTTTTTAGTATATTAGGTTCATTTTCAATTATAGTTGGCTTGTTACTTATATTTTTGGTTTTTGTTATGCTTGCCGCCTCTAGACAAACAGAAATGGGAATAATAAGAGCAGTGGGTACAAAAAGAAGAAATTTGATTGAGATGTTCACATATGAAGGCCTTGTTTATTCTGTAGGAGCAGCATTAGTGGGAACTTTACTTGGAATTGTAGTAAGTTTTCTTTTATTCCAACTTTTTATACAGGGTGTTGGTACTGATGATAGATTTTCTTTTGCTTATAACGTAAGCTTAAAATCAATAAATATTGCATTTTGTGCTGGATTAATATTAACAGCAATTACAGTGATATTTAGTTCATTTAGAGTTAGTAGATTAAATATTGTTGTGGCAATTAGAGGATTACCACAGGAGTTTGTAGTAGAAAAAATCAAGTCTTATAAGGAAAAATTTTATGAATTATTATTTTCTCTTCTTGGGCCAATAGGTATTCTCTATCTGATTCTTTCTAGTAAAAAAAATAGGAAAAGTAATATTTTTGTTTTTCTTCGATGGGGAATTCCTATTTTAGTACTTCTAACATTAGATATTAGTAGAGGAAATTCAAATTTTGCACTTCCCTTTATTATTTGGATGTTTATGTTTTATATAAAACTTTACCAAATTCTAGCTCCAACAATAATAACTGGCATACCTCTATTATTAATTGGCTCTTTTATGGCAATATATGGACTAAATCCAGATTCAGATTTTGGTAATGAACAATCTCAAAGTTCAGCATTCTTATGGACGTTTGGAGTTACGCTGATATTTATTGGCTTTGGATTACTTATTCAAAAATTACTAAATTTATCTAAACTCAGAAAAGATTTTCAAAAAAGAATTTCTATGTCTTTCATTGGTATATCAATGTTGATTTTTTGGAGTTTACCCTTTGATGCACTAGAAGGATTCACAGGTAAGCTAGATGGAGATATTGAGATGTTTATTTTATCTGGAGTCTGTTTAGTTACTGCTGCTGTTTGGCTAATTATGTATAACCCAGAAATAATTATACGTTTATTATCAGTATTCTCCTATAGATCGGGTAATTTAAAATCAGTTGTTAAGATGTCTATTGCTTATCCTATGTCAGCCAGATTTAGAACAGGATTGACATTAGCGATGTTCTCATTAGTTATTTTTACTCTGATGGTTTTTGCAATAATCATAAACATAAGTGATAGAGTCGAGGAAGAACCAGATACTGTATCTGGTGGATTTGATATAAGAGCATCTATTTCTGAGCCTATAATCAATAATAATATTAGAGATTTCATTGATTCCAACGATAGGTTAAGTATTAATGATTTTTCCATTGTTTCTTCTCAAGCATACTTTCCAGCTAGAGCAAAGACTAGTGATGGTATTTTACAAGAAGCCTTTGTTATTTCCTCTGATAATGAATGGTTAATCAATAATAAATATGAATTAACCCATTGGGATAATAAATATGGTCAAACTTCAGATGAAGTATGGCAATCTGTAGCAAATAACTCAGAACTGGTTATTGTTGGAGCAAATGTGCTGAGTGGAGGATCTTTTGGATTTCAAGATGATCAAGCCTTCACAATAACCAATATTGATCCAAACGAAACAGGTCAAATCGAGGCAATTGATATAACTATTGCACCTCCATCTGGAGTTAAAACAAACCTTACTAATACCAATAAAAAAGTAATCGGAGTTCTTGATATATATGCTGATTCTTTAGAGTTTGGTGATGGAGGGCCAGTACCCTCATTGATATATATGAATTCTAAAATTCTTGATGAAATTTCTGATCAAACAACACCTTATACAAACTTTAAGTTTAGGATGACGGATCCACAAAAGGCAATAGAATTTACAAGGACATTAGAAACTGCATTTATAGAAAATGGAATGATTGCTGTATCAACAGAAGAATTGATTGAGCAACAAACATCTCAAAGTAATGCTTTTAATTTGTTATTTCAAGGATTTATGGGGCTAGGTTTGTTTGTTGGAATATCAGCCTTAGGAGTTATTTCATTCAGGTCAGTAGTTGAAAGAAGGCAATCTATAGGTTTAATGAGAGCTTTAGGATTTAATAAAAAAATGATACAAATACATTTTTTGTTAGAATCTGGTGTTATTGCATTGATTGGTTCAGTAATTGGAATACTTTTAGGAACAATTATTGGTTGGAATATTTTTCAAGACTTCCGAGAAGAAACTGCTACAGCTACATTTAGTATTCCTTGGTCTACAGTTATAGTTATAACTTTTATTGCAATAGTTTTCTCATTACTTAATACAATAATACCTGCAAGGCAAGCATCTGCGATTAGTCCATCTGAGGCGCTTAGATATGAGTAAAAAAATAAAGATATCTTCAGAAAATTTTCATACTACCGCAACTCTAAATAATACTAAATGGGCAGATTATTTATATAAAAACTTACCCATCGAGGGATCTTCTCAGTTTTGGGGAGATGAACTTTTTTTTTCTACACCCATCAATATGGAAGAAGATGCTGATTCATTAGAGGTGGTAAATATTGGTGATATAGCCTTTTGGCCTCCAGGATCAGCTTTTTGTATTTTTTGGGGCCCAACACCAATGAGTAGAGATGAAGAAATTAGACCAGTTTCAAAAGTAAATTTACTTGGTTCAATTGATTCTCAATTGCTAAAAATTAAAGATATTAATGCTGGTAATAAAATGGTAATATCAAGGTTTGAAGATTAAATAATGACCGAGCAATTTTCCCATTACATGAAGAATTCAAATATTAATCTATGGAACAAATCTCATATTGAACACCCTTTTATAGTTGCAATGGAAAAAGGTAATTTGGATGTAGATAAATTTAAGTACTTTATGATTCAAGATTATCTTTTTTTGATAGATTATTGTAAGGTCATATCTTTGGCAGTTACTAAGGCAACAGATTTAGATTCGATGAATCATTTTGCTTCTTTACTCAATGAAACACTTAATTCAGAAATGCAATTACATAGAAATTTTTGTGACGAAATTGGTATATCAAGTAAAGAGATAGAATCTGCTGAAGCAATGCCGGCAACATCCTCTTACACAAACTATTTATTATCTACGGCTTCAAGTGATTCAATTGAAGAGATTGTATCTTCATTACTACCTTGTCAATGGGGCTATGATGATATAGGTCGTAATCTTGAAAATTCTAAAAAAGCTAATAGTGTAGATTTCATCAGTAAATGGATTAAAGGTTATACCAACACTGAATATAGATATCTTACTAGCTGGCTAATAAACTATGTGAATAAATTAAGTATAAATACTACTAGCATAGTTAGACAAAAAATGATGGATAAATTTTTACATAGTATAAGATACGAATATCTTTTTTGGGATTCAGCTTGGCATACAAAGGGTTGGTTAGATTAGGATTTTTTTTGTATAATTCCATCAAAGGGGAAAAATATGACAATTGTAAAAAGGTCAAACCAAAATATATCTAATCCATTTGATGGTTCTGAAATGTTGCTCATGGCTAGTGAGGATACTGGCACAGGTATGATAACCGTAGCAGATTTATTTGTTGAACCGGGAGCAAAATCACCATATCATTTTCATGATAATACTGAAGAATCTATTTTTGTGGTTGAAGGTAATTTACAATTTAGGTTAGGGAGTAAAATATTTTCTGCATCATCTGGAGATTGTGTTTTGGCTCCTCAAGGTATTGGGCATGGACTTGAAAATATAGGAAATAGTAAAGCTAGGTTAATAACAGTTTACCCTAATGCTAAACCCAATAGAGAAGTATTGGATGATGTTGATTATGAAAAGACTGATCCTCCACCATCGATATTTCTAAGAAAAAATAATGAACCCTATGAATTTCAACCTGGGATTTCTCGATATGATATGGTTGGAGATTTTATAGGTGCAAAATCTACTTATATTAGTGAATTAACTTTTGAACCTGGGGCGATAGCACCTAATCATTACCATCCATCTCATGAGGAAGCAATGTTTTGTTTAGATGGTAATTTGATGGCCGTATATGCAAAGGATAATGGTATTAGTCTATTAGAAGGCGATTGCTTTACCTGTGAAATTGGAATTAGACATGGAATATATAATGCTTCAAATGAAACAGCAACTCTACTTGCACTTCATTCAACTCTTAACCCGCCTCCAAGGGTAGACGTAGATTAAGAGACTATTGGAAAAATTAATTTACATATCGATAGCGGGAGCCTTGGGTACGCTTGCAAGATATCTTATTGGTAACTTGTTTGTTAGGGATGGAATAAATACAATAAATTTTGGTATTTTTATTCCTAATATGTTGGGTTCGTTAATTTTTGGATTTGTTTGGTCGCTTAGTTATGATAAAGGCTTGATATCTGAGCAATTAAGGGTTCCAATTTTAGTAGGATTTATGGGAGCATTTACAACTTTTTCTACTTTCGCTTTCGATAATTTTACACTCTTAAGAGATTCTCAATGGAGTATGTTATCGCTAAATTTACTTGTTACAAATATCGGTGGAGTAATTTTTGTTTACATAGGTTTCAGAATTGCGAAAGTTTTTTAGTGGTCAAACTTGGCTCCCGAGACAGGATTCGAACCTGTGACCCGCTGATTAACAGTCAGCTGCTCTACCGCTGAGCTACTCGGGAATAAAACTATATATCAGTATTATAATCAATTTTTTTCTTGTAATGTAAATATTTAATTTTATTATATGATGATTTTCCAACTAACCAAGCATATATACCCTCAGAAAATAATGTAATGGTCCAGCCAGCAGCTCCTAATACTAAACCTGAGACATTTGAAAATATTACGCCGTAAACTAACCAGGTAACAAAAGTAATTAGCCTCAGTATGTTAATTATTATTACTGGCTTTGTATTCTTAGTACTTATTAGGCATGCCACATAAAATTGTTCAACAATTAAAACTAATGGAAGTATGGATAAAATTTTTATCGCATTTATAGATAATATTTTAAGATCATTTTCTGCACCTAATATCGTTCCAAAGATTAAGTTAGATATAGGACTAATAAAAGCTATAATAAGAATAATAAATAATCCAAATATACCAATAAATAATCCAAATCTTCTAATCAAATATGGTTCATATTTATTCATAGTGAAGAGAGTTAAAGTAGTATTTTGTATTCCATTTATTGGGATAAGTATTATGTGAAATACACCTAAGGCCATCATCAATGATGCAATAGAAAGTTCAGGGTGGCTTTTTAATCCCATTGTTGCATTAATAATAGATTGAGTACTAGCAGGTAAGATAGCATCAATAAAAAGAGGCACAAAAAATACGAGTAATTTTTTTTGTGAAATATGGTCATTATCCTTAGAATTTTTTTTCATAAAATTATTTGTGTCCGCATAAAGAGTAACTCTTAAAAAAACTACCTCGCAAAAGATTCCCAATGTAATGGATGAAGCTGCAATCATAGATCCTGAAAAAACATTTAGTATGAAAAATATTGATGAAAATGTAAAAATAGATGCTATGCCAACAGCATTTGCCCATAAAGCAATATTTTTTTTATTTAATCTGAGAGCCGAACCATATAAATGCATTCTTATAATCATTAACCCTGGAAAAGGTATTAAACATAAAAGGGCATCTCTTACGCTAATTATTAGTGAATTTTCTATTATGAATATCTTTGTGAGTATAAAATTAGAGAATGGACCTATAGATATTATCAGTCCAATAAGTGTAACAAAAACTACACAATAGGATAAAAATTTTCTTAGTTGCTTTATTGATTCTGAGCTTGTAAAAAACATTATAGTTAATCCTTGGGTCCTCAGATGAGGTAATCCTACAAACATCATGATAAAAAAAGCTATACTATAGCCAGATATTGACTCTTCTGGATTTGATGTTCTTGCAAGTAGTGCTGTTAGAAATGGGATTATTGCTATTACTACACTCATACTAGCTGATACAGGTAATAAAATAGTTATTGCTTCAATAAAAAATTTTTTATTATAATTTTTGTTTTTCATTTGGTTATTTAAATAAAAATTTAGGTTTAATTTTAATAATAAGATTTAAAAATATTTTTCATAATAATTTTTGTTATATAATTAGTGGTAATAATTAATTTTTTAAGTCTGAGGAATTGTTATGACAGTTGCAAAAAAGAATTATCATATTTCAGGTGAACGTTTAG
This sequence comes from Dehalococcoidia bacterium, assembly GCA_045562755.1. Taxonomy (GTDB): domain Bacteria; phylum Chloroflexota; class Dehalococcoidia; order Lucifugimonadales; family Lucifugimonadaceae. The sequence goes on from JBJKVF010000005.1 coordinate 60,990, forward strand.
AAGAATTACAGCAAATTGCTGAAGAAAATATGTTTATGCATGCCTCTCAACTAAATGATTGGCGTGGAAATTTAAATATATTTGTTAAGGGAAATGGTGTTTGGGTAGAAGATGCAAAAGGTAAGAAATATCTAGATTCAATGGGTGGATTATGGTATAAAGCTGCTGGTTATGGAAGAAAAGAGATAGCCGATGCAGTATATACGCAAATGACTCAGATAGAGTCATCTCCATCCGGATCCGCCACAATTTCACAGATTGAACTAGCCGGAAAGATAGCTAATTTATATTCTGAAAAGTCATCTAGGTCTTTCTTTGTTTCTGGTGGAGCTGAAGCTGTTGAAACAGCTGTAAAAATGGCAAAAAAATTTTCCATTCTTAATGGCAAGCCCGGAGCTTATAAAATTTTAAGTAGAAGGTACTCCTATCATGGAGGCACTGCCATGGCGGTAAGTTTGGGTGGAGCTAAAACAGCTGACCCAATGGGACCTACAATGCCCGGAGCTATACATGTCACTAACTGGAATTCATATAGATTGCCTTACTCAGGTGATCCTATTGATGTTGCAATTAAGTGTGCTAATGAATTTGAAGAAGTTATAAAACATCAGGGTGCTGAAACTGTTGCAGCAATAATTGCAGAACCAGTATCTGCAGCATTTGGGATACAAATACCACCACAAGAATATTGGCAAAGATTGAGAGAAATAGCTGATAAGTATGATGTATTATTGATAGCTGATGAAGTTATTACAGGTTTTGGAAGATTAGGGGAGTATTTTGGTCCAATGAACTGGGATGTACAACCAGATATAACTACAGTTGCAAAAGCTTTAACTAGTGGATATGCGCCACTTGGAGCCGCAATTGCAACAAAGAGAATTGCTGATGCGTTTACTGGAGGTCCAGAAGAAACATTTACACATTTAATAACGTTTGGTGGACATCCATCAGCATGTGCAGCTGCTATAGCTAATTTAGAAATTTTTGAAAGAGAAGATCTAGTTGGAAACTCAAAAAGAATGGGTAAATATCTATTCGAAAAGTTACTGGATTTAAAAAAACATGATATTGTTGGTGACGTTAGAGGTGGTCTGGGACTTTTGGCAGCTGTAGAATTTGTTTCTGACAGAAATAGTAAATTGCCTTTTCCAGCAAGCGTAAAATTAAGTAAAAAATTGCCTAAATTTTTATTTGAAAGAAATATTGTGACATTTAGAGCCGGTGATATTATTTCAATTTGTCCACCTCTATCCATCACAAAAAATGAGATTGATTATTTAGTTGATGCAATAGAAGATTCTATTATTGAGCTAAAAAAAGATTTAAATGAATAATTCATAGATAGTTTATTCTAGCAAAACAGTAAATTATTTGTTATCTTTCATTGACTATATACATTAAACTTATGTTACATTTTTTATAAAAACTAGAAATAGGGATATAGGATGCCTAAAACAGCTAAATCAACAACTAAAACAACTGCTAAATCAAAAGCAACTACAAAAACCAAAAATATGAGTTCAAAATCAACTAAAAAAAATGTTGACACCGATGGATTTGGTCAAAGTGCCTTGTCTGATGAAGTGGTTTTAGAAGTGAAAAATCTTGAAACACATTTCACCACAAGATGGGGAACAGTTAAGGCTGTTGATGGTGTGAGTTATTATGTAAGGCGAGGAGAAACCCTTGGAATTGTTGGAGAATCAGGATCTGGAAAGTCCGTTACTGCTTTTTCATTAATGAGACTAGTTCCTTCACCTCCGGGAAATATTGTTGGTGGTGAAGTAAATTTAAATGGTAAAGATCTTTTAGATCTCTCTGAAAAAGAGATGACTCAGGTTAGAGGTGGAGAAATTTCCATGATATTACAGGATCCTATGCAAGCGCTTAACCCTGTTTTCAATATAGAAAATCAAGTTGGTGAAGCTATTAAAATTCATCAAGGTTTAAAAGGTGACTCTTTATGGAAAAAAATAGTTGATTCACTTCAGAAAGTTAGAATCCCTGCTCCAGATACAAGAGCAAAAGACTTTCCTCATCAGTTATCTGGAGGAATGAGGCAAAGAGTTGTTGGAGCTATAGGAATATCTTCTGCTCCATCTGTAATAATTGCAGATGAACCTACCACTTCCTTAGATGTAACTATACAAGCAGCGTATTTAAGACTTTTGCGACAAATTCAACAAGAAGAAGGTGTTGCAATAATTTTCATTACCCATGATTTCGGTATAGTTGCAAAAATGTGTGATAGGGTAGCAGTGATGTATGCTGGAAGAATTGTTGAAGTTAGTGATGTTAGAACAATATTTAACGAGCCATTACATGAATATACAAAAGCATTAATTGGTTCTGTACCTAAATTAGAAGAAAAAACAGGACGGCTTCCTCAAATTGAAGGGCAACCTCCACTTCTATATAATCTTCCAGAAGGTGATGCATTTGCACCTAGATCTCCTTTGAAATTTAGCGAAGAAGATGCAAAGGGCAGGCCTCCATTAGTAGAGGTTAAACCGGGACATTGGGTTCAGTTATCTAAAAGCTCAGTTGCAGATTATGACAAATTTTCACACTTACTAGACAAATAATTAGGAAAAAGATATATGACTACAAAAAACAAGACTTCAAAATCAAATACTGTTATACCTACAGCACATGGTATTAAAGCTAATTCTGATCCGATAATATCAGTTAGAAACTTGCGAAAATGGTATCAAGTTGGGGGAGGTATATTTAATTTTGGAAACAAAAGTTACCTTAAGGCAGTTGATGATGTGAGTTTTGATATAGAGAGAGGTAAAACTTTTGGTCTTGTTGGTGAGTCTGGATGTGGTAAAACTACAACACTTAAAGTATTACTTGGTCTTGAGGAACTTACTGGTGGAGAAATATATTATGAGGGTGAAGATGTTGCAAAAATGTCAAAAGTAAGAAGAGGGGAGTTTAGGAGATCTGTTCAAGCAGTTTTCCAAGACCCATGGTCATCACTAAATCCTAGAATGAAAGTGGGTTCAATTGTAGGGGAACCATTAGAAATTCAAGGAAAAATGACAAAAAAAGAAATTTCACTTCGTGTTGGTGATTTACTAAGTGAGGTTGGGCTGAATCCTTATCAAGCAAATCTTTATCCCCATGAATTTTCTGGCGGTCAAAGACAGAGAATTGGAATTGCTAGGGCTTTATCTCTAAATCCTAAAGTAATCGCTCTTGATGAACCAGTATCAGCTCTTGATGTTTCTATTCGTGCTCAAATAATGAATTTGTTAGTTGACTTACAAGAAGAGCATGGTCTTGCTTACTTATTGGTTGCACACAATCTTGCTACCGTAAGGTATATGTGTCATGACACAGCTGTAATGTACCTTGGAGTTGTACAAGAATGTGGCGATACAGAGGCTATTTTTAACAATCCTATGCATCTTTACACTAATGCGTTAGTGTCAGCAGCACTACCATCTCATCCTGATATACAAAGAGAAGAATTTTTGCTCCCTGGAGAAGTTGTTTCTCCAATTGATCCTCCGCCAGGGGATGTCTTTATGACTAGAACTCCATTGAAAGTGGATAAAAAACATAAATATGCTAATGAAAGACCTCCTTTGGTTGAAGTCGAAAAAGATCACTGGGTTGTTAAAACTCCTTGGTCACTTGCTGAAGATGCCGGCCTAAAGGTCGAAATTGAAGGTCATGAAGGTGTCTAAATAACCTTTATTTAGTTAGTAAAATAAATTTATATTGTTCTATTATTAATTTAAATCTTCTTAACATTTTTGTTACTTAATTCTGATATAATTTTAATGTCTTAATATATATGAAGGAATAATGACAATGAAGTTTAAGATTACGATGATAAGTTTGATTTCAATAGCTTTGACAGCTTGTGGAATTGTTGATACTGAAGCTGCTAATGAAGCATTAGATTTAAAAGCTCAGGTTTTAGATATTCAGGCCAATCAAATTGAACCTCTTTTAGAGCAATTGAGTGTCTTGAAAGATGAGATAGATCCTAAAGAACAAGAAATTGAGGATTTACAAGAACTAAGAGATCAATTGTATGAAGAAGGTGAAAGACTAGGTAGAGATTTTGAAGACGATATGAATGAACAGTATGAAATGTTGTTTAGAGGTGGAGATGATGCTAGGGAAGCTTTCTACGATGAAGTTGATGATCAATATAAGGCTCTTGATAAGGAAAGACGAGATTTTGATCGTAATCAAGAAGATATGTGGGATGCTATAGAAGACCAAACACAAGATATTTGGCGTGCTTTTGAAGATGAAAGATATAGTAGGCAACAAAGCATCCAAGATGCATTTGCATTCATTCAAGAGCAACAAAATGCTATCCAATTAACTGAAATGGAGATTGAAGAGAAGAGATTTGATCTAGAAGATCAAATGGATCCACTATACGAACAAGTAGAAGCTCTTCACAGGCAACAGGATGATATATGGCATAACGAAGAAAATAATATAGATTATAGAGCTGTTATCAATGATAAACATGAACAAATGGATCAACTTCATAACCAAATGGAAGGTGCATGGGAACAAGCTGAGGTAGATTGGGATGTGCTAGAGTCACTAAGAAATGAAGCTTATGATACGCATGAGGCAAAAATGAATGAAGTTCAACAATTGAGGACTACTAGTTATGATCAGGATGAGACTCAATCTGATGCTTCTGGAGCTAGTGAATCGCTAATAGCACTTGAACAAAAATATAATAATGATGTAGCAACTTACCAATCACTAATCGCTGAGCAAGATAATATAATTTCACAATTGTCATCTGCTTCTGCTGATACTGGTAATATAGATACTAGCTCACTTATAGCTGGAGTTGAAGCTGCTAGATCGAATCTTACGTCTGCTGAGGATAATTTGGCTAATACACCTGCTAATATAACTACTGGTGGAGGAGATAATCCTGATTATGCTGCAGCGCAGGAAGCTGTAACATCAGCTCAGGCGGCATTAGATGCTTTGACACCAACTGACGCTGAAGGTAATCCAACAGCTGGATATTCAGACGCAGAGGCTGCATTACAGTCTGCTCAGAGTAACTTAGAAGCAACACCTGCTTCATTACCTGAAACGGAGATTGCAAATCCTGCAGTAGCAGATATACAAGCTAGAATATCCTCTTTGCAATCAGAGTTGGCTTCAAAAGAAGCTGAACTTGCTTCAGCACAAGAAGCTAAGGCTGCAGCTGGAGATAATTCAGCTAATCCTGAACTAACTGCTGCTTATTCTATGAAATCGGAATATGAAGCAATTATTAACGATATTGGAACAACATTTGTTAATGAAAAAGCGGTTTTAGATAATCAAATTAATGCTGCTGGATCAACAGAACAGGTTGATATCCAAGGAGTAGAGAACAATATTCAGGCTCAACTTGATGAGGTAGATCAATGGTTAACTAATAGACTGGCTGAGATTGATTCAGCTTCATTTGGTGACCAATCAAAACCCCAGAATGTTCAAGCTCTAGAAAATGAGATTAAAGTTCTGGAGGATCAGATCAAGATGGTTCATAGGGAAGAAGAGAACTGGCATAAAAATAGAGAGCAAAATGCAAAAGCTATACGATTACAAATTAGAGACTTGCAGGATAATCAAATTCAACCGCTTGAGGATGAAAGGAAAGCATTAGATCAGTCAAGGAGGCCTCTTTCAAAGAAAAGAATGGCTCTTGAAAAAGAAAGAATGATACTTGATCCGCTTTGGCAAGAATTAGATACATGGGCTCAGGATCAACAGCGTACGGTTCAAATTCAAATGGATGATTTCCGTGATGAACAGGAAGACATAATAAAAGCTAAAAGAAGAGAGTTAGATGATAAGTATTACGCTCTTGAAGATGAAATAGATAACATTGAAGATGCTTTTGAAGATGAATTCGAAAAGCAATTGAGAGCTTTAGATGATTCAAGGGAATCTTTGATGAATGAAAAAATGGCTCCGTTGGAAACGCAAGCTCAGGAACTAGATGAACAGATTGAAGAAAAATTTGTTGCACTTGATTCTTTGTACCAACAACAAGCTGATCTTAAGGATCAATTAGAAACTCTTGAAAAGCAAGTTCGTGATCTGGATAGACAGGCTGAATTTGGTGTTCTAGAAGTTATAACTGGTGCTATAGAAAATGCTGAGGAACTTGAAAAAGGTGGCGGCATAGGATTCGAATCCTTTATTCCATCAATTGGTGGTGGATCTGACGAAGGTCCAGAAGGTTCAGAGCAGGGTGACTCTTCATCAGCTCCAGCAACTCCATAATAAAGTAAAAGAATAATAAAAAAAGCGGTCAACATTTGACCGCTTTTTTATTTGAAATGGCTCCCGGGCCTGGATTCGAACCAGGATTAGAGGATTCAAAGTCCTCTGTCCTACCATTAGACGACCCAGGATTGAACTTAAATTATAAATAACATAATTATTTTATGTTTTATATTTTGGATAATTTATCCACTATTTTTTCATTTATTTCTATTCCTAATCCTGGTTTGTCATTTAATAATATTTGACCATTTTTAGGTATAACATCCTCGCCATATAGTTCTGCTATTTCATCAAGTGGGCCAGTGAATTCAGTTGAAAATTCGTGAGGTCTAGTTGCATTAGTAATTGTTGAATAAGTTTGAATTGATGCAATAGAATTTATTCCTGCTTGGGGACTATGAGGCATGACTGGTTTATTATATGTTTCAGAAATATGGTATATTTTTTTTATTTCAGATGGACCTCCTGCTGTTAGGATATCTGGTTGTAAAATATCTGGATTTCCTAAGTGAATTAAATTAATAAACCACCATCTATATGAATCTTGTTCACCAGCTGAAACTGCTACATCAAGCGAATCTGATATTTGCTTTAAACCCATTAAATCATAATGAGGTATTGGTTCTTCAAAATGATCAATTCCTAATTCTTCAAATTTTCTTCCTTGTTGTATTGCAGTACTCACAGAGTAACCATTATTGGCATCAAAGCCTAAATATTCGCCATTAGATAAAAATTCTCTAACAAGTTTAAACATTTCAAAATCTTTGTTTGGATCAATATCTTGTCTCCAGCCTTTCCAATCCATTCGGATTTTAAATTTTCTAAATCCCTGTTCCCATCCTTCTTTTATTTTTTTTAGCATTTCTTCTGATGTCATTTTCCAACCTGAACCAACACTCCAATATAAAGGGATAATATTTCTAGCACTTCCTCCCATAAGTCTATGAATAGGTAAGCCTGCTTCTTTCCCTAATATGTCCCATAAAGCTATATCTATAGTACCTACAATTTGTGCTGGTAATTTGTATAGATTTTCTCCTTTGCCAAGCGCCAATGTCTCCCAATGTCGATCAATTTCAAGAGGATTTTCACCAATTAGAAGGGGGCTTAAATATTCTTCCAGATAAGTATCAAATATAGTGGAATTTCTACTATTAGAGCTTGGTGAGTTACTGGAGAAAGCTTCCGAAAAACCAGTTATTCCTGAATTAGTTTCTATTCTTACTAATGATTTTCCAATTGATAAAGGAGTCGAGGTTATTTTGGTAATTTTCATCTTTTTCACTTTCTCTAAAGTTAATTTTTACGTTAGTATAATATAAATATATATAAATAATAACTAATTTTTACTTGCTTTGATTGCAAACTACAATTAAAGATTTGTTATCATTATTTATGCAGAATTTTATTGGGGCCTTAGCTCAGCTGGGAGAGCGCCTGCTTTGCAAGCAGGAGGTAGCGGGTTCGAGTCCCGCAGGCTCCACCAAGAACAAATCAAACTCAAGATAATCCTCACAAAAATCCCCTAATATTCCTAAATGTAGTCCTTAAGTAGTCCTTACGAGAATTTAACTCAGTATTTTTCATGCTTTTTTTCTTAGACAATTCAACCTGTATTTTGCTTAGTAACACATAGTAACACCTTGGTAACAACCTTGTTACTAGCCGATACATCTTTCGCTTATATCGTATATATATAGAGGGAGTTAGAGTGTTGAAGAATTATTTATTTAATGATTCAATAATAGAAAATCAAAAACTAGCTAATAACAAAAATGAAAATCACTGATATTAAGATTCTTAAGATGTCTGCGCAGCCTCATCAATCAGATACAAATAATTGGCTATTTGTTAAGATATACACTGATTCAGGAATTTATGGAGTAGGTGAAGGAAGTTTGCAATATAAAGATGCTGCCTTAGAGTCTGAAATATTAGACTTCGGTAAGTTTTTGATAGGTAAAGACCCTTTTGAAATAGAGTTTATTTGGAATTCACTGTATAGAAGAGTGACGTGGACAGGAGGTGCGGTTACAATGAGCGCAATAAGCGCAATAGATCTAGCATTATGGGATATTAAAGCTAAATCTCTTGATGTACCGGTATATCAATTATTAGGAGGGAAAGTTAGAAATAGAGTTCCTGTGTATGCTAATGGATGGTTTTCTGACTCCATTACTCCCGAAGACCATTCTAAGGCTGCAGAAAATATTATTAATCAAGGATATAAATGTATAAAATTTTATCCATTTCAAAGCAAGTTTAATATTGAAAACAAAGATATTATACAAGGTATTAATCTTATTGATTCAGTCAGAGAAACTGTTGGTAATGATATAGAAATAGCTGTAGATATAAGAGCAAGAATTGACTATGGAAGTTCATTGAAAGTATTAAATAAACTTATTCCATATGACATAGCATGGGTTGAAGAGCCATTGCCATTTGAAAATACTGAATCCTTAGGTAAGTTATCGCAATCTACATCTATTCCTCTTTCAGCTGGAGAACAACTTTATAATAGATGGGAGTTTCAAAAATTGTTTGATAGCAGATCAGTTTCTATAATACAGCCGGATATTTGTCATGCTGGTGGAATTAGCGAGTTGAAAAAAATTTCTTCAGCTGCTGAAACATATTATATGAGTGTTGCACCCCATAACTCAAATGGACCTATTTCTACAATAGCTAGTTTGCATTTAGATATGAGTATTACTAACTGCTTTAAACAAGAAATTTTTGTAAGTTTTTTAGATAAATATCGAAAAGTATTAACTAATGATATAAATATTCAAGATGGTTATGCAAGTATTTCTGAAGAACCAGGCTGGGGTACTGATATAGATGAAGAATCATTAAAGGAATTTCCACCTTCTGATTATATACCTATAGAATCAGAGCCTTATACAGACTTTTTCTAAGATATAATAATCCAAAAGATAATTGGAAGTACAACAACACTTCTGTACCTCAAGTTTTATTTAAACGCTTTGTAATAATTAACAGACCAAAAATTATGCCAATTATAAATGCTCCACCATGAACATGTTCCAAGAAGCCATAAGTATCTGGCCCAAACCCCCAAAGAACATCCACTAAATTCTCCTTAAAAAGTCCGTGACTTATGAATGTTCCTGCTATATAAATCGAAATAGGAGGAGCATACAATAATTTAGATCTAATACTTGATCTAAGTAAATCTTTCTTATTGGCAATCGAATATACTAGAAGAGCGCCAATCAACCCCCAAATAGAACCACTTGCTCCAAATACGGAGTTACCGGCCCCAATATCACAATTATTAACATCAATCAGTAAATCCGCCCCACAAAATACGGCAAGGTCATAAGTTTGCGCTAATAATCCAGATATAATATAAACCAGAATATAATTTCTCTTACCGAAATACCACTCTGTCAAAATTAAAAATGATAAAATGTTTATATGGAATTTATAAATGCAGTCCGTGATGGATTCAAGAATTACGCAAATACTAAAACTACAGCATCAAGGTCTGAACTATATTATTGGTTTTCATTCGCATTAATATCACTTATTTTTTCCACCTTGCTTGATATTTTTATCTTTGATTCTAATGCTTACAGTCAATTGTTAGAACTAAATAAACCAACAGGATGGATAAGTAGGATATGGTTCTGGTCTATTGTTACACCCTCAATCACTATTATTGTAAGAAGAATAAAAGATATGTCTCAACCAATCTGGAATAATAGTTCGTTTATTGATCTTCCTATAATGATAGTGATTTTACTCATTATGTTGTTACTACTGGCTTATTGATACTTTCATTAGTTGATGTTAGTTATAGTTATATTCGAATAATGAATAAAAACAGCTATGAAAAATATAATGGAGAAAAATGAGTAAACTTTTTGAACCAATACAAATTAGAGATGAGATCATTAGTAATAGATCTTGGGTATCTCCTATGTGTCAATACTCTTCAGAAGATGGATTTTCTAATGATTGGCATATGGTTCATCTTGGATCCAGAGCTGTTGGTGGAGCGGGTCTCGTAATGACTGAGGCTGCTGCTGTTGAACCGGAAGGTAGAATAAGTCCTTCGGATTTAGGTATATGGAAAGATGAACATATTTCAGGACTTAAGAAAATAACAAACTTCATTAAGTCTCAGGGTTCAACTCCAGCAATTCAAATTGCTCATGCAGGAAGAAAGGCTTCGACGAAACCTCCATGGCAAGGAAGAGGAAAGATACTAAAGGAAAATGGGGGATGGGTTCCTAGAGGACCAAGTTCAATAGCATTTGATAATGAATCAGAAATTCCAAAAGAATTATCGAGTGAGCAAGTAGAACAAATTATAAATAAATTTGTTCTAGCTGCGAGTAGATCAGTTGAAGCAGGATTTAAGTGTATAGAGCTTCATCTAGCCCATGGTTATCTTGTACATGAATTTTATTCTCCAATTTCAAATACTAGAGAAGATATGTATGGGGGAAACTTTGAAAATAGAACTATCTTTGGAGTTGAAATAGCAAAAAGAATTAGAAAAGAAATAGGTGAAGAAATCCCTCTTATCGCAAGAATCTCTGTTACTGAATATCATGATGATGGGTGGGATGTGAATTCTTCGATTGAGTTTTCAAAAAAATTAAAAAATTCTGGAGTTGATATGATTGATTGTTCTTCTGGAGGAAATTATTCAGATCAAAATATAGAACTTAAACCAGGATATCAAGTTCCTTTATCCAAAAGTATCAAAGAAAATGTAGACATTCTCACAGGAGCAGTAGGATTAATTACTGCAAAGAATCAAGCTGAGGAAATTTTAAATAATCATGAAGCTGATGTTATATTTTTAGGTAGAGAATTATTAAGAAATCCTTACTGGACTTTATATGCGTCTGGTGAAGTAGATGAATGGCCCGTACAGTATCAAAGATCTCTATCAGGATCTAAAAAAATCAATTATATTAGAGAAAATTAGATATTGAATTCTCGCTTTACTTTTTAAAGTTTGCAGCCTCTTCTGATCCTCCAGTAGCGCTACCCTTTGAGTATGAATGTGCTCCCATTCCTGCCAAATCGCCATTTTGAACAATAATATATTCATTTCTTACGGGATTTCCATCAAAAAAACATTCTAGAATTTCTCTTACGCCCGCTGCATATCTAGATTGAGCAGATAGAGATGTTCCACTGGTATGAGGAGTCATTCCATGATTTGGCATTTTCCTCCAAATGTGGTCATTGGGTGCAGGTTGAGGAAACCAAACATCTCCTGCATAGCCACTTATATGTCCTGATTCTAATGCTGCAGCCATAGCTTCTCTATTAACAATTTTTCCTCGTGCAGTATTAATTACGTATGCTCCTTTTTTACATTTGCTAATAAGTTCTTCATCGAATAGATTTTCAGTTTCTGAATGTAAAGGGCAGCTAATATTAATAACGTCACACACTGAAACTAATGATTCAACAGTTTCGTGGTATGTTAAGTTTAATTCTTTTTCTTTTTCTAGAGGTAATCTATGGCGGTCATTATAATGAAGATGTACATCAAAAGGATACATTTTTCTTAGAACGTCATAACCAATTCTTCCCGCAGCTATAGTTCCAACGTTCATTCCTTCAACATCATAAGATCTTTTTACCGCGTCTGCTATATGCCAGCCACCATCATTAACTATTTTATGCTGGTTATGATAATCTCTAACCATAGCAAGAATCATCATTACAATATGCTCAGATACTGATCTTGAATTACAATAAGTAACTTCTACTACATCAACTTTATTATCTATAGCTGCTTGTAGATCAACATGATCGGATCCTATTCCTGCGGTTATTGCCATTTTTAATTTTTTGGCAGATTCAATTCTTTCTCTTGTTAGGTAATAAGGCCAAAAAGGTTGAGAAATAACTATGTCTGTATCTACTAGTTCTTTATCTGCAACACATCCTTTTGTATCTTTATCAGAAGTTACAACTAAAGTATGTCCGTTTTCTTCTAAAAATTTTCGTAGACCTAGTTCACCAGAAACTGATCCTAAAAGTTCACCAGGTGTAAAATCTATAGCTTTTGGATTTGGTAATGACATTCCATCTGGATATTTTTCTAAGCGAGGAAGAGTATTAACCGGATATGATTTAGGCATACCATCAGTTGGATCGTCGTATAAAACACATAATATTTTCATAATAATTCCTAAAATTTAAATTTACTTATTTGAATTATATAAATAATCATAAGAAAAAATCGCTATTTTCTAACTCCAATTTAGACACATGATTTATATGAATATTAAATTAATATATGAGAATATTTAAGTTATAGGTTATACTAGAAATAAATTTAATCACTATTGACTGTGGCGACGGCCCCCAAATAAGAAAGAGGATGCATTGAATACATTAGTTTTTGACGTGAACGAAACCTTGTTGGACCTTGCACATCTAGATCCGCTTTTTGAGGATGTTTTTGGGTCGTCACAAGTTCGAAAAGAGTGGTTTTCACAAGTGATTTTGGATGCCACGGTTGTCACTCTCACCGATACTTATGCAGATTTCGCAACTATAGGTGTTTCGGCGTTCAAGCTCGTAGCTGCTCGTCGAGAAGTCGAGGTGAGCGAAGAAGATTTTGGGCGAGTTGTTGCGGGGATGCGCTCCCTACCACCTCACCCTGAAGTAGACGTTCAATTGAAGCGGTTGTATGATAAAGGATTCAAGTTGGTTACTCTGACGAATTCGCCTCCTGCGATGGTGGCTGCTCAACTCGATAACGCGGGAATTTCAAAATATTTCCAGCAACAGATATCAGTTGATGCAGTTAAAGCATTCAAGCCAGCCGCTAAGGTTTACGACCACGCTGCTAGTGAGCTTTCTGAAGATCCCAACCAACTCTGGCTGATTGCTGCACATAATTGGGATACGTCAGGTGCAATTGCCGCGGGTTGGAACGCAGCTTTTATAGCAAGGCCTGGTTGTAGAATTAGTAGTTTAGATGCTCAGCCTCAGATCGTCGGAAGTTCGCTTGTTGAGGTAGTGGATGAGTTAATCAAATTGAAAGAATCCTAGATGGTATTTAAATAGGAGAATGAATTAAGAAATTGGTTTCAAGAAGTTGAACTAGATTATGTAACTGAAATTAAAAATTCTAAACAATAATTTATTTATATATAGTCATATAATTTGATTAATATATTTCTAAAGTAATATAATATATTAAAAGTTTAACCAAGGAGTTTATTTTGGTACATGGTGGATTCTTCGGAAGTATTTCAAACACAATTCAACTAATGAAGTCTTGTGTGAGGATATTAAAAAAAGATAGAGAGCTTATTTTATTTCCAATAATGGCAGCAATATTTGTTCTTTTATTACTAGGTTTGATTATTACTACTGGTTCAATAGACTTATCAGGAGCTAATGATGAAGAACAATCTATTTTACCAATCGCAATTTTGATTTTTGGAGCAAATTTTATAGTTGTTTTCTTCAACTCAGCATTAATTTCTGCAGCCTTAGAGAGACTAAGAGGCGGAGATCCGAACGTTTCGTCAGGTTTAAGTCATGCACTTAAGCATGTTCACCATATTTTCTTTTGGTCAATCATAGTGACAATAATGGGTTTAATCTTTGCAGCAATAAAAGCAAATGGAAGAAATAGAGGAGGATTCGGGGGAATTATGACTCAAGTATTTGCTAGCTTCCTACAAGCAGGTTGGGAAATGATGACTTTTTTTGTTATACCTATTATTGTTTCTGAAAATATAAGTCCATTATCTGCTATAAAGAGATCATCAAGTTTGTTTAAGCAAACTTGGGGGAACCAAGTAGCAGCAAACTTTGGTTTTGGGATTTTCCAATTTATAGCTATTTTACTAAGTATGGGAATAGGGTGGTTCTTTGGAATGATAAATGAAACTTTTGGAATAGTAATAGGTCTGCTGTGTGCAACAACCTCAGTATCTATTATTTATACACTTGAAGGAATATATAAAGCTGCGCTTTACGAGCATGCTTTAGGAGAAAAACCTTTAGAATTTGAAGAACAAGACTTAAGGACTGCATACAGGGCAAAAACTGCTATGGCCTAATTTTTTTGAAAATTTTTTTTGAAAAAATGGTATGAATTAAGCTTTAGAATTTTTATTCGAATATTTTATCCAAATTTTATGTAAAACATAAAACCATACACCATTTATTAACGGTTCAACCATAGCTACTGCTCCTGAATCCCACCAACTTGCTCCAGTAATGACTCTGACTACAATAATAGCAACTATGATATGACCTAGAGTATAAATAAAAGTTATTAATAAAAACTAGATTATTCAGCGATTTCTAATAGACGAATGGCTGGGAATGTTTACAATATAAAAAAAAATCATAATACAGGAGATTAAATTATGAATACAAAAACAATAGGATGGCTTATAACTGTTTTTCCTATAATTGGGATGATATCTTGGTTTGCTTCCGGAATACCTTCAGATCCACCAGGATCTTTTGAAGGGGGATATCCAGCATACGTAGCAGAATTAGCAAAATTAAATTCTGATTCAGTTCACATAATGTTTGGGTTGGGTATAGTATCCTTTGGAATTGTAAATGCTGCTTTTCTAGGATTAAAAGGGCAAGTTACTAAAGCAGGAAAATCAACATATGCTTCCCTTGGAGGAATTCTTATTTTGGTAGGTTTTGCTGGCCAAATAATCGAACCTGGTTTGTTTTCTGCAGCTACAAAGTTATCTGCAGCAATGTCATCTGAAGCTATTGCTATGCTTACGTTAGCGACTACTGCTGGAGGATTTGCAACAGCGATTTATTCTTTGGGATTTGTTTTACTAGGATATAGCTTATATCAAAGTAAGCTTATTCATGTGATCAGTTCATATGCATTAATGCTGGCAGGTGTTATAGGTCTGTTAGGAGGTATATTATTTTATGATGAAGCACTAATGACTGCTTATTATGCATCTTTCGTAATTACTTCCGTTGCAATAGGTATAGAACTTATAAGAACAGGAAAAGACTAATAACTTTTATTTCAAGGGCTGATTTTTTCCAGCCCTTGAAATTTCACAATGATATATATAAGGAGAAATAATGATTGGTGGAGCTAAAGGAAATTTTAAAACTCCTGATGAGAATCTAGAATTTGAAAAGCTATCAGTACAAATAGTAAACCTAAATGGAAAAAATGTTAAGAAAGTTACAGTCCAGCCAGGATGGAACTGGAAAGAGCATATGTCTGAAATTGCAGGTACAGAATGGTGTGAAGGTAGACCTTTTGGAGTGGTTGTTAGTGGAAAATATCATGCACAACATAAAGATGGTACAGAATTTGATATACTCCCAGGTGAGGCCTTTATTGTTGAACCGGGCCATAATTTGTGGGTTGTAGGAGATGAACCAGTAGTAGTTTATGAATTTGAATAATTTATAAACATTCATAATGAAAAAAATATACTTATATATTGGAATTTTTTTCTCAATTATTTCATTGCCTTTGTTGGTTCTATTAACGATTGGTAACAGCATCGTTGTGGCTTTTCCTACCTTTATGATAAATTTGATTTTAGCCGCATGGTGTTTTTATACTTATACAAATAGGAATAAGTAGAATGATTATCATTAATATTTAATACTTGAAAATTATTATTTATAATTTTTTTCTTTAAGTTAGTTCATCTAATTATTTTGTATTTTACCTGATTGTAACTTGCCTGAATAAATAGAGCGCAAAATATAATTTTTTCTTGTTAATATAACAATCAGAACAAAAATTATTCCTTGTATAGCTATAGAATAACCTGGGTCAAAAAAATCTGCATATAAACCATTTAGGAAATTGAAAAATGCCATGCTACCTCCCAAGTACATGGCATAAACTCCAGCAATTCGTCCTCTAATATGATTAGGTGATAAAGTTTGAATTAGCGTATGAGAAATTATCATAAATCCTGCTTGTCCTAAACCCATAAATAAAGCGGCTATTAAAGAAATTATTATGTTTGATGATAAACCTAAGAAAATTGGCGCGATTCCACTAATAATAGCAAAAATATAAAAAAATCTTCCCTTTATTTTTTCATCAGCTGTTCCAGCAAGAAATATTGAAGCAATTAATGCCCCAACTCCTACACACATCATTAAAAAACTAACTACTAATCCCTCTGATCCTAATTTGTTAACCGAGAAGAAAGGTAGCACAGACTCAAAAGACATTGTGAACATGCAATGAAGTGTAGTTATACCTGTAATTATAAATATTGGTTTAGTTTTATGTACATATTTTAACCCTTCAGTAAAACCTTCTATAAATGATTCAGAATTAATTTGGCCTGTGGAAGTATTCTTGATCAATAATGAAAAAAATAAACTTAATGCGTAAAATCCAGTACACATAAAGAATGCTAAGTCTATTCCGGTCATGGATTCTTCATTTCTACCTACAAAAGCTAATAGTGGCACTACGGCAAGAGGACCTAGCAATCTTGTGGCATGAACAGTTGACATGTCTAATGCTACAGCATTTAGTAAATATTTTTTTGGAACAATATTGGGAACTAATGATTGCCCTGAGGGCATACGAGCAGCTCTTGCTGAACCTTGAACGAATGCTAAAACTATAAGATGCCAAGGTTCAATTAAATTTAAAAAATATAATATTCCTAAACCCAAATTATGGATAAAGTTAATTAAAAACATAGATTGCAGAATTCTTCTTCTTTCAAATTTATCTGCTAAATAACCTATGAAAGGGGTAACTAAGATCATTGGTATCATAGCGGAAAAAGTTACCAAGCCTACTAGCATACTACTTTCTGAAATTTCGTATACAACCCAACCCCTAATAACGATTAATGCCCAATGAGAAGATCCTGCAAATAAACCGGCCAACCACATTCTTAGAAAGTCAGGGTATTTTAACGATGAAAAATAATTTATTTTGTTATCAGGATTATTCAAATTTATAATATATAGTAAATGATTATTACATAATGGTTAGAGTAACATAAAAAAAAATATTATCTGAAATAATTAGTTTATTAAAAATTATCTTTTAGATGATTCCAAGCAAGAAAAATCCAAAGAACAACAAAAATTAAAGTTACCAATTTATTCATAAATTATTAGACCAAAATTTCAATAAATAATGTCATAGTTATACTATCTTACTTTTCTCTAATAGCTCTTCTTTTTCATTTAGATAGTCTGAAAAACTTCTCACCCATTCCTCATCATCATTAAGACTTGGGATTAGTTTGAGTGATTCACCCCCAAGTTTTTCAAAATCTTCATTATTTTCTTCTGCAATTTCCTCTAAAGTTTCAAGGCAATCAGCAGTAAATGATGGACACGCAACAGAAATTTTCTTAATTCCTTTTTTCGCTAAATCTTCAACCACATCTACAATATTTGGTTGTATCCATTGTTCAGGTCCAAATGTACTTTGATAGCAAACCTTGAATGGGATGTCAGGATTGAGCATTTCAGAAACCTTCATTATTTGTTTTACAGAATGAGCTTTATAACAAAATTCATTATATTCTGTTACTTTTTCACAACAATTTTCTATTTTTTGACAGTGGCTTTCCGAAGGATCAGCTTTTCTAAGTTGTCTAACTGGTAGACCATGAAAACTGAATAAAAGATATTCACTTTCTTGATATTCTTTAGAATTTTTTACACTATCAACGAATGATTTGAGATAAAAGTATTCATCAAAATAATGGTCAATTTTTACTATTTCAGGATTATAATTTTCATTTTTTAATACTCTTTCAGCTTCTCTAAATGATGAACCAGATGTTGCCTCTGCATATTGAGGGAACATTGATACTAAAAAAAGTTTTTCTGTTCCATTTTCTTTTAGTTTTTTTATCCCATCCTTAATTGAAGGGTTACCATATCTCATACCAATCTGTACATTACCATTGGTATAATTTTTTAGTTTTTCTGCAAACTTTATACTATTGACTAATAATGGAGATCCTTGATCTGTCCAAATTCCACTATATTTTTTTATGATTTTTTTTGGTCTAAAAGGTACAACAATTAGGTTTACAATCATCCATCTCAGAATCGTTGCTATTGAATTTTTAATTTTGTCACTGAATCTGGATCTTTCAGAAGGTCTAGTGGAGGGATAATCTAACATGTCTGGATCGGATAAAAATTCTTTGAGATATCTTCTTAAAGCAGGGATTGTTGGCTCATCAGGAGTACCAGTATTAATTATTAAGTATCCGTTTTTTTTATCTGCTAGCATTTTTTCCAGGGATGTTTCTTTCTAAACGTAATTTAATTCTACATCACAAATAAAGAGTTATAAAGAAATATAAAAAAAAATTGAACAATAAATTTCTTTTTATATTTCTGATTAAAGCAGAAAGACCCTGAAAATCAGGGCCTTTCTTAAATTAGAAACTGAAAATATGGAGGTTTTTATATTATTGTAAAGCTCCTACTTCAGTAAGAAGTGCTACAGTACCTTCAATATCTTTTAGCTCAGCAATGTCAATATCAAACTTCTTAATATCTGCCAATGGTGTAAGGTTTCTATTTGGCTTAGCACCATCATTTAATGGATATTCATAAGTTTGAGAAGCAAAGAATTGCTGTCCTACTGGGCTTAATAAGAATTTTAAGAATTTTTCAGCAGCATCTTTGTTGTCTGATTCTTCTAATATTCCTGCACCAGCTACAAGAACAATTGAGCCTGGGTCATCAGCGGAGGTATGATAATTTCTAGCCGCGAATGACTCACCATTTTCTGCTATGAATCGGTGTAAGTAGTAGTGATTGACAAATCCTACTTCAATTTCACCTTTTCCTGCAGCTTCAACTGTTGGTGTGTTTTTGGCATAAAATGTTGGCTCATTTGCCATTATACCTTCTAGCCATGTTTTTGTTTTCTTTTCACCCCAAGTTAGTCTCATTCCAGTAACCATTGTGTGGAATGAACTATTTGTTGGAGGGAATCCAATTTTACCTTTCCATTTAGGGTCAGTAAAACCTTTTAAAGATGCTGGTAGGTCAGCAGGATCAACTGCATCAGTGTTGTATACTACAACTCTTGCTCTACCTGAAGTTCCAACCCATTTTCCTTGTGGGTCACTTGCCCACTCTGGAACCATAGCGACTACGTCACTTGAAAGTGTGGTTAGCATTGAGTCAACAGAGCCTAATCCACCTGGGTCTTGAGCAAAATATACATCAGCTGGTGTCTTACTACCTTCTTCAAGTAGTGTTGCTGCCAAAGCTGTAGTTTTTCCATAATTTACTTGAACTTCTATACCAGAAGTCGCTTGGAATTGATCAATAAGTGGTTGTACTAGTGACTCACCTCTACCGGAGTAAATAACTAACGGTTTAGCTTCTTCAGTTACCATTACTTCTTTTTCAACAACTTTTTCAACAACTACAGTTACTGGTACTTCTTTTTCTACCTCAACTATTTTTTCAATAGTTTCAGTATCAGATGAACATGCAAAGATAACAATACTGAACATTGAAATTAGTAGAAAAGATAATAATTTATAATTTTTAAACATTTTTTTCCTATTAATTATTATTAACATTTTTTTTCGACATTTTGAATTCTATACTATTTAAGTATACAAATGTAAAGAAAAAAAACAAAAGTATACTTTATTGAAATTTAGTAGATTTTTTTATATATTTTAGAAATTATTATTATTAGAGAAATTATTTTTTTGGCTTGTAATTTATTCCCTTAAGATTACCTTCATTATAAATAGAGTCCCAATTTTCAAGAAAAGTTTGATTCCATTCATCAGTTAATTTTGATTTAATCATTTGTTCAAAAATTGGCCAAAAAATTATTATTCCATCTGCTCCATCAATTATTGCTTTGTGGGCTGTAGAAATAGATCTAACTAAAGCAGCTGTTATATATGGTCTATTTTCCCATTGATTGAAAGTTGATTTAATTTCTCTTACTAGTTGAGTTGGATCTTTTCCCACATCTGTAAATGGTTCACAGAAGGGTAGAACATGGTCTACACCTGCATTTGCTGCTAATACAGCCTGATTCAAGGTGAAAATAGTTGTACAAAATGTTTCAATATTAGCTTTCTTTAGCTCAGTAAATGCTCCTAAAGCATGCTCGCTCATAGGAATTTTTAAAATTATTCTTTCTGATAATTTTGTAAAAGCTTCACCGACATCGAGTAACTCATTAGTCGAATGCCCATCTATCTCTATAGCAATTTTTTTATCAGTTATATCTAAGTATCTTTTTGTAAGATCGATTATCGATCCATATTTATCAGTAAGTTCTTTGAGGACTACTGTGTTGGTTACGATGCCTTTTACCCCTTTATTCATCCAATGTTTTAAGTCTTCAGGATCTCCAGCTAACCATACATCGGGAGCTGATGATATTTTCATATTATTTGCAGCATTTATTATTTTCATATTTATCTCATTTATGTTTTTGGGTGATATTTAATTTATAACATTCTTTTAAGATATATGAAATAAGTCATTATGTACAAAAAGCACTTGAGGCTACAAGTGCTTTTTGACAGGAGATTAGTAGTTAATTATTCTTGTGGATTAGTCAAGAACAAAAAAGAATTTAAATGCTAGTTGCTATAGCTCCAATAACAAGAATGAGTAAGTAAAAAGATACAAGTAAAAGTGATTTTTTGTTATCTTTTTTTATTATTTTATGAACTTGATTGTCTTGCATTATATATTTCTCTTTCTTGTGTTTTAATTTACTATTCTAAATACTATTTTCATGCTTATTTATTAAATATAAATTTCCGAAATGTAAAATTTATGTAACATAAATATTTACTTAATAATTTCGAAACATAAATTTTACATTTGCGCAATAAGTCTCTTTTAAGATTCATAATAGTGAAAAAATAAAAAAATCTTAAAGGAGATTACAAAATGGATACTTTTAATCCTATGTATCTTGATATAGTCTGGGTCTTATTTGCTACTGTATTAGTTTTCCTTATGCAGGCAGGTTTTGCATTATTGGAAGCTGGAGCAACTAGGGCTAAGAACTCTATCAACATAATTATGAAAAATGTAATGGATATTTCATTAGGTTCATTATTCTTTTGGTTAGTCGGTTTTGGTTTGATGTTTGGTACAAACAGCAGTGGCTGGATAGGTACAAATAACTTCGCACTTTCAGAAATCGATACTACCTCTGATACTGCAGCTTTTGATTTTGCATTTTTTATTTTCCAAACGGTTTTCGCAGCAACAGCAGCAACAATTATTTCTGGTGCTGTAGCTGAAAGAACTAAGTTTGCTGCTTATCTTATATATGCTATAGCAGTAACAGCTATTATTTACCCAATTTTTGGTTCCTGGGTATGGGGTGGAGGTTGGCTAAATGATGTTGGACCAGGATTTATTGACTTTGCTGGTTCTACAGTGGTTCACAGTGTTGGTGGTTGGGCTGCGCTAGCAGGAGCTATCGTAGTTGGTCCAAGGTTAGGTAAATATGCAAAAGATAATACTCCCATAAGAATACCTGGTCACTCTGTAGTGCTAATGGCATTGGGTGTATTTGTTCTTTGGTTTGGTTGGTTTGGATTCAACGCTGGATCTACTGTTTCAGGTAATGACGGATCTATTGCAACAATCTTTATAACAACAAATCTTGCTGCAGCAGCTGGAGCGGTAGGAGCAATGACACTTTCATACTTAATATGGAAAAGATTTGATGTTTACATGACTCTGAACGGTGTTATTGCAGGACTAGTTTCTATTACTGCAGGTTGTGCAAACATGGGACCAGGAATGGCATTAATTGTTGGTCTTATTGGTGGATTTGTAGTTGTTGGATCAGCAACTTTACTAGAAGTTGTTTTAAAGGTTGATGACCCTGTAGGAGCTATAGCTGCACATGGATTTGCCGGAGCATGGGGAACTATTGCTGTAGGTTTATTTGCTCAAGCAGAATTCGGAGGTGTAGATGGCTTATTCTTTGGAGGTGGAGCTGGCCAATTAGGTGCTCAAATAGTTGGTGTTTTAGCTGCATTTGTCTTTGTTTTTACATCTTCTTTTATAGTTTTCAAACTTATAGATATAACTATAGGAATGAGAGTTTCAAAGAAAGAAGAAGAAGTGGGTCTAGATGTTATTGAACACAGTGCATCTGGATATCCTGACTTCACAGAAGTGAAGAAATAAACAGAAATTAGATTATATTTTTGACCCTAGATTTTCAACTTATATCTAGGGTCGAAAATAAGGAGAAACTATGCTTGAAATAGATGACAATTTATTCGAAATTTCATATGAAAATAAAGTACTAAACTTGTGCTATAAGGAATATGAACTTCTTAAGTTGTTGATTAATAATTCAAATAAAATTTTATCTAGAGACGAGATCATAGATAATTTTTGGAGAGACAAGCAAATTAAATCTCGTGTAGTTGATACTTATATTTGTCGGATTAGAGGAAAATTGAAAAAATATGGTCATCCAGGAATTTTAGCTGTAAAAAAAAGAGGTTTTCGCCTATTAGAAGCTTCTTAATCTTCTAATATTATTAGAATAATTTTAAATTATTATATAAAATTACCTTTATGAAAAATATTTTAATTACTGGTATTTCCGGAAAAGTAGGCAGTGTAATTACTGCAAAGCTTAAAGAAAACTACAACATTAGTGGGGTTGATTTAAAAAAATCAAACTTAGCTACTACTACTATAGCCGACTGTACAAACCTAGAAGAAGTATTGCCTGTTTTCAAAGGGATAGATGTTGTAATAGATTTAGCAAGCGATCCAAACCAATATAGTGATTGGAATGTGATTCATGATACTAACCTATTGTGTACCTCAACTGCTCTCGAAGCATCAAGGATTTCAGGAGTGAAAAGATTTATTTTCGCAAGTTCTAATCATGCTACTGGAATGTATGAATTTGATAGCCCTTATAAAGAAATAGTTGAAGGTGAATACTCGAAAGTAAACAAAGATAACTTACCATTAATTAGTACCGAAATGCCTATTAGACCAGATGGACCTTATGGAATAGGTAAGGCATTTGGTGAAGCTTCAGGGAGATATTATTCTGACAAATATGACATCTCGGTCATGTGTCTAAGAATAGGATCACTAAATTCAGAGTCAGCTCCAACTAATATTAGGCATTTTGCTACACTTTTGACACATAATGATTTAGCAAGATTGATTACTGCTTGTGTAGAAGCACCTATCGAAATACGATTCGGTATTTATTATGGTGTATCAAATAATAAGTGGAAATTTTGGGATACTAGTAACTCTTATAAAGACTTAAATTATCAGCCTGAAGATGATGCAGAATTATTTAGATAGCTTAGGATTATAATAAAGGAGTGATAACAAGCATCACAACTATTAATAATCCTACTAATACTCCTAGTAGTTTTAAGAAATTAATTATCATAAAAAAATTTTATCAAAATTTTTCATACTGTTATCTAATACATTTACTTCATTTTTTAACATATATTTGATATAAAAATTTTAATTATTAAATTTTATTTAGGAGCAAATATGAAAAAATATAAAACTCATGATTATGAAGGTTTAATTGCTGAAACTATAAAAATTAAATCGGATAATAAAACTTTTGACAGTTGGGGCGATGGTAAGAATGATGAAATTAATGCATATTTTGCTAAACCACTAACAAAAAATCCTGATGATAAATTTCCAGTAGTTGTATTAATACATCATCTTCCTGGTTGGGATGAATTATATAAAGAATTTACTAGAAAATTTGCTCATCATGGTTTTTTAGCTATCTGTCCTGATTTGTATTACAGAGAAGGAAATGGTACGCCTGAAGATGTTGCTGCTCAAGTGAGGTCTTTAGGTGGTGTATCTGATAAGCAAGTAATTGGAGATTTATTAGGTGCTTCGAATTTTATATCTGAACTAGACATACATAATGGAAAATTTGGATTATTTGGGACATGTTCTGGCGGAAGGCATGGCTTTTTGACTGGGTGTAAAACTGATAGATTTGATGCGATTGTTGAGTGTTGGGGTGGTAATGTAATAATGGATGAAAGTAATATTACTGAAAAACAACCTGAGTCACCTGCTTCCTTAACCAAAGATTTTTCAGGTTCATTATTAGGTCTTTTTGGAAATGATGATGTTTCACCCCCTCCAGAACAGGTTGATGAGCATGAAAAATTGTTAAAAGAGCATAATAAAGATTATGTTTTTCATAGATATGACGGAGCTGGACATGGATTTATGTATCATGATAGACCTTTATATAAACAAGAACAATCAGTCGATGCCTGGGTAAAAGTAATGGAATTTTTTGAAGATAAATTAGGAGGATAAATATGTGTACAATGATAGCTGAAAAAGCGAAAATAAATGCTTCAGGTAAAAAGGATAATTTACAGATAGCTTTAGATTCATGTGATGTTTATTATGACCATCCTGATCATGTTGATGGTGAGCATGCAATTATTTTGAGTTTTAACAACGAAAAGAATCCAATTAGCTCTAGAATTACATTAGAGTTGACTGCTGATTCTGCTATAAAGATAATGGAAAAAATTAATGTTGCCTTGAAGCGAGGAAATTTTAGTTAAAAAAATTGATCATAATATAAGAGTTTAAGTATACGAGAGAGAGTAATATGCCAAAAATAACAAATGTTGAATTTTTAGAATTTTCTGCAAACCATCATAACGCGTCAAGAAATTGGTTAGTTATTAAATTAAATACTGACGATCCAAAACTTTTTGGTCTTGGTGATGCCTCACCTATGGAGGATGAATATGAGGTTAAGTCTATTATTAGTAATTGGACAAAAAAGTATCTTTCAGGAAAAGATCCATTAGAATCTGAAGTTCTTTGGACCAATCTGTATCATGATCCTCATGCGAGAGGTGGGAGATTAGCTACAACTTCATTATCAGGAATTGATATAGCCCTATGGGATTTAAAAGGAAAAATTCTCCATCAACCTGTATGGAAATTACTAGGAGGATCTTTTAGAGAAAAAATTAGAGTTTATGCAAATGGTTGGTATACAAACCCTGGTTCGCCAGAGCTTAATGCAGATGAAGCAAAAAAAGTTATAGACATGGGATATACAGCATTAAAATTTGATCCGTTTGGTCAAAAAAATTTCTACAAAATTTCCTTAGAAGAATTAGATCTTGCTGAGAAAAGAGTAGAGTCTGTTAGAAAATCAGTTGGCAACAATGTTGATATATTGATTGAAGCTCATGCAAAATTTAACGTAATGAACGCAATTAAAATTGGTAAAAAATTAGAAAAATATAATCCTTTGTGGTACGAAGAACCGGTTTCTGAAGAGAGAATTTCAGAACTTTTGGAGGTAAGAAGAAAAGTAAATATTCCTATCGCCACGGGTGAAAGACTTTATACAAAATTTCCATTTTCAGAAATTATAGAGAAGCATGCTGCTGATGTTCTTCAGCCAGATATTGCTAATGCTGGAGGTATAACGGAGTTAAAGAAAATTTCTGCAATTGCTGAGTCAAAACACATTACGATGGCGCCCCATAATGTATGTTCTCCGGTTGGAGCTATAGCTGAAATGCATTTGGATAAGTCTATAGTAAATTTTGAGATACAAGAATACCATGCTGAATTTTATACTGAACATTATTTCAGCGTATTTCATGGTTTCCCAAGGCAATCAGATGGATATATAGAATTAACTGATAAACCTGGTTTAGGTCTTGAAATTAACTATGAGGAAATTGCTAAACATCCACCATTGATAAAATCACATGCAAGAGGTGGAATGATTAAAGGGATTTAAAAATATTACCAACAATGAAAATTAGACCTTTAAATCCAATAATTTGATGAATATCATTATGAAATTGTTGTAATAATATTATTTCTAGTAAATAATAGTCTCTAAATTATTTACTAAATTAGGGTTCTTATTATGAAAATCACCAAAATCACACCACTAATGCTTGATAGATACCTTTTGGTCAAAGTTGATACTGACGCTGGTATTTATGGTCTGGGAGAATCAGGATCTTGGGGTTATCTTGAGGCATCAAAAGCTGCGATTGAAAAATTTGGTAGGTATCTTGTAGGAAAAGATCCTCTAAAAATTGAACATCATTGGCAGTATATGTATCGCTTTTCTCATTTTAGAGGATCAGCAATCATGGGGGCACTTAGTGCTATAGATATAGCTCTTTGGGATATTATGGGTAAGCATTTTGATGTGCCTGTTCATCAATTACTTGGTGGGAAAGTAAGAGACAAAGCACGAGTATATTATCATGTTTTTGGTAATACTCAAAAAACATTGATTGATGGGATTGTGGATGCAAAAAAAAGAGGCTTTACAGCAGTAGGACACCTTACACCTTTTTTAGACGAAGAAAGGGATGTTCCATATTTTAAAACTCATGCTAATAAAATCAATGATGCTATTCAAACTGTAGAAAAATATCGCGATGCTGTTGGTAATGACGTTGATTTATGTATTGAGATACATAGAAGAATGACTCCAACAGAAGCAGTTCAATTAGGATTAGGGATAGAAAAATTTAGTCCTTATTTTTTTGAAGATCCAGTTACACCTGATAACTTTGATGAGATGGCTTATGTTGCAGAAAAAATTAATATTCCTATAGCAACAGGTGAACGCTTTACATCTTTATGGGAATTTCAAATGGCTTTATCGAGAAATTCAGTCCAATATGTTAGACCAGATGTATGCTTGGTAGGAGGAATTTCTGGAGCTAAAAAGATAGCTGCTCTAGCAGAGGCTCATCACGTAGGAGTAGTCCCACATAATCCACTATCGCCAGTTTCCACAGCTGCATGTTTACAAATTGCCGCAACAGCTCCTAATTTTGCTTTACAAGAATACCCAATAGGAGAAGATATTCAACCCGATGATATGGACAATCCATTTACACCTAATCAGCATTCATTTAATAAGGCAAATATGGTTAGTGGAATGGCAAAACATGATGGAAATGGGTATTTAGTATTCTCCGATCAGCCAGGTATAGGGCTTGAATTAAAACCTGATGCAGTAGAGAAATGTCCACCAAAACCAAGGGAAGTAATAACTAGATTACATGAAGATGGATCGGTAATTGACCAATAAAATAATGAATATTAACCCGTCAACATTATTATTTGTTCCTGGTAACCAGGAAAAAATGTTAGATAAGTCGAAAACATTGGATACAAAATGGCTTATCCCGGATTTGGAAGATTCCGTTGCATTTGATGATAAGGAAAAAGCTAGAGAAATAGTTTCAAAATATTTACCTTTACTGAAGAGTTCTGGTAAATATTTAGTCCCTAGGATAAATTCTTTTTCAACTGGGCTTACAGAGGCAGATCTAGAAAAAATAGTAACTACCGATATAGTTGGAATATCTATAGGAAAAATCAGGAATCCAGAAGAGCTTCAAACCCTGGATAAATTAATTTTGAACATTGAACGAGAAAAAAAAATAAAAGAAAATTCTATATTAATATTGCCGTGGATTGAAAATGCTGAAGCAATTAATAATCTGAATAATATCTTAATGTCATCAGAAAGAATCAAGTGGATAGCATTTGGAGCAGAAGACTTTACTGCAGACATGGGAATTAGTAAGCAAATTGAAGATGATCCATCTGACCAATCACACCTGATTTTTGCTAGATCAATGATTGCTCTTACTGCTAGATCTCATAATATTCATTCTCTTGATACTCCATTTACCGCCTTTAGAGATGATGAAGGTTTAAAAAAAGAAGCTAAGCATGCTAAATCATTAGGATTTAAAGGAAAATTATCAATACATCCTAATCAAGCTAAAATTATTGAAGATATTTTTATGCCTTCAGATAAAGAAATCGAGGAAGCATTGACGATTATGAAAGCAGCGAATGATGCAAAATCTAAGGGGAGAGGCTCTACATCTTTAAATGGAGAAATGATAGATATGCCAGTGATTTTGAGAGCTCAAAATACACTTGATAACGCTGAATTAGATTACGAAAAATACTGAGATTTATATATTTGATAAACTAATAAATAAAAATTATGAATGGAGATAAATTGGTTCAACCACTAGAGGGATTAAAGGTTATAGATTGTACATTAGCTTTGGCTGGTCCTTATGCATCATTAATTCTTGCTGACCTAGGTGCGGATGTAATAAAAATAGAAAATCCAAGTCAAGCTGATATGAGAAATATTGGATCTGAACCAGTAGGGGCGAACAAAAAAGAACATGATACTCCTTATAAAGGAGAAAATGGTAAATTTATGATTGTTAATAGAAACAAACGTGGTTTAGCTCTTAATTTGAAGTCAGAAGAGGGTAAGAAAATATTCTTAAAGTTAGTAGATAGCGCGGATATACTTGTTCAGAATTTTAGACCTGGCGTTATGGATAGACTAGGTTTTGGTTGGGATGATTTACATAAAAGAAACCCAAAATTAATTTATTGTTCGATTTCTGGATTTGGAGAGGGAAGCCCTTATGCAAAACTAGGTGGATTGGATCTAATAGCTCAAGGAATGAGTGGACTTATGACATTAACTGGCTTACCAGATCTAGAAGAGCCTATAAAAGTGGGAACTCCTGTAACTGATATGGGAACTGGTATGTACGGGGTTATAGGTATTTTAGCTGCACTTAGACATCGAGATATTAGTGGTAAAGGTCAGCATATAGAAGCTACATTATTGGACACACCAATATCATGGCTTACTTGGAGAGCTGCAGAATATTGGGAATCAGGAGAAATTCCTGAACCTCAAGCTAGCGGCACCGGAGGTTATAGGGCATTTAAGTGTTCAGATGGTAAGTGGGTAAATGTTGCAATCAATATGGGTAGACTATTTGAGAGAGGTGCGAAAGTTCTAGGATTAGAACATTTAGTGAATGATGAAAGATTTAATACAGATAGGGGAAGAACAAAAAACCAAAAGTTGATTTCTGAATACTTCAGCAAAGAATTTATTAAAAAAACTTCTGAAGAGTGGATAGAAATAATGCAAGAAATTGGAGTGCCGGTAGGCCCGATTAATACTATTTCAGATATTTTAGATGAAGATCCTCATACTAAGGCTAGGGAAATGGTTGTAGAAGTTGACCATCCTAGAATTGGTAAGATGAAAACACTAGGTGTTCCAATGAAGTTTTCAGAAACACCTGGAGAAGTAAAAACTGCTGCACCTTTACTTGGGCAGCATACTAGACAAATTTTAGAAGAACTCGATATAGATGAGAAAGAACATAAAAAATTACTTGAGGAAGGAACTATTTATTATGATTAATGAAGAAAAACGTTGGGAGTGGGAAGTTGTTGAAGAAGGAGTTGCAGGCGGACAAATTACTGTTGAAATTACCCCAGAATCTGTAGAATCTTATGCTGATGCGGTAAGAAATACAAATTCAAGATACTACGGGGCTAACAATAGTGATATAGCTATGCCAACAAATATTTTTTCAGATGCAAAATTACGAAGACATTCAGTTGCAGAAGCAGCTGGTTTTACCGCACTAGAAAAATGTATTAATAATCCAAGACAAACTCCTTTTGCAAAGTGTACTGCAAGATGGTTTGAAGCAATAAAAGTTGGAGACAAAATCACTAGCTTTGCATCTGTGCTAGAAAAGTATGATAAGAGAGGTAACCAGTTCGTTACTTTCAGAGTACACATTACTAACCAAAATGATATAAAAGTTGCTGAATTTGATTACACCTGTATATTCAAGTATGCAGCAGGACAGAAATTATCTTAGTAGATAGGAAACAAAATGACGATTTTAACAAAAAATACAAAGTTCGATGACATAAATATAGGCGATGAAATTCCCTCATTTGAGATAGAAGAGACTCAAGAGACTATGGATAAACCTCAAAAAAATCAATGGAATCTTATTGATATTGGGCAAAGAGAAGAAGAATTTCCAAGAGGAGAACAAAAAAATATACATAATGACGAAGAATTCGCTAAGGCTGGATTATTTGGTGCTACAGTAAATGCTGGTGTTACTACCATGGGTTATATTAATCGCATGATTGAATTAGTCTTTCCATCTGAATGTTTATACAATGGCGGCAGTATGACATATAAAGGTGTTGGCCCATTTAGAGTTGATGATGTAGTAAAATTTTCTGGTTCTGTAACAGCAAAACGAAGCGAAAAAGGGAAAAATTTTATAGACATTGCTATTAAAGGGCTCGATCAAACAGAAAGATTAGTTGGTGTTGCTGAAGTAACTTTGTCGCTCTAAATTTGATAGAACTTTTATTTTTTATATAAATAATCACTTTTAAAGTAGTTTGCAACAACACTGATTTCTAGTATACTCAACCAAAAGTCATTACTCTTTTTTTTGTAATGATTGAAGTTTTGATTGCATATCAATCTTGATTATGTGAATCAAAATCATAATAATATAAGCAATTTTTTTATTGCTGAAGAGAGGTTTTTATATGTTTAAAAACATAAGTTTATATAGCAAGTTGGCACTTTTGCTAACCGCTATGGTAACTGTTCTCGCATTAGGTTGTAGTAGTTCAGATAGCGCTGACGCTCCATCTGCTCCTGCTCAACCTCAGGCTCCTGCTGCTGCTGCTGCTGCTGAATCTGCAGCTCCTGCGGCTAATGCACTGTCACCAAAACCTGCTGCGAAGGGATTCGCGCAAGTTGCGGCAACTGCTGCTGCTGAGCCTACATCAACATCATCTGAAGTGCAATTGCCACCAGATAGAAAGTATGGCGGAAACTTAAATTACGCTATGGGTTCAAATAACAACCACGTTTTCTATCAGCAATATACACCAGGTGCTGGTGCAGCATGGGCTATGACTATTGGTGACCCAATAATGGCTTATGGTGCTGGTGCAGAATGGTTAAAAGATAAGTCTATGGCAACTTCATTTGAAGTTTCTGAAGATGGAAAAACTTTAGTATTTCAATTAAGAGAAGGTACTAATTATTCAGACGGAACACCGTTTAATGCTGAGTCTCAGGCTTGGTCTCTAAACTGGGTTCTAGATCCAGAAAATACTGCGGTTACAAGACCTCAGATTTCTGCAATTGAATCAGTTACTGCAACTGGAGAATATGAAGTTACGATCGTAACTGAAAGAGTATATACCCCTATTCTTGCCGCTTTAGGTATGATGGGTGGAATGTCATTCTCTCCAACTGCATATGATGCTGATGGTGTGGATCACTTTAAAACTTTTGGAGCTCCTACTACTGGACCATTTATGGTTGATGAGTGGATACAGGGTTCACAAACCAAGTTTTCAGCAAATCCTCACTACCACACAGAAGGAAAGCCATATCTAGATTCTTGGACATGGGTAGAAATTGACGACTTCCAGGTTAGAGGTGCTGCACTTCAAACTGGACAGGTTGATTTGTCTCAATCTCATGCTAAGGCTCTCGATACAAACCTTGCACTAAGGGCTGACTCTACTTTAACAGAGCTTAAGTCTTTCGCAGGTGTAAGATTGTCTCACCATAATGCTGCAAGAGAGCCATTTGATGACATTCGTGTCAGACAGGCTGCTCAGCATGCTATGGATAGACAGGGTTGGAACGACGTTATTGCTAACGGTGAAGGTCACACTTATATGGGATCTGTAATTCCGCCAGCTTCAGCTTTTGCATATGAAGTTGCGCCAGGTGAATTCCCTTATGATTATGATCCAGCTGCAGGTAGAGCGCTTTTGGAAGAATACGCCGCTGAAAAAGGGCTTACTCTTCCTTTGACAACTATGTCTGCATACACTTGTACTCCTGAACAGAGTGAAGCAGGTTGTGTAGATCTAATTGAACAGCCAATTGGTGTTACTACTACTTCTAAATCAGAAGATGTAGCTCGAGCAGAGTTTGAATTAGAACTCTACAAGGCTGTAGGTTTTGAACCAACAATGAACCTTGGTGAGGGTAGAGAAGGTCCAAGAACTTTCGTGGACAAATCTGCTTCATTCTCACTAAGAGGTTTCGGTGTACGTCCTCACCCATCAGGATCTTTTGATTCATACATGGGTTATGGTGGATACTGGAATAACGGTGGTTGGAGTCAAGCGCCAAT
This sequence comes from Dehalococcoidia bacterium, assembly GCA_045562755.1. Classification (GTDB taxonomy): domain Bacteria; phylum Chloroflexota; class Dehalococcoidia; order Lucifugimonadales; family Lucifugimonadaceae. Next base: position 93,356 of record JBJKVF010000005.1, read on the forward strand.
TCAAATGGAACTAGACCAATTACTAAAAGATGCTGCTGCAACTTATGACTACGATGAACAGGTAAAACTGTACAAAGAAGCTCAGAAAGTTTACATGGAGAATTGTTTAGGTGGAGTTAAATCCGCAAACCTACCAACTCTATGGTACGTAAGCCCATCAGTTGGTTGGCCTGGTGCTCCATCTGTTGATCATGTACTATTTCATTCAGACGGAAGTTTGAAGATCTACGACATGTGGATGGAATAAGCTAACAAGCTTAATTCAAAATGAATTCAAAATAAGCGATGTGTTTTAGAGCACATCGCTTATTTATTTTAATCAGAAAAAAATAAATAAAAAAATAATAGTTTATTAAGTTGTTTTTTGTGAAATTTATTGTTATTAATGTTTTAATTTATCTAAATAGATTAAGATAAAAAAGATTTAAAATATTGACTAAGTATCTTCTAAATAGAATAATTCAGGCTTTTGCGATTTTTATTTTCGTAAGTATGATTGTCTTTTTTGCATTAAGAATTTTACCAGAAGATCCAATATATTCTATTGTAGGAGATGATTCTGAGGGATACACACAAGAACAAGTCGATATGATAAAAAAGGAATTTGGTTTAGATAGAGCTATACCTATTCAGTACGCAGATTGGCTTGGAGCCTTTGTAACTGGTGACTGGGGAAATTCTTACCAAAACAATCAGCCTGTAACTCGTCTTGTGGGTATGAGAATTCCTTATACGATACAGATGGCCGTTGGATCTTTTATTATTGCTATATTATTTGGTGTCGCAACAGGTATTGTTGCTGCTCTAAAAAGAAATACGAAATATGATATTGCGGCGACAGGGAGTGCTCTTTTTGCATTAGCTTTACCAGAGTTTTGGATTGCATTAGTATTAATTTTATTTTTTTCTGTTCAGCTGGATTTAGTTCCTACTTTTGGTACAGTCTTATTTTGGCATGATCCACTTTATGCTATTCAATCAAGTATTTTGCCTTGGATTGCTGGAGGAATAGGTGGAGCTGCGACATTAATGAGGCAGAGTAGATCTTCTATGCTAGAAACCATGGGAGAAGATTTTATTAGAACCGCAAGATCTAAAGGTGTATCTGAGAAAGTCGTAGTTATTAAACATGCTCTAAGAAACTCATTGCTACCTCTAGTAACAATATTAGGCTTAAGGCTTGGAAGAATTCTAGGTGGAGCGATTATTCTTGAAACTATGTTTGTTTGGCCTGGACTTGGAGCTTTATCGGTAACAGCCTTAAAGAAAGCAGATTATCCAGTAATTATGGGTGTTGTGATGGTTTCAGCAGCGGCTATAATTATTGCGAACTTGATAACAGATTTATTGTACACTTACATTGATCCAAGAATAAAGTATGGTGATTAAATATGACTACTACTAATAAAAAATTAAATACAGGATTTTTTTCAAATATCTATAACTCCTTACCAGAAACAATCCAAGGATTGCTCAGGCATAAGTTATCTGTAATTGGTGGAATTATAATTTTTGTATTCACATTTATTGCTGTGTTTGCTCCCTTTATCACATGGCATGAAGTTACAAAATATGTTGTCGCAGATAAGTTTTTGAGTCCATTAGAAAAGCCAACTTATATACTTGGAACAGATTACCTTGGTAGAGATGTATGGGTCAGATTAGCCTATGGTGCAAGAATTTCTATGATTGTAGGTTTATTTTCTGTAGTTATTGCTTTTCTGATTGGAGTTCCATTAGGTTTGCTAGCTGCTCATTTTGGCGGATGGACAGATCACGCTATAATGAGATTTGTTGATGCAAAAATGGCTATTCCTGGTTTATTATTATCTATGTTATTTCTGCTAGTTTTAGGCGGTGGTATTTTTACGGTAAGTCTTGCTTTAGGATTCAATTTATCTAGCGCACAAACCAGGCTAATAAGAAGTCAAGCTTTATCGGTTAAAGGAAGAGAATATTACGATGCAGCTAAGGCCATGGGAGTGTCAAATTTTAGACTTATAATGGTTCATATGATGCCTAATTCAATTCAACCGATTATTGTTCAGGCAAGTCTTGGAGTTGGATTTGCTATTTTAGGTGAGGCATCATTAAGTTTCTTAGGGCTTGGTGTTGTTCCACCAACACCAACTTGGGGGAACATGTTATCTTTGGCATTTCAAAGTATGAGGGGAGCTCCATACTTAACATTTGCACCAGGTATAGCGATTGTATTGTTAGTTATGGCGTTTAGTTTTGTTGGAGATGGGTTAAGAGACGTTCTAGACCCAAGATTAAGAGGGAAAATTTAATTTTAGAGTAAATATATGGTTACAAAATCAAAAAAAAATACAAAATCAAAAAAAACTACAAAAAAAGCTTTATTGGAAGTGCAAAATCTTTCCACGCATTTTAGTACTAGGGCTGGTTTGATTAAAGCTGTAAACGATGTATCTTTTTCCTTAGATGCGGGAGAAGTTTTGGCCATAGTTGGAGAAAGTGGTTGTGGTAAAAGTGTTTCTGCATTATCAATAATGGGGCTAATTCCTAATCCACCTGGAAAAATTGTAAATGGGAAAATTTTATTTGAAGGAAATGATCTTGTCAAAGCTCCTCCTGGGAAATTACAAGGAATAAGGGGAGAGCAGATTAGCATGATATTTCAAGAGCCTATGACATCCTTAAATCCTGTGATGACTATAGGTTCTCAAATATCTGAGTCATTAATTTTACATAAAGGTTTATCTAAAAAGGAGGCTTGGGAGAGATCTGGAGAATTATTACTTCAGGTTGGTATTCCAGATGCCTTGGAAAAAATGAATGATTATCCTCACCAAATGAGTGGTGGTCAAAGACAAAGAGTTATGATTGCTATTGCTATGAGTTGTGATCCAAAATTGCTTATCGCTGATGAGGCTACAACTGCTTTAGATGTAACGGTTCAGGCTCAAATACTAGAGCTATTAATGAAGGTAACTCAGGAATCTAAAACAGCATTGATAATAATTACTCATAATTTAGGAATAGTAGCTAGATATGCAGACAGGGTAAATGTGATGTACGCAGGTAAAATCATCGAAACTGGAACTGCAATGGACGTCTATAAGAATCCTAGCCATACTTACACTCAGGGCTTATTAGGTTCTGTTCCAAATTTACTTAACACTGGGTCAAAAAAACTTACTACTATAGAAGGTGAAATTCCTGATTTATCTAATTTACCTAAAGGTTGTTCTTTTGCTCCACGATGTCCAAATCCTACTGATGATTGCAAAAATGGAAATATTGAGATGGGACTAATTGAAGTTTCTAAAGGGCATTGGGTAGATAAATGTTGTGTAAAATGTTCATAAATTTGATTAAGTATGGGGAATAAATATGGCAAATAATACGGTTTTAGATGTAAAAGATTTGAAGGTATATTTTCCAATTAATAGGGGATTTATTTTTGTAAAAAATAAAGGTTATGTTAAAGCAGTTGATGGAGTTGATCTTTCAATTAGTCCTGGTGAAACATTAGGTTTGGTTGGTGAAAGTGGTTCAGGCAAAACAACTGTTGGTAAAGCTATAATTAGATTAGTCAAACCAACGTCAGGTAATATTCAGTTTAATGGTGGTGATGTTTCTAATCTTAAAGGTGGAAATCTTAGAGAATTTAGAAAACAAGTAGGATTTGTTTTTCAGGATCCATATGGATCTTTGAATCCAAGAATGACTGCTGAGAGAATTATCTCTGAGCCTCTACTTACACATAAGATATTTGATAATGAAGAAGACAGACGAAAAAGAGTATTGGAATTATTAGATATTGTAGGTTTACATTCTGCGATGATTAGTAGATATCCTCATGAATTTTCTGGTGGACAAAGGCAAAGAATTGGTATAGCTCGAGCTATAGCAGCTAATCCAGAATTAATTATTCTTGATGAACCAGTTTCTGCTTTAGATGTATCTATCCAAGCACAAATTATTAATTTGTTAGAAGATTTACAAAAAGAATTTAACATTGCATATCTTTTCATTGCTCATGACTTGTCAGTCGTAAGACATGTAAGTGATAGAGTCGCAGTAATGTATCTTGGTCATATTGTAGAATATGGTGATAGAGATAAAATTTATAATAGTCCTGTTCATCCCTATACAAGAGCTCTGCTTTCTGCTGTACCAGTACCTGATCCTGAAATTGAGGCTAAAAGACAACGTACTATACTAGAAGGTGATATCCCAAGTCCAACAAATCCTCCTTCTGGTTGTGTCTTTAGAACTAGGTGTCCAGAGCCATCTGATGAATGTAAAAGTGGGAACTCTTCAATGGGTTTGATAGAGCATTCTAAGGGTCACTGGGTAGATCAATGCTGTGCAAATTGCGGATAAAATAATTCGGAAAAATTATGTAAATGAATACTAAACTATACACTAATCTTCGTGTTCTTGAAATTGGAGATAAGCTTGCAGGCTCAGTATGTTCAAGATTGTTTTCTGAGCTGGGTGCTGATGTTATTAAGATAGAACCAATTGATGGAGATCCAAATAGAAATAAGCCACCATTAATATCTGATAATTCTGAAGAAGTAGGTGGAGTTTTCTTATCTCAAAACGTAGGAAAACGGGGAATAAAACTAGATTTAGGAATTTCTGAAGATAAGGCTGTTTTTATAAATTTATTAAAGGGTGCAAATTTATTGATTAGTTCATGGCATCCCAATGAGCTACAAAGATATGGATTGGGCTTTGAGCAAATAAAAAATTCTAACCCTAATATTCCTTATATTTATATAACCCCTTATGGACTTTCTGGCCCTGATTCTCACAAGAAGGCTAATGATATTAATATTTTTCATTCTAGTGGTTTGGCAAAAAGTCTTATTGGTCCTGTCGAAGATTTAAAAAAATCTCCGCCAGTAAGAGCTTTTGGTGAACAGTCTGAATTTATTTCAGGAATTGCAGCAGCGACTGCGGCATCTTTTGCTACTTACTTGAATTCAAGTTCCCCTGGTGCAAGTCTTATTGATATATCAATGCAAGAAGCTTTAGCATTTATGGAGCCAGTAACATTGGCCTCTAAATCTTTTGGCGGGAATAATACAAGGCCTAGAAAAAAGACCAAGACTCCTGGTCCAGCTCTGACTATATTGCCTGCAAAAGATGGCTCTGTCGGTATATCTCCTAGAGAAGAACATCAATGGAAGTCCCTTGTACAACTCCTAGGCAATCCAGATTGGGCAAACGATGAGAAATTTTCAAATAGAGCTCTAAGAGAAGAAAACTCAGATGAAGTAATAAACCATCTTTCCAATTGGACTAAACAAAAAGATGCAGAAGAAATTTTTCATCTTTTACAAAAAAATAGGATTCCATGCTATCCAAGATATCATCCTAGTTATCACCTAGATTCTGAGCATTTATCCGTAAGAAATTATTTTAATGATTTCTCTTATGATAGTGGTTCAATAAAATTTCCTGGAATTCCATACACAATTAATGGTGACAAGAATTCTTTTGTAAATAAATACAATTTTATTAATGCTAAAACTATTGATTGGTTAGAGAATACTAAGACAAAAAAAATAGAAACCAATGCTAGAAAACTCCCTTTGGAAGGTATTAGAGTAGTAGATCTAAGTTGGGTTATAGCTGGGCCTACATCTACAAGATATTTATCGTCAATGGGTGCAGAAGTTGTAAAAATTGAATCTAAACAACGTCCAGACCCAGGTAGGTCAGGTCAATTGCATGATGTTTTAGGACAAGCTAAATTGGGACTATCATTGAATTTGAAATCAGAATATGGACAGAAAATTATTAAAGAGCTCATTTCAAAAAGTGATGTACTTATAGAAAATTTTGCTCCTGGCGTTATGGATAGACTTGGCCTAGATTGGGAAACAATAAGAAAAATTAATCCTAATCTTGTTATGGTCTCTGCCTCAGGAACCGGGCAATTTGGACCTACTGCTAAATATGCAGCATATGGAACTCTTCTACAAGGATATACAGGATTTGCCGGTCTAAACGGCTATAATGATCAAAATGAAACGATGGGGATAGCTTGGACTGATCCTTTATGTGGCATGTTGCTAGCATATGCAATTGCTTCGGCATTGTATAAAAGACAGATAGCAAATGAAGGATTTAGAGTAGATTTTGCTATGGTAGAAGCCCAGCTATCTACTATGCCTGAATCATTAATTGAAAAACAAATTAGTGGAGAAAAATTACACAGAAGAGGAAATTTAGATTCATATTTCTGCCCAAATAATGTCTATCAGATGCAAGGTGAAGATAATTGGATATCAATATCTATTTCTAATGACGATGAATGGATATCATTATGCGAAGCAATAAATTTATCGGAAGCATATATGGGTTGGGATTTAGAAAAAAGAAAAGATAATGTTGCTAAGATTGATCAATCTATATCATCATGGTTGAAAAATATTTCTGAAAAAGAATGTTTGGATATTTTAGATAATTTTGAAATACCTAGCTACAAATCTTTATCTAGTGATCAACTAATTGATGTAAATCACATAATCCAAAGAGAATTTTTTCAAAATCTAAGCGATAGAGATGGTAACAATAAACAAATGCCTGGCTTACCATGGAAAAGTTCTGAGCTAAAACCAAATTATTCTAAGCCTCCTAGTCTTGGTGGAGACTCTGAAATAATTCTTAAGAAAATTCTTGAGTATTCAGATGACCTAATAAAGAAGATAGTTGAATCTGGCGATCTAGATTAAATATTTAAATCTTTCTACAGCGTTATTAGTGACTAAATCTATGTCTTCATCTAATATATATCTTTGATTGGCCAATTTTTTTGATTCGGAAGAAATTTTTTCTTTGTAATCGTTTTGAGAAGTGTACTTTACGTTTATTTTATCTCTTGGGTCTTCACTATTAGAATCTTTATCAAACCATAAACTAAAGCCTTGCATTGGTACTATCTGGTCAGTTGCACCAGTTTGAGGATCTCTTACATTCCAACCAGTATGACTTGCGATAGGGTGAACTATTTCTGGCAATCTTATACCTGCTATCTCATTTAAGTTCTCGTCAACATCAGGAACATAACATGGATACATAGCTCCCTCTCTTGGAGGGTATTCTCCTATACCTTTATCTTGATATTCACCAAGATATAAAGTTCGAATTTTCCAAAGTTTTAAGTTATCAAGTACTTTGAAGTTTGGTATATGACTAAATTTTTTCATCACTATAGATCTATCTACCGCGGTTTTATCTTCTAATTTTGGGTATTGGCTTTCTGGTGGTTTAATATTTTTTGAAACCCAAAGATGAAGATTTAGTATACATGCTCTTAGTAGAGGTGCATAATCAACAACATTGAAACCATATAATCCAATTGCACCTTCTGCTGCTCCAGAAGAATTTGATTGAGGTAATACACCAGCTCCATGCTGAGTACTAGAAAAAAGGTATATTCTAATATTTTCATCAATATCAAGATCTTTTTCTCCTGAAATATCAATATGGGTAAGCGAACAATCTCCTCTCCAGTACTCTGCAGAACTATTGGTAAACATGATTTTTGGAAGACAATTCTGGCTTTTTGATTTAGCTAATAATCCATCTGTTTTTCCAGATAGAGGATCATTAACTATTCCATCAGAAAAAGGAAAAAGATGCCCAAAGTTTGGATAAGATTGGTTTGAAGGCTGAGCGAATCTATGATTGAAGGCTCCCATTCTTCCTCCAGCTACATGAGGAATCAATCCATCAAAAACTTTTTTATTATTTTCATCAATATTTAAACCAAGATAGGTAAAATGTCTAAGCATTCTACCAGTTTGAGAGACTCCATATCCGTATAAGTATTTGGGCTTTTCTAATTCAAGATTATTTTCTTCTGGTATATTTTTTAAGTAAGAACCAATATCTCTTAAAGCTATAAGACCCAATCCTGCTACGGGTGAATCAAGGGTTTTATAGACTACTTGGTATATTTTCCCCTTTATGAAGCCGTCTTTTAAGTATATGTGCTCATTACTTTCAACAATACCATCTTTGGTTTCATTAGCAAATTTCCACTTATTATTTGGAACTAATACATCTACATCATCTTCAAAATTTTTTACGTATAACTTTGCACTGCTATCACTTAAATCTGCTTTTAATGGTTTATGAACTCTATCAGCAAGTAACCAAGTAGTAGAAGTTTTATTTGGTCTTATCTCTACTACATTTTGTCCTCGATATTTTTCACCAGATAAATCTGCATTTGGAGACTCTAATCCCATTAATACATCATTATGATATACATCCCATTGCCAACCAATTGATGCAATGGAGAAACCATGATTAAATAGAAAACCGTCTCCAGGTCCAGGTGAATGCGAAGCTTCCTCATGAGTTCTGTTGAATGTGTCTATAACTTTTCTTCTGCCTCTATTTGGTAATTCAAGTAATATTTTTTCATCACCTGAATTAGTGCCAACTGGCTTAACAATAGAAAAATCTGATGTGAAGCGAAATTTTCCATTCGCCTCAGTAGGTATTAGATTAATATCTACAATAGATTTATTAATAGATGCTTTAGGATCAATACAAAAGGTAACTGTTGCGTCAATCTGTTCATATGACTTATTGTTCTTGAAGATTTTCCCATTAGCATAAGTAGATTTATTAATGATTTCTATTTTTTCTACGCCCATAAGTAGTATTATGCTCCACCGATATTTTTTTAATTCATCAATTCTTTTTCTTTGCTCATCAGTTAGCTCTGCGAATGGTTCACCTTTTCTCCTCAAGCCACCTGTAAATTTAGGTTTTCTTTTTTCGAGGAAAGCTTTTCTACCTTCTTCACCATCAGTAGTTAGATTAACTAATAGCTGATTCATTAGAGTCTGAACTCTCCATGCTTCATCAGCTGGAATATCTCTAAATCTAGTTATAAGTTCTTTCATCATTCTTGTAGCATTAGGTGGCTTTTGGCTAACTAATTCAGCTATTTCATAAGCTCTATCCATAAGATTTACATGAGGTACAACTTCATTTATCAACCCGATTTCTAAGGCTTTTTCAGCATTAAAAGGCTCATCAGTTAGTAAAATTTTCATAGCGTGGGCATGACTAATTTGCCTTGATAACAAGGTAGCACCTGGTCCTCCACCAACCCAGCCATTATCTAATAGTGCGAATTTGAATCTTGCATTCTCTTGAGATGCAACTCTTATATCAGCTGTTGATAATAATGTGTAAAACCCAGCACCGGCTGCCCATCCATTTACTGCAGCTACAACTGGTTTGTATACCTGAGGAAAATGATCTCCCATTCTACCGTTTACTCCAAGTTTGTGACCTCCGCCATGAGTCCCTGCAGGGGGCCAGAATATACTTTCTGTTCGTACAAATTCTCTTTCTTCGTCAGTAACGTCTGGTCGTGGAGCTAAATTATGTCCTGCACAAAAATATTTTTCTCCAGATCCAGTAATAACTGTAACTCTGATTTTTTGATCTTCCCAAATCTCTATCCATGCATCATTAAGTTGGTCAGATGTTTCTCTATCCATGATATTTGCTTTATCAGGGTTATCAATTGTGATGGTAGCTATATGATTATTTTTTTCGAATTTTATTCCCACTATTATTATTCCTATACTTATTAACTTTATTAAATTATTTGGTAATCTATACTATTAATGAATATTTAGGAATAGTTTTATCTCTAAAAACCTTTCCAATATTTTTTTTCTTTAGCAATTATAATTTTCCCAATATTTTTATTATGTTCCAAATGTCCAACAGCTATAATATCATTTCCATTTAGCTCCTCTAAGAAACTTCTACGAGTTTTTATTGCCAGCTCACTATTTATATCTGCTCTGTGACTCCATTCAGGATTGGTAAACTGTGCTGCTGAATGAAATACATCTCCTGTAATATAGCCCTTCATATGATTTGAAGAAACTATTAAAGAGGTATGGCCAGGTGTGTGCCCAGGTGTTGGCATAGTAGATATATTTTTCGATATTGATTCGTACTCTTTTATTAGATGTAGTTGGTTGAAATTTGTAATTTCTTTAAAGTTCTCATTAAAGCTCTTCACATGATCAGACCTGTCGGGATCATTACAATCTTCCCAATATTTCCACTCCTTAGAGGGTACTAAATATTCTGCATTTTTGAAATATGGTTTTTTTGTTTCAAAATCTAATGCCCAGCCAATATGGTCAAAATGAAGATGGGTAAAAAATACCTTTGTAATTTCATCACTATCTATCCCAAGTTTTGATAAATTTTGCGAAAGTTTCATAGGTGGCGATGGTAACTTTTCTGTAGTATGATTTCCCATACCTGCATCAACTAAAATTTTTTCACTACCAACAATTATTATAAAACTCCCAAAATTACTAGTATGCATTTGATTATGATCCAGAGCATCTAAATGATTATTCCACATATGAAGTTCCACATCTGGGAAAGGCCAAATTGGATCTACAGGAGGAGCGAATCCATCAGATAATGATAATAGTGTTATTTTTCCTATATTTATTCTATCTACCATTGAAAAAATTATTGATTTTAGTTTTTATAAGGATTATAAATAATTAAATGAATTAAATATATTTTTTTGGAGCCACTTATGCCATTATACCTAAATGATAGTGATGTTAATAACTTAATTTCTATGCCAGAGTGCGTTGAAGCAGTACAAGATGCTTTTAGACAAGAAGCTGCAGGTAAAATATGGAATAGACCACGCTCTAGAATCAGAATGCCAAGAGGTTTTCACCACTTAATGGCTGCATACTTGGAAGATGATGAGGTTTTTGGTATAAAAACTTACACAAGTTTTCGTGCTGGTACAAGGTTTATAACTATGTTATATGACTCAAATACAGGTGATCTCTTGAGCATGGTTCAAGGTCCTAGATTAAGCCAGATGAGAACTGGCGCAGTAAGTGCAATTGGTACTAGATTTATGGCCAGAGAAAACTCTAAAACGGTTGGTATGATTGGAGCTGGATATCAAGCTAGAGGGCAGCTTGAAGGAATTTGCTCTGTAAGAGATGTATCGAGTGTGAAAGTTTTTGATATTTCTGAAGAATTTTCTGCTAAATTTGCAGAGGAGATGCAAGAAGAATTAGATGTTCCTATTACCACTGCGACTACTCCGGAAGAAGCTGTAAGTAATGTTGATATTATTATTACTATGACTACCACAAGAAAACCTGTATTACTGGGGGATTGGTTGCAACCTGGGCAGCATGTAAATGCAGCTGGTAGTAATCATTGGATTCGCCAAGAAGTTGATGATAATGTAATAAAGCGTGCTGATCGAATAGTTGTTGATAGCATAGAGGATGCAAAAATAGAAGCTGGGGACTTATTATTCCCAATCGAGAGGGGAAGAGTAATGTGGAGTGGTATTAGGGACTTATCTGATCTTGTTGCTGGCCATATTTTAGGTAGAGAATCTGAAGAAGAGATTACTTTATTTGAATCTCAAGGTATTGCAATCAGTGATATTGCAGCTGCAAATTTTGTATATAAAAAGGCTATTGAACTTGGGCAAGGTACTGATCTCCCAATTGACTCCTAGTATGAAAATAGGGAATGTCAAAATAGAAGGAATCGCTCGTCTTGCACCTATGGCAGGCATATCTAATGCCCCTTTTAGGACTGTAGCTAAGGAGTGTGGGAGTGGACTAACAACTAGTGAAGAAATTGATGCTAACGCTCTAATTAAAAGAAGCAAAAAAACTCTCGATGATATAGCAAATTATTATCCTGAAGAAAGGCCTATTGCACTACAAATATTAGGATCTGAAAAAAATTCTTTAGTTGAAGGATCAAAAATCCTACAGGACTCTGGAGCAGACATTATAGATCTAAATATGGGATGCCCTGTTCCTAAAATTACAAAGACTGGTAGGGGATCAGCTATGATGAGAGATTTGAAAAATACTTCTGGTATTTTATGTGCTATGAGAAAGGCAATAAGAGTACCTTTTACTATAAAAATTAGAAGCGGTTGGGACGAAAAAAACTTAAATGCAGTAGAAGTTGCAAAAATGGCGGAAGATATTGGGATTGATGCAATAACAGTACATCCTCGAACACGAGCCCAAAGATTTACAGGTAAATCAAATTGGGATGTTATTTCTGAAGTAGTATCTTCTGTTAATATTCCAGTTACTGGCAATGGTGATGTAAATTCTATCTCTGAAGCGGTAAAAATGAGAAATTACACCAATTGTAAGTCAGTAATGATAGGCAGAGCTGCAATTGGTAAACCTTGGATTTTTGATGAAGAATTTGAAAACCTTAACTATGAAGATAAATATAAGTATAAAACTAAGATAATTAATCGTCATATTAGTCTAATAAAAAATCATTTTTCAGATCGCGTTGCTCTTCTACAAATGCAGAGGCATCTATCATGGTATGCTGGAGGTCAAGATAGAGTAAGAAGTTTTCGTGTTTCTCTTTTTTCAACAAAATCTTTTGATGAAGCTATCAATGTTTTTGATATTTATTGGAAAAGTTTGGATATTAATAAAAATCTTGCAAAAGTTGGATAAATTTTATAAATAAATACAATAAATTTAAATATAAAATTATATAATTTTATACTAACAAACTACGTACATACCTAATGAGAAATTTTATATTAAGAAGGTTTTTGTTTGCAATCGTAAGTGTGATTGTTGCTACTTTTGCTGTTTTTCTTATTTCAAGAGCTGCAGGAGATCCCTTGCACTTATATGCTAACTCAGGTTATGGATTGTCTGAGGAAGGTGAAAGAGTACTAAGAAAAAAATTAGGCTTAGACCGCCCAGTTGTAGTTCAATATGGCTTATGGTTGGGAAGAGCAGTCACTGGAGATTTTGGAGAAACTCTTTTGGAAAGAAAACCTGTCTCCAGGATAGTAACTCAAAAATTGCCTGCAACAATTCACTTAGGACTTTTAGCTTTGCTAGGTTCTTTCATGATTGGAATACCGTTGGGTGTGCTATCTGCAGTTAAGAGGGGGACTGTGTTTGATTATTTCGGTAGATTTATTGCTTTATTAGGGCAAGGTGTTCCTCAGTTTTGGCTAGGATTAACTCTAATTTTTATATTTGCTGTCCAGCTAAGAATGCTACCAGCAGGATTAAGAGGTGATGGGATTTTTGATCTTCCCCATCTTGTTTTGCCAACTATAACTCTTATGTCAGGGGGGCTTGCATATTATACAAGAATTACTAGAGCTGCTATGCTTCAAGTTTTAGATTCAGAGTATGTTAGGCTAGCTAGAGCAAAAGGTGTTTCAAATAATATGGTTATATGGAAACATGCTTTCAAGGTAGCTACAATTCAACCACTAACAGGTATCACTATTGCATTAACAGGTTTACTTGATGGAGCTATTTTGGTAGAAACAATTTTTGCCTGGCCTGGGATGGGTGATATGGCAATAACTGCTGTTGGTAATAATGATTTTCCTGTTCTTCAAGCTTGTGTTTTTATGTTTACTTTACTATATGTGGCGAGCACATTTTTGTGTGACGTATTATATGCTTTCATTGATCCAAGAATCAGGTACGACTAAAGCATAAAACTCTTGAAACATTCTTGAAACATTTATGAAACATAATTTAATAAATGTTTAATATGAATTTAAGGAGAAAATTATGGACTCAGGTTCAATAGCTTGGATGCTTACTTGTTCTGCTTTGGTGTTATTTATGACTCCCGGCTTAGCTTTTTTTTATGGTGGTTTAGTTAGAGGTAAAAATGTTATATCCACGGTTATGTACTCATTTATTTCATTGGGTATAGCCAGTGTTGTTTGGGTTCTTTGGGGGTATTCATTAGCTTTTGGTGAGGGAGGAAATGCTTTTATTGGATCATTAAGTAATCTTGCTCTTTCAGGAATTGATACTCCTGAGGAACAAATTTTTGCAATTTTTCAAATGATGTTTGCAATCATTACACCTGCGCTAATTACTGGAGCTTTTTGTGAAAGATTTAATTTTAAAGCCTACATGATTTTTTTAGTTCTTTGGATAACTTTTGTATACGCACCAATCGCACATTGGGTCTGGGGAGATAATGGTTGGTTGCTTGAACAAGGAGCAATAGACTTTGCAGGCGGTGCAGTAGTTCATATAAATGCTGGCATGGCTGCAATTGCAGCAGCAGCTATTGTTGGTAAAAGAAGAAATATTGAAAAGGGAGTTCAAGCTCACAATGTGCCATTCGTAATTTTAGGTGCATCAATGCTATGGTTTGGTTGGTTTGGATTCAACGCTGGTTCAGGTTTAGCTGCTGATGGAACTGCTGTTAATGCATTTCTTGTAACAAATACTTGCGCGGCAACAGGTATGTTAGTTTGGGTAATTTTAGGTATGTTCCATGGGGGTAAGGTTAGTGGGGTTGGAGCTGCCACTGGAGCAATAGCAGGTTTGGCAACAATAACACCTGCTGCAGGATCAATTACTGTAGGTTCTGCATTAATTCTTGGCCTTGTAAGTGGAGCAATAACTTTTTATGCAGTCTATTTCAAAGGAAAGGTATCTCTGGATGATGCTTTAGATGTATTTGCTGTTCATGGTTTGGGAGGTATGTTGGGAATAATTGGTACAGGAATTTTTGCCACACAAGGAGGTCTTATTGATGGAGAATCAAAACTTTTTGTCGCAAATATAATTCTAATTGCTAGTACAGCTATATATTCACTATTAGTAACGGTGATTATTCTAAAGCTTCTTGAATTTATTCCTGGTATAGAATTAAGGTCTACTAAACAAGAAGAAGATAATGGCTTAGATATTAGTGACCATGGTGAGATGGCTTATATATCTGATGGAGCAGATTAAGTAAGTTTAAGGCATTTTATACAATGAGCAATGTTTACATAAAAACATTGCTCATTTATATTTAATTTTGGATATAATTTTTTTTTTGGAGGTTTAAATGAGTAATAGATTTTCTTATGTTTCAAATATTTTTTGTGATGATATATTTACTGATGAAGTAAAAGAATTATTAATTCATTTGCATGACAAATTTTTATCAGAATTAATTGAAATTAGAAAAATAAGATTAGATAATCAAGCTCTAGCTAGGAGTGGTAAGAAATTAGATCATCCTGAAAAATCAGAGGCTAATGAAGATTGGTTGATTGATGAATTACCTAATGAATTAAGAATCCCAGGCATAGAGATTTCAGGTCCTGCAGGATTAACCTCCATGCTCATTAATGCTTTGAATCCTGGTCCTAATGGAGTAAGAGCTGAGGGTGATTTAGATGATGATGAAGATGCAGCTGGTCACACCCTTGAAGATACTATTTATGCAACTAGAAATCGAATGAATGCTACCTTAGGAAAACTTGAGTATACTAATCCCAATACAGGAAAAGATTATAAGTTGCAACCAGGCAAAATCCCATTTTTTATGCATCGAGAGAGGGGTTTACATTTAGATGAACCACAAGTTTGCATTGATGATAAACCAATATCAGCAACAATTTTAGGGACTGCTTTAACTCTAATGTTTGGAGGTAAAGCCCAACATAATAAAGGTCAGTCAGTTTACTTTTACATTCCTAAAACAGAGTCATCCAGAGAAGCAAAATTTTATAATAATCTTTTTTCAGAAATTAAAAGTTTTGTAAAAGAATTAGGTCAAATTAACATAAAGGCCATTATCCTCATTGAATCACTTCCCGCTGTGTATCAAATGGAAGAAATGTTGTACGCTTTAGGTGAATATGCTGCTGGATTAAATGCAGCACGATGGGATCTAAAGGCTAGTATTTTAGAGTATGTATTACATGATAAAAATCTTGTATGGCCAGATAGATTTGATGTAACAATACAAAATACAGAATTTATGTCAAATATTTTTAGAAGGTTAGTTGCGGTTTGTTTGAAACATAATGCAATTCCTATAGGTGGTATGGCGACGGCTTTACCCTCTAAGGATCAAGAAGTGAACGATCAGGCAGCAAAATCTATAAAATCAGACAAAGAATGGGAAGCAAAACAGGGTTTTATCAGAGCATGGGTAGCTCACATATATCATATGGATTCTGCGGCAGAGCCATTCAAAAAATTAGCAAGCTCTGGCTGGGAGCCTTCAGAGGATATGAAGGTTCCAGAAAATTATCCCGTAAATATTGATAATCCTTCTGGAAAATTAACTAGAGAAGGTACAAGGCAAAATATAAGAACTCTTATTGAATATCTTGAGGGTTGGTTAATTGGTAGAGGAGCTAAAGGAATAGATAGACTATCTGGTAAGCCAGGGAAAAGACCCGCTCTGATGGAAGATTTAGCAACAGCAAGAATTTCTACAGCGCAAATTGCCCAAAGAATTATTCATCAATCAATTGCAGAGGATACAGAAGAATCTCATTCTTTTGAAATAGTTAAAGAAATCATTAACTATGAAACGAAAGACATTATTGCTACTTTGGGTGATAATGATGAAGTTGCAAAAAGATATAAAAAATCAGCTAAGATTGCTATGAAATGGATAAAAAATTATACTGAATATGATTTTAGATCCTTAGGGACTTACACAAGAAAAGAACTGGATAAAATAGCTTCAGAGGAAGATGCTTTTTAGAATAGTTGTTTTTTGTAATTACTTCATGTAAATGTTGACAAAAAAAATAATCAGAGATTTTATTTTATTCATATGATAACATCACTATTTATGAATCCACTAAATCATATTTTTAGTTCTAAGAATATTCCAGGTGTTGTATTTACAACATTTATAGGCTTGGTAGTTTATTTTATAGACGATATTATTGACTCTAATTTTTTTGATGGGTTAATAATTAGTTTGTTAGTAGGTATTTTTATAAAAAATATAAGGCCAAATTTAGTAATTTTTGACCCAGGCGCTAAATGGGTAGGTAAAGTTTTGCTTGAATTTGCCGTAATGTTAATGGGGGCTACAATTTTTTTATCAGATGTGCTAGAAGCAGGGGCAAGTATCTTACTAATTATTCTATTCGCTGTTTTTGGAGGTATGGTAATTTCATATATTGTTGGGCATAAACTACTGGGATTAGACAAAAAATTAGCTGTTTTAGTGGGAACTGGTAACTCTATTTGCGGAAATTCAGCAATAGCAGTTGTTGCTCCTGTGATTGGAGCTAGTGCTAATCATGTAAGCTCAGCTATTGGTATTTCTGCCATCATAGGCGCACTAGAGATTTTACTTCTTCCATTGTTGGTACCAGCATTAAATATTGACGATTATCATTACGGAATAATCGCTGGGTTATCAGTGTATGCTGTATCCCAAGTTGTAGCTGCATCTGCTGTTGTTAGTCAGTTATCTGCATCAACAGCAACTTTTGTGAAGCTAACTCGTGTTATTTTATTAGGCCCATTAGTAGTAATAATGAGTTTGTTTTTTCGAAATGAAAATTTAGGAGAAGATGGAAAACCAAGCAAGAAATTTACGGAATCTTTGTTTTTATATGTTCCTTGGTTTGTTATAGGATTTATAATTCTTTTAGGAATAAGAAATTTTGAAATAATTAGTGAATCTCAGTCTGATTATATTAGAAGTATAAGTAAATTTTTATTCCTTATTTCTATGGTTGGTATTGGTCTCAGTGTAGACATCAGAAAGGTTCTTGAAGTAGGGCCCAGGGTGGCAATAACTACATTATCAATTATATTTTTTCTAATTATCACTGGAATATTTTCAAAAATAATCATTAATTAAATCTTATTAAATAATAATATTAAATTCTTATAAAATTTGGCAAAAAAAAAAGATGACAATAATAGGAAAAAGTAGTAAATTAAGAGTTGATATTAAAATAGAAATGTTGGAATTGTAGATGAAAAGTTATAAATTTATGGAAAATCGCTTGTTATTTGTACTTGTATTTAGTCTTGTAACTGCTGTAGTTATGTTTAGTTGTTCATCTGGATCTGATGAAAAATCTGAGCCAGTGCAACCAACTTCTACTCCTGCTAAAGCTGTTTCCCAGCCTACTGCTACCACCGCTCCTGCTCCAACTGCAGTGCCAACCAAGCAGCCAGCCGCAGCACCAACAAAGGTTCCTGCGCCTACAGCAACACCTAAGCCAGTCGGTTCACCAACACCAACACCAATACCACCAACACCTACACCAACCCCAACACCAATTACTAACGTTTTCGACGTATATGGATTTACCTTAACACTTGATGAAGATACTGCCCTTGATGAGTATGGTCTGCAGTTAAATGGGTTTACTAAATCAAAGCCAGATAATGATCAAGGTCTAATTAACTTTGGCTACAACGGTTCCAATGTAATAATGTATTGGCAACCTGATGTAGGAGATAATCAAACTGCTGTAGATTCTGCAATTTCATTACTTCAAATAAGTCAAAAAAGCCAAACTTTCACTCCAGTAAGCACTGGTGACATATCTGTTGATAGTTCACCGGGGAAATTTGCAGGGTTTGTTTCAGCAAATTCCGATGGCAAAGCTGCTGGTGGTGGATTAGTTGGAGCTTGGACATGCTCTTCATCTAATAGTACGTATTCATTGTCAGTAAGTGGTGATGATTCAACAGTTCTACAATTGAGGTTTGATAGGGTTGTTGATGGGTTTAAATGTAAATAAAAAAAATTAATTTTTAAGGAATTAAAGGTAAAAAATATGCAAAAAATATTATCTCTACTAATAGTTTTCTCGTTGATTAGTTCAAACATTGCTCTAATCAGTCCGGCATTTGCACAGATGCCAGGACCAGGACCATCAATGGGACCAGGGCCAGGAATGGATTCAAGTCCAGCTCCATCTTATGACTCAAGCCCAGCTCCATCTTTTGACTCAAGTCCAGCTCCATCTTATGACTCAAGCCCAGCTCCATCTTTTGACTCAAGTCCAGCTCCATCTTATGACTCAAGCCCAGCTCCATCTTATGACTCAAGCCCAGCTGCAAATCCAGGATCAGGAGACCCAGGAATGAATCCAGGATCAGGAGATCCAGGAATGATGAATCCAGGATCAGGAGATCCAGGAATGATGAACCCAGGATCAGGAGATCCAGGAATGATGAACCCAGGATCAGGAGATCCAATGAATCCTGGTACAGGTGATTCAGCATACGGTGACCCAATGAATCCAGGATCAGGAGATCCAGGAATGATGAATCCAGGATCAGGAGATCCAATGAATCCTGGTACAGGTGATTCAGCATACGGAGATCCAATGAATCCAGGATCAGGAAATCCAGGTTCACCTCCGATAGGTGGATATTATGACGCAGGTGATGTAGCCAATTTTGGTGCTGATGACTTTGCAGGATTTGGTGCTGACGATATGGCTAGATTTGATTCTTCTAGTATAGGTAGTTTTGATACTGGTGCCTTAGGTGGTTTTGGTGCTGACCAAGTTCAGCATTTTGATCCTAATGCAATGGGAGCGTTTGACGCTACCCAATTTGAAGCTTTTGATTCTTCTGCATTTGGAGGATTTGGAGCTGATCATGTTAAAAACTTTGATCCTAATGCAATGTCAAGTTTTGATGCTGCTGACCTAAATGCATTCGATGACAGTGCATTGACTGGCTTTGGAGGAGATCAGTTAGCCGCATTTGACCCAACAGCTATGACAGCTTTTGATGCTGATGAGGTAGCTTTCTTTGATCCTAATGCTATGGATGGATTTGGCGCAGATCACTTTGCAAATTTTGATGCGGGTGCATTTGGTGGTTTTGGAAAAGACCATGTACAGAATTTCGATCCAACAGCTATGACAGCGTTTGACGCTACAAAACTGGGTGCGTTTGACGATTCTGCTCTTGGTGGATTTAATCAAGATCATTTCAAGAATTTTGACCCAACAGCTATGACAGCTTTTGATGCTGATAAGGTTGCAAACTTTGATCCTAATGCTATGGATGGATTTGGCGCAGATCACTTTGCAAACTTTGATGCAGGTGCATTTGGTGGTTTTGGAATGGATCACGTTTCTAACTTTGACCCAACAGCTATGACAGCTTTTGATGCTACAAAACTGGATGCGTTTGACGATTCTGCTCTTGGTGGATTTAATCAAGATCATTTCAAGAATTTTGACCCAACAGCTATGACAGCGTTTGATGCTTCAGAAGTAGCGTTCTTTGACCCAATGGCTATGGCAGGATTCGGCGCAGATCACTTTATGAATTTTGATGATTCAGCATTTGGTGGTTTTGGAATGGACCAAGTTTCTAACTTTGACCCAATGGCTATGACAGCGTTTGATGCTGGAAAGCTTGATGCGTTTGAGCCTACAGCTCTAGGTGGTTTTGGAATGGATCACTTTGCTGCATTTGACCCAATGGCTATGACAGCGTTTGATGCTTCAGAAGTAGAGTTTTTTGATCCAATGGCTATGAATGGATTCGGCGCAGACCACTTTATGAATTTTGATCCAATGGCTATGGCAGGATTTGAACCTGATCATTTGTTACACATGGATCCAATGGCTATGGCTGGTATGTCTATGGATCATATGATGGCTTTTGAACCTACTGATCTTACTGGATTCAGACCTAGTCATATGGAGGCATTTGATCCTTCATTAATGACAGCGTTTGATGCTACAGAAGTTGAGTTCTTTGATCCTTATGCAATGGCAGGATTTGGCCCTGATCACATGGCTGCATTCGACCCAATGGCTATGGCTGGTTTTGAACCAAGTCACGTTATGAACTTTGACCCAATGGCTATGGCAGGATTTACACCTGAACATATGGATGCATTTGATCCAATGGCTCTTTCTGGATTTATGCCGGAGCACATGGCTGCATTTGATCCTTCATTAATGACAGCGTTTGATTCTACAGAAGTAGAGTTCTTTGATCCATTTGCTATGGCGGGATTTGGTCCTGACCACATGGCTGCATTTGACCCAATGGCTATGGCAGGATTTATGCCAGATCAAGTTGCAAACTTTGACCCAATGGCTATGGCAGGATTTACACCTGATCACATGGCTGCATTTGATCCAATGGCTATGGCGGGATTTGGTCCTGACCACATGGCTGCATTTGATCCGTCATTAATGACAGCATTTGATGCTGATAAGGTTGCAAACTTTGATCCGTTTGCAATGAGTGGATTTGGTCCTGAGCAAATGGCAGCGTTTGATCCAATGGCTATGGCAGGATTTGGTCCTGAGCATATAGCAAACTTTGATCCGACAGTTGTTGAAAGTTTTGATATAGAAAAAATGGCCGCATTTGATCCAATGGCTATGGCAGGATTTGGTCCAGAACATTTAGAAGCTTTTGATCCATCTCTTTTCACAGCATTTGATGCTGATAAAGTTGCAAACTTTGACCCATTTGCTTTGACTGCTCTTACTCCAGAACATATAGCAAACTTTGACCCATCTGCGATGGCAGGTTTCTTGCCAGAGCAGGTAGTAGAACTACCTCTTGATGCAATAGCAGGATTTGCTCCTGAGCAGATGACTGCACTTGCTCCTGAAGCTAAACTTGGAATTGGTGATGTTGTACCAGAATTTGATGACTTCCCAATTGATGTGAGACTTGAGATTGTTCCAGAAGAAGCTCTACTTCTTGGTGGAGTTGGTTCATTTGATGATCTAATTACAGCTATAGATGCTCCTCAATTAACGCCAACAGAACTTCTTGATCTAGGTTTCCCTGTTCTTGAAATAACAGAGGGACCTGACGATGATGTAGTAATAGTATCATCACCTGATGATATTGAGACTATTGATCCCGCTGCTGCAGATAATGCACTTTCAGTAATGGCTAATTTGTTTGATACTACTGCTTCAGTCGAAGCAGCAACTGAAGCAAAAGCTGTGAAAAAAGAGCTAAAAGCTGCAGTAAAGAAGAGTGCGAAAGAAGCTGATAAAGCAGCAGCAGCGAAAGTTGATGCCGAAGAGTTAGCAAATAAAGCACGAGCTGAGGCAGATGAATTAGCGGCTAAAGAAGCAGCACTTCAAGCTGAATATCTTGCAGCTGATGCTAAAGAGCAGCAGGTTATTAGTGAAAAACTAGAATTAGCTAAAAAGGCTAGTGAAAAAGCAGCCACTATAGCTACTGATGCTGGCCAAGCTGTAGCAGAAGCTGAATCAGCTCTATTAGATGCCGAAGCAGCAAAAGCAGAAGCAGAAGCAGCAAAAGAATCTAGAGATGCTGAAAAAGCTAAAGCAGCAGCTGTAAAAGCCGAATTGGCAGCAGCAGCAGCAGCTGAAGCAAAAGCAGAAGCAGAAGCTGATGCAGCAGCAGCAGCAAAAGCAGAAGCAGATGCTTCTAAAGAAAAGAAAGCAGAAGAAGAGTCAGCAGAAGCTGAACCAGATTCTGCAGCTGCACAATCAAGCTAAACTGAAATATATGAATAATCGCTATAATTTTATAATTACATAGCGATTATTCTTTTAAAAATGGAATTTAGGAAATGAAAAAACAATTTGTCATAATATTTTTTATAATAGGATTATTCTCAATGTCCTGTAGTTTTTCAGAACAAAGATGGGATTTAGAGGTGACAGGAAAAGTTCCGTCCACTGCAGAAGAGTGTTTAGTCCTAGGCTTTAATGAAACTTGTGGTAAAGTGTGGTGGTTAGATACGGCTCAGGAAAAACACTATAAAACATGGTCTTTGACTTCAGCATGTTACAAAGATGCTCGTATAGGGTATGATTTACCAGACGATTGTAGATAATCTAAAGGAAAAATATAATGACTCATAAATTATTTGATCTTTCTAAAAGGGTTGCTATAGTTTCTGGAGCTGCACAGGGAATGGGAAAAGAAATCTCTATAGGCTTTGCCGAAGTCGGGGCAAATTTGATTCTTGTAGATATCAATAAACAAGGCGTAGAAGAAACAGCTAATCATATTTCAAAACTTGGCGTAAAGTGTATAGCAGTAGAGTGTGATGTATCTGATAAAGATCAAGTAAAAAATCTTTACAAGATTTCTGATAAAAAATTTAGCAAATTAGATGTTGTAGTTAATGTTGCTGGACCTGGTGGTCCCACAGCTCCTCCTGCTGACTTAGATGTAGAAAAATTAGAAAAAGTAATTGATGCTTTGATTATCGGTAGATTTGTTTCATGTCAAGAAGCAGGTAAACGTATGATAAAAAATGGAAAAGGTTCAATAATTAATTTTGGATCAATAGGTGGTTGGAGCTCACTAGGAAGAGGTCATACAGCATATGGTATGTCAATGGGAGCAACAATTCAAATGACTAGAGAACTTTCAACTGAATGGGCTTCGAGTGGAGTAAGAGTTAATGCAATTTTACCTGCTCAAGTTTGGAATCCTGGCCTAAGAGAAAGAATTCAGAAAGTACCTGAATTAGAGGAGACATTCATAGGAGGAATCCCTATGGGTAGACTTGGTGAACCAAATGAAATAAAGGGGCCTGCTATATTTTTAGCGTCAGATGCGTCTAGTTTTGTCACTGGAGCTATTTTACCGATGGACGGGGGTAATTTAGCATTGAATGCTGGTGGAACATATCCAGGTAGTCCCAGAGTATATGCATAAATAAACATTATGAAAAAATATAATTAATAAATAAGGGGAAAAATGACAAAAATATTTACATTAAGTGTCAAAAATTGGAAAAGTGCTACATTTTTTATAATTGCTTGGTTTGTATTAATGAATTTGTTATTCATGATTTCGCCTCAATTAAGCGAGGTCACAACTAATAACCAAGATGATTTTCTTCCTTCTGATTCTGAATCAGTATCAGCAATGAAAGTAAGATTCGAAAAATTTCCTTCAACAGATGGAGTGCCTGCGATAATAGCACTTAGATCCTACATAAATCCTTCTACTAATCAAGCTGATGTAGAAAGAACCAACTTGGGTATATTGAATTTTGTTGACTTATTAAGATCAGATATAGCTCCACAATCTATTTCATCGGTAATTTCTCCAATTGAGGATCCATCTTTATCTTCTGACAAAATTTCAATGATTATTGTTAATATTTCTGGATCTCCACAAGATGAAAATTTCGGATCAACTGTTGACTGGATAACTAATGAGACAAAAAATCTTGAAAACTTTGATGGTATCTCATATTTTTCTGAAATAGCTATTACCGGGCCAGCAGGAATATTCAATGATGCAGTTAAGGTTTTTCAGTCTATTGATCAACAACTTTTATTATTAAGTATAACTTTTGTGGTATTTATTTTATTTGTAATCTACAAATCACCTGTTCTGGCAATTATTCCCTTGTTGTTAATTTTTACAGCTTTGGGTATTGCGAATTTTCTAGCAGCATTATTAGCTAAAACATTTGAATTACCACTTAATGGTCAAGTAACAGGAATACTTTCAATATTGGTAATTGGTGCAGGAACTAATTATGTTTTGTTCATCGTTTCTAGATATAAAGAAGAGCTTATTCATAACTCAAATAAATGGGAAGCAATGACAAAAGCTATGTCAAAAGTTGGTCCTTCTATAACCGGCTCAGCAGGAACAACAATAGTAGCGATGTCAGCATTAACTTTTGCATCATATGGTTCTTTCAGAGCTTTAGGACCAATGCTAGCAATGGGTATGTTTATTGTACTACTTTGCGGAATTTTTATTATCCCGTCAGTAATCGTACTATTTGGTAAATCTGCTTTTTGGACTCCATATCCCAAGATAAAAAACGTTTTTATGAAAACAATTTCTAGGAAATCTAATTTAGGTCAATCTAATACAAAAACTATTGCTATATGGGAAAAAATTGGAGATTATGTAGTTAATAATCCTAAACAAGTATTTTTAGTTACCATGATAGGTATTATTATAGCTTCTGTTCCCTCTTTTAGTATGAAGCCTAGTTTTAGTTTTGTTGATGGTTTTCCAGATGACTCTGAATCTAAAATAGGGTACAAAATGATAAATGAGGGTTTCCCTGGAGGTCAACTATCTCCAACTCAAATATTTATAAAGACACCTACAAATAATATTAATGATGGACTAATGGATATAGAGTATTTGTCTGCAGCTATAAGCAATTCAGACGAGATTAGTAAAGTATACAGTGCAACAAGACCTTATGGTAATCCATCATATAGTTTAGAGGGTATTCTTGAACAGGGAGGTGGATCTAGATATATTTCTGATGATAATTCTACAACAAGACTTGAAGCTGTAATAGCTGAAGATTATTTGTCTGTTGATTCATTAAGTTTTATTAAAGAATTAAGGAAAATAATTAAAAAAACTGCTGAAAATGAATTCTTAACAATTAAAGATTACGAAATTTATGTTGGTGGAGACACAGCAGTAGCATCGGATACCAAATCTTCTATTGACGCAGATATACTATGGCTTGCACCAGTTTCTCTAATAGCAATTTTATTGATTCTTATGATTTTACTAAAATCAATAGTTGCCCCCTTATACTTACTTTTCAGTGTAGTAGTGAGTTTTGCAGCAACATTTGGTTTATCAATATTTGCTTTTCAAGTAATATTTCAACATAGTGGTGTTGCTTATGCAACTGGAGTTTGGATGTTTATTTTTCTTGTTGCCTTGGGTGCTGATTATAATATTTTTGTTATGTCAAGAATTAGGGAATCAACAGATCTTGAAGGAGTGAAGAAGGGCATATCTAAAGCCATATCAAAAACTGGAGGGGTAGTTACCTCGGCTGGTATAATACTTGCTGGAACTTTCGGAATTTTTACAACCTTAGAATTAAGAGAGTTATTTCAACTGGGTTTTGCTGTAATGCTAGGAGTTTTAATTGATACATTTATCGTTAGAGCTTTACTTGTTCCTAGTATGGCAACACTTTTAGGTAATAAAAGTTGGTGGCCAAATAATAGTTAGAAATAATTATATTTGTTTCCAAAATTCTTTTCTTTGTTTTACTTTATCTAATATTTTTTCATCCCATTCTTTAATTTCAAAACCCTGTGGCTGTAGAGGACCTAATCGCCAACCAATTCTGTTTTGGACTTTTCTATTAGAGTAATATGCAATATAAATAATTTCTAAAAATAAAGAAAATAATTCAGGTTTTTCTGATTCAAAGGATGATATTTTTTCAATCAATTTTGTTTTTTTACTTTTATTAATTATTTCAATAGTATTCTTGATTACATTACTGTATCGTTCATGCTCACTTGTCATCCTAGTTATTTCATTGAATAAATTCAAATCTCCAGCGCCAGGTAAATTGTCAATAGGAGGTATAATAATATTCAATATTTCAATCAATTTACTATCATTCATGATTTTAAGTCCTGTCTATGATCAATTATGTGCTGAGATGCCCATAATGCAAAAGCTTGTATAGTAGGAGTAGGATTAACTGCCCCAGCTGTTACAAAAACAGAACCATCCACTACAAATAAATTATCTATATCATGTGTTTGGCCATATTTATTAACAACTGAATTTTCAGGATCATCACCCATCTTAGTTGTTCCCATAAGATGCCATCCAGCTTCTTTTAAGTGGGGGGTTTCAAATATTTCTACTGCACCAGCAGACTTAAGAAGTTTTTTGGCCGATTTAACTCCATGACTTAGTAGATTTTTTGAATTTTCGGATAATCTATAATTTATTTTTACCGAGGGTACACCATGCCTATCAGTAATATTATTATCGATTTCGACACAGTTTACTTCTTCGGGAAGGTCATCCCCTATAATTCCTAATCCTAATATATTTCCAAATCTATTAGTAAAATCTTTATGATGATTTTTTCCCCATCTAGTAAAGTTTATAGCTGTCAGTGCTGGAGTATTACTTCGGTTAATTTGAAAAGAATATCCTCTTTTAAAATTATTTTTATTATTCGTTTCGTAAAATTCTTGCGACATTATTATATTTGCTAAAGGCCCCATATAAGCTTTACCTTTAAGCTCTGGGAAAACTCCTTGAACTCCGGCATATGGGTGAAACATAAGGTTTTTTCCAACTAACCTTGAAGAGTTAGCTAAACCACCGGATTTTGAATTTAGTAAAATTCTTGGGGTTCCTATCCCGTTGCAAGCAAGAATAATAGCATTGGCTGGTTGAAAATATTCTTTACCATTTATATCAAAGTAACTAACTCCCTTAGCATGCTGATTGTCAGTTACTACAGAATATACAGTACAATTTGTTCTTATTTCAGCTCCGAGTTTTTGAGCTTCAGGTATATATGTAATATCTGTTGAAGCTCTTGCTCCTTTTGTACAATTTAATGCTGTAGGTCCACAATTATTACAAGCTCCTCTATTATTATAATTTCTAGAATTTATATATGAATCTGAAGGCCACCAATGCCATCCTAACTTATCGAAGCTTTTTGCCAGCATTTCACCATCTTTACCTAATGGCACAGGTTTCATTGGTCTGGTACTTCTTGGAGGATTAGCCGGATCACCACTAATACCTGAGCAACCCATCATAATGTCATTTAAGTCATAATATTTTTCTAAATCAAAATATGTTATAGGCCAATCATCTGCTACACCATCAAGTGTCTTGACTCTAAAATCTGATGGATGAAACCTAGGTGCATGAGCTGTCCAATGTATGGTTGATCCTCCAACTGCATTATACATAAGTACTTTTATTTCAGAATTTTCTTCGTTTATTTGATAATCTACGGGGAGTTTTCTCACATTTGGACTTACAGCCCATTTAGTTTTTTGCAAAAATTGCCAGTCTTCTGAGTTGGTTGCATATGTATTTGGATCAACCCAATCTCCTTGTTCAAGGCATAAAACATCATAATTATTTTTTGCCAAATTCCACATTACTGCAGCGCCAGAGGCACCTGATCCAATAATTACAATATCTCTTTTTCTTAATTTTTCCAATTTTTTTACTTAAATATTTCTATAGCAGGATTAAATTCTGTATTTTCTTCCATAGGAAACATCGGTCGATTACATATCGTATGACCTAAACTTTTTAAATTAGCAGAAGTAGAACCAATAGCATCAACATTGAAATTCTTCTCTACCCAATCATCATAAAATTCTGGTTCACAATGAGGTGATTTTACAATTGTAGAATGAAAATTTTTAGGATCTTGTCCATTTGCATAAAATATTGTTCTGTCTACCATCATTGTTGATTCTGTCATAGCTACAATAGTAAAATTCTCATACTCAAATACAGCACACTTTCCTGGATTAAGGATAAATTTCCATTTTTCCATATCTAAATTTTCTTGAATTGATATAGATTTTATTTTCCATTCTTTCTTAATTGGAATAAATCTACTATCTAAATTTCCTCCAATTCCAATATTAATAGTTTCTCCTACCCCTAGTTCATGAGCTTTATTTACAGCCTTAGGATCAACTATAGAAGCAAGAACAGTATGAGGGAAATTATTTTCAATCATGAATCTAATAATTTCATTACTGTCTCCAGAGGCTCCTGAGCTTGGGGCATCAGCAGCATCTGTAAATGCTAAAGGGCCAGATAATTCTTTTGCTTCTTCAACAGCATCTTTAATAGAAATTAAACTTGCTTGCATTATTTTTCTATTATCCCAAAAGTTACCTACAAGTTTTTTTACACTTTCTTCAGCTAAAGCTATATCATTATCTGTAAATACATATCCTTGAGAACACAATTCTGGGACATCAGTAAAAGGATTGCAAATATGAAAACCTGCAGATAAAACTTTTGGGTTTTTTTCTAATTCTTTCGCAGTTCTTATTTGTTCACCAAATATACCAGATTCTGTGATTAATTCATTACCCCTAACTAATGCAGGAATTCTAATCCGAGAAGCTATTGGTTTAGCATTATTTTTAATTATTTTAGTAATAATTTTAGCTGCTCTTTTACCAGTATCTTCAAAATCTATATGTGGATAGGTATGATAGGTTGCAACTCCATTTACATTTCTTAACATTTTCTCTGTTAGTATTCCATGTAAATCTAAAGAAATGACTATTGGTATATCAGATCCTACAATTTTTCTTGTTTCTTCAAGTAAAAAACCTTCAGGATCTAACTCCTCAGTTGTACCCATGGCACCATGAAGTTGGAAATATATTGCATCGATCTTTCCGTTTATTTTCTTAATTGGATCTAGGAAATCTTTAGAAATTCTCATAAATGCTTCATGTTCCAAAGGCCCTGCTGCTCCGCCTTCGGCATCGTATGTAAAAATAAAATCTACATCTTCTTTAAATTCTTTTTTTAACTCTTTAATTGCACCGGCATATGATGAATTTTTACCTCTAGAATCAAGATCAATTTTATTTCCATACTTAAAGCGGAAAAATTCATATTTACAACTTTCAGGATTGAAGGAAGAGATTTCCTGACTGCATCCCCCCATTACTATTCTTTTCATTTATAACTCCAATATAATATAAAAAATTAAATCAATTTATCTTTTATCAATTTTTAGTATTGTACGTTTTTAGTTGTAGGTGTAAAGTTTTTATTTAGTATAATTTATAAAAAAACAATAATATGAGGTATTAAATTGAAAGCAGCTCGCATTGCATCCCCAGGTAAATTTGAATTTGTAGATATTCCAGAACCAGAAATAAGCGACGGTAAAGTAAAGGTAAGAGTTCAATCAACATCAGTATGTGGAAG
This sequence comes from Dehalococcoidia bacterium, assembly GCA_045562755.1. GTDB lineage: Bacteria > Chloroflexota > Dehalococcoidia > Lucifugimonadales > Lucifugimonadaceae. The sequence continues at coordinate 122,869 of JBJKVF010000005.1, forward strand.
CGACATACATGGTGCATTTCATGCCAATAGACCAGAAGAGGAGTATCCAATGCATCCGGGAGCTCCATGCCACGAGGTAGCCGGCACAGTGATTGAAAGCATGACAGATGAAATCAAAGAAGGTCAAAGAGCTATTGTCGTTCCTCAACGTGACAGTGTTGGTAATTATATTGGAGGTTTGACTGAGTATTTAGTCTTGACACCTGATAGAGTTATACCCGTCCCAGATTGGGGTTCTCTGGATGAATGGGTAATGTGTCAACACACAGGTACTGTTTTATTCTCTGCTAAACATTGGGGAAATGCCGCAGGTAAAAGAATAGCTGTATTAGGACAAGGTGGTATTGGTCTATCATTTACTATGATTGCTGAAAAACAGGGAGCTCAACAAGTTATTGGAATCGATAATTTAGACTATAGACTAGATAAGTCATTATCTCTTGGTGCAACAAACACAATTAATCCACAAAAAGATGACTTATTGGAAGCTATTCAAGAGGTTACTAACGGCCAAGGTATTGATGTTGTAGTTGATGCTACTGGTGATCCTGAAGGATTTTCTACATGCCTAAGCATAGTTAATAGATGGGGAACTTTCATTAGTTTTAGTCTGACTGGCCAGGATGGAAAAATTGCATCTTTTCCTCATCAAGAATTTATGTTCAAGGCAGCCAAAATTATTCCTACTCAAGTTGCTGCAACTTCACAACCAACATTAGAAATTAGAGAAACTGTTGCTTTAAAAGAGCGTGGTTGGTTTGATCCAGGAATACTCAAGAGCCATTCAATGGATTTCTCTGATGTTCAAAAAGCCTATGATTTATACGCAAATAGGGAAGATGGAATAATAAAAGTTGCAATGAAAATGGATTAATGCCATATAGTACATTCACTTATTGGTTTTCTTATACCTTCAGCTTGAATTTTAGGTTTACCTAAAAATAAGGCACCAGCAATCTCCCAATCAGGTTCAGCTCCAATTAATGTTTCTACATTTGCTTTACATACTTTACCTGTGGACCATCCAACTCCAATTTCAATTTCATGTGCAGCTAACATTAAGTTCTGTATGGCGCATGAAACTGCGGAATAATTTTCCTTATCTATTTCAGGGTTAGAGTCTTGAATATAATAAACATATATCAATGCAGGTGCGTTCAGTATTTTTATTTTTTCTTTTTCAGAAATTTGTATTTTTACTTTTTCATCTTTTGATGTAGCATTTTTATAATTCCAATCTTTTATATGATTAGCAAGTTTGATTCTCATTTTGCTATTTTTAGGAATTACAATAAATCTCCATGGTTCAGTTTTGCGATGATTTGGGGCCCAGATAGCAGCATTTAACATATATTTTATAGAATCTTCCGAAATTTCATCTTCTGTAAATTCTTTTACGTTACGTCTTTGTTCAATAACTTCAATTATCATTTTTTTATTGTGTACTTAATTTGTACATATTTTATATGATATTTAACTAAATCTCTATATAGGAGTGGGTAATTGTTGTATTATTTATTTCAACTCTTCTAATACCCGATACACCCTCATTATAAGGGCCATGATAAAGCCCTACAGGCCCACTAGTAATAATTTCTAAATCTTTATCAAATACAATATTATTTCTGTGCATATGACCAGCGAAGTTTGCTAATAAACCTTTTGGTCTAGACAATTCTATGATTTTTTTTCTAAAATCTTTATTTATAGACCACTCATTATCTTCTTCATCAATATCATTTATAAATAAAGGATGATGACTAAAAATTATAATTTTTTTATTATATTTTTTTGCTAGATTAGATTCTTTTTTAATAAAATCTAACTGATCATTTGCATGATTTTTTATTATTTTCTTAGACTTAAATATTGTGGAATTTATTGATATAAACTTAATACTACCAAGGTCAAAACTATAATAATCTTCACCAAAAATATTTTTATATTCTTTAATTGACTGTATAGTTGGTTGTTTAAAATCATATGCAATATCATGATTCCCAGGAACAAAATATACTTTTATAGTATTATTTATTTTTGATATTTCTCTCTTGAATGTAGATATTTGGTCTTGATTATCTAAGTTGTTTATCATGTCACCACAAATGATTACAAATTTTGGATCAAGCTTATTCACAATTTTTATAGAGCTTCTCAGTAGTTTAATCTCATTATCTAAATTGTAAATTTTAGGTATTTTTTTTATAAAAATTTCTCTTTTTTTTAATTTCTTAATTTCTAGATCATTTTTCCCACTGAGGTGAGAAAATAAACCAAATTGAGGATCAGCCATCTGTATAAAAAAAAATTTACTTGTAGTCATAACTTTTAAGTGTAATAATCATAAATATATATTTTAATTATAAAGTAGGAATAGAACTTATGAGAGTAATTCAATACATAATGCCATCAATTGGGAGAAGAGTTGGGATAATTGATAATGATAAAGTTTCAGACATCACATCAATTTATCCTGAAATTGACTCGGTTTATGAAATTTTTCAACTATCTCAAAAATGGGATAGAGATTTCAATTCAACAATTGACTCATTAATAAATAACAAATCAAATAAGCAACCACTTTTGTTAGATTATAATCAGCTTTTAAAATCCAAAATTGGAGGGCTAAAACCATACTTAATTAGTCCATTTGATCATCCAGAAAAACACAAATTATTAATTTCTGGAACTGGACTAACTCATACAGGTAGTATGCAATCAAGAGACCAAATGCATACAAATGATAATGAAAGTGACTCTGCAAAAATGTTTAATATGGGTTTAAAGGGAGGTAAGCCAGAGCAAGGCAAAAGAGGAATTTCTCCAGAATGGTTCTATAAAGGTAATGGAAATATATTAAAATCTCCTAGTGATGAATTAGAAATTCCAGGATTTGCACTTGATGGAGGAGAAGAACCAGAAGTAGCTGCATGTTATTTTATTGATAGAGATGGAAACCCTAAAAGAGTTGGGTTCTGTTTAGGAAATGAGTGGTCAGATCATGAAACTGAAAAAATAAATTATCTATACCTTGCTCCCTCAAAATTGAGGTCATGTTCCATAGGTCCCGAGTTAATTACTAATATAGAATTTGATGCAATAAAAATCAGATGTATTGTAGAAAGAACTGGAAAAATAATTTATGATAGCGGTGAAATTTTTTCTGGTGAAGATTATATGTCTCATTCTTTAGCAAATTGCGAAGATCATCACTTTAAATATCCTCTTCATAGAGTTCCAGATGATGCCCATATACATTTTTTTGGTACAAGTAAATTAAGTTTTAGTACAAGGAAATGGAAATATCAAAAAGGAGACGTAGTTAAGGTTCTATCTGAACAATTTTACACTCCATTAATAAATATTGTAGGAGAAGGATCAGATAACCAATCCGATGTATTTTATGTTGATCAAGCCTAGTATTTTTTTGTGTAGTTTCTTGAAGTTATAAAATCTGAAATTAGCCTGAGTCTTTCATTTATATTTACTGAATTATTAATTGATTCTAATAATTGATTAAAATCAATTTCTATAAGATTATCATCGTTGTATCTCGCAGGAATTATGTTAATGTTTTTTTTCAATAAATCTTTAGTATTCTTATTTAGTAATCTATTTGGCATTTCGATTAAGATTATTGGTTTTAAAGTACACAAAGCTTCCATAAATGCTCCACCGCAAAGATCAAATATATATAAATCGGTATAACCAAATGTAGTATTCATTTTTTCACTAAGTTTTTCTGTTGAAACGACATCCTGAAATAAATAATCATTAGTTGATTGACCTTTTGGATGTCTTTTAGCAATAGTATTGTATCCGTGTTTAGTTAATCTTTTGGATAATCTTAACTGCCATTCATAATATATGACATCGTGTATCTTTACATTTGGTATTGCTCTATTTGTATCACCAAATGAGGCGCTCATTATAGTTAAGTTTTTTACCTCTTTATTAGGTTCATATTTTATTTGGTCTAAAATTTTTTCATGAAATTTTGAGCCACCTGCAAAAGATTGAATTTTATTAAGATTTTTTCTTTTTTCAATGTGATTATTAATTTTATTAGTATTAATTTTTGATGATTCAATACCGTAACTAATATACTCAGTAATAAAAGGTAATTCTATAGTAGTCCAACTTGGGTCATCGAAAAATACTGAATCTCCACCATGGGTCATTCTTATAACTTTATTTCCATTTTTCATGAAATGTAATGAGGCAAGCCTTGTAAGATAATCACCGCCAGAGCCAGTAAGTAATACACTGTCCCTATTGTTTAGATTAAGATTCTCTTGATAATTAAAATCACAATATGCATTTGTTAGCATATTATTTATCTTTTTGGATAAGTATAAGTTTAGATTTTCAGATATATTAATATCTTTATTTTTACATACATTAATAAATTTTTGAGTTATGAGATATCCAAGATTTTTTATATCATTATCTACTTTATTATTACTTCTATAATTTTCAAGACTCTTTTTTTCTATTCTGAAATAAGTACCTTGATTTGTCATTAATTCAGATAACAAATCGTTTTTCCTGATAAAAAATATATTTTCTTCATTCTTAATATTAAAATCATTTAATTTATTTCTAATTGTCTTAGCTGTAGAAATAAAATTATCACCAAAATCACTTAAATACTTTTTATAATTTCTGTCTTTATGGTTTTCATTGAAATTATCATTTATGATCATATTATATATAGAATCATTTTTATCATAAGCTAATTTTAGTTTTTCTTTTTTACTTAGATGAACATCTACTAAAGCGCCAAAAATATTACCTAAATATTCTAATAAATCAAGTTCGACTAGTTCGAAGATTAATTTTAATTTTTCATTTTTCCCAATAATTGATGGAAAATCATAAATCCAATCGTAAAAATTTTTATATGTATCATCATAAAAAGAGTGATTTACAGGCCATGTAAAATTTTTTCCAAAAATATTAGATCTATACCTTGCAGCAATTTTATAATCAACAACTAAATATTTATTCAAAACAACTCCTAGTCTAAAAAATAATAGATTTGTATTTATGGTTTTATACAGTCAATTAACTGTATGATTCTCTCGGCCTCATATATTGATCCAATATGGTCAATATCAACTGCATGTTTAGCATCTATAATGTATGGTTTTATAACCTTTCCTGTCATTGTTCCAGAATAAATATTTTTTGCTCTAGTGATATCAATTGTTCCTGTATGCCACCATGCTTCCGGTAATTGTTGCCTAGGCATATTATATGGTTCTTTCAGGTCTTTGCTCTCCAGTAACGGATATAAAATCTCATCTTTAATTTTAAACATTTTGTATGGATGCTCTTTAGTTAGTGCCACAGATCTTACGCTATCTACTTTTTGATTATTCTTGATAAGATCTATAGCATCATCTATTTGACCTCTTAATCTTATAGGGCAAGTTGGTCTTAGTTGTACTATTATTTCAGGGTTATAGTTTTCTCTATCTCTCAATTCAGTCAATAGTCCATAAAAAGTTTCTAAATCAGTTGTGTCATCTTGTGCAAGTTCTTTTGGGCGTAAAAATGGCACTTCAGCTCCATATTGTTGTGCTATGTTTCCAATATTTTTTGAATCAGTTGAACAAATTATTCTATTTATACTTTTTGATTCTAGTGCTGCTTGAATACTATAAGAAATTAATGGATGACCGTTAACCATTTTTATATTTTTCATTGGAAGACCCTTGCTTCCTCTTCTTGCAGGTATAATTGCTAAAATTTCAGTCATGATTTTTTATCTTTTATTAATGAATTATAAAATTTAATATACTCATTTACCACTATTTTATAGTCATATTTATTTTTGGCAAATTCTAATGATTTTAGTCCAAAATTTTCCCACATTTTTTTATTTGAAGATAATTTCAATATAGCATTGGAGATATCATCTTTGCTTTTTATATCTATAATTAAACCGTTTTCATTATTTCTCACTACATCTTTAATGCCAGGCATATTTGTACCTATTAAAGGTAAGCCGGTTGCTGATGCCTCTAGAAGGGTTCTAGGAACCCCTTCTCTGTAGTAGGAAGGAGATACAAATACATCTGATATAGAAAGTAAATTTGGGACATCCTCTCTTCTCCCTGTGAAGATTATATTATTTTCTTTTTTCCATTCATTAAGTTTTGACTCATCTATGGATTTTTTGTTCTCATGATCTACGGCTCCAACTACTATGAACGATAGATTTTTTTTATCATTTAAATTTTTTGCTGCTTCAATAAATTCTTTAATTCCTTTATCATATTGTAATCTTCCTACAAAAATTGAAACAAAATTTTTTTCAGGTATTCCTAATTCTTTTCTCAAAGATTCATAATTTGATCTATTTACATGTCTATTATTCGGTAAATAATCACTCAGGTCTACACCAGACCCTCCTTCAATAAAAATTGCTTTTTCCTGATCGATTGCTTTTTTTATAGTTAGTAAATTTAGATCATCTAAATTTTGAAAAAATACTTTATCGGAAATTTTGTTAGCAAATTTATATAATTTAGTTGCTAAATACTGGATAATTTTCCCATTAATATTATTTCTATCTACAAATGCATACCCTAAACCGGTGATAGTTGAAACATTTATATTTACTCTTGCTAATTTTCCTGCTATTGGAGCTATAATATTTGGTTTAGTATGAAAATTTTGTGTTATGTCAGGTTTGATTTTCCTAAGGATTTTATACAGGCTAATTATAGATATCATAGCTCCAAATGGGTTAAGGCTACTTCGATTAATTTCCCAATCTATGTGTTTAGCTCCATACGATTCAATTTTTTCTGTCCATTCTCCTTTAGGGGTTACGGCAAAAACTTCAAAATTATTTTCTATCAAGAACTTAACCCAAGGTATTCTTAGACGATAAAAAATTTCATTTTGATTTGCTATTAATACTATTTTTTTTTTAGTTATACTCATTTGTTATTTCTTGATAATTCCTATTGGGAAGTTTTTATTTTGCTTTATCAATATCGCGTTTCTATCATTATTTTTTGAGAAGTTAATAAACGCATCATTACTGATGTCATCTGATATGAGTAAACCTTGATTTTTTATATTTGGCCAGGAAGTTTCATACTCATACATCTGATTTGAAAAAGAGTGTCGTGAGTCATGAATAAAAATATCTATCTCGGAAATCTCTCTAAGTAAGCTTGGTAATAATTTTTTTGATGACCCGATTAACAAATTCCATCTGTCTTTTAGTGAATCTGGAATTAAATAACCAACTTCAGGCATATTTTTTGTATTTGGAGTTGGTAAATCTATACTATATAACTGTCCCTTATTATTCTCACTCATTGCTTGCAGTATACTCCAAGATGTCATACCAGGACCGACTCCAGTTTCTATAATAATTTTAGGTTTAACTATCCTTGTGATTATATAAGTAAGCCTTGCCAATTCATTAGTTGCTGCCCATGAAAAATTAGGTAAGATTTTATTATCTAAAGATAAAAAGTCTGAAAAATTATTCTCAAAAATTTTAATCTTGTTGTTATTAATTTTAGTAACTTTATTTATAGCTTTTTTATAATTTATTAAGGTATTATCTTCAAAATTAATATTTTTTCTATGTCTTTTGGTGATAATCTTGTCATCTATAAACTCGATAGCCCAAGTATATGCAAGTTTTGGATTACGAACAAACTTAAATATCTTAATAATTGTTTTTGGTAGAAAAAATAAAACTCTAATTGAACTTAATGTCATGAAATTCTTTCTCTGCTAGTAGATTTACTATACATCATGTCAACTTCTTGAAGATATTTTTCTAATGTAAATTTATTTGAAACAGATTTTTTTCCGTTTATCCCAAGCTGCATAGAAAATTTTTGGTCCTTTAATAATTTTATAACCCAATTTGCCATAATCTTAGGTTTTTTACTTGGAACTAATATTCCATTAAATTTATGTTTAATAGCTTCTGGCGTTCCTCCGACTCTTGTAGCTACTATCGGTTTTCCAGCAGCCATACTTTCAATAGCTATTCTAGGAAAACCTTCTGTCAATGATGGCATAATGACAATGTTAGAGATTGAAAATAATTCAGGCAGATCATTTCTTACACCAAGGAATTTTATCTTGTCATTCAAATGTAGTTGGTTAGAAATTTTTTCTAATTTTTTTTTATCTTCTCCATCTCCAATTATAAGGAAAATAGCATTATTTATACTTTTTTGAATCTCATAAAATGATTCAATACCAAAGTTAATACCTTTGACAGCTCTAAGCCTGCCAGCGCAAAGTATTACTTTTTGAGAATTTGAAATTTGAAGAGTTTTTTTTATCTGCTTTTTTGATTTTCTAATTTGGTATTTTTTTACGTTTATACCTGAATAAATGACTCTTAATTTTTCTTTGGGAACTTTTAGGTTTTTGTGAACAGTATCTTTTCCTTTTTTAGAATTAACCTCAACGATATCTACTAATGGATTAGTGATTTTTGTTAGAAAGCGCTCATACCAATTTGCTTGGCCAATTGTTCTTTCTGAACTAATAATAGTCTCTACATCACAAATTTTCCCAAATATTCTGCCTAAAATATTTGCATGAATTAGGTATGTATGGAGAATATCAGGTTTATAATTATTGATTATATTTCTTAATCTAATTGAGTATAAGAAATCTTTTTTTGAATTTATATTTAGAGTAAAAATTTTAATATTTTTTTTCTTGAAATCATTTCCCATTGGCATTTTACTTGTTAATGAGCAAATTGCATGTTCGTATTTTTTGTTGTCTAGTTTTGGTAGTCCTAGTAATAAACCATGTTGTACTCCACCTACTTCTAGACTAGTGATAAGATGTAAAATCTTTTTTCTTTTATAAAATTTTTGCATTATTTCTTTCAGCCCATAACTCTAAGCAGAATAAATTCCATAACTTAACCGAAAAATCTACATTTTGATTATAATGATGATCTATCATTGTTTTAATATGAGTTTTATTAATTATGCTATGAATTTTTGCATCATTTGATAGTAATTTTTCAGAAAATAGCCCTTTCAAATCACCGTTAATCCACTTAGCAATTGGAACTGAGAAACCTTCTTTACTCCTAGATATGATTTCTGGGGGTAATACATGGGAGAAAATTTTTCTTAGCGGTTGTTTACCTTTATTTTTATGAAATAAAAAATTTTTAGGAATTGACATTGCAAATTCAACTAGATTTTTATCTAAAAACGGAGATCGTACTTCTAATCCATTAGCCATTGACATCCTATCAGATTTGAATAGTATGTCCCCTGGAAGATATGTGAGTAAGTCCAAAAGTTGAATATCATTATTATTATTTCTATTTTTTATATTACTAAATTTATCAGCTAGATAGTCATTTTGATATTCAGATTCTAAATTAATTATGTTTATAAATTCTTCTGTGAATACCTTATTAACACTAAAATTTTTATCATTGAAATTAAATTGTCTTAGGAAAGATAAGTACCATTCTTCATGATTTTTATAGGCAGGATAACTCAATCTTTTTATTTTTCTAATTTTGTTATTTTTTTCAAAGTTTTCATTTAGATTCTTAGTTAATATTCCAATACCTTCTCTAAATATATGTGGGATTTTATAATAAATTTCAGCTATTCTTTTCCCAATGTATCTTTCGTAACCACCAAAAATTTCATCTGCTCCGTCACCACTTAAGCTGACTGTAACATGCTTTCTAGTCATCTGAGAAAGATAATAAAAAGGTAACATTGATGCGTCTGCAAAAGGTTCATCAGCAAACCAAATAATTTTTTCAATATCTTTAATAATATTTGGAGATACTATAAATTCTTCATGTTTTGTATTAAATTTTTTTGATACCAGTTTTGCGTAATTTAATTCATTATATGTTTCTTCCTCAAAACCAATTGAAAAAGTATTTAGTTTATCCGTATATTTACTAGCAGTTGCTACTACAATTGAAGAATCTAAACCACCACTTAGAAAAAAACCTAAAGGAACATCACTAATTAACCTAGATTCTACAGATTTATCAAATAAGTTAGATACTGTTTTCTCGATTTCTTCTGAATCTAAGTTATTATCGGTTTTGGGGTCAAAATTCCAATATTTTTTAACTTCCAGATGATTATTTTTAAAAACTAAACAATGAGCTGGTTCAACTTTTTGAATTTTTTCATAAATGCTCATAGGAGAAGGTATATAACCTAAATTTAGATATTCATAGACTGCTTTTAGATTTATTTTTGTTGATCCTACAATTTTTTTTGGGAAGCTTTTTATTTCTGATGAGAAATATAACTCGTTATTATTAAAATAGTAAAATAGAGGCTTTTTGCCAAATCTATCTCGGAATAATAAAAGTTTTTCTTCTCTTTCATCCCACAAAGCAATAGCAAACATTCCATCAATATATTTGATGAATTCTTCTCCATACTCTTCATATAAATGGACAATTGTTTCAGTATCAGATTTGGTTCTAAAATTATATCCTAATCTTATTAATTTTTTTCTTAAGTTTTGATAGTTGTATATTTCTCCATTTAAAATTGTAAATATAGTATTATCTTCATTTGATATTGGTTGAGATCCTAGCTCAAGATCTATTATTGATAGTCTTGTATGACCGAAGGCAATTTTCCCACGAATCATTTTTTTTGTACCATCAGGGCCTCTATGGACAATTTTTTCACACATAAAGTTAAGCTCATCCATAGAAATTGGAGGAGATTGGTTAAAATTTACTTTTCCGCAGATTCCACACATAATAATATAAGTTAATTTTATAAATAAATAAGTTATTTAGTATTTTTATTTAATACGCTCATCAAATTGTTATAAATTACTTTCTCTGAAAATCTATTTATTATTGATTTTCTACCTTCAGATGAGGCCTTTTTTATAGTATTTTCATCCATTTCTAAAATTTCTAATATAGAATTTGATAAAGATTGTGGATCTTTGATAGGTACAATTTTCCCAAAACTACTTATTATTTTTTTTGAATCACCAATATTTGTTGCTACTATTGGTATTTCGCAGCTCATAGACTCAGCTATTGAGTTAGGAAAACCTTCGCCGCTATCAGATGGTAATACTGTAAGATCACATGCTGACATTAGTCTAGGTATATCTTGTCTTTCGCTAATCCACTTAACATTCAAATTCAAATTGCTAAATTCTAACAAATTTTTATAGTAATGGCTTTTTACTTCCTTTACGGCAACCCCTCCAACACAAATGAGAGATATTTTATTTTTATATATATTTTTAGTTTCATTTATTAGTTTTATTGCTCTTAATAAATTCATATGATCTTTCATAGGATGAATTCGTGCAAAAACACCTATTAGTTTCATATTATTTGGAATTTCAAACTCTTGATACACTGACATTTTTTCAGAAGAAATATTCTTGAAATAATTATGATTGATAATATTTGGGATGGTAAATATTTTTTTTCTTGGGAATCCTTTTTCAATATACTCATGAAGTGCAGCGTCAGAATTAGTTATGATAAGATCTGGGGATCCAGAAAATAATTTTTCTAGTCTATAAATGAATCTGACTTTTTTTGTATAATCATTAGGATCCAGAGAAGAAGATCTTATACCCCAAATTATTTTAGGTAGCTTTCTTTTATTTATTGTTTTGGCGACTAATGATGAAAACAAATTCATATTTGGTAGAAAACTATAGACTACATCATAATTCCCATTGATAAATAGATTACGAATATCAAAAGCTCTTCTAAAGAAATTTTTTGATAAATCATGTAAAGTTATATCTGTATTTTTTTCTAGATCACCATTAGGGTAAATTCTAGCAATTTCAACTTCATGACCGTATTTAATTAGCATATTCGACATACTTAATATTTGCCTCTCTGTTCCACCAATATTCAAAGACCTAACTGTAAAAAGAATTTTCATATGATTAGTTAAAATTTTGCTTTTTAGCTAGATTTGTGAACATGCCATTATTTTTAATTAGATCTTGAAAATTACCTGATTCAACTATTTTTCCTTTATCAAAAACATATATAATATCTGCAGATTTTATAGTTGAAAGTCTGTGTGCAATTAAAATTATTGTTTTTATATTTTTTTGATTAGAAATAATATTTTCTATTTGTGATTCTAAAATACTATCAACTGAGCTTGTTGCTTCATCTAATATTAGAATTTCTGAATCTCGGTATAATTCTCTTGCTAAAGATATCCTTTGTCTTTCCCCACCAGATAAATTATTTCCTGAATCATTAATATTTTTATTTTTTTCAAATAATTCAATCAATCCTGTTTGCTCAATTATTTTATCTAATTTTTTATAATTTAATTTTTTGCTCCAAAGTGAAATATTTTCTTGTACACTGGAATTAAAAACAACAGTTTCTTGAGTGACATATCCTATTTTTTCTCTATAACTACTCAAATTTATTTCATTTATTGGTGTATCGCCTATAAGAAAATCTCCTTTATCTGGTTTTAATAAAGAGGACAGTATATTGGCAGTAGTAGATTTTCCCGAACCTGATGGGCCAACAAATGCAATAGTAGTTTTTGGTTTAATTTCTATTGAAATATTATCTATTGCTATTTGATTCTTATACTTATAACTAATATTTCTAAGCCTTAGAATTGAGTTAAGATTTGGTTTTTTCCCATTGAGATTTTCATTTTCTAAATTCTTATTAAGTTTATCTTGTAGATTGAAGTATATTTCCATACTCCCAACAGATGATATGAATTTTCTATATGGTGACTGAGTTGCTACGATATTAATGGCAGCTTGTCTGAAAATAAACAAAAGAAATAATATTTCAATAGTATTTGATTTACGCATTTCGGTAAAAAAATAAATTAATGATGCCATTATAATCACAATTAATGGTTCGAACAAAAAAGTTGAACTACTTTGTACGAATTTTAATTTCCTAAATGCTTTACCTACATTTTTTATTTCAGCGGTAATTTTTTTTGAGATTGGTAGATACTGGCCAGTTGACTTAAGATATTTGATATTTTCTATTATTTCTAGAATAAAATTCTGTTGCCTATTCGAACCAGTAGTTAAATCTTTAGATGATTTTGTTGTAATACGATTAAGTTTTATCATTATGATTCCAATAGGAATTGTTAGTACTAATAGAAAAATAGTTACTACTGGGGAAATAACAAATGCTATCACTAAATATACTAATGCTGTAGCTAGAGATACAATAAATGCTAAAAGCTGATCTAGGGCAAAATTAACTCTCTCAATTTCATTATTTAATACATTACTAAAGGTTCCTCTGTTCTGTGTATTTATAAATTTATAGTCACAGCGTATTAGTGTGTCTATTAAATTTTTTCTCATATTTATTAAATTACTTGAAATGATTTCTGCTTGAAACCATGATTGAAATATTAGTATTATGGCTCTTAAAATAAAAAATAAAATTAGTATAATAAGCATATTTATTAGGGATTGATCTAAATTGATAAAATCAAACATCCAATTTATTGTCTGAAGTAATCTATTATTCTCTAATTCTTCATTTTGTATAATTGGCAGAATTAAACTTATTCCAAAGCCCTCAATCAGTGCGGCGGTTTGCATAATTACAAGTAAAAAAATAATTTTTCTTCCTAAGAAATCGTAATATTTTTTTATATATCTAATCATCAGTTAGTATTTCCATAATATTGGATTTTTCATTTTTTGAGTTATATAGTTTTTTTATAATCTTATAGTAATCTAAGTCAATCTTACCTGAAGATGATATTTTTTTAATTTTTTTTGACATGTTAACTTGTTTTTCTTTTGTTATTTTATTAGATAATTCTTGTATTCTTGTAGACCATTTTTCAGAGTCTAATATTTCTAGGTAACCATTTTCATGATTATTTATCCATTCTTGGAAACTATCTTCTTCCTTATTCGCTATTACTGGAACACCACACGCGATACTTTCTAGAAGAGGAGTCCCCATAGCTTCGTTAAATGAGGGGAAACATGAAATATCAGCACTAATAATATAATCTTTCATATCAACAAATCCATGAGAAATTTTCACTCTTTTTTCAATACCAAGATCTTTAGCTTTTTGTTCTAATTTATAAAAATCATCAATTTTATAACCATTAACTAGATCATTTTTTTCTAATAATGGACCTGCAAGTATAAGCTTATATTTTTCAGGTAATTTACTCATAACATCCAAAAGAAAAATATGATTTTTTCTCTTAAGATATTTTGCTACATAAACTAATACTATATCGTCAGATCTAAAATCGGATATTTTTTTTCTAGACTTAAGCTTTGAATCTAATGTAGGGACATTAAATTTTTTTTCATCTACTGGATTTGGTCTGATCCATACATTGTCTTTTAAATTGTAATTATTACACATTATTCCTATACTTTTGCTTATTGCTACTATAATGCAGTTTTTGCTTAAGTCATATTTATTTATGTATTTTTGAAGTGGTAGAAATTGATATGGGGTTTTTATTGGATTTACAATTTCCATAATCAATGGAATTTTATTATTTCTACTGAAATTTATTGCAGCAATTGTTGCTGGTGAAATACCAAAAGTATGAATCAAATCGAATTTTTTATTTTTAATTTCTCTTTTTATATTTCTATATTCAAATATAATTACTAATGCATTAAGTAGTCTCTTAAATATCCTCTTGCCAAAAATTTTATTTATTATTCTTATCTTTCTAGAGATTATTCTTTGTATTTGAATGCCGTTAATTTCATAATTTTTTGATTTATAATTTCCTGTACTACTTGTTATTACTTGAAAATTAATATCAAATTTTTTACTTAATCTCATATAAGTATTATGAGCCCTTAAGCCTGAACCTGAATATTCAGGTAGATATTTACTTGAGACAATTAGTACTTTCAAAAATTATCCTCTTTTTTATATACTTAAAAGGATAAAATAATGCATTGGGAAGCTTGGGTTATGCTTTTCCCATACAATACTTAACCCTGAAGATTTTATTTCATCTATAACTTTTGATTTAGGAAAACTTTTTCTACCTATTTCCCAATAATGAGGGTTCCAGAAATCTTCTCTTTGTGATAATAATTCATATGGAGTATCCTTTTTTCTTGGCTTTTCCCAAAAAAAATTAATACTAAATTTTTTTCTAAAGAAATCTAATTTTAATTTTCTTGGAAAAAAAATATTTGGTAGCTTAATATTGAAACTAAAGGAATGAATCTGGTAGGGTAGGGATAATAATATGTAATGATTAGTCATCTTTTTTAGTTTATTTAATGTATGAGACAATTCTTCAAAAGGTAAATGTTGTAAGACTTCAAAAGCCACTATTAAATCAAATTTTTCTTCAATATTAATTTTTCTGATGTCTCCGTAATAATCTGGATTTGTTCTTTTTCTTACATCATTTGTTTTAATATCGTATCCTAACATCTTAATCATATTAGAAAAAAATTGATTTCCAGGACCTATTTCAAGTATGTTATTTATATTTTTATTTATATTAATGACTGATTCAATTTGCATTAATAAACTACTAAATCTATCGTAATTTATAGTTGATAATCTTTCTTCAATTATACTTTTTTCTACTTGACTCAAAAATGAAGCTCCTTTTTTGATATTTCTCTTTGGTAAAGATCTTCAAAGTGCTTACCTATAACTTTCCAATCATACTTATTTAAAACACTAATAATACCATTATCAATTAGTTTAGTTCTTAATTTACTTGAAGAAAATATTTGAACTAATTTCTTTGATAAGTCTTCAGCGTCAGCAGGTTTTGATAATAATCCGTCAAAATTTTCTACTATACTTTCTCTGCATCCAGGAGCATCTGTTGAAATTACTGGAATATGTGAAGCCATAGCCTCTATGTTAATCATTGCGAAAGTCTCTATTAATGAAGGAAATACACAGGCATCTGAGCTCTTATATAATTCTATCAAAGATCTACTGGGGACATTGAAATCGTCATTATCATCTATACCAAGTTCTTCAATTAGTGTTATATGATTTGAAAGTTTTAGTTTATTAATTTTTTTTCTAAGTTTTTTTACTTTATCGCCAATTATTAACAAGTGTTTATCGTCCAATAAATTATTTATTTTTAACTTATTAAATGCATCTACTAGATAACTGAAACCTTTTTTTGGATGATTTCTTCCTACACAAATATATAAAAATTTATTTTTGGGTAAATTATATTTTTCTCTAATAATATTAGTATCTGGATTAAATGAATTAAATCTACTTAAATCTACTCCACATGGTATTATTTCTATTTGATCTCTCTTAACTCCTATGTCTAAAAGGTCTTCAATCACAGATTCACTAAGAGCGATAGCTTTGGTACATTTGGGAGCCCATTGAGTAATTAGTTTTTCTTTTTTACTATCAAACCTATATCCATACTGCACATCCTCGTTTTTTTGGATATCATATCCTACTGTTCGCATTATATGAGTGATGTTTCTTTTGTGTAAGAATTTACTTAGTGAAATTCCCATAGGATATGTTCCAAATGATTGCCAAACGTCAAATTTATATTTTTTTTGTAAAAAATATAAATATTTATTCATTATAAAATTATATATTTTTCCAATATACTTTTTACTGAATAAACTTTGGTGGCCAGGTAACATGGGAATAATTTTATAAGGAAATTTTTTATTTTTTATTTTTCTCCAATTTTTCCATGAAATAATCATTATTACTTGATGATTGTTTTCTTCTAAATATGTAGCTAAATTATGAGCTGTTACTTGAGCACCTCCAATGCTTGGGAAGAAGGAAGAAATAGCAATTGCTATATTGAGTTTTTTGTTTCTATTTTTGCTTTTGGACATATTATGAATTTAGATTTTTAATTACGTAATCATAATTCACATAATTATCGTTAAATGATATGCCTTAATTTGATTAATTGAATTACGAGCTATAGGAATGAAATGGGAGGGGGAATTATTATTTTTTTACTAAGAATTGCCTCGAAGTTTAGCTATTATGGGTTTTTCACTATCGTAAACTTTTTTTACACCATCGCCAAGTGCTGATTCTACAATTCTTATATCTCTAGCAAGTCTTACCATTCCTTGAGGTTCTATAGATGCTGACTGGTCTGTACCCCACATTGCTCTATTAAGCGTTATATGCCTCTCAATAAAGGATACTCCCAAAGGAATTGTGGATACTGTTGTTGACAATCCTATTTCATGCCCTGAATAGCCAATAGGACAATCATAAGTACTATCTAATGTGTTTATCATTCTAAGATTAAGTTCATTATAACTTGCTGGATAACTACTTGTTGAATGAGCTATTAAGAAATTATCACAATCTAAAATGTCAACTGCAGTTTGTATTTCCTTCATGGTTGACATTCCAGTTGACATCATTACAGGTCTTTTTGTTTTTGAAATTTTTTTGAGAAGATCAAGATTGGTAACTGAAGCAGAAGCTATTTTGTAACATGGTATATCCAGTTCTTCCATAAAATCAACAGAAGATTCATCCCAGCAAGAAGCAAACCAGGTGATATGTTTTTGATTTGCGTAGTCAATTATTCTTTCATAGTCATCAAAACTAAATTCCATTTTTTCCCTATAATCTATATATGAAATAAAACCCCATGGAGTTTCTCTCATAATTTCCCATTGATCAATAGGAACGCATTCTTTTGGTGTTCTTTTTTGAAATTTTACTGCATCAAATTTTGCTTCTACCGCAGCATCAATCAAATTAAACACATTTTCAATATCCCCATTATGATTGATTCCAATTTCTCCAATTAAAAAACAAGGGTTATTTTTACCAATTTTTCGATTATTTATGATTGCTGTTTTATTCATTATATTTATTATATTTGGAGCGGGAGACGAGGTTCGAACTCGCGACATTCTGCTTGGAAGGCAGATGCTCTACCAGCTGAGCTACCCCCGCTCTAATAAAATTATTCTACAAAATTATTTTGATTAAGAATAGTTACCAACCTTGAAATAAAGATCTATCTCCTAATTTTTGATGTTCTAGTGCTTTATCATTATCACCTAAATATGCATATATTTCAGATAAAGTTTGATGAGCCAAAATTGCACCATCATCCTCAGGATCTTTAGTTGTCGCAGTTAATAGAGCTTCTATGCCTTCATCAAGATTACCCATTGATGCTAAAGATGCACCCTTAGCATACCATGCTTTTGGCCAAGGCATTGTTGTTTCTTCAGTATCAATAGCCATATCAGCATAAATAATTGCTTGTTCGAATAAACCGACACTGGCAAGAGCAGTAGCAGCAGTTCCTAATAAAGATGGATATGCAGGGAAATTTTTAGCTAATTTATCGTACCTATATACCATCTCGTCTGTATATTCTGATAGGCCCCATTCTGTTAGCCGTGTAGCGCTTTTTGCCAAGCCTAGCTGGATATCAATAGCGTAAGGATCTCTTTTTTCATATTCTAATAATAAATTTCTACCATAAATCATCTGATTAATCGCTACTTCTTTATTTCCCATAGAGTACTGTTCAAGTGAAACATTCATATGTGCATCAAAAACGGGTTTTATAAATGAATCTCTTTCAGGAGCCATTTCTTGAGAGCTTTCCCAGGCAATAGCTCGATCTCTATGAGTAGCAGTAGAATCTGTTACTACTGATGCTAAATGATAACTGGCAGAAACTCTTCTAAAATCCCAAGAGAAGAAAATAGTAATTAATATAACCGTGAGTATTATTGAGGATATTAATATTCCAACACTAAAATATTCTGATTGAGAATTATTTGGATTAAATTTATTATTTGATTCTACTTCATTGGCTATTTTTTCAGTAGTTAATTTGCTTATACATATGAGTCCTCCAATTAAAGCAAACATCATTGTTATATCTGATGTTCTAGGTACTCCAGCCTGTATATCTACTAATTTACCACCTAGAGCAGCTACGATTCCTAAAGATATAAAAGCAATTTCTGAATTATAATAATGATTTTTTATTGTTATCACGAGGCGTATTACAGTTAAAAAAATTACTAATCCTAAAGCTAAAAGTGTAATTAAGCCTAATACTCCAATTTCAACTAAATTTTGTAATAAATAATTATGAGCATGATCTACCATAGATAATTTAGATGAAGGAGACGCCGTAAGTGGATAAGAGTAAACATACATATCTGGGCCTACTCCAAATAAAATCCTAAAGAATGACATATAACTTGGCTCTTCCGCAGGGGTTTTAGATTCAGTTATTATTTTAATAGATGAGTTCCATATGGATAATCTTCCAGATATGCCTCCCTCGATATCTGTTGATTGTATTGAATTTTCTGTGCTAGTAGGAGGAGTGATTTGTTCTGTTATTCCAAGTAATCTTCTTCCAGAAATATCACTTCTATCTGTTGGAATTGATGAGATTATAGCAGTAATGATAATACCTATAACCATGAATATTAGATATCTAATTATATTTTTTTTGGATATTGTAAAAATAGAAAAAGAAAAAAATATAATCATTCCAAAAAATGCACCTACCCAAGGTCCTCTTCCTGCAGAAAACCAAAGTCCAGCTATTTCAAAGCCTAAACCTATTGTGAATAAAAAAGCAAAAAATTTATTTTTATCATATAGCATGTTAGTTATAATAATAGTTGCTGGTATTGCCATAACCATGTAACCACTAAAATTTAATGTGTTTCCAAAACTGGATAAAATTCTAATCTGATCAGCATTTTTTCCTATTGGATCCCACCCAAAATACTGTGCTATCCCATAACTAGCAGTAATCATCCCACTTATTACTAATAAATAAAGTAAAGTTAGTAATTTATCAAACTTGTTGAAGAAAAAGATTATTGCGAACAATATAGTCAAATAAGATAAATGATCATAAAAATTGTTACCTGGAGCAGCATCATCACGTCCTAAAAAACTAATATGCGACAAAGGGGATAGTATCGCAGAAAAACAAGTATATTATTGTGTATAAAACTATAATGGTAATCATCCAATTATGAATATCTTTTTTAGCCCATGAAATTAAATCCCAATTTTTTATCCTAGTAACTAATGATTTATTACCTAGAGAAACAAAATATAATTTCCACATAGATAAAGTTATTATTAGAATTGCTGATAGGTGCAAAATAAATTGCCTTGGATCTTCATAAACAGCGACAAAATCAAAGTAACTAAAAAGCAAAGGTATAAGAAATAAAGCAGTAGAAGTTGTATAAAATATAGTTTTTATTTATTTTTTTTGTCATTTTTTAAAAATTACCATAATAGTTGAGAAAATTATTTTCATATCAACAAGAAAATTATTTTCTTTTACATATTTCATGCGAAGTTTCATTTTTTTATCCCATACCTTTTCAAAGTATAATTTATCTGGATCATCACCTTTAAGTAAATCTCCCATGTCAGAAAAACTCGATTGATGCAAAATCAGTTATACCAGGTCTCAGAGTAAGTATCCTCATTTGATCTTCATTGTATAATTTTATATATTCTGGTGTTTCTGGCCTTGGACCAACGATACTCATTTTCCCAAAAAGTACATTAAATAACTGAGGTAACTCATCTAATTTAGTTTTTCTAATAAATTTACCAATTTTTGTTATTCTTGGATCGTCATCACCTGAATGATGTGAGGAATAAATATTAGAATTTTTCATACTTCTAAATTTAATTAAAATGAATCCCTCATTATTTCTACCTGCTCTTTTTGCTTTATAAAGTATTGGCCATCCGAGAGAATAATATACTAATATTCCAACAAACAAGTATATAGGTAGAAAAGCTATAATAGCTAAAAGACTTGAAAATATGTCAAAAATTCTCTTTATCATGTGTTACCTTTAGTCATGATAATCATTTTATAATTTAACAGTGATGAAAAAAAAATATAAAAATAGTGAGTAAACACATACTTGTGACTGGCGGCACAGGTATGATTGGGTTTTATTTATGCAATTATTTATCAAATTTAGGTTTGAAGGTTACTGTTATATCAAGAAATATTACTAATTATATAGCAATAAAAAAATCTAAATTATATCAACACTGATATTCTAGACTACGAAAAATTATTATTGCTATCAAAAGATATAGATACAGTTATTCATTTAGCTAGTCATGTACATAAACCAAAAGACAAATTTCAGAAAATTGAAGATATAAATATTAATGGAACAAAAAATATTATAAAATTTTCAGAAAGTAGAAAAGCCAAATTGATACATATTTCTACTGTAAATGTACAGCATTTCTATGAAGGTAAATTATTTTCAGCATATGCAAAAACCAAAGCTTTTTCCGAAGAAAAAGTTATAGAGGCAACAAAAAAAGGTTTAGATGGAGTTGTAATTAGACCGGGTACTGTTTTTGGAACAATCAAGAATTACTCAGGTACTTTAGTTGAAAAAATTGTTATGAGTAAAATACCTTTATTGCCAGCTCCAGATCGAATTATAAGTCCAGTATGGGCAGAAGATTTGATTGTGGCCATAACTAATTCAATTAATCTTGGGGAAAAGGGAAGAATTTATACTATTGCAGATAAACCTATTACTACAGCTGTGTTTGTGAGAACAATAATGAATTTATTAGGATATAAAAGAATAAAGATTCCTGTAAGTAGAAAATGGATTATTTTTTTTATAAAGATATTTAATAAGCTTAATCTTTTTAAGTCTATTATTTCTAATGTTTCATATGAGAATATTAAAGTAGACTCTTCATTCGATGGATCTAAATCTGCCAATGAATTAAATTTTAAATATACTGACTTAAATAAAATCTTTTAGTTTTTTCTTAATTTTATCATTACTTAAATTATCTAAATCATTTAAAAAATCTTCAATCTCATTAATATTAATTTGTTGATTAACATTTTCTACAGCAAAAATTTTCTCATGCTTTGTTTTTGTAATTTTCTCATTTTTATAAGATAGATCTTCTGAAAGTTTTTCTCCTGGTTTTAATCCAGTATAGATAATTTGTATATCTTTATTAGGTATAAAACCAGATAATTCAATCATAGTTTTTGCTAAGAAGTTAATATTAACAGGCTTGCCCATATCTAGTAGAAATATTTCTTTATTTTTTCCAAATTCGGCAGCACTTAGTATTAAACCTGCAGCTTCATGTGCTGTCATAAAAAATCTTTCAACATTTTGATCTGTTACAGTTACGGGACCACCTTGTTCAATTTGTTTTTGAAAAATTGGAACTACGCTACCGTCACTACCAAGGACATTACCAAATCGTACGGAAGTAAATTTGGTGTTTTTAGTATCTTTCATTTGTGAAAGTATTTTTTCCGAAATCCTTTTAGTTGATCCCATAACACTACTAGGCTCTACTGCTTTATCGGATGAAACTAAAACAAATTTTTCAACATTTTCTTTAATTGCATTATTTGCAAGATTAATAATGCCTCCAATATTATTTCTAACAGCCTCAGCAGGTGTTTTCTCCATCAGGTTGACATGTTTATGGGCAGCAGCATGAAGTATTATTTCAGGTTTATAATTTTTTAATAATTTTGATACAGAATTATAATTTGATATGTCAACAATAAGAGTTATAAGATCAATATCTTCTACTTGATCTAAATATTTACTATTGATTTCATGCTCTAGCATAACTAAATTATTCTCAGATCTATCAACAAGAATGATTTTCGAAGGAGAAAACTTAATTACTCTTTTCACTAATTCAGAACCAATAGTACCTGCAGCTCCAGTAATAAGTATGGATTTATTATTGAAAAATTGATTTAGTGATACTTCATCAAGTTTTGTTTCATCCCTACCCAATAAGTCTTCAACTTCCAATTTTCTTAATTTTGATATCGAAACATTACCTTGTAAAAGCTCATTTGTTCCAGGTAAGATTCGGAATTCTATATTAGTTTTTCTACAAATTTCTATAATGCGAGATTTTTCTTCAGTTGTGGCTGAAGGAATTGCAATTACTATTAATTCAATATCATATAAATTTATAAAATCATTTATTTCTGTAATAGATCCAGCTACATTAACGCCCATTATACTCATTCCAACTTTTTCAGAATCATCATCAAGGAAAATTACTGGCTTTATACCATAATTTGAAATTGATTTAGCTTGTGAACAAAATGCAGCTCCGGCATCTCCAGCTCCAATAATTGCTACTTTTTTAAAAGTATTTTTATAACTTCTTTTTCTAATATTTTCTCTCATTATTCTAATGAAAATCCTAATTCCTACTGAATAAAATATATATATTCCCCATTCTAGAATGAAAACACTTCTTGGAAATCCATCAAAATTATTTATAACAAAAATGACAAAAATAAATATTAATGTAGAAACACTTGATGATTTTATAATTCCAATTAAATCACTTATTGATACATATCTCCATAAACCTCTATGTACTGAAAAAAATATTAAGAATATAAGTCTTATCGAAGCTAAAATAGTTCCCCATAAAAAAATTTTATCTAATGAAACAAGATTAATATTAAGATCCATTCTTAATAAAAATGCAGAGAATAAGGATACATAAGGTATAAATAATTGAATTAGACTAGCCACTATAAGTCTTTTTTTATCGGAAAGATTAGCAGTTTTTTTCTGCAATTGAGGATTTATATTCATAACTTAATTTTCTTATTTCTTTATGTAATATACATTTTATACTGTTACGTAAATATACTAATTAACATAAACTCGAAATTTTTTTAGTTATACGACATTAATAGTTTTTATTTAGAATTTAATAATAAATATTAGAATTGGTGAAAAAGTGAAAATTTTTATTACTGGGTGTGCAGGCTTTATCGGATCTAACGTCTCTTATATGTTAAAAAATCGAAAGTATGACATTTTGGGTTTAGATAATATAAGTGATAGTTATGATACAAACTTAAAAAAATGGAGGATAGAGAATATACTACGAAAAAATCATATTTCCTGGATCAAAGGAGATATATGCGACTATGAATCCACAAAAAAAATTATTAATGAATTTAAACCTGATGCAATAATTAATTTAGCAGCTAGAGCTGGAGTAAGGCAGTCTATTGATAATCCTCTTACTTACTACGAAACAAATCTTATCGGTAATTTAAATTTGTTAGAAATTTCTAGGGAATTAAATATAGGTAAATATATTTTAGCCTCAACATCAAGCATATATGGTAATAGTAATTTACCATTTAATGAAGATAATTATGATGGATTCCCACTATCGCCTTATGCCTCATCTAAAAAATCTGCAGAAGAGATGTGCCGTGTTTATAGCCACTTGTTTGATATCAATACTGTTGTTCTAAGATTTTTTACTGTTTATGGACCTGCAGGTAGACCAGATATGAGTATTTTCCGTTTTGTAAAATGGGTCATTGAAAATCAAGAAATTCAACTTAATGGTGATGGCGAACAAAGTAGAGATTTTACTCATGTTAATGATATTTCTAGAGCAATAATAAAATCTATTAATATAAACGAAGGTTTTCAAACAATAAATTTAGGTTCTGATAGACCAGTAAAAATAAATACTGTAATATCACTGATAGAAAAATTACTCAATAAAAAAGCATTCATAAAAAATCACCCGTTTCATCCTACGGATATAAATAAGACATGGGCAAATATTAAAAAAGCTAAAGAAATAATTGATTGGGAGCCAGAAATTAATATTGATGAAGGTATAAAATCTGTAATAGATTGGTACTTAAGTAATGAAAAAATTGCCAGTAAGATAAATTTAGACTATTAAGGATAATTAAATCATGGAAAAATTTAATCCATACAAAATAGGTGTGATTGGTGGTGCAGGATATGTAGGTTTAGTGACTTCAGTTGGATTAGCTTCACTTGGGCATAATGTTTTATCTCAGGATTTAAATAATAATAGAATTAATTTGCTACAGTTAGGAAAATCAGAAGTATATGAGGAAGGATTAGAGAATATACTTTCTGATCTAATAATTAAAAAGTATATAAGTTTTACTGATGATATTGAAAAAACTATTCAACACTCTGATGTGGTTTTTGTCGCAGTAGGTACTCCTTCTTTGTCAGATGGTAGAGCAGATTTATCACAAATAATTTCAGTTGCAGAGAAATTAAGAGACTTAATTAATCATTACACTGTTGTTGTGGTAAAAAGTACAGTTCCTGTTGGAGCTATTGAAATAATTGAAGATATATTATCTGAAAAATTATCTGTTGGGGAAGATTTTGATGTTGTCTCTAACCCTGAATTTCTAAGAGAGGGTAGTGGTTTAGTAGATTTTTACAATCCGAGCAGAATTATTATAGGATGTAATTCAGAAAGTTCAGGAAAAATTTTAAAAGAAATCTATAAACCTTTACTTGAAAGAAATTATATAGTTGATAATTCTTTTAGTATTAATAATTTGAACATAGAAATTTTATTAACAGATCCAGTGTCGGCACAAATGGTCAAATATGCATCAAATGCATTTTTAGCTACCCGTATATCTTATATCAACGAGATAGCAGGAATATCAGAAAAAGTTGGAGGTAATATATCAGATATAATTTACGGTATTGGCTTGGACCCACGCATAGGTTCTGAGTACTTAAAGCCAGGCATAGGATTTGGCGGGCCATGCTTAGATAAAGACCTAAGAGCATTAATAACATTATCTGAAGAAAATTATTTTGATTCAGTTATGTTAAACGGAGTTATAAGAAGAAATGATTTGCAACTACAAGAAGTTATAAACAAAATTATGAGTGTTATTGGTAGTAGTTTGTACAAACATAGAATATCTATATTGGGTTTGGCTTTCAAAGAAGGAACAAACGATGTAAGGCACTCATTATCAATCAGATTATCTAAATTTTTAATTGAACAAGGTGCAATAGTCATAGGTCATGATGTTTTAGCAAATAAAGAAGCCTCTGAAATAGAAAGCAAATTAAATGTCTCAGAAAATTTACTTGAAGTTTTAGAGGATACTGAAATTGTAATAATATTAAACTCTGAAAAAATCTACTCTGAAATAAATTGGTCAAATATAAAATCAAAGCCATATGTTATAGATACAAGAGGAATTGTAAATATTAATGAATTAGAAAAATATTCAATTAAATATGATGTTTTGGGTACTAAGTAATTTATGATATCAAAAGAATATATAAATGGTGATATAGTAATTTTAGGTTTAGGTTATGTTGGGCTCCCCTTAGCCTTAGAATTTGCTAAAAATAATATCTCTACTTTTGGATTTGATTCTGATGAGCTAAGAATAAATCAGCTGAATAAAGGTGAGGATAAAAATGAAGAGATTGATAAGCAAGATATTTTATCCTCAAAATTAAAAATTACCTCGAATCCAAAATGTATTGCAGAATCAAATATAATTATTGTTACAGTGCCTACACCTATTACTAGTGAATATCTACCAGACCTAAGTTTGTTGATGAGTGCAAGTAATTTGATAGGACAACAAATTACTTCTAGAAAAAGTAAAAATATTAAGCCTATAATTATATTTGAATCTACAACTTATCCAGGATGTACAGAAGATTATTGTGCTCCAATAATTGAGGAGAAGTCTGGTTTGAGCTCTGGTAAAGATTTTTTCTTAGGTTACTCTCCAGAAAGAACTAACTTTGGAGATAAAGAGCATAATATAAGTAATATTACTAAAGTTGTTTCTGGTCAAAATGAAGAAACTCTAGAAATAATTAGTGATTTATATGGTTACGTTGCAAAGCATGGAGTTTATCAAGCGAAAACTATAAGAATTGCTGAATCTTCAAAAGTAATAGAAAATATTCAAAGAGATCTAAATATTGCTCTTTTTAATGAGCTAAGTATGATTTTTGACAGAATGAATATTTCCTCATCTGATGTCTTTGAGGCTGCATCTACCAAATGGAATTTTAATAGATATACTCCAGGTCTTGTTGGAGGACACTGTGTGCCAGTTGATCCATATTACCTTACTTATAAAGCACAAGAGTTAGGATTTACGCCAAAAACTATCCTCTCAGGACGTGCTGTAAATGAATCTGTACCAAAATTTTTATCTGAAAAAATTTCAAAATCTCTACTATCACTCGAAACTTCACAATCTGGAAATATTTTGGTTTTGGGACAAACATTTAAGCCTGATGTTTCTGATGCGCGAAATAGTAAATCAATAGAGTTATGTAATCTTTTAGTTAATTCAAAATATAATATTTTTATTAATGATTTTAAAAATAACTATCCTTTTGTTGAAAATGCCACATATATAGATAATATTTATAATGTTGAAAAAAAATTCATAGCAATAATATTAGCTGTCCCACATAAAAAATATGTTAATGATTTTGATAAATTAATCAATAAAATTCATAATAATGGATTCGTTTTTGACATAACTGGTATTTTGGATAAATCTATGTTTGATAACAATGAAATTAATTATTGGTCTATGTAAAAAGACATGTTGAGACTAACCAAGAGGTATGCATTGAAAAATTTTCGTAAAATATCTATACCTTTAGTCATTATTTTTTTTATTCCTGCATTTATATTTCTTCGTGGTGATCGTGATAATTTCGACATTCAATTATTTAATCAAATATCAAACTCATCTCCTGATTTTATATTCATTGGTAATTCAATGTTAGAAACTAGAATAGATGAGAAGCATCTTGAGAATATCTCTAATAAAGATGTTATTCTACTTACAATGCCTGGTGGGATGTCATCAGCTTGGTATCTGTATTTTAAAAATTTTGTTATTCAAACTAAGATTAGTCCGAAAAATGTTTTTATTTTTTTTAGAGATTATGAACTTTCAAAACCTTTATATAGAACAACAGGTGAGTATTCAGGAAAACTTGATTTAATATCTTACGATGAAGAGCAAGAATTTGATTTTATAATCAATTCTAATAGTGGACTTGGTGAAAAATTATCTAGAATATTTGACTATATATATCCAATTCAATCAAAAAAAAATAAGGCTAGAGACTTAATTAATAGAATAGCGGCTACTCCCTTTATTCCGAAAATTATTCCTTATACAATTTTGAGGATTTCTGTAGGTTTAAATGATGAGGAATATTTACCTATATTACGAGAATATAAAAATACACAAAATTCTGCTAATGATTTATTTGATAGAAAAAATTTTAAATCTGTAGAAATGACTAATGCTAGCAATATTTCTACTAAATTTGAAGAACATGATTCTTTCCTGAGTGCCTTGGTAAACATGAGTAAAAATAATGATATTGAATTAACTTTTGTTAGGGTCCAAAAAAGACCAAATATCGATAACTCTTTCAACTCTGATCCTAACCTTGAACAATATATTAGTCAATTATCAAATTATTTACAAAAAAAAGAGATTAATTTTATTGATCTCTCAGAAAGAGCTTTTGGTGTTGAATATTATCTTGATGGGGATCATATTAATCCAGAATATATAGAGGAATATACTGAATTCTTTTATCAAGAAAATATTAGTTACTTTGGTGGTCTAAATTGATTTTTCAAAGCTATGAATATATTACGCTTTTAATTTCTGTAGTAGTAATCTTTTGGTTTTTATCAAAAAAAAATCAAAATATTATTTTATTGATAGCGAGTTATACTTTTTATGGATACTTAAACCCATGGCTAATTCTTCTTTTATCTGGATATACATTAGTAAATTATTTCTCAGCATTAAAAATACAAAGAAGCAAAGAAGAAAAAACAAGAAAAGTTTTTCTAATTTTTGCAATCTCTTCAGGTTTGTTTGTTTTAGGGATATTTAAGTATTTAGGTTTTTTTGTTGAAAATTTTACCCAATTGCTAGCTAATTTTGGTCTTGTAAACTCAAATTTAACTCTACAAATATTTTTGCCAGTTGGAATTTCTTTTTATACATTCCAGACTATTAGTTATGTTTTTGATGTTTATACATATAAGACTAAGGCTAGAAAAAGTTTAATTGATGTATCTTTATTTATCGGTTTTTTCCCACAACTAATTGCTGGACCAATAGAAAAAGCAAACTCACTTTTATCACAAATTGAGACCAAAAAAAAATTTAAAATTAAAAATTTTAATGATGGTATTTCATTAATTATTTGGGGTTTTTTTAAAAAGTTAGTAATAGCTGATAATGTGGCAATAATTTCTGATAAAATTTTTCTTCTTGAAGAGCCTAATTTCTTACTTATTATTATTGGTTCTTTGGCATTTGGAGTACAAATTTTAGCAGATTTTTCAGGTTATACTGACATTGCTAGAGGTAGCGCTAAACTTCTTGGGATCAACCTTTCTAGCAACTTTAATAATCCATATTTCTCAAGATCTATAATAGATTTTTGGAGAAGGTGGCATATTACCCTTTCAATTTGGTTTAGAGATTATGTTTATGTACCACTGGGAGGGTCTCGAAGATCTAATGTCAGAAATTATACTAATATTTTAATTACATTTATTCTGACAGGTCTTTGGCATGGTGCAGCCTGGAATTTTATCTTTTGGGGATTATTTAATGGAATTATAATAATCTTAACCAGATTTTATTGGAGAATAACAAATTTCAGATTTAATTTATTAGGTTTCTTACTTACATTTTGTTTTATTCATTTAGGTTGGTTTATATTTAGATCTGAAAATTTTTATTCAGTATTATTATCTAGTTTTTCGAATATTAATATAGACTTAAAAACTTATATTTATTTACTTATGCAGATATTTATTTTTTCTTTCCCCTTATACATTTATGGAGTCTATGAAGTAATTAAATCTAAAAAAAATATTTCCTTAAGACTAAATTCAGTACTAAATCTTTTGGAAAATATATATACAAGATCAGTTATAGTAATGTTTTTATATTTAGGTATACTTATACTCAGATCGGATGTTACAAGTGACTTTATTTATTTTAAGTTTTGATTTGATAACAGGTTTATAAATGAAAAAATTACCTAAACTATTTTTTATATTTGATTCTAAACAAAATAATCTGAATTTGGAAATTTCAGATTTTAATGTAACTATGAAAAAATTTGAAGATCATGATAATTTATTATACATAATAGGTAACCCTATAATTGATGAAAAAATAAATCATAAATTTGTCTGGGAAAAAATAAAACATAAAATAAATTATCAAACACTAAAAAATATAAATGGTGAATTTTTGATTATTCATAATGATAAAAAAAATAAATCATTAAATATTTATAATGATAGATTTACATCAATACCTTTTTTTTATCTTAACTATGATGATAAGTTTATTGGTTCAGTATTTTATAAAGATATTAAGATTTTTTTGCAAAGGAATAATGATTTTAAAATTAATAAAGAAGCAATTTTTGAGTTTTTATGGCTGCAAAGATTAGTTGGCGAAAAAACTCATGACAGTTATTCTAAATGTCTATTAGCTGCAACTCATATAAATTTTTATCAAAATAAAGTAGATAGATATGTATACTGGACTCCTTCATTTAAAAAAACTAATAGATCACTCAATGAATCTGCTGATATATTGAAGAATTTATTATCAGATTCAATAATTAAGAAAACTAGTGATTCGGATAAAAATTATGGGATATTTCTAAGCGGAGGTATAGATTCTAGAACAATTCTATCCCTTTTCCAATCTCAAATAGATAGTTATACAATTGGTGTTAGTTACAATAACGAAGTTAAAGTTGCTGAAAAAATAGCTGGAATAAATAATTCCAAGCATTCGTTTGTGAGTTTAGATCATGATCCATACTCTGGTTCATTAGATGAAATCATACAGCTAGGTGGAGGTATGTATGCGTTTGACCATTCTATTTTTTATGGATTGAGTGATAAAATTCCGGAAAAACCTGATGTTTTTTTTCATGGGCATGGAATGGATTATATGTTTCAAGGAATGTATTTACTAAATAAAAATGTAAATTTTTTAGGTAAAAAAACTTCACTTAAAAAGCCGGTCCAAATTTCAGGGATATTTAGTTTAGAATTCTTACAGAGAATTTCTTATAGGCTAAAGGGCATCAACTTACTTGATTATGTACATAAACCATTAAGATCAGATATGTATGATTCTCTAGTCAATTCTATTGAGGAAGTTTGTTCAAATGCAGAGGAGTTTTGTGAAACAAATGATGATTATTGGGAGTATATGCTAATTCATGCACTTTGTAGACATTATCCTTATACAAATTTACTAAGTATTGGTACCATTGCAGAGCAAAGAACTATTACATTTGATAATGATGTATTTGATTTTTATCTTTCTCTTGATAATAAATATAGATTAGATGGTATGATAGCCAAAAAATTATTGTCGAAAATTAATCCAATTCTAGGCAAAGTACCAGTAGCTAATAATAATTTCAAACCTTCTATGAGTCCTTTATTTAAAGATGTTACAAGGCTAAAAAGATACATTGGTAGAAAAGTTAATTCTAGTTACCTTTCTGGTGTAGAAGCTAATGCAGAGGAAAGGACATGGCCTGATAGAAATAAGATGTATTTATATAATAAAGGATTAAGAGAGGCTGCTGTGAAGTTGTTTGATTCAGATTTTTTATCTTCTTTGGATTTATTTGATATGGACATTTTATCAAGAGATATAAAAGTATTTATAGATAACCCTAACTATAATGCTGGATCATTTATAACCTTTCTAATCAGTATTGAAAGATTTTTTAATTATGAAAGAAGATAAATAAATTATGTGTGGAATCTTTGGTTTTTATTTAAACAGAAAATTAAATGAATCAGATATAAATAAAGGAAAGAAATATCTAGATTTATTGAATCATAGAGGGCCTGATAATACTGGTTTATTTATACAAAAAGACCTTGGTTTATTTTTAGGACATAAGAGATTATCAATAATTGATGTTTCGGATAAATCAAATCAACCTATGCAAATAGGTAGCCAAACCATAGCCTATAACGGAGAAATATATAATTACTTAGAAATTAAAAAGGAATTATCAAAATCTGGGGAGGAATTTTTATCTGATGGAGATACTGAAATTTTATTAAGATCTTGGGAAAAATGGGGAGAAAAATGTCTAGATAAATTGGATGGTATGTATGCTTTTGCTCTGTTTTCAAATAATCGTCTCAATTTAGTCACCGATCTCTTTGGAGAAAAGCCCTTATATTATATAAATTCTGATGAAGGTATATATTTTTCATCAGAGCCTAAACCTATAGTTGAAATGTTGAATCTAAGAAAAGAGATTAGCCCAAATCAGACAATTAAATTTATCTTATCAGGCCATTTAGATGAAGAAAATACAGGATATATAGGTCTGAAGAAAATATCTCCTGCTACTCATATTTCAATAGATAGAAATCTAGGCATAACTAAAAATAAATATTGGAAAACAGATGAAATAATTAATAAATTTGATTTACAAAAAAGCTTATCTAGTAATGATTTGGATGATATTACAAATATTCTCATCGACTCAATTAAAATTAGACTAAGGTCAGATGTACCTAAGGTTTTATTTTTATCATCTGGAGTTGATTCTTCATTAATTGCATCAATAATTTCTAAAGAGATTAAGGATGATATTTTATCTTTAACTGTTGGGTTCAAAAATCATTCAGTAAATGATGAATCTGAAAAATCGAAATATATAGCAAAAAAATTAAATATAGAGCATATAACAATAAATTCATATGAAAATGACAGTATAAAAAAAAATATTTCTTTATTTGATATTTATGGAGAACCAATTGCAAACTTAACAGCTATACCTGCATTACAAATGTCATTAATAGCAAAACAATATGCAAAAGTAGCAATATCAGGTATAGGAGGAGATGAAATATTTTTTGGTTATAACAGGTATGAAAATTTTTATAAATGGAGAAAATTATTATTTACCAATAGGATTCTTTCTAATTTACTTAGTATTCCTATTAAACTTTTTAAAGAGAATTCTGCATTATCTAAAATAATTAATGAAGAGCCAAAGTTATTTTTTCATATTATTAGGAATCATAGGGCATGGACTTGGTTGAAAAATCTAGGTTATTTTGAAGAATCTATTGATGACACTATAGTTTATGATTCAAAAAATATACTTTCAAATATAAGGTTACTGGATTTAAATCATACCATGCCAAACTCATTTATACCAGCAATTGAAAGATCTAGCATGAAAGCTAGCCTAGAAGTAAGAACTCCTTTTTTGAGTAGAAAACTTTTTGAAAAAACCGCAAATATTCATCCCTATTTATTTCTTAATAAAGGTCCGAAAACTATACAAAAAATAATATTATCTCGTTTTTTTCCAGATTATGATTTTTCTACACCTAAGCAAGGATTTAATTACCCTATTAATGATTATCTCAAGAATAAAAATAAACCAGTAAATATTCCAGGATTAGAAAAACAAGATATAAATCATATTTGGAATAATAAGAAAGAATTTTCTTGGGATAATTTAGCATTAAGAGTTAATATTTTAGATGAGTTTTTATCCAATTAGTTGTTTAAATATTTTTACATCATTTTCAAAATTTTCTACAGGGAATAATATTTTTTTATATATATGATTAACAAATAAATTAAATGATTTTTCTACCGATTCATTATACGCACTCTTCCATGGGATATTAAGTTGTTTTTCTAATGGCGGGAAATCAAAATTTCCATCTTTGTCAAAAGTATTTCTTGGATGATATAAAGATAAATTATTTCCATCGTATAACATGTAACCATCTGTTCCCGTAATATTTATATTTATCTTCAGTGTAGAAGAATAGGAAGTCAGTATAGTTCCAAATATATTTTCTTTAAGCCTAAGATTAATCACACCTGAGTCTATTTTATCTTGAATAGAAAAAGTATTGACTTCAGAAATATTTAAGGACAGTTTGCATGATAACCAGTGTAAGTAATGAATTCCAACAGTATAAATCGAATTAGAGTATTGATTTTTTCTCCAAGAATTATCCCATGATTTCTTGAACATTCCTCCATGGTTAGTCTCAAAAATAAAACTGAGAGGTTCTCCAATTAGTGCACTATCTAAAATTTTTTTCATTTCTATAGCAATAGGATTAAATTGAAAATTGAAGTTAACCATGATTCTTTCTTTCAAGCTTTCAGATAAAGTTAATAAATTATTAATTTCATTTATGTCATCTGAAGCTGGTTTTTCTAATAAAATATATCCTGTGAAACTTTTTAGGTGAGATAATTGTCTGTAATGATATTTTGTAGGAGATGCTAATATTATTCCGTCTGAATCTAAACAATCATCTAATTTATTTGTTATAGGTAAATTTGGATAATCAATTACTTTGATTTTTTCTGGATGGTAAACATTTTGTAATATTAAAGATTTGGTATTTTTTATCATATTAATGTGTCTTTTTGCCTGACCATTAATACCAATAACTGAAATTTTTATTTTAGAGTTTAAATTGGACATCTATCGCATGGATTAATTGTAGATCTTTTCTTTGATTCATGAAGTTTTCTATATAGACTAAATTTTTCTCCATGCCAAATTTCTTTCAATGTATTTTTATTTGCATCACCAACTTTTAGAAGAGATTTATAATCAAAATCACATGGATTACAGATACCATCCCACCATACATACATTCTTTCGTAGAGAATGTTACATACTTTGGAGCTCATAAATCGTGGATTATTATAAGAATCCCATCTTGGTAGGTTAGGAACAATAGCTACTTCATCAATATATTTGGACCAAAATTCCTCCATTTTTTCGGGATTCTGTTCAGGGTCTACTGCAACTCCTGATACCCTAGTAGTAGTCTGACTGTTTGGGTAAAATTTTTCTCTGATTTCATTAAATGAATTGATATTTTCTAAAACTTTATCAAATTTGCCTCCAACCCTTATTTTTTCATATGATTCAGCATCAGTAGCATCGACAGAAAAAGTAACATTAGATATTTCGGATTCCAAAATTGCATGTGTCATTTTTTCATTAAGGCGTGTAGCATTAGTATTTATTTTTGTATCTAAAAATTTTTTATCTCCAATGTAATGAACCATTTCGATAAACTTTTTGTGTAATGTTGGTTCCCCTCTGGATGCCAATGTAATAGCTTGGCATTTATTTTCATGTGCTTGATCAACTACAGATGTAAATAATTCCCATGACATTAATCCCATAAGAGATTTATTCTTTGAGAAGGTCTCATCAACTTGAAAGCACATTACACAGCGTAAATTACAGATTGAAGTAGGCTCTATAAGAAGGTAAGGAGGGAAATCTGAAACTTTTTGAAGTTTTTTTGCATATCTAAATTTATATCGATGAATAAGATAGTCGCTCCATCTACTTTCATTATTTTTATCCATCCAGTGAATTTCTTGAGGTGTGATAATAAAACTATCAACAGATGCGTTAACTGAATTAGTTATTTTTGATTCATTTAGGATTTCTTTAATAGTTTTTATAATATCTTTATCTTCATTAGAAAAAGATTTCTTTTCTATATCTTTAGATAAGACATTATAAGCTCTATTAAATATTTCTTTTCGTATTTTTGATTGATCGGATACAAATTCTATTAGTTTCATATATAAATTCTACCTGTAATAGGATAAATTTTCCTTAGTCAAAATATACCAAAATCTGTGATTATTGTTGTTCAAAATTTAATCTTTGCATTATTTCGTTATGATTAAATCCCTGTTTTTTTAGTTTTCTGTAATCATTTTCATCAATATTATCTCTATTTAGGAATTCTCTAATATCATATTTTTTTTTATTCTTAAGAGGAAGTTTATTTTCATCAATCATTAAGTCCAAAGGATATTTTTTTTCAGATAAAGGCAATTGAATTACCTTATTTTTTCTAGCAGATTCATAAATTGCCATCATGATTTCTTGTGTTTTTATTGCAATGTTTGCTGATGATCTACTCTCTTTATCTTTTTCTATCCAATCTAGTAATTCTTGAGTTTGCAAAGCGTTAGTATTTCCTCCAATAGCTTTGTCATCTTTATCTAAATTTAATGGTACATTTTTCCAACCGTTAGAACTTGAATTAAATAATTCTACTTTTGTTTCTTCAACATAAATCATTCCATCAGTTCCAATAATTGTAAATCTTCCTGCATCACAATCATTATCTAATAAATCTGATTGTATGAAAAATTGAAGATTATTTTCAAGCTGCACTAGGCCTATACAGCAATCTTCGATTGGAGTATCTCTTTCAAATTTATTTGTGGATCTCTCTAATGCACCAAATACCCATTTAGCTTCTGGTTCTTCCAAAACAAATCTAACACCATCAATTGAATGAGTTGCCCAATTTAATAAACCTTCTTTAACTCTTATTTCGCCTCTTGTCGGTATTCCTATAAGACCTGATTTAATTATTTCTTTTGCTTTAATCCACCCAGGAGTAAATCTTCTTTGATGGGAAATTATTAACTTTACATTATTTTTTTCACAGACTTGTATCATTTTTTCTGCATTTCCTAATCCTATAGCCATTGGCTTTTCACAAATTATTCCTTTAACTGAAGGATGATTTGCTATTTTCTCAGTCATAACATCATGTAATTTGTGCCATACACAGATACTTACAATTTCTGGATTAACTTCGTTTAACATTATCTCAAGATTTTCATAACCATTAGGTATATGGTAATCTTTCATATACATTTCCCTTGCTGCAGGATTTATGTCTACAACTGCTTCTAATTGAATTTTTGATATTTTTTTATATCCCTCAAAATGTGCATTAGCAATTGATCCACATCCAACAAGTGCAACTTTATATTTATTTTTCATAATTAAACATTTCTTTAATCTTTTTTGTAAAGATTATTAATACTCTGGTAAGATTATTTCAAAGTATAATAGTAACATAGCAACAAAACTATATTATTTATATTTAATTTACTATGAAAAAAGTTTTTATTACAGGTGGCGCAGGTTTTATTGGTTCTAGGGTTGTGAGAGAATTTTTAAATGCTGATTATGAAGTAACAGTATTCGATTCCTTCAAACAATATTTATTACCAGACCCAGAAGCACGCCCGGTAAATTTACTTAATAGGCTAAAAGATGTTATCCAAAAAATAACTATTATTACTGGAGATACCTTAAATAAAGATTTTTTAAGAAGATCTATTTTAAATGTTAAACCAGATGTAATAGTACATACTGCAGCTCTTCCATTAGCAAATATTGCTATAGAGCAGACTGAAGAGGCTTATGAATCTATTCTTTCGAGTACTGTAAATATTTTAGAAATAATTAGAGATTTCGATCATAAGTGTAAATTTTTATATACATCATCAAGTATGGTTTATGGAGACTTTGAAACAAAAATAGTTTCTGAAAATTCAAATAAAGATCCAAAAGAAATTTATGGTTCTATAAAATTAGCTGGAGAAATTATCAGTAGTGGATATATGAAAAGATATGGTATAGATGTAAGAATAGTTAGGCCTACGGCTGTTTATGGGCCCTATGATGGCAATCAAAGAGTGCTATATAAGTTTATTACTAGAGCATTAAAGGGCGAAAAGTTATTTGTAGATGGAGACGGGAGTATGGAGTTAGATTTTACATATGTAGAGGATACAGCTCAGGGTATATATAAAGTCTCTACTTGTGAAAATATTTCGGGAGAAGTCTTCAACATAGCTAGAGGTAATTCAGAATCATTATCTTCAGCAATCAAGATAATAAGCCAAAATATTGATGGAGTAAATATAGAGTATAGAGAGGTACCAAGTTATATGCCTAATAGAGGTACACTTGATATTTCAAAAGCAAAAAAAATGGTTGGATTTAACCCTAAATTTGGTCTTGCTAAAGGTTTACCAATATATATTGAGCATTTGAAAAACAACCCAATTTAAAAATGAATATTCCATTTATGCGATTAGATCGCCAATACAACATCAATAAGGATGAAATTTTAACGATTTGTGATAATGTTTTTTCTCATGGTAAAGTTCTACAGGGGCAAGAAGTTGAAAATTTAGAAAATAATTTATCTGAAATTCATCAATCTAAATATTCTGTTGCAGTAAACTCTGGTACTGATGCATTATATTTTGCACTTTTATCACTCGGTGTTTTACCAGGTGATAAAGTTGTAGTCCCGTCGCTATCTTTTATTGCATCTGCCTCACCGGTAGAAAGAATTGGAGCAATACCAGTATTTGTTGATTCAACATTACAATATCATTCGGATATTGACCAAATAATTGATCTAATAAAAAATGATGATATCAAGTGTGTTATATTTGTTCATTTATACGGTGAATTAGTTGACATATCTCATCTTTATGAAGAATGTAAAAAAAATGAAGTTATATTAATAGAAGATGGAGCTCAAGCTCTTGGAGCTAAAAATAATGATTTTGTTTTAGGTGATAATTCTGATGCTGCTACTCTGAGTTTTGATCCAATGAAAATTGCTGGTGCATATGGAAGTGGTGGTGCAGTAATTACGAGTTCAAATTTTATTAAAGAAGAAATAACTAAGCTAAGATACCACGGAAGGGATGAAAATAGAGTATATAAAAATTTAGGTTTCAATTCTCAAATGTCTTCTTTACAGGCTGCAATAATTGAATTTAAGCTAAAAAAAATGTCCGAATGGACAAATAAGCGAATTGATATAGCTAGTAGATATACATCGTCTGTTTCCAGAGAAATTATTACCCCTTTAGAAAAACTTAATAATATACATGTTTATCACAAGTATGTTCTTAGATTTTTAAATAATAGAGATAAAGTAAGAAATAAATTATCTGATTTAGGTATTCAAACTATGATTCACTACAGAACTCCATTATACTCAGAGCCAATCTTTAAATTTTATAAAACGGATAAAAATCAATTTCCTATTACTGAAAAACTGACAAAAGAATTGTTGTCCTTGCCAATATATCCTGAGTTATTATCTGATGAAATTGATTTTATATGTAATAACTTATCTAATTTTTCTTAATTCATACGCAAATACTGATGCAAATCCCCATTTACCTATCAAATCTCTTAGTCTTAGGAATTTGAATGGGAAAAATTCATATGGAGTGTGTAAAAATAGGTTATGTTTTTTTATACAAATAAGATCATTCTCTTTAAATTTTTTTTCCCAGTATGATGGTCTAAATCTCAAATATTCATAAATATGATTACTTGATGTTCCATGAATGGATGGAATTATTAATCCCATTAATTTATCTCTAAGACCTCTTTTTTTTGACTTAGTACCATGTAGGTGAACAAAATCATCAGGTGTTGCTCTCCTTGAAATTTTTATATTTAGTAACTTGTACATAATTTTTTTCAATGAGTGTAACCAGCCTAAAGAAATCTGTAATAATTTCCATACATGGCTTGGCATTGAATGTATCATCATGCCATTATCTTTTAAAACTCTTTTCATTTCAGAAAAAGCTTTTTCAAGATCATCTACATGCTCCAAAACATTAGAACTAAATATAATATCAAACTCTTTATCTTCAAAAGGTAAATCACAAACGTCAGCAATTATAATGTGTTGTATATTAGTTGCAGGTGCTATATCTATAGAAACTACTTCATTAAAATATTCTTTCAGTAATTTGGTTTGAGAACCATCTCCAGCACCGACTTCTAGAACTCTTTTATTTTTGTCATAATCTAAATTACTTAATATTTGTAATAAATCTCTTTGTCGCAAGAAATGATGCCAATTTTGTATGTTTAGTGAAGAAAGATTTACTCTCATGATATTTTTTTTGCAAAAAAAGCACTATGATTATTTATTCTTAATTTTATTTTCATAGATTCTTTCAAAATTTCAGAAGCTCTATAAATATGTCCTAAGAAAAATCTTAATGAAGAAAGGTTATTAGAAATATTTTCAAATGGTACTCCACCTATTGCGGGTACAATTTTGAATCCATTTTGATGAACAAATTTAGATAAGGATAAAGCATTGTTGTTCCAAATTTGGAGGTGCCCTTCATGTAAATTTTTTACTTTTATACCCTTTTCAACATCTTTGCAATTTTTTTTCATCTCAGAAAATTTTATACTTGGCGCTGAGAAATATGCATATCCACCTGGTTTCAAAAGTTTATTTATATCACTAATAACTACATTTGGATCAGATACATGCTCAAGAACAGAATTGCATCTTATTATGTCAAATGGGCCTATTTTATTTAGTTCATTTTTGTCGCTAGTTAGTATGATATTTTTTTGGAAATATTTTTTTATTACAGGGAACATATAGCTATATTTATTATAACCGACAATTTTCTCTAGTTTTAGGTTACTAAAAGATGATAAGTCCCAACCATTACCACAACCATAATCAAGTACCTTCAAGTTAGAATTAGAATTTTTTAAACCAAGCGATACTAAATTAGAATTAATTCTGATTCTTCTAGCTGCATCTATAATAGAATTGACTGATGAAGATAAAAACATTTCTTCCCCAAGTTTTGTATCTCCATAAATTTTAGCGAATGCATCTTCAATAGGTATGACTTTATCTGTGAAAAAAATTCCACATTGTAGACATTTATTATATTTAATTTCCATATTTGGATTTTTTTCAAAATCCATTCCCGCAATAATATTTCTAGTTTTTTCATAATTCCAACCATTTTTGCTGGTCTCAAAATATTCTTTTCCCATAGTGCACATAGCATAGAAATCTGTTGAACTGCATACGGGACATTTTGATCTGATTATTACATCATTAGACATAGATATTCCTTGATTGGTGCCGAAGGTGGGAGTCGAACCCACACGGGTTTTAAGCCCAAAGGTGTTTGAGACCTTCGCGTCTGCCATTCCGCCACTTCGGCTATTTTAATTAACACTATTAACAATATTAATAAATATATTATAAACTTATATGTTAAAAAGGAGTACTATGGGTAAACTTAAAAAAAATGAAATAATTACTGAATTATCTAAAATATCTGGATGGGAGGTTATAGATGAGGATTCTATCTCAAAATTATCAAAAGAATTTCACTTTGAGAATTTTGTTCAAGCATTAGATTTTGCTAATAAAGTCGGTATTTTAGCTGAAGAATTTGATCATCATCCTAGAATAATTTTAGAATGGGGTAAAGTTACTACTGCATGGTGGAGTCATAGTGAGGGCGGTATCATTCAATCAGATTTTGATATGGCTGAAAAATTAAACAATATTAAAACTTAGTTCAATTGTCTTAATCTTGGGTCCCATCTATCTCTTAGCCAATCACCAAAAAAGTTTACACTCATAACAACAAGTAGAATTGATATTCCAGGGAACATAGCTATCCACCAAGCTGTGCTAAGCCATTCACGTCCCTCAGAAATCATATTACCCCATGTAGGTGTTTGAGCAGGGATTCCTGCACCTAAAAAACTCAGTGAAGCTTCAGCTAGTATTAATCCTCCGACTCTTAGTGTCGCTAGAACAACTATAGTGTTTACAACTCCTGGGAAAATATGCTTCATTAATATTCTAAAATCTGAAGCACCAGCAATTTTTGCTAAGGAAACATAATCTCTAGTCTTTAAGGTTAAGACTTCAGCTCTTACATTTCTCACATTACCAGCCCAAGCTACTAGAGCTAATAATACCATTACAATCCATACTTCTTGCCCAAATGTTACAGCTGCTAAGATTGCAATAAGTAAAAAGGGTAAGGCATTCCAAACATCCACAGCACGCATAGAAAATTCATCAATAAAACCACCGTAATACCCCGCAACCAGCCCTATTGCTGTACCAATTATCACTCCTGCTGTTAGAGATATTACAGCTACAGCTAGAGAGATTCTTGCACCATAAAACATACGAGTAAGAACATCTCTACCTACGTGGTCAGCACCTAATATATATGTTTTTTCGTTTTTTGGATTGGCATCATACCATTCTTTCTCCCAGAATGGTGGAGCGGCTCGTCCTCTAAGATTTATTTCTTTAGGACCCATAGGAGATATCAGAGGTGCAAAAACAGCAATAAACACCATTATGCTAAGGATAAGAATTGGTATTACAGGCCACCTTCTTACAACATAAAAAACCTTAGTTTTAAGGCTTTCTTTTACTAGAGCCGGGCTATTTATTCCATCAATATTTGAGTTCATAATTAGTACCTTATCCTTGGATCAACAAGTGTGTAAGCAATATCCGCAAGGAAGCTACCTGCAACATATAGCACTGCAAACATTAGAATTATTCCAGTTAATAAAGGAAAGTCATTATTATGAATAGATTCTACTGCCATTCTTCCTATTCCTGGCCAAGCATACACCGCCTCAACAACAACAGATCCTTCTAAGAAACCAACTAAAATAAGTGCAGAAACAGTAATAGGGGGAATTAGAGCATTTCTCAATGCATGTCTCCAAATGACAGCATTTTGAGAAACTCCTTTTGCTCTTGCTAATTTGATATATTCAGAATCTAATACTTCTAACATTGCAGATCTGGTTATTCTAAGATATGATGCAGCAGGTAACCAAGCTAGTGCAACTGTGGGCATTATCAAGGATTTAAATTGTGCAGGGAAAAAAGGTTCCTGAGTTGGTCTTCCGGCGGCATCAAGCCATCCAAGGTTTACAGCAAAAAATAATATACCAAGTATTCCTATAAAAAATACTGGAGTAGCTTGACCAAATAAAGCAAATATTCTGCCAATGTAATCCCAAACACTTCCTCTTTTTACAGCAGATAATACACCAAGTGGAATTCCTATGGCTGTTGCAACTACCCAAGAAACTAATCCTAATTGAAAAGTTGCTCCAATTTTCATTTTTATTACGTCAAGAACTGGTTGTTCTGCAAGTAATGTTTTTCCTAAATCTCCAGTTACAGTTCTGCCTAGCCAAATAAAATATTGAACTATAAGCGGCTTGTCCAGTGCTAGTTTTTCCGTAAGGGCAGCAATTTGCTCTGGCGACATGCCGTAACCCCCAGGTTTTGCATAAAGAAGAAGAGGATCACCAGTTGCTCTTGATAAAACAAAAACGATTAATGTAGCTGCTATTAGCGATAATATTCCGAATGAAAACCTTTGTATAAGATATTTTCTCAATATAAATGCCCGTAATTATAATATATTTTTTTATTCTAACTCGTAATAAGTATTTGGTGTGGAGAAATCCTCCACACCAAATATTATTTATTCTCTATCGAGCAAGTTCGATTGACTCAAACTCGTTCATTGTTGCGAACATTGAAGGTGTTCCTAACCAACCTGAGATTGAATTAGGGTTATAAACCACCAATGTTGGGACCTGTACAGTACCAGCAAATATCATCTGGTCATACAAGTAATCAACCATTTCTTCATTGTATTCGAATCGTTTTGCGGAATCAGATTCTGCTGATACTTTATCAAAAGTTTCAGCTATCTTAGGAATCTCAATACCACAACCGAATCCACCACGAGTAATACTGGTCTCAGTAGAACCATGTGGCCAATCAAATGGAATAGTTGTTGATCCCTCATCACAGTCTCCTGCGTAAGGAATTGTGTTTGTTCGACCAACAAGACCTGGTCGAATAACAGAGTAAGCAGACTTCATAACCTGAAGATCCATATCAGGCCATATAGACAACCACATACCTGCAACAGCATCGTTGATTTCAGCGTTTGTTCCGCCAGAACCACCAAGCTCTCCACCAGTCCAAATGTTCATAACAAACTTACCTTCTGGCCAAGCTGTTTTTGCCATTTGTTCTGCGGCAGCAGCTGGGTCATATGGGATTAACCATTTGTCTTTGAACCATTCAGCTGTAGTGTCAACATACTCTAATGAAGCAACGTTACCAAAACCGTCTAATACAGTATCGATTATAAGTTCACGGTCAATAGCTTTTGCTAGAGCCCATCGAACATCTCTTGCTTCTTCCATATCTCCTGGTTGTTTACCTTCAATGTTACAACCCACC
Organism: Dehalococcoidia bacterium; assembly: GCA_045562755.1. Taxonomy (GTDB): domain Bacteria; phylum Chloroflexota; class Dehalococcoidia; order Lucifugimonadales; family Lucifugimonadaceae. Next base: position 166,784 of record JBJKVF010000005.1, read on the forward strand.
CAAGGAAGATCGTGGATACAGTAACCTGATCCAGTTCTCTTTAGGTCTTCACCTGTTCGGTGATGGTTTGCTTCCCAGTAGTTACCAGAGAATATGATTTGGTGAACTCGACCAGCTCTTGTAATTGATTCGGCTTTGAAACCGCTCTCTGCAAGAGGCTTAATGTCTTTTAGAGGTATTGTATCTGCGATATCTACTTCACCCGTCCTTAACATAGCAACACGAGTTGCAGGTTCAGGAACTTCTAAGAAAGTAATAGTATCTGCGTTACCAACTTTTCTCCAATGTTCACTTTGCTTTGTAAGAATAGCTTTATCATCCTGTTTCCATTCACTAACAGTGTATGGTCCTGTAGAAACTATATTTTCTTGCAGATAAGGACAACTTAGACTAGCTATAGTAGCATCTCCATCACAAGCAGCCTTAGGAACAAAAGCAGTTCCTTGAGCTTGTTCATTCAAGAAGTGACCATTCCATCTTGGATCGAATGCACTAAATGTTAAACGTACTGTGTCAGAATCTATGACTTCGTGCTTTGAGAATAAAGCAGCGTAATCACCAGCCTGACCATGAATACTTGTTGGATTTGTAGTTGCGTTAGATTGGTCAAGTGTCCAAACGATATCTTCAGCAGTTAATTCACCAAAGTCACCGTGGAATTTTACTCCAGACCTAATATCTATATCAACATAAGCTTGGTCTTCAGCAATAGTATAGCCACTTGCCAATCGATTTATGATTGTACCTCCGCTATCCATAGCAAACAGACCTTCACCTACACCCCAATACTGCATTGCTTCAACTGGTGCTTGGTTAGCAGGTAACCCTACTCCCGGAGCAACATCGAAAACTGCTGCAGTTAGTGTGCCGGCTGCATTTTTAGGTTGAGGTGCTGGTTCAAGCGGTGCTATAGGAATAGGAGTAGCAGTTGGTATTGGAGTTGCTGTAACAACAACTTCAACTTTTTTCTCAACAGTTTTCTCTACTTCTTTTTCTACGACCTTAGTTACTTCTACTTGAACTTCTTTTTCAACTTCTACAACCTTTTCAACTTCTACGATTCTCTCGACAATTTCTGGGTCACTACTACATGCAGCAATTGCTACCGGTATAGCTACCAATAATGAAAATGCTAAGAATAATCGATTCTTAAGAAATCTCATATTTTCTCCTCGTTCATGATTGGATACGCAAAGAAAAAAAATCTAAGCGAATAATTCCAATCCTAATTTGATTGTTGAAGTGTAATAGATATTAGAGAATTAATCCATAGGCTTATCAAAGAAAATATAATATTTTTTAATTTTGTAAAGTCTTCTATACATAAAAATTCTAGTGAGCATAATATATTATTAGATATAAGATATAAAATGTATATTAAATTAGCTTGTAATCATATTCCTGAAATCGTTTTTTCATAACATTAATTGATTCTGGATTATTGTCAATTAGTACAACATTTCTATCATTTTTAATCGCTGACATACCAGTCGTCCCGCTTCCAGCAAAAAAATCTAAGACTAAGTCACCGGGATTTGAATGAACCTTTATAATTCTGTCTATTATCCCAAGTGGTTTCTGAGTTGGATAACCAGTTTTTTCTTTTCCATTTGTACTAACAATCGTGTGCCACCATGAATCAGTGGGTGTTTTTCCTTTTTTTGCTTTTTCTGCTCCAACTAAATTAGGGGCCATATATGGGATTCGGTCTATGTCGTGGTATCTGAATGTGTAATTGGATGGATCAATCGCGTACCACAAAATATTTTCATGTTTTGCTGACCATTTTTTTCTACTTCTAGCCCCATAGTCATATGACCAGATTATCTCATTAATAAATGAATCTCTGCCAAAAATTTCATCACATAATACCTTAGCGTAGTGAATTTCTCTAAAATCTAAATGTAAAAAGAAACTTCCATTTTTTTTTAGGATTCTTTTAGATTCTTCTACTCGCAATCTTAAGAAATCTAAGTAACTATCTATCTTATCTTCATAACTATAGATATTAGAGGTAGATGTTGAATATTTTTTTCCTTGAAAGCCAACTCTGTCACCTGTATCTGATTGGATGTTTTTCATTATAGAATGTGAGCGTTTTTTCCCCGTATTAAAGGGAGGGTCAACATATATAAGATCAACTGAATTAGCAGGCATAGACTTCAATATCTTAAGATTATTTTCGAAGTATATTTTTAATGATGGTTTTTTCATATGTATATAAGGGTCAAATAATTATGCTTTTGATTTACCCTTGATTTGTTCACTTGCTACCATAGCTTGTGTCATTTGTTGTAATATTTCATTTGAACCTCCAGCACCATAAGGAATTAATACAGCATTATTCTGACCAGTAGTTCCTATATCTCTTAGAGCATCGAAGTATTGCACCATCATTACCATATTCATAACATCTTGAGTTTCAACATCACTACCAGTAACCTTCTTTAGATCATCTATTGAAGTCTTAAAACCCTCAATTATTGCTGCTCTTTGCTGAGCTACACCCTCACCTTGCAATTTTTTTGCCTCAGCATCAGCTTCAGCATTTTTTACCTGTCTTATTTTATCGGCTTCTGCTTCATTTTGAGCTGCAACTCTCAATCTTGCTGTAGCGTTTATTTGGTTCATTGCTTCTTTTACATTAGGAGCAGGATCAATATCAGTAATAAGTGAATTAACTATGGAATACCCAAAGTCATCCATTGAACCTGATAGATCAGCTTTTATTGTTTGGGCAATTTCATCCTTAGATTCGAATAATTCATCAAGTTTTTTCTTAGGAACTTCTGCCCTGACTACGTCATACACATATGAGGTAATTTGTTGGTTTACATCAGTAAGTTTATAAAAAGCATCAAAGATTTTTTCACTAATCGCTAAAAATTGAATTGAGACACCAAGATTTACAAAGACGTTATCTTGAGTCTTAGTTTCAACTGGAACATCTAGCTGTCTTATTCTAATTGACTCTTTTCCTGAAACTCTTTCAATAATAGGTATTTTGAAATTTAGTCCTGGACTTAATATTCTATTGTATTTACCTAATCTTTCTACGACTACCATAGTCTGTTGAGGTACTATTACTACACTGAATATCAGTAAAAAAAGTAATACTACTACTATTGGGATGATTGTTTCCATTTGATACCCCCTCGAGTATTTATTATTAGATGGAGCGGAAGACGAGATTCGAACTCGCGACCCTCTCCTTGGCAAGGAGATGCTCTACCACTGAGCCACTTCCGCATAATCTTTTTTATTAACAAATTATAATACAAGAATTATAATTTAGTTTTTATAAATCACTAACTTTAATGAGTAGTTTTCCAAAATTTTCACCAGTAAATAATCTTTGAAATGCTAAAGGCGCATTCTCAAATCCCTGAATTATGTCTTCCTTATATTTTAATTTACCTTCTGATATCCACTTAGACATTCTAGCTAATGCTACTTGATTTTTTTTCTCTCCATATTCTGAAACTAAAATACCTTCTATTTTAGATTGTGTTCTGATAAGTGACCACAAATTCCTTGGACCAATTGGAGTTTTTGTGGCATTATATTGTGAGATTTGACCACATACTATGACTCTGGCTTTATATGCTAAATTATTCATAACTGTGTCAGTTATTTCACCGCCTACATTATCAAAATAAATATCTATTCCATTTGGGCATAATTCCATAATTTTTTTTTCGATATTTTCTTTTTTATAATTTATGGAATGATCAAATCCAAGTTCCTTTGTGATGTAATCGGCTTTCATATCATTACCAACAGTACCTATTACTCTACAACCGTTTATTTTAGCTATCTGCCCAACTATAGCACCCACTGCTCCGGATGCAGCAGAAACCACTAAAGTTTCTCCTGCTTTAGGTTTTCCCACTTCAAGTAATCCATGGTATGCAGTTAATCCCGGCATCCCTAAAATACCTAATGAGGTCGAAATACTTATTTCTGAATCATCCAAAATTACAACATCAGAATCAGACATGATCGAGTATTTCGTCCATCCAGACCTAGCTCGAACTAATGAACCTTTAGGTATTTTTTTTGATTTGCTAATTTCTACAATACCCACTATTTCTCCCGTCATAATTTCTCCCTTTTTTAATCCAGGAGCATAAGAAGGGCCTATCCTCATTCTACCTCTCATATAGGGATCAAGAGTTAGAAATAGTGTTTTTATCATCACTTGACTAAATTGAGGTTCATCGATTCTCTCACTAACTAATGTAAAATTATCTTTATTTGGCATACCTTTTGGATGGGAAGACATAGCCCAATATTCGTTATTTATGGTCATAAATTTCCTACTTTGTTTTTTTTATCTCTCTCCACTCCTCAAACGACTCTGGCTGAGGTGGATAATATTTCCCGGGTACTACATTTTCTTTTTTAATTTTTGTTTTTATATAATTTTCAACTTCTTCATGTTCTGTAGCATGATCTAAAACTGCCCTTGCCATCCATGAAGGAACAACTAATACTCCATCATCATCGCCAACCATCACATCTCCTGGCCTTACTAAGGCTCCTCCACACTGAATTTGTACATTTTCTTCTGCTGGAATAGTATTAGGGTTCCCGTGCAAGCTTCGAGCTTTGGCATATACAATTAGATCATAGTTTTCATCTCTTAAAACATCAAGGTCTCTTATTGCACCGTCAATTATTACTCCATCAGCATCATTCATAGCCAGTTGTAATAATTTTACATCTCCTGCAACTACATCCTGTTCTTTTCCTTGAATATCAGCAACTAAAACATCTCCTGGTCCACACCTACCCATAGCTTTATATTCTGATGATTCTTCTCTCGATATAATTTCTCCTGCAATATCTTGCCTCAAAGGTAAAAATTTAAGGGTTTTAGCCCGAGCGGCAATTTTTTGTCCAGGGGTATAATTTTTCAATCCTTCGCATACACAAGGACTATTTTTTGTATATTTATTCGAACTGGAAAAATATTTCACAGCATTATAAACAGTTGCAGTTGGTAAAAGTTTGAATCCTTCAAGTATTTCATCAGGAACAAAAACAGGATCCATATTAAAATTTTCTTTTTCAGACATTTTTTTCTTTCTTGGCTATATAATAATTTTTTTTGTACAATCAAACGATATTATATATATAATTTTTATAAAAGTTAATTTAGTAAGAATAGTTTGGAGAAATTTATGATTGGATTACCTTTATCAGATGTGAAAGTTCTTGATCTATCAAGAGTGAGGGCTGGACCTACATGTGTAAAACAATTAGCTGATTGGGGAGCAGATGTAATTAAAGTGGAAGCTCCAACAAATATTAAAGACCCATTAGGTGGAGCAAGAGATGATTATGATTTCCAAAACTTACACAGAAATAAACGTTCTATGACACTAAATTTAAAATCTGACAAAGGGGTTGAGATTTTTCATAAATTAGTTCTAGATTCAGATGTGGTTGTTGAAAATTATCGTCCAGATGTAAAATATAGACTAAAAGCTGATTACAAAACTTTATCTGCAATTAATCCAAAAATTATTCTTGTTAGTATTTCTGGTTTTGGACAGGATGGCCCTTATGGTTCTAGGGCTGGATTCGATCAAATTGCACAAGGTATGGGTGGGCTCATGTCTATAACTGGTATGCCCGGGCAAGGTCCTATGAGAGTAGGAATTCCTGTTGCTGATCTTTGTACAGGTATGTTTGCTGCACAAGGTGTTATGTTAGCTTTATTAGAAAGAGTTAAATCTGGTAAAGGCCAATGGGTAAAAACATCTCTATTGGAATCTCAAATACAAATGCTAGATTTCCAAGCTGCAAGATATTTAAAGGACGGGGAAATTCCAGAAGCTATGGGTAATGATCATCCTAAAACTATACCTACAGGAGTTTTCAAGACCAAGGATGGGCACATCAATATAGCTATTTCTGGTCAAGCAATGTACGAAAAATTTTGTGAAGTTATAGGTAATAAAAAATTAATTGAAGACGAAAGATTTGTTGATTCTAAGTCAAGGTCAGATAACAGGATACAAATGAACGCTGAGATTAATAAAATTGTATGTAAAAATAAAAGTGATTACTGGATAAAACTATTAAATGATGCTGGTTGCCCAGCTGGACCAATTTATTCTATGGATCAGGTTTTCTCAGACCCTCAGGTAAAACACTTGAATATGGCAATTGAGGTAGATCATCCAAGATTAGGTAAATTTAATGTAGTTAATCAAGCTATAAAAATGAGTAGAACTGATTCTCAAATCAGATCTGCTACTCCTGAGCAAGGAGAGCATACCGATAATATTTTAGAAATCTTAGGCTACGAAAAAAAAATAATTGAAAAATTCCATTTAGATGGAATAATTTAAGGAAAAAATATATGAATAGATTAAATTTACCAACAGAAAAAATAATAGCTGAAGTAAAAGATCATATTGGTTGGCTAATATTTAATCAACCTGAAAAAAGAAATGCTATCTCGTTAGAAATGTGGAAAGCAATTCCTTTAATTATTGAAGAATTTTCAAAAAACCAAGATGTTAGAATCATCGTAATGAAAGGTGAAGGCGGTAAGGCTTTTGTTTCTGGTGCAGATATCTCAGAATTTGATGAAGTTAGAAGTACTCCAAAACAGGTTGAGTATTATGAGCAGGCAAGTTCATTAGCTAAAGATTCTTTAAGCAATCTCGAAAAGCCCCTAATTGCGATGATAGACGGTTACTGCATAGGTGGGGGTATGGGAATAGCATTAACTGCTGACATAAGAATTGCATCTAGTGAAAGTCAGTTTGGAGTACCTGCTGCGAAGCTTGGATTAGGATATGGTTATGATGGGATAAAAGAGTTGATGAATTTGGTTGGGCCTTCATATGCTAAGGAGATTTTTTTTACTGGTAATAGATTATCTTCTGCTGATGCTGAAAAAATGGGTTTGATAAATAGAGTTATTGAAAAAGATAAATTATACGAATATGTGGAAAATTTTTCTTCAATTATAGCTAATAATGCTCCTCTTACAGTAATGGCATCAAAGGCTGCAATTAATGAAGGTCTGAAAAATTTTAATGAGCAAAATTTAGATCATATTGCAGAGCTTGTTGACATGTGTTTCAAGAGCGAGGACTATATTGAAGGAAGAAGAGCTTTTATGGAGAAAAGAAAGCCTAATTTTAATGGAAGTTAGATATTTATATGTTTTTGGTGGTGCCGAGGGGCAGACTTGAACTGCCGACACATGGATTTTCAGTCCATTGCTCTACCACCTGAGCTACCTCGGCTAACACTCTATATATAATCGTAGACTGACTCATTTGTTCAATCAAGGTAAATTTACCCGTTCAAACATGTTGTTGTTACTTTTAATCAAATATTTGCTAGTTAACACTATAATTAATTCTTTCTCCATTGATATAATTTGCTAATAATATAAATTTCAAAAACTTAGTTTAAAATTTTTGTGAGGTTTTATGACTACATTAATGATAATTTCAAAAACAAAAAATACTGGTAAAACAGCTATTGTATCTGGTTTGATTAGAAATTTTATTGAAAAGAAAATTGATGTTGTCAATATTATAACTACTAAACAATCTTCTTCAAAGGATATCGATTTTTATAAAAAAAATTTTCCTGAAGTAGAAAATGTTGATTTGAATGATTCTTCAAAAATACACATAGAAAATTTACTAAAAAGTCAAAGAATAAATATAATCGAAGGATCTGAAGACCATGAAAAAAATCTGAAAGATGCTCAAACTTTAGATGCAACAATACTTTTGGTAGTTAGATATGGTGAAAACTTTCAAAAAATAGTTGATCATTATGGTTCAAGGTTAAATGGTGTAGTAGTCAACTTTATGCCTAAATACCGTAATAATGATTTGGAGGATTATATAGACAAAAATACAAAAAATTCCCAAGTACAACTTTTTGGAATTATTCCTGATGATAGAAAACTATTATCAATGACAATAGAACAAATAGCAAAAATGTTAAATGGGGAATTTATTTATGGAGAAGAATATTCTAATAAACTTATAGAAAATTATCTTATTGGTGGGCTAGTACTAGACTGGGGGCCATTTTATTTTTCATCAAAAAATAATAACGCAGTCATCGTCAGAGGAGATAGGCCTGATGTTCAATTATCCGCTTTGCAGACTAATGAAACTCAGGCACTCTTACTAACCAAGGGAATTTCTCCTGTTGAGTATATTAGCTATGAGGCAGAAAAAGTCAATAAACCAATTATTGTATTTGATGATAACACTCATGAATTCACTGAAAAAGTCGAAAAAATTCAACTTAAATCTTCGATAAATCATCCAGAAAAAATAGATAGAATTTCGGATTTGATTAGTGAAAATTTTGAGATAAATTTATTGATTGAGAAACTAAAATTACCACTCACTAGATAGATAATAAATGAATCTTATAGATATAATCTCTCCTAAAAGGCATGGAAAAAAAAGATTCACACCTACTTTTTTTGCTAAATCTACTTTTGTTATTTCTGTTTTTAGTTTTTGTATTTTTGTTCTTATTTCAACAATATTATGGTCAAATGATACAAAATTAGATATTATCTATCCCACAAAAAGTGGTGATCTAATAATCTCAGAAGTAAGAAGTTATTTAAAAGATAAACAATATATCTCTGCTTCCTTTATAGAAGATGGATATTGGAAATTTAAGGAAGAAGATTGCGGTTCATTATTAAA
>JBJKVF010000006.1:0-915016 GCA_045562755.1 Dehalococcoidia bacterium
TCGTTTTACCTGCACCATTCACTCCTACAACTAAGAGAATAGTTTGTTCTTGGTCGATATTTTCATATAGTATTTCATCAGTGCTAAACATATCAAATAAAACCTGACGCATTATTGGCTTAATCTCAGAAATAGTTTTAATTTTTTTTGCTATTGTAATTTCACGAATTTTTTCAATAACATTAAAAGATGTTTTCATACCTACATCCGAAGTAATAAGAATTTCCTCAAAATCATCCCAAAAAACATCATCAATTTCACTTCTACTAAAAAAATTACCCAATTTTTGATTCCAGGATATTTTTGTTTTATTAAAAGTTTTTTTATTATCTGAAGATTTTTTTTTAATACCAAACATTTTATATTTTATCCTTAAGTATTCTTAATGCCTCAGACGCACAAAGAATCTCCGAGTCGGCTTTAGATGTTGATTCAAAAGAAACTATTAGTTTATTTTGTATGTATAGATCACATAAAAAAATATTTTTATCCATATTCAATGACTTAGTAATATATATAGGTTTTTCGTTATTTTTTGATTGAAGAAATTCCTGAAGTTCAGATTTAGGATCTTTTTTTATATCACTATTTACTACTTCTATAATTTTAGTTGATAAACTTTTTTTAATAAAAGTTTTTGCTGTATCAAAATCTATATCAATGTAAATCGATCCAATTAATGCTTCATATATATTTGAAAGTATTGATTTGTTTTTAGATATTTCAGAAAATATTTGACCTTTACCAACTCTGAGCCATTTTGCTAAACCAAAATTTTCAGCTACTTTAGCTAATGTTTCTTTTCTTACAATGTGAGATCTCATTATAGTCATATCGCCTTCAGATTTATTTGGTGATAATTCAAACAAAATTTCAGTTACAATTACCTGAAGTACGGCGTCACCTAAAAATTCTAACCTTTCATTTGAATAAGTCTCTTCATCTTTTGACTCATTAACAAATGAGTTATGAGTCATCGCTTGAATTAATTTATCTGTATTATTAAATTTGATTCCTAACTTCTTTTGAAGTAAATCTAAATTTTTATTTTCAAGGATATTTTTAAACAATATTAATCTTTCGCATATCTCGGCCAAGGTGGCTGTGGTCTTTTTAATTCACCAAAATAACTCCTAGATTCTGCCATTTGATAAAAATTATTAAAAAAAGATATTGAATCATCCTTAGGTGGAGTAAATGTCTTAAGAAAAGCAACATATTTATTTTCAAAAAGAAAGGTAGGAGTACCAAAAATTCCTAATGATTCAGCATATTGATAATCTTCAGATATTTCCTTGAGTCTCGATTTTTCATCCATAAGATCAATAAATTTAGTTGGAAAATCTAGTTCTTTAGAAATATTAATAATAGAATCTCGGGTTCTCACATCATTATGTTTAATATGTTTCTCATTAAGGATCATAGCCATATATTTATTATGGTGTTGTTCACCTAACATTCTTGAGGCAATTCCACCTCTAAGCGCCCAAAGGCCTCTGCTAATATAATCTTCACTTTGATCCCAACATTTCCAACCATCATCTTGATTATTAATTTGTTCAAGTGGGAAACTTTTCCAGGAAACTTGATATGTATTATCTTTGCGTAAAACATCCATTATCCATGGAAAAATTTGTGCAACCCAAGGACAAGTATAATCTATAAAAATATCAAACTTTGACATCGTTAATTCCTTTCAATAGTATCTATTATAGAATAATAAATAAAAAAAAAGTATTTTCACAAAAATAATTTCATCTTGAATATAAAAGATATCATAAAAAATAATTCTGTTTTGTCAAAACTCTTAAATGTAACCGCTGAAGAAAAATTTGGAGAAATTTATTTAGTAGGAGGTTTTATTAGAGACCATTTTCTTGGATTAAAAAGTAATGACATAGATCTTTCTGTTCAAAAAAATGCTAGTTTGTTTAGTGAAAGGCTTGCTAAGATCTTCAATGCAAAGATTAAGCATTCTCAATTTAATACTTACATTGTAACAAATGAAACAATTAAAATTGATATAGCAGGTTTTAGAAAAGAATCATATTTAAATCCTGGTTCACTTCCAGAGATAACTTATACTAATAAAATTTATGATGATTTATTGAGAAGAGATTTTTCTATTAATTCTATAGCGTCATCATTAAAAAGCTTTGATTTAGGAGAAATAATAGATCCATTAAATGGAATTTCAGATATAAAAAATAATATCTTGCGGATTAACCATAAATTAGGTTTTTCAGATGACCCAACAAGAATATTTCGAGCCATAAGATACTCTAATAAATATAATATAAAAATTGACGCTGATACAGAAAAATATATATATAAGCATAAAAAATTCATAAAAAATATATCAGGTAAAAGAATTGTTAATGAACTAAATCTATTATTATTAGAGAATAATTATTCCACTTACTTTGAAAAATTAAGTAAATACAATATATTAGATGAAATCCATAAAGACTTTATAACTTATTTTCAAAATGAACCCGTTTATAATAATGAAAACTTTAGAATAAAAAAAATATACTTACTTACTAAAAATATAGATAATAATGTGGCAAATAAATTAGAAGAAATTTCTACAGAATTTTCTGAATGGTCTAATGGAATTCGTTTAAATAATATATATAAAAATATAAAATTCGAAAAAAATATTTCTTTATCTGAATTGCATATATTATTAAAAGATTTCCCAAAAGAATTTTTAATTATAAAACAGCAAATTGAAAAAAGAGTAATTGTAAAAAATTATATTACAAATTATATTAATAAAATATCAAAAATTAGAATGTATATAAATGGAACTGATTTATTAAATATTGGTTTTCAAAAAGGTCCAATAATTGGAAAAATACTAGATGAAATTTATATAAAAAAACTAAATGATGAGATAAATTCAAAATTTGACGAGCTTAATTATGCTCTTAAGATAAAGAATCAGCGTCTTCCTTAGTAATATAATCAATATGATTCCCGCCCCAATATTTTGCTCTGCTTAGTAATCTTTCCCTATGAAACATGTATTGATTGGCTATTGAACCAAATTCCATAAAATAATCTACTGCCCATTTAGATACATCATGTAATGACATATTTTTAGAAATTCCATACCATTTGATTAATGCTCTATGAATATGTCTATCAACTGGAAAAGCTTGATTTTTATCTAATGAAAATGCTAATACACAATCAGCTACTTTTTCTCCTACGCCATAAAGAGTTATAAGATGTTTTTTGGCATCTGTGTAATTCAGTGATCTTAGTTTGGGTAAATTAAAGTTGTTGTTTACAATTTCATTAGCAGCAAAATATAAATACTTTGCTCTAAAACCAAAACCTAAATCTCTAAGATAAGATTCTCCAGCTTCTAAAATTTTTTCTGGCTGAGGAAAAGTATAATCATATTTTCCTGGACCTATTCTTTCACCTAACATTATGGAAATATTATTAATATGAAGTTTAATTCTAAGCAAATTATTTGTTGTAGAAGTAATAAAAGCAAATAAACACTCCCATGGATCTTGTTTGAGTATCCTTAAACCTTTATAACTTCTTATTGCTGGACCTAAGCATGAATCATCATAATATTTGTTATAAAAATCATTATAGTTTGTATTTTTATCAAGATATTTGATTAGAATATTCTTGAGATTATTTTTATCATTTTTATCGTGAATTTTAACATTTAGTATATTTTTTTTTGATTCTATCGATAAGGCTCTTTGGTTTACAATACCTCTATATTGATTTTCAGCTTCGTAATACCACCGAAAAGATTGCCCACCATCTAAAGTTGAAGGTAAATCAATATTAGTGAAATTAAAACTAAAATCATAACTAGTTATTCCCATAAGTTAATTTCCAGTCATTTATAAGATAATTTATATTTTTGTAATTACTAATTTCAATTTTTGGGGCAGGTAAACTTGTAAGAAAATTATTCCCATATTTTTTTGTTGCTATTCTGTGGTCTAAAACTATAAAAATACCAGTATCATTTTTAGATCTTATTAATCGACCAAACCCCTGTCTAAATTTAGTTGTTGCAAGTGGCAAATGATAACTTAAAAAAGCATTATCAAATAGCTCAGATCTAGCCTGATGAAGAGGATTAGTAAAAACAGGAAATGGTAATGCAGTCATAATAATAGTTTCAAAACTTTTATTATGAAGGTCAACACCTTCCCAAAATGTATAATTCCCAATTGCTACGGTTGGTAAATTCTCATTTAATTGATCGATAATTTTTTTTGCACTTCCATCAAATTTTTGAACCAGTAGTCTAATATTATTATCATTAAGTTTTTTTTTGATCTTTGATCTTAGATCATACATTAAATCATAATTAGTACAGAGCACAAGCATTGGACCATTCATTTCATTTGAATTATCTAATATTACATTTGATAATTCTTGAATAAATTCATTATAGTTATTTCTTCGATCTGGAAAATCTCTTGCAAGTATCACTAAGGAGTTTTTAGAGTAATCATAAGTAGAATCTATGGTTATTGAATCGAGTGATGAATTACCTAGTTTTTTCTTAAAAGATAAATAATTATCATTATTATTTAATGTAGCACCAGTCAGTATAATAGATTTCTCATCCGAAAAAATTCCACTATTTATAAACTCAGAAACATCTAGAGGTGCACCCGAAATAACAAATTTATCATCATAATTTTTTTTGAACCAAAAAACAAAATCTTGATCTAATTCTAATAACAAACTAATATAATTTGATGATTTAGATAATAAAATTACAGACTCATTAACTTCATTAAAGATATTTTTTGCTATAGTATGCTCTGAACGTATTATATCTGTTAGTTGGATTAATTGATCAATTATGCTGTTCAATGAATCTTTTAAGATTTGTAATTTTGATGAAAAATCAAATTTTAAATCTTCATTTATTATAGTTTGTGTAATTCTTAGTTCTCTGAATAACTTATATTTTTCATATATAGAAATAAGATTACGAGATAAATTATCAAAAAAAAGATCAACTTTTTGTTGTGTTTCTAATATTTTTATATCAAGATTTTCTATTTTTTTTTCAATAATTTCACCATAATTATTATCTTTAATTTTACTTAAAATACCCTGTTTGCCTGAGAATCTTCTCAAATAGTAGTCTAAAGAATTTTTTCCTAATTCAAAACTTAGATTTTGAGTAACAGTATCGTCAATATGGTGAGATTCATCTAAAATTAATATATCATGCTTTGGTATTATTGAAGACTCTGATGATAAATCTGAAAATAATAAAGAGTGATTAACAATAAGTAAATTTGAAAAATTAGCAGTTTTTCTTGCAGCTTTAAAAAAACAATTTTTTTCTGATTGAACACAAAATGAAAATTCTTTATGTGAGTATTTATCGAAAATGTTCTCCATAGTTGATATATTTATCTCATTTTTTTCGCCTGTGGTTGTAGTTTGTAACCAAACTACTATTTTAGATAAAAATTCTATTTCAGCAGAGCTTAAATTAGGGTTGGTTATAGCAAAAATAACTTTATGTAAACAAATATAATTTGACCTTCCCTTAAGTGAATAATCATTTATATTACTTGTGTTGTAACCAAATTCTTTTAGTATTGATTTAAGAGTTTTCAAATCTTTAGATAATATTTGTTCTTGTAATGGTATTGTATTCGTAGATATTACAACTCTTTTATTTGCTCTGATAATTGATATTAGAGCTGGAAGTAAGTAAGAATAAGATTTTCCGACTCCTGTTCCAGCTTCTAAAATTATGTGTTCATTGTTTGTAATACTTTTTGTAACTAAATCTGACATAATTTTTTGCTCATCACGATATTCATATTTTGGAAAAACTTTATTTATTCTCTTTGTGTTTTGGTAGATATTAGTAATATCTTCTTCTAGAGAATAATTTTCTGGTAAATAATTTTCTAACTTATCTATTTTAAATTCTTCATCAATTTTTTTTGCATAAAAATCAAAGGAAAAATTATTTGAAAAATTTGAGATTGTTTTTTTATCAATATTTTCTTTGATTAGTTTATAGATATTTGTTTTGTTTTTTTTCCCTAAAAAGTACAACATCTCTAATGTTAGAGAATCAAGTTTTAATAAAGTATCCCTTAAGATATTAAATAAATCCATCGTAACCATAGAATCAGATAGTGCTCTATGAGGATTTTCATGGTTAAATCCCAATAACTTAGAAATTCCGCCTAAATTATACTCAGGTAAACTTGGTAATAAAATTCTAGATAATGACAAAGTATCAAATGAATCAGAAATTTTTACATCATTCTGGGCTAAAAAAAGATTTTCAAAATTTACATTATGTCCAATAATAGGGTTACCATCAATAAAATCAACAATTTGATCCTTAACTTCTTCCCATTGTTTAGCTGAATTTAATTCTAACTGGTTAATCCCTGTTAATTCTGAAATTTCATCTGAAATTTTGCGATTTGGATTTATCAGAATTGAGAGCTCTTCTAAAACATCATTACCTTTAAACTTAACTGCACCAACTTCAATAATTTTGTCATTTTTATGGTCGAAGCCTGTAGTTTCTAAATCAATTGATACAAAAATCTTATTCATAACTATTAGAATATGTATAGAATATATAAGTAATCAATATTATTTGTGTTACAAACAGTTTATTTGGATATAAATTTGAAGTCAGCCAGATTAGTTTCAAGAAGAAATATAGAATTTAATGATATTCCTGAGCCTAAATTACTCAATGAAAAAGATATTCTTATTGATATAAAATCAATGTCAATTTGCGGGAGTGACATTTTACTAGAATATGATGCCGAACTATCAGAAAATGAATACCCATTCTTACATGGAGCCCCAATGCATGAATGTACAGGAATTATCTTAGAAAGTAATGACTCAAAATTTAGAATTGGTGATAGAGTTATCGTTTTTCCTGAAAATGTGAATGGAATGCAAGAGAAATTAATTTCTAACTCGTCTAGACTTGTAAAATTACCCGAATGGGGTTCACTGAATGATTGGGTTATGTGTCAACCCATGGGTACAGCTTTATATTCTTCTAAAAAATGGAATAACGCAATAAATAAAAATATAGCAATAATAGGTCAAGGTCCAATTGGTCTTACTTTCACTGAAATTGCTGAAAAACAAGGGGCAATAAATATTGTTGGTATTGATTTGCTTGATTATAGATGCACTAAAAGTAAAGAATTTGGTGCAACAAATTATATAAATCCTAATAACGAAAATGTTTTAGAAAAATCTATGGATATTACAAAAGGAAAACTTTTTGATGTGGTTGTAGATGCATCTGGTAATCACAAAGGACTCAATACAGCAGTAGAAATAGCAAAAAATGAAGGACAAGTAATTTCATTCAGCTTAGTACATCCCGATGAAGTTTTATTTAATCACAGAGAATGGATGAAAAAAAATTTACAACTAAATGCTACAGTTGTAGCAGCTACAACAAAACCTATAAAAGAAATTGAAGAAGTTGTCAATTTAGCTGAAAGAGGCTGGATTACTCCAGGTAAATTACGCTCCCATGATATGAAATTTGACGAAGTAAAAGAAGCATTTGAAATTTACAGACAAAAAAAAGATAATGTTATAAAAATTGCAATCAACTTTTAAATTATTTATCTAGCGGATTTGAAATTCTCATTCGACCTGCAGTGACTCCCCCATCAATAAGCATTTGAGAACCTGTCATATATGATGAATCATCTGAGGATAAAAATAAAATTGCTGATGCAATATCTTCTGGTTTTCCCCAACGATTTAATGGCACTTGAGATAACCTGTGTTCACTTTGGACTTTATCCTTATATAAATAGTCTGTAAAAGGTGTATGAATCCATCCAGGCATAATAACATTTACTCTTATATTTTTTTTTGCTAGTTGCATTGCTGCTGATTTAGTAAAATTTATCATTCCACCTCTTGAAAATCCATATGCTGAACCATATGCATTACTACCTTGAAGTGCCCCCATAGAAGAAATATTTATTATAGAACCTCCTCCAGAACTTTCCATTAGATTTGCTACATTTCTTGTACCCAAGAAGATCCCTAATGTACTAATTTTCATAGTTTTTTCCCATAATTCTATTTCTATATCCATTATTGATTTTGGATCAAGAATTCCAGCTATATTAACTAAAATATCTAGTCTTGAATATTTTTTTTTTATAAAATCAATTACTTCTTCCCATTGATTATTTTTTGTCACATCTAAGTTCATGTAGTTTGCGTCAAATCCATGAGATCTTAGTAATGCTTCTGATTCTAAACCAGTTTTTTCTTGTACATCAGTGATAATTGCGGCCCTACCACCTTCTTTAAAAAATCTCCATACAGTTGAACCACCAAATCCCATAATTTTTTTATTATCGCAAGCAGCTGAACCTGTTAGTAAAATTACCTTGTCTTTAAAACGCATCATAATACCTCTAGTGAAATAAGTAAATTAGGAATTATGATAACAAAAATTATAGAACAAATAAGCATTTGGATAATAATATGTCTGAGGAATTTTGGAATAAGTATTTTTGAAACAATAATTATCAAACTAATAAACATTATGATTAGAAGATGATACTCGTTGAATTCCCAATAAGATTTTTTATTTTCTAAAATTATTTTTGCTAATAATACAAAAATATAAGTAATTAAATTTATTGCTAAAAATCCGAAAATAATTATATATGTTACTAACTTAATAAATAATTTGTTATTTCTACTATAGAGTTCTTCCTTAAATACAAAAAGTAATGATGTATGAGCTATAAATATCAAACCAAATAATGCCCCTGAAATAAGTGAAACAATTAATATATAAAAAAAACTAGTCATAAAAGATTATTATTGACTTTATAAATTTCAAGGTTATATTTATTTTTTATGTAATCAATATCAATCTTACCCTCGAAATCAAAAATCCCTATAGTTGGCCCTGCACCAGATAAAAAATATTTCTTTATATTTTGTTTTTTTATATATGTAAGAATACTGGAAAATTCACTAGATTCTTTTGATAGGATGCTTAGGAATGGGTTGTAAAAGTCTTCAGAATTAAATAAGCTCATTTGGTTGATGTTATTAACAATTTTGTTACTATAACTCCCATCGGTATAATATGAATCTAAAATCTTAGAAAACATGTATTTAGTCTTAGTTTGAGTGAAATTAAATATATCTTTAGGATATATAAGTAAAATTTCATTGAAATTGAAATCATTAATGGGGTTTATTATTTCTCCTCTACCAGAGACTAATGCTCCACCTCCCTTAATAAAAAAGGGAACGTCTGAACCAAGTAGAGATGCTAAATTGGCTAGTTTTTTATAATCCATATTTAGATTCCATAATTTATTTAGACATAATAATGTTGAAGCAGCATTACTAGAACCCCCTCCCAATCCAGATGAAATTGGAATGTTTTTTTTTATGTTAATATCAACCCATTTTTTTATAGAAAATTCATTTTTAACTAACAATATGGTTTTATACATTATATTTTCCATAACATTTATGGTATTTGTATTTGACTCAATGTTTAAGGTTTTTGAGTTTTCAATAGATATTTCATCATGTAGATCAATAGTATGCATAAGAGATTTAATTTCATGGAATCCGTTTGAATATTTATTTAAAACTTCCAAAGTAAAATTAATTTTAGCGTAGGATTTTATATACATTTATTTCCTCCTAATAGATCCCGGAGCATTTCTTGGTGATTCTAAACTAACCCAAATATCATATATTTTTTTCCATTCTTGCAAATTAAGAGTTGATGGTCTTCTAGTAGTATCTAATTTAGCTTCTTCTATAATTTTTTTTGAGTCAATTAATTTTAAAAACAATCCATCAGATAAAGAATTGTGGATTTGTTTCCTCGGACTTTTGAATCCAAATGTTAAAAATTCAATAAAATTAGATAAATTAGTTTTATCTAATAAATTATTAGTTTTTGGTTTAATTTCTATTACAGATGAAAATACTTTGGGAACAGGATCGAAGGAATTTGGATTTACATCAAAAAGTTTTTTCGCATTTGCAAAAATATTTATATAAGCTGATAAAAAAGAATAGTACCCTTCTTTAGCACATATTTGTTCAGCTACTTCTTTTTGAACCATAAATATCATCTTTTCAGGAGTATGTGAAGATTTTAAAATATTTCTAATAATTGGATTTGACGCATAGTATGGTAGATTGCCAATTATTATGTAAGGTTTATCCTTATCTATTATTTTTAGATAATCAAAAATTCTAGCATCAGCATTATAAATTTCTATATTGCTATGTGTATATTTGTTTTTTAGTAAATCAAAAAACTTTTCATCATATTCAATTAATATTAACTTTTTAACAAGATTGATAATTTTATCAGTTAATGCACCATTTCCTGGTCCAATTTCAACTAATGTATCACCATAACTTAAGTTAAAAGAATCTATAATTTTGCTAATGATTACTTCGTCTTTTAAGAAATGTTGACCTAATTTTTTTTTCATAATTTTGAATTAGCCGTGCCCTCAAATTTGAGTATAATTAATGACGTAAATTTAACAACAACTCAAGTCCAGGAATCCTACAGCACCCAAATAAATCCGCTTACCGCTGCTACTTTCCAGTCCTGACGGAGTTCACGACAATTTGCCGCGTAGGGCTAGACTATCAACATCGCAAATTAAATTTAGAGGTCACCAAAACCTACCCTCAATTGAGGAATTCAATCTCGCTGTAGCGGATTGCGAGTACAAGGCACCGCTAACGCCCCATCTAGCACGACATAATTAAATCCTATCATATTTATAAATCGAAGAAACTTTTAAATCTGTTTAAACAAACTTGATAAAAACATATACAATATAAATATGAAGAAAATAAAGAAAGCTGTTATTCCTGTAGCGGGTTTAGGGACAAGATTTTTACCTATTACTAAATCAGTTCCAAAACCATTGCTACCTGTAATTGATAAACCTATCATAGAGTATGCTGTGAGAGAAGCTTCAAATCTTGGAATCAATGAAATAGCCTTGGTTATTTCGCCTAACATGAATGAAGTAGTTAATTATTTTAATTTCAATCATCAATACATTAATCAATTAAAAAAAATAAATAATACTGAACAAATTAAAAAACTTGAAACAATCTCTAATTTAGCAAAAGTTACTGAAATTATCCAAGAAAATCCAATTGGGCCTGGTGATGCGATTTTACAAGCTAAAGAGTTTTGTAATAATGAGCCTTTTTTGGTAATTTTCCCTGATGATTTAGTTTTTGATCAATTATCTGCAAGTGCTCAAATTCTTAATGAATATAATAAATATGGAAATAGCGTTATTGGATTAATAAAAATTCATGAATCTCAAATTCCTTTCAAAGGTATTGTTGACATAAGTAGTTATGATAAAAATACTAATCAAATTAATTATGTTGTTGAAAAACCTACTATCAAAAATGCTCCGAGTGATATTAGTATTTTAGGACGGTATATTTTTACTAGTGATATATTTAATTATTTAGAAAAATGTAAAAATAGTGTGAATGGAGAATTACAAATAACTGACGCTATACAAATGCTAATTAAGAATTCTTTAGTTTTAGGGAAAATTATTAGTGGTTATCATGCAGATTGTGGTTCTCCTGAAGGAATGTTACGAGCAATCATTAAAGCAGCTAAATCTGATCCAGTATTAAGTAAAGTTATTGATGAACTAATCTAATTTCAACACTGCCATAAAAGCATCTTGAGGAATTTCAATTGATCCAACCATTTTCATTCTCTTTTTTTTACCTTTTTTTGCTGTTCTAATAATTTTCTTTTTCTAGTTACATCTCCACCGTAACATTTTGCTAAAACATTTTTTCTAAGTGCCTTAACATTTGTTCTTGCTAATATTTTCCCTCCTATAGCCGCTTGAATAGGAATTGGGAACATTTGCCTAGGTATAAGCTCTTGTAACTTATCAACTAATGATTTACCTAATGTTGAAGCTTTATCTCTATGTGCAATCATTGACAAAGCATCAACATTATCATGATTAACTAAAACATCAACTTTTGCTAATTCCGAAGATCTTGCTTCAATAAGATTATAATCCATTGAAGCATAGCCTTGAGTCCCCGATTTTAGTTTATCGTGAAAATCAATTAAAATTTCAGAAAGTGGCATTTCATAATCAATTAATACTCTTCCATCATTTGTTTCTGAATTTTTAGATTCTAAGTATTCCATTTTTTTATATTCACCTCTTTTATTTATTACTAGATCCATAATTACACCTATGAATTTAGAAGGAGTAATAATGTTTATACTTACCCATGGTTCAAATATATCTGTATATTCGTTACTTGCCGGTAATTTTGATGGATTATCAACTTTGATAATTGTATTATCATGTAACTTTATCTCATAACTTACGCTTGGTGCTGTTGCGATAAGGTTTAAATCATATTCTCTTTCTAGACGCTCCTGAATAATATCCATATGAAGCAAACCTAAAAAACCACATCTGAATCCAAACCCTAGTGCAGCTGAAGACTCTGGTTCAAAAAACAAAGAAGCATCATTTAATCTTAATTTTTCTAGTGCTTCTCTTAACAATGGATAATCTTCTCCATCTGTAGGATATATACCTGTAAAGACCATAGGATTTTGTGGAGCATAACCCGGGAGAGGAATATCCGAGGAATTCTTAACTGTAGTCATGGTGTCACCTACAGTTACAGAACGAACATCTTTTAGACCAGTGGCAACATACCCTACTTCACCTGTATATAGACCTTTGGTTTTTTCTAATATAGGACTGAAGTAACCTGATTCAATTATTTCTGATGTTTTATTAGTTCCCATAAACTTAACCTTTTCACCTTGCTCTAATGAACCATGCATCGTTCTTATATAAGCAACTACACCTTTATAGGGGTCATATTTAGAATCAAATATTAAGGCTCTTAATGGATCATCAGTTATACCCTTAGGTGGAGGAATTTTATATATAATTTCTTCTAATAGTAAATCAACCCCCTCTCCAGTTTTGGCAGAAATATTAAGTATTTCATTTTCCTTAAATCCAAATGTACTAATTAACTCTTTTTTGACTCTTTCTGGTTCTGCAGCAGGTAAATCTAACTTATTAATAACGGGAATTATTTCAAGATCATTCTCCATTGCTAAGTAGACATTTGCTAAGGTCTGGGCCTGAATTCCTTGAGTTGCATCAACTAACAAAATTGTTCCTTCACATGCTGCAAGTGATCTTGAAACTTCATAAGAAAAATCTACATGTCCAGGAGTGTCTATCAAATTTAATTGATAATTCAGGTTATCAGATTTATACGAAAGCCTAACCGCTTGAGCTTTTATAGTAATTCCCCTTTCTTTCTCAAGCTCCATAGTGTCTAAGTGCTGCTCTGTCATATTTCTTTCAGAAACAGCACCTGTGATTTCTATAAATCTATCAGCTAAAGTTGATTTACCATGATCTATATGTGCAATGATACAAAAGTTTCTAAGATTTGTTTGATCCACTATATTAATACCTAACAACTAATGAATCAGCAAGAATAGATATTTGCACATCAACTTTATCCTGCAACGTAAAAAATCCACTTTTTGGAGTGTCCATATTAAAATCTGACCAATAAAATTCTGAAATTCCTTTTATTTCTAATCTTTCGTCTGAGTAAAAAGGATTAATAAATGAAAGCTGTGCAGATATATCAAAATCTAATAATGCATCAACTCCATTAACATTAACAATAGCCTTAATCGTTGTATCGAATTTTTCTCCTAAAGTAAAATTATCAGGAATTGATGGAAATTCATTAATTGTAATATATGCAAATTTTTGATTTGGAAAGAGATTATTTCTTACATAGTTATCCCGTTTAGACTGATCACTTTTTAATGTATGCAAATTAATACTTATTTCTGATTTTGAATATTCTAAGTCTATTGAGCCTTTAATATCTTGTGTACTCAAAACAGCGTCAATTGGTAAGGGTAACCTAGCTAGTTTTTCATTTACGGTAAATGTTACTGAGCTAGATTCAATAATTTCAAAATAAGTTGATTTAAAGTGAATTTTTTCTAATAAAAAATCAGATTTTTCATCGTCATTAATTATTGCAGGCAAGGATGTTTCTACAGAAGAATTATTGTCTTCCTCTACAATATTATCATTTATTATATATTCATCTTTTGAGCAAGAAATCATTAATATTGCAAACATTAGGATGTATATATAATTTAAATTCAATTGATTAATCCTTCTTGAGGTTTTCTCCAAGGTGAGCTTGTAGCCCATTGTTTAGGTCTGGGAACTCTACTCATAGGAACATCAATAAATACGGGCTTATCTAATTTAATTGCATCTGGGATAAGATTTTTAACATCGATCGGGTCTTTAGCCCTTAATCCAACCGCACCAAAAGATTCAGCAAATTTCACGAAATCAGGATTAACAAAATCAGTCTCATAAGCTCCTCCAAAATCATTATCTAAATCTCTAGCTACATTTCCATAGCTTCCATCGTTATAAACTAAAGTTATGAGATTGATACCATATTTTACAGCTGTAGAAATTTCAGAAGAATTATACATAAAGCCTCCATCTCCACAAATGCAAATTACTGGTTTGTCAGGATTCCCATATTTAGCACCCAAAGCTGTTGGAAATGAAAAACCTAAGTTTCCTGAATATCCAGAATCTATATATGACTTATTTGACCTTGAAATCCATCGAGATCTAGAGTAATATCCCATTTGAGTCATACCAAAAATAGTTATAGCATCATCTGGAATAGCATCTCTTAGAGCCCTGAGATAATCTTCTTGAGGATAATTTAATTCTTCTTCACTTGTCGAGAGTTCATTCTTAATTTTTGTAATTTCTACTTGAGGGTTTTGTACAATTTCATGTTTTATTTCTTGTATCTCTTTATTTAGAAGTCCTAATGTAGCTTGAGCATCTCCAACTAAACCAAATGTATCTTTGTGAATGTGACCTATCATATTTGGATCAATATCAATATGAATTAATTTAGCATTACCACCAGATTGATCTCGCATAGAAAATCTTGTTCCTATTCCAATAATCACATCAGCACTTTCTATATAATCTTTTAATAATCCTTTACCAGACAGAGATGAACCTAATGCCAATGGATGATCATCAGATAATGTTCCTTTACCTCCAGCGGAAGTAATAACAGGTATATTAGTTAATTCAACAAATTGTTTAAGTTGAGTTTCTGCATTAGATCTAGCAACGCCACCTCCAGCATAAATTACTGGTTTTTTTGCATTTATTAGTATATTAACAGCTTTTTTTATTTGATCTATTTGCGGAGTTTTTCTACTAATAACTTTTGGTTCCATTAAAGTTATATCATCCTTTTCTACCATAGCTTCAGGTGGCAACTCAAAATGGACTGGAGAAGGACGACCTGATTGAGCTTGAAAAAATGCTTCATGAATATTTTCGGGAATATCTTTCGCATTTAATACTAATTTTTGCCATTTAGTAATAGGATTAGTAATTTCTTTTTGATCATTAACTTCGTGTAAACCACCAAAATTTTTACCAATTGTTTTTCTAGGAATTTGCCCCGCAATTAATATAACTGGAGAAGACCTAGAAAAAGCAGTTGATATTCCAGCTCCAGCATTATAAATGCCGGGGCCAGGTACTACTAGAGCAACGCCAGGCTTTCCAGTTGTTCTTGCGTATCCATCAGCCATATATGTTGTGGCTTGTTCATGTCTAGTTACGACAAATTTAATCGATTTTTCTTTTCTTAATGCATCAACTATCCCATACATTTGAACTCCAGGAAGTCCAAATACAACTTCTACACCTTCTCTTACCAATGATTGCACTAATGCTTCTCCACCTGATAACTTTGTCATAAAAACCTTTCTGTCTAATTTGGTGAAATTAAATACTTAACACCTTCACCATTTTCTGCTTCAATAAATGCTTTTTTAATATCATTCAAAGAAAATCTTTTTGCAACTAATTTTGGATTATATACCATTGTAATAGTATCTAAAGCTTCTTCAAAGGAATTTCCAGCACCCATAGCAGCCGAAATTGATATTTCTTTATAATGAAGATCGTATAAGTCAACGGGGAATATTTTGCCTTTGGGCGAAACACCAATCATTATAATTTTTCCCTTAGGTCTAACTAACTTTACTGCTCCAGCTAATAATTCAGGTATTCCTACCGCTTCTATGCATAAATCTACTCCCTTATTATTTGATGAATTGTAAACGAATTCTTTAATATCTTCCTTATTAGGATCTATAACTATTGATGCACCCATTTCTAAACCTAAATTTCTTCTTGTTTTTTTTGGTTCGGAAAGCATAATATTATCAACACCTCTTAATTTAAGAATCGAAACTGCAAATAGTCCAAGTAAACCTCCTCCAATAACTAATGCATTTTTTTTATTAGATAAATCTATCATATTTATATTTGATATAACGCAAGCTAATGGCTCGACAAAAGAAGCCATTTCTAAATCAAATTTATCATTTAAAAAATAAGCTTGACCGTAATCAATAAGTAAGTACTGAGCAAAAGCTCCATCTCTTCTAGTTGAATTTTCACAATGCATTAAAGACCAATTTTTGCAAGATTCACATTCCTTGCATGAAGCATGTATCGTACAAGTAACTTTTTTTCCTATGAAATCTTTAGATAATTTTGGCCCAACGCTATGAATAACTCCAGAAAATTCATGCCCTAAAACATTGGGTATTTCTTTAGGAAATAAATTTTGAGTTATATGAATATCAGTGCCACATATTCCTGCAGAATGAATTTTTACAACAAGTTGATCGTTTAAGGGTTTAGGAATTTGAGATTCTTTTATAACGAATTTTTTTTCGCCATACCACATAGCAATTTTCATTTACATGAACCCAGTTTATTTACATTTGTATTTTTATATTGTAAAAATAATATATATATTTGTAAATTGAGGTTAAAAATGATAATAAAAGATCTAAAGGTAGCAGTTATAGGTAATCACCCTGTAGTAAGAATAACTACTGACGAAGGGATTGATGGTATCGCTGCAGCAGAATCAAGTAAACCCTACCTAAAGCCAATGATTGAATTTTATAAAGAATTCATAATTGGTAAAGATCCCACTGATGTCGAAAGGGTAATGCAAGGAATAAGAAGACTTGGAGCATTTAAGCCTTGGGGAGCCGCAGTTAGTGTCATTGAAATTGCTTTATGGGATTTAGCTGGAAAAGCTGCAAATTTACCAATATACAAATTACTAGGTGGAAAAGTCAGAGATAAAGTACAAGTATATAATGGTAATATTCGTTTTAAATTATCTCATGAAGAATACCTTAATGCTTCAAAAGTAGGAGATGCATTATCACCAGAAGAATATGGGAAAATAATGAAAAAAATGATTGATCTTCCTCACAATTTTTCAATCATTAAACAAGGTATTGCTTTTCATGGTCCCCAAGCAATTCAATTTCCAAATTTTTACTACGGAGAAAAAGTGAATATTGCAAGACACCCTAACTCCGGACTCATAACTCAAGAAGGATTTAATTACATGATGGATTGTATAGATGCAATGCTTGATGTATGTGGGGATAAAGTTGGCTTAGCTTTAGATTGTGGTCCAGGATTTACAGTTCCAGATGCTCAAAGATTAGCACAGGCTGTTGAGGGTAAAAATATAATGTGGCTAGAAGATATGATAACTGGTGATTATACACCTTATGTTTTGGCAGATCTTTACAAACAAGTAACTCCATTTACAACTACAAGAATTCATACAGGAGAGCAAATATATTTAAGGCAAAACTTTGTTGAACTTATTGAAAAAAATGCTGTTAACGTATTGGGCCCAGATGTAGCAGATGTTGGCGGACTTGGTGAAATGAAATTTATTGCAGAGTATGCAGATTTACATGGAATATTATTCGCTCCACATGGAACTCTTGATGGAGTCTTAGGTATTGCAGCAAATGTTCATCTTGCAGCAACTTTACCAAAAAACTATATTGCCTTTGAGTTACCAAATGCTGAACCTGAATGGTGGAACGATATTCTGACTAATACTGATAAGTTAAAAGTAACTGATAGCCATATTGAGGTTAATGATTTACCAGGTTTAGGGGTAACATTTATAGAAGAAGAAGCAAAGAAATACCTTAAAGAAGAAGATAAGGATTTTTTTGAAAATTAGTTTTTCAATCTAGCATTTTCTTTAATTGCATCTAAATTTACACAGTAAGGGGGAAAATCACCCCTTATGCCAGTAATGATGTTTTCAACACACATTAATGCCATTTTCATTCTTGTATCATGAGTAGCACTTGCTACATGAGGCATAATCAGACAATTGTTTAAAGACAATAATGGATGATTAGTAGGGATTGGTTCTGGTACAGTAACATCTAGTGCAGCTCCAGCAATTTCTTTGTTAATAAGAGCAGTATAAAGATCATCTTGATTTACAACTGGTCCCCTCGTAGTATTTATCAAAAAAGCAGAATTTTTCATAATCTTGAATTGTTTCATTGACATCATATTTGTTGTTGATTCATTCAAAGGATTATGTAGAGATACAAAATCTGATACAGAAAGTAAATCATCTAAAGAATTTAGATATTTTGCTCCAAATTCATCTTTTCTTTTGTTTCTATTATGATAAACAACTTTCATATTAAATCCATTTGCTCGTTTAGCCATTTCACTTCCAATTCTCCCCATACCCACAATTCCTAATGTTTTATGATGTATATCAGTCGCTAAATATCCTAAGGGATCAAAATCTCCCCACTCACCATTTTTAACAATATTTGGCAAATCATGGGTACGTCGTGCTAAGGTTGCTAAAAGAGAGAAAGCTTCATCAGCTGTACTTTCAGAAAGAATACCTGGGGTGTTACATATAGCAATTCCTAATTTTGACGCAGAAGAAACATCTATGTTGTCGTAACCAACACCGAATTCACTTATAACCTTTAGTTTTGGAGCTAAAGAAAGAAACTCTTCATCAATTTCATTAGTGATGTGTGCATACATTCCATCAATATCTTTTACAGCCTCTAGAAGTTCCGATCTAGTTGGAGATTCAGGTTTATCCCATACTATTACTTCAGCTCCAATATTATTTAATATCTCTATTGCCTCTGGGAAAGTTCTTCGTGTTACTAATATTTTCATTAAATTCTTTACTTATATTTTGGTGCGGGAGGTGGGAGTCGAACCCACACGTCTTTTGGACACATGATCCTAAGTCAAGCGCGTCTGCCATTTCGCCACTCCCGCAATTATCATTACAAGTAATTATTTTACAAAAAAATTAACTATTTTTGTTTCCAATCAGAACTTATTTGAGACCAAATTTCACTAATCTCTTTAATAATATCTTCTGATAATTCTAAATTAGATTGCATGATTTTAATATTTTTTTTCAAGTGAGATAAATTTTGTGTACCTACTATCGCAGTTTGAACTTCCTTATGAAAAAGCGTAAATTTTAGAGCTAAAAAAATATAATCTTCAGGGTAATCTAATTCAGTAATTAGAGATATCATTTCCTTTGCTCTTTCAAAATATTCAAAAGTATACTCGGGTATGTGAGAATATATGGCTGTTTTTTTTTCTGTGCCCCATACCGCATTTGCTAAGGGTCTTTTAATAATTAATCCTAAATTTCTTTTTTTGATTTCATCAAATAATTTAAATTTAGCATATTGATCTACCAAATTAAAACTTGTTTGAATAGTATCAAATAAGCCACTTGTTATAGCCCATATAACATTTTCATTATTACCGCTGTAACCTAAAAATCTTATTTTACCTGCAGCTCTTGAATCTTGAAGTGCTCTTACAACATCACCTTTCTCTAGTGAAGATATGTCCGTCCCATGAAGCTGCATAATATCTATATAATCTGTTTTCAGTAATCTTAATGATTTATCAACAGAATCAGTAATAGAATCATAAGTCCACTCATTACCCAATATAGAATGACCCGTTTTCGAAGCTAAAATGAATTCCGACCTTCTATGTGAAAGATGATCACCAATTATTTGTTCACTAATACCATATGATGAAGCTGTATCAATAAAATTAATACCATTATCAATTGAAAAATTAAAAATATCAGAAATTAATTTATTGTCTTTAATTGATAAATTAAACCCTATTTCAGAAGTACCAAAACCTAACCTAGAAATCTTTAAGCCTGTTTTGCCTAATATATTTGTTTGCATAAATTGCCTTATTTTATAAAAATTTTATACAAACAGGAGAAGGTATTTCCAAATTATATCCAGTGTCTGAAAGAGAACCATCATCATTAATTTTTAGCGTAGCAATATTACTAGTATCTTGATTGGCAACAAATAAAAACTTGCCATCAGGTGAGGTGGCAAAATTTCTTGGGGTTTCACCCAAAGATGAATGATGACCAATATTAATTAGAGTATTTTTAGATTCATCAAATTTAAAAATTGCTATTGAATCATGACCTCTATTAGAACCATAAACATAATTACCATCGATAGATGTATGAATATCTGCCGTCCATGAATCACCAATAAAATCATCTGGTAAAGTATCAACTGATTCAATCAAATTAAGGGAGCCATCTTTACCTAGGTCATATGATGATACAGAACCTCCAAGTTCATTTATTACAAACACTTTACGGTTGTTTGGATGAAAAGTAAAGTGTCTAGGCCCTATACCTGGCTTAACATTAATTATTGAATTTTCGTTTAAAGATAATTTATTTTTTTCATAATTTATTTCATACTTGAAAATTTTATCTAAGCCTAAATCACATACATAAGCGTATTTTCCTGATTGATCAATATTTACTGAATGGGCATGAGCAGCTTCTTGACGATTTTTATTTATTGAGCTTCCCTCATGTTGAATAAAATCTGATAATTCTGAGATTGATCCATCCCCGTTTAATGGAAATACACTCACACTGCCTCCAGCATAATTAGCTGTTATTAATATTGAATCGGAAGGATCAGAGTTAATATGACAAGGTCCAGTACCCTTTGTCATCTGCTTATTTATAAATTTAAGGCTTCCATTTTCACTGTTTATTTCAAAAGATGTTACACTACCTGTTCTTTCTGAGGTTACTTCTGAAACTGAATATAAGTATTTTTTCGAAGAAGAAATATGCACGAATGAAGGATTTGTTACATCAACATCTTTTGTAGATGAAATAATAGAAATTTCACCAGTATTTGAATCAATAGAAGCTGTATAAATACCATCACTAAAAACATTACTGTTTTTACTTTTTCCTCCACCTAATCCACCTTGAGTATAAGTTCCAATAAACGCTTTATAATTATTCATGAGTCTCCTTTTTATTTAAATTATTAAATCTTCATCTATTTCTACACCAAGACCAGGCTTGGATGGAAGATTCATATAACCATCTTTATCTATTGTAGGGTAATTTTTCATAATTGAAAATTTATGCGTATAAGAACCAATTGGTGGATCATGTAGTAATTCCATAAAAGGTGCATTATTCCATGAAGCAACTAAATGCATATGAGCTATAACTCCTATACCACCTCCTCCGTGATGTGGAACAATTTTCTTCCCATACATTTCAGCTAATACACCAATTTTTCTAAGTTGAGTTATTCCACCTAAAACCATACTTTCTGGTTGAAGAACTTGATATGAATTTTTTTCACAAAACAACAAGAAGTCATTCATTATAATATTATTTTCTCCACCTGCAATCCGTAGATTAACTTTTGAAGCAAGCTCTGATAAAGCGTCAAAATCATATCTATATAAAGGTTCTTCTAGCCAGTATATATCAAAGTCCTCTAATTCCTTAGCTGTCTCATAGGCTCGCTTAAAATCCCACTTTACACCTTTTTGATATCTTACTGTTGATTGAGCTTGATTAGCATCAACCATAATTGTCATATCTTTACCAACTGCTAACCGAACTTTTTCTACAGTTTTAATATCCTCTTGAATAGAATCATGATGAAGTCTTAATTTTATAGCTTTCCAACCTTCTTGATATAATTTCTTTGCCATTTCTGCTCTTTCATCTGGATTAGATAAAATTATCATACTTGCATAAGGAATGAGCTTATTTCTATTCCCGCCCCAAATTTTGTACAATGGCAGATTAGAAAGCTTGCCAAGTATATCCCACAATGCTATATCTACCCCTGCCATACCTTGGTACGGAAGTGAATAACCTTGTAATAGATTTGCAGAGTGTAATTCAATTTCAAGTGGGTCCTTACCAATTAAATATTTACGAACAGGGTCTAAAAAAATTGGGTTCAAAGAAGTGCCAATACCATAAACATCAGAGTCTGTTTCTATTTTTATTATTGATCCTCCACCCTTCTCAAAAGAAGATAATTGTCCTGGACTCCAAGCTGGTTCAATTTCACCAATTTTTTCTGTAACACGCAGATTAATAATCTTAACGTCTGTTATTTTTACATTTTTCATAAAAAAATTACCTTCACTCAAATTAAATATATAATCTATATCATAATATATAAAATGTAAAAATTTAACAAGAAAGAATAAAATGAATCCAGTAATAAAAAATAAAAATAATTATGAGAATCCAATATTATCTATTGAGGATAAAGTTGGTGAGTATGTAATGCTTTATGTTGTTCACAAAAAAGGAGAAAGCAGCCCAGATCATACCCACCCATGGGAGCATCAAGCTTATATCACTACAGGAGAGGGTGTATTAGTATGTAATGGAGAAGAATTTCCCATAAAAGAAGGTGATTGCATACTAGTTCCAGCAAATCAAAGACACCAATTTATAAATAGAGGCGAAAAAAATCTCGAAAGAGTAACAATTAATCCAAGAAATTCAGTTGAAAATTAGTAGCTTTCTTTAGCCCCTTTTTCGGCAGAAATTTTCCATGCCTGGCCTAGAGACTCAACTGAAACATTAGGATCACGTGCAGCATTTATAACGATAGACTCTTGTTCAGCTAAAGAATTAGCTAATAAAGGAATTTTCCCAACTACATCATGTGGAATTTTTATAACACCATGAATATCTGCTGCGATTATATCTCCTGGCTTAATGTAAACTCCTCCCACGTCAACAGGTATGTTGTAATCAATAGCATGAACATACCCATGTGACACCAAAACTTCTTTCGACCAAAATGGAAAACCAAGTTCTTCAGCTTCTTTAAGATCTCTAACTCCACCATCCGTAACTGCTCCAACACATCCTAAACCTTTAGCTATATTCCCTTGCACCTCACCCCAATAAGACCCTATAGTATTAGGATAATCTAAATCATGCAAAACTACCATTCTTGGGCCTGGGATAGAAGTAATAGCTTTATAGTAATCTGTTCTTTCCAATGCACTAGGTGACTTATGTCTTGCTGAAATTACACCTGTTACAGCATTACCAACATATGTTTTATTTATAGTAGTCTGAGACTTAATTTCTGGTCTCAAGAATCCTTCAGTTCGAGGTAAAATTTCCAGCAATTCTAATGCATTAGCAATTGTAGGAGTATCTATTGATTCAAGCTTTTTTAGCAGTTCTTTAGATAAATGCGATTTTATTTCTGACATAAAAATTCCTTTAATGATATAAATAATCTAATTATATTAACATTAACTAATAAATTAAAACAGATATTAAAATTATTAAATCGTAAAAAGAATTTTATGAAAAAAATATTGGAGATAAATTTCAAATGAATGGAAATGAATTTGTAGCAAAAATACTTAAGGAAGAAGGAATTGAGCAAATAACATGCTTTCCTAGCAATAATATCATTGAAGCTGTTGCAAAAGAAGGTATTAGGCCTTATATGTTTAGGCACGAAAGAGGAGCTATAATGGCAGCAGATGGTTATAGCAGGTTAAAAAATAGAAAAAAATTTGGTGTAGTAGCGGTTCAATTTGCAGCTGGGGCTGAAAATTCTCTGGGAGGTATATCTCAAGCGTTTGGAGACAATGTTCCTATTCTAATTTTACCTGGAGGATACCCAATAGAAAGAAGAAATACTAGGCCTAATTTTTCTGCAACTAATTCTTGGAAAAATGTTGTAAAATCTGCAGAAGCAATAGATACTCCATCACAAATAAAAGATGTAATGAGAAGAGCATTTAATGCACTTAAAAATGGTAATCCTGGCCCAGTTGTTGTAGAAATGACCATGGATATTTGTGAAATGGAAGTACCAGCTGAACACTTAAATTACTCATCTCCTAAAATGTCCTTATCTGTTCCATCAGTCAGCGATATTAAAAATACTGTAAAAGAATTACTTAGCGCAAAATTACCAATGATATGGTCAGGTTCAGGTGTTCTTTTTTCAGATGCAACTAGAGAGTTGAGAGAATTGGCAGAATTATTAGATATACCTGTTTTTACAACTATGGAAGGTAAATCCTCATTTGATGAGAGACACCCATTATCATTGGGGGCTGGAAGTGGAGCAACAACTGGTCATGCATTTAAGTGGATTAATGAATCAGACGTGGTACTTGGTTTAGGTACAAGCCTATCGATAAATAATTACACTAGGACTATTCCTAATGGGAAAAAGTGCGTTATTCATAATACAATAAACCCCGAGGAAATAAACAAAGAAACTCCCTCAGATATTGGACTTATTGGTGATGCAAAATTGACTTTACAAATGATAATTCAAGAGGCTAAGAGTGCAATTGGTGAAAAAAATAGAAATACTGGGGTAAGAGAAAAAATTGCATATGAAAAAAATCAATGGCTCAAAGAGTGGAATCCTATACTTAACTCAGATGAGAATCCGATGAATCCTTATAGAATTATAAATGAAATAAATAAAAATATTGACCTTGAAAACAGTATAGTAACCCATGATGCTGGTGGCCCCAGAGATTGTATGGTTCCATTTTTTACAGCAACTAATCCCCATAGTTATATAGGTTGGGGAAAAACAACACATTTAGGTTTTGGAATACCATTAATGATTGGAGCTAAATTAGCTGAGCCAGATAAATTTTGTCTTAACTATATGGGTGATGGCGCGTGGGGAATGTCAGGTACAGACGTTGAATCTGCTACCAGATTAGGACTTCCTATAACTACTGTGCTACTTAATAATGGAGGCATGGCTACATATCCTGGTGGTTTCCCAACTGCTAGAGAACAATACGGTGTTTCTGAAATGATAGGTAATTATGCAAAAATAACCGAAGGTATGGGTGGACATGGTATTGAAGTATCTAGCCCGGATGAAATTGCTCCAGCTATCAAAAAAGCTCAAGAAATAAATGCCGAAGGTCAATCAGTATTAATTGATATTAAGTCAAATTATTATCATAAAAAATCAAATTTCAGATAAATCAATTAAATCTACTTAGTCTTAGGAATTCTAAATCTTTTGAAAAATTTGATTTAATGATCATTTGAGAAATAATTTCACCTATAACAGTCGTGAACTTAAAACCATGTCCGGAAAATCCACCTGCTATAAATACTTGTGAAAACTTGGGATGTTTGTCTATGATGAAATGTTCATCAGGAGTATTTGTAAACATACATGTTTTAAAATTAATTACATTACCATTTGCTAAAGGAAAATATTTCTTAATTGCAGATCTAAGTGCTATCTCGTCTAATTTAGTTATATCTGTATCTTGTTGATCAGGATCAGCTAATTGTTTTAAGTGATTATATTTTCCAATTTTAAAACCAGGTATATCATGAATTGGAGATCCATAATATCTTCCTTCATCTACTGCACAAGAAAAAACTGGGAAGTTATCTCTGAATAATTTATCATTTTTGGTCTTGAACCAACCAAGTACTTGACGCTCTGGAACTGCTAAATTGATTAATTCTGGTATTAACTTATTCATCCAAGAGCCAGCAGATATAACTAAAGAGTCAGATTTATATCGAGATTTATTTGTTTCAACTAATACTTCTCCATTATTAACTTCCCAGTTGAGAACCTTTTCATGCGCTGTAACGTCAGCATTATTCTCAATGGCTAAATTTACAAAGTTTATTATCGCTCTTTCCGATAATAAAAAACCTCCATCTTTTTGATACAAACCTTTATAATTTACAGGAAAATTATAAGCTGGAAATTTTGAAGATATTTCATTTGAGGATAATACTTGATGTTCAATATTATGTTGTATACAAGACTCTAGCGACCCAGAAAAAACCCAATGATTTTCAGATGAAATATCAAGAGAACCAGTTTTATATAAAATTTTTTCTTTACATTGTTCTTCAAGATCATACCATAACTCATATGCTCTCATTAGCATAGGAACATAAGATGGATGTTCAGAGTATGCTAAGCGAATTATTCTATTAATACCATGAGAAGAGCCATATAAATTTGGTATATCAGATTGTTCAATTCCCAGAACTTTTTTCTTTTTTTTGGCTAGTTGATAGAGAGTAGAACTGCCCATGGCTCCCAAACCAATGACAATAGTATCAAATTTTTTATCTAGATTTTTTATAACCATGTAATATTGTTTTCAATAAGTTGTTTTTATGATAAAACTTAATTTGTTACAAATCATTAAAATACATTGAAACTACATGGTGAAAAATGACAAATAAAGAATTTTATTATCCAAATAATTCTTTTAGCGATAAAGCTTATTTTAAGAATTTCGAAGATTACAAAAAAGAATATGAAAAATCCATCAATGATCCTGAATCTTTCTGGGAAGAAAAAGCATCCGAATATTTTTGGTATAAGAAATGGGATAAGGTAAGAACATATAATTATGATTTACGTAATGGCCCAGTTGACATCAAGTGGTTTGAAGGCGGTAAAACAAATATATCCTACAACTGCCTTGATAGACATTTAGAAAAACGTGCAGATAAAACAGCAATAATTTGGGAAGGCAATGAACCAGGAGAAGATAGAATTATTTCTTACAAAGAGTTACACAATGAAGTTTCTAAATTTTCTAATGTACTTAAATCTAAGGGTGTAAAAAAAGGCGATAGAGTATCTATATATATGCCTATGATTCCAGAATTAGCTATTGCTATGCTTGCATGTGCAAGAATAGGTGCAGTTCATTCAATAGTTTTTGGAGGTTTTTCATCAGAAGCCTTAGCGGATAGAATTGCTGATTCAAGTTGCTCTACTTTAATAACATGTAATGGTACATACCGTGGAGATAAGCCAATCCCAATGAAGCCACTAGCAGACAAAGCAATTAATATTGCTGAAAAAATTATGAATAGTAAAGTTAATAATTGTATTGTTGTTGAAAGAATTAAAAATAAAGAAATTGACTGTGATATGAAACCCATCCGTGATCATTGGTGGGATGACTTAATGAAAACTGCTGATGAAACATGTGAATCAGAACCTATGGAATCTGAGGACCCTTTGTTCATACTATATACATCTGGATCTACAGGTAAACCAAAAGGAGTTCTACATTCGACTGCAGGATATATGATATATACTTCTCAAACACATAAATATATATTTGATTACCAAGAAGATGATGTGTATTTTTGTACAGCTGATATAGGTTGGGTAACTGGTCATTCGTACATTATTTATGGTCCATTAGCTAATGGAGCAACTACTTTGATGTTTGAGGGTATACCCACCTATCCTCAGCCAGATAGATTTTGGCAAATTGTAGAAAAATGGAAAGTTA
Organism: Dehalococcoidia bacterium; assembly: GCA_045562755.1. Classification (GTDB taxonomy): domain Bacteria; phylum Chloroflexota; class Dehalococcoidia; order Lucifugimonadales; family Lucifugimonadaceae. Next base: position 27,720 of record JBJKVF010000006.1, read on the forward strand.
ATCAATTTTATACTGCTCCTACGGCTATTAGAGCAATTGCAAGACTTGGTGATGAATTCCCAAATAAATACAAGATGAAATCATTAAAACTTCTAGGCTCCGTTGGAGAACCAATAAATCCCGAAGCTTGGCGTTGGTATTATAAAAATGTTGGTAAGGAAAGGTGCCCCATTGTTGATACATGGTGGCAAACAGAAACTGGAGGTATACTAATTACTCCTTTACCTGGTGCAATTCCTACTAAGCCTGGATCTGCAACTTTACCATTTTTTGGTATTGAACCAGAAATTTTAGAACCTGAGACAGGTAAACCAATGATGGGTAATGATGTTTCAGGGGTACTTGCAATTAAAAAAACTTGGCCCGGTCAAATGAGAACCGTATATGGAGATCACTCAAGATTTGAAACAACATATTTTGATATGTACAAGGGTTATTATTTTACTGGAGATGGTGCAACAAGAGATAAGGATGGATATTATTGGGTAACTGGTAGAGTAGATGACGTTATAAATGTCTCTGGGCATAGAATGGGAACAGCAGAAGTTGAAAGTGCCTTAGTGCTACATGAAGTTGTCGCTGAAGCAGCTGTTGTTGGTTTTCCTCATGATATAAAGGGGCAAGGTATTTATGCATATGTTACTTTAAATGTTGGTGAAAATTATAATGATCAACTAAAAGAAATATTAAAAAAACAGGTTCGTAACGTTATTGGACCGATAGCTACACCAGATGTTATACATTGGGCTCCTTCTCTTCCAAAAACAAGGTCAGGAAAAATCATGCGTAGAATTTTAAGAAAAATTGCAACTGATGAAATTGATACTATTGGTGATACTTCAACGTTAGCAGAGCCTGATGTAGTAGATGAACTAATCGCTAATAAATATTCCTAAATTATTCTTTCTCAATTTTTTTTGTAACTTTATCAATTTGTTTCATCTCAAGACTTGTATCGTTTTCATCGATAATATTTATATCTTTGAATTTTTTTGCAGTAACAAAAACTCTTGATTGAAAAGAGCTAACAGCTTTATTAAATGCGTCAACTGTTCTACCTAATGCAGATTCTACATGACCAAAATGATCTGTAAAAACACTTAATCTTTCATACAATTCTCTACCTAAATCAGAAATTTGTTTAGCATTTTCAGCCATTGATTCTTCCCTCCAACCTACCGCAAAAGCTTTTAATATTGCTAATAATGATAATGGAGATGCAATAACAACATTTCTATTGCTTGCCCATTCAAGTAAAGAAGAGTCGCTATCAAGTATAGACATATAAACCGACTCTATAGGAATAAACATTACAACAAGCTCCGGAGAGTCGGGAAATTGTTCCCAATATTTTTTTGAAGATAGTGAAGTTACGTGTTCTCTTGTATTTTTTACATGCTGAGTAATATAATTTTCTCTGATTTTTTTATCTTCACTTTCAATAGCTTTTATATATGCGTCCATAGGGGTTTTTGCATCTACAACAATATTTTTACCTCCAGCCATATTGACAACAAGATCGGGTATTATTCTTGTATCCTCATCAGTAAATACTTTCTGTTCAACAAAATCACAAAATTTTATCATCCCAGCGATTTCAACAACTCTTCGTAATTGCATCTCTCCCCATGCACCTCTAAGGTTAGGAGCTCGTAAAGCTTTTGATAAATCTGAAGTCTCCTTAATCAAAACATTCATCTGCTCATAAGTCGATGTTTGAGACCTTATTCTATCTTTGTCAAAATTCTCAATTCTATTATCTATCGCTTTAATAGTCTCTATAGCTGGATTAATTAATTTCTGAATTTCTAATTGTCTTTTTTCAAGGTCAGATTTAGCTTGGTTCTGGTAATTATCCATTTTCTCATTAGCTAAAGTAAGAAAAGATTCATTATTATTTTTCAAAGCATCTGAGGCAATATTTGTAAAAGTTTCTTTTAAATCTTGAGTATTACTATTAATTTGTTCTTTTTGATCTAATAGGTTCTGGATTTCCGAATTCTTTATGTCAATTTTTAGCTTCCAATAAATTGAACAAGCAATTACACCTATGATAAAACCAACTATACCTAAAATTATTTGTTCCATAATACTCTCCTGAAAAAATTCAGTTTATCCATTGATTTGTTGCATTTTGGTCATTATCAGTAATATTAAGATATTCATTAGTTTCAGGATTAACTTGATATTTTTTTTACCTGATCCATATTTAAATCTAAACCTAATCCAGGTAGATTGTTTGGTAATATAGCACCATTTTCAACAGTAAACATGGGATTAATAATTTTTTCAAATGTATTAAACCATGTATGTAGACATTCTTGCCTATATAAATTTGGTGTTGTCATACATACTTGAAATCCAGCGGCAATTGATATCGGCCCCAAAGCATCGTGCGGACTAATTCTTATGTAGTTTACTTCAGCCTGAGCTGCAATTCTTCTTAACTCAGATATACCACCACACCACGCAACGTCTGGCATAACATATTCAGCCAATCGATTATTAAATATTTCTGTATAGTCCCATCTTGTAAAATGACGTTCTCCTATACATATTGGGATATTAACATTCTCTTTAACTTGCCTAAGGGCATTATGATTTTCTACATGAATAGGTTCTTCTAACCATACTAAATTAATATCTTCTAATTGTTTCCCAGCAGCAATAGCCGATGCAACATCGAATCTTGCATGAGCATCAACCATTAGCTCATAATCTTCACCAACAGCCTCTCTCAATGTTTGCATCCATTCAAGAGACAGCCGAAGTAGTTTAGGTGTAAGTCTTTCGACCTCAGATGGACCCGAGTATCCATTAATACTTGAGGGGAATGGATCAGTCTTAATAGCTTCATAGCCTGCGTTTTTTGTCTCTTTTGCAGCTTTAGCTAAAGATTCCAAACGTCCTGCATCAGAATTATGATATTGATCATTAGTATGCAAAGGAATTTCCTTAACAACACCGCCTAATAATTTTTTGTCTCTTTTGTCAGAATTATAATCTTGAACATGAGTATATAAAGGGACTCTATCTCTGACAGCACCACCTAATAAATTATATATAGGGGTATTTAATACTTTTCCTTTAATATCCCATAAGGCAATATCGATAGCACTTATAAGGTGAGAAACATAACCTCGACCATTTAAGTCATCATAATAATGAAATATAGTTTGCCATATATTCTCAATATTACTTGCATCCATACCAAGAAGCATAGATTTGAGAGAATTAATACCATTCACTAGGTGCAAATTAACTGCATAATCAGTGCACTCACCAAGACCATAAAATCCATCATCTGTTTCAACTTTTACAAAAAGCCATGGCAAACCGTCAATTGGCATTGTTACTATGGGGGTTATGTTTGATATTTTCAATTTATTTTATCCTTACGCAAGTTTATAATATGAATATACAACAAATATTTGTGAAAAAAAAATATCTTTGTCATTAAAACCTAGAAATAAAAAAAATATGAATAAAAATGAGATTGACTATAATAAATATACTGAATATTTAAGTAAAAGAGATCCAAAATTAGGATTACTCATAAAACAACATGGCATAGTAAAATTACCACCAAAAGAAGATTCATTTACAAAATTTATAAAAATAATTATCAACCAACAGTTATCCAATAAAGCTGCTTCAACAATTTTCTCTAGGCTAGAAAATAATATTACCAAATTTGTTCCTAGTCATGTATATAAAGTTGATGATTATTTATTTCGTAACGCAGGAGTTTCAAAGCAAAAAACATCTTACATAAAGAATATAGCAAAGCTTTTTTTAGAGAATAAAAATCTTACTGAAAAATTAGAAAATCTTAATGATATTGATTTAGAAAAATATTTGATTTCTGTTAAGGGATTGGGGCAATGGTCTTCAAGTATGTACATGATGTTTAATATGCATAGAATTAACATGTTTACCTATGGAGACGTTGCATTAAACAAGTCGATAAAAAGTATTTATAATATAGATGTTAAGAATAAGGATGATTTTGATGAACTGTCAAAATTAGAAAATTTATGGTCTCCATATAAAACCCTAGCATGCTTATACCTCTGGAAATATGTTGATTCAGATGAATCTTTTTTATGAAAATTCAATAATTTACACTTTTCGACCCTTATTTTTATCTATATTTAGAGTTGATTATTTATAATTGAGAACTATGAAAAAAATAAAATTTATGGATACATCTTTTCGAGATGGTTTTCAATCATGTTATGGTGCTAGAGTAAAAACAGAAGATTTTCTACCTGTTTTATCTGCAGCAGTAGATGCTGGTAATTATAATTTTGAAATTGGCGGGGGGGCTAGGTTTCAAAGTTTGTATTTTTACTGTCAAGAAGATGCTTTTGACATGATGGATAGCGCAAGAAAAATTGTTGGAGATGAAATTAATCTACAAACACTTGCAAGAGGAGCAAATGTTGTAGGACTAGAATCACAGTCAAGAGATATAATTGATCTTCATGCAAAACTTTTTAAGAAACATGGAATTACTACTATTCGTAATTTTGATGCACTCATGGATATTAGAAATCTTGCATATTCAGGTGAATGCATAACCAATGCAGGCTTAAAACATCAAATAGTAATAGCACTAATGGGGTTACCACCAAGCCTTAAGGAAGACTATTATCATTCTGCAAATTTTTACACAGACAAAATAAAAGAAATATTAAAAGCAGATATACCATTTGACAGTTTAGCTTTTAAAGATGCATCAGGCACTACTCCTCCATCTATAGTTTACGATTCCATAAAAGCCGCAAGAAAAATGCTGCCTGATAATACAATCATTCAATTTCATACTCACGATACTGCTGGGATGGCTGTGTCATGTAATATGGCAGCGATAGAAGCCGGTGCTGACATTATTGACCTTGCAATGGCTCCTGTCAGTGGAGGAACATCCCAGACAGATATACTTACTATGTGGCAAAGTCTTAGAGGGACTGAATATACACTTGACATTGATGAAGAAAAAATTCTAGAAGTTGAGAAATTCTTTGCTGAAAAAATGGATAAATATTATCTTCCCCCTGAAGCTATAACTGTTGATCCAATAATTCCATTTTCCCCAATGCCAGGCGGAGCATTGACGGCCAATACCCAAATGATGAGAGACAATAATTCCTTGCATCTATTTAATAAGGTCATTGAAAATATGAGAGAAGTAGTGGCAAAAGGTGGATATGGTACTTCTGTTACACCAGTTTCACAGTTCTATTTTCAACAAGCATTTTCAAATACAGTTCAAGGGAACTGGAAAAAAATCTCTGATAACTACGGAAAAATGATACTAGGATATTTTGGAAAAACTCCTACAAAGCCAGATCAAGAAATTATGAAAATTGCTTCAGAACAATTAAATCTTGAACCTACTGAAGAAGATGTTCATGACTTAAATGACTCAAATTCTAAACTTGGTATGGAATATAATAAAAAGCTTTTAGAAGAAAAAAAACTTGAAATTACAGACGAAAATATTTTTATATCAGCTACATGTGGAGTCAAAGGCACAGATTTCTTGGAAGGAAATGGAGAGTTAGGGGTTAGATATAAAGCTGAAGAGTCCAGTATTGAAGATATTATTAACCACAAAATATCTATCAATGATGAAGATTATGACTTAACAGTTAGATCAAGTAAAATTTAGGCTGAAAAAGCTCTATTATAAAACGACTATAATCATATATATGCTCATACATATCATAACTAAATTTTCAAAAAGGGTTACTCCAGATATACTCAAATTTATTCCATCTCCCATGCATGCACACTTGATATTTTGTTTTTGAAAAACTGCCTTTGCAACACCAAAAGTTTGAGAAATCATTATTATGACAATTAAAGGATAAATAAATATATTTGAATTTCCTGATAAAAAGTACATCCCTAGAATTAATTCAATAAAAGGATAAATTAAAGCATATTTAAATATTCTTTTTGATATGAAGTCATACTCTGCAAAATTTTTTGCAAAACCAGATATATTAATAAGCTTTAGAAAAGAAAAGACTGTAAAAAACATACCCATATAAAAGGTCGTAAAACTTCTGAGCAGGCTTTCTTCATTAAAATTACTTGCTAATGCAAGTGAGGATATCGATATTATAATTAAAGCAAATAAAATAGGTCTTTTATCATTAAAATAATTATAAATTCTACTAAAGAGAGATTTTTTATATTTAGTTTTAAATGTGACAAAATTAACCGTATTTGCAGGATTTTCATTTGTAATACTGTAAGAACCAAGTTCTGAAACAAGTTTATTAATTTTATCTAAAAAAATTTCTTCAACGGAACTAATTGTTAGCTCTGAAGTTTTTAGCGATAAATTTACTTTAGAATCTGGATATTGAATGGTTAGTGCATTTTTTATAGAGTTGACACAAGCCATACATGTCATCCCCGACACAAAAAATTTATGATCCGTCATTATTTTTATAACTTAGAAAGTTCCAATTGAACTTTTTCAGCATGCCCCTTAGCTTTAACATTTGTCCATTTCTTAATCAAAATCCCTTTTGAATCAATTAAGAATGTTGAGCGAACAATACCAAAAGAAATTTTCCCATACATATTTTTTTCTCCCCATACATCAAAATCTTTTATCATTTTTTTATCTGGATCACATAACAACTTAAATGGTAATGTGTGGTTAGATATAAATTTATTATGTGACTTTGAGTCATCTGGACTTATTCCATAAATTTCACAGTTCATTTTGGAAAATTCAGAATATATATCTCTAAATTCACAAGCCTCAACTGTACATCCAGGAGTTTCATCTTTTGGATAAAAATATAATACAGCTGGTTTTCCTTTTAGGGATTCTAATGTCACTTGATGATCATCTTGATCAATTAAATTAAAATCAGGAACTTTTTGACCCTCAATCATAGTCATAAATTACTCCAATACACACTTACTTTTTGATTAATTATAACACTTTGAATTTTAGATTATTTAGGCACAAACTGGATGAGAACTATCCCACCTATTAAATTTTGGTTGTTCACCTACTGCTAATGAATCTCTTGTATTTTCCCACATTTGATACCAAATTTTGGGGTCATGAAGTTCAGAACTAGGATTTGATTTACTTCTTGCAATAAAACCTGGAAAAACATTTCTACCAGTAGCTTGCCCTGTAGGCTGATATCTTAAGTCAAAGCTCCAACGAATTCTATTACTAATATTCGGTAGTGATGAATGAACTGTTTTTTTTGTAAGAAGTAGAGCATCACCTTTTTTTATTGGTACGGGAATTGCTTCATTTGAATTAAATAATTTTTCAGGGATTTGGGTACCTGAATCTTGTGGACAATGGGTTAATATATCACCTTTATGAGACCCCGGTATAACTTGCAAGCATCCATTTTCAACATTTGCATCCATTAATGGGAACCAAACAGTAAGAAGATTTGTATTATCAGCCTCTGTGTTTATAACACCGCTATCTTGGTGCCAGGGAGTAATTGCAACGTCGTTAATTAAATTTCCTTTTTCATTCCGTGGACTAATTGATTCTGGAGTCTTTACTCGAACATGTTGAACTGGATTTGAATAAACTTCTTCACCAACAATAGAGTCGGCTATGTCTAAAATTCCTTTTGCCGTGAGAGCTCTAAAAACAGCAGGACCAGCCCAAAAAGGTGTATCAGCTTCGATACCATTTTGAGGAAGTGAAAAATCAAAATATTGAGAATATGTTGCTTGGGAGTCTGAGTAAATTTTTGTAACTCTGTCACCAAATTCTAAATCAGAATATACTGAAGATATTACTCCATCACCTAATAATTTATGAGCTAAGTTATCAAGCACTATAGCATACTCATCTATTATAGGATCAATAATATTTTCAGAATCAAAAATATCTTGAACAACTAAGTAACCATTCTTTTGGAACGAATCTTTTTGTGACTTTGTTAAAAAGGACATTAGATAAACCTCAATTATTGATATATTATTTAATTAAACTGATTTTATAACAATAAATTTAGATTTTCAATATATAATATACTTACCATGGAAATTATAAAAGATAGAGCATTTAGTATAGATACTTCAAGTATCAAATTCGGACCTGGAGTGACTGAAGAAGTAGGCTGGGAACTCAATAGGTTAGGTTGCAAGAATGTCCTCATAGTTACTGATAAGAATCTATCTGAACATGAAAGTATAATGACTGTGGTCAAGTCCTTAGAAAAAAATAATATAAAATTTATATTATTTGCAGAATGTAGTGTTGAGCCAACTGATAACTCTTTCAAGAAAGCGATAAATTTTTCTATTGATAATGATATAGATGGATTTATTGGTATTGGTGGAGGATCAAGTATGGATACCGCCAAAGCAGCTAACCTATACTCAACTTATCCAAATGACTTTATGGCATACGTAAATGCACCGATTGGTAAGGGAGAGCCCGTTCCAGGCCCCCTTAAACCATTAATAGCTATCCCAACTACTACAGGAACAGGAAGTGAAACAACTGGGGGAGCGATTTTTGACCTTGAAGAGATGAAAGCTAAAACAGGAATTATGCACAGATATTTAAGGCCAAATATGGGCTTGGTAGATCCAGAAAATGTAAAAACATTACCTTCTAACATAATTGCATGTAGTGGATTAGATGTTCTTTGTCACGGACTAGAATCATACACTGCCCTCCCTTTTAGTAGCAGAGTAAAAGGAAATAATCCTGGTGAAAGACCATCATACCAGGGTTCAAATCCTATAAGCGATGTATGGTCTATGACTGCTATAAAAATGGTCGCAGAAAATATTGTTGAAGCAGTTAATAATCCGGATAATTTTGATGCAAAATCACAAATGCTTCTAGCCGCTACATTTGCTGGTGTTGGTTTTGGTAACGCAGGTGTACATCTATGTCATGGTCTATCTTATGCAATTTCTGGTAATGTAAAAGATTTTATTTTAAAAGATTACCCTATTGATACACCACTAATTCCACATGGTCTCTCAGTTGCTATATCAGCTCCAAGCATTTTCAACTTTACATCTAAAAGCAATCCGAAAAGGCATGTTGATGTCACGAAAGCTTTAGGATATGAAGACGCCAATGAAGAAAATGTTGAGATTTTACTACCAAGAGCAATTAAAAATATTATGTCTGCTATTGGTATGCCTACTAAACTCAAAGATCTTGGTTACCAAGAAAGCGATATCGACAAACTTGTAGAAGGAACTATTCCACAACACAGAGTAACAAAACTTAGCCCTATAGAAATAACTGCAACAGATATAAAAAATCTATTCCTAAAAAGTTTAGATGATTCATGGATTTAGTAATAAAAATGAAAAATCACGAGATTGAAGCTATAAATATTGCTAAGCACTGGAATGATAATGGATTTAATAAAAGAGATAAAAAGATTTGTACTGAATTTTTACATTTTCCACACATAAGATTATGGGAAAATAAATTTTCAGTATTTTCAGAGGAAGAATTTCTTGAGGGATTTGACGAACAAACAAAAAAACTAAAAAGTGAAGGTTGGGATCATACTATTACCTTAGATATTAAACCTATACAATCCAGTAAAAACAAAGTTCATCTATTACTTCATCAATCAAGAAGGAATAAAAAAAAACAGGAATATCATAACTTTAAGACATTGTGGATACTAACAAAAATCAATGGCAAATGGGGTATTCAATTCAGGTCATCTTTCTTAGAAGCATCATCTCAAATTTCAAAAAAATTACTATAAATATTTACAAATTATTTTTTAAGATATATAACAATTATAAATATGTAATTTATTTTTCCACCATATCTTACCTATATAAATTAACTGAGATTTGAAAGATTCTAAAAATATGAATACAAATAAAAGAAATAAACCAAATATCATAATTATCTTAGCTGATGACCTTGGATATTCGGACCTAGGTTGTTATGGTTCAGAAATTAAAACACCAAATATTGATAAATTAGGAAATAATGGAATTAAATTTTCACAATTTTATAATCAAGCAAGGTGTAGCCCATCAAGAGCATCTCTAATGACTGGACTGACAGGTCATCAAGCAGGAGTTGGTCAATTATCTGGTGATTTAGGAGCTCCAGGATATAGAGGCTATATTAATAAAGAATGTGTGACTATTGCGGAGGTTTTAAAACAAGACAATTATGATACATACTTATCTGGTAAATGGCATTTGGGGGGAAGCTGGGATCCTAGGGAAAAAGAAAAATGGATAGCTGGAACAGATAATCATCCCTTGCCAACTCAAAGAGGTTTTGATGAATTTTATGGAATTATGGACGCCGCGTCTAACTTCTTTAGACCTGAAAGCTTAATGGATGGAGATAAATTTATAGATATTGATGATCCAGATTATTATTTTACTGATGCAATGTCAGACAAAGCATGTGAAATGATAAATAAGTCAATGACTAAAGACAATCCTTTTTTTCTTTATTTGTCATATACTGCACCACACTGGCCATTACATGCCAAACAAGAAGATATAGCTAAATATGAAGGAAAATATTTAAAAGGTTGGGATTATTTCAGAACTTCTAGACATGAAGAAATGAAAGGGCTAGGTATTATAGATTCAAAGTGGGATATTTCCCCGAGGGATTCAGATGTAGGAGACTGGGTCAATACAAAATATCATGACTGGGAAGATTCAAAAATGGCTGCATATGCTGCAATGATAGATAGCATGGATCAAGGAATAGGAAGAGTTAAGGATTGTTTAGAAAATAATAACCAATTAGATAACACTCTAATATTTTTCATGTCTGATAATGGAGGATGTGCAGAACTAATGCGAGAAGATGGAGATTGGTCCAATACTTCACAATGGGAAACAAATAAAGTTAATGGTCAAGCAGTTAGAGTTGGTAATATACCAAACTTGAGACCTGGTCCAGGAACAACTTTCCAAAGTTATGAAATTCCCTGGACGAATGTAAGTAATAGTCCATTCAGATTATTTAAAAGATGGATACATGAGGGGGGGATTAGCGCACCGCTAATAGTCCATTGGCCATCAGTAATAAAAGAACCAAGAATAGAATCTGAACCATTACATATTATGGATATACCTGCGACAGCAATTGATGCAGCAGATGGGAAATATCCCAGAGAATACAATGGAAACAAAATAAAACCACTTGAAGGTGAGAGCTTCTTAGATTTATTAAATAATAAATGGTCTAGAGAAAAACCAATGTATTGGGAACATGAAGGTAATCAGGGTATAAGAAAAGCGGAATGGAAATTAGTAAAAGAATATGGAAAAGATTGGGAATTATATAACCTATTAGAAGATAGAACTGAACTAAATGATTTATCTAGTAAGGAAAAAAACAGAGTTGAAGAAATGAGTACTGAATGGGAAGAATGGGCAAAGATAAGTAATGTACTAAAATGGCCAGTTAATCCAAATGTTTTGGCAAAAAGACTTGAAGGTGATCATGCTCACATACATCAACATAGAGGACCAAGTGCCGGTCAAATCGCCCAAGGTAAAGGAAAGTTCCTTTAAATAAAACAGGCTGAGCGTGGAGTAACCAATACACTCAACCTGTATTCTCATTCAATTCATTTTTTTGGGAAAAACTATGAAAATTTTATGAGAAAAAAATTAATTATTTAGCCGTTTATAAGCTTTTCAGCTTCAGCTAAATCTTTTGCACCTAGTATTCGAAAGACTTTGGAAGATGGGTCTTCAGCAGCCACTCCCTTAACAGCTTTCCTACCGTTTTTCATTGTCACTATTTCAGGGTTAGCAATTTCTACTACCTTTTTTAGTTTGACACTATAAGCAGTTAATTTCATAAGTTAGTTCCTCCAATTAATACTTAGTCAATGATACTAAGTATCAGATATTTTATTCTTACATGGTAATAGTAATAAATATTTTGTCAATAGTCATTATATTGAAATTATACCAATGATACTGAGTATCACTATATTAATAATAAATATAAATCATATTATCGTTACAACAAACCAAATACAAAAAAAATTAAACTTGTGTTGAAAACATAAGGTAAAGGAAAGTGAATTTTTATTTTCAATATATAATGTTTATGGAAATGATAAATAAATTTATTGTAGTAGTTTTCTTTAAATTATTTAAAAATTTTATATAATAATATTTTAGTATAAAGGATTAATTTATGAGTAAAGTTGCATTTATTGGGTTAGGAGTAATGGGTTACCCTATGGCTGGATTTATATCAAAAGCAGGTCATGAGGTAACTGTTTTTAACAGAACATCATCAAAAGCGGAAAAATGGATTTCTGAGTATAAAGGAAGCAAATCAGATTCGCCTGCTGAAGCAGCTATAGGAGCTGATTTTATTCTTACATGTGTTGGAAACGACAATGATCTGAGAGAAGTTACTTTCGGTGAAAAGGGAGTTTTCAAAAATATCAAAGATGGTGCAGTATATATAGATAACACTACTGCATCTGCAACTATATCTAGAGAAATTTATAAATTTGCTAAAGAAAATAATTTTACCTCTTTAGATGCTCCTGTATCAGGTGGTCAAGCTGGAGCTGAAAGTGGTGCTCTAACAGTAATGATTGGTGGAGATCAAGAAACTTATGATAAAGCTAAAGATATAATAGATTGTTATAGTAAAAAAATGAAATTACTTGGTGATGCTGGCTCAGGTCAATTAGCAAAAATGACAAATCAAATCTGTATTGCTGGCTTAGTTCAGGGTCTTTCTGAAGCAATAAACTTTGGTATGAACGCAGGCCTAAATATGAAAGATGTAGTAGAAGTAATTTCTCAAGGTGCTGCTGGATCTTGGCAAATGGAAAACAGACATAAAACTATGATTGATGACGAATTTAATTATGGTTTTGCAGTTGATTGGATGAGAAAAGATTTAAAAATTACTATGGAAGAATCAGAAAAAAATAATTCTGAACTACCAATAACAAAAATTATTGACCAATATTATAGTGAAGTTCAGGATATGGGAGGGGGAAGATGGGATACTTCCAGTTTAATAAAGAGATTTAGAAAATAAACTAAGATTTACTGAATGGTCGGTGGAGGTGGCCCTGGGTTACCCGGAAAATTAGGAGCAGGTACCATAGGAGGTGCGTCTGGATGATCTGGAGGTAAGCCCATTTCTGGATCGGGAGTTGGTGGATTAAAATCAGGATTATCCTTTGTTTTAATATCATTTGCATCAGCACCATATAAAATATCCTTCCTATCATTGATGAATAAACGAGGTCCACATCCTCTAGACATTTCTATTAATGCTTCTTTTTCTCTAGAAACAATATTTAAACCCCATGATTGCTTTATAGTAACCCAAGCCTCTACATAATCACACCAGAAATCTTCATTTGGTGGTTTCCACTCATCTGGAGTTTTAGAACCTTTTGATAAGCTAGTCGATGATGAAACAGCAATAAGATGGTTATTAAAAGTCATATCATTGGCATAATTTTCTCTAGTTTCTTCATCCCAATACCATGCTCCCATATAATGAGCATTTTTTATCGGCACCAAATGATCTATATCAAGCAACTCAGGATCATTAATTATTTTTCCTGTATATGGATCACGCCACTCACCTGATAATACCTTGCAGTCTCCTGCCATAACTATTTCCCCAATTGACTCTTCTATTAAGACACGATTTCTTGTATCAATACAAGAGTTATCTGTAGTCCAATAATTCCAAGTAGATTTATTAAAAGGATAATCTGGAACTTTATCATAAGCACCCCATGAGGAGACCCTATTTTCTATTAGCATTATCATAGCATTACGATCAACTAGTTCTTCAGCTGTATAGTTAGGGAATTTGCCATATCCTATGGGAGTTGGAACTGGAGTTGGAATTGGAGTTGGAATTGGAGTTGATGTAGGAGGTGGTATAGGCGTTGGGGAAGCTATAGGAGTTGGCGATGAAAAAGGTGTAGGTTTTATTTCTAACATGAGTGCAGAAGAGTTGGCTAAATTATTATCTATATCTTTTTCTGAATTAATATCGACTGTTGCATCAATATTCATTCCAGACAACTCGTTTGATGTTGAGCAGCCTATTAATACTAAAAAAATTAAAAATGATATTTTTTTCATAAATTCATTCTAAACTTAGTAAAAAAATTAGTCAAAATACGATAATTTGAATGAGTCCAAAGTGGTATCCATAAAACAAATCGAGGTAAAAAATTAGGAGATTTCTCTAAGTTCAAATTGAGATTGGTGAAGCGCCCGGGACTCGAACCCGGAACCTATTGATTGGAAAATAATTTTTGTTTCATGGATTTCCTTGCGCGTTCGGGAGCATACGAACGCGCAAGAATGTACGAGAGAGAAAGTTTATTCAAGAATGGATTTGATGATATTGAAATTAAAAAATACATTTATTGCACCGATGATAATAAATGGAATTTGTAATGAAAAATTTGTTAGTAATGGTTTATCTTTTGTTTTAAAGCCAATAATTGTCCAACCAATTACACCTAAGCTATGAGGAATCATATTGTATGGATATACGTCTGAATAGAAAAGCAAAATTCCTGTTAGGGTTAGAGCAGCGCTAAACCATTTAACATATTTTAATGAAATATAACTCATGGCTTAATACAATGTATCTGAAAGAAAAATATCCGGATCATTATTAGGATTTATATCCTCATATCGTTTTGCATAAGATGATATAAGAAACATAAGTATCAAATTCAATAAGGAATCTCTCATTTTGTTTTCCTCGATATAGGTAGAACTAAAACTAAAATGTAAATTATGGCAATTACAAAAATAAGTTTTTCATACCAGTTTAAAATTTTCTTTTTCCCATATAGCTAACTTTTCCATAATCTCTTTAGGATCACCTAAGTTATATCTTTCATAAAAATCTTGTATGACTAATAGATTATTATTGTCTTCAATTTCCCTCTTATGTCTTTTTAGAGTCATCAAAGTTATACTTTTCATAGTCGTTTAAAATTTTTTTTGTTGATTTTAATACTACTAATAAAAAAAAATCTATTATTAAGATTTTCTTAAATAAGAATTAAGGTAGCGTTAATAAATAAGAAAAAAGATAATTCCAATGTGACATTAAGTGTGACACAAAAACAAATCGAGGTAAAAAATTAGGAGATTTCTCTAAGTTCAAATTGAGATTGGTGAAGCGCCCGGACTCGAACCCGGAACCTATTGATTAAGAGCGGCGTCAGTTCTATAAATATTGATTTACAGGCCTACTGAATTTACTCCAAATTCTGCTTGCTCTAACAAAAAACCATCGTAGATTAATTGGTCAATAAGACCACTTCGAGAAAATGCCGAAAAGTTTAAGTAGCTCTCGGCAGACTTAGCTGCTTGCTCATACCACAAATCAGAACTGAATTGATTTACTCCAAACTCTGCTTGGTCTAACAAAAAACCTTCATATACTAATTGATCAATAAGGCCACTTCGAGAGAATGCCGAAAAGTTCAAGTAGCTTTCAGCGGACTTAGCTGCTTGGACAGACCAATCAGGACTAATTTTATCTACAGCATAACTAGCATCTTGATTTGAATACCCTTCATATACTAATTGGTCAATTAGACCACTTCGAGAAAATGCCGAAAAGTTCAAGTAGCTCTCAGCACTTTTTACTGCGTTATTTTGGCTAACGGTTTCTATAGGTGTAGGTGTAGATGTAGCTTCTGGTGAAGATATTTCGTTATAATTAGAGTTTTCCTGCGGAGTTACTGTCGCAGATTGAGGTTGTGATGGCACCACGGTAGCCGGCTGAGAAGGAGCGGGTGCTAATTCTTTTCCTTTATTAGCATCATTTAAAGATGTTTTCTGAAATCTCAATCTATTAAATCCTTCAAAATATATAATATCGTCAAATGTAAAAGACAGCTCAAATTTATTACCTACAAAGATATTAACTGGTAAATCTGAATCCGAATATTCTTTCCATTGTTTTTCATCATTATCAGGCCAAATTTTATAAACTCTTATTAAACCTTCATCATCGTCAGTATTATATAAATTGTATGTACCTGGATTAATGTCTTTACCAACTTGATAATAACCAGCATGTGGATAATAATCTGAAATTTCTAATCTCCGAAACTCCGAAAAATCTGTAACATGTTCAAAAATAACTAATGATGAACCAGGTATTGACGCCCTATCAAAAATCAATTTATCATCATCAAGTAATCTAACACGAACTGTTCTTTGTTTTAGGCTTGGAAAATAATGATTTTGATAAAAATTCCCTTTAATTTCTAGGCTACCATGCGCCCTATCAAACATTGGAGTAATATCCCATACACCTTGCTGTATATGAGTTCCAACTAAAAAAACTTCCCCATTAGGGTTTTTACTTAAATCAATAGTTGTAGATGTCCGAATAGGGGTTGGCGTTGGTGGAGGAGTTGGAGTTGGTATGGAAGTTGGTATTATTCTTGGAGTTGATGTAGGAGCAGGTTTTGCAGTAGGTACTGCTGTAGGTGCGGGAGGAGTAGGTAGTTCTGTAGGTGCGGGAGCAGTAGGTAATGCTGTAGGCACGGCTTCGGCAGTTGCTGTAGCTGAATCAGATAATGCTTGGCCTAAAATATTCTCAATTTTTGCATCTACGGTAGCATCTATATCAACATCAGATAAATCATCTGTTGAACAACCTAATAATAATATAAAAAATATCAAAAAAAGCTTTTTCATAAAAATTATTTTATTTACCTATAGGAAATAAGTCAAAATATGATAATTGCAATGTGCCCAAAACTGTGCCCAAGAAAGAAATTGAGGTAAAAAGTGAGGAGATTTCTCTAAGTTCAGATTGAGATTGGTGAAGCGCCCGGGACTCGAACCCGGAACCTATTGATTAAGAGCGGCGTCAGTTCAAAAAATTAAGATTTGACATTTATTTTATATTTCTTTTTTTGTATAAAGATCTATGATAATCAAGAAATTCATAATTAATTTTATGTTTAGATGATATATTTATTTTTTTGATTCTTAATTCTCCAAGACCAATAATCTTTAAGGAATTTGAATCAATGTAAAAAGAAAAGGCATCAAATTGTGCATGATGATTCGGGCAAAGACAGAGCATATTTGATAAATCATCAGGACCATTATGAGGTTTACCCAAGGCCCTTATATGAGCTCCAATAGCAATAGCACCATTAGGAGTGTCTAATTTAATATTGCATACCTGACAACGAAAATTATAAATAGCCTTGATTGTCTCACTTTTTTTTACATCTCTATTAATTTTGTTTATTGTTCTTGAAGTTCTTTCAGGTGGAGAATAATTTTCCGGCAAAGTATTTTTAATACTTTTTTCAAAGTTTTCAATATCATCAATCATCTCTAAGTTAAATCGACATACATAAAAACCACCTATCCCAATTACTCTATCGTATGATCTGACATTGTATAAACCGTCATATCTATAACCAGCTGGAGGACCAAACTCACATTGATAGCCTCTAGTAACCCTGACTGGCAAATTATAATCACAGCTTATTGTTAATGCTTTATTTCCACTAATAAACTCTTGATTAGCAACTTGTTTTCCGTTTTTGTTACCGCCATGTCCAGTATAGTAAATATAATCAAGTTGATCTACATCGTCTTCGTAACCATCTGAAAGTACAATAGAACATGCACCTTCTTGTTCTCTTCCCCAAATACCTGCCTGCCAGGGCTTATGAACTCCTGATTTAGCAAGGTCTGGTCTCGAATCAAAAACATCTCCAACACTTACCCCAGGAATATTACCAAATATATAATCATCACTCTTTTTTATTTTCATAAAATCATTTTATTTACAGAACAGAAATTAGTCAAAATCAGATAATTCCAAAGTGGACAAAGTGGTGGACAGAAATGAAATCGAAGTAAAAAATGAGGAGATTTCTCTAAGTTCAGATTGAGATTGGTGAAGCGCCCGGGACTCGAACCCGGAACCTATTGATTAAGAGTCAATTGCTCTGCCAGTTGAGCTAGCGCTCCATGAAAATTATTATATTATAATTTTATACATCTGAAACAAGATTACCAGCATTAGCCCAATTTGTTTTTTCAATATCATGAAATAAAATTATTGTGTCAGAATCATTAACATTTGCAGATTCAGAAATTGCCTTAGTTACTGCTTTAGCAATTTTTGATTTTTGTTCACTAGTCCTACCCGAATATAATGATATATTTACTATCGGCATGATTTTTATCCCTCTCTTACTAAATTTCAATTGTATTTGATTAGTTTAAAAAAAAGTTAGCATTTATAATTTAATAATGGCTAAAAAACTAAATATTACAAATGAACAAAAATTTATTTCCTTAATACAAGACTTAAATAAAGGCAAAAGTACTAGCAAGAAAAAAAACATCTTAAGAGATATCGGTGATGACGCAGCAGTATTTACAAATTTTTCTGAAAGAAGTGTTTTTGCAACTGACGCCATGGTTGATGGAGTTCATTTTCATTCGAATAATTCTAAGTGGATTGATATAGGTTGGAAATGCGCAGTTTCAAACTTAAGTGATATAGCAGCAATGGGAGGCATTCCTGATTACGCCTTAGTTACTATAGGTATCTCAAAAGATTATCCTAAAGACAAGTATTTAGAATTCAGCATTGGTATAAATGAAGCCTTAAGTACTTTCGATTGTGAGGTGATTGGCGGAGACATCGTAAGTTCTAATAATATTTTTATTAATATTGCTATTATAGGTCACCTAAATGATAAAAACTTCTTATCAAGAAATAGTGCACAGCCAGGTGACCTAGTATATGTAACAGGAAGTTTAGGTGGTTCTGCAGGTGGATTAGATTTACTTTCTAAAGGTGAAAGCTTAAGTGATAAATACTCTAAAAAACTAATTTATAAACATTTTAGACCAAAACCTAGATTAGATATCTCTCAAAAAATCGTTGATGAAAAAATTAAATGTGTGATGGATTTAAGTGATGGTTTATATTCTGATTTAGAAAAAATATCAATTGAAAGTAAAGTAGATATTAAAATATTTCTAGATCAAATACCAACAGATGAAAATTTATCAAATTATTCTTTGGAAAAACAAATACAATTTTCATTATATGGCGGTGAAGATTATGAACTTATAATTATAGGAAATAAAGATAAGCTTTCTTCTTTTAATAGAAAATTCAATCCACAAGGTAAGATTATTGGTGAAATATTAAAAAAAAATTCTGATCCAAAAATTACAATTTTAGATGAAAATAAAAAAATATATAAAGTTAATAACCATGGCTGGGATCATTTAAAAAATGGATAAAACCGAGATAATTTCAAATTCGCATATAGAGACAAAATTACTAGGAAAATTAGTTTCACATTACTTACAAGTTGGCGATATAGTATTTCTTAATGGTGAATTGGGAGCAGGTAAAACTAAGTTAGTCGAAGGAATATCAGAAGGATTAGAATCGCCACAATCCACCAAAAGCCCAACGTTTGTCCTTATACATGAATATGAAAGTAAAATAAAAATATATCATTGCGATTTATATCGTATAAAAAATGAATACGAAGCTATTGATCTTAATATTGATGAAAAATTAGAAAACGGAATAGTAATAATAGAGTGGCCCGAAGTAGCTAAAGGTGTCTTGCCACCACCATCAATTGAGATATATCTAAGTCATTGTGTTAGTGAAAATGATCGAAAAATAACTATACATAATTATAAAGATAAGGAAATGTTTGAAATAAATAAGGAATTTAATAAATAATGATTTTAGTAAGTATAGACACTTCAACAAAATTCGCAAGTATAGGGTTAACGAGCCTAAAACAGTCTTTTTATTATAATTGGGAATCTCAATATAATCATGGAGTTGAACTAACAAAAAACTTAAAAATTTTACTCAGCAAAATGGAGGCTAAAGCATCAGATTTAACTCATATAGCTGTTGCATTAGGTCCAGGAGGATTCAGTTCAGTAAGAGTAGGAATTTCTACTGCCTTAGGATTATCGACTCCAAATAACTTACCCATTATAGGAGTACCAACTCATGACATACAGATTGAACCTTTTCGTGAAAAACTGGATAAAAACATTAATATTATTTCTGTAATTTATGCTGGTCGTAACGAAGTTAGCTGGAAAAAATATAATATAAATGAAACAACTACCGGAATATCTACTTTTGAAAAACTAACTGAAACTTCAGGCAAAAATGATATGTTTTGTGGAGAATATATCCATGATAAAAATCTACCAAAAAAATCTATATTATTAGAAAAAATAGTTAGAGACCCAAAAACATTCAATAATTTAGCGAAAAATATGTTTATGGATGGAACATATAAAGAATATAATGAAATAAAACCTATTTATTCAAGAGAACCAACGATAAGTTCTCCAAAAAAACAAAGGATAAAATAATGCCAAATGAAAAAACACTTGTTTTAGTTAAACCTGATGGAGTCCAAAGAGGCCTAATAGGAGATGTAATTGGAAGACTAGAAAAAACAGGTTTAAAAATCGTTGGAATTAAACTTATCCAAATTAATGACGAACTTGCTGGCAAACATTACGAAGAACACAAAGATAAACCTTTTTTTACTGGATTAGTAAAATTTATAACTTCTTCTCCAGTTGTTGCTTTGGTTTTAGAAGGTAATAACGCAATTTCAATAACAAGAAAGACTATGGGAAGCACTAATCCTGTTGATTCTCCTCCTGGTACAATTAGAGGTGATTTTGCAGTAGATTTAGGTCGAAATATCATTCATGGTTCAGCTAATGATGAGGATGCAAAAAGAGAAGTTAATTTGTTTTTTGACGAAAATGAATTATGTGAATATATAAGATCTAATGATGAATGGGTAACTGAATAATTACTGTAATCTTAAAATTTCTTTAGACCTATTCCATAAACCTTCCAAATCATAGTATTGCCTAATATTTTTTTTGAATATGTGAACTACTAGGCCTGAAAATTCTAATATCATCCATCCTCCACTTCCAGATCCCTCTTTGTGGGTTCTATGAATTTTTTCATCTCTAATTGCTCTAGTTATATCATTTGCTATTGATTCTACGTGCCTATCTGTTTCTGCAGAAATAATAACAAAATAGTCAGAAAAAGAGCTCACTTCACTAGTGTCTAATAAAACAATATCTGAGCCAAGCCTATCTGAAGCAACTTCAACTGCCAACTTAGCAATGTTTTCATATTGTTTTTTTATATCTTTTTCTATCATGTTATTAATATAATTATAAATATAAATACAAAATATTGTGTAAATAATTATCTTATATACGTTATGACTTCATATAAAAAGAAAAAAAGAGTTGTCGTTGCTATGAGTGGTGGAGTTGATTCATCTGTAGCAGCTGCATTGCTAGCCGAAAAAGGCTACGAAGTTGTTGGTGTAACAATGAGACTATTTGCTGCAAAAAACGAATCTTTTGCTAAATTAAATAAGTCATGTTGTTCTATGGACGATGTAGAAGATGCTAGAAAAGTCTGCAGACAAATAAACGCCAAACATTACTTCTTGAATTTTGAAAAAGAATTTGAACAACATGTTATTAATTATTTTGTAAGTGAATACGAAAGAGGTCGAACTCCTCATCCATGTTTAGCATGTAATGACAGATTAAAGTTTGATTTTTTGCTCAAAAGATCTGAGCTTATGGATGCTGATTATTTAGCAACTGGCCATTATGCACAAATAAAAAGATCGAAAAAAAGTAATAAATTAGTAAAAGCTAAAGATATATCAAAAGACCAATCATACGTGTTATTTAATTTAAACCAGGAAAAAATGGACAGGCTGTTATTACCAGTTGGGAAGTACTCTAAAGATGAAATCAGAGAAATAGCAAAAAAACTCAACCTCTCTGTAGCAGACAAACCTGATTCTCAAGATATTTGCTTTATACCAAGTGGAGATTATAAAAAATTTATAGAACCAAAAATAACCAAAAGTATAAGTGGTTCTATAATAAATAATGGAAAAGTAATTGGACATCACAATGGTATACATTCCTTTACAATTGGGCAAAGAAAAGGTTTACCAATTGAAAATATTTCTAATAGACCTGTATACGTCACTAAAATAAACTCTCAAACAAATGAAGTAACTGTAGGACATGCAGAAGATCTGATGCAAAAAAGGTTATTATGTAACAAAGTTAATTGGATTTCTGGAACTTCTCCTAAAAAACCAATAAATGCAAATGTAAGAATACGTTATAATGGTGCAGATTCACCCGCTGAAGTAATACCTTATGATAAGAATGAAGCAGTCATTAATTTTGACAATCCTGTTAGAGCTATTACACCTGGTCAAGCAGTTGTGTTTTATTATGAATCGGAAGTTATTGGTGGAGGCATAATTGAATATTCACTTGAAGCTGACTTTAATAATCACAAACATATAAAAGTACCAATACCTACAAATACTTAATAAGATGAAACAAAAGGTTAATTTACCAAACTTTTCAATTGAAAAAAAATTACTTGATCAAAATTATAAAAGAATTGCCGGTATCGATGAGGTTGGAAGAGGAACATTAGCAGGGCCTGTAGTTGCATGTGCTGCCATACTTCCAAACGCAGTACCAAGTATAAAAAAAAATCTTGTTAATGATAGTAAAAAATTATCTGCAAAAAAACGAATCGAATCATTTGAATGGCTAAGAAGTTGGTGTTTAGATTATGCAATTGGCTCAAGCTCTAATGATGAAATAGATACATATGGAATTATTTACTCCGTAAAAAAAGCCATGATAAGAGCAGTTAATAATTTATCTATAAAGCCAGACCACCTTATTATAGATGCTTTAAGATTAGAGAAACTAAGTATTGACCAAACAAGTATTATTAAAGCAGATGAAAAAAGTGAATCCGTTGCGAGTGCATCGATTTTAGCAAAAGTATCAAGAGATAATATAATGATAAAGCTTCATAAAGAATATAGTGATTATGATTTCATATCAAATAAAGGATATGGAACCAAAAAGCATTTGTTAGCACTTAAAGAAAACGGGCCTAGTAAAATACACAGAAAAACTTTTGCGAGAGTCAATGTTTAAATAATCTCTGTAGACTTTACCAGAAATAATAAAAAATAATTATATATGTCGTCAAATAATCAAATATCCGGAATTTATGTAATAGTAGACCCTGAGCATACACTTGGTAGGGACATAATATTTGTAGTTAAGCAAGTTTTAGATGCAGGTGCAAATATAATCCAACTTAGAGATAAAATTTCAACAATTGATGAAATTTCTAGATTTGCATATGAAATTCAAAAAATTGTTACATCTTATAATAAAACTTTTATTTTAAACGATTATGTTAATATAGCTAAGAATATAAATTCAGACGGTATTCATGTCGGTCAGAAAGATATGAGTATAATCAAGGCTAGAAAAATTTTATCTGCAGAACAAATAATAGGAACATCTAATGCTACTACTATGAAGAAGCTAAAATCTCCGACAATTATGACGTAGATTACATTGCTGTTGGGAGCATGTTCGAAACAAATACTAAAAAGGATACTAGACCAGCAGGTATAGAAACTTTAAAAAAAGTTAGAGAACATACTTCAAAAAGTATTGTAGCAATTGGTGGAATAAATCTAGAAAACTGCACTGAAGTATTAAACGCTGGGGCAGATTCTATATGTATAGCGAGCGCAATAACAAAAAGTGATAATATTATGGATACATGTACTAAATTTGTAAATAAATTTGATCAAATAAGAAAATGAAGGCATAATTATTCATTTTTTTCTACATTCGATATGTTGCATATATTTAATAAATGTTACAAAATTAACATTAGTTCAAATTTAATTTACCTCACACAGGAGTCAATGAGTACATGGAAAATTTATATCTCCCATTTTTTGCTGGAATTTTCGGATTAATAATTGCTGGAATACTTGCCCTAAGAATTACAAAACAAAAAGTAGCTAATTCCACCGTTAATGAAATTGGGGAATTAATAAAGGAAGGATCTTCAGCATTTCTCAGAAAAGAATACACAATACTAAGCGTTTTTGTTTTTTTTATTTTTATAATTCTAGCTCTATTTATTGATTATAATATTTTAGAAAATAGTAAAATTGACCAATTAAATTCAGGGGGAGCTATATCTTCAGAAGGTCCCTGGACAGCTATTGCATATATAACAGGAGCTATAGGTTCTGCTTTAGCTGGTTTTATAGGGATGAACATTGCTGTCAGAGGTAATACAAGAACTGCAATAGCAGCTGAAACAGGATTAAATAAAGCTCTCCAGGTAGCATTTAGTTCAGGTGCAGTTATGGGGCTCACAGTTGTAGGCATAGGAATTTTAGGTGTAAGTACTTTGTGGTTAATTTTCGAAAACCCTAATACTATAGCTGGTTTTGGATTTGGTGCATCTTCAATAGCATTATTTGCTAGAGTTGGCGGTGGTATTTATACTAAAGCTGCTGATGTTGGAGCAGATCTTGTGGGTAAGGTAGAGGCAGGGCTTGATGAAGATGACCCTAGAAATCCTGCTGTTATAGCAGATAATGTTGGTGATAATGTTGGTGATGTAGCTGGAATGGGTGCAGATTTATTCGAATCATTTGTTGGGTCAATTATAGCTACTATATCTCTAGCATTCTTTGTGATTACAGCCAGTGGTGTGTCAAGTACGACTTATGTTTTAGATGATCCAAAAGCATTACTACCATTGATGATAGCTGGTATAGGAATTTTCTCTTCTGTAATAGGGATGCTACTAATCCGCACAGGTGATAATGCAGATATGGGTAAGCTATTATGGACTCTCAGAATTGGGATTTTTGGAGCTGGTGCACTATCATTACTAGGTACAGGTATATATATTAATACTTCTTCAGAATTATCTTTTGATTTATTTTGGGTTGTTGTAACAGGATTAGTAGTTGGACAAGTGATTGGAACATCAACAGAATGGTTTACTTCATATGAAGGATTAAAAATTGGTTCTTTTGAATTCAACCCTGTGAAATGGATAGCCAAACAATCAGAGACAGGTCATCCTTCAACAATTATTGCAGGAATAGCTGTAGGCTTATACAGCACAGTAATACCGACACTATCTATAGTTGTAGGAATATATATAGCTAATGAATTAGCAGGTTTATATGGGATAGGTCTAGCAGCTGTGGGTATGCTTTCTACGCTTGGAATAACCCTTGCAACTGATGCGTATGGTCCGGTTGCAGATAATGCTGGTGGAATAGCTGAGCAAGCTCATTTAAAACCTGAAGTCAGAAAAAGAACAGACTCTCTTGATGCATTAGGGAACACCACTGCAGCTACAGGTAAAGGATTTGCAATAGGTTCAGCAGTATTAACAGCATTAGCTTTGCTTGTTGCATATGGTTTTACTACAGATATAGATAGTCTTGATTTATTAGAGCCTGAAGTATTAATAGGTACTATCATTGGTGGACTATTACCATTTATTTTCTCAGGATTAACTATGCAAGCTGTTGGTTCTGCTGCAGGTTCAATGATAGAAGAAGTGCGTAGACAGTTCAGGGAAATACCTGGCCTAAAAGAAGGCAAAAAAGGTGTAAAACCTGATGCCGCTAGAGCAGTAGCTATTAGTACTGCTGGATCACTAAGAGCAATGATAATACCTGGATTAATTGCTATAATCACTCCAATTTTAATTGGCTCATTGCTTGGAGCACAAGCTTTAGGTGGCATGTTAGCTGGATCGATTGTTGCAGGATTTTTACTTGCTATATTTATGGCTAATGCTGGTGGGGCTTGGGATAATGCTAAAAAGTATGTAGAATTAGGTAATTTTGGCGGAAAGGGTTCAGATACCCATGCTGCAGCTGTTACTGGAGATACAGTGGGGGACCCATTCAAAGATACTTCTGGCCCTGCAATAAATATACTACTAAAATTAATGGCTATTGTATCTCTAATTTTTGGTCCACTATTTATTTAAAATATAACCTAGCTTATTCTAGATAAATATTATTATTTTTTTCATTTATAATTTTGGTTGATTCACCATGACCTGGGAAAACATTGACATCATCTGGGAGATTAAGAAGTTTTTTCTTTATACTAGAAATCTCCTCATCAATATCACCACCTGGTAAATCACCTCTACCTATTCCATTTTTGAATAGTGTATCTCCTGTGAATATATTATCCTCTAGATAAATACAAATACTCCCAGGAGTGTGACCAGGAGTTGCAATTATTTTAATTTCTAAACCTATAATATTAATTTTTTCTCCGTCTGATAATAATATGTCTGGTAAAGGTGGTTTTTCGTATGATGTAATTAGATTAGAAACCCAAGTTGGTTGATTATCCAAGTAATATAAATCATTTTTCCCTAAAGCAAAATCAATATCAAATTTTTCAACTAATTTTTTAACTCCACCAATGTGATCTGCATGATAATGTGTAGAAATAATCAGTTTAGGTGTGAGCTTTTTTGACTGCAAAAATTCTATAATTTTGTTGGGGTCAGCTCCTGGATCAATAATTATACATTCAGATTTATTTGATACTAAGTAACAGTTAGTATAAAGTTCGCCGACTATTATGCCTGATATCAACATTTACTTTATTTTAGGTATTATTTCATTTTTTAATAATGTCATTGAACTTTTCCAAAATTCTTCATTATTCCATTCATGCCCCATGGCTAATAATGTACCAAAGCCTCCAACCGTATGTTTTAATTCTTCAATTTGCTCTAAAACTTCAGAGGGTGTTCCATAAATAAATATATTATCCATTAGGTAATTTATATCAATATCAGAGTCTGGCATATTTGGGTCTTTTTTCAAAACTTCTAAGGATGAGTATTTTGGAAGCATTCTTAAAAAATAATCTTCAAAATCTCTAGAAATAACACCATTCAATATTTCTTTTTTCGCTTCTTCTCTAGATTCAGAAACTATGATTTCTCTTGATATTCTCCAATTAGATCTATTTGGTATTTTTTTTGCTTTGCGTGCTCCCTCTTCAATTGAAATCCAATGAGATTTTAATATATTCGTATGCGCAAAATTAATACTTAGTGGCAACCATTCATTCATCCCAGCTAATTTTAATGTTTCTGAGTTACGTGAGACTCCAGCAACACCTATTGGAGGGTGTGGTTTTTGAAATGGTTTTAGATGAGTTCTAAGTCCAATTTCATTATCTTCTTCTGGAATTTCTATAGACCACCATTTATTTTCATAAATTCCTGGTTTAGGATCTCTCCATATTTGAAATATCAAGTCTAAGGATTCCTTAGTCATTTCTCTATTAGTGCCTAATTCATTATCATGTCTAAATAACTTAAGATCACCAATAAATCCCCCAGAACCAATACCCCATAAAAACCTTCCCTTAGACATATGATCAATCTGAGCAACTCTATGTGCCAACACAAACGGATTATGATTGGGCAAGCAATTAACACCTGTACCAAGTTTAATTGTTTTAGTTTTTGCAAAGAGAAAAGATATAAAAATATCAGGTGCAGGAATATTTTCCCATTCAGCAGTAAAATGTTCCCCTATCCATGCTTCATCGTATCCTAACTTATCAAGAAAAATAATTTGATCTATGTCATGTTGATAAGTTTTGGTATGATCTGAACCAGGAGGATGTAATGGCATATTAAAGTAGCCTAATTTCATTTATTTAGTCCTCCTGATTGATAATATAATTTTTTATATCATACAATTTATTTATAGCTTCAACAGGAGTTATATTCTCAATATCAATACTCTTTATCTGATTTATAAGTTCTTCCGTGATTTGTTTTTTACTATTTTCAAATAAGCTCATATTTAATTGTTGTTCATCAGTAAGCTTATTTCTTGAATCTTTTTCAAAAGATTCAAGAATCTTATTAGCTCTAGATATTACATTTTCTGGTATTCCTGCAAGTTTAGCTACATGTACTCCATAAGATTTATTTGCAGAACCCTTAATAATTTTATGGAGAAATATAACATCATCCAAATTTTCTGAAACTTGAACTTTTAGATTGTTAACTCTAGGCAAATAAGATGATATTTCAGTCATCTCATGATAATGAGTGGCAAATAATGTTTTACAAGCAATTGTAGGAGTATTATGAAGAAATTCTACTACTGCTGTTGCGATTGCTAAACCATCATATGTTGATGTCCCTCTACCTATTTCATCCAATATTGCTAAAGACCTGTTTGTACATTGATTTAATATAGAGGCTGTTTCAAGCATCTCAATCATAAATGTAGAATTACCGCCAGCTATATCATCCGATAAACCCGCGCGAGTAAAAATTTTATCAACTATTCCAACTATTGATTTATTTGCTGGTATATTTGATCCTATTTGAGACATGATAACCAGAATAGCTGCCTGTCTTATGTATGTTGATTTTCCAGACATATTTGGTCCAGTTATAATCGCTATTTGTTCTTCTTGATTAGATAAGATAATATCATTATTAATGAACATATTTTGACCAATATTAGCCTCAACTATTGGATGTCTAGACTCAATAAATCTTATATCATGACTATCATTAACTACTGGCCTTGACCATTCATTTTTCTTGGAAGCAATTGCCAAAGAAAGAACTGAGTCTAAATTTGCAATAGTATTAGCATTAAGCATAATTATTTTAGTGTAATAACTTATTTCATCACATAATTTTAGATATAAGTCCTTTTCAATTTCTGATATCAAATCTCTGGCATTTAAAATTTTGGACTCTAAATCCTTAATTTCAGTTGTTATATACCTTTCAGAATTAGTTAATGTTTGCCTGATTTGAAAGTCATCTGGAACATATTGTCTGTTAGCGTTAGATACTTCAATAAAATAACCAAAAACTCGATTATACCCAATTCTTAAGTTTTTTATTCCTGTTCTTTCTTTATATTCAGATTCCAGATTAGCTATTGAGATTCTTGCATCATTAGAAATATTTCTAATATCATCAAATTCTTTATTGTATCCATCTCTTATTACCTTTCCTTCACCTACCATATATGCAGGATCATCCATTATAGATTGCTCTATAAGAGATACTAAATCATCAATTTTCACAATTTTACCAATAACAGAATTAGATTGAATTTTATTATTTTTTAATATTTTTAGAATATCTGGTAAAGTTCCAACTCCATTTTTAATCGATATTAAATCATGAGGGTTAACACTTTTAGCTAATATTTTATTAGATAATCTTTCAAGGTCAGGTAAATCAGATAACAAATTTTTCAGCAAAATAATAGCTTCTGAATTATTGATAAAATATTCAACTATATTTTGTCGATTTAAAATATTTTCAACTTGTATCAAAGGTCTAATTATCCATGATTTTAAATTTCTTGCTCCCATTGGTGTACTTGTATAATTTAATATCGAGAATAAAGATCTGTTGGAATCATCATTATCTAAAAGGTCTAAGTCTTGGATAACTTTTTTATCTAATTGGAGAAAATGGCTTACTTTATATACTTCAATAGAAGTAATTTGAGAGGTATTGCCCATCTGATTATCAGAGACATATGATATGGTATTTGAGATTGAAATAATCCCGGCACTTAAGGTATCACAATCTAATTCAGAAAGAGATTCTTTTTTAAAATGCTTTAATATATTTTCCTTTGAGTTTAATAAATTTGCCTTAGGCATTTTAGTCAATCTAAAATTGTTTTTGCTAAAGTCTGAAATTTCTTTTCTTTTTACAGAGTCATCAATAATTATTTCCTTAGGAGATATTTTAGATATCTCAGAAATAACTTGTTCTTTTGGTATTTCTAAAACTTTGAATTCACTTGTTGAAATATCTAGATAAGCTAATCCATAAATTTGATTAACTTTTGATATAGCAAGTAAATAATTATTCGAGTATTTATCTAATAATTCAGGATCTGTTACTGTCCCAGAAGTAACAATTCTTGTTATTTCTCTAGATACAAGACCTTTTGTTTTTTTTGGATCGCTTGTTTGTTCGGCTATAGCTATTTTTACCCCAGCATTAACTAACTTCGAAAGATATTTATCAATTGAATGATAAGGTATACCTGATAATTCAGTCTTTTGACCTCCTCCTGAGTCTCTAGATGTAAGTGCTATTCCTAATATTTTGGATAATTTGATTGCATCTTCACCGAATGCTTCATAGAAATCTCCCATTCTAACAAGAAGTAATGAATCTGAATTTTGTTCTTTGAGGGTTAGATATTGTTTTCTACCTGGAGAAATTTTATTTTTTATATTTTTAGATTTTTTTTGAATCAAAACTTTTTTAGTATGTAAACATTATTAGGTCGCCAGCATCCCATTTCAACTGTTCAGCCTTAATAGACGGAGGGACTTCAAAAATCATCATACCAGTAATTTGTTCTTGTGGATCTAATTGTACAGGACCCCATAAAGGTATAAAATCTTTTACACTATATGCATCATTTTTTTCTGAAGTATAAACATTTTCTATAGGATTTAATGGTTTATATTGTACCGATTTATCATCATAGAGTGTAGAGGCTTTTTCATCTATGACTATTTTCACAGTTCCTGCCCCATAATTAATTAACGTTAATTTCACAAACATTAAATTATTTTTTTCCTGTTGAGGCGAAACAGCCCAGTGTTGTTCATTTCCATTTAAATCATTACCCACATAAGTTATATATTTTTGCTCCACAGGCTCTTCAGATCTTATCCATAATGATCTTCCTGCTAGATATAAATTGTCACCATCAGTATCCATCCAATAGACTCTATAAGATACAAAAAGAGCAGCAAACAATAATGATATTACAGCTATAGTAAATATTGGCCATGGAAAATTTTCTTTAGGTTTTCTAATAATTCTTCTAACTTGAACTACATCATTATTATCAATGTCTATATACTCTAAACCAGATTGAGAATTGACATTTTTTTCATCTCTAAATTCAAAATATATCCGTAATATATTAGATGATTGCGCTTCAATTTTATCAACGACGTATGTTAAATCAGAGTCTTTTAGGTTAGGGCCATATTCATATAGATTATCTTTCAAATAAGCTAAAGATTTATTAATTTTTTCTTCGTATAAAAGCTTTTCTTCTTCATTTATTTTATTACTAAAAGTATAACTGTTCATATTTTCCTCATAATCATCTAATTATAATACATAAATTTTTATCTTTTATAAGAAGCAAGTTGGTTTAAAACCGCCTCTAATGCGTTTACAAATTCAAATATGTGATTTTCATTATTATATATACCTAATGAAACTCTTATACTGGATAAGGATTCTTCTTTAGTTAGTCCCATAGAAGATAAAACGTGAGAAGGTTCAAGAGAAGCTGAGCTACAGGCACTGCCACTGGATACATAAATCCCCTTGAAATTAAGACCAATGATTATTGATTCACCTTCATAGCCTGGAAAACTAAGATTAATAATCCCAGGCACACAATTATTTCTTGAACTATTTAATTTATAATTGCCTATTCGCTGATCAAGTGTAGAAATTAATAAATCAGATAATTTTTTCATTTTTATTTCATTGTCTTTTCTTTCTATATCTGAAAGTCTAAGAGCCTCAGCAAATGCAACAATATAAGGAACATTCTCTGTGCCAGATCTTAATTGATTTTCTTGTCCTCCGCCACTAATTAGAGGATGGATTTGAATTCCATTTTTTTTATACAGCAATCCTATTCCTTTTGGAGCATAAATTTTGTGGCCAGAAATACTCATGAGATCTACCCCTAAAATATCAGTATCTAGAGAAAGTTTGCCTGGCGCTTGAACAGCATCTGAGTGAAAAATAATTTCGGATTCATTATTTTCTTGAAATTCCTTAATAATTTTAGATATAAGTTTTAAATCTTGAATAACTCCCGTTTCATTATTCACATACATGAAACTAACTAATTTTGTTGATTTACTAATTTTTTCTTTAAAAGTTTGTAAATTAATTAAACCTTCATTATTAACATCTATGAAAACTACATCTACACCTCTTATTGACAGTTGTTCAATTGGATGAATTACAGCATGATGCTCAACAGATGAAGAAATAACTCTATAGTCAATATTATTACTACTTTGCAAGCCCTTAATTGCCATATTATTTGATTCAGAACCCCCGCTGGTAAAATAAATTTCTGCTGGATCACAATTTAGTATCTGAGCACAAATTTCCCTCGATTCTTCAATTGCGTTTTTTGATTCTTGAGCAATATCATATAGGCTAGATGGATTGCCAAATTTCTCAGTAAAAAAAGGAAGCATTTTTTCTAATACTTCTTCCCTCACATAAGTAGTAGCAGCATGATCTAAATAATTATTTTCTGTTATAAAATCACTCATAAATATTAAAATATTTTATATATTGTAAAAAAAATTGCATCAAAATCTATCAAGACATTGATAGAATAGTACACTGTAATAACAACACTTACGTGTTAATTATAATAAAATAAAGTGATATTAATCATACAAGGATTTGAATTTTTGATAAAAATTGAACATATGTCGAAAAATTATGGCCCATATCCTGCGGTCATTGATATCTCTTTTGAAGTTTTAAAAGGGGAAATTATAGGTTTCTTAGGCCCAAATGGAGCAGGTAAAACTACAACTATGCGAGTTGTTACAGGATTCACTCCCCCTTCTAACGGAGAAGTAACAGTTGGAGGATATAATGTTGTATCTCACTCATTAGAAGTTCGTAAGCATATTGGATATCTCCCAGAAACTGTTCCTCTGTACTTAGATATGACTGTAACTGATTACCTAAAGTATATGGGAGAAATAAGAGGCATGAGTACAACTTGGGTAAATGAAAGATTACCAAAAATTATAGATATGGTGCGACTTGGTGACTATAGAAACACACTTGTAGGCAGATTATCTAAGGGCTACAGACAAAGAACAGGTATTGCTCAAGCAATTTTACATGATCCTGAAGTACTTATAATGGATGAGCCTACAATTGGTATTGACCCAATTCAAGTTGTTGAAACTAGAGAACTAATTAGCGATTTAGGACAAGAACATACTATGTTATTAAGTTCTCATATATTACCTGAAGTTAGTGCAATTTGTAAAAGAGTTTTGGTAATCAATGATGGACGAATTGTTGCAGATGATAAGCCTGAATCATTATCAGATAAACTTCAAACTTTTGAAAGAATAGAACTTTCAATAACGAATGATGATTCTAATGATTTCATTTCTAAAATGAGAGATATATCTATTGTTATTGATGCAAGGTCCGATCAAAATGCTTCAAAAATTCAGAGATCTCAAAAAGAAAATTCGGTTCCATATATTGTAGATGCCAAACCAAATTCACAAGCTTCTGAGTTAATTTCAAAAAATATCATTGATAATGGTTGGGGACTAACGAACCTCACTCCCCTACCTATGACTTTAGAAGAAATATTTTTAGAACTAACAACTGAAGAAGAACTAGGTGAAAAATGAGATTTATAACTATTATAGCTCTCAAGGAAATTCGTACCTACTTTGCTTCTCCTATGGCTTATGTAGTAGCTGCAGCATTTCTTGCAATTACTGGGTTTTTCTTCGTTGCGTCAGTCTCAGATGCATTTGCAGAAGCTTCTATAAGAGGTTATTTAGCTGGAGCAGTCTTTTTCATGATATTTATGTCTCCTGCTTTAACCATGAGACTAATTGCTGAAGAACAAAAACTTGGAACTTTAGAATTACTACTTACATCGCCATTAAGGGAGTTTGAAATTATAGTTGGTAAATTTATTGCAGCATTTTTTATGATTTTTATAATGATTCTATTATCTTTCTTTTTTATTTTAGTTCTGTTCGTTTACGGTGACCCTGATATAGGCCCTCTTTTATCAGGTTTATTTGGATTGCTTTTATATGCTTCAGCAACACTTGCTGTTGGATTATTTTCTTCGGCTCTAAGTAGCAATCAAATTGTAGGACTTGTTGTTGGCTCAGGAATTCTTACCGGATTAACAATCATTGATTTTATAAGTGAAAGAATTACTGGAACTGCAGCAAAGGTATTAGATAGTTTTCAACTTGGTGCATCTTTCTCCGTTTTTGACTTAGATAGTTTTGGCGTCGCTGAAGGAGGACATTTCGCAGATTTTGCAAGAGGAATAATTTCTATGACAGATATAGTTTACTATATATCAGTAACTGCAATATTTTTAGTTCTAACAACCTTAGTACTTGAATCTAGAAGATGGAGAT
The DNA here is from genome assembly GCA_045562755.1 of Dehalococcoidia bacterium. Classification (GTDB taxonomy): domain Bacteria; phylum Chloroflexota; class Dehalococcoidia; order Lucifugimonadales; family Lucifugimonadaceae. The sequence goes on from JBJKVF010000006.1 coordinate 61,959, forward strand.
AAAAATATTATGCCTGAAGAAATAAACCAAAAAGTTAGACCTAAACCAGATACTACAAAAAATAAACAATCTTTACTTAAATTTTTGACTAAGGATAATAAATCATTAAGGCAATCACTGGCCTTAATTGGGGTCACAACTTTATTACTAGGTATATTAATTTGGATTTTCTTAAGAGGCCTAGAAAGACCCGCTTTAATAATTAGTACAATTGGTTTAATCCTACTTATAATAGATGGATTAATTTCACTTGCTACAGTTAGAAAAGCTATTTTTGGGAGGCGAGGGAGATATGGAATAAATACAGCAATTGTTTTTATTTTTGTTATATTAATTGCAATAATTTTAAATATCACTCTATACGTATCTTCAAATAAACCTAATCCTGCAGGTTGGCTAAGAATTGATACAACTGCAACAAAACAATTTCTTCTTGAAGAACAGGTTGTTAACACACTTGAAAATATAAGAGAACCAATTAAGATTACAGCTTTTTTTGAGAGAGACACCTCAGCTGGGGCTGCAGCATGGCGTGACACTGAAGACATGCTAAGTGAATTCAAGCGAAGATCAAGCATTTACGATTTATCTTATGAGGTTTTAGACCCTGAGCTTAATCCAAATGATGCAATTAGTTTAGGAGTTTCGAAATTCCCTGCATTAGCTGTTCAAGGTACTGAAAGCCTAAGAACAGAAGTTATTGAGGGTGGAAACCCAAATATTAGCCCAAATGTTTTTACTGAACAAGATTTAGTAACAGCAATTTTGATAATAAACCAAATGAAGCAAAAACTTGTCGTTTTTATTACTGGTCATTCTGAGAGAGATGTAACGGATATAATTTCACCTGACAACATTGGACTAGCCGGTTTATCATTACTAAGAGAAAATTATGCCGTTGATAATTGGACATTACAAGAACTTCAAACAGTATTAAATTTTGGCTCACCTGAAGATAGACCAGCAGCAATTGTTTTTGCTAATCCAACCCAAGACTTACTTGCAATAGATAAAGAAGCACTATTGCAATATACAAGGACTGGCGGGGGTATTTTATTATCACTTGAACCTGATGTAATACCTGAGAGTTTCAAACAATATTTATCTAGATTTGCTGTTTCTGTTGGAGTTGGTGAAGTTGTTGATGTAGCTAGTTTTGTTGCACCTAATCCTACTTTTGTTCAAGTAAAGAGTAGTAATAGCCAGCTACCACCTCATCCTATAACAGATGATTTTGATGTATTATATTTACCAGGGTCAACACATTTTGGTTGGTCTATTGACCCACAGACAATACCTCTTGATGATAATGAAAATCCAATTATACAGCAAGCTATACTGGCATCTTCAACAATAAGTAGCTGGTCAGAGCTAGATAAAGAATTAATAGAATTTGATGTTAATTCTGAAATGCCTGGTCCGTTACCATTATCTGTGATAGTTGATATTAATGGAGAATTACCAAATAGAGCATATTCATCGTCTGAAAATTCAACTTCGAGCATTGTTTTGGTTGGTGACACAGACTTTTTCAGTAATAACTATTTAGAATCAGCAAATAATTCTGATCTTTTTGTAAATACAATAAATTACCTAGCTAAGGACTTTGAGTTAATCTCAATACGATCAAAAACAGACTCTAATAGACAGATGTTTCTAACTAAAAATGAGCGCGACTTTATTAGATGGTCAGGATGGTTACTTATGCCTACAATCATAGGATTATATGGTGTATGGAAATGGTGGAGACGTAGATAAAATATGAATGTTCGTTTTTTATCTATTTTTGTAATTATAGTTTCATTATCTATAATGTTATTTACTTTTTTTATTACTGAACCAGACAATATAAATAAAGAGCCAGCACCTCCTTTCTTTTATACTATTGCTCCCAAAGACATGAAAAATATTAATATTAAGACTAAAAATTTAGAAAATAGTTGGTATTTTGATAAAGATTCAAATAGATGGTATTTTGAAAAATTAAATAAAATCCCAACAGATTTGTACAGATGGGGTGGAATTACTCAGTTACTTAGTGGGCCTAAAACACAAAGAGTTATAAGTCAAGAAATTGATGACCCTAAAAAATATGGTATTGACGAACCAAAAACTGAAATCCAGCTAACTATAAATGATGGGACTTTCATAAAATTACTAATTGGAAATCTAACACCGGACGGAAAAAAGAATTATGCTCAAATAGAAGGATATCCTCAATTAGTTGTAGTTGATTCTTTGTGGGATTCAGTACTTACCAGATTAGTTGAAGATCCGCCCTACCCAGATTGGTTTATATCTGGGATTGTAGAAGGTGGTAAACCAACTGAAATATTATTATTTAAGAATAATGAGGTTGTAAGAGGTTATGGTAGAAATAGAGAAACTGGAGTATGGAATATTTGTGAAATTCCTCCTAAATCGGAGCCTTGTAGAGGTTCAGAATTAGCTGATGGATCTAAAATTTTAAATAAAGTAAATATTATTGCTAGTCCAGAAATAGTGGGAGCTCATTACTTAGACATAGTTCAAGACGAAACATTTCATGAAATATTTGGTACAACAGTTAATGACCCATACATTTATGTAAGAATAGAAAGAAAAACTGAAAATAATGTAACAGAGGTTACTGCTATAACAATGACAATAGGTAATGAGGTAGAAGGTGAAGATAGCCATTACGCAATACTTATGGAAACCTTGGATGTTGTAAAAGTAAAAAAGGAATGGGCTGAAAGTGTACTAGAGTTGTTTAATGAAGATATCTTATATAAATAATCTAAGTAGTTAGATTTTTGTAAAGTTGAGGGAGTCTTTTTGGTAACATACTTATATCAGTCAGCACTTCATAAGAGAAATCTTCCATCATAGTCTTCATATAATCATGCCCCGATTTATCTACTGTTAAGCAAAAAGGAGTTATTCCTTGATTTTTAGCTTCTATTAAAGACTGCCTTGTATCATGAACAGCATATTCTTTTTCAACACCTTCTCTAGAATAGCCTCTATCCTGAGGCCTACCGTCAGAAATTAAAAACAAAAATTTTGATCTCGTATCAGCTGCAGAAAGCTTATGAATAGTATGTCTAATTGCAGGTCCCATTCTTGTAGCATGAAGTGGAGAAATTCTATCGATTCTCTTTGGTATAATATCTGTGAATTTTTCATCTAAATCTTTTATTGTGTAAAATTCAACATTCTCTCTTCCATAACCAGAAAAACCATAAATTCCATAAGTATCACCAAGATTTTCTAATGAATTAACTAATAGAGAAATACCTTCTTTTTCAATATCAACAATTCTTTTATATGCTCTTCTAATTCCATCCGTTCTCCTTGATCTAAGCCAAGCCATATATTCAACTGGATCATCTGGAGCACCCCATTCATCTGATGATTTTTTTGTATCATCAATTGCTTCAGCAGTTGAAGCGGATAAATCTAACAAGAATGCTACAGAAACAGAACGTTCATGTTTATTTCTCCTCCAATACAATTTTTCATCAGGGGAAATCCCGCTCTTTAAGTCAATAACAGCCTCCAAAACTGCATCTAGATCATGTTCTTCACCATCTATCAACCTTTTTTGTTTTCTATACATTTCAGGGATAAAAAGCTCAAATTGCTTCTTGATTTGGAAAAGTAGATGAGAGTTTTCATTTAGAGTTTTATTATAAAATTCAGATTCTCCATCAGGCATAACTTTTTCATTAATCATACACCAATTATTTTTATATTCAGAAGCTCTAAAATCCCATTCATCATAAGTATAAGAACCATCTTCAATTGCTGTTAATGGCCCCCCATCTTCATCAATATGTTGAATGGAACCAGAGTCATTTTGGTTATTATCTAAATCTCGATTACTTAACTCCTTCATTAGATTTTCGATTACATCCGAAAGTTTAGAATCATCAGATTGATTGATATCTTGATCAAGTTGTTCCATTTCAGGTGAATTTTTTAGCATCTCCTCAAGTTGTTCTTGCGTAATAGGCTCATTAGTACCCTGTTCATTGATTTCATTTTCTGAGTACTCCATCTGAGAAAGTAATTGAGATAATTCTGGCTTAAATTCACCTCTGTAATCAATATCTTGTGGAGATGAATATTCATTCTCTAATTCATCACTATCTAAATTTTCATTCACATCTGAAGAATCTTGAATTTCTTCATTATTTTTATAATATTCAGAAAACAAACTTTTTATAATTTCATCCTCTTCAAAATTTTCATCTTCAAATTCTTGATCAGTATCATCAGGGTCAAATTCTTCAAAATTTTCATCTTCAACATGTTCATTTTTTATATCACTTAATAAATGATAAGCTCTAATTGTGGCCTCTGCTGAGTCCTCAACATCAGCAGTATCAGATGAAATAGTTTTCAATAAAAATTTTAATTTTTTAGACTCATTACTATAATCAATAGGGGTAAATAATTTTGATTTCTGACCCAGACTAATTCTAATCAGTAATTCTACTAAAGCTTCTCGAGCAGGTAAATCTTTTATCTCAGGTCTATTATTAAGAGCAGATTGCCTTATATCAGTATAAATATTTCTGATACCAAGATAATTTGAAAAAATATGTGAATCTACTCTAGTACTTTCAAAAATAGTAAATAAATCTAAACTAAGTTTTTTATCAGTAAAAATATCAAAAAATTTACTTAGATCCGTTAAATAATCATTACCTGCTAATTTTTTATTAACACTTTCATTAATTCTTAGGTCTTCGAAAAAATTAGATTTTTTTGAAAATTCAAATTCAAAAGATCCAAACTCAATATGCCCTATTTGATGGGTAGATATAACTTTTAAAAAACCAAAGTTCTTATCCTTACTCAAATATCGATTTACTATTGAAGGCATAAAAATTGTAGAACCTTCAGTTGTAGCTAGTTCATCACCAAACCAGCCTATATTTTTTTCAGCTAATTGAGAAGATTCTTTTACTTCAATTACTCTTCCAGTTAATGCTAAAGAATAGTTTCTTATTATATCCTTGACATTTATAAGCTCTATACTAGATGACAAGGAATCGATAATATCTCTAGATTCTTTTGATTTTAGAATAAAAAAATCTTCTATAAGTTGATTCCTTCTTTTTTCAAAATTCACAGTATTATCATTTTGATTGTTATCTTTAAAAATATTAATCCCCTTTGAATGCCATGTTTTTACCTGTTGAAAATTAATTTTTTCAAGCAAGATTGGAAGGACATCAAAAAAATCATTTGTTGATTTAGGATTAATGCTTGATAAAGATTTCGCCATATCGAAGAAAAGATCTTTATCTTCATTATTTATTTTAGATAAAATTGAATATGTTTTTTTTATAGTATCAATTGAATTAATATTACCTGTAACTAATAATTTACGAGCCAAGTTTAAAACTTGGTTTCTACTAAATGATTCCATTTCTACAATGTATGCATTTAATGTATCAAAAATTATTTTTATATCTTTCCAATTTTTTTCTGAAGAGTCTAATAGAAGATTTATTGTTTCTCCTGAGTCATTATCTAATTTTTCAAACAATGATTTAGATAAATCTAATGATTCTAAAGCTAAATCATATGACTTTTTTGATAAATTATTAAGAAATTCAGCGTATTTAGCCCATTCTTCAAAACTAATATACTCCATAATATGAGATGTACTTTCAAAAAAATCAGAGGATAATTTAGCTGACTTCCATGTTCCTTTATATAATTTTGAAGATAGATTCACCCAATCATCTAAATGTCTAGGTCTTATTCTAAGCATAGTCTTAGGAGAAGATAAAAAGTAAGATTTTGCAATGTCTATTGAAAGCTTACATAACTTTGTACCAATTTTTGTCCATGAAATAAATTGAGCAGATGGCAAGTGTCTCTGAACATCTATTGAAGAATTAAAATAGTCTATAGAAGCTTCCCATGACCGAGGTGACATACCAGCAATATTTACGCCTTCAAGTGCCCATAGATTTAGAGTTTCGTCAGACAACCTTGAAGCTAACTTTTCTTTAGACTCCAGGAAAGATTTTGTAACTTCTTTTGGAAAAAAGTTGAGCTGTTTTTCATATTTTTGTAAAATATTATCTATTTTTCTACTCCTTTGATTACAGGATTAAAAATATTTCCAATTATTCTTGCAGAAGCACCCCAAATAATTTTACCATTGTGAGCAAAAGCTGGACTTTTCCTAAAAATATTATTCTCATATGAAGTTATATCTCTTTTATGATTATCATCAAAAAATATACTTATAGGAATACTTATAACATCAGCAACTTCATTTTTATTAATTATAAGATGCTTTTTATTAAATTCATCTATCATACCTATAAAAGGCCAAATAGTATAACCAGTAAAAGTATTAACAGGATTCATTCTAAGCCAAAGAGTAATATTCTTTTTTTGAATACCAATTTCTTCATTAACTTCTCTATATGCCGTTTCCATAAGATTGCCATCTGAAATTTCAAATTTACCACCAGGAAATGCCCATTCTCCTGAATGATACCTCAACTTATCTGATCTTTTTATCATCAGCACTTGAAGTCTTTGATCTTGATTATGAAATAAAACCATAACAGAAGAAGAAGATTTATCGATTATTTCTTCATTGGGTTGATTGATATTATCCCTCAATTGATATTTAAGTTTTTCTAAAGATTTAAACATAAATTATATACTAAGCAAAAATGGAAGTTACAACTTCATCAATACTTCTTTGTATCTGAAAATCATCGGTAATACCCCATGTGATTGAAACTTGACATGCACGTCTTTCTGGGACACCATCCTGTATTAATTTACCGGCATATATTAGCATTCTTGTACTTGCACCCTCTTCTAATCCATGCTCTCTTAGATTTCTGATTTTAGCTCCAAGCCTTGCTAATCTTTCAGCAACTTCAGGCTCACATCCTGATTCATGTATTATAATTTTTGCTTCTCGTTCTTCATCAGGAAAATCAAATTCTAATGCAACAAATCTTTGTCTAGTACTGTGCTTTAAGTCCTTTAATGCGTTTTGATAGCCTGGGTTATAAGAAACAACTAGTAAAAATCCAGGGGCAGCGTCTATAACTGTTCCAAGTTTATCTATAGTCAAAGATCTTCTATGATCGGTAAGGGGATGAATGATAACTGTTGTGTCTTTTCTAGCCTCTACGACTTCATCCAAGTAACAGATGCCTCCTACTTTAACAGCCCTGGTCAAAGGACCATCAATCCATCTAGTGCCATTTGCATCGAGTAAATATCTACCAACTAAGTCACTTGCGTTCAGATCTTCATGACAAGCAACTGTTATCAGTGGTAATTTCTCAGATTTTGAAACATTTTTCTGAATGCTTGAGTTACTTAACTTCCAAGCCATGTATTCAACAAATCTTGTTTTCCCTGTCCCGGTAGGCCCCTTAAGAAGTACTGGTACTCTTTGTTTATAGGCTGACTCAAAAATTTCAACTTCATCAGATGTTGAAACGTAAAAAGGTTCTTTAGTGATATGAAAATTTTCAATATCCTGTTGAACAAAATTCTGCTCTTCTGTCATTAGTTTTCCTCAAGACTAGTTTAAAATCAAAAATAATTTAGTATGATTATAAATAATTTTAGTAAGATATTAAGTTTTTTTTCGAAAAATATTTTACTTTTTCTTCTAATTCTATAAAGGTAAAATTATTATCAAGTACAAAGTCAGACAAACTTCTTCTATCCTTTGAGGATAATTGATTTTTCATTCTCAACAATATTTGCCTTCGCGAAAGGTTAGATCTATTAAAAACTCTAGCAATACATATTTCCCTATTAGCTTCAACTGTAAGTATGTTATCGCAGATTTTATCCCAATTTGCTTCAAATAATTTAGAAGCTTCAAGTAAATAAAGTTTATTACTTATTATTATTTGTTTTTTTATTTGAATTAGAATTTTAGGCCAAACGATTTTTTCAAATTCATCTAATAAATTAATATCATTAAATAATAAATTAGCGAGTCTTTGCTTATTTTTTTGGAAGTTTATTTCATCTTTATGTAGATCAATATTCAAATAATTTTTGCAATATTGATGTATTTCTTCATCTTTTTGGATTAATATATTTGCAATTTTATCTGAATTAATGGCTATATATTTTTGTGATTCTAATAATTTTATAACCGAAGATTTCCCAGAGCCAATACCACCAGTTATACCTAATATTTTCATTGAAAACCCATAAATTTAATACTAATATGTTTATAACATTATTATTTTAATTTTAGCAAAATTAAAATAATTATTCATTGTAGGAAATCAAATAATGAGAAATAAAAAACGTAGAATAAAGCATCAAATAGATAAATTTGACAATCTAAGTATAACATTGGATATACATGGCTACAGATATAAAGAGGCCCAGGAAAAAATATTAAAACATATTGATGATCTTTATTACTCAAATTTACATTTTGTAAGAATTATTCATGGCCATGGAGAAGGTACATTAAAAACATTGGTGAGAAAATTATTGAAAGATAGCAATAAAATTAAAAATTATTACGCTAGTGAAGGTGATGCAATAACTATTGGGGAGTTTATAATTTTAGAACGAGATTAAAAAATCATGAATCTTTTTGAAATACAACAAAACAAGTTATCAAATAAATACTCCCCGTTATCATCAAGAGTTAGACCTGAAAAAATTACTGATATATATGGTCAAAAGCACTTAATATCTAAAGGAAAGTTTCTCTATGAAGCGATCATTAATAATAATGTACCATCCTTAATATTTGTAGGACCTCCAGGTTGCGGTAAAACTACATTGGCTAAACTAATATGTAAAGAATCTAACAACTACATGGGTGAAATTAGCGCAGTTTCTTCTGGGGTGAAAGACATTAGAGATTTTGCTAAATTAGCTAGTGAAAAATTAGGAGAACATGGTATTCAATCAACTTTATTTATAGATGAGATTCACAGGTTTTCAAAATCTCAACAAGATGCATTACTACCTCATATAGAACAAGGTGATTTTAAGGTTATTGGTGCTACAACTGAAAATCCTTCATATTCAATAATAAATCCACTCCTTTCTCGAGTAAAACTTTGTTTTTTAGAACAATTAAGTGAATCAGAAATCAAAAAATTAATTACTAAAACAATACATAATAAGAATTCAGGATTAGAAAATTTAAAACAGAACATAACAAAAGATCAGATAGATTTGATTGTTAATTATTCAGGTGGAGATGCAAGATTTGCGCTAAATTCATTAGAAGTTTGCTCAAATCATGTAAAAAATACTAATAAATTACTCTCAAAAAATATAATAGAAGAAATTCTTGAAAAATATATTCATTATGACAAAAATGATGATTATCATTATCACTTAATTTCTGCTTTCATAAAATCAATGAGAGGATCTGATCCCAACGCAGCAATATATTATTTAGCAAGAATGATATCAGGTGGTGAAAATCCAGAATTTATAGCCAGAAGATTAATTATTTTCGCTAGTGAAGATATTGGGTTAGCAAATCCACAGGCACTAAATTTAACTACATCTACACTATATGCAGTGAAAAATATAGGAATGCCTGAAAGTAGAATAATATTGGCTGAAACAACTATATATCTAGCAGCATCATTGAAATCTAATTCATCTTACAAAGCAATCGAGCTAGCATTAGATCATGTTAATAATACTCCTAGCGAAGAAATTCCATTAAATTTACTAAATCAGATTACTGAATTAGATAAACAAAAAAATTATGGTAAAAATTATAAATACCCACATGATTTTCCAAACAAATTCATAAAAGATAATTATTTACCTAAAAATATAAAAAATAAAATATTTTATGATCCAAATGATTTAGGTATTGAAAAATCAATCAAAGACAGAATTATGAAACTCTGGGAAAAATAAACTATTTACTAATTTTTTAAAATTTGTGATAAAGATTTTAGGAAATATTTACAATCATTCTTAGATATATCATTATGAGTAACTATTCTAAAATCATTTTTTGAAGGGTTTAATAAAATATTTTTTCTCATCAATTCAAAAACAATTTTGTTACTAGTTTTAGTCGTATTTTTGCTCAAACTAAATCTTATAATATTTGTTTGGATACCCTCAGGGTCTATGATTACCCCCTTAATATTAGAAAGCCCTTCTGCTAGATATTTTGCATTTTCGTGATCAACATTTAGTCTTTCTATCATACTATCTAGTGCAACAATACCTGGTGCAGCAATAATTCCTAGTTGTCGCATACCTGATCCTAACATTTTTCTCCACCTTCTGCATTCGTGAATAAAATCTTTACTACCTACAATTATTGATCCGATTGGGCAGCATAATCCTTTAGAAAGGCAAAAAGTAACAGAATCAAAATAACTAGCTATTTTTTCAGGTTCTACACCTAGGTATACCGAAGCATTAAATAATCTTGCTCCATCTAGGTGCAATGATAAAGAAAGTTCCCTACCTTTTGAAGATAGTTTTTCAATTTCTGAAATATTTAATACTTTACCACCTGCTAGATTATGAGTATTCTCAAGCGCTAGCATCTTAGTTTTTGGTTTATGAGAAAATCATCAGGTTTTTTCGCATTTTCTATATCATTTATTTCTAAAGATCCAAAATTATTATTTGGGATAGGATAGAGAGTTGTACCTCCTAGAACCATAGCACCACCAGCTTCATAATTATAAATATGACTTTTATCACCAATGATAATCTCATCCCCTCGGTTTGTTTGTGCCAGAATAGATATTAGATTACCTTGGGTACCTGAAGATACTATTAAAGCATCCTCTTTACCAAGTAATTCTGCAGCTTTTTCTTGAAGATGATTAGCAGTAGGATCATCTTGGTATACATCATCTCCTAACTTCGCTTTAGAAATAGCATCTAACATTTCTTGAGTAGGGTTAGTTACTGTATCGCTTCTGAGATCAATTAAACTCATAAATTTCACCTGATTATTCTTTGTCATATAATTAATAATTAAAATATAATTTTAATATGAAAATAAAAAAAGAAATAATTTTTATAAGAAACTTCCTTAATTTATACTTTCTTATATTATCACTATTGATAATTTCTCTTGATCAGGTTTCAAAGTATATAGTTGTAAAAAATTTAAGTTTAGGAGAATCAATACCTGATGAAGGCTTGTTTAGACTAACTCATGCTCAAAATACTGGTACAGCATTCTCATTATTTCAAAATCAAACCGACATATTAACAATCGTATCAATAATAGCAATAATAATGATAATATTTATATTTATATCTATCGACAAGCCTTCAGTATACTTATTTTTATCATATGGGCTACTTTTTGGAGGAGCTATCGGAAATCTGAGTGACAGAATTAGATTAGGGTATGTTACTGATTTTTTTGATGTTGGTTTTTGGCCTATATTTAACATAGCTGATTCAGCAATAACAGTAGGAATAATACTAATGATACTTAATTATTTATTTTACAAAAATGAAAAAGATTAAGATTTACTCGCATTATGAAGGAAGATTAGATTCTACAATTTCTGAACAACTTAGTAATAAGTTTTCAAGAAATTATATTCAAAATTTGATAAAAAATGGTAAAGTAACTATTAATGGGAAATTTTTAACTAAGCCATCAAAAATCATCAAGAGTAATGTAGAAATTGTAATTAATAATCACAACTTTGGTCCAAATAAAAAGATAAATAATTTTATTGATACAAATAACTTTAATATTAATATTTTATATGAAGATCCTTATCTTGCAGTAATAGATAAGCCTGCCTTTATATCAATGCATGGTGGAAGTGGGAATAGAAGTTTTACCATTTCAGATATTATTCAAAAAAAATGGCCCACAATAATTAATGTAGGTGAAGAAAATCGTAGAGGAATAGTACATAGATTAGATAAAGAAACAAGTGGTGTAGTAATTGTAGCTCTTAGAGAAACTTCTTATATAAAATTAGTCGAAATGATGAAAAATAGAATAGTAAAAAAATCATATTACGCACTCGTAAATGGGCATCCGAAAAACATGAAAGGTATTGTCGAGGCACCAATTGGTCGAAATCCAAAAAATAGAACTAAACAAGATATAATTCTAGGCGGTAAGCATGCTATTACTGAGTATCAAATAATAAAAACATATGATAATTTCTCTCTTTTGGACATAAATTTACAAACAGGTAGAACACATCAGATAAGAGTACATATGAAAGCCATCGGACATCCTGTAGTAGGAGATAAAAAATATAACAATACAACTCATAAAATTAAAAGACAATTTTTACATGCATATAATATAAAATTCAAACATCCTATAAATGATAAAATAATAGATATAAATTCTGAAATCCCACCCGATTTGAATAATTTTTTAGAAAATATTTCTGAAGCATGAGATAAGTATGAAAAATGTAAGAGTAAGATTTGCACCAAGCCCAACAGGGATACCACACATTGGGAACATAAGGACAGCTTTATTTGCTTGGATATTTGCTAGGAAGCATAACGGAAAATTTATACTTAGGATTGAAGATACAGATCAAAATAGATATAATGCTGAATCTGAAATAGCAATAATAGAATCAATGAACTGGTTAGGATTAAATTGCGATGAAGGTCCAGAAATTGGTGGAAATTATGGACCATATAGACAATCCGAAAGAAAAAATATATATATTGATATAGCTGAAAAACTAATAGAATCAGGTAATGCATATTATGATGACACCACACCAGAGCAATTACAGGCTCTGAGAAAACTACAAAAGGAACAAAAATTACCTCCAAGATACGATGGTAGAGGTCGTCATAGAACAAAAGAACAAATTAAACAATCTAGAGACATGGGTTTACCAATAACTGTAAGACTGAAAGTGCCTGACGATGGAAAAATATCTTTTTACGACGCCATAAGAGGGAATATTGAAATCGATGCTAAGGAAATCGATGATTTTGTAATTCTAAAATCTGATAAAATGCCAACATATCATTTAGCTCATGTAGTTGATGATCATCTAATGAAAATAAGTCATGTAATCAGAGCAGAAGAATGGATATCAAGTACACCAAGACATATCCTAATTCATCAAGCATTAGAATATAATCTTCCTGAATATGTTCACGTTCCATTAATATTAGGGAGCGATAAATCAAAACTAAGTAAAAGGCATGGAGCTACTTCTGTACTTGAATATAAAAAAGATGGATTTATAAATGAGGCTTTATTTAATTTTCTAACATTATTAGGTTGGTCTCCAGGAGATGATAAAGAATTATTGAATAAAAATGAAATCATTTCCAAATTTCAAATTAATAAAATAAACTCTTCATCGGCAATTTTTGATATCAAAAAACTAGAATGGATGAATGGAGTTTATATAAGAGGCTACAGCGACGAAGAACTAGTAGAAAAAATTACACCAATATTAGAAAGTAAAAATCAGTCTTTCGGGCTACCTAATAATATAAAAAGACCTCTTGACAAAACCTATTTATTAAAAATAATACCACTTATAAAAGAAAGGATTAAGACATTAAATGAAGTAAGTGAATTAATTGATTTTTTTTATGATAATGAAATAAAAAACACAGAAAAAAATATAATAATAAAAAACCTTGATTCCTCAGAAACTATAAGAATATTAAATAAATCGATTAATCTTATGAATGAAAGTAAAATATTTAAAAGTGAATTATTAGAATATAGTTTTAGAAATCTTGTTGATGTTGAAAAAATTAAGCCAGGACAATTATTCACATCTCTTAGATTTGCTTTATCTGGAAAAAAAATTGCACCACCTTTGTTTGAAACTATGGAGGTATTAGGCAAAGATAAATGTATAGAAAGAGTTTCTAATGCTATTAACCTAGTTACATAAGTAAAACTATTGACCTTACTAGTAACAAATCTTTATACTTATATTAAAACATTGGATATATATGGTTGAAATAAAAATAAATGATGGTGAAAACTTCGAAGGTTTTCTAAGAAGATTTACAAAAAAAGTTCAGCAAGAATCAATAGTTTCTGAAGCTAGAAGACGTCAACATTTCGAATCTGCTAGTGTAATCAGAAAAAAAAATGCTGCAACAAAAAAACGTAAAAGTATGAAAACTACTCAAAAAAATATGTAATTCATACTATTTTTTTAAATTAGCACCAATATTTGGTGCTTTTGTTGTTTAAGAACCTTTATTTAGATGAAAATATTAGTGGGAGATAGCAAAATTAATCCTAAAAGGAGTAAATTTTGAATATTGGAATAATTGTTTTTCCTGGAACATGGAGTGATAAAGATTGTTTTTATTCACTATCAAATATAAATAAACAGTTTTGTGAGTTTATTTGGCATAAAAATAATGAAATAGATCTTGAAAATTTTGATGCAATTATAATACCCGGAGGGTTTTCATATGGAGACTTCTTAAGGTCTGGAGCAATCGCAAGTTTATCTCCAATAATGGAAAAAATTAAAATATATGCAGGTAATGGTAATCCTGTTATAGGCATTTGTAATGGTTTTCAAATTCTTTGCGAATCAAACCTCTTACCAGGCACCTTGATTAGAAATAAACATTTACAATTTAGATGCGAATGGTCAAATATAAAAGTCGTGAATAATAATACTATTTTCACATCATCAATTTATGATAATAGTATTCTCTCTATCCCTATTTCTCATGGTGAAGGAAACTTTTATGCTGATGATGAAGTAATTGATGATCTAGAAAAAAATAATCAAATAATTTTTCGTTACTCGGATAAAAAAGGTATTATAAATCAACAATCTAATCCTAATGGGTCTATCAATAATATAGCAGGAATAATTAATAGTGATGGTAATGTATTAGGTATGATGCCTCATCCAGAAAAAGCATGTGAAGAAGTGATAGGTGGTACAGATGGGAATATGATATTCCAATCTTTAATTAATGTTTTTAATAAGGCTAAATAATGAAAGTAACAAAAAAAAATTTAGATGAAATAGCTATTTCAAAATTTGAGTATGATGAAATACTAAAAAAACTAAAAAGAGAACCTAACCATCTTGAACTTGGTTTATTTGGGGCTTTATGGTCAGAACATTGCGGTTATAAGCATACAAAGAAATTATTAAATAAGTTATCAGAAGGTTCAAATGATTTACCTGTAAAACTTGGTGAAGAAAATGCAGGAGTTATCGATATAGGTAACGATATTTCCATTGTTATGAAAATTGAATCACATAATCATCCGTCGGCTATTGAACCTTTTCAAGGTGCGGCTACAGGTGTAGGTGGAATAATAAGAGATATATTTGCCATGGGTGCTAGACCAATTGCTATATTGAATTCCTTAAGGTTTGGGCTACCTGAAAATGAAAAAAATAAATATATAATAAACGGCGTAGTATCTGGGATATCATATTATGGTAATTGTATTGGAATACCGAATATAGGTGGTGAGATATATTTCTCAGATACTTACGAGGGTAACCCACTAGTAAACGCGATGTGTGTAGGAATTATCCAAAATAATAAAATTATGAGTGCCAAAGCAGATAAATCGGGAGATTTACTAGTTTTAGTAGGATCAGATACAGGTAGAGATGGAATTCACGGAGCATCAGGACTTGCATCAAAGACCTTTCAAGAACAAGATGAGCTTAGATCTACTGTTCAAGTAGGAAATCCATTTTTAGAAAAAATACTAATCGAATCATGTTTAGAAGCAATCAAACTTGATGAGGTTGTAGGCCTTCAAGATTGCGGAGCAGCTGGTATAACATCAGCCGCTATAGAAATGGCAGACAGATCCAAACTGGGACTAAAGATAGACGTTTCAAAGATTCCTCAAAGAGAGAGTGAAATGAATGCATATGAATTAATGCTTTCTGAATCTCAAGAAAGAATGCTCTTGGCTGTAAAGAGTAATGGATATAATAAAATAAAAGATATTTTTGAAAAATGGGATATAAAATGTGAGATTATTGGAAAGTTTATTGATGAAAATAAAATAAATATTTATCAAAATAAAATAAAGCTTTCATCAACCCCAATTTCAGCTTTAACAAATCCTCCTTTATATGATCTAAATTGTAAAAAACCATCTTGGCTAGATATCCTTCAAAAAACAGACTTAAGTAAATTAGAAATGCCTAGTGATTCACCAAAAAATATTTTTTTGCAAATGCTTACTTCCCCAAATATAGCTTCAAAAAAACCAATATTTAGGCAATATGACCATCATGTCCAAACAAACACCGTTATTGAACCAGGAGGTGATGGAGCATTAATAAGAATTAAAGGTTCAAAAAAAGGAATTTCGCTATCAACAGATAGTAATGGGAAAAAAATCTTTCTTGATCCAAATTTAGGTACTCAAATTGCAGTTGCTGAAGCTTGTAGAAATATATCCTGTACTGGAGCTAAACCTGTGGCATTAACAGATGGTTTAAATTTTGGAGATCCTGAAAAAGAAGATGTTCAATATCAACTAACTGAATCAATTGATGGTTTAATTAATGCTTCGAATAAATTTAACACTCCTGTTATTTCTGGAAATGCCAGTCTTTATAACGAATCAAGCGGTAAATCTATCTACCCTACTACTATTATTGGTGCTATAGGAATCATTGATGATACTGATAATTCAGCAGATATAAAATTCAAGGATGAAGGTGACCTGATAGTAGTTTTAGGTCATTCAACTGGTTGGGGTAAAATAAGTGATCTATCAGGAAGTGAGTATTTAGAAAAAATTCATGGAAGAGTTCAAGGTCAACCAGAAATTGATTTAGAATTGGAAATTAAGATACAAAAGCTGTGCAGATTAGGTATAAAAAATAAAATAATAAAATCAGCTCATGATGTTTCTGATGGAGGGGTAGCAATTACAATAATAGAAAGTTGTATTTCAGGTGGAGTTGGAGCAACTCTAAATGAAGATATAACGCATAGATGGGATGCAGCATTATTTGGAGAAACACAATCAAAAATAATCGTTAGCATAAGTAAGAATGATCTTAATGAATTAATAATGCTTGCAAATCAAAATAGTGTCCCATTCAAAACAATAGGATATGTAGGAGGAGATTTGGTGAATTTTTCAAACTTATTAACTTTATCATTAGAAGAAGTTGAAAAAAAATGGACTTCTTCTCTTGAAAAGCTATTAAAGTAAAAGTTATGGGAATATCAAAAATTTCAATCCAAAAAATCCTAAAAAATTATGAAAGCATTTTATTTGATTCATATGGAGTATTATATGATGGAATTAAACCTATAGAAGGTTCAAAAGAATTAATTAACTATTTAAATAAAATTAGCTTCGATTATTTTGTACTAACAAATGATGCATCAATTACAGATGAAGAAAGATCTAGAGTTTTTATTGAGCAAGGACTAAATATAGATTCTAAAAAAATTATATCTTCTGGTTCATTAATATTTGATTTTTTAGATAAAAATAAATTAACAAAAAAAAAATGTTTTCTTTATGGCACAGAAAGTATAAAGAAAAATCTAGTAGATAAAGGTATAATTTTATTGAATCGTAAAGATATTATAAAATCAGACATAATAATTTTTTCTGACGTAGAAAGTTGGCCTTCAATAGATAACTTAAATCAGTTGTTAAATTTATTATATAAAAAACATAAGAATAATAAATTTATTAAGATTATTTTACCTAATCCAGATATAATTTATCCAGTTGGAGAAGATAATTTCAATTTTGGTGCTGCTGCATTTGTTGATATATTAGAACAAGGACTATATAGAATTTACGGTCAAAAAAAAGAATATGAGGCAATTAGAATAGGAAAACCTTCAAAAATGATTTTTGAAATAGCTAAAATTAGATGTAAATCTAATAAAATAATTATGATAGGAGATCAACTCGAAACTGATATTCTTGGTTCAAATATGGCAAATATTGATTCTGCATTAGTTACAACAGGAATAAATAATACTGAAAAAAATATTAATACTCTCTATAAAAATGATCATTTAAAACCAACTTTTATACTTGAATCGATAAAATTATAGCTATGCCAACATATGTATATAAATGCGAAACAAAAAACTGTTCAATATATAATGAAATATTTGAAGTAGTTAGAAGCTTTTCTGATTCATCCGACGTTGAATGCTCCAAATGTAACTCTATTGCCTCTAGACAAATTACCTCTCCTACAGTTATTTATAAAGGCTCAGGATTTTATACTACGGATTATGGTAGTGGTTCTAAAAGTACTAATAACTCTCAAAATAAAAAAGAAACAAAATCAGCAAAAAAAGATAGTAAGAAATCCAAAAAAACAAATAAAAATCAATGAGATTCTTAATTCAGAGAGTTAGTTCGGCCCAAGTATCTGTTGATAAAAAAGTTATAGGTAAAATAGATGATGGGCTCTGCGTTTTTGTAGGTTACAGTATTACTGATACATCCAATGACATAGAATATTTAGTTGATAAATTAATTAAAATGAGAATATTTCCTGATGAATCTAAAGAGAAGTTTTTTGATAAAAACTTAGAAGAAATAAATGGTGAAATTTTACTAATTAGTCAATTTACATTATATGCGGATACCAAAAAGGGAAGAAGGCCCTCATTTTTATTAGCTGCTAAATCTGATAAAGCAAAAAATTTATATCAAAGCACAATTAAATTATTAAGATCAAAAAACATTCTAGTAGAAACAGGAAAATTTCAAGCTATGATGGAGATAAAAATAATAAATACTGGTCCAACAACTATAATGATAGACTCTGAAAACAACTAAATTTCAGATTTGTAATCAAGAGAAATATCTAAAGCCGAAAAAGAATGAGTTATTGATCCTACGGAAATCATATCAACTCCAGTTTTAGCAACTGACAAAATATTATTTTGTGAAATCCCTCCAGACGCTTCAATTTTAGCTCTACCTGAATTAACATCAACGATTTTTTTCATATCTGATAGAGACATATTATCCAGCATTATTATGTCTGCACCTGCTTCTATTGATTCTATAGCATCTTTAACAGACTCAACTTCAATTTCAATTATTATTTCTGGAGATACTTTATTTCTTACCATTTGAATTATTTTAGAGAAAGTATATCCATCAGCAATAAGGGCCTCTATATGATTATCTTTAATTAATATTGCTTCTGATAGATTAATTCTATGATTGAAAGCTCCGCCCATCTTAACGGAATATTTATCCAAATTTCTATAACCAGGCGTTGTTTTCCTTGTGTCTACTAACAGTGCAGAAGTTGAGCTAATTGATTTGACTATATTATTAGTTTGCGTTGAAATCCCAGACATTCTTTGTAAAAAATTAAGTGCGACACGTTCAGAAGATAATATTGATGACATTTTCCCCGAAACATTTGCAATCACTTGGTTAAGAGTAACCTCATCCCCATCTGATTTATAACTCTTAAAAACAAGTGAATTATCATAAAGTTCAAAAACCCTTTTTACAATATTCAATCCTGAAATTACCCCTTCAGATTTACATACAAAGTTACATGAAGAATTCATCTCATGTGGTAAGATAACTTTAGTTGTTATATCATCAAAAGCTGTATCTTCGTTAAATGCCATAGTGATTAATTCATCGATGTGTGATGAAGTTAAATTTACTAATTCAGACTCATATTTATTATTGAAAAAAGGTAATCCCATTTAAGCTCTATAGCCGCCTAATGAAAGCATTCTTTCAAGTGCAGTATTTGCATGGTGCTTTTTATCATCATCAACCTTAATTCGATTAATTGCTACACCCGCCATTATACCTTCTAATACCCATAATAAGTAAGCAGGGTGAATTCTATACATTGTTGCGCAAGGACAAATAACCGAATCTAAGCAAAATATATCTTTGTCTGGATTATCTTTGGCTAGCCTATTCACCATATTTATTTCTGTACCTATAGCCCAGCTTGAACCAGAGGCTGATTTTTCAACAGTGTCAAGTATTAACTCAGTTGAACCATATATATCTGCAGCTTGTACTACCTCATTTGTACATTCAGGATGAACAATTACTTTAGTTTCAGGCTTATTTTTTCTTACATGATTAATTTGATCAACAGAAAATCTAGTATGAACAGAACAATGCCCTTTCCACAAAATAACCTTAGATTTTAATATTTCTGAGTTTGATAAACCTCCATTTTTCTTAAAAGGGTCCCAAACTATAATTTCTGATTCATCAATACCCAATGACTTAGCTGTATTTCTACCTAAGTGTTGGTCTGGTAAAAAAAGTATTTTCTCACCTTTTTCAAAAGCCCATTCAAAAGCCTTATCAGCATTAGAAGAGGTGCAAACTATTCCACCTTTATCACCACATAGAGACTTAATATCTGCAGATGAATTCATGTATGTTATTGGTATAATACTTTTTTTCCCATTAAGTACATTTTCTATTTGAGTCCATGAGTTTCTTACATCTACAAATTTAGCCATATCAGCCATTGAGCACCCTGCTGCCAAATTGGGAAGTATAACATTCTGATCAGAAGAGGTAAGAATATCTGCTGTTTCTGCCATAAAATGAACACCACAAAAAATTATCCATTTTGCATCTTTATTTTCTGAAGCTATTTTCGAAAGCTTGTATGAATCACCGGAAACATCGGCATACTTAAATACATCATCCCTCTGATAATGGTGACCTAAAACAAGAGCTTTAGATCCAATCTCAGATCTAGCAAAACTAATACCTTTATCAATTTCATCAGGAGTAAGCTTTAGATATCTTGTTGGAATTTTTTGCCATCTAACTCCAGAGCTAAACTCCTCTTCAAGAGTTTTTGTTCTTAAGTTACCTTCTGTTTGGCAAAAAGCTGACTGTTCTAATTCTGTTACAGGAACGATATTTTTGTCGGAAAACAAAGTAGTCATACTGCAATTCCCTCAAATTTATTAAGTTTATTTTTTATAACCTCACCTGAAAGAGACCAAGAAGAATAATCCGTAATTTTAACATCAATCATTCTCCCAATTAGTAAATCATCAAGTGTATTATTTGAATTACCATTTAAGTAAACTATTTTATCTGTTCTTGTTCTTCCATGCATTACCCCTCTTTTACGACCTTCGACTAGTATTTGATATTTTTGGGTTAGCATCCTTCGATTTAGAGTATTTTGTATATCTTTTTGTAGATCATCAACTATATTCAATCTTTCTTTTTTTATATTTCTATCTATATTATCTGGTAACTTCCTAGAAGCGTATGTTCCATCTCGATTTGAATATGCAGCTACATGAACTTTATCAAACTCTACTTCTTTCAAAAGTTTTATAGAATTATTAAATTGTTCATCAGTTTCATTAGGAAATCCAACAATCAAGTCTGTTGTTAAGCTTATTTCAGGTATCATATTTTTTATATATTCAATTTTTCTTAAGTACTGACTTACCGTGTAACCTCTTCTCATATCAACTAACACTTTGTTATCTCCAGCTTGAATAGGTAAATTAATATTTTCACAAACTTTTGGCAAGTTTGCAACAAGAGAGATTATTCTTCTTGACATATCATTTGGGTGAGAAGTAAGAAAGCGAATCCTTTCCAAGCCTTTAATTTCATGTATTTTTTCTACTAAATCAGCCAAATCTAAACGATCCTCAAGATCATGTCCATAAGAATCTACATTTTGACCTAAGAGGGTTACTTCTTTCAGTCCTCTTTCAACCATAAGACTCACCTCATCATATATCTCAAATGAATCACGACTTGTTTCTTTGCCTCGTCTAAATGGAATAATACAGAATGTACAAAATTTGTTACAACCATGAACTATGGGTACAAAAGCAGAAATTTTTGGAGAAATTGGAGTTAAGTCAGATAAACATCCTTCCATATTTTTATTGAATCTTACAGATAATAAATCTAGTATTGGATAAAATTCTTGAGGTCTCGCCCAAAGATCTACATGTGGAAATCGTTTTTTTAAGTTTGATGAATTCGGACCAACCATACAACCCATAACTACTATAATTTTTTCAGGCGATTTCTTCTTAATTTTTCTTAATCTGCCTAAAAAACCAGTCGCAGTATCTTCAGCTGACTGACGTACTACGCACGTGTTAACTACTATAACAGATGCATCTATATATGAATTTTCTACCTGAAAGCCCATTTTAATTAAACTAGTAGAAAGCTTCTCTGAATCGGAAACATTCATTTGGCAGCCAACAGTAGATATGTTAAATGATGTCATCATAAATTATGTTTTTATTTCTTTAATTTTACCGATAATATGAAAAATATAAAATAAAAAACAATAAATATTATAAAAAAGTTATTTTTTTTTTACTAAATATGTATAATTTCTAACTTATGAGAAAAAAAAATCACTTAAAAGTAGGATTTATTGGCACTGGGGCAATATCTTCGATAATAGCTAAAGAGATTGAATCAGGCAAATTAGGCAATATAGAGATTGTAGCTGTCTTTGATACTAATTTGTCTTTTGCAAATATTTTAGTAAATCAATTAAACTCAAATCCATATATATATAGTTCAATAGAAAATTTAGTTAATAATGAGCAAATTGATCTAATTATTGAATGTGCTTCTCAAACTGCTGTGGAAAAAAATGCTGAATTAGTCTTAAAAGCTAATAAAGATATTCTTGTAATGAGCTCTGGAGCATTACTTAATAAAAATCTATACACTAGACTTGAAGAAATATCAGATAAAAATAATACAAGAATTTATATTCCATCAGGAGCTGTAGGTGCAATTGACACGATTAAATCTCTAAAAGGAATGATAAATCAAGTAACTATAACTACAATTAAAAATCCTATTTCTTTGATAGGATCTTTGGGATTTAAAAAATGGGAAGATAAAGGTATTACAGAAAAAAAATTAATTTTCAAAGGTAATGCCAATGAAGCCATTAAACTGTTTCCTGCAAATGTTAATATTGCAGCTACAATAAGTTTATCTGGAATAGGACCAGAAAATACTAAAGTACTTGTTTATGCTGATCCGGATTCAAAGATTAATGCGCATGAAGTGTCAATTAAATCCAAAGCTGGAAATTATAAATTTCTATTTGAAAATCAACCGAGTAAAGAAAATCCAAAAACTAGCTATTTGGCAATTTTATCAGCTATACAAACTATCCGAAGAATAAATGGAAATTTCATAGAGATTGGTTCTTGAAAATATTAATTATAATTCAAATAAATGTATAGAAAAAAATAAGTTATTAAAAAATTGTGGCGGAGGGTGCGGGATTCGAACCCGCGAGAAGGCTCAACACCTCCAACCCGCTTAGCAGGCGGGCGCACTAGGCCACTATGCGAACCCTCCATTTTCTAATAATATTTTATCATTTTATGAATTATCCAGGCGTACTAGACAACCAACTTTCACCATCTTCGTAGAATTCTTTCTTCCAAATAGGCACTATTTCTTTTAATCTATCTATAAAAAAATCAGTAGCAGAAATAGAACTTTTTCTATGCTCGCTTGAAATAACAACTACCATACTTATTTGACCTATATCAACTTGACCTGATCTATGAGAAACAGCAACCTTCTCAACATCCCACTTATTAATCATTTCATCAATAATTTTACTTATAATTTTTTCTGCCATATCCTTATATGATTCATATTCAAGATATAAAACTTTTTTTTCATTATTAAAATTTCTAGTAACACCAAAAAAAACATTAATCGCACCAAGGTGATTTTTTTTACAAAAGTTGTATAATTTTTTGAAATCAATTTCCTCAGTAGTAATTTCTATAAACCTATCAATCATTAGTATAAATGCCTCCACTCACAGGAGGAATGATAGCAATTTCATCTCCATTTTTTAATAAATAATTATTATCAACATAATCTTCATTCACAGCTAACATACATTTTTTTAAGTCAAAATCACTTAAACTCATTTTCTTTTCTAAAATTTTTATTGCATCTATTAAACGACTATTTTCTTCACATTCAATGTGTATTTCACGCAAGTTTAATTTTTCTCTTAATATAGAAAAAAATATTATTTTTACTTCAAACATATACACTTCCAAGAAAAAAACATAAATATTAGTTATAACAATTATATTAGTTATATTATTAATTGGTTTTTAATTGATTTTTTTTGATATCCTTAAACAGCGATTTTTTATAATTATTAAATATTTTAAAATTAAAATAACGGAGAAATAAAATAGATGGTGAGAATAAGACTTAGGAGAGTTGGAGCTAAAAAAAATCCCTTTTACAGGATAGTTGTTGCTGATCAAAGAACATCAAGAAATGGCTCTTTCATTGAACAAATTGGGACCTATAATCCTTTCCCAAACCCATCATTGATAAATATCGATAACGAGAAGTTAAATGATTGGATTAGCAAAGGGGCGCAACCTTCCGAATCAGTAATTAGTCTTATGTTCTCAATTGGTATAACAAATAAATTTACATCAAAAATTGTAAAACGTCCACCTCAACCAAAACAAAAAAAAGAAACTCCTAAAGATGAAGCTACTAAGGTTGAAGCTCCTAAGGATGAAGCTCCTAAAGATGAAGCTCCTAAAGATGAAGCTCCTAAAGATGAAGCTCCTAAAGATGAAGCTCCTAAAGATGAAGCTCCTAAAGATGAAGCTCCTAAAGATGAAGCTCCTAAAGATGAAGCTCCTAAAGATGAAGCTCCTAAAGATGAAGCTCCTAAAGATGAAGCTCCTAAAGATGAAGCTCCTAAAGATGAAGCTCCTAAAGATGAAGCTCCTAAAGATGAAGCTCCTAAAGATGAAGCTCCTAAAGATGAAGCTCCTAAAGATGAAGCTCCTAAGGATGAAGCTCCTAAGAATGAAGCTCCTAAGGAAGAAGCTAAATAAACATGCCTAAAACAAAAGAAGAAAAAAAAATTGATAATCCTGAATTGAATGCACTCACTGAGATGGTAGAGTATATAGCAAGAGCTCTTGTAACAACACCTGACGAAGTTAGTGTAAGTTATGAACTAATAGTAGAAGATGACTTAGAAAAATATGTAATACGTCTCAAAGTAGATGATGATGATAAAGGAAAAATTATAGGTAAAGAAGGAAGAGTAGCTCAGTCAATAAGATCCCTTCTTAGAGTTGCTGCAGTAAAGCTTAACACCAGAATTAACCTTGATATAGAATAGTCTTTCAAATGGATAGCAAAAATCTTATCTTGATTGGCAGAATAATTAAAACAACAGGAATAGATGGTTTCGTAATCATACAATCATACTCGAAAAGCAAAATAAGATTTTGTGTCGACCAAGAATTTTACATTCAAAACAAATTATACAAAGTAGAAGAAACAAAAAATTCTAACAAGCATCATAAAGTTAGATTTTTTAATATCAATTCATTAGAAAATGCAAAAAGTTTAATTGGTAAAAATATTATGCAAAGGGAAGAGATGCTGCCAAGTAAGACAGATGATGCTTTTTACCATTATCAAATACTCGAGAGTAATATTCTGACTGATGATGGTATAAGTCTTGGCAAAGTTGAACAAATAATAGAAACTGGAAGTAATGATATTCTTGTTGTAAAAAATAATAAAAAAGAAATACTTATTCCCCTACTGAGTAAAGTATTAATAAAATATATTAAAGAAACAAATACGACAATTATTCATTTACCATATAAAATAAACTAAATATTAGGAGTAAAAAGATGTCTGGTCATTCAAAATGGAGCACAATAAAGCATAAAAAAGGAGCTGCAGATGCTAAGAGAGGCCAGCTATTCACAAAACTTTCTAGAGAAATAATGATTGCTGCAAAACAAGGAGATCCAAACCCTGAACTAAATTTTAGATTGAGATTAGCGGTTGATAATGCAAAATCAATGAATATGCCAAAAGATAATATTGAAAGAGCTATTTTGAAAGGTAGTGGAGTCGGTAGCGATTCATTAATACTTGAAGAAATAACATATGAAGCTTATGGACCTGGTGGTATAGGAATAATTATTCAAACTTTGACAGATAACAAAAATAGAACAGCCGCAGAAGTAAGATCACAACTAACTAGATCAGGAGGAAATCTAGCTGGATCTGGCTCAGTTTCTTGGAATTTTGAGCAGAAAGGATCAATCAATATAAATGTTATAAATGGTAACAATGAAGAAATTGCGCTTGAAGTTGTAGATAAAGGAGTTGAAGATTTTGAAATAGTAGAAAATAATATACATGTTACTGTAGCATACGAAAAATTTTCCGTAATAAAAAACGATCTAGAGAAAATTCAAGGAATAGAAATAACTGAAGCAGATTTAGCTCTTGTACCTAACTCCACAACCATGCTTAGCGATAAAGATGGAACACAAACCTTAAAATTAATCGAGGCACTTGAAGAGCTAGATGATGTATCAAAAGTATTTTCTAATGCAGATTATTCCGATGAAGCTATAAAAAACTTCTCAAATTAAAGCAATAAAAAAAACCTTATATGCAAGATAATAAAAAAAAATTAGAAATACTCAAATTCATAATAAACAATAAAAATAAATCCCTGAGTGAAATTATAACTATTGCAGCTAAAATTGCATGTGGCTATTTGAAAATAATGGTGTGTGAATATGAAGTAGAAAATAATGTTTTAACAACTAAAATTGAAAAAAATAAAAGATTTATACTAGATATAAATGAAGTTGCAATAAATAATATTTTTATCAAAAAAAGAAATGTAATATTTTCTAATAAAAATAATGAATTTGAAACACTACCAAATAAATTTAAAGATTTGTATAGTACAGCATTAGGAATTCCAATTCCCGATAATCATCTACTTACAGGTATAATACTAGCTTTAAATGAAAATAAAGATATCCCAAAAATAGAAGATATCGAGAATATAGAATTTGCTCTTTACTATTCAATAAAAATATTTAAGAAAAAAGATGAAGATAAAAATTACGAAAATAAAATTACTATTCAAGACAAAACATTAGATATTATTCAAAATAAATTATCTATAAAAAGTAATGAAATAAACTTGTCAGAAAATGAAACAAAAATTCTAGAATTACTTTTTATTAAAAGAAGTAAAATAACAAATCAAAATGAGATACTTAATTATTGTTGGCCTAATGAAAAAAAATCGACTAGCATACTAGATGTAAGTATCTACAGGCTAAGAAAAAAAATTAAAACTATTAATAATGGCAAGGATATTATTAAAACAATTAGATCAAAAGGTTACAAGATAAAATAAAAATAAACTTATAAATTTCAGACATCCAAAAATTTAAAAAACTTTTGAATTATTAAATTATTATTAACATTACTATTAAAAATACTAATAAGATTTAATCTTAATGACACCATTAATTCTTGTATATAAAAAAATCAGCTTATTTCTTTTCATTATTTCCTCATTAATTAAATGATTTAATTTGCGAACATTTGTTCTATTGTACCAGATAAAAGAACTTATGTGCTAATCTTACACGCTATCGGATAAGTAAGCGTGACTATTATAGAATTTTTCTCAATCTATTTATAGCTTCAGATAAATTTTCTCTAGAATTTGCGAAAGATACTCGAATATAACCATCTCCATATTTTCCAA
Source organism: Dehalococcoidia bacterium (assembly GCA_045562755.1). Taxonomy (GTDB): domain Bacteria; phylum Chloroflexota; class Dehalococcoidia; order Lucifugimonadales; family Lucifugimonadaceae. The sequence continues at coordinate 89,525 of JBJKVF010000006.1, forward strand.
AAGAAGTTCCGGATAATAGAGCCACTCCTGCATCATTTAATGCGGCACTTTCAAACTCTTTAGAACTCATGCCAGTTCCTGATATATTTGGAAAAGCATAAAAAGCACCTTTGGGGGTTTGGCAAGTTACACCATTCAATGAATTTAAACCATTAACAACTAAATCTCTCCTAATTGTAAACTCTTTCATCATATCTACAACTGAATCTTGAGAGCCTTCTAGGGCAGATATAGCAGCCATTTGACTAAATACAGATGTGCAGGAATTAATATTCGTCATTAATCTTGTTACTTCATCAACTAAGAAATCAGGAAAAACACCGTATCCTAACCTCCAACCAGTCATTGCATAACTCTTAGAAAATCCATCCAGAATTATTGTTCTTTCTCGCATACCTGAAAACTTTGTAATTGAGACATGTTCGTTATCCCCATAATACATATCTTTATAAATTTCGTCAGATAAAACTATAAGATTATTTTTGACAGCTAAATCTGCTATTTGTTCAAGATCATGTTCGGGAATCACACTTCCACATGGGTTATTAGGAGAATTAATTATAAGTAATTTTGTTCTGTCAGTTATAAGATTTTCTAAATCTTTTATATCAGCATTATAAGCATTACTTTCTTCCAATTTCATTGGAATACTCGTTCCTCCCATATATTCAATCATAGATTGATATATTGGGAAACCAGGGTTTGGATAAATAGCCTCTACTCCATTTTCAATTAATGCCATAATTGTAAAAGACATAATTGGTTTAGCTCCAGGAGTCACAACAATATTTTCGGGATTAACCTTATATCCTTGTCTTTCAGATTGGTGTTTAGCAATAGATTCACGTAATTCCATCTGCCCAGCTGAAGGGCCATAATGAGTGTAACCATCATCTAATGCTTTTTTTGCGGAATCTATAATGTGCTGAGGTGTATCAAAATCAGGTTCACCTATCTCAAGATGAATAATGGATCTACCTTGTCTTTCGAGCTCTTTTGCCTTTGCGAGAACTTCAAAAGCAGTTTCAGTACCTAAATCAGATTGTCTTTTTGCTAAATTAAACAAATCAAAGAAGCCTTTCTTTGTATACTATAGATAAAATTAGTATAAATGAAAAAATTAAAAAATAAATAATATTAACATATAAATAACATGAATTATAAAGATTGGGCAGAATGGTATGATATTTTTTACTCATCATCTGAGCATGAAGAAGAAAATTTTTATACCGCTATATCAAAAAAAGTCGAAGGTAAAATTTTAGAAATTGGTGTAGGTACCGGAAGAATAGCAATTAGGTTAGCTGAGATTGGAAAAATAGTAATAGGAATAGATTCAAGTCAGGAAATGATTGAGAAGGCTAAAGAAAAAATATCAGCTAAAAATCTATCTGAAAAAATAACTTTGATAATTTCTAATATGCTGAGCTTTAATTTAAATGAAAAATTTGACCTGATTATCATCCCAGCAAATACTTTACTGCTATGCAATGATGAAGCTGAGCAGACTAGAGTACTAATAAATTGTCAAAAACACTTAACTAAAAATGGAAAATTAATTTTTAATGTTTATTACCCAGATAATGAAATGATAAATGAAAATAATAAAGAAGCATTTATGTTTAATACTATAGATATAAATGACGGAGGAAGATATATCCTTTATAGCAAAAATGATTTTAATATTAATAAACAAACTAATAATAGTACTCAATTTATTGAGAAGATTAGTATTGATGGGAATGTATTATTTCGTAAAGAATTAAAAGTTAAAACTAGATATTTATACCCTGAAGATATTATAAAATTATGTGAAAATTCAAATTTATCAGTTAAAAAAATTAGTAGAGATTTTTTAGATTTACCAGTTGATCAATCAGCAGATAATATTATTGTGGAAGCTAGAAAAATTAAACACCTGTAATTTTGTTACAAATATTATCAAGTTTAGACCCTTTAAGAAATTTTTCTAGATTTTGAATAAATATGTTTCGCCTCATTTCATATAGCTCCGGAGTTAATGCAGAAGAGTGAGGAGTAATTATCACGTTTGGCAAATCCCATAAAGGTGATGTTTCATTTAGTGGCTCAATAGCAGTCGCATCTATTGAAGCACCATATATATGTGTACTTTTTATTAAGTCTGCAAGCGCTTGTTCATCAACAATTTCACCTCTAGAAATTACAATAACATAACTTCCTTTTGGCATTAATGATAAACGATTTTTATTTATGGTATTATACGTTTCATTAGTTATAGGTGCAGAAATTACCAAGAAGTTAGAAATCTCACATAAATGGTCTAATTTATTTATCCCCCAACATTCTTTAATATTTTCAGGTACAAAATATGGATTTGGGTCAACAGCATAATTTATAGTATCAAATCCTATAAGCCTTTTACTGACAGCTCTACCAATCGCACCTAAACCATAAATACCAACCGTTTTATTAGCAATCTCTGATATTCTAGAAGAATATTTATTTGTATCCCAAATTTTATTTTGTTTGTCAATAAAAGCTTCATTAAATCTATGAGTAAGTGCAATCATAGATCCAATTACGTGATCAGCCATAGATGTAACATGTGTTCCGGGCGCATTAGTTATAATGACATTAGAATTTTTTATATTATCGTAAGAAACTATTTTATCTATACCCATTCCTGGGCAAGCAATCCACTTAAGATTATCTGATATATCAAACGCTTTCCCATCGGGCCATCCAAAAAAAACATCCACATCTCTTATTAGATCATATATATCTTTATTTGAGTAAGCTTCAATTATCTGAATATTTTTAAATTTTTTTCTAAGTGTATTTGTAAAATCTCTACCTACGTGATCAGTACCAATCATGATTTTAATTTTTCTCATTAATATATCCTATATAATTTAAATTACTAATATATATAATAAATTATGTAATTTTTTTATGCAAAAAAAATTTAAAATTAAAGAAGATTTTGTCCCTCGTGGAGATCAAGAAAATGCCATTAAAGTTTTATCAGAAGGTGTTAGCAAAAAGATCAAAAACCAAACTCTACTTGGAGTAACCGGATCTGGTAAAACTTTCACTATGGCAAAAGTTATTGAAAAAGTTCAAAAGCCATCACTAGTTATAGCACATAATAAAACCCTTGCAGCTCAATTAGCATCAGAATTTGAAGAGTTTTTCCCTGAAAACTCAGTAGAATATTTTGTTAGCTATTATGATTATTACCAACCAGAAGCTTATATTCCTAGATCTGACACGTATATAGAAAAAGAGTCTGATATGAATCAAGAAATAGACAGACTAAGACATTCAGCTACTCGATCAGTACTTACAAGACCTGACACAATTATAGTATCAAGTGTATCGTGTATTTATGGTTTAGGCTCTCCAGAAGAATATTCATCGGTAGTCTTATCATTAGAAAGTGGAAAAGAAATAAGTATGAGAAAAATCATTCGTAAACTTGTAGATATGTACTACGAACGAAATGATATAGAACTAGGTAGAGGAAGATTCAGAATATTAGGAGATACTTTAGAAATAATGCCATCATATGAAGACTTATCAATAAGAGTAGAATTTTTTGGAGATGAAATAGATAAGATTAATCAAATTGACCCTCTTACTGGAGAAATTCTAGATCAACTTGACAATATAGATATCTTTCCAAGAAAACACTTCGTAACTCCTGAAGATAGCCTTAAAGAGGCACTAAAAGACATTGAAAATGAATTAGATGTAAGAGTTAAAGATTTAAAAGAAAATAACAAATTATTAGAAGCTCAAAGATTGTATGAAAGAACTAATTATGACCTAGAAATGCTTAGAGAGACAGGAACATGTCCTGGTGTTGAAAATTATTCACAGCCACTTGGTCGGAGAGCTAAGGGTTCTCCTCCATGGACATTATTAGACTATTTTCCAGAAGATTACTTAATATTTGTAGATGAATCTCATATAACTATCCCCCAAATAAGGGGAATGTATAAAGGGGATTTTTCTAGAAAAAGTACTTTAGTTGATTTTGGCTTTAGATTACCTTCAGCAAAAGATAATAGGCCATTGTCTTTTGAGGAATTTGAAGAAAAAATCAATCAAATTATTTTCGTTTCAGCAACTCCCGGTGAATATGAAAAAAAATATGAAGATCAACGAGTAGAGCAAATAATCAGACCTACAGGTCTGGTAGAGCCACAAATAATTATTAAACCAACAAAAAATCAAATTGACGATTTGATAGAAGAAATAAGACTAATTATAAAAAAAAATGAAAGAGTATTAGTTACTACACTTACAAAAAAAATGGCGGAGGAATTATCTGAATATCTATCTGAAATAGAAATAAAAGTTCATTACCTTCATTCAGAAATTCAAACGATTGAAAGAGTGGAAATTCTAAGAGATCTTAGACTAGGTATTTACGATGTAGTTGTAGGAATTAATTTATTGAGGGAAGGGTTAGACTTACCTGAAGTGTCAGCTGTTGCTATTTTGGATGCTGATAAAGAAGGATACCTAAGATCTAGTACATCACTAATACAAACAATTGGAAGAGCTGCAAGAAATGTAAATGGCAAAGTTATAATGTATGCAGACAAAATAACTAAATCTATGGATTACGCAATAAAAGAAACTAATAGAAGAAGAAAAATACAAATAAATCATAATACCAAATATCAAATAGTCCCAAAATCCATAGTAAAAGAAGTTCGAGATATTACAGGAAAAATCAATAGCGATTCTGAAAAAAATATAAACTCATCAATAGTTGATAAAATAAACAATAATATTATAAGTAGGAAAGAAATTGCTAAAAGTGTCAAATCATTAGAGAAAGAAATGAGATCTGCTGCAAAAAACTTGGAATTTGAAAAAGCTGCCTTACTAAGAGATGAAATACAAGAGATAAGAAAAATAGAGAAAGCTATTTAAAAAAACAATAAAATAATCTATAATAGAAAAATATATATTTTAAATACAAGGAAAATTTATGCCTGAAACAGAACAATTAAGCAATGATACAGTCATTGAAGCTTTGAGAGATGTGTTTGATCCAGAAATACCCGTAAATGTGGTTGATCTAGGGCTCATATACTCAGTAGAAGTATCCGAAGGGGATGTTCATGTAGAAATGACTCTTACAGCTCCAGGGTGCGGCATGGGACCATATATTGCTCAACAAGCAGAATGGAGAATTGCTGAAATTGATGATGTAGAAGATGTACAAGTTGATGTAGTTTTTGATCCACCATGGACTCCAGATATGATCACTGAAGATGGAAAAGCACTTTTAGGAATTGACTAAAAATGAGTTCTCCAAGAAAGCTTACTCCACAAGAAGAAGCTAAATTAGCCCAAGCCAGAAAAAGTTTTCAAGATAGAAAACAACTTACTAATTCATTAAAAAATATTTCAAAAAGAATTGGTGTTTATTCTGGTAAAGGAGGAGTTGGCAAGACGACTATTACGACTAATTTAGCAGTTACTCTTGCAGAACAAAATCATTCAGTTGCAATTTTTGATTGCGATATTGACTGCCCAAATGTAACAAGGTTACTTAGAATATCTGAAGGTCCTATACAGGATAACGATAAACTTATACCTCCTTCAAGATTTGGCGTTAAAGTAATGTCTATGTCATTTTTCCAAAATGATGAAGATGAGGCAATTATTTGGCGTGGACCAATGATACATAATGCAATTAATCAATTTACTCAATCAACTGAATGGGGAGATTTAGATTTTATGCTTATTGATTTACCACCAGGTACTTCCGATGCTCCACTTACAGTAATGCAAACTTTAAATTTGGATGGTTTTATTATAGTAACAACTCCCCAAGAATTAGCTGTTTTGGACGCAAAAAGATCAATAAATATGATAAAAAAAATGAATCTAAAGGTATATGGAATTGTTGAAAATTTATCTGGAGGAGTTTTTGGTACTGGTGGTGGTAAATCCTTAGCTGAGGAGATGGGCTTACCATTTCTTGGTAGTGTTAACATTAGAAAAGAATACACTAATGCGAATAAACCAGTAAGCCTTGAAAATAAAGAAATACAACAAGAATATACAAAAATAATTGAGAATCTGAAAGTATAATTTATTAGTATTATTTTTTAGAGTTTAATAACCTTACTGTTTCTATCAGTTTTCTATTTTTGTCAATATTATCAACTCTTTCATGACCAATGGGCGATAATGCAATTTTTCTAAATATTTCAGCTGCACCAATATGAAATTTTCCTGTATTATCGGAGAATTTAAATGTTTCTGCTATTTCTTCCATTTCTCCAATCCAGCGAAATGCTTTTGCAGAAATAGAATTTACAGACTTAATTGAATCAAATACTCTAGGTTGACTATAACTTATTTCATCTAGAAGTTTTTCTAGCAAACCAAAATGATCAGCTGTCATAAGAGATGCAGCGTATAATGCAGCTGTACCTTTTGTAATTGCAGCATATGTCATTTTTAGTCCTGAAGCTGCTCCGATCTCTGATTTCATATCAATAAATTCAACATCTTTAGAATGCAATACTTCAATTTTATTTGCATGCTTACCAGATATATAAATTCTGGGCTTTTCACCAGATCTAGGAGATCCACCAATTATACCTCCATCTATAAATAGACCATTAGATTTTTCAATAATAATATTAATTTCTTTAGTGGTTTGTGGAGAAATCGCATTACAATCAACAAAAATTTTTTCCCGGTTAGATTTGGCTATCAAGGGAGCTATTTGCTTAGCAAATCCTAATGCTTTTGAGGGTACTAAAATAGATAAAATTACATCCGAATTTTCCACTAAATTTTCTAGAGTGCCAACATCTGTAATTTTATTTTGTTGAGCTCTTATAGCGGATTCCTTACTTCTATTTTCAAGTGAAGTTATGACATTGAAATTATTTTGCTTTAATATTTTTGCGACTCCACTACCCATGTCTCCCATACTCATTATTCCTAAATTATGTATTTTCATATAAAATTCCTGTCATCTCAAGTTTTCTTTCATTATTCTATTTATAGTTTGTGAAACGATTTCTTCTTGACCAGGTTCAAGTCCAAAAACGTGAATACATATTTTTGTATCTCCTTCATTTACCCTTGTCCAAATTGATGGAGTGGCTTCCTTTAATTTTTCTACTAAGATTTCATTATTTATATTACTAATATTTTCATCAATATCAACAAATAAACCGAAAGGTTGGTGCCCAACAATATTGTCTATCTTTTGTGTATTTATCCCATTTTTTTTGTTTATATCTTTGATGATATTATTAGTCATATATTCAAAGAGTGACAAACGTTCTTCATGGTTAAGGGTAATCCATCTTTCTACCGCTGTAACAACTCCAACTATTTCTTGCCTATCAATTTTATGTGGTCGTCCAATTCCCCTTATTCTATTAGTTTCATATCCAATAAAAGAATTCTTTTCAATTTTTGAGATAATCTCTTTTGTTCCCAAAGCAAATCCAGTTGAATGAGGAGCACCCATATATTTTGCTGCAACACATTGAAAATCTGCTCCCATCCTTACATATTTTCCAAGATTATCTAAGGGGTAAATCTGACCAGCAGAATCTACAGAAAGTGGAATATCATGCTTTTTGGCTATATCAATAACAATCTCCAGAGATAAAATATTTTCGTCAATAGGATTTTGTTCATAAACAGGATAATGAATAGCTGCTGTTTTTTCACTGATTAGTTTTTCGAAATCACTTATTGAAGATTTATTATCATCTCCAACATTTACCAATCTGGCACCTGAAAATTCCATACATCTATCATACCAATATCTTTGTCTTTTTTGAATTAAGATTTCATTTGGCATACCGTCGGTGTTCGGCAATTTTTCAATATACTCATTATTATCGCCAGTCATAAAAGCAGCTGAAGCAAGAGTTAAAGCTGATCCTGCGCCAGATGTAACATATGCAGCAGGAACAGATAATAAATCAGCAATTCTGTCACCAGCATATTTTTCTAATTCTGCTAAAAGAACATAGGATGAATCAGCTAATTCCATCGCTTCCCTAACTTCCTTAAGAGGTGTAGACCCACCTAGAAGCGTAACGCTACCAGTAGCATTAATAACTGGTTTGGCACCTAAATCTTTATATATCTTGCCCCATTGATTGTTCATTATCATAAGTATAATTCCTTGAATTATTTTTAAACATTTATTAACACAATAAAATCATATTAAATCTATTTCTCTATAATATACATCTAATTTTTGAAAAAAAAGATAGATATTTTATCGAAACTAATGCAAAATTAAATTTGCTTGTTTAAATATTATAGGTAAAAAAATGAAAGTATTATTCTTAAACGATCTCAGACCAACTGCAAGAGCCGGTGACATAAAAGATGTTAAAAATGGCTTTGCAAGAAATTATCTTATCCCAAATAAAATAGCGGTTGTAGCAACTGAGCAAGAGTTAAAGCGTGCTTCTAAATTGCGCGAACAAGCATCTGAAAGAAGAGCTGTCGAGCAAAAAGATTGGGAGAGAATTTCGGAATTTGTTCAGAAAGAATCATTAGATATAGAGGTCAAAACTGGCCCAACAGGAAGATTATATGGTTCGGTAACGAATACTATAATAGCCTCAAAATTGCGTGAGCTAACTCAACGTGAAGATATTGATCGAAAAACTATATTTATATCATCCCCTATCAGAACTACAGGCACATATAAGGTAAAGGTTAATCTATTTGAAAATGTCTCTGCTGAAATACAAATAAATGTCATACCAGATGAAGAATCTAATGAACTCAATAAACAAATGGAAGAAGTATCTAAACTTATAGATAATGAAGAAAATGTACTTGATCCATCATTTGAGGATGTATTAGCTGCTGCTGAAGAAAATATCCAGACATCCAATATAGATGATTCTGAAATTTCATCAGAAGAAATAGACTCAAAAGAATCTCCCAAAGATTCTAAAGAAGACGATTCTAAGGAATAATCCTCAAGTTATTTTTAAAGTTGGGAAAATTTCCCAAAATATCTTTATATAAATGTAACTTCTATTGACCATTTGATTTAAAAAGTTCAAACTAAACTTATGGCTAATGATGTTCAAACAAATAATATAGATTTACCACATAATCTCGAGGCTGAAGAGGCTGTTCTAGGGTCAATAATTATTGATAGTGAATCTCTAACAAAAATTATGGGTGAATTGAAAGTTGAGCATTTCTTTCTATATACAAATGGTTTTATATACTCTGCCTGCTTGAATTTATTCGAACGCCAAGAAGCAATCAATCAAATAACATTAATTCATGAATTAGAAACTAATGAAACTCTTGGTCGAAATACAACAGATAAAACTAATCAATTAGAGGCTATAGGTGGAGCAGAATATATTTCAGAGCTAATTGCTAATACACCAACGTCTGTTCATATAGAACATTATTCTAATTTAATTATTAGAACTGCTACTATGAGAGACTTAATTAAAACCGGAGAAGAAATAAGTCAAATAGGATTTAAAGATGATTTTGATGTAGATAAATCATTATCTACAGCTGAGGATGCGCTATATAAAATCAGGCAAGAATCAATAAGCAGAGATTTTGTACCATTATCAAGGTCACTTACCAACTATCTTGAAAGAACATCCTCAACAGAAAACTTAGATGATGATATAGATATATTACCTATAACAACAGGTTTTTCAAGACTAAATGAATTATTAGTGGGAGGAATGCAAAGATCTGATATGGTAGTATTAGCTGCTCGACCATCAATTGGTAAATCTATGCTGGGTCTTAATTTAGCTGTTTCTGCTGCAAAAGCTGATTTTAAGGTAGGGATATTCTCATTAGAAATGGGTAGAGAACAAATAGCTCAAAGGTTATTAGCATCTCAATCAAAAGTTAACATGCAAAAAATAAGAAATTTTTCATTACAAAATTCTATAGAACAGCAGCAAGTAGTTGACTCAATAGGACTATTATCGGATCTCTTAATCTCCGTAGATGACACTCCCTTTCAAACAGTTATGGAAATGAGGGGTAAAGCAAGGAGATTACAAATTTCAAATGGATTAGATTTTCTTATCATTGACTATATGCAGCTGATAAATGGTAATAATAGAGGTAGAGAAGGTAACAGAGCTCAAGAAGTTTCAGAAATTTCTAGACAAATAAAATCATTAGCTAGAGATCTAAATATACCTATTCTTGCTATTTCACAGCTTAGCAGAGCAGTTGAACAAAGAACTTCCAAAAGACCGATGTTATCAGATTTGAGAGAATCTGGATCAATAGAACAGGATGCTGATATAGTAATGTTTATTCATAGAGAAGATAAATTAATAAGCCTTGAAGAATGGAATAAAGCTAATCCAACCTCGCCTTATCCTAGAAACAGAGCTTCTGTTATTATAGCTAAGCATAGAAATGGGCCAACAGACGAAGTAGAGTTTCAAGTTGAAGATTCAATAGGAACTTTTCAAGAAATTTCAATGATCAACACTACAAGTAATTATAATGAGCAGAGAGCAGAACAATCAATTGAATAAAGGATTCCCATTAGGTGTAAAAAATATACCAACTCCAGCACCATTATTTTCTACATATTTAGAAAAATATGAATCGCTTGAAGAAGTAAAAATTTTACTAAAGATTATACATAGTTTGTACTTGAAAAAAGATTTTCCCGCATTTCTTTACACAAAAGAACTATTATCTGATCCAATAATGCTAAAAATTTATGACAATGAAAAAGAAAATATAAATGAAGGAATTAAAAATTCCTTAATATCATTAGAAGATAAAGGAATCATAATATTAATTATTGATGATGAAAATAATGAAAGAATATTTATAAACACAGATCAAGTAAGAAAGCATATACAAAGACAAGGAATAGAAAAAGACTTTTCTTATAATCAGTTTGGATCAGGTATAGTAGATTTAAGTTCTGAGAAACAAAATCCTGTCATAACTTTATATGAAAATAATATCGGATATATAACTCCAATAATTTACGAAAGTATACATAATGCTCTTATAGAATATGAGGAAGCAGATATATTAGATGCTATAAAAATTGCATCAGAAAACAATGTAAAAAATTGGAAATATATAGAAACAATTCTTAAAAGATGGCTGTCTGAGGGAAAGGAAAAGGAGGTAAAAAATGAAAGGTATGGAACCACTAGACGAGATTCTGAAGAGGATAGATCGGATGAATTCTACAGAAAATACGTCAAAAAACAAAAATCAAGAGGAAAAAAATAATACAAGTTATGATTGCAAAATTTGCAATAACACTAGATGGTTTGTGCAAGAACCTTTTGAAAATGCCCCAGCTTCCGAAAGAAAAATAATAGCTTGCGAATGCCAAGAAAAAATTTGGAGTAACTCGTCAAGCATTAGATTGAAAGAATACTCTCAATTAGAATCCTTAGAAAGATTTACCTTTGACAATATTGAGCTAGGGACAAATGAAAGATTTTCTGAGCCTTCATCTTTTAGGAAAGCTTATCATGCTGCTCAAAAATTTGTAACAGAAAAAGAAGGATGGCTCATAATTACAGGACCATCTGGAACAGGTAAGACACATTTAGTTGCAGCGATTGGAAATGCATTACTAGATCAAGGTGATCCTGTTAAGTTTATTTCTATACCTAATTTACTAGATCATTTTAGATCTGCTCTTAGTTCAGATACAGAAACAGATTATGATGATACCTTTAGACAAACAATTGAAGCTCCAATCTTAATACTAGATGATCTATCAGTGAATAATCTTAGTGGGTGGTCAGAAGAAAAATTAGATCAAATATTAACCCATAGATACAACAGACGAATGCCAACTATTGTAACTACATCAAAATACTTTTATGAGCTGAATGATAGATTTAGAACCAGACTTAGTGATCCCTACTTTTCAACCATCATTAATATTCAACCAGGTAGAAATATCGAACAAATTTTAGGCACAGGTCTTAGCAAAAAAATTAGAACTAAAATGACTTTTGAAAATTTTTCCCCCTCTGGTACTCAAAAAACATCTGTAACTCAAAAAAGATCACTTAAGGAAGCATATGATGCAGCAAAAATTTTTGCAGAAGAACCATCAGGATGGCTATACTTAGCTGGACCAACTGGAGTAGGAAAAACACATTTAGCAATATCTATAATGAATGAGTCAACAAATAATAATTTATCCGTATTATTTAAATTTTTACCAGATTTACTAGATGACTTGAGAAAGTCTTATGGACCAAATGGAAATGATTCATTTGATAAAGTTTTCAATCAAGTAAAAAATGTGGATTTATTAATATTAGATGATTTGGGTACTGAAGCTTCAACGCCTTGGGCTGAAGAAAAACTATATCAAATTATTGTTCACAGATATGACTTAATTTTGCCAACAGTTTTCACCAGCAGAATTACCTTAGAGAGCATAGGAAATAAAAATAACTTAATCACAAATAAATATTCAGATGCAATAGTATCAAGACTAAGTGATGCAAATGTTGTCACTGAAAGATATTTATCTGCACCAGATTACAGAAATAGAGGATAAACTTTATGAGCATTAATGGAAAATGGAAATATGAAGATTTAACTTGGCCTGAAGTTAATGAGGCTGTCAAAGAAAAATTAATCCCAGTCATACCAGTAGGTACAATGGAGCAACATGGGCCTCATTTACCAATAAAAATGGATAAATGGACAGCTACTGAAATTGCAAAAGAAGCATGCAAAACGAGTCCCGAACGATTAATTTTTATGCCTCCTATTTCTTATGGGTTTACAACTCATGTTATGGACTTTCCGGGTTCAATAACAATTAACTATAATACATTTATCGATTATGTTTGCGATGTACTTAAATCTCTAACATATCACGGATTTGAAAAAATTATTGTAATTAATGGACATGGATCTAATATGATACCACTAGAATTAGCATGTAGAAAAATAAATTTAGAAAGTACAGCAAATATTTCATTAGCGTCATGGTGGGGCTTAACAGATGTGAACAAAGAGTTCATGTCTAAATGGAGAGACTCAAAATTTCCTGGAGGATGCGCACACTCTGGTGAAGCTGAATCATCATTAGCTTTACACTTAGACGAAGATCTAATTCAGATGGACAAAGCTGTAAATGAAGTTTACGGTATGAACAAACATGAATCTGAATTTGAATGGGTTGATCTTTGGGGACAAGGTCCTGTCTCTATGATTTCTTGGACTAGCGAAAATACAGAATCAGGTATTGCTGGTGAACCTTTACTTGCAACAAAAGAAAAAGGAAAAATGTTATTTGATGAATCAGTAAAAAATTTGATCAAATGGGGAGAAGAGTTTCATAAAAGAAAATTTAACAAAAGAAAAGATCATCATACTTCAAAACCTAACTCAGATATGCCTGGTTAGCTAGCACCCAATTTTTCTAGAATTTGTTGAGCTTTCTTTACAGATTTAGGATCATAACTAACTTTTTGATTAAATGTAAAATTTTTGTTGTTAGCATAAACAAAAATTTTAGAAAATAAAAATGGTTTCCTTACTCTTCTAGCAAATTTATTATTATGGGGTTTATTTGAATATACAAAATATATATCTCCAAGCTTTAGGATTCTTAAGTTATTTTCTTCATCTTCAATAATCTTCATAAAAATATTCCTTTTATAAAATATCTCATCGGAAAAATTTGATACTTGAGTAGCTAATAATAATCCCATAGCTTGTACATCATTTGAATCTCGATTTGAATGTGACAATTTGTCATTTTCTTTCCACCAATTAAATGGCCGAATATCTATGGAAGGAGATGGGAGAAAAATGCATACACCTCCATATTTTTGTTCTAAAGCCCAAGAGGAAAAACCTGGATAATCGGCTGTCCATTTAGTATTTTTTTCACCCATAATATTTGCTGGGCAAGAAAAATTATATATTTTAGCTATAGAATTATTTTTTTTCCCTATAATTTCTGAAACAAACAAAGCTGGATTACCAGGATAGTTCTCCTTTTCGTAAAAAGAGGAAATATTAGGAAGTTTAGTCGCATAAGAACCTATAGAAGCTGGGGCTAAATTGTCTAATGCTAACAAGGTAGCACTAAGAATTTGTTCTGGTAAATAATTATTATAATTTTGATATATTTTTTTATCATTAGTTAATGGAGGAGAAGTAGCATTTCCTGTTGTAGATACAAAAATATTTTGAGAAGATGTAACTGTAATTTTAGAAATTAATTTTCTAATTTTATTGAGAAGTAAATCTGAAATGCCCCAAACATCAAGACTTACAATTATGATTTTTTCATCAAAAATTTTCATGACTACTACTCGACAGAGTAAATCATCTAAAATACCATTAGATTTTCGAGGTTTAAATTCTGGGCTGAATATCGGAAATGATACTGGAGGGGTAATAATTGATTTACCTGATCCAGCCATAAATTGTTCATCATTCATAGATGTTTTAATTTCAAAATCCATATTTACAAATCATTATTTATATATAATCTAAATATATTTTATCTATTAAAAAAAAATAATTACTAATTTGAGGCTTATATATGACTAAAAATAAAATTTTTGAAATTTTTGATGAAAAATTTCACTCAATCGTAAATATTAATTTTCCTTTAGAAAGGTTAGAGGGTAATTTTTCATTTACTGAAGGACCGTGTTGGGACAAAAATAATAATAGATTAATTTTCAGTGATATACCAAATAATATAATCTTTCAATGGACTGAAGATAAAGGAACAATCCCACTCAGAGACCCCAGTGGCCATGCAAATGGAAACACTATTGATAATAAAGGTAGATTAATATCATGCCTTACCTCCCAAAGAAAAATAATTAGAATAGAAAATAATGGAGAGATAACTACACTTGCTGATTCTTATAATGGAAGTATGCTAACCTCACCTAACGATGTGGTAGTAAAATCTGATGATTCTATATGGTTTACCGATCCAGATTATGGTTTTTTAGAGAAAGATTTGGGACATGGAGATATTCCAGAACAGGAGCGAAATAGGGTTTACAGAATTGATCCAAAAACAAATAAAATAACAATGTTAAGTGAAGATTTTGATAAACCCAATGGAATATGTTTTTCTAAAGATGAAAAAAAACTATATATAAGCGATACTGGGCGAACACATGGAGAATTTAGAAACCACAAAATAATATCTTTCGATGTAAATAATAACAAAATTGAAAATCCCAACTTATTTGCTGTAATAGAACCACACGTTCCAGATGGAATTAAAACTGACGACAAAAACAATTTATGGACATCTTCAGGCAGTGGAGTACAAATATATGATGAAAATAAAAAATTATTAGGTAAAATTAATACACCAGAAGTTTGTGCTAATTTGTGTTTTGGAATGGAAAATAATAAAACTTTATTTATTACTGCAACAAGTTCTGTTTGGAAATTAAATTTAAAATAACTAAGGATATGATATGCTAGCTGAGAGTAAAATTTGGATAAATCATAGAAATGAAACTTCAGATGAAACAATCGCAAAGAGAATAAGTAACCCCATTGAAATATATGATAATAGATTCACTGATTTAATTGACGTGAATTCAGAATTACTAAATTTATGGAAAGGGTGTGAATGGGCAGAAGGACCAGCATATTTCCCAGATGGTAATTATATTATTTGGTCTGACATTCCAAATAATAGAATGCTAAGATACGAAATTGATATTGAAAAAACATTTATACATAGAGAACCTTCAAATAATTCTAATGGGAATTACAGAGATCATGATGGAAATTTAGTCTCATGCGAACACAGAACAAATAGAATCACAAGAACAGTATCAAATGGAAAAATAATTGAACTAACTAGTATGTATGAAGGTAAAAGACTCAATTCTCCTAATGATTTAGCAATAAAAAACGATGGTACTATATGGTTTACAGACCCTCCATACGGAATTATTTCTGAGAGAGAAGGGAATCAGAGAGACTCTGAAATGGAAGGGAATTTTACATATATTTATGAACCCAGTACAAATAAAACATCTATTGTTGATAAAACATGTGACCGGCCTAATGGCTTAGCTTTTTCACACGATGAAACCAAATTGTATATTGCAGATTCAGGAAAGCCTGGTTCTATATCAATATTCGATATCGATAAAAAAAATACGCTAAGTAATAAAACTTTATTTTCAAAAGTAAGACCTGGAATCCCTGATGGATTTAGAATAGACATTAAAGAAAATATTTGGACTAGTGCAAAAGATGGAATTCATTGTTACGATTCTTCTGGTAAAATTTTAGGGAAAATACTTATACCTGAGCAAGCTACTGCAAATATAGTATTTGGAGATAATGACGGTAAAACATTATATATATGTGGAGACACTTCTCTGTATAGAATAAAAACTAAAGTTCAGGGTTCACACCTTTTTTGGATAAAGTAGTTAAGTAAGGAAAAAATAATATGAAAATTGCAGTAGGATTTGATCACGGTGGATTCCCACTTAAAAAAAATATTTTAGAAATTATTAGCAGTATGGGCCATGAAGTTATAGACATGGGTGCATATGAAAATGATCCCAATGATGATTTTCCAGACTTTGCAGCTCCTGTAGCAAAGGCTGTTCAAAGCAATACCGCTAAAAAAGGAATAATTGTTTGTGGAAGTGGAGTAGGAGCTAATATAGTTGCAAATAAATTTAAAGGTGTAAGAGCTGGTTTATGCCATGATACTTATTCAGCAAGCCAAGGCGTAAAACATGATGATATGAATGTACTTTGTCTTGGTGCAAGAGTAGTTGGAGCATCATTAGCAGAAGAATTAGTAATGGCATTTATTGAATCAGAGCTAGAAAAAAATGAAGATAGATTTATCCGAAGATTAAATAAAGTGAAGAAGATTGAGAACAATGAATAATATAATTGAAATGACACACTCTATAGGTCAATCTTTATGGTTAGATTCTATAAGTAGGCAGATGATAAATTCTGGAAAAATCGAAAATCTAATTAAAAATGGTATAACTGGTATAACTTCTAATCCAACAATTTTTGATAAAGCTATAGGAGAAAGTAATATTTATGACTCATCACTTATTGAATACTCAAAAGTTTCTCAAAATACTGATGAAATTTTCGAAAAATTAGCAATTGAAGATATTAAAAGTGCAGCAAAGTTACTTCGTCATATTTATGAAGCAAGTAATTTCAATGACGGTTATGTAAGTATAGAAGTTTCACCTGAGTATGCAAATGATGCGGAATTAACGATAAAACAAGCAGAAAGATTATGGAAAAAAATAGATGAACCAAATGTAATGATCAAGGTTCCAGGTACTGAAAATGGAATGTTAGCAGTAAAAAAATTAATTTCACTAGGTATTAATATAAATATCACTCTTTTATTTTCGGTTCAACAATATGAAAAAGCTGCGATGGCTTACTTAGAAGGATTAACTCTATACGCAAAATCGGGTCTAGGTAAAACTTCTTCAGTGTGCTCAGTAGCTTCATTTTTTATCAGTAGAATAGACACAGCTGTTGATAATTTGCTTGATGAAAATTCTGAATTAAGAGGTAAGATTGCAATTTCCAATGCAAAGATAGCATATGACAAATATAAAAAAATATTTGATAAAAACCTATATGGAGGAGGTTCATTTTTCCCACTATATAGTACTGGAGCAAAAGTTCAAAAACCATTATGGGCTTCTACAAGTGTAAAGAATCCATCATATGATAAAAATATATATCTAGATAATCTAATTGGTGACGAAACTATAAATACAGTTCCATTAGAGACATTTAATAATTTTTCTGACTCAGGAAAGCCAAATAATTCACTTATAGAAGATGTTGAAATAGCCTATGAAAACATAAAAAAATTATCCCGATTCGGAATTGATTTTGAACAAGTAACTTCAAAATTATTACAAGAAGGAATAAAAGCATTTAGTGATTCGTATGATGCACTACTGAAAAAAATAGATGTAAAATTATCAAAATTAAAAAATTGAAAAAAATACAAATTATTAATGAACAATCTATTCAAATTCAAAATAAAATTTTATCTGACGATATAATCAAGGATTTTATTCAGGATGAAAGTTTAAAAAAATATTTAGGTTGGGTCAATCTTCCAAATAAAATAACTGAGAATAATAAACTTTTCAGATCTATAAAAAATCAAATCATTGAAGAAAATATAGAGAATGTAATCTTTATTGGTATGGGTGGAAGTATTGAGTCAGCAAAAGCAATGTTTGGATTATTAGAATCAAACGTTACTCCTCAATTATTTTGTCTAGATACAATAAATATTTTAGAAATCAAGAAAATAGAAAAAAAAATAAATATCGATAAATCTTTTTTTATTATTTGCTCAAAATCTGGAGAAACTATAGAAACTAACGCATTAGAGAGTTTTTTTATAAATAAACTTTTTGTTAAACAAAAAAAAATCATAAAAATTTCTGATAAAAAAAAATCTAAGCAAAATTACTTATTACAGATAAAAACTAAAAACAATATAGGTGGGAGATTTTCATCACTTAGCGAGTACGGAACTCTACCAGCATTTTTAGCAGGTTATGATATTTATGAATTTGAAAAACATGCAATTAATATGCAAGAAAATTGTACGCAAAACAATATTTCTAACCCTTCAATAGAACTGGCTAGTTTTCTAATGAGTTGTTACTTAAGTAAAATAAAAACTCTTAATATTATTAGTAGTGAAAGAACGAATAGCTTTTCCCATTGGCTTGAACAATTAATATCTGAGTCTTTAGGTAAAAATAATGAAGGATTCTTACCAATAGTTAATGAATCCTACCAATTTGGATTTTCTGAATTATCTGATAGAGCTTTTATATTAATTGATCCAAATCAAAAAACGAAAATTTATGCAGAAGAATTATTATCAAATGATATACCTGTAAAAATTATTAATATCCCAACAAACAAAAATTATATTTCTGGGGAATTTTATAAGTGGCAAATAGCAATTACCATTATAGGAAAATTATTGAATATTAATCCTTTTGATCAGCCAGATGTGGAAAAAACAAAAATTCTTACAAAAAAATATTTAGCTGAAAAATCACCTAACATATTAGAGTATGATGACTTAGAATCATTAAAATTAGACAAATCAATCGATTATGTAGCAATACTAAATTATAGTAATAAAACAGATAAAGCAAAAAAAATAATAAAAAATATACAAAATATTATCTATATGGACTTCAAAATATCTAGTGTAGTTTACGAATCTCCAAGGTACCTTCATTCTATTGGTCAATTATTTAAATCAGGAAAAAATAATTGGGCTTTTATTTTTATTGAAGATAACCATAATTTAGAAGAAAATAGTAAATATTATGAATTAATTAAAATCATTAATGCCCAAGCAATGAGCGAGTATGATATTATGAAAAAAATTGCGAAAAGAGTTCTAAGACTGAGAGTAAATTATGACTATGTCCGAGCAACAAAACGTAAATAATATTCTTATAGATATAAGCAATCCTTTGAAAATAAAAAACAAGGTGTTTAGTAGTGAATTCACAGACCAATCAATAATTAATAAAAAGATATCCGATTTCTATAACATTATCACCAAGAGTATCGTCAGTCTTACTAAAGCATCAATATCAAAAGAAAATTTTATAATTCTTGGAGATGACGATATTAGTGAATCTAGTGTTTTAAGAGCAAAAAGTAATGAAATTGCTACAGGTGTCAATCAAAACAATCAAAAGCCTAGTAATATCGAATATGAATATCACACAATAATGCTAGATGTTAGCAATATTATAGAAAAAAACTATAAACCACTTTATGACCTGAAATTAGTTTGCGACCATATCAGACAAAATGGGAATAAATTTATACTTGAATTAGTAACTAAACCATCAAAAAAAGATTTTAATAATTATGGGGAAGATAGCGAAGTTGAAAAAATAATGTTGGTAAATATTGTTGAAAACTTGCATAATTTCAGTATAAATCCTGATATTTGGATTATTGAAAATAAAGATTCAGATTTTATCTCTACTGCTAGCGCAATGATACATTTAGATGATCGAAAAAATTCAATTCTACTTAGAAAATCTAATTCTTTCACTGATAACTCAATTGATGATAATAAAATTTATGGAAAATCCTATGGTATAAATGGGGTAGTAATCTCTGACTATACATATGAGAAAGTACTTAACGACTATTTAAATGAAAAAATTTCTGAAAAAGATTTTGTAAATACAATATCAATTGACATATTAAATGCTTATAAAAATCTTGAGAATGCTAACAAAATCTATGAATTATTATAGGAAAAAAAATGAAACTAATTATTGTTGGTTTAGGAAAAATGGGTGGTAATATTGCAAAAAAATTACTACATGACAATCATGAAATAATAGGATTTGATTCTGATAAAAATCAAAAAAAAGTTATTGAAAAGTTCGGAGCCCAAACAATTGATTCATTAGATGAAATTAAATCTTTAGAAATTTCACCTAAAATTGTTTGGATGATGCTACCTTCAGGTGAAATAACTCAAAAAACCTTTACTAAACTTCTAGATTTATTATCTACAAACGACATAATCATAGATGGAGGTAATTCTAATTACAAAATAACTAAAGAAAGATTTTATACAGCAAAAAAACATAATATTCATCTTATTGATTGTGGGACTAGTGGTGGAATATGGGGACTAAAAAATGGATATTGCCTAACAATAGGTGGTGAAAAAAATATTTATAAAAAATTAAAACCGATATTTGATTCTCTTACTCCTAAACAATCAAGGGGTAAACTGTATGTTGGAGAGAGCGGGTCTGGTCATTATGTAAAAATGATACATAATGGAATTGAATATGGAATGATGCAAGCTATTGCAGAAGGTATAGAGCTAATAAAAAGCAAAGATATATATGATTTTGATATTTCAGAAATTATTAATAATTGGAAAAATGGAAGTGTAATTCAATCATGGTTAATTGATATCATATCCAGTGAATTGAATTTTGATGAAAATTTAGACACATTTAGCTCATATGTAGATGATTCTGGAGAAGGAAGATGGACAATTGAAGAATCTATTGAATTAGGTGTTCCAACTCCTGTAATAACAGCAGCATTATTTGCTAGATTTAGATCAAGGCAGAATGATCCTATTAGTGGAAAAGTATTGTCAGCAATGAGAAAGGGCTTTGGAGGGCATAAAGTAAAAAATGACTAAAAATTTTAGTAATTTCCCAGATCACTTTAATAAACTAGAACTTAGCTTAATGACTGCTAAGGAATTAAGAGAATCTCAAGAAGAAATTTGGAGATGGATAGACGAGGCAGAGATGCTTGATGATGAAGAAGCTCCAGACATTGAGAATATAGACAAAGCTAGAAAAATTATGGGAGAAATCATTAGTGAGAGAGTTGATCGACACTCTGATGAAAGAGGTAGATCTCCTGAATAAGTTTACTTATCACTAATCCAAGATATAATATTATTTTTTGAAATTTCCATATATTCCCTTAAATTAGTAATAGTTGCATAACCAAGATGTGGACTTAATACAACATTTTTCATAGAAACTAATTTATGGCTCTTAGGAAGAGGTTCAGTATGAAAAACATCAAGCCCGGCGCCAGATATAATATTTTTTTCTAGCACATATAAAAGATCATTCTCGTTAATTATCTGTCCCCTAGCTGTATTTATAATATATGCGGATTTCTTCATCATGCTTAATTCTTTTAAAGTAATAAAATTGTTACTTTCATTAGATAATTTTAAGTGAACTGATAAAAAATCTGATTCTTTAAATAGCATATCTTTACCAACTAATTTAATGTTATTTTTTTTTGCCCTCACTTGATCAATCGTAGGACTCCACCCAATAACTTCCATACCAAATACTTGAGATATTCTTGCTACTTGAAGCCCTATACGACCAAGTCCTAATATACCAATTTTCTTGCCATATAATTCGTCTATCGTTTGACTTTGCCAAACCCCATTCTTTAAATTTTCATGATGAATTATCAGTTGTTTTGAAAGTGCAAGAATTAATGTCCATGTCATCTCTGCAGTACTTCCACCAGAACTACTTCTAGTACCTTTGGTTGTTGTTATATCTATATTAAATTCTTTTGCTGACTTTAGATCTATATTTGCTAAGCCTGTACCACTGGCAGCTATTAATGAAAGGTTTGGTAACTTTGCTAAAACCTCTCTTGGAAATTTGCTTCTTTCTCTAATTATAATAATTATGTCATAAGGTAAAAGCCTATTGATAAAATCTTCTGAATCAATAATTGTATCATTGTAAAAATCAACTTTAGAGTTGGGAATTTCCGACCAATTAATTAGATCTTTGGTGAGGTTTAAATAATCATCCAAAACTGCTATTTTATAAATCATATTTTTCTCTATTAATGTTATATAAATTTATATGTTTATTTTTCTCATCCATATATATTTCAGTATTCCTCTTAATTGGATTTATTATTCTATTATTTTCGATTTCAAAGCTAGCAAATTCTAAATCATTTATCATTTGAATAATAGATAATATTGCTGTACCTCGTGAAGTTTCTTCAGGCGTATTTAGTATTTCCAGTGGACAATCAATAATATCTGATAGTGCTTGTATGAACCATTCAGACTTACGAAAAACACCTCCAGAAAGAATAATTCTATAATCAATGGAAGATTTTTTTTTGATAATGTCCAGCACTAACGAAAATCTTATGGCTAATGATTCCAACATAGCTTGTAATATATCATCAGGTTCAGTTGAAAATGTTAAACCATCAAAAACTGCTTTAGCGTTATCATTCCATCCGGTTGATCTTTCTCCAGCAAAGAAAGGAAGAACAGATATTCCATGTTGACCTGGTATTTTCTTGCTTAAGATTGAATCTAAATTATTTATATCGGATAATCTAAGATTTTTTTGAGCCCATGAAATTATATTACCACCCTCTGAAAATGATCCCCCTAAAAGTGAATATTTATTAGTAAATTGATACTCCCATAAACCTTTGGGGATTTTATTATTAGATTTAGGAAGTAAAATTCTCATAGCTCCTGTAGATCCTATAGTAAGCCCAATTCGATCAGACTTTGTAGCACCAGAACCAATATTTGCTGCTAGACCATCGCCAACAGAAAGATGAAATGGAGAATCTTTAATAGCAGTCCATCTTTTTTTATATTTTGTCTTTAAACCAACATTTTTTTTCTCGTAAGAAAATAAATTGGGTAAGTTTTCTTCGGTAATATTCAAATATGATAATAATTCTTCATGCCATAATAATTTTTTCCTATCTAACAATCCACTCCAAGAAGCAATTGAGTAACTTGAATCATAATTAAAATTTTCAAAAATTTCTGAGTAGAAATAAGTTGGAAAATCAATAAATTTTTCTGCACTAATATTCAGCTCATTTTTCAACCATAATATTTTACTAGGTATATAAGAAGTATGCTGAGTAACACCTGTTTGATCAAAAAGTTTATCTTTGTCAAAGTTTTTAAAAATTTCATTAACCTGTTTATATGATCTAGTATCAGAGTATAAGTATAAGGGAGTTATAGGGTTACCTTCCTTATCAATTGCAAGAATCGT
Source organism: Dehalococcoidia bacterium (assembly GCA_045562755.1). Taxonomy (GTDB): domain Bacteria; phylum Chloroflexota; class Dehalococcoidia; order Lucifugimonadales; family Lucifugimonadaceae. Next base: position 113,170 of record JBJKVF010000006.1, read on the forward strand.
ACTAGACATAGAATCAAAACCAACAGCTAATATTTTTCCAATTTTATCCTTAGACTTACTTAATATAATATCTATTGATTGAATGATTTTTTCAGACAGAACTTTGGGGTCTTGTACAAAACAACCACTTTTATCCGTGAAAACTGAATGATAAATTTGGGTAGAAAATTCACTTAACATATGGGCTTGCATAGAATATAGGTTTGCTTTAATGGAAGAACTACCAATATCTATTACAAGCACACATTCGCTAGAATTCGATTTTAATTTCAAACTAACTATTTTGCATTTTTGCAGGTACCATCAATTCATAAAATTGAATATATTGTTCAATTACCAATCCTCTAATTTCTTTACCTACATCAATTATCTCTTTTGGAATTTTATTACCTTCTCGATAGGGACTATTTATTGTTTCATCAATCCACTCTAGGTATACAACATCGTTTTCTCCTGGGACAGTACCACCATTAAAATAAACTCTGACCTCGGAACGTTGACCTGCATCATGATACATATCGCCCTGCTGTTTTACAATTGTGGCAACTTTTCGTGCTTGCCCTGGTTTAGTTTTGTATACTCTTCTAACTAAATACATAATTTTTTTCCTTTATAGTTTAAAAATGTTATTTTTTAATAATTTACTAATTTTTAACACTTTTAAGATATGATAATCTTAAATCATTAAATATTAAATACTTTTTCTAGGAGAAATTATGAAAATCGGGATTTTAAATGAAACCGATTCAACAGAAAATAGAGTAGCACTAGTACCAGAAAGCGTTAAGAATCTAGCAAAAAATAAACATGAAATTTTTTTCCAATCAGACTGTGGGAAAATTGCAGGTTTTCCTAATGAAGATTATAAAAATTCAGGTGCTAAATTATTAGAAAATGATATAGAAAATATTGATTTGTTTATTCTATTAAAAACCCCGAAAGACGAAATAATAAGAAAAATCAAAAATAACACTACTGTTATAGCTCAGTTTAATGCAAATAATAATTCCGAAGCCATTGGTCAACTGTCCAAAAAGAAAACCACTCTATTAGCTATGGAATTAGTACCTAGAATAGCTAGGGCTCAGAAAATGGACGTTCTTTCTTCTCAAGCATCAATTGCAGGCTATAAATCAGCACTCATGGCTGCGAATCACCTTGGGAAATATCTTCCAATGATGATGACTGCTGCGGGAACAATACCTCCATCAAAAATATTAGTTATTGGAGCTGGCGTCGCAGGATTGCAAGCAATCGCTACTTCAAAAAGATTAGGTGCTAATGTAGAAGCATTTGACGTTAGATCTGCTGCAGCCGAACAGGTAGAAAGTCTTGGAGCAAAGTTCTTAAAACAAGAAGAAATAGAAGATGCCGAAGCAAAAGGTGGTTATGCAAGAGAGCAAACTGATAATGAAAAAAAATTACAAAAAGAATTTCTCAAATCTAATCTATCAAATATTGATGCTTTAATTACAACGGCAGCTATCCCTGGTAAAAAAGCTCCCGTGATAATAACAAAAGATATGGTTGAAGCAATGCAGCCTGGCAGTGTGATAATTGATCTTTCTGCAGAGTCTGGTGGAAATGTTGAGATTACTAAACCTGGGAAAATAATTAATCATAATGGCGTCAATATTCATGGCCCCATAAATGTTCCAAGTTCTATGGCATTTCATGCAAGTCAACTATACTCAAGAAATGTAATGGGTTTACTAGACTTAATACTTAATGAAAATAATGAAATTAATTTAGATTTTGATGATGAAATCATTAAATCTACATGTATAAACTCTGATGGGAAGGTAAATATTTAAATGGTTGATTTTGAAATTTTAATTATTTCTATTACTATATTTGTGTTAGCTATATTCATAGGATATGAAGTCATCACTAAGGTACCTCCTACCCTTCACACTCCCCTCATGTCAGGATCAAATGCTATTTCAGGAATTGTAATTATAGGAGCTTTACTTGTAGCTGGAAGTACAGATGGCCTAGTACCAAAAATTATAGGTTCTATCGCAGTAGGATTATCAGTTATAAATGTTGTAGGAGGATTTTTAGTTACGGATAGAATGCTTAGTATGTTTAAAAAAGGTAATAATAAAAAATAATGGATACAGAGTTAATAATAAATAATAATATTGTAAATCTTGGTTATATTTTTGCAGCAATACTTTTTATAATTGGCCTGAAGAGACTATCTTCACCTGGAACTGCTCGAAATGGAAACAGACTAGCATCCTTAGGTATGCTAATAGCTGTTTTAGTAACAGTTTTAGGAAATAATATTTTAGGTTGGGAGTGGATAATATCCTCAATTCTTATAGCTTCAATAATTGGTGTTTTTTCAGCAAGAAAAATACAAATGACAGCTATGCCACAACTTGTAGCAATATTCAATGGATTAGGCGGTTCTGCCTCAGGCCTAATAGCTGCAGGTGAGCTTTACAACCTTATTGAAGCTAATACAACCTTAGCAAAAGATACAACTATAACAATTATGTTATCTACTATTATTGGAAGTTTAACATTAACAGGTAGCCTAATTGCATTTGGTAAACTTCAAGAGATAATGCCAACTAGACCATTACTGTTGCCTGGAAGAAATATACTTAATCTTTTATTGATATTCATTTTAATAGCTTCTTCAATTTGGTTAGTAATTGAACCTTCATATGCACCATTCATAATAGCTGCATCTATAGCATTGATTTTGGGAATTTTAATTGTCATTCCCATAGGTGGAGCTGATATGCCTGTAGTTATAGCTTTACTAAATTCATATTCTGGAATTGCCGGAGCAGCAACTGGCTTTGTACTTGAAAATAACATACTAATTATCGCTGGATCATTGGTAGGTGCATCTGGACTAATCCTTACAAGAATTATGACTAAGGCAATGAACAGATCTTTACTAAATGTTATGCTAGGTGGATTTGGTGTTGAAAGTGGAACTAGCGCCGGAAGTAGTGAGGAAGAAACTAGACCAATAAAGTCTATACAAGCTGACGATGCAGCAACAATATTAGGATATTCTGAATCTGTAATAATTGTCCCAGGATATGGTCTAGCTGTTGCTCAAGCTCAGCATCAGGTAAGAGAGCTAGCAGATATTCTTAAGAATAGAGGTATATCTGTTAAGTATGCCATTCACCCTGTTGCAGGAAGAATGCCTGGTCATATGAACGTCCTTCTAGCTGAAGCAAACGTACCTTATGACGAATTAAAAGATTTAGATGAAATAAACTCTGAATTTCAGCGTACAGATGTTGCAATTGTTATAGGAGCAAATGATGTTACAAACCCTACTGCAAGGACTGATACTTCTAGTCCAATATATGGAATGCCTATATTAAATGTAGACCAAGCACAATCTGTAATAATGATGAAAAGATCTATGTCTTCCGGATTTGCAGGAGTTCAAAATGAGCTATTCTTTTTAGATAAAACTATGATGTTATTCGGGGATGCGAAAGACTCCGTGGAAAACATTGTAAAAGAAGTAAAAGATTTATAGAAGTCATTCTTCCCTAAGACATTTGCTGAAATTCCAGGCTTTTACCATGCTGGGGAATTTCCCAAAATCCTTATTATTTTATCTAAAATGCTTCCGTCAATCTATCTGGCGGATTTCTCCATTTTTTGTTCCATAGTCCCTCGTTATGATATTTTGGTTTCCAACCTAATATATTTCTAATCTTTTGATTATTAAATTTACCATGAGGAATATCTGGAAGGACAAAGAAAGTTTCACAATTTGATGGCAATTTATCATCTGAAACCTCTACCGCAGACTTAATAGCTGTGCCACAATCAATCCATGAGGTTGTGTAAGGAGTCATATCATTATGGTAAACAGTATTTGATGCCTCAGGACCACTTAGATCCCAATGATGTTTCATATTGTAATATAGCAATGTAAGTACCTGAATGTCGTAATAATTACTAAATAATCTACAAACTTCTTGACCCAATGCTTTAGTATGAGCATAAAGTCTTGTACCTGATGCCGGAGGCATATCTGGGTTTAAGTTATGGTCCCATTCTTCATACTGAGGTCCAGCTAATTGATAATGAGGCCCAGTATTTATAACTCTCTTAATTTTATTTTCTTTAGCTGCCATCATCATAGAATAATTACCCATGGTATTAACATCAAATGCTAATTTTCTATCAGGTCTTAATACAGATAAATTAATAATCATATCCATATTTTTTGAAGCGTTAATCACACCTTGAGTATCATCAACTGATAATTTCAAAAATTCACCTTTATAGTTTGGATGAGGATCATTTATATCAGTAAGTAAAATATTATGTTTGTTTTTTAGAGCCCTAACAACCCAAGGCCCCAACATTCCATTTCCACCAAGAATTAGTAAATTCATATACCTAATCTTCCTTTTCTAAAAATGTTTTCAATTTATTAGTAATAAATCTTTGATTATCACAATCAGATTGTACGTGTAAATTATTCCAGTATTCTGATATTTCTAAATTTAATGTCGATGATAAAATTCTTGACAGATCTTCTACATATAATACAGAGGAATAGTCATTTTTTTTCTTAGGCATTATTGGCCAACCCAATCTAAGGTTAATCGCCTTAAACATATTATCTCTAGCAAATTCCTTTAATACATACTCTGTCATATGTGCACAGAATAAATTATTATTCGTTACATCTGGAGCAGTATTCCAATTTTCGGTTATTGTTAAGTTTTCTTCAAAATCTTTATAAAATTTCAAGGTACTTAGATTAATTACTCTATCAACTCCGTGACTATTTGCAGCAATGAATAAGTTGTACATTCTTCGTGTATGAAAATCTAAATTAAAATTTTCTTCATGCTTTTTTGTCTTGTAACTTGTAATCACAATAGCATCTATTTTATTATCAAATAAATTATTTATAGACTTATCATGATTCATATCATTTTCAAGATGATGATTAGATATTTTTTCCGACCCTGGAAGTCCAAAAGTTGTTATTGTAAAATCCTTTTTTAAAGATTTATAAATAATTTCAGATAATTCTTCATTAAAAGCTCCTAATAAAATATTTTTCATTTTTCTCCTCTAAAAGTTAAAGTCTGTAATAAATTCTTTTTTTCCTTGTATATCCAGCTTAATTCTATAGAGGTCACCTCCTCTATATAAATTATTGTCATATCCTTTAGGCTCAACTCCACTTGGTTCCGTTATAGATGCTGAAGTAATATATAACTCATTTAGATTTTCACCACCAAACATAACTGACGAGCTTTGGGTTGCAGGGAGATTAATTCTTCTTTCTTCGACACCATCTGGATCGAATCTTATTACCATAGCCGAATGCCATATAGCTGACCAAATAAAACCTTCCGAATCAACAGTCATACCATCAGGAAGACCTAAACTCATAGGTATTTTTATTAACTCCGTTTTATTACTGAAGGAATTTAGGTCATTATTATAGTCCCATTTGAATATCTGCCTATTAAGAGAATCCGTAGAATAAAAAGTTTTTAAGTCTGGTGAAAAACCCATACCATTACATAGACCCAAGCCATCATCTATAATTTCAACATTACCATCTTTTTTGAAATTAAATAATGTACAAGAATCTAAATGTGCAGATCCACCAATCAAATCTCCATTTGGAGAAGAAATAACATCATTTAGCTTAAATTTCCTTCCTTCATATGAGTCTGAAAATAACCATTTATATGTATTTTGACGATCCCATATTTTCACACCTTTCCAAGTAGCTATACATAATCCAGATTGTTTATTCGGTATAACACCTGCTACAAAAAAACCTTCATCTAAGAGAGTATTCAAATTTGTTTTTGGATTAAATTCCCAAAATTTTTTACCTTGAATATCTATCCAATACAAAACTTTTTTATGATAATCCCACATTGGACCTTCACCAACAAGTGCATTTTCAGAAGCTAATTTCTCGATATTGTAGATGGTCATATTAATCTCCAGAGTTAATTATTATGTTTGTATAAATTAATTTATTGTTAGAACTATTTATTAATTCATAATTTGATAATTTATCTAAAGAAATTATATCCCCCCTTTGTAAATTAAATTCTTGGGAATCATATTTTATTTGTAATTCCCCTTCTATAATAAATATCCAATGGATTTCGCCCTCAGATTCTGTCTCCATTTTTTGATTAATATTATTTATTTGTTGAGTGGTATAAACTTTACTTCTTTCATCGGAAATGACCATAACTTTCCAATCTTTATTCTCACCATTATGTTTTATAATCTCTGATAATTTAGAATGAACTAAGTTATTAGATGTATAGTCTTGCTCTATAGGTATAAATCTACAGGGCACTATTCCTTTAATATCATGATTACTATCAGGATGAGATATGCCTACTCTGAGATTAGTTTTACCCCTCATTGGTCTTATATCATGAGAAAATCCAGCAGGAGCCATAACTATATCACCCCACTCTGTTTCGAGTGGCTCGTATTGGCCTATTTGCCATCTTGTAGAACCATCTAATGCTATCCAAAACTCGTTAAAATCTGGATGAATATGAGGATCTGGAGGGGTACCTTCAGGTGCTACAATCCATACTGCTCTATGAGATTCATTGACTAGAACATTTTCTGCCCATCGCTCTTCATTTTCATGTTTTGACATGATTTCATTATGTTTTATAACTTTTACTGCCATTTTACTCTCCTTTATACCATTCCATGAGCGACATATTCATGATCAAGATCAGAAAAATTAGTTTTCCATTCATCTTCTATTCCTAAGATCCAATCGCTGAGTAATTTATGTAATTCATCCCTTATTTTTGGTTCACTGTCAGCAAGATTAATTTTTTCCCCTGGATCAGATTCTAAATCAGATAAATGTATTTTAGCAATAGGTGATTCATTTTCTACTAATTGACCATCTAAAACTAATTTCCATTTACCTTTTCTAACAGCTTTTTGATTTTCCATCTCCCAAAAAATTGGTCTCTGTGGATTTTTCTCTTTATCTACAACATGTGGGATTAGACTTATACCATCAACATTTATACCTTTTGAATCAATACCTGCAGCATCTAGAATAGTTGGAAAAACATCCATAGAAGCACAAATTTCTGAAGATACTTGACCTGGTGTGATTTTTCCAGGCCAATGCATAATAGCTGGCTCTTTAATACCACCATCAAATAGACTAAATTTATGTCCTTTTAATTTTCCAGCTGTACCACCATAATATGGGTCTTGATTACCATCTAACCAATTTCTTGATTCTCTAGAAGGACCGTTATCAGATGTAAAAAAAGATAAAGTATTTTCTGCAAATCCTAATCTTTCCATTTCATCTTGTATCCTACCTATAGAATCATCAACTGCACTAATCATAGCAGCCATAACCTGTCTATCCCAGGGTAAATTTGGAAATCTGTCCATATATTTTTGTGGAGCATGCATAGGATAATGAGGGGCATTAAAAGGGACGTATAAAAAGAAAGGTTTCTTATTTTTTTTCATTTCTCTCAAATATTCAATCGCTTTATCCGCTATCAATTCAGTAAAGTATTCACCATTTTTCCATATTTCAGTATTATCTTCCCATAAATCATGAGTCGGATTTAAGCTAGGACCAGGCCTATTAGCTCCCCAATAAAATATATGTGAATAAAAATCAATACAGCCAGCAAAAAAGCCGAATGTTTTGTCAAATCCATGATTGTGAGGCCTACATTCATCCTTGAGACCTAAATGCCATTTTCCTGTTATAGCAGTTTGATAACCATTAGCTTTTAGAATAGATGAGATAGTTTTTGTTGATGATGGAAGTCCAGTTGCAGTTCGATGTCCTCTCAAAATAGATCTAACTCCCGCCCTACTTGGATATTTACCAGATAATAAAGAAGCTCTTGAAGGAGAACAAACTGGGCTATTTGAATACCAATCAGTAAATCTAATTCCATCATTTGCCATTCTATCTAAAACTGGAGTTGAAAAATCTTTTGCACCCATGCAGGATAAATCTCCATATCCCTGATCATCTGTGAAATATATCACTACATTTGGTTGGTTTTTTTTCATTTGCTTTCCTCATTACTAAATTTTGTGAATATTGATAATGATAATCCACCAAAAGCAAATAGCGCTATTAAATAAAATGCATAGCGCCATCCATTTAGAAAAGATAATAAAGCATTCGGATTATTTTTTATCTCATCTAGAGGCACATCGAAACCTTCAGAAATCATAACAGCGGCAATCACAGATGCTATAACTGCTTGACCAAAAACATTTCCAAAATTTCTAGTAAGGTTTGTGAATGCCCCTATTACTCCTCTATAGCTTGATGGTACAGAGCCCATAATTGTACTACTATTTGGAACATTCCAAAGGCCCTGTGCAAATCCATTTATTATAATAGTCAGGCCTATAATTGTCATATTTGTATTAGATTTAAAAGTTGAAAAACTTAATATAGTTAATATTAGAATGAAAAATCCAAATAGAGAAAAGGGTCTCTCGGAGAATTTATCTGATAATCTTCCTACCGACTGAGCTGCGATACCCATAAACAATGAAGAGAAAAATAGTAATATGCCAGTAGATGCTTCAGAAATACTTTTTACAGTAATTAAATATATTGGTAGAGAAATTCTTACTGCCGTTGTAGCTGAAAAACCAAGAAATCTTGCAACTACAGCACTCGTAAAAACATAATTTTTAAATAAGCGTAGTTGAAGCATAGGATTATCAATACGTAATTCCCAAAAAATAAAAAATAAAAATAGAACTATTACTAAAAATAATAATGCATAAAACAAAAATGAGTTAGTAGGAATCTCATAAGGATTATTTATTAAACCAATGAAAAGAATTACAAATAAACCTGATATAAAAGAACCTATCCAATCAAAACTATTTCTTTCATTACTTTTTTCACTTACAGCATTTTCATCAATAATAATATAGCTAAATATTAGTGATATTAAAGAGGGAATAAAAGTTAGGAAAAATAAAAATTGCCAGGAATAAAACTGCAATACTAGACCTGAAATTACAGGACCAGTAGCTGCACCAATAGAGACAGCTGTTGTTTGGCTACCTATAGCTTTGCCTCTTTCATTATTTGGAAATACAGCTACTAGCATTGCAGTACCAACAGATTGCGCCATGGCGTTACCTACACCAGTAAGGATTCTGGAAAAAACTAAAAAACTAAAACTTGGTGAGTAGGCAGATAATAATAATCCTATAGTAGAAATTACTAAACCGAGTATAAATACTTTTTTCCTTCCCACTATATCTGCAAATCGTCCCATTGGTAATATTAAGGCGCAGATAGTTAACCCATGAATTATAACAACAAGTGAAACTTCTTTAAGAGATTTATCAAAAGAGTAGGCTATATCTGATAGCGCAACGAAGACCATTGATACACTGGCAACGCTTGTGAATAAAGATATACCGATTGCAAGAAACACATTCCATTTATAAGCTATTTTCAAAAAAACTACTTTGCTCTATTTTCAACCCAATTCAAATCAAATTCAAAACCAAAACCAGGTGCATCAGATGGTTTAACATATCCATCCTTTATTGTTGGAGTGCCCGGCAATCTAACCATTTCTTCTAATGGTACACCTGGAGGTGAAACCCCCTCTGATCTTTCGGCCCATGTGACAGCGGGCATAGCATAAGCTAAATGTTGTCCATACGGATAGTTAGAGCTAGCATGGGGTATTACAGTTAGCCCATGAGCTTGTGCAATATTACAGATTTTAATACCAGCAGTTAATCCGCCAACCCAATTTAGGTCTGGTTGAAAAATATCTACCAATCCTTTACTTGCTGCAAATGCAAAAGGATGAGTTGAGTACCAGTGTTCTCCAGTTGCAAGAGTTTGATATGGTATTCTATTTCTAAAATTAAAATAACTTTCTGTACTTTCTGGGATCATATAATCTTCAAGCCACTTAATTTTATAAGGTCTTAAAGCCTCTACCAATCTAGTTGCGTAATCTACATCTAATGACATCCACGCATCAAGAGCTATTTCAACATTGTTACCTACTTGTTCTCTTGTCTGAGCCACTAGTTCAACTGTTTTATTTATACCATTCAAGCCGGTTTCGGAACCTTCACGTAAAAATAATTTCACAGCCTTGAAGCCAAGCTCCAAAAACCAATCTATTGAATTTTTAGTTCCATATGAAAAATCAGTATTACTAGCATATACAAAAATTTTATCTTTTTGAGGCCCCCCAATTAACTCATAAACTGGAGTTTTCAGTATTTTGCCTTTCAGATCCCATAAAGCATTATCAATAGCACTAATTGCATAACTAGGTAATCCTGCAGTACCATAAAAAGCAGTAGATTTTTGCATCATATCCCATATTTTTTCAGTCGCCATAACATTTTCACCTTCAACCAATTTTGCAAGATGATTATTAATAATTGGCATAGTTAATTGGCTTAATATAGTTGTTCCAAAACCCCATGTTCCGTCTTCAGCTGTGACTATACATCCAAGTCTTTTTTCCTCTAATGACCAATCAGATCTTTTTAGTTGAGAATATTTATGCATAGGCGAGGTAAATCCGTCATAATTTCTTCCAAATTCTGATTTTATTTTTTCAAATCTTGGTTTTGACTTAATATTTGGCGTTAAGTCGATTTCAAAAGCCTTAACAGAAACAATTTTCAATCTAATCTCCTCTATATTGTTCGTGTGAATTAGCTCTTAGATAATCCATATTCATCTCGATTCCTAAACCAGGCTCTTCAGGTAAAAGTAGTCTGCCATTTTGCACATTTAATGGTTTATCCATGAATATATCGTATGCATTTAACCTATGCCTTGCTGTTTCTAATTTATAAAAATTTGGAACAGTCATCATAACGTGAGCACCAGCAAGCACATTTATTGGACCACTAGCGTCATGAGGTGATATTGGAATATAGTAAGCTTCAGCCATTGTCGAAACTTTTTTTAGTTCAGTTATTCCTCCAACCCACGTCACATCAGGCATTAGAAAGTCTGTTAAGTTGTTTTCTAATACATCTACAAATTCCCACCTAGTATGCAATCTTTCGCCAACTGAAATTGGAATATTAATTTGATCTCTTACGTTTTTCAAAGCATGATTACTTTCTACCGGCACAGGCTCTTCCCACCAATGGATATTGATATGCTCAACACTTTTGGCTAGTCTTACTGAAGTTGGAACATCAAACCTACCATGAGCGTCAATTAATAATTCCATATCCGGTCCTGCACCCTCACGCATAGCTTCTGTGATTTCTACCCCCAGTGATTCACCTTTTATGTCCATTTTTCCTGATAAATATCCGTTTTTTTCATCTTCAAATCCAGGAAAAGGATCAAATTTCATAGCCGTATGACCAGAATCAGCAATTGCTTTAGCCTGTTTTTTAGCTTCATCAGGACCAATGCCTGGATCTGGATGAGTATAAAGTTCTATATTCTCACGAATTGGACCACCAAGTAAGTTATAAATTGGTTCCTTATGAACTTTCCCAAATATATCCCATAAAGCTATATCAACACCACTAATTGCATTGGTTGAAGCTCCCCTAGAACCCATATATGTGAATCTTCTGAAAATTTTATTCCAGATTTTTTCTATATGAAGAGGGTTTTCACCAACAATAATTTGATCTAACTGTTGTAAAATTGCGCAAATTGCTCGATTAGCAGCAGGGTGAGTTGTAGTTACTTCACCCCAGCCAGTTATATTTTCATCAGTTTTTACCTCTACAAAAATATATTCACCTGGACGTCCAAAATTATATGCCGCAGGAGATAATAATAGCCATGGAGTCACAGATGTAATTTTCATTTTTCAACCTTTACTAATAAAATATATAAACTATGTTTAAGATAAATTATTAGTTGAAAAAATTAAATACCAAATTATAAAAATAATAATAACTTTTAACTATTTTTGTTTTTCTGGAGTGCCCTCAATAGAGATATTTGGTATCCACTCTAACCATGATGGAAGGTACCAAGCTTTATCTCCAAGTAGCTTCATGACACTTGGGACTAAAATTGATCGAACAATTGTTGCATCTATTAGTACGGCGGCTCCAAGACCAAAACCCATTGATTGGAAGAAAGCAATTTTACCTAATGCAAATCCTCCAAAAACTGCAACCATAATCAATGCTGCACCAGTGATTATACTAGCCGTTTTCCTTAAACCAAACGCCACAGATTCATCAGAAGATTTAGTCTCATCATAACGTTCTTTGATTCTACTTAGCATAAAAACATGGTAATCCATGGATAAACCAAATAATATACTAAACATAAATAATGGCAACCAAAATTCTAATTGATCAACTTGTTGAAATCCAAAGACATCAATTAAGAAACCTTTTTGGAATACAAGTACTAATAAACCATATGCTGCACCAACTGAAAGAAGATTCATTATTATTGATGCAAATGCTATAGTTATAGATCTAAATGCAAGAAGTAAAAGTACCAAACTTAAGCTTAATACTAATCCTAATACTATTGGGAAATAATCATCTGTAGTCTTTACAGAATCTACAGTAGCTGCTGTGGCTCCACCAACGTAAATCGTATATGAATTCGTACTCATATTTGAAAAAGATGAAGGAATTATTTCATTTCTTAATCTTCTGATGGAATTAAGTGATTCCATTCCATTTGGGTCACCAGGAACTCTTGATTGTATTTCAATAAAATCAACTGATGGGAACAAAAGAATTTCTGGTTTTAAGAAACCAGGATCAGCATTGATACTTTTTTCTAGACTTTGTAACGAACTTACTAGCTCTGGAGAAGATGTATCTGCTTCAATGTAAATATCAGCAGTTTCGTTAGAACCATATCCCCATTTTTCATTTAATAAGGTAAAGCCTATTTTAGCTGGTTCATCATCTGGAAGAACTGATATTCCACTTGTTCCTTTTTCAATATCTAGATAAAAATATGATAAAACTAATAAAAATATTGCAGCTAAAGCCATACTTATTGCAGGTCTTTTCATTACTTGAATAGTTATAGTATTCCATACACCTGATTCATCATTATTTTTTTCTTTTGAGTCTTCAAAAAATTTCAATTTAAACATATTGAGTTTTCTGAGGATAGAAATCAAAACTAAAAATAGCATTACACCAATCGCTGCTATCAATACTTGCGGTCCTACGCCTTGAGTTAAAGCTATTGCTAAAAAGACAACTAAGTAGAGTAAAATAGCAAATCTTTTAGGCACATATACACTATCTACTTTGTCACCAAGTAATCCTATTATTGCAGGTAACAAACTTATACCAGCAAATACAGCGACAAAAACAACAAGTATAGCTCCAACACCAAATGCCTGAAAAGTTTTTTCTGGAATTATAAACATTCCTATTAATGCAAAGACAACTGTGATTCCACTAAACACAACAGCACGTCCAGCGGTTGAACCAGAACTGACAATTGCTGATTGTTTATCTAATCCTGAAGCTCTCTCTTCTCGATATCTAGAAAGAATAAACAGACAATAATCTATTCCGACAGCTAATCCCATCATTGCAATAATATTAGGTACAAAATCATTCAAATCAACTACTTGCCCAATTACAGAAACAATTCCAAGTGAAACAAAAATAGCTACAACAGCTAAAATTATTGGAATAATAGCAGAAGTTACATATCCAAAAATAACAGCTAATATTATCAATGCAACGGAAATACCAATAGTCTCCCCAGTAAGTAAATCTTCCTCAGCAAGATGTGCAAAAGTATAATTTATTGTGTCTTCTCCAACAAGATAAAATTGAAAATTCTCATCTGAAAACTCTTCATTAAATTTTATAAAAGGTGCAATAAACTCGTTCTGCATAAAATATATAGGTATACTCATGGAAGTCAAATCTGGCGATGGTCCAAAATAAGTACCAAATCCCGGCATTTGTTCTAAATTAGAATATTGAGAAATAACTTGTTGGTCTAAATTAAATTTAGATTGAAGTTCACCCAGATATTTTTGCATGACAGCTGAATATTCTTCAGATGGATATTTAAATTTTGAAGATGTAATAATTACAGATTCAGAAGCATATTGTACTTCGCCTGATGATTCATGTTCATTTTGAGAATCAGTCTGATCAGAAGATTCTTCTTTTTGGGAAGATGAATCTTTAACAATTAAGCCATCAATAAATTTTTGACTCTCTGGATTAGAAGACATTTTCTCGTCTTGTAATCTGTCAGCTAGAATATATTCAAGATCTGTAGTAGCTCCTTGACCACCACCACTTAGAGCACTTTCAAGGTACTGTTGAGACAAACCTGCTGCGATAACCATTAAAATTATCCAACCAGCTATTACATAATAAGGGCGTGAGCCACTAAAATTTACTATACTTTTAATCAATATAAACCTCTTATATATTTAAGAATTGTTAAAATTATATCCCAAAAATGTTTTGAAAATATTAAATTTTTATAATAAAAACATCTATTATGGCTGGGTCATTCTAGCTGTATGTACGCTGGCAAATTTTGCATCTGGCCCTGGACAAACATTTACATTTAGTATTTTTCAAAATTCATTTATGAACGATCTTGATATTTCATCAACAAATATAGCAACATCATATTTATTTGGTTCTTTATTTGCCTCCATAGCAATGATTTTTTTAGGAAAAGTTTTAGATAGATATAACCCAAAATATATACTAATCTTCGTAATTATTTTTCTTTTTTTAGGGTGCTTTTGGTTATCAAAAGTTAGCAGTTCTATTGAACTTCTTTTTTGTTTTGCAATTATGAGAACTATGGGACAAGGTGCTTTGAGTCTCATACCATCCACATTAGTTTCAATTTGGTTCACAAAAAAAAGAGCTTTAGCTTTGGCTATACTTGGATTAGGTATCTCAGCTTCTAGTGGGTTTTTCCCTGTTTATGGAGCTTTATTAATTGAAAACATAGGCTGGAGAAATGCATGGATAGTTTTGGGGCTTACAGCTTCATTATTATTAATTTTTCCTGTAATTATATTTATTCGACCATATAAGTTTATAAATCAAAAATTTAAAAATAAAAATCGTAATATTTTAGAGGATGATACAAAAAGTGAAAATTCATCTACATTGTCAAAAGCTTTGAGGACTAAAAAATTTTGGTTTATAACAATTGCAATTATGTCAGGCTCCCCAATTCATACAGGTATAATGTATCACCAAGTTTCAATATTTTCCGAAAAAGGTATAGGAATCACTGAAGCGGCAAGTATTTTTGCTATTGTAGCGCCATCTATGATTTTTGGTCAATTTATGTCCGGAATACTTAATAATTACTTAGATCCACGAAAAATATTAATCTTTGGCCAGTCATTAGTTATCCTCACCCTTTATCTGTTATCGATTCTAGATACAATATTTTTGGGATACATTTATGGAATTTTGTTAGGATTACAAATTGGCCTTCTAATGAATACAGGACAGGCTATATGGCCATTATATTTCGGTAGAAGATATTTAGGAAGCATACGTGGGTTCACAAATTTTATAGGTATGTCTCTCGCGGCAATAGGCCCATTACCATTATCAATGATTTATGACTCAACTGAAAGCTATAATAGCGGATTACAAATTTTTATGGTTTTGCCTCCAATTTCAGCATTAGGAGCAATATTTATAGGTAAACCTAAAAATTTAAGCAGTAAATAGTGGTAGCTTATTCTCTGAAAAATTTTTCAACTTTTCAATTTCATAATCTTCTATGGGCTCATAATTATTAACAGCTTTCAATGCTTTTTTCCAAAGATCAAATTCACCAGGAGGCAAAACTGAAGTAATAGGTTGAGATAAAGCCCATTTATAAGCAATATTAATAATTTCGTCATCTTCAATAGGAGCATACCAACATTTTTCTCTTACTCTTACAACATCCTTTGAAGGTTTACAGTTAATTGTAGATTCAGATAAAGCATTAGATGCACCAGGTTTTAGCGCTAGTCTAGTCGTATTAGTTTCAATCGCTTTATTTAGTAAATCACTACCAAATCCACCCCGATACCATGTTGTAAAATTAATAGGAAATAGTATTGAATCAAAATTAAAATAATCCAAAAGTTTAATACCTATTTTTGAAGAGTGAGCAGAAAAACCAATATTCCTAATATAACCTTTCATTTTCATTTCTATAAGAAAGTTTAAAACTCCATCCTTATGTGTAATTTTTTGAAAATCTTCTTCTGAAGAAACAGAGTGCATTTGATACAAGTCAAAGTAATCCGTTTTCATATTATGTAAAGAATTCTCAAATTCCTTTTGAGCTTCTTTATAAGTTCTTTTCCCAGTCTTACAGGCTAAAAAAACATTTTTTCTATATGGAGATAGAGCAGGTCCTAAATTTTGTTCTGCATTTCCATAGGCCGGAGCTACATCAAAATAATTAACACCATTATCGTATGCATATGATACGTAATTAGAAACATCAGAAGAAGTTTCATTTTTCACCACAATTCCACCAAATCCAATGATTGAAATTTTATCTCCTGTACTAACATATTCTCTATAAAGCATATAATTTCCTTGGCAATAAATAAATTAAAAATAAAAAAATAGCTAATTTCTTTGTTACTAGGATACAAAAATAGGAAAAAATTTTATATGATTTTTACTGCGTGAAAAAATTATGTTTGATTTTAATGATAAAAAAATAAATTTTGATGATGTACTTATTTACCCTAAAGCATCAAGATATAACTCAAGAAAAGAAATAGAACTAGATACAAAAATTTCTTTTAACAAATCAAGGCTTTCTTGGAATGGTGTACCAATAATGGCATCTAATATGGATTATGTAGGTACTTTCGCAATGGGTATGCAACTACAGAATTATAGTATTTGTAATGCTGTAAGTAAATTTTATGATAAAAAAGAATGGGTGAGCGCGATTAATGGTGGATTAAATATGGAATATAATTTCTTAACATTTGGACTGGATGATATTAAAATTATTGACTCCTATATAAGTTATATATCATCTAAAACTAACAATACACCTAAGTATTTAGTCTTTGATGTACCAAACGGATATATTGAAAAATTTAAAGATGTTATCAAACAAACTAGAAAAGCATTTCCTCAAATAGGAATAATCGCTGGTAATGTTGTTACACCTGAAGGAGTCAAAAGCTTAATTGATGCTGGCTCAGATGGTATAAAAGTTGGTATAGGTTCTGGTAATGTATGCAACACTACAAATGTAACTGGCATTGGTTATCCTCAATTATCAGCTGTTATTGAGTGCAGTAAAGAAGCAAAAAAACATAACTCTTTCATTATTTCTGATGGTGGAATAAAAAGTTCAGCAGATATAGTCAAAGCATTTGCTGGAGGGGCAGGATTTGTCATGCTTGGATCAATGTTTTCAGGGCATGAAGAAGGTGGGAGTCCGGTAACAGAAATAAATCATAAAAAATATAGAAAACTACATGGAATGAGCTCGACTGAAGCTATGAATAAACATTATGGTAAGGTTGCCGAATATAGAGCATCTGAAGGTGAATCTATACTCGTAGAAGACAAAGGTACAGTTGTAAATACTGTGAATCAAATTCTTGGTGGTATACGATCAGCTTGTACATATTTAGATGCAAAAAATATAGGAGAATTAGGACATAAATCCGACTTTATTTTCGTTTAGTTCTATAGCATTTTTATTTGCTCAATATAGCCAATACTGTCCATTCCTCTAAGCAATCCTTTATCATCCATACCATAACCAACTAGCCAGTAGTCTTCATTAATAGAAAAGCCATGATACTCGGGCTCAATTTCAATTTTTCTTTTTGCCACCTTATCAACTAAAACTGCAACTTCAACATTGTCATTAGTTATAGTTCTAATCATATTCTTAATTATTGACAGAGTAATACCTGTATCAAGTAAGTCATCAATTATGATTGATGGGCTGCCTTCTTTAAATTTATTTTCATAATCACTTACACGAACTACTTCAGGCTTGTTTGGGTTATATGAATACTCATAGGCACTAGCAATAACTGGATTAACAACCCATTTTTCAGGAGATAGCTTTTCAAGATCCATAATAAGCTTAGTTGCAAAAATCATACCCCCCGTAATAACAGGTATCAAATTGACTACTGGCTCATTTTCCCATTTAGTATTAATGATTTTTGCTATTTGTTTTATTTTTTTTTCTATGGCTTCATTATCCCATAAAATCTTAACATTTTTCATATTATGAATCTTTTTTGTAAGTTATTCCTAAAGATTGTGGTTGGTTTCCGAAAATTAATAATCTTATAGGTTTTGGAAACCACCTACCTTCATTTTTATTTGCTGATTGAATTAAAACAAGTGTTAAAATCATCAATGGGAAAGGAATTAATGGCAAAATTTGTGAAAATCCTATTGTTATAGTTTGAAACTTTAGAGAAAGGACCTGCAAAATAGCAAATCCATATACGCCAACAGAACCCCTTATTGGATTCCATCCACCGAAAATAACAATAGCCAGAGCGATCCAACCATAGTTTAGTGTATGCCCTTCTGACCATCCATATTTTACCTCTAAGCTAAATGTTGCACCTCCTATACCAATTAATATTCCCCCAATCACTGAGTATATAAATCTATATTTCATTACATTTAATCCTCTAGCATCAGCTGCAAAAGGATTTTCTCCTACCGCACGTAAGTTAACACCAAATCTAGATCTAAATAGAAAAATCCAACTCAAAGGTATTAGTATTATTGAAGATAAAACTAATATATTATTATCAAAAAGAACCGGACCTAAAAATGGAATTTCTTTTAAGATAGGCACTGTGATTTTATCTAGGTAAGGACCAGGTATTCTAACAAAGTCTCCACCTAAGTAACTTGATAATTTCCATAAAAATATTGTAAATATAAAGCCAACTGCAATTTGATTTATATAAAACTTGAAATTAATCCACACAATTATAAAAGCAATAACACCACCAAGAATAGCCGCAGATAAAATTCCTATATATAAAGAATTTGTCAATATAGTAATAGCAAAGCTGCATAATGCAGTTATCAATAGTGTACCTTCCATTGAAAGATTTACTACTCCTACCCTTTCAGTAATTGTTTCTCCTATAACTGCAAAAATTAATGGTGCAGACATAGAAACTATAGTAATGAAAGTCAACTCCAAACTATCCAAAATTCTCTCCCTTATTAGTTATAAATCTTAATAATTTAGCATCAATTTTACTAGCTTTGATAATCAACCATGAAATAACAAAAACAGATTCAATAATATATGGGAAGCTCGAATCTAAACCTAGCCTCAATTGTAATTGGACACCACCGACCATTATGGAAGCAAAAATAATACTAATTATCACAACAGTGAATAAGTTCCTTCCAGCAATTAATGCAATTAATATTCCCAAAAACCCATATCCGCCAGCTATATTTGGCACTAATTTATGATGAATGCTTGCAGCTTGTATCGCCCCAGCAATGCCACCAATTGCGCCAGCAAATAAAAACGAGTATGTAATATATTTCACAGAATCAATCTTAAATTTATCTGCAGCATCTTTATTAGCTCCAGTTGCGATTAGCTTAAGTCCCAAGGAAGTTCGAGATAACAATAAAAATAAAATTAAAAAAGTTATAATTGCAATTAAGATTGGATAAATTGGAAAATTGCTACCTCCAATTCCATTAATCCATGAACTTAAAGGGAATAAATCAGTTCCACCTGTAGAAGCAATACCTTCTCTTTTCCAAGGACCAATAACTAAATAAACTATCAATCCTGAAGCGACAAAATTAATACCTAGGCCTCCAAAAATTTCATGTACATTAAACCGTGTTTTTAAAATAGCTGAAAGTAAACCAAGAAATGAACCGAAAAGTCCTCCAAAAAATATGATTATTATTGGAGAGAAGAATAATTCACCAAAAAAAGTTCTGGCAATAAATGTAGCACCAATTGCCCCAAATAACATCTGCCCCTCAATGCCTATATTCCACAATCCAGTTGAGAAGGTTATAACTAAAGCGAACCCTGCTAAAGACATTATTGTAGCAATTAGAAGAGTTCTAGAAATTTTATCTAAATTTCCAAATGATCCATCAAATAAATTACCATAAATTTCAAAAGGTTTAACTTGCAGAATAATCAAAACTAAAGTAACAGATGTTACTGCTAAAATTGTAGCAATTGAGTTTTGTAATATCGGCTTATACATTATTTTCCAGAAATTTTCTCCATTGCTATTGATCTAGGTATTTGAGTCTTGTATCCCGAAAATGCAATTTTATTATCATAAAAACAAATTATATAATCAGAGTACTCATATATTTCATCTAAATCAACAGATGAAAAAATAACTAATTTTTTTTTTGATTTAGTTTTTAGAAGGCTATCCCAAACAAAGCTTGCAGAAGTAATATCTAAACCTCTAGTTGGCTGTTCTAGAAGCAAAAGCTTAGTATTTTCTTTTATAAGTGCTAACATAAGTCTTTGCTGATTACCTCCCGATAAATTTTTTGCTAAAGTTTGAGGGTTACCAACAATATCGAATGTTTTAATCAAACTTTTAGTAAGTTCTAAAATATTTGACCAATTAATTAAACCTTTAGAATTATAAGCAAGAGCTATATGCTCCATTATTGTCATATCTGGAAATAAGCCTTTTTCCAAACGATCAGAGGTAACATAGGTTATTTCAGAAAAAAGAATCTTATTTTTACCTTCATAGAAAACTTTGCTTCCTGCTAAATCATCATAAAAACCTTGGATAAATTTATCTGAACCTGAGCCTTGCAAACCAGAAACGCCTATTATTGTTCCTTGAGGAATCTCAATAGAACTTAAATTTGGAAATTTACTTATATTCAAAGACACTTTTTTATTACTTTGATTAACAATTATTTTATTATTGTTTTTATCATTTGAGGAATCACCAAACATTTTTTTTATCAAAAGTTTAGGTTCAATAGGTAAATCTAGAGTTTCTACAACTTTACCTTTTTGCAAAATTGTAACCTTAGTACAAATTTCTAAAATTTCTTCTATTTTATGCGAAACTAAAATCACAGTATAACCCTTGGATGCTAAATCTCTTAAGTTTTCAAAAACTTTTTTCTTCTGATCCAAAGAAAAACCACTAGTTGGTTCATCTAAAATGATTATTCTAGCACCTAAATATAAAAGTCTAATCAATTCTAACTGTTGTCTTTGACCGACAGATAAATCCTTAATCAAAGAATTTACATTAATTTCCCAATCAAACTTTTTAGAAAAATTAGATATTATTTCCTCAAACTTTGATTTAGAAATGATCAATGAAGAATTTTTATTCCCAGCTAGAAAACTTTCAAGAACAGTAAAATTACTAAAATCGAGTGGATCTTGCCCTAAAATACCAATACCTTTATCTGTGGATTCAATTGTTGATCCAAGAGACATTTTTTTGTTTCCTAATTTAATCGAACCTTCATCGGGTAAAATTTGACCAGATAAAATTTTTATTAAAGTAGATTTACCAGCACCATTTTCGCCAATTAATGCATGTATAGAACCTGATTCTATAGAAAAGCTAATTTGCGAGTTAGCCATTGTATGGCCAAAACTCTTTGATATATTTTTAAATTCAATTTTCATAATCAAACAAACAGAGAAGGCGATTTATTATAATAAAATCGCCTTCTCTAAAATAATCAATTAGTTATTACTAATTCCCGCCGCTATCTCCAGTCATACCCTCAAGCAATTGAGGTGTATACCAAATATCATATAGCGAAGGTGTATTTCCATCTGATGCTAGAACTGATCCATCTTGGAAGTTAATTGGGCCTGCAAATATATTTGCAATATCACCATTTAATTTGTCAGAAAGTCTGTTGACTCTTTTTCTAGTCTCTTCAGACATAGCATTTCCACCTTTAAATCCAACCATAGATTCTTCAGTAGTAACACCATTTTTCATCTTTGGAGCAATCCATTTCCAATCTGCAACAAAAGAGTTATTTCCAGCATCCCTTGCAGCATCAATATATGCAGGACCCCAGTTGAAGTAAGGCACTCCAATACAAACTTTAGGAGCTACATCACAGGAATTTTCATAGTCATAACCAACAACTAATACATCTTGTCCGGCTGCAGCTCTTTGATCAGTAACTGTTAGTGCCTCAGGAGTATCAATATGTGAAATAACCACATCAACTCCTGAATCTATGAAATCATTTACAACTGTAGTTGGGTCCAATGTTACACCAGGTATGTGGAACCAAAAACCAATCCAAATCACTTCAAAGTTCAAATCTGATATTGAATTACCCTTATCAAGCCAACAATCTCGTGCACCGATATAAGCAGCGTTTGTTAATCTCCTAGTTTCGTCATTAATTAGTGGGACCTAGGAAGCCTATATTACCAGTTTTGGATTCAGACGCAGCGGCACAACCTGCCATATACTTTCCAAATTCCATCTGTCCCATAACGTTACCCAGGTTCTCCAATTCTGGTTTGTATGCCTTACCATCTTTGAATGCACTATCACCAGTAGACCACACCATTGATACATCAGGATGAGAAGATGCAGCTTCTAAAATTCCATCTTTCATATCATCAGATGTTGCAAATATGAGCTTTGCGCCTTGGTCAATCATATCTGCGGCTACTTGAGCAACAGTGGTGTTAGGTGAATCAGCTGGATTAATAAAATCTGCAACGATCATTTCTGCACCAATAGCTTCTTCAATTGCTTGCCCACCCTCAAAATGTGCTTGCGACCAACCTTTATCATCACGTGGCCCTACTAATATCATTCCAAATTTATCTATCGTACTACTATTTGAAGATGATGAATCTGAGTCACTTGAACAAGCTGAAACTGTCAAAAGCAACGTAGTTAAACACACTAGAATAAAAATTAATCTTTTTGGATTAATAGTTTTATTGAACAAAATATACCCCCTTGTATGAATTAAATACATGGATGAAATTTTCCATGATATGCAAAAATTATAGCACCAATTATCTGAATGTTAACTTTTATTAAAGATAAAAAATAAAACTTTACATTTTTGTAACATAAAGCAGTAGTAAATATAAAATTTAAACCAAATTTGATTTATTTTATTTATTGGGAGAAATTATTAATTTCCCAGAAAATAAATACTGAGCATTATAAAAATTGTATAGTCAGTAACTAAAAGCATTTATCTGGAGAATACTGATGAAAATTACACATATTGAAACAATTAGAGTAGACGAATACCCGCAGATTATTTGGGTACAAATTTATACTGATAATGGAATAATCGGATTAGGTGAAACATGGTATGCTCCAACAGTAGTTGAATCAGCAATTCATGACCATTTTGGACCATTATTGATAGGAAGAGACCCAAGTAAAATAGAATTGCATTGGAACTCTATGTTCGCTCTTTCTGACCATGCAGGATTTGGAGGAGGAGAAATGAGAGCAATTTCAGCAATTGATATGGCTCTATGGGATATAAAAGGTCAAAACGCAGGTGTTCCTATTTATGAGTTATTAGGAGGAGCTGTAAGGGAGAGAATAAGAGTTTATGCTACTGGCATGCCTTATAAAAATGTAGTAGACCATGTAAAAAAATTACTTGATAAAGGTATAACTGCAATGAAAGGTGGGCCAACTATACCTCTTGCCTTAGCTTCTGATGGCCAATACTTATCTCCCAAAGATCTGGATATTGCATTAAAACCCCTAAAAGAAATAAGAAATGCTGTAGGTAATAATATTCAAATAGCTAATGATGGACACGGTAAATGGAGTCTTCCAGTAGCAATTAGAATTGCCAAAGCTATGGAACCATATGAAATCATGTGGCAAGAAGATCTTATGCCTTTACAAAATCCTAAAGCTTTACGAGAATTGCAAAACTCTACAGAAACTCCCATTTGTATATCCGAAAGGCTACTCACTAGATGGCAATTTAGAGAGTTTATTGAAAATGGCTCAGCTAGAATAGTTATGCCTGATTTAATTTGGACAGGAGGAATATCTGAAACACATAAAATTGCAATACTAGCATCGACTTATCAAGTACCATTTGCTCCTCACGATGCTACAGGACCAGTAAATATATTTGCCTGTGCTCAAATTTGTATTAGCTCAATAAATGCAATGATTCAAGAGCATGTTCCTAGCTATTATGAAGGATGGTATGGAGACTTTGTAGATCCAAATTTAGATATTCAAGATGGTTTCCTTAATGCGCCTCAAAACCCTGGAATAGGAACTAGGCTAAAAAAAGAAGTTAAGGAAAGAAAAGATGTCCACATTAGAGTTAGTGATAATGCAATAGAAAGTCATATAGATGCTTGGGAAATATATGACACCCATGGAAAAGGAGAAAAAATTCACTATAGAAGTGAGAAAATGGAAGAGGAGTTGACAGCTTTGCGTAAAGAGCGAAGTCCTTATCTATATGAATAATTCAAAATTAAGTAAGAAGTTTAATTATAAAAACATTAAAAAAACTTAAAGTTATAGTAAATATATTTTACTTTTTAAGTTTGTAAGGATTAGGACTTGGAGGACATTCTGGTGGGCATATTGGGGATATATCTCTTGTAGTCCCTGGTTGAATAAATTCCGAATCTGTATTTCCAAAAGCAAGACTCCAACCCCATCCATCAGGATCAGATATAGAAATAGAAAATCTAGATGAGCTTCCTAAAAAATTATCTCTATAATTTAAACTGAAATTTTGACCAGGTCTGAGCTCAAAAACCTGACTTTCTCTTATAGAACCATTTTCTTCTATCAAAAATGACATCTTCATTGGCCCTCCAATTCCAGCAAAAAGTAATTTCCATTCCTCAGATATGACAATATCTTTTAAAAGTGTGTCTCCCCAGCCATATTTTTCATATAAAATATCCTCTGATTTAAATCCTAATTCATTGGGATATACCATTGCATTAGAATCTAGGCTTTTATCTTGAATCCCATCATATAATAGAACTCCTAAATCATTATCATTAAACGGATTTTCTTCGCCATTAATCATCCAACCCATTGCGTCAGGTAATCCCCTAGCTCTATTCCAATCAAAACCAAAGCTTTTGCTGTTCCACCCTTCTGTTGGATTACGATATAAATCACCAAATTTCTTTACTATTTCTTCTGTAAATATAGCGGGAACATATACTGTTTTAGGCTGTTTAATAAAAGAAAATGCAATATGCGATGAAGCAAATTTATTCCCAACCATTTCTTCAAGTAAGGGAATATACATATATCCTAAAATATCTCCTTTTTTTACAAACTGACCATTTTCCACTAATATAAATTGTTTATAAAAATCTTTTGACTTACCTGTAAGTTCCGGAATCATATAAGGTTCCATTTGATATATAAAATCTATAAAATCACCATCTGATTGAGCAATTTTCAAAGTAAATACATAAGCAACATGCCACCAAGGTGGAGTAGTATCAGAATGATCTACAACATTATAAAAGCCCATTTCTGGCATATTTATATATCCGTCCGAAACCGCATAAATTGGAGGATAGTCCGAAGGTTTAGTTGCATTAACCCAACGTAAATCGGTATTAGAAAAATAAACTTGGGCATCATTGTGAGGTCTAGGACTATTGGCTCCAACATACGGATGAGCAGCGATAATATCTTCAAAATCTACAAAAAACCTATCACTTTTATTGGTAGCAAAATAACTTATATCCGGTAAAGTTTCATGTGGGTCAGAGGTTGAAGAAGTGTTGACAGAAGTTTTTTGTTTATCAAGTATAGAATTTTCAGAAATAACCTTATCTGATTCATCAATAATAATATCAGATTGATTTGAAGAACATGAAATAAAAATCGCAACTAAAAAAAACAGCCATAATTTTGTCATAAAAAATCGCCCAGTGTAAATTTTTATCTAATTGGTATCAGATGGAGGTGAATAATTTGTACTTGCTTCAGATGCAATTTTGGCAATTGAATTCATATCAATAGCTTCAAGAATCATCATGCTTCCTGCACCAGATGCCTCAAGAGCCATTTTTAATCCTGCAACCTGCTCAAAACTATCAGCCTCACATGAAACTATAAAATCATAATCACCTCTTAGAAAATCAAAACCTAACATCTTCAACCCCATTTTTTCTACTAAATTTTCAGCAACAGCCCTTCTATCTTGGTCAGGGTTTTCAATAAAGCCAGCAAAACTCTCTTCTGAATAAACCCCAAATGCATAAAATTTCATTTTTTTCCTTTCATAAGTATTGTTAGTATTGTTTAATCCAAATGTAACATATATTTTATTATAAAAGTTATTTAGATATTAATATAACAACACATAACACTGATGTCATAAATTTGTGAATTATTGATTTATTACCTATAATGAGCACAATTATTAAAACAATAAGGAAAAATGAAAGGATTAATATATGAATATAGACGCAAAAAAAATGGCTGGTTACTGCTTAATTATAGGACCCCTGATGGCATTAGTCAGTTTTTTCATTCAACCTGGTGGGATTTTAGGTATAGGAGGATCAACACCTGAACCTCTTGATTTTGTAGCAGGTAAAAATTTGGCAGTAGATAATTCTGCTTTAGCTATAATTACAGGAATACTAGTGACAATGGGATTACTCAAGCTACTTTCAGGTATAGTTTTTTATGCTAATAATGTCATGCAAAATGGTGATGGTTATGGATTAGGCAGAGTTTCGATGCCATTTTTTATGGCTGCAGTTATTGGTTGGACAATAGCAAATGGTATGAATATTGCTCTTGCAGGCGAAATCGTGACTGATGAAAATATCTTAGGAGTTAGTTTTGGAGTAAATATAATTTGTTCCATTGCTTTTGGTTTTGGAGGTATTATACTAGCATTAGCTACATCATTAAGAAATGAAGTAAATAAGAATTTGTCTTACTTAGCGGCTATTGCAGCAGCAGGTGTATTTTTAAGCAATATATTAGTTGCATTTTCACCTGATAGTGGTAATACTATCCAATTAATAAATGGAGTATGTTTTATCGTTTACACTGTTTATTCTATGGCTATTGGTAGAGCTTTAATAAAATAACAAAAAAATAAATAATATTAATGCTCTTTAAATTATCACAAAGAGCATTAATATTTTGAAATGACTTAATATGAAAACCTTACTAATAACTGGTGGTAACCACCCATTTGAAGAAACAACACCTGTGCTTGAAAAACTCCTAATTCAAAACAATAATTACGTATTGGTAACAGAATCTGCAGATGAACTTAATTTTAAAGATTTTGAATTTGATGTTATTGTAATGAACAGCCTTAGACAAGCAAAATACAAAAATGATTTTAATGAAAATCAAAAAAAAAATTTGATGAAATTAATTTCTAATGGTGTCGGTTTAGTATCAATACACATATCGGCTGCATCTTGCCCAGACTGGAAAGAGATGAAAAATATTACGGGAGGAGGCTGGGTAACAAATGGTAAAAGTTGGCATCCACCAATTGGATGGTTCAAAGTTTATATAACAGATGAACAGCATCCAATCGTTAAAGGTGTAAAAGAATTTTGGACTTATGATGAGTGTTACTGCGAACTTGATAAAAAAGATAATATTAGTACATTCATTAGTGGAAAAGTTAATAATGTTCAAATGCCAATCGGATGGTCTAGCAATTATGGGAAAGGTATGATTAGTAATATTTCTTTAGGACACTCAGGCATTAGTCAAGAAAATCCAATGTTTCAAAGAATAGTTTTAAATTCTTTGAAATTCGTAAATAAAAAAAAGATTTCAAAAATTTAAATCGTTACATTTCTCGCAAACTCTTTTAGGAATTAAGTTTACCAAAATAAGAAACTTGAAAACTTTGCATCCAAAACAATAACCAAGAAAAGCTTCTAAGGATGCAAAAAACACTAAAATTGATATAAAAAATACCGCCAAATATTGAATTTGTAAAAAAATAAAGACGGTAATAGCTATGCTAAATATTAAACCAATAAATTGAGCAAATCTTTTGGGAGGTCCAGGTAACATCTTTTCATTAAGATCCAGTTTAGGAACTATGATTTTTGTTACTAAAAGTGCAATTAGGCTGATTTTGGGACCAGATGAAGTTCTAGCGAAAAATTCGTAAAGTAAAAAGAAAGATAAGTATAAAGAAAATTCAGAATTAATTGGCATAAAAAGTATTATTAATAGGCATGTTATTATTACAGTTGATGCCACAAGTCTAGCTGCTACATCATTAATTAATTCCGGAAACGAAAAAAAATTCGCTAATAATTGCCTGTCCATATGTTTTTCCTCCAAAAAAAAAGACCCCATTATTTGGGGTCTTTAGAAAATAAAAAATTAAGTTTAACTACCCCAAAAAAATTTTTGGGCTGCAACAAATATTATTTAAATTATTTATACTCATATTATTAAAATCACAATATTAGTAAGTGAGTGTAAATTTTTTTACACTACCAGACAAAAGTATAAATGAAATAACTAAATTACTGTTAGCTTCTAGCTTTACTTACGATTATTTTTCTACCATCAAGTTCAGATTGATCTAAACTCATAGCTTCTTCAGCTGATTTGGCGTCCTTAAAAGTGACAAAACCGAATCCTCTTGATCTACCTGATTGTCTATCAGTTATCACTTGAGCACTCTCGATTTCTCCAAATTGTTCAAATGCTTTTTTTTAAGCCTTCAGAATCAGTCGCCCATGCTAGACTTCCAACAAATATTTTATTATCCACGTTATACCTTTTTTCCTAATTTAAAAGAGCTTGATGATAGATATTAAATTATAAGCAATAATTTTTCACCAAGCTCAATATGGTTTAATAACTAAATTATAATACAAAAAAACACAATAATGTTTAAATAAATTAATAACAAATAGCAAATGTAAGTAATTTTTGACTAAAAAAATAAAAAACTAGATTAAATTATCATAATTGAAAGCTAAAAAATTCTACTATGACTTATTTTTTTGTATAAATGATAATCTCTTATCTTGAAATTTTAGATTTACCTCGAGCATGTTGATCAAGTATATTTTTTCTTATACGTATGTGGTTAGGTGTAACTTCTAAACATTCATCATCCATTATAAATTCCAAAGCTTGTTCTAGTGACATTTCTTTATGAGTATCAAGATGTTGAGCTTGATCAGCCCCAGCAGAACGCATATTTGTTTGCTTTTTTGCCTTTACTACATTTAAATCCATATCTTGAGGACGTGGATTCTCGCCTATAATCATACCTTCATAAACCGCGGTAGCAACAGGTATAAATAATTGCCCTCTTTCTTGAGCATTAAGCAGTGAATATGTTGTAGTAACACCTTTCCTATCAGCAATTAGGCTACCAGTTGGACGTGACCTCATTTCTCCTTGCCAAGGCTCATATCCTTCAAAAACATGATGCGCTAATCCTGCACCTCGAGTCTCAATAACAAATTCATTATGAAAGCCTATTAAACCTCTTGCAGGAATAATATAATCCATTCTTACTCTACCTTGACCATGATTAATCATATTGACCATTTTACCTTTACGATGAGCTAAAAGCTGAGTGATAGATCCAAGATGGTCCTCATTAATGTCCACTGCTAGTCTCTCCATTGGCTCATGAAGCTTATCATTAATAATTTTAGTTACGACCTCAGGTTTTCCTACTGTAAGTTCAAATCCTTCCCGCCTCATAGTTTCTACTAAAACAGCTAATTGTAATTCACCTCGGCCTTGGAAAATCCATGAGTCTGGTCTTTCCGAGGGTAAAATATTTATTGATACATTACCTACTAATTCTTTATCTAATCGATCTTTCAACATTCTTGCAGTCAAACTTTTACCATCAAGTCCTGTAAGTGGTGATGTATTAATTCCTATAGTTGCAGATAAACTAGGCTCATCAATATGTATAACAGGAAGAGGTTTAGGATCATGTAAATCAGCTATAGTTTCCCCTATGGTAATATCTGGCATTCCAGCTACGGAAATAATTTCACCTGGTCCGGCTTCTTCTGCATCTACTCTTTGTAAACCTTCATTTACATATAGCTCAGTAATTTTTGTAGAAACTACTGAACCATCAACTCTACAATGCGATATCATTTGATCTTTTTTTATAGTTCCTTGATGGATCCTACAAATAGCTAATCTACCGACATATGGGGAAGCGTCTAAGTTTGTTACATGAGCTTGTAATGGTAAATCATCATCATATTCAGGGGCGGAGATATTTTCTAATAAAAGATTGAACAACGGAGTTAAATCTACTCCAGGATTCTCCAAATCTAAAGTTGCAATTCCATCTCTAGCATTTGTATATATGATAGGAAAATCGATCTGATGTTCATCCGCATCAAGATCTATAAATAATTCATACACCTCATCAATAACTTCAGAAATTCTAGCATCAGGTCTATCAATTTTATTGATTACAAGTATGATCGATAGTTTTGCTTCTAGAGCCTTTCTTAGAACAAATCTTGTTTGAGGAAGTGGTCCTTCACTTGAATCAACAAGAAGTAAAACTCCATCAACCATAGCTAGACCTCTTTCGACTTCTCCACCAAAATCAGCGTGGCCAGGTGTATCAATAATATTAATTTTTACATCACCCCATCTAACAGCAGTATTTTTTGCTAGTATTGTTATACCTTTTTCTTTCTCTAAATCAGTAGAATCCATAACTCTTTCAGTTAATTCTTTGTGAGATTCTACAGACCCAGATTGTTTGAGCATTGCATCAACCAGGGTAGTTTTGCCATGATCTACATGAGCAATAATCGCTACATTACGTCTATCTTTTCTAGAATTTTTGGCCATGAATTTTCACCGTAATAAATTATGGATGTTTATAGAAGTTCAGACTTTTAATTTTACATTGTTTAATCATAAAAGTGACGTCAAATTAATATCGTATTTTTACAAAAAGTACTTGCTTAAATTCTTACTGCAATATCAATACTCTTTTTTAAGATTTGATTAATACAAAATAAACTATAGAAGTTTCAAAAAGCTTCAATTAATATTTTCAAAAACTCCATTACAATACTCTATTCTATTTGGAATCGCTTTTTCTATTTTGCGAATAATATCATCGCTTAATCTATCTCGTTTGTATTTAAGTGCAAAACATAAAGGAACAGTTTCTGCCAAGTCTTCACGTTTAGGATTTTGTTTTGCATAATCTGAAATAAAATTTCCATTATCTGATTTTTGTGCATTAATCCAAGCATTTGATAAACGATGGTCAGAATCAAGTGAGGTATGAACTCCTTCATGCAAAAATATTTCTTCTAATAAACCATATTTTTTAAGTTCTAAACCATTATCATGATGAATTACGAAATTATTATTCCCTCCCCCAAAATTTTCATAGCCTTTATGAATCGAAACTGTTTCTAGATTTTTTCTAAATAATTTAGGTAACCTACCAATTTCTTCAAGATATATCAAAGCTATTTTTTCTGCATTTGTTTTATTTTCAAATTCACTATTAACCTGAACTTCAATTTCAGAGTCATCAGAAAATTTAGCCTTAAATAAAAAAGGAGTTATTTTTATCCAGGAACCATTATTTCTGAAGTCATACATAGTTCTTGGATTATCAGGAATGCTTTCTATAGAAGTGAAAGTTGAATTATCAGAAGAATTTAGTATGTTATTACTAATATAAATTGATCCTCTATAAGGAATAAAAGTATCTTCAAAAAAATAATTTTCTAAACTACTTTTTTCATTTATAAAATTAACATAAATATACATTCGCATATATTTAGAGTTATAGCAAAAAACACTCAACCCAGTAAGCAACACAACTACTAATAAAAAGATTTTTTTTTTCATTAAATTAAAGTATAACTAATATTTCAGTAATATAATTTGGTACAAGTCTGGTACAAATAATTTGAGTTGACTTTGAGTATGGTGAGCCCGGCGCGATTCGAACGCGCGACCTGCGGCTTAAAAGGCCGATGCTCTACCAACTGAGCTACGGGCCCAAAATCAACTCTCAATTTATCTTTAGAATTTAATTTTACACATATATTATAAACTTATAGTGACTTTAATATATAATTTTTATGGTTTTTTACATTACATCAATATTATAGTAATCACTTAGCTAGTTAATCTGCCTTAATCACCTTCCAATCTTTAATTGGCCAGTATACCATTGATACCTTACCAGAAATTGAACTAGCAGGAATTGTACCCCAGTTTCTTGAATCAACAGATCTGGATCTGTTATCTCCTAGAACATAATATTCACCTTCTTTGACATACAAGGGATATTGCTCTCTTATTATTTTAGTCGAAAAAGTAGTCCAGTTAGTTTTTTCTCCATTTACATATACGTTTTGCCCATCTAGGTCTATCCAATCACCAGGAACCCCAATAATTCTTTTTACATAATCTTTTTCTGTACCATCTGGGGGCCTAAATACAACAATATCTCCTCTTTGGGGGCCATTAAGTAAATGAGATTCATCTCCTAAGATACTAATTTTTGACGGTATATATGTTAGCTTGTTAATAAATAGCCTTTGATCCTCAATAAGAATAGGATTCATTGAGGCACCTTGAACTAAATAACTTTGGGTTAAGAAATTTATAATTATTAAAATCAAAGCAGATATTATTATTGTTTGACCTATATCTCTAAGAAATATTCGCATATAATAATTATAAATCATAAAATTTATAATTTCTTAGGTAAAAAAATTTTTAAATCAAAATCGATAATTATATATATACTAATTTTCACAATAATTAGTTGTTCTAATCAAGAGATTGATTCTTCAAACATATCTCCCGAACCAAATTTAGATCTGCCAGCTATAACATCAGATATAAGTTATAGCCCGTTATCAGAATCAAGGTCTTTATCCGCACAATCTTTTCAATCAAACTCAAATAATACTTCTAATGGTATTTGGGTTGAAGCAAGAAGTTCAATTAAGGTGCCTGCAGATATGGCAAGTTTTAATATAAAGATAAAATCAAAGAAAAAAACTGTAACCGAAGCAAGAGAAAACACTGCAATATATATGAATAAAGTGATTAACGCTTTACAAGAAAAAATAAAAAATCCAGATGATATACAAACTTCAAGTTTCAACATATACCCAGAAACAAGATGGATTGAGAAGAAAGATGAATTTGGCACTTACAGTGAAAGCACCATAATCGGTTACACAGTTGAAAATTCAATTGATGTCTTTGTTAAAAATCTAGATATTTTAGGGCCTGTAATTGATGAAGCAACTATAGCTGGAGAAGACCAAATAGAAATAAACAGCATTAATTTCTCAGTTAGCAATGTTTCCTCATTTGAAAAAAAGCTGAGAGAAAATGCTGCAATTAATGCAAAAAGTAAAGCTGATACTTATGTTGAATCATTAGGACTAGAATTAGGAAATCTTGTTTACCTAACTGAGATCAGTTCCCCAGTAAGTACAGCTAACTATGCTCCAAGAATGGAAATGGCTATTGCATCAGATCAATATACTCCATCTAGTTTTTCACCAGGGGATATAGAATTAAGCATTTCAATACAAGCAAATTTCGAAATTTCAAGATAGAATAATAAAATGATACTTAGTGACATATCTATAAAAAAAGCGATTAATGATAAAAGAATCATCATTGATCCATACTCTGAGAATGATGTACAACCAGCTAGTGTAGATGTACACCTTTCCGAAACAATTTTGATATTTAAAAATTCCGTTGCCCCGTACATTGATCTTAAAAATGAAATTCCAGACCTAACTGAAGAAGTAAAAATCAAAAAAAATATACCCTTCATTCTCCATCCAGGTGAGTTTGCTCTTGGGAGCACTTTAGAAAAATTATCACTTTCTAACGATATAGTCTCAAGAATTGAAGGTAAAAGTTCATTGGGAAGGTTGGGACTTTTGATACATTCTACTGCTGGATTTATAGATCCCGGTTGGGATGGGAACTTAACACTTGAACTAGCAAATGTTTCAAGATTACCTATCACGCTATATTATGGGATGAGAATTGGACAAATTTCATTTCAAGAAATGACGACAGAAGTTGAAAATCCATACGGATCAGAAAAACTTAAAAGTAGATATAAAGGTCAAGTTCTTCCAACAGCAAGTAGAGTGCATATTGATTTCGAGGATCAAATTAAACAAACATAAATTTTTATATGAACGACAATTTTATAGAAAAAGCCTTTTCACTAGCTGAAGAAAGTGTTGGAAAAGTTTCCCCTAGACCTCCTGTTGGTGCAGTCATCATAAAAAATAATAAAATTATTTCTGAAGGAAAAACTGACCCACAACCTGGAAATCATGCTGAAGTAAATGCTATTGAATCGTCTAATGAAGACTTGAGTGATACAGCCCTAATTTGCACATTAGAGCCACATTCATATCATGGTTTTTCACCTCCATGCACAGAAGCAATTATAAAATCAGGTATAAAAAAAGTGATGTGTCCGATAGAAGATCCAAATCCCAAAGTTTCAGGGAACGGTTTTAGACAACTTAAATCAGCGGGTATAAAAATTGAAAGAAATTTTCCAAAAAAATATTTAATTAGGGCAAAAAAAATTATAGAGGGATTTGAGAAATCTATAAATCATAATCTGCCGTTTGTTAGCTTAAAGGTTGCCTCAAGTTTAGATGGTAAAACTGCAACAAATAGCAAACAATCTAAGTGGATAACATCAGAAGAGTCTAGAGATTATGGTCGGTTGCTTAGAACTAAATATGATGGTGTAATGACAGGAATAAACACCATACTATCTGATAACCCGCAATTAACTTACAGAGATAAATTTGGGAAAAATACAGGCTATCCAAGGTATAAAATAATTCTTGATAGTCATGGAAAAATTAATGCGAATTCGAAAATTTTTGAATCAAAAGAAAAAATTATTATTTTTACAACTCATAAAAATAATATTAAATTTAAAAAAGAAAATTTAGAAGTTATAGTAGTTGAGAGTCAAAATGAAAAAACAAATTTAAATGAGGTAATGAAGAGCATAAATAATATGGGGATTCATAAAGTTTTAGTAGAATCAGGGAATTTTCTAAATACAGAATTAATAAGAAAAAAATTAGTAGATAAAGTATATTTTTTTATTGCACCAAAAATTATAGGAGGAGAGAAAACATCCTTTGGAGATATAGGCATAAAAAATATTGAAGATATAATTAAACTTAAGGATGTAGAGTATAAAAAACTAAGAGAAGACATTTTAATATCAGGATCAGTAAAGGAAAATGAATAATGTTCTCAGGGATAATAGAGGAAATTGGCAAAGTTATTTCGTACGACAAATCGACTATGGTGATAGAAGCTAAAAAAGTATTAAGTGACTTAAAAATTTCTGAATCAATAATGGTAGCTGGGGCATGCTTAACTGTAATAAGCAGAGATATGAAAAGTTTTACTGTAGAGACAATACCAGAAACATACAAAAGAACAAATTTTATAGCCCTGCAAAAAAATTCATATGTTAATTTAGAAAGGGCTTTATCTTATGGAGATAGAGTTGGTGGACATTTAGTTCAAGGTCATGTTGATGGAACGGGGCAAATAATATCAACAAAAAAAGAAAAAAATTCAAATATTATAAAAATCAAGGCCGAAAAATCTATAAACAATTTTGTTGTTGAAAAAGGATATATAACTGTTGATGGTACGAGCCTTACAATTATAGAAGTTAATTCAGAATTTTTCTCAATTGGAATAATACCTTTTACATATGAAAATACTACAATAAAATATAGAAAAGAAAAAGATTTAGTGAATTTAGAACTGGATATTACGGCAAAGTATATTTCAAAATTATGTAATAATTATATAAAGAGTTAAGTATGAATGAAAAAAACATGATAAATAATCAAAACAAAAGTCAAATTGAGTCTGTAGAAAAAGCTATTGAACATTTTAAAAAAGGAAAAATGGTAATAATAGTAGATGATGAAGGTAGAGAAAACGAAGGTGATATTGCCATACCTGCAGCAGACTGTAAACCCGAAGATATAAATTTTATGGCTACTGTTGCAAGAGGCTTAATCTGCACTCCATTAGATGGAGAAATAATAGATAAATTAGGTTTAGAGCCTATGGTTAGTCATAATAGTGAGTCAATGGGTACCGCATTCACTGTTTCAGTTGATGCTTCTTCAGAAATAGAATCAGGGATTTCAGCTAAAGATAGATCAATAACTGTCAATAGGTTATGTAATCCTAAATCTAAAGAAAGTGATTTTGTTAAACCCGGACATATTTTCCCATTAAGATACCAAAAAGGAGGCGTTCTTGTTAGAGCTGGCCATACAGAAGGCTCAGTTGACTTAGCCAAGTTATCAGGAAAAACTCCAGCAGCTGTGATCTGTGAAGTAATGAATGAAGATGGCACTATGGCTAGAGGAACTGATCTAAGTAAAATATCAAAAAAATATAACATGCCAATAGTTTCAATAGAAGATATTATTGCTTATAGAATAGCAACTGAAAATTTGGTTCAGAAAATTATTGAAACAGATTTACCAACTAAATACGGAGATTTTAAAGTCTTTGGTTTCATATCTGATGTAGACAAATCAGAACCATTAGCACTAGTTAAGGGAAATATTAGCAACAAAAACACTCCATTAGTGAGAGTACATTCTGAATGTACTACTGGCGATCTTATGGGATCATTAAAATGTGACTGCGGTGATCAATTAGAACTAGCTTTAGAAAAAATTTCTAAAGCTGAATCAGGTGTTTTAGTTTATATGAGACAAGAGGGTCGAGGTATAGGCTTGCTCAATAAATTAAAAGCATACAAACTTCAAGATGAAGGAATGGATACTGTGGATGCCAATATATCACTTGGATTTAAAATGGATTTAAGAACATATGGTATCGGGGCACAAATACTTAGAACTTTAGGAGTTAAGAAATTTGACCTCCTAACTAATAATCCAAAAAAAGTTATTGGATTAGAAGGATTTGGTTTAAGTATGGAAAGGCAAATACCATTAGTATCTGAATTAAATTCTCACAACGAATTCTATTTGAAAACAAAAGTAAAAAAAATGGGACACGATATTGATCTCAAAGATGCCAAAGGATAAGAAATTTTTACATGGCGGAAAAAATAAATTTAGATAAATTTTTTGAAAAAAAATATCTTGATGGATCGTCATTAAGAATTGGAATAGTTGTTTCAATATTTAACGATGAAATTACTAGCAAGATGTTCAATATCGCCTATAATGAACTTATTAAAAATGGTGTAGATGAAAAAAAAATTAAAAAAGTTAATGTCCCTGGAGCGTTCGAATTACCCATAATGTGCAAAAAAATGGCTGAAACAAAAAAATTTGATTCAATAATTGCTTTGGGAGTTGTAATTAAAGGTGAAACTGATCATTATGATTTTGTAGCAACAAATGCAACAACTGGTATTTCAAACACATCATTAATTACAGGGATTCCAATAATATTTGGTATATTAACGACTGATAATTATGATCAAGCTAGTGATAGAATTATAGATTCTGAATATTATGCAAAAACCTCAATAATTGTCCCAAATACTATCAAATACTTATAGTAGCCCTAGCTTAGAAGCTTCAGATAAAACAAACTTCTTTTCTGAGTCACTTAATGGTAAATTAGGTTCTACTGGTAACCCACAATCAACACCTGTCCTTTTAGACAGAATAGTTTTTGTTACACCGGCTGGATTGGCAAAAGTACGAACTAGTTGAACAACACTTTGAATTTCATTCTGTTTCAACTGAGCATTAACAAAATTTCCTTCCACCCAAGAATTATATAGCTCTACAAATAACCAAGGAGCAACAGAAGGAGGTGCATCAACAACACCAACTGCACCAATGGTTAATGCAGGTAATGGAAGCGCACTATTACCTACGAAACACTTTAATCCCATTTCATTAAATTTTGATATATCTCCAAAATTAGGAGCCGAGTGTTTTAGTCCAACCACATTTTCAACTTCCGATATTAGTTTCTCCATGAAAATTGGGGTAGTTTCAAAATATGTTAACTGAGGTAAATTATAAATAAAGAAAGGCAATCCATCCGAAGCGTCAGAAACTTTTTTATAATGTTCAATAACATTTTTTTCTTGCCTGCCTAAAAAAAAGGGAGGGACACAACAAATAGCATCACATCCATGTTTTTTTGCTGCCTTAGCACCTAATACTGCACTATCTGTGCTAACAGCACCAACATGCATAATTGATAAGGCTTTTCCTGAAATAGATTCACCGGTAATTCTTGCTATATCCTCTCTTTGTAAATCATTAAATAGTGGACCCTCACCAGTTGAACCACCTACCCAAAAACCACCTACACCATGAGAAAGATTATCCTCATATATTGCTCTTAATGCTTTTTCATTAATTTTCCCATTTGAATCTACTGGGGTTGGATTTGCAGGAAATACTCCTTTGTACTCCAAATTCATAACTTTTCTCTCCTAAATAAGCGGCTTTCTTGAATATTTTATAAAAATATTATCAAACTATTGAATTAAATAAAAATATTTTTGAATAATTATTTTTGAATAATTTGATAATATTGAATAATGTTGCCGATTCGTCTAGCGGTAGGACACCAGACTCTGAATCTGGGAGCCCAGGTTCGATCCCTGGATCGGCAGCCAATTTATAGGCCCCATCGTCTAGTGGCCTAGGACACGGCCCTCTCAAGGCTGAAACAGGGGTTCAAATCCCCTTGGGGCTACCATTATCTTTTAATCTTTTAATCTCTTTGCTTTTGCTAAAATTAGACTTAATTTTTTCAGAAAAACTTTCATATTCGATTCCTGAAAACTTTGCTACTTCTTCTATTAGATTCTGACCAGTGATTAAATCAAATAAAGATATATATTCTTCTTCTACTTTCTTACTACCTCTGTTATGCCAATTTCCCAAAGGATAAGCTAAACCTGTAACCTTATATCCAAAAGCCTTAAAAGCTGAAGCCTCACATCCTCCAGCACCCATAAGGTTTCGCTGATATTTAAATTCATTGTTACTATGTATCAAGTTATTGGCAGCATTTACTAAATATTTTTCTGCAGAGTCGTCAAAGGTTGAAATTCGGTCTCCAGTTCTAATTATTACTCCATTTCCAAGATTTACCCCAGGAATTATTGAGCTTGTCTCTACTGAAATTATGTTAGTTTCTAAAGGAATAAGCCCGCTTTCTGCTAATGCGATTGCACCTAATAATCCCACCTCTTCTGCCCTAGTAAAAATCCCAAATACATCTCCATCAATATTTTGATGACTTATATTTTTTAGAGCCTGTAATATACTACTACATCCTGCTAAATCATCTGCAGATCTCATATGAATAATATTTTTTTTTTCATCAATAAAAAAATCATCTAAATCAAAAATAACCTGTTGATTTAATAGGTTTTGATCATATTTAAAATTAGAAAAAATTACTTCATTACCTAGCCATCCTTCTTTCTCTCTCTTAGCTTCTAACTTATTAGTAATTTTTGGTTTATCAGAAACCGTAATTGGTATTCTTTTATTTTCTGAATTTATTAGAAGTAAATTATTATTTTTTTGTCCAGCATATTTAGATACACCGCCTAAAGTCTTCAACTTTAATTTATTATTATCATTGCCAATAACCTCAAAGCCCGGATGATCCATATGAGAAACAAAAGCAAAGCTTGGTACATTATTTTTTGTACCTTTCTTTTGGGCAATTAAATTTCCAAATTCATCATAATAAATTTTATCTACAAAATTTTTTAAATTTTCAAATATATAATTTGATACATCTTTTTCATAAAAAGATGTATTAGGTATTTTTGCTAGGTCAGATAAAATATGTAATATTGGTTTTTTCAAGTTCTTTTTTATTTTTTGTAATATATTTTTTTATTATAATACCTGATTATAATAAAAATAAAACGAGAATAATAATGCCTAAAGTTTTGCTAATTACAGAAGGGTCCTTACCACTATTAGATTTAACAAAAAAATTAAAGCCTAAAAATTGGGATTTATTTGTCTTGGATCAGAAAAAGAAACTAGTTGATACAAAAGTAATTGAGGAAGCTGATTTCTTACTATCTTTTTCTGGCAAAATTGAAGATAAAATCCTAAAAATTACTAAAAATATCAAGTTAATTCAGCTTTGTTCAGCTGGTTTTGATGGAATAAATAAAAAAATAACAGATGCTATGAATATACCCATAGCAAATAATGGTGGAGCAAATTCTATACCAGTAGCTGAATTCGCTATGACATTAATTTTGTCAACAATTAGGCACATAGTAGATGCAGATAATAATACAAGGGAAGGTGTATGGGATTCTAAACTTCAATCTAAAAGTTCATATGAACTTTACGGAAGTACTGTAGGAATAGTCGGTGCAGGTAAAATCGGCTTAAGAGTTATTGAAATGCTTAAGGGATTTAATACTAAAATTTTGTATTCTGACATCATAAGCTCAAAAAAAGCTGAAGAACTGTCCGCAAAAAAAGTTACACTTGAATATCTTCTTAAAAACTCCGATATTGTATCACTTCATGTCCCACATGATACTTCCACGGACAAAATGATAAATAATGAAACGTTAAGTATGATGAAATCAAACTCAATATTAATTAACACTTGTAGAGGTGGGGTAGTTAATGAGAAAGACTTATATAATTATTTGGTTAGTTCAAAAATCAGGGGTGCAGGTTTAGATGTTTTTGAAGAAGAACCTATAAACAAAGAAAATCCTTTAATAAACTTAAATAACGTTGTTCTAGCACCGCATTTTGCAGGTAAGAGTATGGAAAGTTTTCCTAGAAGAGTTAATTTTGCATACGATAATATGAAAAGAGTTTGGGATGGGGAAGAACCATTAAGCATA
Source organism: Dehalococcoidia bacterium (assembly GCA_045562755.1). GTDB lineage: Bacteria > Chloroflexota > Dehalococcoidia > Lucifugimonadales > Lucifugimonadaceae. Next base: position 154,099 of record JBJKVF010000006.1, read on the forward strand.
GTCTAAGGAGAAAAAATGAAAAAAATCAATGAAAAAATCAATGTACTTTATATACCGCCGAAAGAATATAAAAATGATATAAAAAAAATTAACTCTTTTACTAAAGACCAAATTAAGGCTGTAAATGATGTTGGTGGAAATTTTATCATTTTTGAAGGAGAGACAGATGGAGAATTAATTGAAGCGTTAAAAGATGTTGATGTTGCAATTAACCAAGGACACAGTCTTACAACTGATATTTATTCTGAAATTGGTAATAATGGTAGATGTAAAGGTGTAACTTTTTTTGGTCAAGGTTTTGACAAATTAGATTTAGATATTGCAACAAAAAATGGTGTGATTTTATCAAACACAGCTTCATTTGGAACTGAAGAAGTTAGCAATCACACAATTATGTTATTCCTAATGTGTTCAAGAAAATATGTTTTACATGATAATTTAGTAAGGTCAGGTATTTGGACAAGAGAAAATCTTTCTCCAATGGGGCATATTATGGGCCAAACATTTGGAATTATTGGCCTTGGAAATATTGGCAGAGCTGTTGCTCGTAAAGCTAAGGTTTTTGGACTTAAAGTAATTGCTTATGACCCATACATATCATCATGGGATGCTAAAGAATATGGAATTGAAATGTATGATAACTTATATAAACTAGCAAATGACTCTGATTATATTTCTCCCCATGTATATCTAAACAATGAAACAAAACATATGATAAATAAAAAGTTTTTTGATTCAATGAAAAATACTGCTTATATTATAAATTGCTCCAGAGGTCCAGTAATAGATGAAAAGTCTTTGATTGAAGCATTGGAAAATAATAATATCGCTGGCGCAGGATTAGATGTATTTGAAAAAGAACCTATAGATAGCAATAATCCATTATTACAGATGAAAAATGTAGCTGTCACAAATCATTATGCTTCATACAGTGAAGTCGCGTGGACTAGGGGAAACAGACAAGTTGGAGAAGAAGCAATGAGAATAGCGCTTGGATATTGGCCAATGTCCGTTATTAACCCAAACGTATCATCTCAAATAGCTCCAATGAAACAATCAAAATCCTGGGAACTGATAAAAAAAGATTACAAATAATTTATAATAAAAATTTATTAATTGTTTCCCAACCCTGGATCCAACCATAACCCCTTAGATAATTGAATATTTTCTTTGAGTAATTTTGTTCGATCGTAATTGGGAAAGTAAAATTATCTATTTCATTATCTGATATGTTTAAATTTATTACTTTGCTTAACTCATACCTATACTCAATATTTTTATATAGATAAGCACCTTTGTTTTTTTCTATACCGTGATCTAATATAGTTAAGGAATGTTTAGACTCATAATCATATGCAATTCTAGACTTAGATAATTGAAGTTTGAATGTATTTTTGTCTAAATAATACCACATTTCAATATCAGATTTCCCGAAAATATATGGTAGCCGGAAATCTGGATCAGAAATCAACCAGTGAGGCCTGGTAAGACTGATTTTTGCACCTAATATAGAATTTTGAAAATACCTAATACTAATAGATTTAACATATTTTTCGTAGAAAAAAGTAAAATCAATCGATCTGTCTCCCATCATCCAATCTTGGTGCCTCCATATACTTTTCAAAGATTTATTACTAAAAAGAAATCTATGATTTAATATTCTAAATTCATCATCTTCTATAACATGAGTTATACTAAATTTCTCTTTATTTCTATATTTAACTTTTGTATTTCTCAGGGGTTGTTCTACCCTCTTGAAATAATCTTTAAGTAAATTTTTAATCATTATTCTAAAATATATTTTTTATTACCAATAACAAACCTGAAAATAAACAATAAATTGCAAAGGGTTTAAAAGTACCCTTTTTCAAGTATCTTATAATAAAACTTATAGCTATGAAAGAAAATATAAATGAAAAAAAAGTAGGAATTAAAAATTTCATAAGTATATTTTCAAGATAGATTTCATTATAATTATTTATCAACATCAGTAATACAGCAGCAAGTATGGTAGGTATTGATAAAATAAATGAATAGACCATAGCAGATTGCCTATCCATTCCAATTAATAATCCAGAAAAAATAGTCATAGCTGATCTAGATATACCTGGAAAAATTGACAAGCATTGAAATACTCCAATAATTATAGAATCACTTATAGAAAGGCTATTCATAGTTTTATTTTTATGGGAAATAATCTCCCCAAAATACAAAATAATAGATGTAAATATCAAAAAAAGACCAACCCACATTGAGGATCGAATTTTTTCAAAAAAATCTAACCCGAAAATTATCACACAAATAATCAAAGGTAAAGTAGATAGTAGAATTAATATGTATAATTTTTTATACGGGATTTCTAGATTAGTGTTTAAAACTACAAATTTATTATTTAATTTTAGTATTGCTAAAAAATTATTTCTAAAGTAAAAAAGTATTGCTAATAAACTACCTAAATGAACTGTTATATCAAAATAAATATCAGGTGTTTTAAAATTTAAAATATCAGAAAAAATTATTATATGTCCTGTACTGCTAACAGGTAAAAATTCTGTAAGACCTTGGATTATCGATAAAATTATTATTTCTATAAGTGACATTGTAATTAAATTATTATAATGTATTATCTTATAAAAAAAATTTAATCAAGTGAGACTATAATTGAAAAAAAGTATAATCACAAGAGTTGAAACAATTTCTAATCCTGAGTACCCTCAGATAGTTTGGACAAAAATATATGACTCTGAAGACAATTTCGGTTTAGGCGAAACTTCGTTTTCTCCAGAAACAGTTCAAAAAAAAATTCATGAAGATATTGCTACATACCTAATAGGAAAAGATCCTGATCAACTGAATTTACATTGGGATAATATAACAAAAACTGTTGGATCTGGTGCAAAATCTAGAGCTCGAGGCGTAGACTTTTCTGCAGTGTCAGCTGTTGATATGGCTTTATGGGATTTATATTCTAAAAGGTATAATCAACCCTTATATCAAGTTCTAGGTGGATTATCTAGAGAAAAAATTAGAATCTATAATACATGTGCAGGCTACTCTTATGGGGTAAATCTAAAGGGTAAGTATAAGCCTGGTGAAATTGACTATAAACCAGATAAACCTTATGAAGATTATCATGCATTTATGACTGATGCCGGGGCATTAGCAGATGACCTTCTATCAAGTGGTATTACAGCTATGAAAATTTGGCCATTTGATAAATTCTCTGCAGATAATAATGGTCAGTTTATTTCTTCTTCTCAGTTGGATGAAGGTACAGAACCTTTTATAAAAATCAGAGAAAAAGTAGGAAATAGAATGGATATAATGTGCGAGATGCATTCTTTATGGAATTTGCCATCTGCTGTAAGAATCGCAAAAAGTGTTGAACCTACAAAACCGTTTTGGTTTGAGGATCCTGTACCGATGGATAATATTGATGCATTAGCTGAATTTAGAAAATCAACACATATAGCAACAACTGCAAGTGAAATTGTAACTTCAAGATGGGGTTTCAGAGAAATGTTTGAAAAACAGGCTATGACTATATGTATGTTTGACATATCTTGGGTTGGAGGCATTTCTGAGGCAAAAAGAATTGCTGACATGGCTCATACATACCATATGCCAGCTGCGCCACATGACTGTGTAGGTCCTTTAACGCTAATGTTTAGTATTCATTTATCATTGTCAGCTTCTAACGCATTAATACAAGAAACTGTAAGAGCATATAATAATAGCTGGTATAGAGATATTGTAGATACTATGCCTGTAATTGAAAATGGTTTTGCATATCCTCCAAAAGGTTCAGGAGTTGGAACTAATTTTCAAAAAAGTTTTATCGATAATCCTGATACAAAAATAATAGAAACAGAAATATAGAAAGATAACTAAATGCCAAAAAATCATAAAATTGCAGATCCAATATTTAAATTTAATGCTCCTGGACCAAAGCCAAACGGTCTACAAGCTTCAGAAGATGGTTTATGGATTATTGATCAGGGTAATAGTCATATTTATCAAGTTAATTGGGATAATGGTGAAATATTACATGATATACCAACTGAAACTGAGCATCCTAGCGGTATAACTATAGGTGATGGATTTGCATGGGTATCTTCAACTTTTAGTTTGGAAATTTTTCAGATAGATATACAATCAGGTAAAACTATAAATAAATTTCCCTCTCCAGGTGCAACAGTTTTGTCGACAAGAGAACATATTAATAATGCTGAAAAAACGGGCGATCATGGATTAGAATGGAAAAATGGAAATATTTATATCGCCTCGCCCCCATCTCAATATGTACATGTAATTGAGGTTTCTACTTGGAAAGAAATACATAGAATGAAAGCTCCAGGTTTTAGGGTTCATGGTATTGCCTGGGCTAAGGAAGAAAATAATATTTGGATTGCAGATACTGCAATGGGTATTGTAAGTAGGCATAAACTAGATGACGGTAGATGCTATGACGCATTTAGAGTACCAGATCCAGTGCAAGTTCACGGCATGACAATTCAATCAATTATTTCTGAAAAAGAAGAGGTTCAAAGGTTGTGGTATAGTGATGATAGAGGACCAATTGGATATCTTGATGTAAGCTTGATTCCTCAATTCTAAATTATCATTTTGATAATTCGGAAGCTAAAATCTCTATTGCGGACCTTTCATCCATGGTCCCAATCTTAATAGAGATATCAGTTTCTAATAATTTTTTTTGAATATTAGATAAACTATCAATATTAAATCTATTAGATTGTGCAATTGTTTTATCTAAAACAAAATTATTAGTTATAAAAATACGTTTTCCTATTTCATCTCTACTTAATTTTTTATATGACAATTCCTTACACAGAATTAATAACCTTACTTGTCTAGCTAACATATTGATAATTTGTCCGATACTAACTCCATCTAAAATCAAGGAGTATAATTCATTTAAAGCTACACCAGCCTTTTTCTCCATAACGGCATCAATAAATAAAAATATATTCGACTGCCTAGAACTTGAAATTAGTTTATTTACATCTGAAATATTAATCTCTCTGTCATTTGCATAAAGTGACAGCTTAATAATTTCATTTTCAAGTCTATACAAATCTCCTCCTGTTATCCAAGATAATCTCTTTATAGCATTAGGCGAAGCTTTTGAGTTAGATTCTGATATTTTATCTTTAATCCAGTTTTCTAGCTCGTAACCTTTTTTCTTTTTAAAAATCTTAACTTCACACCTCTCACCCACAGCACTAAATCCTAAACCATTATTTTTTAGTTCATGATTTTCTACAAAAATAATTTCAGAAGTTGGAGGAATTTCATCAATATATTTATAAAATTCCAACCATTCCTCAGAAATAGACTTAGCCTTATTTTGAATTTTTGAAAGTAGATTAGATATAATTATTACTCTTCTTTCAGACATAAATGGAATTGCCTTGGAGGTCGATAAAACTTCATTAAAATTAATAGGGTGATTTTCAAAAATAGTAATATTACTTGAGACTATATCTATATTTCCAAGTTTTTGTTTTATTTTTCTTATTTCCTGAGAAATAGAATAACTATCCTCACCATGAAATATTCTAATCATATATTATTAATTAGTCCTTAATATTATAATAGACGTAACTGATGTTTAAATTTATACACATATTCTCTCTTTCCATAGGCTTGATAAGGCTAGCTTGGAAATTATTTTTAGATAAAAGAATACCTAAATATAAAAAAATTATACCCTTAATGGGTATTATATACTTAATAAATCCTTTTGATTTGATTAAGGATTATATTTTAGTTTTAGGTTTTATTGATGATTTGTTAATCTTATTTGGGTTAATTACTTTATTTGTTGTTACAAGCCCAGGAAAAATAATTATTGAAAAATTAGCTTCGGTAAATAAAAAAAATAAAAAAGAAAATGATAAGACTATGAATGCAGATTATGAATTCATAGATGATGAGTAGATAATAATATGCAAATTGGAATAGTTGGTTTGCCAAATGTAGGAAAATCTACATTGTTCAACGCCTTAACCCAAACAAGTAATGCTCAAGCTGAAAACTATCCGTTCTGCACTATAGATCCCAATATAGGTGAAGTTGCTATACCAGATAATCGCTTAAAAACATTAGCCACAATAAGTGATTCCAAATCAATAATACCTACAAAAATGTCATTCGTAGATATCGCAGGATTAGTAAAAGGAGCCTCTAATGGTGAAGGGTTAGGAAACAAATTCCTAGCAAATATTCGTGAAATGGATGCTATAGCATATGTGGTAAGGTGTTTTGAAGACAATGATATAGTTCATGTAAATGGAACAATCAACCCAATTGAAGATAGTGTAATAGTTGAAACTGAATTAATGCTATCTGATCTAGAAAGTATTGAATCAAGAATTCCATCAATGGAAAAAAAAGCTAGATCTGGAGATAATGAATCAAAAGAAATATTACTAATAATGAATGGTGTTCATGAATTATTAAAGAAAGGTAAACCAGCTCGTTTATTAAAAGTATCTGAAGCTGAAAAGCCTAAATTAAAAAATTTACAATTATTGACTAGCAAACCCGTACTTTATGTATGTAATGTTTCTGATGAAGATGCAACTAAAGGAAATAAGTACTCTAGGTTAGTTGAAGATATCGCAAATAAAGAGAATGCTCTTTCAATCATAATTTCAGCAAAAATAGAATCTGAGATATCTCAATTAAATGATGAAGACAAAGATGAATATCTAATAGCATTAGGATTAGAACAATCTGGATTAGAGCAAGTAATCCAATCTGGATATAAACTCCTTAATCTTATAACTTATTTTACCTCGGGTCCAGAAGAATCTAGAGCTTGGACTATCCCCAAAGGGTCCAATGCTCCAAGAGCAGCAAGAGAAATACACACTGATTTCGAAAAAGGATTTATAAGAGCAGAAGTAGTCAGCTACAAAGATTACGTAACTTTTCAGGGTGAAAAAAAATCTAAAGAAGCAGGGAAAATGCGAATTGAAGGAAAAGATTATATAGTAGATGATGGGGATGTTATATATTTCAGATTCAATGTCTAAATTCTTGTTTCCTTCTTATCGTTTTCTACTATTAGCTGATAAAATAAATTCAGATATTAAAATAAGATGATAAAAGATACACATAAATTAATTTTTTTATTCTCAACTTAATTTATGAAAGGATAATAAATGAGTGAAGAACTTGGTTCTATAAATAAACCTGAGGCTGGAGATATACTGCAAAAAACAAAAGCATATATAGTTACGCTTGTACAAGCGCAACCAGGTGCACCCGAGGGCTTTGAAGAAAAATACAATAAATACTGGGAAGCTATTGAAGTTCATTTATCACAAATAGAAGCCAAAGCAGGAGTAGTTAATAAAATTTTCTGTGAAGGGATAGTGGGTAAGGGTGATGATGCAAAACTAATGTTAGAGCAAAGCAACCCAGGTGCACATAATATAGTTAGAAGGAGAATTTCTTCAGGCGCAAACTTTGAAGAATTTGAAGATAAAGAAATTTTGGGTCAGTTAATAGATTGGAGTAGATGCTTACAGGTAGGACTTATAAACCAAAAAGTAGTCGAAGAAGTTCATAAAAATTATACTAGCATCACTGAAAAAAGAACTAATTTTATTCAATCTCAGTTAGAAAAAAATATTACAGAATCTGATAGTATTCTTTTAATTGTTGGAAACACAGCAATGAACATACCTGAAAATGTAGAAAAATTTATAATTTCCCCACCCGAGTTAGATGAGTTGGAAAGATGGGTAAATGAAACTAATGAAGCTATTAGAAAACAAATGGAACAACAACAACAGCAGCAACAACAACCCGAACCAAGACAAGATGATAAGAGTCAAGATGATGGAAGTGGCAACTCAAAATTATGGACTCCGGGATAAAAATCGACCATAAAGTTTTTCATAGTAAGAATACATTAGGAATTTATGTGCACATTCCTTTTTGTCAATCAAAATGTTTTTACTGTGATTTTAATACCTATGCAAACATTGATCATCAAATTGATGATTATATAAAATCACTATTATCTGAAATTAGTATATGGTCAAAAATTCTAAAGGGTTCATCAATTAAAAGTATTTTTTTTGGTGGTGGAACTCCATCGTACATAAATCAAAAATATATAGAAAAAATTTTAAACTCTATCAAAAAAAATTTCATATTTAATAATAATATTGAAATTACCTTGGAGACGAACCCAAATGATGTCAAAAAAAATAAATTCAAAGATTTACTAACAATTGGAATAAATAGAATATCTATGGGAGTTCAAAGTTTTGATGATTATCTATTAAGAATGTTAGGTAGAAGACATGATTCAAAGGAAGCAGAAAATTCTTATAAATTATTAAGAGAAATCGGATTTAAAAACTTATCAATTGATCTTATGTATGGATTACCATATCAATCTATTACAAGTTGGAATAAAACATTAAAAAAAATCTGTCCAGTTGGACCCAGATCATATTTCTTTATATTCATTACAAGTGGAAAAAGGTACGCCATTAAATAATAAAATTACTTCTGGTGAGTATGAAATGCCAAATGATGATAATGCTGCTGATATGTATGAATTAGCTGAAAAAATTTTAGCTGAAAATAAATTTTCACAATACGAAATTTCAAATTGGTCAAAAAAATCATATGAATGTACACATAATATAATTTATTGGAAAAACAATTATTATCTAGGTCTTGGAGCTGGAGCTCATTCACACGTGAATAATATCAGGTTTTCTAATATTAGATCACCAAAGTTATATACTAATAGTCTTATTAATAATTCATATGTAAAAACTATTAATGATCAATTGAATTTTATAGAAAATTTTGAGCAATTATCATACTCTGAACAAATATCTGATACTTTGATGATGGGGATGAGATTAAGTGAAGGAATAAATATTAATGATTTTGAAAAAACATTTGGGAAATCAATCACAAGTCTTTTCAACGATGAAATTAATAAATTATCAAAATTAAATCTTATAGATATAAATGAAACTCATATAAAATTGTCTAATAAGGGAAGATTATTAGGAAATGAAGTTTTTCAGGAATTTATAATCTAAGACTCATCTCTAAAAAAAATAGATTTAGATTCCCATATAGCTAGAATTTGAGACGCAACAAATATTGAACTATAAGTACCGACAATCACACCTAACAAAAGAACAAGTAAAAAATCTCTTAGTGTACTGCCACCAAATAAAAGCATAGCCATAATTACTGTAATTGTAGTTAGGCTAGTACCTAAAGATCTAGTTATTGATTCATTTATCGATTGATTAATAATATTCTTTAAGTTTTTATTAGGATTTAATATAGCATTTTCTCTTACTCTATCAAAAATCACTATAGTATCATTCACTGAATATCCAATAACGGTTAATATCCCAACTATAAAAATTGCATTTACTTGTGCATTAACAATTATCCCTAAAACAACAAAAATCCCTAAAACTATTATCACATCATGAGTAAGGGCAAGAATTGCTGAAAAAGCATACTTGTAGGATTTATTTACTGAGCGGAAAGCATACATAATATAAGCCATTACAAACAAAGAAGCAACTAAGACAGCTATAATAGCATTCTTTACAGTATCTTCAGCAATTGAAGAGCCTACTGTTGTGTTATCAAGTATAATAACTGGGGATTCTTCGAGTTCATTTAATTTTTCTTTAATATCATTTAGGCCATTGATTCCTAAATCTCTAGTCCTTATAAAATATTGATCTGCACCAATATTTTGCACAACAGACTCCGAGTAACCCAAATCCTCTAAAGTTGATAAAATTTTTCCTGCGCCAGGATCCCCTTCCTTAAATTCCAAACTAGCTGTAGACCCTGAAGTGAAATCTATACCCAAGTTTAAACCGTTAGATATGAGCATAAATATTGATAGAATTGTTATAAGAAATGAGAAGCTAAGAAAATATTTTCTTTTTGAAACAAAATCCATATTTATTCCTAATTACCTTTCTCTGATTTGATTTCAACAGGCATAAAAAGAGAACTCTTTGATATAAAGTTTCTGTTGGCAAGTAAACGTAATATGACTCTGCTAGTAAAGAAAGCAGTAAACATACTTAACAATACCCCAATAGTCAAAGTTAGTGCAAAACCTTGCATCACCGTCGTGCTAAACCTGTCACCAAACCAATATAAAACTACTGCAACAATAATTGTGGAAAAGTTTCCATCACGAATTGAAGGCCATGCTCTGTCAAAACCAGAAGTTATTGCTGAAAGTATGCTTTTTCCTGATCTAATCTCTTCCTTCGTTCTTTCAGCAATTAGCACATTTGCATCAACAGCAAATCCTAGTGATAAAATAATCGCTGCTGCACCAGATAAAGTTAATGTAACTGATAAAATCTTAAATGTTGCTAGAAGTAAAATAGTATAAACAACTAACGTTAATGAGGCAACAATACCTGGAATTTTGAAATATAAAATTAGAAAAATCATGAGTAGAAATAAACCAATTATTCCAGCTAATAAACTTTTTTCTAGTGAATCTTTTCCTAAAGAAGCATCAACATTTCTTTCCTGAATAAGCTCTAAGCCAACTGGCAAAGCACCTGATCTCAATTGTATAGCTATAGTTCTTACTCTTTCATTAGTAAAACTACCCCCTTCTATTATAGCTCTTCCTCCAGTTATACCTGTTGTAGCACTCGGAGCCACTAATTCTTCATCATCAAGATATATAGCTAGCCTATCATTATGCCTTGATATACGATCAGTAGCTTCATAAAATGCATCAGCACCTTCATCATTAAACACGAGAGATACTATAGGTTTGCTTATGCCACTTTGAGTTGAAACATCGGGGAATGCATTTTCTAAGTCTGAAGCCATAATTTCCGTATCTGATTCAATAAAATACCTAGGATTAACACATCTTTCGTTACTCCATTGATCTTCACTTAAACCGTCAGGCGGCCATATAACTTCTTCATTAGGAGCTAATAAATCCCCACATTCTCTATATCTAAATTCTAATTGTGCCGTTTTACCAATTAAGTTCTTAGCTTCTTGTACTCCTCCTCCAACTGTCCATTGTTCAAGATATCCTTGAATGTCGAAAAATTCAATTTCTGCAACTTCACTTAAGCTACTGAATATAATCTGAGGTTCATTTTCAATTGGTTTGCCAGAAGAATCTGTAGTTTTTATATCTAGTCCCGAGAAGTTAATATTAAAATAAGGATCATTTTCGTTTAGTTGCGTTATTTTAGCATCATTTCTACCTAAATCATTAAAAACTTTTGTTATATCACTTATTTGAGGAGTAGTTGATTCAGGTGACTCTTCTGTTGGGTTTATCTTAAATCCTAATTGTATGTTTACAGGAAAAAACTTCGATAATTTTATCGCTCCAAATATCAGCTTCAGATTTTGTAAGAATATTGCCTTCAGAATCAAAAGTAGAAGGACTAATATTATCAAAACCTAACCTAAATGAACCATCATCATTCTCTGATATAGTAATATCGTCTCTTCCAAAGTTATCTATAAAGAAAGATTCTACATCAGATTGTGTTTGAGTATTAGATTTAAATTTCAATGTAATATTAGCACCTGATTGACCAGGTATCTGAACTAGCACTCTATCTGATACTGTTCCATCAGTTCCACCTAAAAGTTGAACTTTGGCTTCGCTAACTCCAAACTCATTAACACGTTGATTGATTATTCTTCTCACACCTTCCATATCTTCTTCGGTAGGTTCTCTACCATCTTCAGGTATAACTTCATAAACTAGATGAGTTCCACCTTCAAGGTCTAATCCTAGTGTAAGCCCAAGTGGTGATCTTGAATCTGAACCTATTTGGATTCCAAATAAATTAAGTTGTTTTATTGAGAGAATAGCAATCGAAAAAACAACTAAAGTAAGTATAAATATTAGGGATCTGTATCTAACCAATAAAATATCTTTCAGTATTAGTAAATATAATTATTATTTTTTAAGAATGAAAATTTATTCAAACATTAAATAATAGCATCAATTGAGTATAACATTCGAAATAAAAATATTCATCTTGAAATTAACATATAATTATTATTTTTATGATAAAAAAAATCTATTCATAAAAATAGCCTTGATTGTGCAGTTCATATTGCATTTCTGATAATGAGGAGTCTGAATAAAGTTTTGAGAAATTTAATCTAGATTCTAATATTTCTTTTGATACATTATTGTCTTTTTGAACAGTTATTTTCATATCTACATCATGTGTATGTGGATGATCTCCATCTAATCCAGCATGCTTTAATTTCTCATGCTCCAATAAATGATCTGTATATAAAATTCCATTTAAGTGATCAATTTCATGTTCCAATGCTTGAGCAAATAATTCATCTTTTGTAACTTTATATCGTGATCTTTGAAGATCTATCCATCTTGCTGAAACAACTACTGATCTTTTTACCAAACCTTGATAACCTGGAAATGATAAACATCCTTCAACAACTTTCCTTTCCCCTTGCTTACGAGTTATTTCTGGATTTATCAAAGTAATAGGCTTCTCTTCTTCAGGCATATGTAAACTTATGATTCTCGATAACTCACCAATCTGATTTGCGGCTAAACCAACTCCACCAGCTGCAATCAAAGTATCTTGAATATCTTTTGATAAATTGATAATTTTATCATCTATGACTTTTACTACCCTGCACTTCTTTCTCAATATAGGATCAGGATAAACTCTTATTCTTTTTATACTCACTATTTTCCTTTCTAAAGTTTAAGATATCATCAAAGGATCCACATCTATATACCAATCATTTTTTGGTTTAACTATATCAACTATTCTATGGGGAGAATTACCCTTAATAATTATTTGCCATCTATAGAAATTTCTCAATTTAAATGGATATGATGGAGAAGGCCCGAGAAGAACATTAGATGTTTCTCCATATAATTCCATTGCATTTCTGATAATTCTAAAAGTCTTTTTAACCTCTAATAATCCTTTTTGTTCATCTCTAGAAGAGTAAACTAATTTTATGATTTTAGTAAACGGTGGATTGGCATATAAAGATCGATATTCTATTTCTGATTTATAAAATCCAATATAATCTTGGCTGGCAGCTTGTTGAATCGCAAAGTTTTCTGGATTAAAAGTTTGCACAATTGCCTTTCCTCTTTTATGCCCTCTACCTGATCTTCCAATAACCTGCGTAAGAATTTGAAAAACTCTCTCATTTGCTCTAAAATCAGGCAAGGAAAGTCCAGTATCAGCTGATATTACTCCCACAAAAGATACTGAAGAAATATCCAAACCTTTTGCAATCATCTGCGTACCAACTAATATTTTTGAACCTAATTCAGAAAACTTATCAAGTATATCTGCATGATTTTTTCTGTTTTTTGCAGTATCAGAATCCCATCTAATAACATCAATTGCTGGAAAAAAATTTTTTATATTTTTTTCAACAATTTCTGTCCCAGGATTTGATCTTCTAACTTGTATGGAATTACAATTTTTACATGGCATGTTTGGTTGTCTTTTACTACTGCAATAATGACATATAAGCTTGGATTTATAGCCAGATATATTTTCATGATAAGTCATAGGTATTTCACATCGAGCACATTTTTGAATTTCACCACAATTAAGGCATTGAACGTAAGAAGCAGAGCCCCTGCGATTTAAAAATAATATAACTTTCTCATCCAAGCTTATCGCTCTACTTATTTCTTCTAACATAGCGTAACTAAACATCTCAAAATTTCCATTTCTTCTTTCATTACGCATATCTACAACCTCTACTAGAGGTAAACTGTTTTTCTTAGTTTTAGTGAATCTAGATGTGAGTCTTAATAATTTTAATTCAGACTTAATAGATTTATTAAATGACTCAACATCTGGGGTAGCACTCCCAAATAATAAGGTACATTTATACATATTTGAAATTATTTCTGCAATTTTTCTTGCATCATATCTAGGAGCTTTATCAGATTGTTTATAGCTCCACTCATGCTCTTCATCTATAATTATTAGACCTAAATTTGATAATGGAGCAAAAATTGCACTCCTAGAGCCTAAAACAATTTTATATTCATTATTCCTAATTCTCCACCACTGATCATATCTTTCCCCTGATGTCAGACCTGAGTGCAGAAGAGCTACTTTACCAGAAAATCTGGACGCAATTCTATTTAAAGTTTGGGGAGTTAATGAAATTTCAGGTACTAAAAAAATTACATTTTTATTCATTTTCAAACATTCTTCAATTGCTTGTAGATAAACTTCCGTTTTTCCTGAACCTGTTATTCCATGAAGTAAAAATTTATTATTTAAGTTTGTTATTTTTTTTGAACTAATTGAATCTATTACTTTATTTATAGCAATAGATTGTTCTTTACTTGGTGTATGTGCAAATTCTTGTTGAAAAAAATATTTACTTAATGGATCTCGAATTCTTTTTATTTTTCTGATGGTTATTATCCCTTCTTTTAAACACCATCTTGTAGCTGTATATCCAAAAGATTCGTATAATTTTGTTTTTGTATCAGAATAATTATCTTCTAGGAACCAATTTATAAGTTGTTTATGTCTAAGTTTTTTAGAATCCAATTCATTAACTAGTTGCTTAGCTTTATTTTTTGATATACCTAAAATAATTCTATTATGATAAACAGGACCAATCCTTGGTTTGTCCCAAATATTTTCAGTAGAAAGTATATTTCTCCTAATCATTTTTTCTACAAGATTTTTACCTGGTAAACCTAATTTCTTGATTAATTGTTTTTTATTTATTTTTTTATTTGTTTTTATAATATTTATCAATTTCTTTTCAATTTTTGAAAATTTATAATCTTTAATTTTTTCCTCATTAACACTATGGAAAATAGTGCTAATTTTTGAAAATGCGTTTGGTGGGAAAAATAAACTTGCTGTAGAAAAAAAAGATACTCTGTAGTAATCTGAAATGTTTTTTATCAATTCCATTTTTCTTTTATCAAAATATGGGCCATCGCTTATTTTACTAATTACATATTTAATAATTTCTTCATCAATATCATGTTCTTTAGTAAAATAAAAAACTATCCCACATAAAATTCTAGTGCCAAATGGGACCCATACTAGATCTCCCAACTCTAAGGCTAAATTATCTGGAACCTTGTATGTATAGGTTCTCTGACTATTGTCAGGAAAATCAACGGCTATTTCAGCATAATTCATTAATATTCCTTTGCAATTCATGTTTAACACAAAAACCCTCTCATTATTTGAGAGGGCAGAAAAAATTATGATTAAATATTAGGATCTTTTTTCTTTTATTCTAGCTTTTTTGCCAGTTAGACCTCTTAGATAATATAATTTTGACTTTCTTACTTTTCCTTTTCGAGTAACCTTCAATGACTCAATGTTTGGTGAATGAAAAGGGAGAACACGCTCCACTCCCACACCATAAGATATCCTACGTACAGTAAAAGTATCACCCAAGCCAGGAATTTTGCTTGTAGTGAACCTCCCAGAAATGACATTACCATCGAAAGTTTGAATTCTTTCCTTATCACCCTCAATAATTCTCAGATTCACACTTACTGTGTCACCAGGCTGAAATTCATCCAAATTATTAATTTGTTTGATATATAGACTTGTATCGATTTTTCTACTCATTATTAGATTACTCATATTTAATTACAAAATTCCATTATACATATACATGGATAAATTTATAACTAAAAACAAATAAAATTTTATGCATTATTTTTCATTTAATAAATCAGGTCGATTAATCTTAGTTTTTTTTTCAGATTCATTCATTTTCCATTTTTCTATTTCTTTATGATTACCATTGAGTAGTGCATCTGGAACATTTAAGCCTAAGAATTCTCTAGGCCTAGAATAAATAGGACCTTGTAATTTATAGGAGTAATTTTTTGTAAAAGAATCATTTTCAGAAGATATGTTATTACCTAAAACTCCTGATTGAAACCTGGCTATTGAGTCAACTAGTACCATAGCTGGTATTTCTCCACCAGTTAAAATGTAATCACCTATTGATATTTCCTCATCAACACAAAGATCTATAAACCTTTGGTCAACACCTTCATAATGTCCGCAAACTAAAATAATCGATTTTTCAATTGAAAGTTTTTTAGCTAATTTAAAGTTATATTTTTTTCCTTGAGGTGAGAGTAATATAACTTTAGAATCATGTGGAAGGTTTTTCTCTTTAATTTTACCAACAGCACAATAAAGTGGCTCTGGTCTCAGTACCATACCTGGACCTCCTCCAAAAGGAGGAGAATCTAAAATTTTTCTTGATGAATTTGTACTTTTTGCAAAATCACTAAGTTGATAAATTTCTATACTAATTTTTTTTGAGTTGATTGCCCGAGATATTATGCTATGTTCAAAAATGCTACCAAACATATCAGGAAAAAGAGTAATTATTGATAAAATCATTGAGGATGATCACCTTCATGTGAATCAATTATTATTTCTACTGCGTGCTCAATCGAACTAATAAGAATGTTTAAGTTATCCTCAATAGCATTAGGACTACCCGGTAAATTTATTATTAGAGTATTGTTTTTTATTCCTGATATTGATCTAGATAAAATAGACATTTTATTATTTTTATAACTTTCTACTCTCATAATTTCTGAAATACCAGGGATTTTTCTCTCAATCAATTTTTCCGTTACATCTGGTATAACATCTCTTTTAGATAAACCTGTACCACCAGTAGTAAGAATAAGCCTGATTCTATCATCATCAAAAAACTCAATTAATTGAGTCTCCAAAATACTAAACTCATCAGGTAATATTACTCTAGAATGCAGGGAAAATTTAGATGATTTCATAATTTTTTCTATAAGTTCACCACTAATATCATGCATAGTTCCTGCAGCACATCGATCACTACTAGTAACTATTGAGTAGTATAAATTTTTGTCATTTTTCACAATTTTCATCCATAATTAATATTTTACACAATAATAATAAATCAGAAATTACTCTAAAACGTGTAAAAATATTATATTGAACTTATTTTTTTTTATATGCAATAATTTAAATCAGAAATAATTAAATGCTTTGATTTATAAAATAATTCAACAGAGGCTAAAAAACCTTGATATTAAAAGAGCTTAATCTATATCATACTCCCGTGATGACTCAGGAGATTATTCAAGGCCTAGACATAACAGCTGGAGGAAGATATATTGATGCAACACTTGGCGAGGGTGGGCATGCATCAAAAATTCTTTTTGAATCGGAACCAGGTGGTCAGGTTTTAGGTATTGATGCTGATCACGAAGCTGTTTCAGTAGCAAAAAAAAGAGTAAATTATTCTTCTGATAAGTTTTTAGCTGTTAACGATAATTTTAAAAATATTAGACCAATTGCTATGAGATATAATTTTTTACCTGTGCATGGAATATTATTTGATTTAGGAGTTTCATCCCTTCAACTTGACGCAGAATCAAGAGGTTTTAGTTTTAGAAGAGCAGATCCATTAGATATGAGATTTAGTTACAATCAAAATTTATCTGCATCTCAAATAATAAATAACTATGATGAAAATGAGTTAGCAAATTTGATTTTTTACTTTGGTGAAGAAAAAAAATCTAGAAAAATTGCAAGGAGTATTGTAAGAAATAGACCAATTAAGTCTTCTTTAGAGCTTGCTAACTTAATCTGTGATGTAATTCCTAAAAGAAAAAATCAAAAAATTAATCCAGCTACAAAAACATTCCAAGCTATAAGAATAGCAGTAAATGATGAATTAGCATCTTTAGAATCGGCTTTAAATGAGTCATTAACTGTTATAGGAGAAGGTGGTAGAATTGCTGTAATTTCCTACCACTCTCTGGAGGATAGAATAGTAAAAAACTTTTTTAAGAAACAATCTTCTAACTGCATTTGTCCACCTAGATCACCTATATGTTCATGCGAGCATGAAAAGACGGTAAATATAATCAATAAAAAACCAATCATTCCTTCAGAAAATGAAATAATGAGTAATCCAAGATCAAGAAGCGCAAAATTAAGAATAGCCGAAAGAATTTAAATATGGAGAAAAAAATGAAAGCTGATAACTTTAGAGTAGCAATAGATATAGGCACAAGCAAAATTTGCACGATGGTTGCAAGAATTAAAGAAAAAAATTCTTACGAAGTAATGAATATAACTGTCATGGAATCTGATGGCTTGAATAAGGGATTAGTTACTGATGAAAAAAAAGTTTCTGAATGTATAAACAAATCCGTAGAAAATATTTCACTAGAACTTGGTATAAATATAAAAAAAGCATTTATTGGTATTTCAGGAGTACATCTAGAATCAAAAAATCACTGGACTAATATTTCAAGACCATCTGGCATGACATCTATTACCCAAGATGATATTGATCAAGCTTTGAAAACTGCAAGTAAAGTAGACTTAAATATGGATAGAAAGCTATTACATGCAATTCCTAGAAGTTATACATTAGATGGCTTGCATGGAATAACGAACCCCCTTGGAATGCATACTGCAGAGCTACATGTTCAAACCCATGTTATTACAGGCTCAACCAATGTTATTAATAATATTATAAATTGCCTGAATAATTCAAAAATCAAGGAAGCAGGAATAGTAGCAGGACCTTTAGCAAGCGCAGAAAGTGTTATATCTCCAACCGAAAAAGAGGAAGGTAGTGTTGTTATAGATATAGGTGCTGGCAACACAGATATTGCGGTTTTTGACAACGGAAATATTATCTATAGTAAAGTATTACCAATTGGTGGAAAGTTATTTACTAGTGATATCAGTATAGCTTTAGATTTAGATTTTAATACTTCAGAAAATCTGAAAATCAATCATGGAAATATAGGGCCTGATCAAAAGCATGCCACTGATGAAATCATTATAAAGCCCCGAAAAATGAATGAAGAGATCCCTATTACCAAAAGAGAATTAGGACAAATTTTGAAAGAAAGAGCAGCTGAATTAATTAGAATGATTTCTATATCTCTAGATGAGGTACAGCTTGAAAATACTAATATAAGTAATTTCATATTTACTGGTGGAGGATCTAAATTAAACGGATTTTTGAATATTGCAAAATATATTTTACAAAATAATATTCGAATGGCTGAGCCTAGAGGTCTTTCTGGAATAACTGTTACAGAAAATGACCCAGCATTATCTACTGTAGCAGGAATAATGCTTTGGGGAATAGAAAACAAAGACAAATCAAGTCATGCAAATTTTGCTGAAAATAAAGAAAATAATGATTATATTAGTAATTCATCTGCTTTCACAAAAATAATGAAAAAAATTAAATTATAAATTTACTAATATAATGGAAACTAGAATTATTGCTCTGAATAAATTAGGTTTAAATGTAATAAACTCATTACCTATTTCTGTTGTAAAAAATTTTGATCTAGTTCATATTCAAGATGAAAAAAAGGAATTTATTAACAGCACTAGTGAAAATAATTCTAAAGTAAGCAAAATACTCACTAATCAAAATGATATAGATCAAATAAGTTATATTCTAGAATCAAAAGATTTAGATATATTTCTGTGTGAAATAGAAAATTCAAATGATTACAAATTTGCTAATGAAATTCTTGGTTCAATAAAAAAAAATAACGAAGTAATTTTACTAATCAAAAAAAATAATTTTTTATCACATAATCAAATCAAACAAATTTCAACACAAGCAACTACAACAATGTTTATAAATGAAAATTCTCTTACAGCGTATGAAATTGGGAGATTTATGTTTGAAAATTCAAAAAAAACACTTATAAATAATTTTGTCAATTCAATTGTTTCGATTAACAAAATTATTTATGAGACTGGAGATATTAACATAGATTTTGCAGATTTGATGTCGGTAATAAAATATTCGAATATCTCATGGTTTGGCAATACTATTAGTGGAGGAATAAATAAATCAAGAGATGCTGTTAATAAGCTATTTGATTTACATTTTTTTGAAGGTGAATTTTATGGGGTAAACAGTATGATAGTTCAGATCGTTTCAGGTGAAGAAATCAAAATGAATGAAGTGACAGATTTGTCTAACAGACTTAAATCATTCGCAAACAGCAAATGTAATATTTTTTTTGGGATAAAAAGAAAAAAAATTATGTATGATCAAATCGAACTAATAGTATTGGCATCAAGTAAAAATGATTTTCCTATAGATAATTCAATTGAATATTTACAATTAAATAATACCAAAGAAGAAGAATTGATAAAATTAGAAGAAGTTCATTTACCCCCATTTATGAGAAAAAAAAATATAGTTACGAAAATCAACTAATTCGGGGAAATTTATTCCCATAAAAAATATATCCCAGAGATAATAATTAATTATATGATTTTTTATCAATTTTTAATTTTTTAAAATTTATACTTATTTACCCAAAAAATTACAGATTATATAAGTTTAAAATTAAAAAAAAACAAAAAATGAAATTTAAAGCATATTGCAATTATACAACAAATAGTGGTAGTCTTTATGATAACTACTATATGTAGTCTTTGCTGTGTCCGCAGCTGATAAGGCGTATCAAGTTGTTTTTGACTTTTACCCGATAGTTATCTTCTGCGTACTAATATACAATTTTATAAGGAAAATTTTAGTTATGGAGTGCCCATACTGTCATACAGTTGGATCTAGAGTTCTTGATTCTAGGGAATCTTCTGTTGGTATAAGAAGAAGAAGGATATGTGAAAAGTGCCAGAAAAGATTTACAACTTACGAAAAAGTTAGCATAGTTCCAGTTATGGTACTGAAGCGTGACGGTAGAAGAGAAACTTTTTCTAATGAAAAACTAGAAAGTGCTATTAAAATGGCTTGTGTAAAAAGACCTATTACAGATGTTGAGATTACAAATATAGTAGAAAAAATTGAAATACTAATAAATAAAAATTACCAAAATGAAATTGAAGCAGGAAAAATCGGGCAAATGTGCATAGGTCATCTAAAAAAACTTGATCATGTTGCCTACATAAGATTTGCTTCAGTGTACAGAGATTTTAAAAATATCGACTCTTTCACAAAAGTGGTCGAATTACTAAAAAAATAAAAAATAACTAATCATGGAGAATAAAAATAATGATAAACACTGACCCAGAAACCAACTATGAATTTCAACCAGCTGAAATCTCTGAGAATGCAAACGTTGTTCTTGAAAAAAGATACCTCCAAAAAAATTCTAATGGAGACATAATAGAAACTCCAAATGAAATGTTTAAGAGAGTTGCAAAAGCTCTTGTGCAACCTGAAAAAAACTATGAAAAGTCAGATGATGAAATGAAAAATATAGAAAATGATTTCTATGAACTAATGGCTAGTCTTAAATACTTACCAAACTCTCCAACATTAATGAACGCAGGAACCGGTGCTGGCACTTTGTCTGCTTGCTTTGTTCTTCCTCTCAAAGATAGCATGAAAGGTATAATGGGAGCAGCGCATGATGCTGCGATGGTTCAAAAATTCGGTGGAGGGACAGGTTTTGCACTCTCTGAACTTAGACCAAAGGGTACACCGATAGCTACTACGCATGGTAAAGCTTGTGGCCCCATATCAGTCTTAAGACATTTATCTTCTGTCTCTACTCTTGTCACACAAGGTGGTAAAAGAGATGGAGCAAATATGGCTGTAATGGATGTACATCATCCTGATATTTTAGAATTTATTGATTGTAAAAAAATTGAAGGTGAAATACATAATTTCAACATATCTGTAGGTGCATCAGACGAATTTATGCAAGCAGTAAAAGACGGAACTACATATCCATTAAGAAAATTAGAAAATCCGGCTGATCCTAAAAGTGCTACTGAAGAAGTTGATAGGATTGATGCAAGAATGGTATTTAATAAGATTATTAATGGTGCGTGGAGAAATGGTGAGCCAGGAATGATATTTTTAGATGAGGTAAATAGAAATAGTCCTGTTCTTCATATAGGAAAAATAACCGCAACTAATCCATGTGGAGAGCAACCTCTACTACCTAATGAATCATGTAACTTAGGTTCAATTGATGTAGCTAAATTTGTAAATGATAGTAGTGATGGAATTAATTTAATTGATTGGAATGACCTAGCAAAAGCAGTCAAAGTTTCTACAAGGATGCTTGATAATGTAATTGATGCCAACAAGTATGCAGTTGAAGCAATCAAAGACATGACACAATCAACTAGAAAATTAGGTCTTGGAGTAATGGGATTTGCAGATATGTTGGTAAAACTCGGAATTCCATATGATACTGAAGAGGCAGTTGAATTAGGACGAAAACTAATGAAATTCATTCAAGAAAATGCAGATGAAGAATCAATAACCCTTGGAGAAGAACGAGGCCCTTTTCCTGCATGGCACGATTCAGAAGAAGCTAAATTAGGAGGAGCAAAATATAGAAATGCATGTCGACTTACAGTAGCCCCAACAGGTACCATATCCATGATAGCTGGAGCCTCAAGCGGAATAGAGCCTATATTCTCACTTGCTTACAGGAAACATAATATATTAGAAGGAGAAACTCTTTATTACGTCGATAAAAATTTTGAAAAAATGGCAAAAAAAGAAGGGTTTTATACTGAGGATTTACTAGAGCACTTATCAAATGGAGGATCATTGCAAGATAGACAGGAAGTTCCAGAAAATATTAAAGATCTTTTCCACGTAGCATCGGATATATCCCCAAGAGATCACGTTCTTATGCAGGCTGCTTTTCAGGAAAGTACTGATGCAGGTATATCAAAAACGATTAATTTCCCTAACGAAGCTACAGTAGAAGATGTTGAAGATGCTTACTTGCTCGCATGGGAAACAAAGTGTAAGGGTATAACTGTTTACAGAGCCGGATCAAGAGAAAAAGAAGTTCTTACTACAGGAACAAAAGAAACTTCAAATGAGTCTAATGAAAGCAGTAGTCAAGATTTGAATGGTTATATAGCAGAAGCAGATAGACCAGCAATTCTAAACGGAGTAACAAGAAGAGTTCGTACAGGTAGAGGTAATTTATTTGTTACAGTAAACATGGCAGAAAATAATAGACCATTTGAAATTTTTGCTACACATGGAAAAGCTGGAGGTAATGATGCCGCTATGGCTGAAGCTGTATCTAGAATGGCATCTTTAGCACTAAGGTCAGGTATTGACCCGGTGAACGTAACAGAGCAATTAAGAGGGATAACAGATGTACCAACATGGGATGCAGGTGAAATGATAAGATCTGTACCAGATGCTATTGCATCAGTATTAGAAAAAATAACTAACAATTCATCTTCTAGTGAAAATCTTCAAGAAAAAGAAACAAGTCAAGCAAATATGTTCACACCTCCTTCGCCAAAAGAACTTGGTATGCCAGTAGCAGAGGAAATTAAAATTTTAGAAAAGTCTAAACAAAAAGTAATTGTTAATTCAATGCTTGGAGAAACATGCCCAGAATGTCCTTCAACTCTTGCTCATGAAGAAGGGTGCTTGAAATGTTATGCTTGCGGATATAGTAAATGTTAATTCACATTTAAATAATTAGGTATGGAAAATAAAATAAAAATTGCTATCACAATGGGTGATCCCTCAGGGATTGGTGCAGAGATAATAGTAAAAGCATTATCAGAAGAAGGTAAAAAAGAATTTATACCGATAGTAATTGGATCAAAAAAAGTACTAAATAATCAAATAAAAATTAATAAATCTAAACTGCTACTAGAAGAAATCAATCATCTTGACCAGATAACAGATTATAAACCTAATAAAGTTTACATAATAAATCCTGGAGAAGTTACATCAGAATTTACTCAAGGTGAGCTAGATATAAATTCAGGAAGAGAAAGTCATAAATGGGTAGAATTTGCTGCTGAATTATGTATTAATAAACAGGTTGAAGCAATGGTTACTGCACCAATAAACAAAGAAGCATGGTCTATGGCAGGTATAAAAGATACAGGTCATCAAGAAGTTTTTAAAAGATTGACTAATTCTAAATATGTGGCAACAATGCTCATAACAGGAAAATTAAGATGTATGCATTTGTCTACTCATAAACCACTTATTGAAGCATGTAAGTATGTAACGAAAGAAAATATAATAAGAGCTATTGAGCTAACAGATTATAGCTTCAAAGAGTGGGGTTACGATAAACCAAAAATAGCAGTAGCAGCATTAAACCCTCACGCATCTGATAACGGACTAATTGGGGACACAGAGACTAAAGAAATAGCTCCTGCCGTGAAATTAATGCAAAAGAAAGGTATTAATGTTACTGGTCCACATCCGGCTGATTCAATATTCAATCAAGCGATCAATGGAGAGTATGATGTAGTAATAGTCATGTACCATGATCAAGGGCATATTGCAATTAAGGTTCATGGACTAGAAAAATCTATAAGTGTAAATCTTGGCATACCATTTATCAGAACTTCTGTTGATCACGGTACAGCTTTTGACATAGCTAATAAAAATATAGCTGATTCAACAAGCATGAAAGAGTCTATTAAACAAGCTTACGTTCTGATAAATAATCAAAAAATATAAATTTGGCTATATAATAACAATAAAATTGCTAATTTAGGAAGAAAAATGAAAATTGCATTTATTGGTGGTGGAACTATGGCTCAAGCGATAATTTCTGGGCTAACTAAATCAAAAAACAAAAATGATATTATAGTTTCAGATCCTGAAGAAAAAATAAGAAATAAAATTAATGAAAAATTCAAACTGAATACAACAGACGATAATACTATTGCAATAAAAAATTCTGATTTAATTATACTGTGTATTAAACCTCAGAATTTTAAATTAGTCTCAAAAGAAATAAATGAAAAAATTAAAGAAAACCAAACTGTTGTTTCGATTATGGCAGGAACTAAAATAAATACTATTTCAAACTCATTGTCTACAAAAAAAATTATTCGAATAATGCCTAATACACCTGCGCAAATTGGAAAAGGAATATCTGCATGGTACTCAACATCTTCAGTGAAAAAAGAATCAAAATTAGTAGTGAAAGAAATTCTTTGCTTACTAGGTGATGAAATTGAGTTCGAAGAAGAAAAATATATAGATATGGCAACAGCAGTAAGTGGCAGTGGACCTGCATATGTGTTCTTATTTATCGAGTTTTTAGAAAAAGTTGCTAAAGAAATAGGGCTACCTGATGATAAAATAAGACAGTTAGTTATAAAAACTATTTCTGGGAGCATTGAATTACTGGATAATGGGAATAAAAGCCCCTTGGAACTAAGACTACTAGTTACATCTCCAGGTGGAACAACAGAAGCCGGAATTAATTCTATGATAGAAACCAAATTCCATCAAAGTATTATTACGGGCGTAAGAAAAGCATACGACAGGGGTAACCAACTCGCAAAAGAGGAGAATTTATGATTGTAATTTCAGATTTACTTAGTATTGCACTAAGAATTTATGCATACTTAATTATAATAAGAGCATTTTCAACTTGGTTTCCTCAATTAAGAAATCACGAGATCGTACAAACCTTATATAAAATTACAGACCCTGTAATGAAACCAGCATCTAAATATATTCCAACTATAGGCATGATTGATATTTCAGCTATGGTTGTAGTTATTGTACTATTAAGCTTATCTAATGCTCTTAGGTACTGATAACGGTTACTTCTCCTGAAGATACGTGCCATTCTTTCATATTTTTATCTAAAATAACTATTCTACCTTCATTATCAATATCAATTGCTTTTCCTTTAATAGAATTATTATTTTCTTTGTTGTTAAAACTAATTTTTATATTTTCTCCAATATTTATAACCTTTTGTTTCCATTTAGGAACAATATTTTTACCAGAGGTAATATACGAATAGTAGTTATCTAAATTTGCTAATAATTGTTTAAGTAATTCATACCTTTCAAATTGAATATTTTTCTCTTTATATAAGCTTGTATAAGTAGCAGCAACTGGAGATTCATCTGGAAGAGATAAATTAACATTCAAGCCTATCCCAATAACAACATATGATAATTCATCTGAGAGTATTCTAGACTCTGCTATAACACCTGCAATTTTTTTATGATTTATTAGCAAATCATTAGGCCATTTTATTTGAGGTTTCATATCCAAAGAAAATAGTAAATCATATATTGATAATGAGGATATCATTAGCAGCTGATTAAGCATCTTTGTTGGTGATTTAAGTATGATTGAAATTAGTAAATCTTTTTTTGGATGAGAAATCCATGTGCGATTAAAACGACCTCTTCCTTGTGTTTGAAAATCAGTAATAATTAATACCCCATGAGAGTTTTTTTTATCTACATAGTCCCACGCAAGATTCATAGTAGATTCTGTTTTATCAACATAAATAACTTGTTGAGCAAAATTATTAAAATTACCTTCTAAACACTTAAATATATTTTTCATATTATTAATAATAATCTATTATAATTATCAAATGAAACATTTTGATTCAAAAATACTATACTATACTCACTCTTCACAAAATAAAGTAACCGCTCATGTTAACCAAAATGAGTGGTTTAAAGTAACTACTCAGATGAATAGGGGTCCTGATTCTAAATTAGTATCAAAAAATATTAGAAATTTATACAACAAGTATAGATCAGATAATCAGCCTAAAGATTATGGAAATCCATCTTCAGGGTGTATTTATATTCAAGGCGCTGAAATTGGTAAAGTTTTAGAAGTTGAGATTGGAAATATTCAGCTAAACCCAATTGGTTGGACTCGGTATAGAGGTTCTACTGGAGCACTACCTGGTTATCTTGGAAAATCTAACATAGGCGAACAATTTAAAGTTTGTTTAATTAGAAATGATGAAATTTTATGGGATAATAATTTATCTTTCCCAGTAAAGCCAATGATTGGTGTCATAGGCCTAGCTCCAAAAATCGAATCTAAACATAATGGATGGGCAGGAATATGGGGCGGAAATTTCGATATTCAAGAAATTACTACAAACGCTAAAGTATATTTACCCATAGAGCATGAAGGAGCATTATTACACATAGGAGATATGCATGCACGTCAAGGGGATGGAGAAATATGCGGAGGAGGAGGAATTGAAACCGGTGGCGAAGTAGAATTAAAAGCCAGGGTTATTGATAGACCTGTAAGTATGACTTGGCCTAGAATTGAGAATAATGAATATATAATGACTACTGCATGCGATAAACCAGCTGAGGACGCATTTAGATTGGCTCTATGCGAAATGATACTTTGGCTTGAAGACGATTATGATATGCCTCAAGGTGAAGCATTCATGTTCTTATCTCAGTGTCTAGAGGCTAGAGTTACTCAATTTGTAAATCCGACTTATACATACGTAGCAAAGGTCCCAAAAAAATTTCTAAGATAAAAAAATTATGATAAAAAATATACTTTTTGATATTGGTGGCCCTATCGATAAAGAAACGTTGATGGATCAACTTATTGATGAACAAATAATTAAATCTTTCAAATTTTTTGGTATAAATATCTCAGATAAAAAATATAAAGAAATTCATGACAAATTATTACTTTCATTTTCAAAAAATTTATATAAAGATATTATTTGGCTTTTATCAAATAAAAATATTAAATTATCATCAAAAATTGAAAAACAATTTTATGATAATGAAAAAGAACGTAATAAAAAAAGAGATTTTTTTGAGCCACAAAAAGATATATTTAAAATCTTGAGAAGTTTAAAAAATAAAAAATATGTATTAGGAATTGTGGCAAACCAACCAGTAAGTAGTATAAAAATAATGAAACAAATAGGACTACTAGATTTTTTTTCAAATAAGTATGTATCAGATTCAGTAAATTTATATAAGCCAGATGAAAATTTCTTTTTGCATGTATGTAAAAATATTAATGCAAATCCCTTTGAGAGTATTATGATAGGTGATAGAATTGATAATGATATTGTCCCAGCAAAAAAATTAGGAATGAAAACAATAAGACTAATAACAGGCAGGTACAAAATACAAAATCCAAGAAACAATTCAGAGGAAGCAGATTTCAATATCACAAATATAAACCAAATAGAGAAAATAGTTGAAAGTTATGAATAATCATTTTGAAAAATCAAAAAAAATGTATAGTGAAGCTAAAAAATATATAGCTGGTGGTATTTCAAGTCAAATTAGAATAAATGACCCTGCTAAAATTCCTTTATTTTTTTCGCATGCTAAAGGATCAAAAATGTGGGATGTTGATGGAAATGAATATATAGATTATATCCAGGGAATGGGACCTAACCTATTCGGACATTCACCAGATTTTATATCAGAATTGGTAAAAAAGGAAATGGATAGAGGCTATGTTTTTGCTGCTCAATTTGAAAAAGAAATAGAAATAGCAAAAATGGCTTTAGAATTAATTCCAATAAAAAATGCCACCGCAAGATTTGCTATATCTGGTACTGAAATAGATCAATTATTATTCAGAGTCATGAGAGGCTATACAAAAAAAAATAAGATAGTAAAATTTGAAGGACATTATCACGGCTGGATGGATTCAGTAAACTATAGCGTTCACCCTCCATTAAATCTTGCTGGAGATGATAATAATCCTAATCCTGTTCCTGAATCTACGGGAATGGACTTAAATACTTCAAAAAATTTGATAATTTGTGAATGGAATGATGAAGAAAAAATTGAAAAAGTATTTAATGAATATGGTGATGATATAGCAGGAGTTATAACCGAACCAATTCTAGCTAATACTAATTGTATTCTGCCTAAAAAAGGATACCTAGAAAAAGTTAAAAGCTTGTGTGAAAAATATAAAGCATTATTAGCTTTTGATGAGGTAATAACTGGATTTAGAGTAGCAGCTGGCGGAGCTCAAGAATTACTTAAAATTACCCCTCATATAGCTACATATGCTAAATCGATGGCTGGAGGCTTCCCAATGTCAATGATAGTTGGAGAAAAACAAATAATGGATGAAATCGGAAATGGAAATGTGTACCATGGAGGAAGTTTCAATTCAAATATAATGTCTACTGCTGCTACGTATGCTACCTTGAAATATTTAAGTGATAGTAAAGCCACCTTCTATGAAAATCTTAATCAAAAAGGCGAGTTTATGATAGAAAACCTAAGATTTGTTTCAAAATCGCTAGAGTCTGATATGCATGTCCAAGGCATTGGTTCATTATTATCTATATCTTTTACTAATAAGGAAGAAATAATTAACTGGCGAGATCATGCTAAAAACTGTAATGATGAAAAATATTCTATTTTTGCATATGAAATGCTTAAAAATGGTATAAGGTTATCATCAAATGGCAGAATGCATATTTCCTCAGCTCATACTCAAGAAGATTTAGAAAAAACTATTTCTGCTGTAGAAAAAGTATTATCTAAGCTTTAAACTAATTTTTTCCTATATTAAATTTGAATGGGAGAATTATTTGAACTGGATTTCTGCGGTTTCTGATATATCAGATTATAAACAAGCAATATCAGAAATTTCATTAGATATAAGAAAAAAACTAAATGGTAAAAAAGCTGATCTTGTTATACTGTTTGTATCATCACATCATTCTATAAATTATGAAAAAATTGCATCACTATTTTCGAAAGAAATAAATACAAAATGCGTAATAGGTTGTTCTGCAGCAGGTGTAATTGGTAATGGGCATGAGGTTGAAAGAAGAGCCGGAATAGCTGTATGTGCAGCAACATTACCAAATGTAGAGATTACACCTTTCCATATCCATCAAGATGATTTGCCAAATGAAGATGCAACTCCAAACAAATGGTTCGACATCACAGGGCTAAACTCTGATAACTGTAAAGCAATGATGATTTTGCCAGATCCTTTTACCTTAAGAAGTGATCATTTATTAGCAGGATTGGATTATGCATTTCCAGATACAACTAAAATTGGTGCATTAGCTAGTGGGGGTGGTCAACCAGGTAACAATGCATTATTTATTGATAATAAATGCTATAGTTATGGAGCAGTTGGTGTAGGCTTTTCTGGTGATTTATCAGTAGAAACAATCATAGCTCAAGGATGTAGACCAATTGGTGAGCCTATGATAGTTACTGATTCAGATATAAATGTAATAAATAAAATAGGAAAGAAAACACCACTTGAAATATTAAGTGAAATATTCGAAAAAAGTTCAATAAGAGAAAAAAGACTTATTCGTAGATCATTGCAAATTGGGATCATAATGGATAGATTTTCTTCTATAAATAATGAAGAATTCTTAATTAGGAATATTCTTGGGGCAGATGAAGAAGATGGTAGTATTGCAATAGGTGAAATGATAAATGAAGGACAAATAATTCAATTTTATATAAGAGATGCACAAACAGCAGATGAGGACTTAAAAATAATTCTAGAAAAATATAGTGATAAATTTGAGGATAATAAGTTAAAATCAGCATTATTATTTAGTTGTCTAGGAAGAGGTCAATATTTATATGGAGCTCCTAACCATGATACAAACTTATTTACAAATATTGTAGGAGACGTACCAATTACGGGCTTTTTCTCTAACGGAGAAATTGGGTCTATAGGTGATCAAACATTTTTACATGGTTATACTTCAAGTTTTGCACTATTTAAGTCTGAAAAATAAAAAATTATTCTCTAAATGGTGAATCCGTAATAAATTCATTAATTTTCCTTCTTGAATTTGGTATATTTTCGCTAGAATTTTTATCATCGTCAGAGAAGCCTACTGCTATAGCACAAATGGATGAGTAATCCTTTTCAGAAAGCCCTGAAACATGATTAGCCATTTGTAAGTCTATACCTCCCATAGCTCTAGTATTCATACCCATTATCTTAGCTTGAATAGCTATAGACATCCATGCTGCTCCAGTATCAAATTTTGAATTTCTATTTTCTTTACCATTACTATGATTTTTAGAGAAAACTAATATTAATAGTGGGGCTTTTGTTGCCCATACTCTATTAAAAGGATTCAAAACCATATTTAATTTTTCTCTAAATTTACCATTTGTTGCATAAACAAATTTCCATGGTTGAGAGTTACTAGAAGATGGAGCCCATCTCGCAGCCTCAAATAACGAAAATATTTGAGATTCAGTGATTGTCTGACTATTAAAAGATCTAGAAGACCATCTTTCATAAAAAAAATTTTCAATATAATTATCCGGTTGTCTAAATTTATTTATATCCATTATTTATTCCTTTACATTATTTCTTATTTTTGTAGATGAAATATCATTTCTAAAATCAGATTCATCTAATATAGAAAACATAGCTTTAAAATTTTTTGGTATTAATGATAAATCCACATTAGTATAAACATTTTTTTTATTAATTCTGCCAGCAACTATAAATTTACAATTATTTTTCTTAATAATATCTAAAGTTTGAGTAAAAGTAGAAAGATTATTATGTTTATTAAAATCAGGGTAGTATTTATTATCACATAATCTTTGAAAAGTATCATTTCCTATCAAAAAATAAGAATTAGGGAATAAATTTGATTTTTCTATGAATCTAGGTGAGTTAGAAATAATTAATGGAAACCTGGATTTATTTATGTGATGAATTGTTTTTTTAATATCGGAAATTACCAATGACTCTTTATCAACATTAGTGATAGAAATTTCAAGATAAGGATTAAGATTATTGTCTTTGGTTGTTGCTAAAAGCATTTCTTTATGACCATCATGTAATGGATTAAAAGAACCGGATAAAATGACAGAATTAACAGAAATATCAAAGCTAAAATTATTTTCACCATAAAAAGAACAAAATGGAATTTTGTGAGAAATTATTTCAGATAATATATTCGTTAATTTTTTCTGATTCATGCAAATTTACTTTTAAGTATTCATCTATACCAATTAATTTTGAAATAGTATTTAAAATTATTTTTGAAATAATTATATCCTCTTCATGTCGTTTTCTTATAGCTTTTTCAAAAAAAATAGACGTGTAACCATTAGAAAACTCACTCTTCCATGCTATAAAAGCTCTATCTCCACCTTTACGTTTCCGATTAGTTGATATTGCAGCAGTGCATGACAAGCCAAAGGTTTTATTATTTTTTGATAATTTAATAGACCTCATATATGATTGGTCTGCCATACTAATTGCTTCTTTATATGAAACATGTGAATTTAACTTATCAGATATGAAATTAGATAAAGAATTTTTAGAGTATGGAATTAAGATCTCTAAAATAGTATTAGAGGACCCTGGAGTACTAAATAGATAATCAATAGTTTTCATACCTCCTCCTGTTATAGAGAAGCAGCCTTGAAAATTTGATGAATGAATTCTTTTTACTAATTTTTTAATACTCAAATTAAATTACATGGATATTTAATTAATATAATAAACAAATTTTTATTGAAAAAAAATAAAAAAATTCAAATCATATATGAATCTTAAATCAAATTATGATGATTTTTCTAATAGTTTCATTTTCAATACATAAGATTCTAAAATATCTGTAATTTCATAACAAAAGTTACATTCTTTGGCATATAGTTTATTAGAATCAAATCCTGATTGGATTGTGATAAAATTTTTTATTATGTGTGAACAAAACATTTCTACCTCAATTTACTTAAACATTTGAATTTACAGTTTGACGAATTGATTGATTTTCTAGATCATCTCTTATAGATTTAGAATTTATAGTATAACCACAAACAATACATCTAAGGTAAGAACCGAAATTATCAGTACCCAATTCAACTGTACCGTCCTTACACCTAGCACATGATTTAAAATAAAGCATAAATTTTCCTTAAAAAATATTTGTAATTAATAATATATCCGGTATCGAGTATTTATAGCATAAGGAAATTAATACCAGTTTTAGTTGATTTTGATAAATTAGATTTATTTTTATAACTTTTTATACTTAAATCCACCTAATGTAAAACTTGTGCAATTTGAGTCATAAGAAATTTTAATTAATTCACCTTTTGCCCTACCTGAAGAAACCATATAAGTATCTTTGGTGTTATCTACAAAACTAAGGCTAGACGGAGCATGCATTTTATAGCAATTAAATTTATCATTATTTAATAACCAGTAAGTTCCTTCTTGATACTTTATGTCTAAATATAAACCTGGTTCTGCAAAGTAAGTTCCATTAAGTCTTTCTAAATATTTTTTATTAATTTCGTCTTTTTTTTCAATCGGTTTACTTTTAGAGTTCTCTATTAATGAACTAATTAAAGAAATAGAAAATTCATTAGGTAAATTATTTGGCCATAAATCAGATAATATTACTACACCACAATTATATTTCTTTGAAAAAACAATATTAGATGCATAACCATATATTCCACCACCATGTATGTGCAAAGTATTATTTTTATGCTTAAAAATTCTCCAACCGTAGCCTTGAGCATTTTTCCAATTGTCAGAAATATAAATAGGCATATGCATTTCAAAAAGACTATCTGGATCAAGAATTTTGCCTGTTGGGAAATTATTTGTTGATAATTGAAATAAAATCCAATTGATTAAATCATTTGTTGAAGAAAATAAACCACCGGCACCAATCATAGAGTTCATTTCTATAAATTTTTCTTCAACTAATTTTCCTTTTAAGAAAGAAAATTTATTACCAGAAACAAGTTTTTTCTTATCATCTTCAGATGGATAAAAAAAAGTATTACTAAGGTTTAGAGGGTTGAGAATTTCATCTTTAATATACTTTTCTAAAGGCATTTCAGTTATTTTTTCAATTAAAATACCTAAAATACAATATGCTAGATTTGAATATTTCCATTGACTATCTTGTTGAGCAACAATGTCAATTTCTGACAGATTTTCAATAAGATCATTTTTAGTAATAAATTTTCTAGTATCCCAATTATTAAATTTATGCTCTGTCGGTAAACCAGAATAGTGAGTTAGCATTCTTTTTATAGTTACTTTTTCCAAAGTGCCTGATATAGAATTAGCTACAGTAAAGTCAGGCATATGAACTAGCAATGGATCATCTAATGTTAATCTTCCTAAATCTCTTAGTTGCAAAATAGCTGTAGCAATAAAAGTTTTTGTTATAGATGCAATACGAAACACTGAATTTTCATTAATATATTTATTTTGTAATAGATTTTTTTCCCCAACTGTATATGAAGAAAAGAAATTATAATTTTGATTAAAAACACCTATAGCAAAATTTTGAGGTAGAAATTTTCCAGAAAAATTCTCAGAAAAATTCTTATTTATTAATGAATGATAATTTATTTTGGTCATAGCAATTAAATAATTATTAAATATAATATCTATTATGAATTTTAAATTTAATTAATCAATATACGAAACAGAGTCCAATGATTAAGATTAACGAAAAAGTAAAAATTTTTTTCCCCAAAGACAATGGGATTATATTCATGGCAATTAGTATTATATTTTCTATACTAATACTAATATATTTATCTGCCGGTATAGCCTTTGATCGCAGTGTTGAAAGAGCTAATATAGGAGAAAACATACAAAAACAATGGTGGGAAGACCAAATGCTTTATATATGCCCACTTCACTAAAAAAATGAAAATTACAAGTGCAAATCATAATATTTATCACTACGCCTGGATTATTGTATTTATCTGTGCTGTAGTTCAAATGGTTGGTGCTGCAATAAGGATTGGATTCGGTGTACTTGTAGACCCGCTAGTAGAAATATTTGGATGGTCAACCGGCTCTATTGGTTTTGCGTATGCACTTATGTCTATAGTAACTGCATTTTCGTCGCCAATTGCAGGCTATCTTTGTTTCAAAATAGGTTGTAAAAAAACCATGGTTTGGGGAACAATATTATTTTTTATAGGCATGATTTGGATTTCACAAATTAGTAATATATGGGAGTTATATTTATCTTATGGTTTAGTTTTTGGAGTTGCTCAATCATTTTTGTTGGTTCCAGCAGTTCCAATCATCTCAAATTGGTTTGATAAATACCTTGGATTAGGTACTGGATTAATGATGGGAGCATGGAGTTTAGGCCCGGCTATATCAGTTCAAATATTCGCTATTTTTTTTGAAATCTATGGATGGAGAGATTCATTCATAATTATAGGTATTACGGGTACTTTAATATTATTAATATTTTTATTTTTTTTAAAAGATACTCCAGAAGAAATGAATAAAATCGCATATGGATTTATGAAAAAAATAAAAACAAAAAATAATTTCTCAACTTATGATCAAAAATATATACAAAAACTAATTTATAAAAAAAATGAATTTTGGAATCTGATTAATATTCATTTTCTAGGATGTGTTAGCCATTCAATAATTCTTGTTGGTATTATACCTATGGGAATTAATGCTGGCTTATCTAGTTTAAGCGCTGCAGGTATCTTAACAACACTTTCAATAATCAGTATTATTAGTAGGGTAATCACACCAATAATAGCTGATAAATATGGATCAAAGCCTATAATGTTCTTTAGTTTATTTGGTCAAGGAATTGGAGTATTGATACTTATAAATGCAACACAAACATGGGAGTTTTATATTTTTGCTATTTTGTGGGCTATACCTTACGGAGGAGAAGGAGCTGCTTTTCCTATAATAAATCGTCAGTATTTTGGAAAATTTCCAATAGGTACAACATACGGATGGCAAATTTTCGGAGCTGGAATAGGCATGGCATTAGGAGGAATATTGCCAGGTATTATATTTGACTTATACAATAGTTATAATTTAGCTATTATTTTATCAGCTGTATTTAGCATTTTTGCATCAATTGTAATTTTGTTCCTAAGAGATACGAAAGAAAAAATAATACCTTCATGGGAGTAATCTTAGGAGAATAAATTTGACATTTGCCATACTTGGATTTGATAATGAAAATTCTCAAATAGGTTTAGCCATAGCAACTTACTCATTAGCTGTTGGATCAACATGCCCTTTATTAGTTTCTGACAAATATGCTATTACATCTCAAGCATCAACAAACCCTCTTATTGGAAAAGAAATAGCAAAAAAAATCTTAGAAGGTGATCCTAAATTAGCTATGAATGAAACTTTAAATAAAGATAAATATTCGGATTATCGTCAGGTTGCAATTTTGTCTAATGAAGGAGACAAATATATTCATACAGGATCTAAAACCAAAGATTTTAAGGGATCTATTATTAGCAATAATTCTATAGCTATAGGAAACTTTTTATATAATGAAGAAGTGCTAATAAGTATGACTAAATCATTTGAAGAAAATTCTGATAAACCTTTGGGTAAAAGACTTATAAATAGCCTAGAATCAGGTAAAAAAGCAGGTGGTCAAATGGGAACTGATGGACAATATTTGCCTGAGAGGTCATCATGCATAATGGTAGGTTCAAAAAATGAAATTTTCCCAATAGATATTAGGATTGATTTTTCTATCAACCCTATCAAAGAACTTTCTTTAGCATTTGAAGAGTATAATAAATTGCATAATTATTATCTATCAAGATCTGAAAACCCATCTATATTGCCATCCCAAGATGAATGGATAAAAAATTTAAAACAATGAATAAATTATAAAAATAAATAATTAGAAAATATAATTACTATTTATAGAATAGTATAATTTAAAATAAAGGATAACTATGACAAACATTTCTGGAAAACACGCATTACTCAAAATGCTTCAAAAAGAGGGAGTAAACTATATGTTTGGAAATCCAGGAACAAGTGAAGCCCCAATGATGGCAATAATGAACGAATATCCATCTATTGAGTATGTACTTGTACTTCAAGAGGGTGTTGCTGTTGGTTTAGCTGAAGGATATGCTAGATCATCAAAAAAGGTCTCTTTTGTAAGCTTACATATAGATAACGGAATGGCTAATGGTCTTTCTCTAATGATTGACCAGTTATATTCTGGTACTCCTATGGTGATGACGGCAGGAAATAAAGATATTAGAAAAATGGCTGCTGGAAGATCCGATTTAGCTGATATGGCAAGACCTTTTGCTAAATGGAGTACTGAAATTACACATGCAGAGCAAGTCCCATCTGTAATAAGGAGAGCTTTTCAAGAGGCAAAAACCCCACCTACTGGTCCTATTTTCATCTCTATGTCTCAAAATGCTTTTGACGATGTGGCTGATGTTAATTTAATACCTTCATCTGAGGTTTCAATATCAACTAATTTAGATGATAAAACTTCAGAAGAAATTTGTGATCTGATTATGCCTTCAAAAAAACCAATTTTAATTGTTGGTGACAGAGTATCTCAAACTGACGCAGTAGAAGAAGCAGTAAAGTTAGCTGAAATTGCAGGTATGAGAGTGTATGGGCATAATTCCACTGAAATTAATTTCCCAGCTAGACACTCTTTATGGCAAGGTAATCTCAACATGCGAACAATTGATGCAGTTAATTCGGTAAAAACAGCTGATGTAATTTTAGCAATAGGTTGCCCTGTTTTTGAAGACTTCTTTTTTCAAAAAGGAGAATTTATATCTCCAGATACTAAACTCATTCATATTGATATCAATAATAACGAGATAGGTAAATCAGAGCCAACAGATATCGGGATAATAGCATCTCCTAAAAATGCCATGAAAAAATTATATGATAATCTTGAATCACAAATGACAGGTCCATATAGAGAAGCATCATCATTTAGAGCAATAGAAGCAAAATATGAAAGTGATACAAGAAAAGAACAGCATAAAAATCTAGTAAATAAAATAGTTAAAAATGGACATGCTATGTCACCAAGTAAAATGCTTGATGAATTAGCAAAATCTCTTCCTGAACAAAGTGCAGTTTTTAATGACGGTGTAAGTAACAGCCAATTATTATTTGAATCAATGTTACCTTCAACCCCAGGATCATACTATGGTTGTCGGGGCCAGGCTATCGGTTGGGGAATTGGTGCTACTATGGGCATGCAACTAGGAGATCCATCAAAGGCCTCAATTGGAGTTATTGGAGATGGTAGTGCAATTATGACCATACAAGGTTTGTGGACAGCTGCAAATTCAAAAATTCCATCTGTTTTTGTTATATGTAATAATTCATCATATAGAGTACTAAAAATTAATATGAATCATTACCATAGATTAAATAATTTTGAACCTCCAAAATCTTATTTTGCAATGGACTTTCACCACGAAATAAACTTTGCCGAACAGGCAAAAGCGTATGGTATTAACGGAATAAGAATCGAAAACCCTGCAGATATAAATTCTTCTATAAATAAAGCAATTGATTCTGGAGAGCCTACCGTATTAGATATGATAATTGATGGTTCATTATAATTTTTTACCTATGAGTTATATTAATAATGAAAAAGCAAAATTAGTTTGGACTCAGGAAGATTGGGAAAAAAAACATTCTGATTTAAAACAAAAAATACTAAATCATCAAGATGAAACCTTAAATTTAGACCAGGCTTCAACATGGGGCAAAATTATATTGAAAAAATTTAGCTCATCTTTTTATACTGTAACTAGATTGCTACCCGAAAATAAAAAAAAAGACGTTCAAATTATATATGCTGCAGTAAGATATCCAGATGAAGTTGTTGACTCATTCAACTTAGCGAAATCTGAAAAAATTAAAATTCTTAAGAAACTGGAGTTAGATTTCGTAAGATCAAAAAAACAAAAAAATATATACGAAATGCTTAATGATAATATTTCGCTTACAATAGCTGGCTTTAGGGACGTTTGTAATAGATATAAAATTCCAGAAAATTTTTATCTGTCATTTCTTGATGCTATGAAAAAAGATATCGAACCTAAAGAATATGAGAATTGGAATGACCTAATAGATAACTATATATTCGGTTCAGCAACAGTAGTCGGATATTTTCTTTCATACGTATATGGACATTCTAAAAATTCATCATTAGAGGAATGTATGGAAACATCTAAATCACTAGCAATAGCTTTACAGCTAACTAATTTTGCTAGAGATGTTTCAGAAGATTCAATAAGAGGTAGATGTTATCTACCCAATAACCATCAAAATGAAAATAAACAAAATATATATAATGGTGTAATTAAACAAAATATCCAAGATATAATTTCATCAAAATTTCTTTTAGCTAATGAGGCAAAAAAATGGTACGATAATTGCTCTAATAAAATAGATAATTTTACGGAGGATAGTAGATTAGCAATACTAGCATGCCATAAATTATATTCCAAGCTAAATAATAAAATTCTTAAGATAGAAAATAATCATCAACGAGAAAGTTTATCATTATTTGAAAAAATTTCTATTATTCCTAAGAAAAAGTATCTGAAATTAGCAATAGCATTAGTAATGAATAAATGAAAAAAAAATTATTTATAATTGGTGGTGGAATGGGAGGTATATCTGCTGGTTTATATCTTTCAAAAAGTGATTTTGAAATTCATATTTTTGAATCTAATAGTACACTGGGAGGTAGAGCAAATCTAATTAACTTAGATGGTTTTATTTTTGACACGGGGCCCTCATTACTAAATTATCCATGGGTTTTTGAAGATTTATTTAATTTTGTAGGAAGTTCTATGAAAAGCGAACTAAAGTTACAAAAAATAGACCCAGCAATTAAGTATTATTGGCCAGATGGAGAAACATTTCAACTTTCATCAGATTTATCAAAACTTTCTCAAGAATGCATGAGATTAGACCCAAGAGATGGTATTGGATTATTAAACTTTTTAGCTGATGCAAGAAAAAAATACAGGATATCATTTGAGAATTTAGTAACACAAAACACTCAGTCTCCACTGAAATGGTTCTTATCAGCAGGTATACAAAATATCTTTAAACTAGGATTATTTAGATCTATGGAATCACAATTAAAATTACATTTTAAAAACAAAAAAATTATTGAAGCATTTGGCTCTTATGGAATGTATTTAGGTGGAGCACCACATGATTTACCAGGTATTTTCTCAATATTGCCATTTGGAGAACTAGAGTATGGATTATGGTTACCGAAAGGTGGAATGTATAAATTAATAGAATCCTTAGAAAAATTACTATTAAAACAAGGAATAATAATACACAAAAATACAAAAGTAAAAAATATAATTAGAGAAGAAAATTATGTAAAGGGCATTACAGTAAATAATGACGAACAATTGTATTGTGACACAATAATTTCTAATGTAGATTTGCCAACAACAATGGATAAATTAATTAAAGATAAAAAATTTAAATCTCCCAAAATGACTCCTGGAGTAATGACTTATTATTTAGGAATAAACAAAAAACTTAATAATTTACAGCATCATAGTGTGTTTTTTCCCCATAACACTAAATTAGGATATGAAGAAATTATGAAGAATAATAATATCCCTGAAGATCTACCATTTTATATTTCTGTTGCATCAAATAATGATGAATCATTAGCACCAAAAAATAAATCTGGTGTATTTATACTAATACCGGTACCATTAAAAAATGATGAATTTTCATGGGAGGAAGTCAGTGAAAAATTGTTGAATAAAGTATTATTAAGACTAAAACAACATGAAATTAATATTAATACAAAAGATATTATAAAAAAAGAAATAATTACACCAAAAAAATGGAAAGATTTATTTGGACTTAATCAAGGTTCGGCATTTGGCGCTTCCCATAACTTATTTCAAGTAGGACCATTCAGAAATTCAAATAGGTCTAAAAAATATAGAAATTTATTTTTTGTTGGTGCATCTACAACACCTGGTACAGGATTACCTATGTGTGTATTAAGTGGAAAAATGGTTTCAGAAAGAGTATTAAAAAATAATGAAAAATAAAATTTATTCGAAAAAATTTGGATCAGGACCAAAAAAATATGTTGGTATTTCAGGCTGGGGAGGTAATAACAACACATACACACCTATCATAAAATATCTTCCTAAAGATGTTTCATTTACAAGTTTTGATATTCAAGGATTTGGAAAATCAGAAAAACCAGAAAAATGGGATATAAAAAATATATGCTCCGAGATAATTGAAGAATTAGCCATAAATGAGAAAACAAATTTAGTAGGTAATTGTACTGGAGGTATTCTAGGATTAGAAATTTGTAAAATAATGAATTACAAAATAAATAAATTAGTTATGATAGATCCTTTTATTTATACACCTTGGTATTTTTTACTACTTGTTAACAAATATTTTGGTGAAAAAGCATATATGGCTACTTTTGCATCAAAAACAGGTAGATATATAAGTAATTTATTACTTAAATCAAAAAGAAATGAAGATACAAATCTCACGGAACATTTTTCAAATATGGATCATAATAATTCATATAATTTTTTAAGAATGATGCATAATCATCCAGGATTAAGTACTTATTCAAATCTAACTAATCCTTTATCAGTGATTCATGGAGATAAAACTTTTAATGCTGTTAAAAAATCTATTTCAAAAATAAAAAACGAGATAAATCATGCAAGTATACATGAAGTAAATCATGCCGGGCATCTTCCTATTGAAGAACAACCTGATTTAGTATCAAAATTAATATTTAATGAATATGAATAATCTAGAAATTATAATAATATGTTTATCAATAATTTTTTATATAATTCCGACGACAATATCTATACTTAATTTATTATTCTTTAACTCAAATGATTATAATAAATATGAAAAATTTGAAAATATGGTCTCAGTGTTAATACCTGCAAGAAATGAAGAAAAAAACATAGAAAAATGTGTGGATAGTGTTGTTAATCAAGGAGAAATAGTTTCAGAAATAATAATATATGACGATCACTCTACAGATAAAACTAAAGACATAATAAAGTTCCTTACTAAAAAGTATGAAAGTCTGGTGAAACAAGCCAAAACGAAAAATTTACCAAAGGGATGGCTTGGTAAAAATTATGCATGTCATAATCTTTCAACTGAAGCTAAAAGTCAAAATATTCTTTTTATAGATGCAGATACAACATTAAAAGATAATGCCGTTTCAAAAATAGTTAGTATTTCTTTGAAAAATAAAATTACTATGATTTCTGCATGGCCAAAAATAAAAATGGAGAGTAGAACCGAAAAAATTCTTATGCCGGTTTTAAACCTAATAGTTTTTACACTTTTCCCATATATAATATCAACCAAATTTATGACTTCAAGTTTAGGATTAGCTCATGGTGCATGTATATTTTTTAATAAAAAAAAATATATAAAATATGGTGGACATAAATTGGTAAAAAATAATTTTTTTGAAGATACTTCATTAGCTAAAAAATGGAGAGATTTTGGTGAAAATTCTCAAATAATTAATGGCGAAAAAATTATAGAAGTCAGAATGTATGAATCACTTAAAGAAATAATAGACGGATTCACTAAAAACTTTTATCCAGCGCTAGGAAATTTATTTAGATTCACTATATTTCAAACATATTTTGCACTTTCATATATTATTTTCCCAATCCTTGTATTTATTTATTCATACCAAGATAAAATAGATGTTTTATTTTTAAGTGTAATTATTTTATCAATTTTGCCTAGAATAATAATTAACATTAAATTCAAGTACCAAATATTATCACTAATTTTAAATCCATTTAGCATATTAATAATGCTATTTATAGGTTATAAATCTTTTTACCAATCAGTAATAAAGAAAAATATTACATGGAAAAAAAGGATATATAATTTTGATTAATAAAAAAGAGATATTTATAGTTGGTGGAGGGCTAGGTGGGATAGCAGCATCAATTTATCTTTCAAAATCAGGATGGAATGTAACATTATTAGAAAAAAATAAATCTCTTGGTGGAAAATTAAATCGCTTTGAAAAAAACGGATTCATTTTTGATACAGGGCCTTCATTAATAACCTTACCAAATGTTTTTGAAGATTTATTCAATTGTGGAAATAAAAGTTTTTATGAAGAACTAAAACCTGTAAAAATTAATCCTCTTTTTCAGTATAGATTTCCATCAGATAAAATTATGCACTATTCAACAAATATTGATGAACTATCAAAAGAAGTAGAAAAAATAACTGGTGATAAAGAAGAAGTAAGAAGGCTTTATAAGTTTTTTGAGCATGGTGCAAAAATTTATAACTTTTCAGATGAAACATTTCTTAATAAAAGTCCATATAATAGACCTAAGATTTCTGAAATTATCAAATTATTAAGAGCTCCAAAAAGATTTACTTTTAGTAATTATTCAAACATGATAAATAAATTTTTTAAATCAAAAGAATTACAACAATTATTCAATAGATATCCAACATACGTAGGATCTTCGCCATATGAGTCAGTAGCCATGCTTTCAATTATCCCATATATAGAAATTGCTATGGGGGGATGGTATATTCCTGGTGGATTGTACAAAATAATTGAAAACTTAGAAAAAATTGCAATCAGCCTTGGTGTAAATATTATAAAAAACGTTGAGATTTCTAAGATAGGAATTCTTAACAATAAAATTAAATATTTAGAATCAAAAAATAATGAAAAATTTAATTGTGAAAACGTAATTTTTAATTGTGATCCCTATATAGTAAAAAATTTAATCCCAAACAATGCAAAAAAAATGAAAGAACATGAAAATTTATCTATGTCAGGATTTATAATGCTTGTAGGTTTAAGAAAAAAAATAAAAAATATTCACCACCATACAGTTTGTTTTTCAGATGATTATTTCAAAGAATTTGAACAAATAATTATAGAAAAAAAATTTCCAGACGATCCTACTGTATACATAAATATCCCATCAATAACCGATAAAAAAGTTGCACCAAATGGTTGCGAAACAGTTTTTATAATGGCTAATGCACCAGCAACAAATGAAATTTGGGATAATAAAAAAATTAATAATACAAAAAATAAAATTATCAGAAGGATAACTAGATCAAAAATAGATAATTTTATGAATGATGTTGAATTTATTAAATACATTACACCTAATACGTTTGCAAAAAAATATAATGCTCCAAATGGTTCAATATATGGTCAGATTTCTCATGGTTGGAAAAAAACTTTTCTAAGGCCTAATATGAAAGACAAAAAAATTGATGGAGTTTATTATGTTGGAGGAGGTACTCATCCAGGAGGAGGAACACCTATGGTTATAAAATCAGCTAAAATTATAAGCGAATTATTAAATAATAATCATGATTAAGATCTTATTATATAAGAAAAATTATATACTTAAT
Source organism: Dehalococcoidia bacterium (assembly GCA_045562755.1). Taxonomy (GTDB): domain Bacteria; phylum Chloroflexota; class Dehalococcoidia; order Lucifugimonadales; family Lucifugimonadaceae. The sequence goes on from JBJKVF010000006.1 coordinate 198,166, forward strand.
CTAATATTCTTAATATTTTGGTCAGGTGGAATTTTGTCATTTATTATTGATAATGAGAATTTTACTGAAAATAAATGGGCAGGTGGAGTATTTTTATATATTGCTTCATTAATAATTATTATCAATCACAGAAATAAAAACAAATATATATTATTATCTATTGGAGTTTTTGGTTTTTTATCTGAAATAATAGGTTCAAAATATCATATACCATTTGGAGAATATTACTATACATCAGAATTAGGTGAAGGAATAGGAAATGTCCCATTTTCTTTATTTTCAGCTTGGGTCATTATAAGTACTTTTGTAATACAAATTCTTACATACTTAGGTTTTAATACAAAGTTTTGGTGGTTATTAGGACCAATGTTTATGATATTAATAGACTTGATAATTGAACCAATAGCAACCGGACCTATGAATGCATGGGTCTGGATAGATCAAGGGTTTTATTATGGAGTGCCAGTATCAAACTTCTTTGGCTGGTGGATAGTGAGTTTACCTATATTTATAATAATACAAAAATATTATATTAAGGAAGATAATCAGTCATTAGTACCATTAGGTGTTATATTGTTTTTTATTATGATATCAATTATGAAATTAATTTTAGCTCCAATAATTATATTTTTAATAATATGTTTATCTGTAGTTATAAGAAAAAGATTATATGTATTATAAGTTATTTTTCTTGATCATATTAATTACTATAATTTCATGCTCAAATGAGAAAGACAATTATAGTAATAAAAAAATAATAATCATTCAAGGAATATGTTCAAAATATCCGTATGATGATCAGCACTGGGCCAGAGGATTAAAAAACATCATAGAAGAAAATCATAAATATATCGATAAAAATTCCGGTGAAATTAATGATCAAATTATTGATTTTAGTTATTCTAAAGCTGATTGGAGAAATAATTATTTACCTCAAGAAACTTTAAACTCTATTAATATACCCATAAATAACTTAGAAAAAATTTACGAGAATTATCCAAATTCAGAATTCCACATAATTGGTCATTCATTAGGAGGGGTAGTAGCCTTAGCAGGTGTAGCGCAGAGCGAAAAAATCAGTTCTAAAACAAAAAGTATTATAACTATCAGTAGTCCAATAAAAGGTGTAAATAACACAAGCGAGAATACTGGCTTGAGAAGATTAATTGAATTATTTACATGTAGCTCAAACGAGAATACAAATAATAATATTTGGAATGACCTAGATGTTGACAGTGAAATAATAAAATCAATCAGTAAATATAATTATCAAAATATAAAAGTTTATAATGTAGTGAATAAATTTGATCTTGTAGTAGATAGTAAAATAGCTAAAATTGAAGAAAAATTTGAAGTTTTGTGCTTTGAGGAATTAGATGAACAGTTTTTTGGATTAAATCATAGCACTATACTAGACAATAAAAATATTTCATCAGAACTATTAGATTTGCTGATTGATAATAAACAATTAGAAGATAAATGTTAAATATTATCAAAATGGTCGGGGCGGCAGGATTTGAACCTGCGACCCCCCGCTCCCAAAGCGGGTGCGCTACCGCTGCGCCACGCCCCGTAACATGTAACTAATTATATAAATAATACATACATTAAATAAAGGATAATTGTTGATTAAAACTACTTTAATTTACTAACTATATTTTCACAGGCTTGCATGTAAATTGTTGCATCAACATTAATAGAAAGATATTGAACACCTAGATCAATCAACCATTTACCCATTTCAACATCCTTTGCATAAGAGCCAACAACCCTACCCTGGGACCTTGCCTCTTCAGCTGCTTTTTTAAGAGCATTCTCAACAATTTTGGATCTTACGTCACCTGGAACACCTAAAGACTGAGAAATATCGTAAGGACCTAGAAACAAAACATCAATTCCATCAATTGTCATGATTTCATTTAGATTATCTAGCCCCTCTTTACCTTCAATATGAACTACAGTCATAGTCTCTTCATTTTGAATATTTGTGTGATTCGTAGCTTCATCTTTGTAATAATTTCCTGCTCTTGTAAATATAGAAACTCCTCGATGTCCTAATGGTGAATACTTAGCTGATTCAACCACTCTTTTTGCATCTAAAATAGTATTTATTTGTGGAACTTGAACACCATCAGCACCAATATCTAATGCTCGTAATATTAAGCTTTCTTCGTTATTTGGAATACGAACTATTGGAGCAATATCAGCACCTTGAGCAGAAATAACTAGTTCATTAACTGTCTGAATAGACAAAGGTCCATGCTCGGTATCTAGGATGCAAAAATCCATACCTGCATAACCTAAAGTTTCAACAAGAGACATAGATGGAATTATCACAAATGGACCTATAACAGTTTCTCCATTTAACAATCTTTTTTTTAGTTGCCCTCTAATATTTTTTTTCATATTTACATCCTATATAAAGTAATAAACTAAACATATTATACATTTATTTGATTATTGCCATAGTAAATGAATAATAAATAAATTTGGATTTAATGATATTTTTAAAGTATGGACAAAGCAAAAATTATTTTTTTAGGTACTGGGACATCAGAAGGTGTTCCTAGAGTTTCATGCCTAATTAGCAAAAATAAAAAATGTGATGTCTGTTTTGATTCAATGAAATTGAACTCCAAAAACAGAAGAAGAAATACATCGATTTTAATTCAACATAAGAATAAAAATATCATAATTGATGCTGGGAAAACATTTTACGATTCATCAATAAATTTTTTCCCAATTAATAATGTCACTTCAATAGATGGATTAATTATTACTCATGCTCATGCAGATGCAATTGGCGGATTAGATGATCTAAGAGATTGGACAAACAATAGTCAAAAAAATATAGAAGTATTTATTAGAAAAATAGATTACAGTGCGGTAGATAAGATGTTTTTTTATCTCACCAAAAAAAAGTACTTTTCTAAGGGTGGTGTTGCAAAACTAAATTTTAATATAATAAATTCAAATACTTTTGATGTTAGCAAAATAAGTTTCACTCCAATCCCCGTAATGCATGGAAAGAGTAATAAAATTTTTGGATATAAATTTGGTAATACTGCATATATTTCTGATGTTTCAAAAATTCCAGAAAGTAGTAAATATTTACTGAATAATCTTGATTTACTAATCATTGATGCCCTTCGTCCTGAAAGGACCCATGGTACCCACTTCACCTTAGAGGAAGCAATAGAACAAATAAAAATTCATAAACCTAAAAAAGCATTACTAACAAATGCTACTCACGATATTAATCATCATGAAGTAAATAATAAACTAAAAGAATTAAAAAATATTAATATACCAATTTCTTATGCGTATGATGGGTTAGTAGAAGAAATATCAATTTAGTTTTTATTTGATTTCCTATAAATATCAATTATTTCATCATCAGGTGGATAGTACTTTCCAGGAGTCAAATTTTCTTTATCTAATCTTTTTCTTATCCATTCTTCTAAATCATCATATTCTATTGCTTTAATGGCGATTTCTTTAGCTATAGATCTAGGAATTACTACCACCCCATCATCATCTGCAACCATATAATCTCCCGGTTTCACCAAAACTCCATCAACATTAATTGAATCATTCGTAGAGTAAGGTGTACCAATTTTTGTACCAAGGTTTGAGGTTTTTCCATATCCCCACATGCCTAAACCATAATCTTTAACTGTGTGCATATCTCTAATACCACCATCACAAATTAAACCTTCCACTTTTCTTTGTTTTAGACGCAGAAATTTTATATCTCCTCCTATAGACATGATTTTATTTCTCATAGATTCCATTACGATAATATCTCCAGGCCCTGCTAGTTCGAAAGCAGCATATTCAGGAGATTTCTCTCCAATAGGCTTTTCTATCATTGCGTCCGGTCTTGCTGGTATGAATCTGACTGTTATTGCTCGTCCGACAATTCTTTTTCCAGGATTCATTGAAATAATATTAGGCATATAAATATATCTTGGATCAAAATCATTTCTGGCAAGGACGTCTACTATTGCAGTAGTATTTACAGTCTTTAGTTTAGTAATTATTTTTTTACCAAGTACGTGATCGGGTGTTTTCCGAATTATTGTCATATTATCTCCTAATCGTGAATTTTACGTGACGCAATCATACCACCATCAACAAGCAATGTTTCTCCATTTACATACTGCCCAAGTTCTGATGACAAATAAAGAACTGCATTTGCAATATCACTTGGTAACCCACCTTTTTCAGATGGTACAAAGTTTTTAAAATTGTCTGCATTATGTGGAGGACCATCAATTGAATTATCTTCAGTATCTTCTGGAAGTCGATTTGAAATAGCACCGGGAGCAATACAATTCGCAGTTATATTTTTTCCAGATAAATCTGCAGCAATTCCTTTTACCATTCTTCTAAGAGCCATCTTAGCTGTACCATACGCTGTCCAATTTGGCATTGCTACATAAGAATGTACACTAGATAAGCAAATTATTCTACCAGCGTTTCCATTTTTTACCATTTCTTGAGCTGCTCTTTGAGATGCAAAAAAATATCCTTTTAAGGAAAGATTCATCATTCTATCCCAATAAGATTCATCAGTATCAAAAAATCCACACTGTTGATCAGGGAAAATTGCATTATTTACTAGAATATCTATTTGATTATGTTTAGAAATAAAAGAATCAAAAACGGTATTAATCTCAGCAATTTTAGATACATCTCCCCTATGAAAGCTAGCCTTAACACCATTTTTTTTTATTATTGAAAGGTTTTTGTCAATGATTTCATCTTCAACTATATCATTAATGCCAACGTTAGCTCCATGTTCTGCAAGTGTGATAGCGATACCCCTACCAATACCTTTTCTAGCACCAGTAATCAGGACATTTTTACCTTCTAAATATTTCATGAATAGTCTCCTTATTTATTTTCTATATCAATATTATATTCAAATGCATCTTCCATATACTCACTAACAAATAAAAGTTTAGCATCTTTCACTATTTTTTTTTGGCTTTTTAAAATTTTTACATAATCTAAAATCTGAGATTTATAACTTTCTGAAACTTTTGATAGATTGTTAAAGTTTTTCTCACTAGTTGTTTTATAATCAATAATTGAATATGATTTATCATTATTTTCAATAAGTAAATCAATAAAACCTTCTAAATCATAATCATCAATACGGTTAGAAACCCAAATTTCTTTATAATACTTCTTATTTTTAATACTTTTAATTAATTTTGAATTTAGCAAATTTTTGCATAAAAAAACAACCTTAGATTTTTCAGATACTATATCATTTCTATCACAATAAATTTCAGCAATATTTTCTAATTTTTTCATATCATTAAAATCAATGTTTTTCATTATTTCATGAACAGCTTTACCTATTATTGAATTTTTAGAATACACATAATCATCAGATGGATTTTTATAACCATAATCTTGAGATTTTGAAACTATATAATCCAATTGAGTATTTATATAATCCCTATCATGAATAGAAAACTCAATATTATTATTTGACTTAGTAATCTTAGAATTAATTATATTTGTTGACTTAAATAATTCTAAAAAGCTATTTTTAAAATCTATATTTTTTATTATTTTGGAAACTTCGTAAGGTAAATCATAAATAGAAGATTTTGTTTGCTTGAAAAAATTAAATATAAATAAAAAATCTTCTGATCTTGTAAGTGCAACATAAAGTTTTCTTATATTTTCTGAGTATTTATTTTCCTGCTCTTTTTGATACATTTGCTCATAATGTTTCATCTGTAAATTAGGGGATAATCTATAAGTAAAATCACCTTCTTCTACAATTAGATTATCAGCGTTGAGTGAGTCGTAACTATTACCACGACTTTTTGAAGGGATTCCAAACATTAATACTATTGGAAATTCTCTTCCTTTTGATTCATGTATAGTCATGATATTTATTTTATTTAAGTTACTATCATGTATATTTTTTAATTTAATGAGTTTATCATTTTCAAAAAATTTAATTAAAGATTTTATAGGTAAAATTTTACCCGAATCAAAGTCCATAAAAACTTGCATTTTAATATACTCTAAATATGCAAGCTCATTTTCATAATCATCAGAGAGTGATATTTTGTTAACTAGGTCTGTTGCAATCTCAAATTTATCAAAAATTATTGATAAGGGAAGCTTATGAATCAATTGGTTAAGTTCATTTAATTTGACTAATGATTCAAATACATTTTTGTTGTTTTTAGAAATATCAATATTTGAAAAATCAAGTAATTTATAATTAAGAGTATTATTTTTTAATCTCCAATTATATATATCATCATCAGAACAGCCCCACGCAAAGGATTTCAAAGCTGACAATATAGATATTTCATCATTAGAATCGTAAATTGCTTTAAAATTCATCTTTAGTAGATGAAAAATATTAGATTCAATTAAATAATTATCACCAGATATAAGATATGGAATTTTTTTTTGTTTAAATATTTCAGATAATAACTCAGAGTCTTTATTTCTATTAACAAGCACACAAATATCACCAATATTTGCTATCCTACCTAGACTAGGTAATCTCATATTACCATCATGAATAAACTTAACTAAACTTGAAATCTTTTCAGCAGTATTTTCTCTCAATAAAGTAATACTTTTTTCCTCTGTAATTTCTTCATCATAAAAAACTGAACTAAATTCTTGCGAATAATCTTTATTAAATATCATTTGTTCGTACTGAATATTTGTATTTTCAAATAATTTTCCAAATAAATCATTAACAAAGTTGATAATATTTTTATCAGACCTGTAATTAATTTTTAATGATTCATTATCAATATTAATTTTTTCTAAATATTTCTGTAGTTTATTAATATCAGCTCTTCTAAAACTATATATTGACTGCTTTTCATCTCCTACAATAAATAGTGAACCTGATTGAATATTATTCTCACCATCTTTTATGAGATTCGTTGTAATTTGCATCTGAAAAGGATCAGTATCTTGAAACTCGTCTATGAAAATATAATCATATTTCCCTATAAAAAAGTCTAAATTATTTCCATCACTTAAGATTTCTTTAGCTATAAATATTTGATCATCAAAATTTATTGTGCCTTGAGACTTTCTAAACTTATAAAAATCTTTTACATATTGAAATAAATACTTAGAAAATTTTATTAACAAATCATCAATAATTTCATTTCGTAATTCTTGAAAATGGAAATTAAGCTTTTTTAAATTATCCTTTATAAAACTTAAGTTTGAATCATATGATGCATTTTTTGTTTTCCAGTTGTCTTTTTTGCCTATATTTGTCTTTAGTTTATTATTTTTTGAAAAAAAATCATATATCTCGGAAGCTGAGTTAGATCCATAATTTTTTTTCAATTCAGTAATAAAAAAGCTAAATTCATCACGTAGGTAAATATATAACTTATCATCTAATAATTTATCCCTTGAAGAAATATTTTGTTCTGATTCTTTTAGGAAATTAATAATCTCATTGTAATAAAAATATAAATTTTCATACCTAGCATTGTAAAATAAATTTATATTATCGATTAGATTTTCTTTTTTTTTATTAAATTGATTAAACGATATTTCACCTAGATGTAAAAATTTAGAATTGAATAATGAAAAAATATCAAATATAAATTTTTCAATCGATTTAGAAAAAAAGAACTGTAGAAAAAAAACTAAATTCGTGAAATCCTTATCATTCTGAAATTTATTATATGACCAAGATTCAAAAAACTTTTTAGATACATCTAGTGATTCGTTTTCTGACAATGTTCTAATAGATTTCGCCAAAGATTTATCTAAATATTTACCTTGATTTATAATTTTTAATGAAAATTCATGTATAGTACCTATGAATATATCAGATAAATTTTCATAACTAGTAATCTCATTTCTTATCCTATTATTAATTTCATCAGCTGCAGAATGTGTAAATGTTATTATCACGATCTTTTTAGGATCAACATTAGTGCTTAATAAATTATTAAGCCTTTGAATAAGTTTAGTAGTTTTACCTGTACCAGCTCCAGCTCTAGCATATATGTTTTTATCAAGGTTATCTTTTATAGTATCTGTCATTTTTTATACATAGACTCTATTATATTTTTTATATCATCAGATCCTGAAAAAGAATCAATAAGAATATTTTTATTAATTACTTGGTTACTAAAAACTTTCTTACAAGAACAATCAAATGTTTTATGATGAACTTTACTATTAGTTGGAAAAAAATAACCATCATTAATTTTATTTAATATTTTTGTAAGTAGGGATGAGACATCTTTTCTTAAGAATTCAAAACTAAAAATAGATTGATTTTCATTATTTACATACCAATAATGTGAATTTATATTTTTTTTTGAATACTCATTTGATAATACTGTAGAGTACAAAAATAATTGTGTAGAAAAATAATCTAAAGAGTAAAATTCATTATTATTTCTTACTTTACCTGTTTTATAATCATATAGATTAATATCTCCATTATGGCATACATCTAAACGATCAATTCTACCAGTAAAAGAGTAAATTTTATCATCAAGTAATTGTAATTTTTTCTCAAATTTAATTTCTGTTGAAGATGACATGTTATTAATCAACATCTCTTGATTAAGCCATTCTAATAATAAATTATTGATTTTATTTTTTTCAATTTCAAATAGATGCATAGGTTTCAAGGCAATTAAGCTATTCTCTCTATCTAGTCTTATTTTAGAGAATTCAAATAATTTATTTTTATATTCTTCATAATTTTTATTTGTATTTTGCTTTTTCCAATTTATAAAAGACTCTAATATATCATGTATAAAAATTCCTAAATCTTTATTGGAAAAAAATAGTTTACTAGTTATTTCATTTTTTGTACTAATTTTTAATATGTCATGAATAAAATAATCATATGGACACCTGATATATCTATCCAAAGAGGTAGAAGAGAAAGAATTAATTGAATGCTTAAATTTAGAAATCAGACCTAAATTATTACTAAGAAAAGTAGAATTGTTATAATTATCTAAATAAGTACTTAAATTTTTACTTTGATCCAATAAAGTTCTTATTTTACTCTTATCATTAACCTTATGAGAGTAATTTATCCAGCTAAGTTCATAATCTTTTGAATCTATATAAATCCTATCGTCACTAATACTAATTTTTTCTCTAGTATAGTACTCTGGTGTGTCAATAATCATTTTATAAAAGTGATTATTATTATCTATGTGAATAGATGGATTTTTTATTTTAAAAATTTCGATAAATTCATTTGATGGAGTAGATTCTACATATTTATTATTAATTCTAGATTGCGAAAAGAATATTTTTTTTGAATTACAAAGCATGTTTGCAAGAGTATGATTTCTTTCTTCTATCTTATTATCAAACATATAAACATCATCGTTATATTGGCTACTATTATTTGATGATTTCGAAGTAAAATTTTCTATATGAGATTTTCTATTTTCAAAGTTTTGATTCATACCAATAAAAAAAACATATTCGAAAATACAGCCTTTAAAGTTATCAATATGACCTACGGCTATACCCTTACCAAGATTATCTTTTTCTGATGGGAATGAAGATAATTGTTCTAAAAACATTGTTATATGAAAAGATAGTGGAGATGGCTTATTATCTAATGAAATTTTTCTAAAAGTATCAAAGAAAAGTTGAAATCTATCATCGATATCTAAAAAAGAAAATTGTTTAAAAATTTTATTTACTAAATCAATAAATTGATTCCATGAAAAATCAGATTCTAATTTGTCATTAACAAAGATATTTTTTATATTTATAAAAAAACTTAATATATCTTGTGATATTAGTAGTTTATTTTTTTCAAATAGTTTTTTTGTTGAATCTTGACCAAAGTCCATAATATTTTTTTTATGTGTTATAAATTTATTCATTAAATCAATATACATATTTATTCTAGTTAAAGTTTCTTCTACTTCATATTCAACAAAATTAAGGTTCGCTTCATGTAAAATTTCAATGACTAAATTTGGTGAAAACTTATTATTATTTTGTATGATCTTAAGGTTAGAGTTTTCAAAAAGACTTACGATACTTTGGAAATCAAATTTAAGTAATAATAAATTAAAAAATTCATTTATAAATCTACCAAGTTCTGTTTGAGATAATACTATCTTAGTAAATGTAGTAGCTGGTAATTCATATCTCTTACAGTTAGAAGTTACAATATTGGAATAACTCTCGTCTTCGTAAACTATTGCAATATTATTAATATGTATCTTTTTGTCAGTTGTTAAAATTTTTTTTATATTTCTAAATAATAATCTAATTTCATCATGAATATTAAATACTGATGAAACATCAGCAATATTTTTTGATTGTTTAGTGTTAATTTTAGAAAAATTTATTTTTTCTTTACTGATAATTTCAATATCATAAGTATTTATTTCAAATATATTATTATGATTTAATAAATAATTAAAAAGTTTTTTTTGCAGATTACTAGCATAATAAATATCAATAAAGATAATTTTCCCTAATGATGACATTTCTATTTTTTTTTCAGAAAAAAGATGATAAAGTTCATTAGAAATTTCATCCTCATCCAAATATTTTGAAGCTTCTTTTTTATAACTTTTATATGCATATAAAACTTGAGAAAAAAAATTATTCGAGTTTTTTATTAATTTATCTACTGATTCTAAATCCATCCTTTGTAATTCAAAAAACAAATAATAAAATTCTGAAATATTTTCATAGTTATTTGTATCAATAGAAGATTTAAGGTACTTAGAATTACTTATTGATCTATAAATTAAATCTTTAGATATTGTTTGATTAATAAATTTTTTACTTATTTTTTTATGCTTAGAATAAATATCGTATAAAAAATTCTTATAACTAACTAAGTTCACATTAAATAAACCCATTGATGACAAGTATCTACGCAAATAAAAATTAGAAATATTAGTAGGAGTAACTATAGAAATAGCTTCCGTATAATCGCTAGATCTTATCTCATTAATTATATTTTTCAATAATCCTATGTGTTTATCTGTAATAACCTGAGACATATACAAATATTATCATGTTTTTTGAGAATTTATAATTTAAATTTTAAAAAAAATGTTATTATAAAATACAATGAACCATTATATAAATAATATTAATTTATACCCACCATATCCAGAAGATAACAAAATGATAATATTTGGAATGGGTTGTTTTTGGGGTGCAGAAAGATTATTTTGGGAAATTGAAGGTGTATATGTCACTTTAGTTGGTTATTCTGGTGGTTCTAAAGAAAATCCATCTTACGCAGAGGTATGCTCTGGAATTACTAATCATGCTGAGGTTGTATTAGTGGTATATAACCCTAAAATCATAAGCCTAGAAGATCTACTGAAAGTTTTTTGGGAAAATCATGACCCAACACAATATATGAGGCAAGGAAATGATATTGGCAGTCAATATCGAAGTATTATTTATACATATAATAATGAAGAATATGATCTTTGCAATAAAAGTAAATCTAAATATCAAAACATACTAAGCAAAGTTGGTTATGGTGAAATCAAGACAGAAATAGAACACCACAAAAATTTTTATATAGCAGAAGAATATCATCAACAATATCTTGCAAAAATACCAAACGGTTACTGTAATCATGGCTTTTGTCAAGCAGAATATAAAAAGTAAATTGATTTCATGGGAAAAAATATAAATAGCATATTACCAAACCTAATTATGGGGCTACATCCTTTTGATGGAGTTTCTTATAAAAATGAAAAAATTGATAAAAAAAATTTAGATTTATTCCAAACCACTTCTTCAGTTTCAAAAGTATATGAATATGTTATAAAAAAATATAATCTCTCAATGGCCCAAATTGATCATATGAATCCTGTATTAAATAGACAACATATTCAAGCTTTACAAGAAGCAGAAAAAAAAACTAAGAAGATAATCAACCTATTAGCATACTTACTAATACCAATTAAATATGAAAATAAAATAATATCCTATAGCAAAAGAAGCCATGCAACTCTTTATGATGCAGATATTAATCATATAGGTTATGAAAAATATACGAATAAAATATATAAAGATGAAATATTAAAATATAATTTGGATGGTGATTATAATAATCTAATAACGAATGAAAATACTAAACCATACTCTCAAAAAGAATCTGAAAAGTTTACTATAGATTACAATCTACTTGAACAATATATAGGATTTTTTGCTGGTTGTGACATATTAATTGCTGACCCTGGAGCAGAAATAGATTTATTAGCAATTACTGGAAGATTCGATCTTATAAAAGAATATATTAATTTCTTAAGAAAAAAATTCAAAATAGTAATTACAAGTGTTCATCATGCAGGTATAACTATCCCTCTATTAGAAGAAAATAATATAGATGTGGATGGATATCTTACTCCCACAAATAAGTTAGGAATGATGATGTTCCCAAACAAAGAAACAGCTGAGTTTGCAGTTCGGAATACAAACAAAACTATTATAGGTATGAAACCGCTTGCAGGTGGACGATTTCTAGGAGAGCAAGCATTTGAATATGTTTTTGACAAACTAAAAATTAATTCATGTATGTTTGGAATGGGAACAATAGAACAAACAGACAGTACTATAAAATCAGCTTTAAACGTGATAAAGTAATATCATTTTTTTACACCATCACCTGACTTAAAAGCTGATTTCAATAATATTGGAGCAATGATTGTAGTTATAACAGTCATAACTATTGATGCACCAAAAATTGTCTGATCAATTATTCCAGCTGAAAGACCTATTCCAGCGATAATTAATGCAACTTCACCTCTTGGTAACATGCCTAAAGCAATTCTGTAAGATCCTTTCTTTGTAAAACCTACAAATAAGGCAGGAAATCCGGATCCAAACATCTTACTAAAAATTGCAAAAATGGTTAAGATAACTGTAAAAATAATTGCCGATGATAAGGAAACGTTCGGATCACTACCAAATGCTGAAAAATCAACTTGCATTCCTATAACTACAAAAAATATTGGAACAAGAAAATCATTTATTGATTTCATAGGTTTTTCTACATGGTGCATCAAATCTGTGTCTGACAAAGCTAAGCCCATAGTATATGCTCCTATTATCATAGCTAAACCAAAATAAATTTCAGCAACAGCTGCAGCAAGTAATGCCAAAGCTAAAACTATAGCTATAGTGGCACCTTGTACATTAAACCACATAATAACCCTAGATATATATTTTGCCAAGAGTGATCCAAAAAACATTAGTCCTAACCAAAATCCAAGAGCTTTAAAGAGTATAGTTATTATTGAACCAAGAGTAACATTACCGTCTGCTGATATACCTACAACAACTGCTAATATAACTATTCCTAAAACATCATCAACTACAGCTGCCGCTAAAACTGTTACTCCTTCAGGTGATGAAAGTTTTCCCATATCAGTTAGTACTCTAGCAGATATTCCTACAGACGTAGCTGTCATAATTGCACCAACAAAAAGAGCAGGAATCAAATCATTTATAGAATCAAAGGAAGCAAAATCAAGAAAAATAGTTGCAAAGAATCCTAATAGAAAAGGAAGTAATACACCTCCTAATGCAACAGCAGATGCTGGTCTAATATATTGAAAGAATTTTTTACGATCAGTCTCTAATCCAACTTCGAATAACAGGATTACTGCAGCCATTTGTGCTATAAAAAATAATTGAGGCTCTACTGGAAGTACTGAATGGCCATCATCAAAAATCTCAAAAATTGGTTTAGAACCAAACCAATGAACTCCACCCAAGAGGTAGGGTGAAATTAAGATACCCGAAATTAATTCACCTAAAACAGGAGGAATTTTTAAATATCTTTCAGAAATTTCACCCGCTATTTTAGCCACAAATAAAATTATAGCTAGTAAGAAAATAATATGTGCTACAATCTCCAATGGGCTTTCATGTGACATTTTATAAAATCCTTCTTATATATTTAAAATCTTTTTAGGCTTTAATTCTAAATGTTTTTTTGAAAAAGTTAATAATCCAATCATTATATTTTCTTCAGAATATGCAATAATTTCCTCATTATCATTATATAATTCAAATTCATTGATACCATTCAATGAGATTTTTTGGCCTGTACGAATTTGCTTTTCTTGATGGAGATTTACATGAATATGTCTTAGATGGCTTAGAGTATAATCTATTGGTATTATATATTTCATAACTTCATTAGTATTAACATAATAAATTAATTCATCAATGCTTACAGAGTCTTTTTTTTGAAATACTCCTGCTTGTGTTCTTTCAAGACTAACTAAATGAGCAAAAGTTCCTAATCTTTCACCAATATCATTTGCAAAACTTCTTACATAAAAACCATGAGAGCAATTTATTTCAATTGTTACTAAAGGACCAGCAAATTCAATCAATTGAATTTTATTAATATTAACGTTACGAGGTTTTCTTTTTATAATAATTCCTTCTCTAGCTAACTTATATAAAGGTTTACCATTATGCTTTAGAGCTGAATACATTGGCGGAATTTGAGTAAGTGTACCCTTAAATTCCTCAAGAGTCTTAAGTAAAAAGCCCTTATCTACAGATGAGTATCCATTTGTATTAGTAATACTTCCTTCAGAATCATATGTGTCCGTTGCCTCCCCAAGTTTAATGGTTGCTCTATAGCTTTTAGTACCAAATAGTATATATTCCGAAAACTTGGTAGCTGCATTTATACAAATAGGTAAAACACCCGTAGCAAGAGGATCAAGAGTTCCTCCGTGTCCAATTTTTTTTATTCCTAATAGACCTTTTAATTTTCTAACTACATCATTTGATGTCCAATCAATTGATTTATCAATATTAATATAACCACTTATATTATCTAGATAGGTCAATTAACTAACTAGTGAAAGATGATTTATTTTTATCTTGGTTGATTACATTGTCGATTAATTCATTCATTTCAGAAGAATAAATCAGATCATTGTCAAGAAAAAAATTCAACTTAGGTATTTTTCTTATTTTAATTTTTTTTGATAATAATATTCTAAGTCTATTTGATGCAGAATATAATGCATCCATACTAGAAACTCTTTCCGTTTCCTCACCAAAAATAGAAACATATATTTTAGCATTAGAAAGATCTGGGCTAGTATCTACATTAGTAATAGATGTCATTATAGATAATCTAGGATCATTAATATCCTCTGAAATTAGAGTTCCTAACTCTTTTCTAATTGTAAAGTTAATTCTTTCAATGCGTTTAGACATATTATTTATAAGGTTTTAATTTTTATTTATTCTGTCTGATTTCATAAGATTCTAAAATATCACCCACTTCATAATCATGAAAGCCATCAATCATTATTCCACCTTCAAAATTATTCGCAAGCTCATTTACATTTTCCTTCAGATGTTTCATAGATGTTATAGCGCCATCAAAAATTTCTTCCCCTGACCTTAGTACTCTCATTCTACCTGAGCGTTTCATTGAACCATCTGTAACTCTTACACCAGCAATCTTTTCACGCTTCCCACGAGTAAAAATTTCTAAAATATTAGCATGCCCAAGTATAAAAGAAATTTTTTCAGGTTCTAATAAGTTTTTAGCTGCATTAGCAACATCGTCAATTAGATTATAAATAATGTCATATGTTCTGATTGTAACGTTTTCTAATGCACCTTTTTTTCTAGCTCCGGATTCTACATTTGTTTCAAATCCTAAAATAATTGCATTTGATGCTGAAGCTAGTAGTATATCTGATTCAGTAATTGCACCTGAGGAACAATGTATAATTTTTATCTCAACATCTTCTATAAAAATTTGCTCAACTGCTCTATTTACAGCATCAATTGAACCGCTATTTCCAGTTTTAATTATTATATTTAATTCATGCTCCCCAGACTGTTTGACTCGCCTCATAACTTCATCCATTGTTGTTGCAGATTTATTTATTTTTTGTTGCGAAGATAATCTTTCTCTGGTTTGAAGAAGTTCTTTTGCGTCTTTTTCTGTTTCTAATACATCAAACTGGTCTCCTGAATTTGGGAGACCATTTAAGCCTAAAATTTCAATAGGAGTAGATGGAAGTGCTAAATCAATATTGTTACCGAAACCATCAACCATAGACTTAATTTTTCCTCTTAAGTTCCCAGCAACAATAATATCACCATTTTTTACAGAACCTGATCTAACTAAAATTGTAGCTACAGAACCCTTTTTTCTATCCATTTTAGACTCAATAACTACACCTATTCCTAATCTATTTGGATTTGCTTTTAGCTCTTGAATTTCTGAAAGCAATAATATATTTTCTAGCAAATCATCAACTCCTTCTCCTTTTAGAGCTGAAATTGGGACTGCAATAGTATCTCCTCCATATGATTCAACTATTACTTCATTTTCAGCAAGTTGTGCATAAGCTCTATCAACATCCGAATTCTGTAAATCCATTTTGTTCATTGCTACTATTATGGGAACACCTGCAGCTCGTGCATGGTCTATAGCTTCTACAGTCTGAGGCATAACTCCATCATCTGCTGCTACAACAATTATTGCAATATCGGTGACCTGAGCACCATTTGCCCGCATTTGTGTAAAAGCAGCATGCCCTGGAGTATCTATAAAAGTAATTTTACTTTGATTTTTTTCTACTTGATATGCACCAATTCCTTGAGTAATACCACCAGCCTCTGAATCAACTACTTTTGTTCCCCTTATAAAATCAAGAAGAGTAGTCTTACCATGATCAACATGCCCTAAAATCGTAACAATCGGTGGTCTTGATTCCGAATTTTCATCTGATAAATCTGAATCAACACCTGTTTTCTTTGAAGCTAAACTATCTTCTTTTTCTTTTGGCTTTAGTACACCAATCTCAAAAGATGAAGCTACTTTAGCTGCAATATCAAATTCAACTATCTCATTAACAGTTGCCATAACACCTAATCTCATTAGAGATTTGATTATATCAACATTAGAAAGTTCTAAAATGTTAGCTAATTCACCTACACTAATATTAGCTGGTAATTCAACTGGCGATTTAGCTTCGTTATTATTATTTATTGTTTGACTTGAATCTTGTACCATTGTAAATCTTTAAACTGGAATTTCTCCTAATTCTATCAAATATGATTATGAAAAAGTTTTGGATTAATATATATAGAATAGTTATTAAATATTTATGAGTTTATTTTCTTCTTTTACTTTTTGCACTACTACCACCTCTTTTTCCACCTTTTCTTCCTTCATCTTTTTCATAAAAACCAGAAATATCTTCAGCAAAACGAATACCAGTACTTTCTTCTTTTTTTGATTTTGCAGCACCAAACAATGAATCATCAACTTGCCATAATTCATCAGAAGAAACATCAAGCATTTCATTTTCTTTTGAATCTTTTTCTAATTTCTCTTGTTTTTCAAGCTCTGCAAGTTCTTTCTCAAGTGCAAGAAGTTCATCTTGGGCATTTTTTTCGGTTTCTTGTGCAAGAATTTGTTTTTTATTTTCTTTTTCTATCAAATCATCTGGAGTATCATCAGAAATAGACTTTTCTTTTGATTTTTCTAAATCAGAATTTTGAGTTATCTCTAAGGCAGGTTCCTCATTATTGGGTTGAGAATTATCAACTTCTACCTCACTTACTCCTTGAATATCAACTTTCCAGTTCGTCAATCTTGAGGAAAGTCTTGCATTTTGGCCATCTTTACCTATAGCTAAGGAAAGTTGTTTGTCGGGAACGATGACTAGTGCAGTCTCTTCTTCTTTATCAATATCTACTCTATCAACTACAGCAGGACTAAGAGAATTAGAAATAAATTTAACTGGATCTTCACTCCACTCGACCACATCAATTTTCTCTCCTAGTAATTCATTAACAACATTTTGAATTCTAATACCTCTTAAACCAACACATGCGCCTACAGCATCTATACCCTCCTGATTAGAAAGAACAGCAACTTTTGATCTTGCTCCTGGTTCTCTAGCAATTGCCTTGATTTCAATCACGCCATTGTAAATCTCAGGAACTTCAATTTCAAATAATTTTCTTAGAAGATCTGGATGTGTTCTAGAAACAACTATTTCAGGACCTCTAATTGTTCTTGCAACCTGCACAACATAAAATTTTAATTGCTGCGACGGCCTATATCTTTCAAAAGATGATTGTTCTGAAGGCGGCATAATTGCTTCTGTATTACCAATATCTACTGTTATCCATCTTGATTCAACACGTTGTATAGTGCCAGTAAGAATATCTCCTTCTTTGTCGATATATTCTTCAAAAACTATATCTCTTTCAGAGTCTCTTAATTTTTGCATAAGAACTTGTTTTGCAGTTTGAGAAGCTATTCTTCCAGGATTAAACTCCAGCTGCCCAGTCTCTATAATATCTCCAATTTTATAATCTTGGTTAATCTTTTGTGCCTGATCAAGAGTCAAATGCATACCTTCATCTTCTACCTCTTCAACAACATGCTGGACCGTCTTTACAACCGTATCTCCCGTAACTGGATCCATGGTTACTATGACATCATTGCCATTGGATAATGGATCACGTTTATATGCTGCAGCTAATGCAGTTTCAACTGCACGTAAAACAACAGGCTTAGGTAGATTTCTTTCTGCTGCTAATTGATTAACAGCTAATAATAAATCACTCTTCAAAAAAAACTCCAATAGTTTCCATAAAAAAGAAAAAGCGGGCAATGCCCACTTCTCTCACAATAATATACTATAAAAATTATATCATTTTTTAATTTGAAAGTCCTATATATTTTAATATTTATTCGATTAATTTTTTTATAAAATCAACTAATTCATTTTCTGATACATAATTATTTGAAGAATCATTACGAGATTTTATCTCTATTTCATTTTTTTCATAATTATTCTTACTAATAATTATTCTTATGGGGAATCCAACTAAGTCAGAATCCTTGAACTTTACTCCTGGAGGTAAATCCCTATCGTCGTAAAGTACTTCTATATTGCTAGTAAATAATAACTGATAAATTTTTTCACATTTTTCTCTAACTTTGTTATTGTCAAGATTTATTCCAATTATATTTACAACAAAAGGAGCAATAGATGGTGGTAAAGCAATACCATTTTCATCATGATTAGCTTCTATTGCGGCAGCCAGGACTCTTCCAACTCCAATGCCATAACACCCCATCAATACCGGTTGGTTTTTACCGTTTCTATCAGCAAAGTTAGCACCCATAATTTCGGAGTAAGTATAACCTAATTTGAAAACATGTCCTACTTCTATTCCCTTTTTGGAAATTAGTTTACCAGACCTATTAGGTGATTCAAATCCCTCTTTAGCTTCAGCAATGTCACAGAGTATGTTGGAAGTAAAATCTCTAGGATAATTAATATTTTTCAAATGAAAATCTTTTTTATTCCCACCAGCAACATAGTTAGAGCCAAGCTCTATAGAACTATCAACAATACTTTTTATATTATTCTTATCAATTGGAGATGTATACCCTGGAATAAATCCTGAATTTATTACCTCTTCCGAGGTCGCAATTCTTAATTCTTTAGATCCTAGTACATTTTTTAATTTTGTTTCATTAACATCATAATCACCTCTTATAGTTGCAATAATTATTTGACCATCTGAATTATAAATTACTGATTTTGCAAATTTATTTTTTGGCAATTTGAAAAATTTAGACAATTTTTCAATGGTATTAATATTTTTAGTTTCTATAAGTTCTTTATCAAATATTTCATCTTCTGAAAAATCAATCTTTATAAATTCTGCTTTTTCTAAATTAGCAGCATAGCTTTGATCAGAAGAAATTAATATTGTATCGTCACCATTTTCCGAGATCATAACAAATTCTTTTGATTCTTTTCCACCAATACCGCCGGAATCAGCATCTACAATAACTATATCTAATCCACATCTAATAAAAATTTTTTGATAAGTTTTGATCATATTATCAAAGCTTAGATCTAAACCTTTTTCATCTAAATCAAAAGAATATGCATCTTTCATTTCAAACTCTCTAACTCTCAATAATCCTCCTCTAGGTCTAGTCTCATCTCGAAATTTTGTTTGAATTTGGTATATTGTGACAGGTAAATCTCTATAACTTGAAACAAAAGATCTAATCATAGATGTAGCTGTTTCTTCATGAGTTGGAGCAATTACTAAAGTGCGCTCTCTTCTGTCCATAAAATTAGCCAATGGAGGAAAAAAAGTTTCAGCCCTTCCCGATTCTTCCCATAGTTCTTTTGGTTGTATTACTGGCATATTAACTTCAGCACAGCCTGCTAAATTCATTTCTTCTCTAATTATATTTCTAATCTTAGAAATTGACCTATTACCGACTGGCAATATACTAAATATGCCTGCTGCAATTTGCTGAACATACCCAGCCCTCAAAAGTAGCCTATGACTGACACTTTCAGCATCCGAAGGTACATCACGGAGTGTTTTAAGTAAAAAATTAGAAGCTTTCATAAAACTTTATTTTTTTTGTCCTCTCTGAGCCCATTCAGAATTTTCAAACATGTTTAACCCTGGATCCGCCATAACTTGTGAATTCGTAACATCTGGAGGATTAGAGAGAATATAATCTTCATCTAATTCTATACCCCATCCTGGCTTATCGGGGACTGGAAAATATCCATCAATGACTTCAGGATATCCTGATCCTGCTTTTTTTACGTGAGGATCAGCAAAGTCATTAAAGTGCTCTAATATCTTAACATTTCTAAGAGTAAGGCATAAATGTAATGCTGCCATAGTTGAAACTATACCTCCTACATTATGAGGTGCAACCATTATTGAAAAGGATTCTGCAGTTGAAGCAATTTTTTTCGTTTCTAAAATACCACCGCTCTGTGTGATATCAGGTTGTAAAACATCAACATATTGCGTATTCCAAATTTCTCTAAATTCCGGGGCACCATACAATCTTTCTCCTGTTGCTATGGGCAGAGATGTATGCTGTCTTACTGATTTTAATGCAGGGATATCACCTGGTCTAACTGGTTCTTCAATCCAACCAATATTATATTTTTCAATAAATCTTGCAACCTCTCTAGCTTGCAATGGAGCAAATCTTCCATGCATTTCAATCATGATTTGCGCTTGAGTACCGGCGACTGATGCGACTGCTTCAATTAGATCTAAGGATCTATAAAATTCTGATCTCTCAAGTTCTAGGTCTCCATTTCCAAATGGATCAAACTTCATTGCTTTATAACCTTTATCCATGACTTTTTCTGCTGCCGTTGCATACTGCTCTGGAGATCTTTCAACTGTATACCAACCATTTGCATATGCTTGAATCTTATCTTTCACCTGACCACCCAAAAGCTTGTAAACAGGTTGGTTACAAGATTTACCAATAATATCCCAAAAAGCTAGTTCTACGAGAGCTAAACCAGTATATACAACCTCTCCAGGTTTACCAAAATCTAATAATGTCATTCTTCTGTAAAGAGCTTCAATATCAAATGGATCATGTCCTATAAAGTGCCTTTCTACATCTTTAAGATATTGCGTGACAGTATGAGTTTTTCCTAGTACTCTAGCTTCTCCAACACCAGTAATACCTTCATCTGTTTCAATAATACAATAAGTTAAATTTCTCCATGGAGTACCTAGTACTAAAGTCTTAAAGCCTGTTGTTTTCATTTTTCTCCTTTATTTTTAATAAGTTATATCTATTATTCAGAATATATTGACATTTCATCGCTCTGTTTTGTTCTTACATCAAGTAACACACTTTTTCCTTCTTCAAAGTTAACTCTTTTGGCCTCCGCAAGAGATTTACCTATTTCTTGAGGTTCAGTAATTTTTATTCCTACTCCACCTAGACCTTCGGCAATTGCAGCATAATCTCCTGTCATATTTCCAGCATCAAAACCTTCCATAGCTGTAGGCATGTGATGGTTATAGCCACCCATAGTTTTATTATTTAAAATAATTGTTGTAATAGGAGCTCCACACCTATTAGCTGTTTCTAAATCAAGACCAGACATACCAAATGCTGCATCACCCATAAAATTAACACAAAATTTAGAGGGATCTGCAATTTTTGCACCAATCATTAATGGTATTCCATATCCCAAATGAGTACTCTTACCCCAACCAATATAGCTATGGGGTACTGTGGCTGTATAAAAAGGCATAATTTCATCTCTTGGATGACCAGCATCGTGAGTCATGATTGTATTTTCATGATCAACATTTTTATTAATTTCATTTATTAATCTATAAGGATTAATTGGTTCGTCATTTGAATTAAGTAATTTATCAAAGTCATTTAGCCATTCCTTTTTCACACTACTAATCTGATTTTCAAGTTGTATATTTTTTTCTCTACCATTTTCACCTAAAATAGATTTTGCTTCATCTATCATCATACATAATGTTTTTCTAGCATCGCCAATCAAGCCTATTTCAGTTGGGTATTGTTTATCTATATCTTCGTAATTATTAGTAGAGTGAATAATAGTTTTACCTTTTGGTATATCAATACCATAATTAGTAATTGTTAAACTTGCTCCTACAGCAAATAAAACATCACTTTCATATAACCACTTAAAAACTCCTTTTGGAGCAGTTCTATTTGCTGCACCTAAGGATAATGGATGCCTTTCATCAAAAGCTGATTTGCCTGGCATTGTTGTAATAACAGGAATTTGTAACAACTCAGCTAATTCTTTAAGTTTTTCTGTCGCAGCAGAATATAATACA
Organism: Dehalococcoidia bacterium; assembly: GCA_045562755.1. Lineage (GTDB taxonomy): Bacteria > Chloroflexota > Dehalococcoidia > Lucifugimonadales > Lucifugimonadaceae. Next base: position 220,864 of record JBJKVF010000006.1, read on the forward strand.
CCCTGTCCGGCCCAAATTATTGGATTATCTGCATTTATTATTTTTTTTATTGCTAATCTCAAATCTTCCTTTGCCGGTGCGGAAATATATGTTTTAGGGGAATGAAAATTTTCCATCCCTAATATCTTGCCTTTTTCTTTTTTTACCTCAGCCTCTGTAAGGCTTCTAGGAATTTCCAACAATACTGGACCAGGACGACCATTTTTCAGTGCTGATAAAGCTCTTCTCATCAAGGAGGGTAAACGATCGTATGAGTTAACTGAAGCAGACCATTTGGTTATATTCTTATAATTTTCAGGTGATGTAAAATTAGGATATATATCTACCTTATCCATTGATTGGCCTTCTGGTAAAAATAAAATCGGAACTCCATCTGCCCAAGCTTGTGCTATTCCGCCAAATGCATTTTCAGCTCCCGGACCATGTTGACATGCAAATACACCATATTTACCTTTTTCAGCCATAAGTCTAGAATAACCATCAGCAGCCATAATACCTCCTCTTTCCTGTCTGAAAACTACTGGTCTTACACCAAATTTCGCGCATGATTCAATTAAAGGATTATTAGGAAAACAAGCTAACCAATCAAATCCTTGACTCTTTAATATATGTGCAATTAAGTCAAAACCGTTATTAACATCTTCTAAATTATTCATTATTACCTCCAAATATGTGAAAAAATTCACAAAATTCGCTAAATACTGTATTAAATTCTCTAAGATTCTACCTGATAAAAAGTAATAGAATCATTAAGAAATATGATTTATTTTCTATTTATATTAAAAAATAACAAAAAATAATAACCAAAAAATATAAAAAATGAGTTTTTCTTATGATAAATAATGAATTAGATAAAAAAATAGACGAAAACGATCAGGTTGGAACTGCCAACATTAAAGTAGTTGGAGTTGGTGGAGGAGGACAAAATGCAGTTAATAGAATGTATAAAGAACGAGTTGAAGGTGTTCAGTATATTTCTGTAAACACTGACTCTCAAGCTTTAGAAAATTCAGAGATACCACTAAAACTTAGAGTAGGAGATCAAACTGCAAGAGGTTTGGGAGTTGGGGGAGATCCTGCCAAAGGTAGACAATGTCACGAAGAAGATAGAGAGGAGATTAAATCTGTTCTTGAAGGCGCAGATTTAGTATTTATAGCAGCTGGTATGGGAGGTGGAACTGGAACTGGTGGAGCACCAGTTGTAGCTGAAATTTCGAAAGAAATAGGTGCCCTTACAGTAGGAGTGGTAACTAAACCATTTAATTTTGAAGGTAAAGTTAGAAAAACTAAAGCAATAGAAGGAGTAGAAGCATTAAAAGAGCAAGTTGACACTCTTATTGTTATACCTAATGATAGGCTTACTGCTGTTTCTGATGCAAATGTAACTGTACAGACAGCATTTAAAATGGCTGATGACGTATTAAGGCAAGGAATACAATCTATTGCAGAGCTAATACTTTGCCCAGGTGAAATAAACTTAGATTTTGCAGACGTAAAAGCTGTTATGGATGGAGCTGGAGCAGCATGGATGGCAATAGGAAAAGGTTCAGGCGAAAATAGGGCTGTAGAAGCAGCTGAAGAAGCACTTCAATCTCCATTACTAGAAGTTGAAGTAAATGGTGCAAGGGGAGTAATATTTAATGTAACTGGAGGACCAGATGTGACTATTCATGAGGTGCAAAATGCATCTGAAATAGTAGCCTCAACTGTTCACCCTGACGCAAATATTATTTATGGTCAGACAACAGATCCAAAAATGGAAAATGAAATTAAAATAACTTTAATAGCAACCGGATTTCCTTCAGCAACAGATATAGAAGAAGATGAAATGAAAAGTGCTTCAGATGTACTTAATCATGGTAATGATGAGATTGAAATACCACCTTTCTTAAGAAATCATCCTTCAGCTAAAAATAGAATTAGAAAATCTTTACAAAAAAAAGAACAATTAGGTTTTCCTGAAGAAATAGTGCCAGCAATTAGCGATTAATTTATTTTTAAGAGGAGAACTATAAGCCGAGTTCTGTATCTTTAAATAAAAGATTAACGGTCATCTATCTAGCCTTGTAATCACTTACAAAGTCAAGCGACCAACCCGAAAACTACGTGGATCCGATTACTGCTTCCCTATTTGGTCTTGCACCGAGTGGGGTTTACCATACGACAAATGTTACCATTTGACTGGTGAGCTCTTACCTCGCCATTTCAACCTTACCTAGCAAATTGTAGGCGGTATATTTTCTGTTGCACTTTCCATCGAGTTACCTCGTCCTGCCGTTAGCAGGCACTCTATCCAATGGTGCTCGGACTTTCCTCCCCTTATGGAAAATAAATTAGCATAAGCGGCGACCGTCCGTTCTCCTCATGAAAATATTATATCAAAGTTTATTTTATAAGTATGGAATAACTTCAATTTTGTCATTTTGCATAAATATTTTTGAAATTAACTGATTAAGTGATTTTTTTGATTTTTGAGAATCATTACTAAAAATATTTTCATATATATTTCTAGTAGTTTCATCTATAGATATTTTCTTTGTTGATCGAATCATATCTAAATTATTAATTGAATCTTGTAAAAATTTAATTTTTTCTTTCCCTGTTGCATAATTTTGAAAAGCTTTAGAAAAATCTAAGTATGCATCATCAATATTTTTAGAATAACTATTTAAACTAATTGGCATTAACTTATTTATGAAATCATCATCCCAATTGGAAACAATATCTAATACTTTTTTTTCTAAATTATCAGCATCAATTAAAGCATGAAATTTTGACTGTTCATTAATATTTTGAAATCTAGCTGAACAACGATAGTATCGATATATTTTTGTATTATTTTTTTTATTTTTTGTTTGCCAAGTTCTTTTCCTAGTAATACCACTTAATCCATTACCACAAATTTCACACTTAATTTTTTTAGATAACAAGAAAGATGATTTTACATATGTTTTATTTAAGGTATTTTTCGAATTTAATATAGAATTAGCTTTATTAAATAGATCTATACCAATAATTGAATCATGATTTGAAGTAATTCTAATACCATATCTAGTATATGTACCTATATATGAGCGATTAGTTAATATATTACGAATAGATAAAGGAGCCCAAATTTTACCACTTTTAGTTGTATATCCTTCTCGATTGAGTAATTTAGCAATAACTCTCAAACCATAAGAAAATTCTGAATACCAGTCAAAAATCATTCTTACTATTTTTGACTCATTATCATCAATGATTAACCTACCATTTGAAGATTTATATCCATAAGGAACTTTACCTAATATTTCTCCTCTATATGCCTTTTGAATAATTGATTTCCCATTTTTTGAGTTAGAAAAATTTTCTTTATTATTAAAAGATAAATATTTAAGTGCATTTTGAAAAGGGTCTGGATACTCAGTATTAGTACACTTAATATCTGCACCTAAAGACTGTATATGAATGATTCTTCTTGCTAAAGTTTCTATATCACTAGCAATATGGAAAGAGTCAGGAATTAGAACTAAAGCTAGTTTAGCATCAGGTTTAGAAAATTGAGAAATTAATTTTCTATAATTGTCATATATTTCTGTTTGAGAACTACTTGATTCAACTTTATACCAAGAGATAATATTATGTTTATGTATCTGAGAATATTCTTGAATCTCATTTTGTGGAGTAAGCCTATTAGAAGGAAAATTAATATGAAAATCATCTTGAAAATTTTCTATATAAAATCCTATTGCTCTCAAAAAAACTAGTTAGAAAAAATTAGTAATCTATTACAGCATGAACCCGTGATGGGTGTTTCTGAAAGTCTAATTTTGTTTAATTCGCTCATTGGCAACTTTACTGAACAACCTTGGCATACACCCCGATCAACCTTAACAATTGCAGACCCCGGATTAGATTTTGAAATTCTATTATAGTGATCAAGATATTCCTTAGAAATGCCAGATTGAACCTTTTTTCTTTCAACTAGCATATGATTATATTCATCTTTGATGAGTTTAGCTTGGCCATGAATTTTTACCAAACGTAATTTCCAATCTTGTTCATTTTCTTCAAGTTGTTTAGAGTATTGAGTAAACTTTTCATTAGCCTCAGTAGCTATTTTTTCATTAGATGGTATTGATTCTTCTACTTGTGCTAAATTCCTTCTCATAGATGAATATTCTACTTCTATTGCATTAAGTTCTTTTACATTTGTGATTGAGCCACCATATAACCTTTGTTCTATTTCAGAAACTTTAGATTTTAAAGAATTAAATTCAGATTGTAATCTTGCAACTTCTAGTTTTGCTTCTAATTCTTGTTGTTTTTGCTTTTCACACTTATCACGTAATTTAATAAGGCCACCTTGAGATTGAATTTCATTTTGTAAAGTTACAAATGTTTGTTTTTTTTCTATGAGTTGTTTATCTGTTTGTTGAAGAGAAATTAAAGAATTAGATAGACTCAATTTGTTCCTTTCTTAGAAACGTAAATTAAACAAAAATTGATTTAAACATTGCTATGTCAATAAAAAGTTAAATACGTTACTATTATGATATAAAATAAATAAGACATAACAATTATAACACAGGACTCAATATTGGAAAAAAAATTAAAAATTAAAAACCTTAAAACTTATATTGAATCTAGGTCTAAAACTAAAGTAATTTGTACTATTGGACCAAGCACATGTGAGGTGGAATCAATAGTCAGATTAATAAAATCAGGTATGTCTGTAGCTAGATTAAATTTAAGCCATGGTAAAGAAAAAGAACATCTCAAATATATCAAAAATATAAGAGAAGCATCTGAAAAAACTGGAATTATTGTTGGAATATTAGCGGACATTCCTGGCCCAAAATATAGAGTGGGTAATATTGATAATGATACCTATCTTGCAGCTGGAAGTGATTTTACTTTAACCGAAAAAAAAATCAATGGTAATAAAAATATTGCTCAAATATGGCCAAAAGGCCTAAGTATAGATCTGAACTTGTATAAAAAAGGTACTTTGGTAAAATCCATAATCTTGATAGATGATGGAAAGATAGTACTTCAATCAAAAAAAATTCAAAATGGAAATTTGATTTGTAAAGTTCTAACCGGTGGACACTTAGTTAGTAATAAATCAGTAAGTGCCCCTGGTCGTACATCAACAGTTGATTACTTTACAAAAGAAACTAAAGAAGCTATTAAATTCGTTAATAAAGCAGATGTTAATTTTGTTGGTGCCTCATACGTAAGAGACGTAGGTGATGTAAATGATATTAGAAAAAAACTAAAAAAATCAAAGCAGATTATATCTAAAATTGAGATTGAAGATGCTGTAAATAACTTAGAAGAAATTATAGATGCATCGGATGGTGTTATGGTTGCTAGAGGAGACTTAGGGGTTGAGTTACCATTCGAGGAAGTTCCATCAAAGCAAAAAATGATTATTAGAGTTGCTAATGAGAGAGGTAAGCCAGTAATAACAGCTACACAAATGCTTGAATCAATGATTACGATTTCAAATCCAACGAGAGCAGAGGCAACAGACGTTTATAATGCGGTAAGAGATGGCACAGATGCAATAATGTTATCTGCAGAAACTTCAATTGGTAAATATCCTTTTTTGGCAGTTGAAGCAATGCAAAAAATAGCCAAAAAAGCAGAACAATTTCTAGAATATGAAAAATTATCAGAAAGAAGAAGATCTTATACTTCCAAAAAAGGAACTTTTGTCAATGATGCTATTGGGTATTCTTCATCAATAACAGCTGAAGCAGTAGGAGCTAAATTTATTATAGCTTATTCCTCTTCAGGAAGATCAGCAGAAATGGTAGCGTCATATAGACCAAGCAAAAATATATTAGCTATTACTGAGTCAAAACATGTAGCTGAAAATCTTACTATAGTTTGGGGTGTTAATACTGTTGTTCAAAAGCATTTATCAGATATACAAAGTATGTTTTACAGTGCATCAGAATTCATCATTTCAAACAAACTAGCAAAAAAGAAAGAAAAAATTGTTGTAATTGCAGGGGTTCCAATCGGGGTAAAGGGTACAACTAATTTACTTAGAGTTGTTACATTACCTGAACCCAAAATTCATTAAACAAATATAACTTCATTTTCTAAAGTACCTAGATTTTCTATCGAAATAAAAATTTTATCTGAAGGATTTAATGTGAATTCTGGCGGAGGTATTATACCAGTACCTGTCATTACAGCTGTACCATCCATAATATTATTGTGTCGTAATAACCAATTAAGTAAGTAATTACAATTTCTTTTCATTTGACTAGTATTGCATTTACCAGAAAAGACTTCTTTATCATTCCTGAAAATTTTCATCTGTACAGATAATTTCTGATGATTACTTATTGATTGGATAGGCACAAATGCCGGACCAAAAGAAGCAGATTTATCGTAAACTTTAGCTTGTGGAAGATAAAGAGGATTTTCACCTTCAATAGATCTACTACTCATATCATTGCCTATTGAAAATCCAACAATTTTATTTTTACAAACAAAAAAAGTTAGTTCAGGTTCAGGAACATTCCATTCAGAATCACCCCTGATTCCAACTTTACCACCAGGAGGTACTAATCTTTCATATGTAGCTTTAAAAAATGACTCGGGTCTATCTGAATTATATACTTTATCATATACATCCGGTGAATCACTTTCAGCTTGCCTTTCTTTCATCGAGTCCATATATGTAACACCAAAAGCCCATGTTTCTGGAGAGTCAACTGGAGGAAGTAATTCTATTTCCATTTTTTTAAATTCCTCGTAATTTTCAGATAAAAAAATCAAATTTTTTTCTTCAATATTTAGTAGTTCACCATTTTTATCAAATAAATCTAGAGTATTATCTACCCCAGGTATATCTAATTTATAAATTTTATTCTCAATTGATTGATATGCAATTAATCTTTTGTGTGTATTTTTATCAACATATTGATAGAATTTCATTACTATACTCCTATGATTTTTTATACTTCTCTAAATTCACCATCAACGGTATCATCATTCTCGCCATCATTTTCATCATCATTTTTATCACCATTTGAAGATTCATTAGTAGCCTGTTGCTGAGAATTATAAACTGACTGCCCTACTGCTTGTAAGGATTTTTGCAATTCTTCTGTAGAATTTGCAATTTCTATATTAGTTGATCCTTCATTAGATAAAATATCCTTCAGAGATTTTATATTAGATTCAAGTTCTGATTTAACATCATCTGGAATTTTTTCCCCCTCGTCTTTAATAATTTTCTCTCCCTGAAAAATAGCGCTATCTGCAGCATTACGTATATCTACAGATTCTCTTTTTTCCTTATCTTCTTCAGCATTTTCTTCAGCTTCTTTAACTAGTTTTTCAACTTCTTCATCAGATAAACCTGAACGTCCAGTTATAGTTATGTTTTGTTCTTTACCTGTACCATTATCCTTCGCTGAAACTTTTAGTATGCCATCAGCATCAATATCAAATGTAACAGCTATTTGAGGAACTCCTCTTGGAGCTGGGAGTATGCCATCAAGATTAAATCTACCAATCGATGTATTGTCTGTTGCCATTTCTCTTTCACCTTGAACGACATGAATTTCAACACTAGGTTGATTATCAGCAGCTGTAGTAAAATTTTCAGTTTTTGATGTAGGTATAGTAGTATTTCTTTCTATAAGAGTAGTTCTTACCCCTCCTAAGGTTTCAATACCTAATGATAATGGAGTAACATCCAATAATAGTACATCTTTAACATCTCCCTGCAGAACTCCAGCCTGGATTGCAGCACCAACAGCAACAACTTCATCAGGGTTAATTGATCTATTAGGCTCTTTATTGAAAAGTTTTGTTACAGTATCAATAACAGATGGCATTCGAGTCATACCACCAACTAGGACAATTTCATCTATATCCTTTGTGGATATCCCAGCATCTTTAATAGCATCTTGAGTAGGTTTAACTGTTCTTTTTACAAGATTAGCAGTAAGCTCTTCTAATTTTGACCTTGAAAGAGTCATTTGAAGATGTTTGGGACCAGAAGAATCAGCAGAGATAAAAGGTAAGTTTATTTCCGTTGAAGCAACAGAAGAGAGTTCAATCTTTGCTCTTTCTGCTTCAACTCTTAATCTTTGATGAGCAGAAATATCATCTCTCAGGTCAATCAAATTTTCCTTCTTAAATTCTTCAGCAAGAAAATTCACTATAGCAAGATCAAAATCATCTCCACCAAGATGAGTATCTCCATTAGTACTTTTTACCTCAAAAACTCCCTCACCTAGTCCAAGAATAGTTACATCAAATGTTCCTCCACCAAGGTCATAAACAGCTATTGTTCTCTCTCCCTCCTTATCTAATCCATAAGCAAGGGAAGCAGCTGTTGGTTCATTAATGATTCTTAAGACTTCTAAGCCAGCTATTTGTCCAGCAATTTTCGTTGCCTCTCTTTGACTATCATTAAAATAAGCTGGAACAGTAATTACAGCCTGCTTAACTTCATCTCCAAGTTTTGCTTCTGCATCTTCTTTCATCTTTCTTAGTATCATTGCAGAAACCTCTGCTGGTGCACTTGTTTTTCCATTTAATACAATACCTACATCCCCACCCTTCATCTTATCTAGTTTAAATGAAACATTTTTGATGTCACTCTTAACTGATTTATCAGCAAATCTTCTTCCCATAAATCTTTTTGCAGAATGAATAGTATTTTCAGGGTTAGTAATAGCCTGCCTTCTAGCTAATTCTCCAACAAATCTTTCATCTGTTTTATCATTAAAAGCAACTACAGAAGGGGTTGTTCTCCTTCCCTCATTGTTCTCTATAATCTGAGGTTCCCCACCATCCATAACAGCCATAGCTGAGTTTGTAGTTCCTAAATCTATTCCAATAATTTTTGCCATTTTATCTCCTAATTACTTTTTTTTATTCTTCTAATTTTGATATTTCAACTTGTGCAGGCCTTACAACATTTTCTCCTCTTATGTATCCAGATCTTATTTGGTTTATAACTGTGTTAACATCTAATGAATTATTTACTGTAGACAATAGAGCTTCATGTTTTCTAGGATCAAAAATTTCTCCCTTAGAATCAAATTTTTCAAAACCTTCAGACAAGAGAATATTTTCAAAATTCTTATAAATAGCATCAATGCCATTAATCCATGATTGGTCTATTGTTTTATTATTCAATGCTACTTCTAGTTGATCAATAATTTCTAAAAACTTTAATATAATTTGTTCTTTTGCTCTTTTCCTAATTTCTAATTGCTCAACTTCAACTCTTTTTCTGAAATTTACTAGATCTGCTTGAGATCTTTGTGCAAGTGATTTGTAATTACTAACTTCATCTAAAAGAGATTTTATTTGACTATCTTTTGAATCAATTGAAATTTCTTCCTTTAGTTCATTTTTCGTATTTTTCTTTTTTGACATTTTAAACAGCCCTTACAAAAGATAATAATTTTCTAATTTGAGAAACAACATACTGATTCGACTCAAATGTAGGTGAGTCTTCAGAATTTTCTAATAGTCCTAAAATTTCGCTAAGCGCCACAACAAAGTCCAAAACTAAACTTACTCCATTTAAATTTAAACCAAGTTCATCTGCAAGTCTTCTAATAACCCTAAGCCTTTCTACATCTGAATCAGAATATAATCTTCTACTTCCCTGTGATCTTTGCGGGCTCACTAAACCTTCTTTATCATACTTTCGCAATGTTTGAGGATGCATATCAGCTAGCCGAGCAGCTACACTTATAACATACACACCAACAAACTTATCGCTACGAGTAACAATATCATCATTAATTATTTTCGACGAATTAATACTTATAATTGGTAAATCATGCTGGTTTTCGTCGCTCGAGAAACTTAAATTTAACAAATTTGACAATACAGATTCAGATTTTTCAGAAGATAAGTTAAATTTTCTGTTTTCTCGTTGAAAATTTTTTTCTTTCATATTTTGAACTCAATTAAGACCAGTATATTACTAAAGCTATGAATATTAATAATGTTATATAACATAACTAATATTGTAAAACTTGATACACGTAATGTCAACTTTCATACCTAATACTGGAATTTAAACATTTTACGAATAATGACATAAATACTTGAAATGGTATATAATTCGTAGTATCATTATTTTTAATAAAAAAAAATTTTGTTATTATAGTTCCGACAACAGCGGAAACTTTGAAATAGGAAAAAAAAATGATCTACTTAAAAGCATGTCCTAAATGTCAAGGAGATATTGAGTTAATATCATATCCTGACAATAAATTTTTGCAGTGTCTTCAATGCGGATTTAGTATTGATTCAAAAGAAGCTGCTAAGAAGTTAGCTGAGACTAAACAATTCGCTCATTCAAAATAATTGAACCTTTTAGCACATTTATTCTATAGAATCAGCTAATATTGTTACATTATTATCAGAAACTTCCACAAATCCTCCCGAAAGATTATATTTCTTGGATTCTCCATTAGAAGTGATTGTAAGTATTCCAGGCACTATTGTAGATATGAAGTCAGCATGTAAAGGCAGGATAGTAAACTCACCTAAACCTCCCTTAGCTGTAACTTTTTCTGCTTCACCTGAAAAAGTTACACCTTGGTTTGTAACTAATTTTAGAAATAACTTAGACATAAAAAAACATAAGAATAAAATTTTTATTCAGATGTAGCTTCCTCCTGCATTTTTTTACCTTTTTCAACTGCTTCATCTATATTTCCAACCATATAAAAGGCTTGTTCAGGAAGCTTATCATGTTTACCATCTAAAATTTCTTGAAAGCCTCTAACTGTCTCAGAAACGGGTACATATCTTCCAGGCATACCAGTAAATACTTCTCCAACAAAAAAAGGTTGTGTTAGAAATCTTTGTATTCGTCTAGCTCTACCAACAATTATCTGATCATCCTCAGATAATTCTTCAATACCTAGTATTGCAATTACATCCTGAAGATCCTTATATCTTTGTAAGACTTGCCTTACTCCTTGAGCAGCATTATAGTGATCTTCACCTACAACAGAAGGTTCTAATATTCGGGAATTAGAAGCTAAAGGATCAACCGCAGGAAATAAAAATTGAGCAGCCAATGCCCTATCAAGAGATACATTAGCGTCTAAATGCCCAAAAGTTGTAACAATTCCAGGATCCGTATAGTCATCAGCAGGAACATATACTGCTTGAAAAGATGTTATAGAACCATCATTAGTTGACGTTATTCTTTCCTGCAAATCACCTATTTCTGTTGAAAGAGTAGGTTGATAACCAACAGCTGAAGGCATTCTACCTAGCAATGCAGAAACTTCCATACCCGCTAGAATATATCTATAAATATTATCTACAAATAATAAAACATCTTGTTTTTGAACATCTCTAAAATATTCAGCCATTGTTAAACCAGTAAGAGCAATACGAGCTCTTGTACCAGGAGGCTCATTCATTTGACCGAATACAAGTGCAGTTGAACCCATAACACCATACTCTATCATTTCATGCCATAAATCATTTCCTTCTCTTGATCTTTCTCCAACTCCAGCAAAAACAGAAACCCCTGAGTGCTCCTGAGCGATATTTCTAATAAGTTCGGTAATAATAACAGTTTTTCCGACACCCGCACCACCATATGCACCGACCTTACCACCTTTAGCAAAAGGAGTAATCAAATCCATAACCTTTATCCCAGTTTCTAAAACTTCAGTAGTTCCAGACTGTTCTTCAAAAGAAGGAGGTTTTCTATGAATTGCCCATCTCTCAGCCTTAGAATCAACTGGCTCTCCTCCATCAATTGGGTCACCAAGAACATTCATTAATCTTCCTAGAGATGCTTCACCTACAGGAACAGATACTGGAGCTCCAGTATCTATAACCTCGGCACCTCTTGGTAGTCCTTCAGTGGCACCTAAAGCTAGACATCTAGCCCAACTATTTCCAACATGCTGTTCAACTTCTAGAACTAGCTTTTGGCCTTCATTTTGGACTTCTATAGCAGAATATATTTCAGGCAGATCATCTGCTGAAAATTCAACATCCACAACAGTACCTATTACTTGAACTACTTTTCCCTTACTTCCTTTAGACATTATTTTATAACTCCAATATCTTATTTTTCTAAGGCAGCAACGCCACCTACTATATCTAATAATTCGCCAGTTATTGATTCTTGACGAGCTTTGTTGAGGTCGAGAGTTAAACCCTCGACTAATTCATTTGCATTGTCAGTAGCATTTTGCATGGCAACCATCCTTGCAGAATGCTCACTAGCAAAAGCTTCTAAGACAGCATGAAATACTTGATTTTCAACATACTTTGGTGCAATTGATTTGAGAAGAGAAATAAGCTCTGGTTCGAAAATATAATCTTTCGGGTTATCCTCTTTATCTTCTCTTTTAATTGGTAAAACCTGGTGAGCTTGAATATGTTGAACAGCAGTATTAACAAATTTAGCATAAATTAAAACTACCTTATCAAAGTTTTCATTCTCATAATTTTCAATTATTGTATTTGAAATTGGTATTGTTTCATCAAAAGTTGGCCTATCGGAAACAGTGAATTTCCCAAATAAATTTCGAGTAGATCTAGACAAATATCTATCTCCTTTCTTACCAACAGTAATAAAACTAATTTCAGATTTATTTTGAGAAATAAATTCATTTATTGCCTTTGTTAAGTTACCAACTAAAGCACCTGCCAAACCTCTATCTGGGGTAATAAAAAGAACTAAAGTTTTCTTTACTTCTCTCGCAGAAAGAAGCTTAACTTCTGATAACATTTCTTCATTATTAGAAGAGTTTGTTACCTTAGTTAACATTTTATGAATTGTTTCAAAGTATGGCCTACTATTAGTAACCATATTTTGAGCCCTAGTCATTTTGGAAGCTGCTATCATTTGCATAGCTCCTGTAACTTTGGCAGTGTTAGAAACAGATCTAATTCTGTCTCTTAAGTCTTTTGTACTTGGCAAAAATATCCTCTCAAATCTTCACTGTTTGCTTGAATGACTTGACTGCTTCATCAAGTTTATTTTTGTCATCATCAGATATATCCCCAGATTCAGAAATAGTTTTAAATACATCAGATAAATTAGCCGCGGAGTAATCATGCCATTGAGATTCAAACTCTCTAACCTTTTCAACAGGAATATCATCTAATGCACCTTGATTAGCAATGTACAATAAAGAAACCTGATTTTCAAAAGGTAGTGGTGAATTTTCATCTTGTTTCAATAGCTCAGTTAATCTTGAACCTCTTTCTAGTTGTCTTTTTGTAACTGCATCAAGATCATCCGTTCCAAACTGAGCAAATGTTGACAATGATGCATATTGAGCCATTTCAGATTTCAAAGATCCAGAGACTGATTTCATGCCCTTAAGTTGAGCTGCTGAACCAACTCTAGTCACAGAAAGTCCTGAATTAACAGCAGGCCTTATTCCAGAGTTGAAAAGATCAGGTTCTAAATAAAGCTGACCATCTGTTATAGAAATAACATTCGTTGGTACATATGCAGAAACATCACCAGCCTGAGTCTCAATAATTGGCAAGGCAGTTATAGATCCACCCCCTGCATCTTTATTTAGTCTTGCAGCTCTTTCAAGTAATCTCGAGTGAAGATAAAAAACATCACCTGGGTATGCTTCTCTGCCTGGTGGCCTTCGCAGCAAAAGAGACATCTGTCTGTAGGCCCATGCATGTTTAGTTAAATCATCGTAAACAATTAGTACATCTTTCCCCTGAGACATAAAAAATTCAGCAATAGCACATCCAGCATATGGGGCTAGATACTGCATTGGAGCAGGATCTGAAGCATTTGCAGCAACAATCACTGTATTATCTAATGCACCATTTTCCTCTAATCTTGTTACTGTTTGAGCTACTTTGGATGCTCTTTGGCCTATAGCAACATATACACCAATAATACCAGTATCTTTTTGATTAATTAAAGCATCTACACAGACTGATGTTTTTCCAGTAGCTCTATCACCAATAACGAGTTCTCTTTGACCTCTACCTACAGGAACCATTGCGTCTACAATTTTCAAACCAAACATTACCGGTTGATCAACCGACTGTCTTTCACCAACACCTGGAGCAATTTTTTCTACAGGGAAAGATTGATTCGTATTTATAGCACCTTTTCCATCCAGTGCTCTACCAAGAGAATCAACAACCCTGCCTTTCATATCATCACCAACAGGTACTTCGATAATCCTACCTGTACTTTTGACCTCATCACCTTCCTTTATTTTCAAATAATCTCCGAGTATTACTGCTCCTACGCTATCTTCTTCAAGGTTAAGTGCTAGACCTAGAATATCACCTGGAAATTGTAATAATTCACTATATTTAACCCCGGATAAACCATGTATTCTAGCAACTCCATCGGCTGCTTCAACGACGGTACCAATATCAACCTGAGTAAGATCACCACCGAATTCTTCTATTTGCTTCTTAATAACTGAAGCTATATCATGACTATTTACTGCCATAAGACTCTCTTTCGTTCAATACTATTTTTAATCATAAATTTCTATGACCAATCAATTTTTCACTTAATAAATCAATTTTATTTTTGGTACTGCCATCTATCAACTTATCACCAACTCTAATGACAATACCACCTAAAATATTTTTATCAATTTTTTCATTAATAATTACTTTTTTATCTTCTATATTTTCAAGTTTTTTGGTTATATGTTCTAAATCTTCTTTATTAATAGGTACTGCAGTAGTGATCCCTACTCTTACAATACCTTTGAACTCATCTGACATTGAAACAAAAATATTATTAACTTCTACAATTTTAGCTACATCTTTTCGAACAACCATTAATGATATGAGATTTTGAACTAAGTTAGTATTTTTTGAAAAAAGTTTCTTTATACCGTCTAGTTTCACATCAATAGGTATTTGCTCAGCATCAAAAAAAGTTAAGCAATCATCATCATTCAGTATATTTGATACTATACTAAGTTCTGAAAGCCATTGATCAATTTCATTTTTTTTCAGATGCTATTGAAAAAGCTGCCTGAGCATATCTTCTTGCGCTTGTAGCCATTAATTATTTCCCAATCTTAATTTTCCTTTAAACTCGAATCTAATACTTTATTAATTAATTCTGAATGAGTTTTCTCATCAAGAGAATTTTCCACAATTTTTTCAGCAGCAGCAATTGCTATGCCAGAGAAGTTTTTCCTTATCTCCTCAATTGCAGCAGATTTTTCTCTTTCAATATCAATCTTTGCTTTTTCAACTAAAGTTTCAGATTCCTCTTTAGCCTTTTCTTCAAGCTGTAGCTTAAGTTTAGTTGCAGCATCTCTTGCCTCAGAAACTATTTTTTGTCCTTCAACACGAGCTAAAGCAATCTCTTTCTCAATTTTTTCAGCTGTAGATTCAGCGTCTTTTTTTGCATTTTCTGCTGCATCTAAGCTGTTTTTTATTTTTTCTGCTCTACTATCTAGCATTCCAATTATAGGTTTATATGCCAATTTATATAACAAAAAAAACAAGACCAAAAAACTTATTAACTGGGTTAAGAGTTGCTGATATGTTATTCCTAATGCGTCCATGTTATTTTTTCCTTATTCAACAAATAAATATTCGTGACGGTTGTCCGCTAAGGCTATCAGACATAAAACTTTTAAGTGAAAGCCAAGCGGATTCCGAAATTATACGAACAGGATGATGATCGCAACTACTAAAGCATAAATTGCTATAGCTTCTGCGAACGCCAGAGCCAAAATCATGTTCTGCTGAACAGATCCTGAAGCTTCAGGATTTCTTCCTAATGCTTCCATTGCTTTACCTGCAAGTAATCCAATTCCTAATGCTGGTCCTAATGCACCAACAGCAATTGCAATAGCTGCAGCTAAAGGTTTAGTTGCTTCTGCGTCCAATTCTCTTTCTCCTATTCTTTATTTTTTCTAAATCAGTGATCTTCTGCGTGGCTATCGTCATGATCACCGTGACTGGCGACAGCCATTACGCCAAATACTAGTGTGAGCATTGAAAATATAAATGCCTGGATAACACCCACAAATAACTCCAGACCCATGAAGGGAATAATTCCAATTAACGGTAGTAAAAAAGCCATTGCTATAAGTAAAATTTCACCTGCAAACATATTACCAAATAGCCTAAACGTGAAACTAATAGTTCTCGTAAGTTCACCAAATGCTTCTAATATTCCAACAAAAGTTGATATTGGACCTTTCTTTATTGGATTAATGATAAATTTACCACCATAGCCCTTTAGCCCTAATCTTCTAAACCCCCATATTTGAACACTAATCATTGCTACGATTGCAATAGCTAAAGTAGTATTTATATCCGTACTCGCACCTCTAAGATAAGGAACTAATAAGCCAACAGTTTTCATCCCTACATATTTAGGTTCATCTTCACCATTATAATCATACTGGCTAGCTTCGATTTTTTCCTTTAATAAATACACATTAGTATAATTTCCACTTTTTACCTCTTCTTCATATTGATGAATTAGTTCTAAATCATAGCCTAATATTGAAGATAATTTTGGTCTCTGGGCTTCACCAAAGCCCAGTGGTACTACTTTACCAATGGGACCATCATCAAACATTACAAAAGTGTCACTAGCATGACTTTCTAAAACATGTAACTTCGCTAAATATTTTACTTTTTTTTCATCATCGTATTTAGTGTGTAATTCATCTTCATATTTATGAGAATGGTGATGAACCCACTCATCTAAATCTTCAATTCTTCCTACAGAGCCAACACCAGGCATTATACCAACCCAGTTTGACATCATAACAACTAAAAAGATTGTTGTTACTAAGGGCAGAAATAATCTTCCTGAATGTTTTTTCCCGCCTGCAACACCATCAGCCGTATTTGAGAAAAACTCATAAATCAATTCAAAAAGACTTTGTAATCTTGATGGAACTTCAGCCATATTGCGTGTGGCTCTCCATGATAAAAATACAAGTATAATACCTGCGAACCAAAACATTATAGAAGAGTTGATTAATTTATACGAGCCAATACTTGCAACTTTCTCAGCTGGTATAGAAATAAATGGTATTGGTCCTCCCAAAAAACCAAATCCTAATGAAGCACCTAAAGCCCCTCCAAGGATTGAAAAAAATAAAAGAGAAATAGAAAAAATTATAAGAGCTAAGATTTTTGGATTTTTAATTATAGATTTCAATTATAGTTGCCTAAATAACCAATTATTTTTTTGTTCTTAATAAACTAATCAACAATTTTCGCATTCCAATTAAAGATACTAACAGACCAAATAGTATTCCCAAAATAGTAAAAAGGGGTAATGTTTGAATTTTTTGGTCAATCAAGTGTCCCACAAAAGTAAAAAAGATAATTGTTA
The DNA here is from genome assembly GCA_045562755.1 of Dehalococcoidia bacterium. Taxonomy (GTDB): domain Bacteria; phylum Chloroflexota; class Dehalococcoidia; order Lucifugimonadales; family Lucifugimonadaceae. The sequence continues at coordinate 238,202 of JBJKVF010000006.1, forward strand.
AGGATATGAACCACCCAAATCCTCCCATTTTTCCAAGTGATACAAAGGTGTTTCCCCATGAATTTGTATTTTTCCCTTTTTTACCCATAAAAAAATTTATGATTAATCTATATCCAAAGATTCAATAAAATCTTCGAAAATTGATAAATTTTTAGAATTCTCATCAATTAGAATACTATTTTTTTCCATTACATCCTCAGAAACATAAATATCCACATTAGATCGTATTGCAATAGCAAGTGCATCGGAAGGCCTTGAGTCTATAAATTGTTCCTTTTCATTCTTATCGTAATATATTTTAGAAAAAAAGGTGTCATTTTCTATTTTGTATATTTCTATAAACTTTGGAAATATATCCTCTTTACTAAATAAATTAATGAATAAATCATGAGTTAATGGCCTAGCCATCTCTATATTTTGTAACGCTACAATAATAGACTCAGACTCAAATTCTCCTATCCATAACGGTAAATATCTATTGCTATTAATTTCTCTTAATATTACAACCCTTTGATTATTTATAATATTAGCTCTGATACTATTAATTTCTACTTTAATCATACTGATGACTTCTTCAATATTTTGTTAATGTTATCTCTTAATTCTATACATTTTTTTCTTGCATGATTATAAAAATTATCTTTATTATCGGAAGCATATAAAATGCTTCTTGAAGAATTTATAACAAAATTGTTTTTTGAACCTTTTATCATTACTGATGATATTACATCAGAAATCGTACCTCCTTGTTCACCTATACCAGGTATTAGAAAGTTATATTTTGGTAAGACTTCTCTCAGATTCATTAATTCTTTAGTATATGTAGCTCCAATGACAAAACCTAGATTATCGGAAGAGCTCCAAGTAGAACATTTTTCAGCAACATATTCATATAATTTTTTCCCATTCTGAATTTGAACATCTTGAAAATCTTCAGAGCCTTTATTAGAGGTTTTACATAAAATGTAAATACCTTTATTTTTATAAGCCAAAAAAGGTTCTATAGAATCATATCCCATGTATGGATTCACTGTTACTATATCAAATCCATAAATATCATATAAAGATTTTGCGTAGGCTTCTGACGTCGAAGAAATATCACCTCTTTTACCATCTCCAATAATTATTACTTCATCAGACTTATCTTTTATATACTCAATTAATCTCTTTAAGGTTATTAAACCTTCTGGACCAAATGATTCAAAATAAGCAAGTTGGGGTTTATATGCTGCAACTAAATCAAATGTTGAGTCTATTATATATCGATTAAATTCGAATAAATCATCTAGAGGCATTCTACTTGAAATAGGATCTAAGCCAATACATACATTTGATTTTTTCTTTATTATAATTTCTGAAAATTTATTAAAAACGCTTGTCATAAACTTATCTCCAAATAAGAACATTTATAGGATAGCATAATTATAAAAAGATAAAAATAATACTTAATCAGTCTGCCTCAATAAGTAATAATAAATTGATAGAGTAAATGTGGAAATAATTACTGAAATAATTATTAATGGCCAAATCTCTGATTCTGAACTATTTGATATTTTGGTATATATGCCTAAGGGAATGGTTTGAGTTTTACCAGGAATATTACCTGCTACAACTATTGTTGCCCCAAACTCAGACAATGAGCGAATAAACCCTAGAACAATACCAGCAAATATACCATTTTTAGCAAGTGGTATAATTATGTACCTAATAGTTTGAAAAGTGTTTAGGCCTAAAGATTTAGCTACTATTTCAATATTTTTATCAACTCCAGAAATAGCAATCATAAAAGATCTTGTTACTAAAGGTAATGATACTAAAAATGATGCAGCAACAGCGGCAAACCATGTATAAGTTAAATTAATTCCAAAAGAACTATACAATAATTCTCCAAAAAAATTACTACGTCCAAAAAGCCATAATAAAAAATAACCAACTAACACTGGAGGCAAAGCTATAGGTAAGGATATTAATAAATCTAAGAAAAATTTCCCTCTGAAATTCTTTTTAACCAAAATCCAAGCAAAAATAAAACCAAAAATAGAAGTTATGAATGTTGATATAACACCAACTCTAATTGATAATAAAATTATTGATGAATCAGATTCCATTTACTTATTAATCCTACTTAATCCTCTGGAAGAAATTGCTTTTGAAAATCTTATATCATCAGATTCAGCTAAGAATCTAAAAAATTTATCTGCTTGCATTTTATTTCTACTTTTTTCAATTATATGAATATAATAATTTACTGAATATTTTGAGACCTCTTCAATATTTTCAAAATTGACAAGATTTTTTGAAATTAGTAAGTCTGAGTAGTATATAATTCCATAATCAGCATTGTGATTTTCTAATGAATTAAGTACAGATTTAGCATCCTTTGCAAAAATTATATTTTTCTTTAGCTGATTATATATATTATTATTAGACAAAATTTCTTTTGAGTAGATTCCTAAGGGCGCCAATTCTGGGTCAGCAATTACTATACGATAATCACTGAGATATAATAAATCCTCAAGAGTTTTTATAGGCTTGGCATTTTTATTCCCTGCAAATACTAGATGATTAGTCAAAAAAGTATAATTAAATTCTTCGTCATTTTTTTCACCATCAATTAGCATTTTGCTTGGTTTTTCTCCTATAAAAACTACTCCATCTGCAGGACTGTCAAATTTTTTAATTTGATTAGCCAAAGATATAGAGCCTCCAAAATTAAAAACAACTTCGATTTCATTATTTTCACTGAATATTGCATAACCATCAATCAGTAAATCTGAGATTGAAGATGCTGCATAAATTACAACTTTTTGTTTATCATTAGCATCTTCACAGCTAATAAAAGGTATAGAAAATATTATAAATATACAAATATAAATTGCTTTCATCTCAGAAAATTATATATTAGATAAAAAATTTATTGTAATATTTAGATGATTAGATACGCTTAAATAAGCAAAAATGGAGAAAATTGTAATGAATAACAGTGAAGAATATAATTTTAATGAATTTTCAAATTTACCTTTCTATACTGATATAAATGCAAATTTTTTAGAATTTGCAAAAATTGATGAACTAAAAACAATAGTTGACCTAGGTTGTGGCACTGGAGGAATAACAAAGTTACTGATCAAAAGATTTAGGGATGCTAGAGAAACAATGATTTTTGCTATTGATCATTCAAAAACCGCACTAAAAACTGCAGCAAATGAGATTGGTGAAACAAAAAATATTTTAGTAAAATTTTGTCATTCTGAAGTACAAAGTCTTACAGATGTAATAAAGGATAAAGTTGATGCCATTGTTTATTGCAATTCCATACATTATGTACCTGATAAATCCGATTTATTGACCAAAATTAAAAGCAAACTCAATAGCAAGGGAATTCTTGCTTTCAATACATCTTTTTTTGAGGGATCTCATCCAGATGACAGCTTAGAGTTTTTTAGAAAATGGATGTTAAGATCTCTTCGAAAAGTAAAAAGAGAGTATGGACTATCAGCTAAAAAAAGCGACAAAGTTCAATCAAGAGTACAGTTAAATCAAGAGCAATACGAAAGTCTATTACTTGAAAATGGATTCAAAATCAATGCTATTAAGACTAATAGAATTAATGTACCTATAGAAGGTTGGCACCATATCTCTGGTTTTTCAGACTGGATAGAAGGAATTTTACCTGGTATTCCACTAGATATTGGTAGAGAAGTACTTCAAAAATCACTTGCCGAAATCTGGGACGAATTGAAATTAAATTCAATACCAAGAATTTGGTTGTCGGTTAGCGCTTCACCGAAAAATTAGCATTCTAGATATTTAGCAATACTTTTTATATTGTATTTTCTTTCATTAGGACTAGAAGATAGATCTTCTGACTGAATTGCACAAAGAGCTGTATCTATGGATGTGAAACATGGAATTTTCTTCAAAGTTGCTGCTCTTCTGATATGAAATCCATCCTGTAAAGTTTGCCTGTCTCCAGTAACAGTATTAATTACTGCGCTAACAGTTTCATTTTCGATAATATCAACAACATTTTCGCCAACACTATTACTTAATCTTTTCTCAACAGTTTCAACCTCAATTCCAAGTTTGCGTATCATTTTGGCCGTACCTTGAGTAGCATATAGTTTATGACCATTTTTATGTAAAATCTTAATTAAATTTTCAGAATCAGTTTTGTCCGGATTAGCTATACTAAGTAAAATTGGTGATCCTGGGTTAACATTTAATCCTGAACTTATAAGAGCTTTTTTCATTGCCCCAGTAAAATTAGAATCAATCCCCATAACCTCACCTGTAGATTTCATTTCTGGCCCTAAAAATGAATCTACTCCTGATAGTTTTGACATTGAAAAAACAGGTGCCTTAACTGCAACTAAATTTTTGTTTGGATAAAGACCATCCTTGTAGCCTAATTCTTTTATAGATATTCCACTCATAACTTTTGTGGCAATTTTTACCATAGGTATTCTTGTTACTTTAGAAATAAATGGGATTGTTCTAGAGGATCTTGGATTAACTTCAATAACATAAATTTCAGGACTTTCTGAATAATCATTTTTAGTATATATACTTCTACGAGAATTCGGTCCTGCTACAATAAATTGGATATTCATTAATCCAATAATTTTCAGAGAAGAAGCAATTTTTCTTGTATAATCTACAATCATTTCAATTTCTTTACTGGATAATGATTGGGCAGGATAAACTGCCATTGAATCACCTGAGTGAACTCCTGCTCTTTCAATATGTTGCATTATCCCAGGTATCAACACTTCTTCACCATCAGAAATAGCATCAACCTCTACTTCAATACCCGAAAGGTAATGATCAATTAAAATTTCTTGATTGGGAAATTCTTTTTGAGAATTACGAAAATAATTAACTAATTCATTTTTATTTTGAACAATTTCCATAGCTCTTCCTCCTAGTACATAACTAGGTCTAAGCAAAACTGGAAATCCAACTTTTATAGCCACTGACATTGCTGATTCAATATCTTTTGCCATACCTCCAGGAGGAAGAGGAATTAAGTTTTTATGAGCTAACATTTCGAATTTGGCTCTATCTGATGCATTATCAATAGATTCAGATGAAGAACCAAGTATAGGTAGATTTAATTTACCTAAACGTTGAGATAAATTTATTGCCGTTTGACCTCCAAACTGCACTAAACTCGAAGGCATTTTATTAAAATTTTCATTTTCTATTATATTCCTTATTGACTCTTCATCCAAAGGTTCAAAATACAACCTATCTGAAGTATCAAAATCTGTAGATACAGTTTCAGGATTAGAGTTAATCATTACTGATTTTACTCCAATTTCTTTTAAGGCAAATGCTGCATGAACTGAACAATAATCAAACTCTATTCCTTGGCCTATTCTGATTGGACCACTGCCTATTACTATAGCTTTATCCGATTTTAAGCTCGTTGCTTCATTTTCTTTAGAATATGTGGAATAGAAATACGGCGTATAGGCTTCAAATTCACCGGCACATGTATCAACCATTTTATAAACAGGCAAAATATCCCATTTTTTCCTTAAATTTCTAATATCTTCTGATGAATAATTTGAAAAATTTGCTATTTGTTCGTCAGTAAAACCTAAGGTTTTAGCATCAAGTAAAAGCTCTGGAGTCATATCATTATTTGATAAAGTATTTTCAAACGAAACAATTTTATTAATTGAGTATGTGAACCAAGGATCTATGCCTGTAATTTTTGACACATCTTTAAAATCTAAGCCTCTACGCATAGCAGCTGAGAGCTTCCAAATTCGGTCATCATCAGGTGATAAATTTTTTAAATCATCAGCATCCCAATCAGGGTTTTCCCAAGATAAAGTATCTCTACCATTTTCTAGTGATCGAACTGCTTTTTGTAAAGCAGATTCAAAGTTTCTATCAATAGCCATAACTTCACCTGTAGCCTTCATTTGAGTACCTAAAGACCTATCGCCTAGAGGAAATTTATCAAATGGCCATCTAGGAATTTTCACTACACAATAATCTAATGCTGGCTCAAATGCAGCAGTTGTACGCTTGGTTACAGCATTAGAAATTTCATGTAAGGATTTACCAATAGCTATTTTTGCAGCAACTCTTGCAATAGGATAACCTGTAGCTTTTGAAGCCAATGCAGAAGACCTACTTACTCTGGGGTTTACCTCAATTACGTAGTACATTGACCCTTCATCCTCATACCCAGATCCTTCTCCAAGATTATCTGATATTAAAGTTGTTGGTCTGTATGCTAATTGCACATTGCATCCACCCTTAATATCCAAGCCTGTAATTATATCTAGGGATGCAGTACGTAATCTTTGATAGTCTTTATCATTTAATGTTTGACTTGGAGCAATAACTATTGAGTCACCAGTATGAACGCCCATAGGATCTAAATTTTCCATATTACATATAGTTATTACATTACCATCAGCATCTCGCATAACTTCATATTCTATCTCTTTCCATCCAACCAAAGATTTTTCTATCAATACTTGACCAACTCGGCTAGCAGATAAACCGCCTTTAGTAATTTCAATAAGTTCAGTTTCATTTGCTGCAATTCCTCCCCCAGTTCCCCCCAAAGTATAAGCTGGTCGAATTACTACTGGGAAACCAATTTTGTTCGCTGAATCAACTGCATCCTTAACATTATCTACAGCAAAAGATGGTAGAACTGGTTGGTTTAGATTTTCTAATAAATTTCTAAATAGTTCCCTATCTTCTGCCATCTCAACAGATTTTACAGACGTTCCGAGAGTCTTCACATTATATTTCTTAAGTATCCCATCATTATATAAATCACATAACAAATTAAGTCCTGTTTGACCACCTAAAGTACCTAGTATCCCATCTGGTTTTTCTATCTTTATTATCTCCTCTATTACTTCAATAGTCAGAGGTTCAATATATATCTCGTCAGCGATATCTTCATCAGTCATAATTGTTGCTGGATTCGAATTTACAAGAACAACTTCTATACCTTCTTCTCTTAAAGATCGACAAGCTTGCGTACCAGCATAATCAAATTCAGCTGCTTGACCAATAATTATTGGACCAGAACCAAGGACTAAAACTTTTTTTATTTCATTCATAATTTCACACCTGATTTTCATCTAACATTTGAATAAATTTATCGAAAATATACTCACTATCGTGTGGTCCAGGAGATGCTTCTGAATGATACTGTATTGATAAAATTTTTAATTTTTCACTAATTAAACCAGCAACGGTATTATCATTAATATTAATATGGCTCACACTAACATCTTGTGATAAATTTTCTGAATCAAGAGCATATCCATGATTTTGTGCTGTAACATAAACCTTTCCAGTACTTATCTCGCGAATCGGTTGATTACCGCCCCTATGCCCAAAGGGTAATTTGAAAGTATTAGCACCAAATGCCCGACCTATTAGTTGATGACCTAAGCATATACCAAGAATTGGTTTGGATCCTGATATTGAACGAATGAGGTCTATTGATTCATCTAAAAATTGAGGATTTCCTGGTCCTGGTGATAAGACTATACCATCTGGTTTTAGATTTATTACTTCTGATAATGATGTATCTTTTGGAACAATAGTTATACTGCAATTCCTTGCAAAAAGAGATCTAAGAATATTAAATTTAACACCAAAATCAAATAAAACAATTTTGTATTGTTTTCTAGTTTTTTTAGTTCTGTTTCTTAAGTCAATAAAACTTTTTTTATTTGAATCTGATGAAGATATCTTCCATTCATATATTTTTGACGTTGTTACTTCACTGACAACGTCAAACTCACCATATCTAGGACTTCTATTAATTTTAGCTACTACTTCATCGATTTTATTAGAATTTGTTAATATACCCATCATTACACCGGAATTTCTAAGTTTTCTAGCTATTGCCCTTGTATCAAGATCATAAATGCCTGGAATATCATTCTTTTCAAGATATTCTCTGATAGTACCTTCTGACATTGGATGAGATGGATACTCACATAAATTACTTATAATAAATCCTTTTACTTGTATCTTAGCTGATTCAATGTCATGTCTATTGACACCATAGTTTCCAATCATTGGGTATGTTGGCATAAGTATCTGCCCCGCATATGAAGGATCTGTTAGCATTTCTTGATAACCTGTCATAGAAGTATTAAAAACAACTTCACCTACAATTTCTTTTTGAGATCCAAAACTTTTACCTGAAAAAGATGTGCCATCTTCTAAGACTAAGTATATTTTTTTATCTTTATCAAACATAAAACTTATTATCCTTAAAAATAATTTTCCCTTCAGAAATTGTGCATATAATCTTACCATTCATATCTAAGTCCAAGAGAGGAGTGTTTGAACTTTTGGATACAAATTGATCCTCATTTACCTTCCATTTTGCTTTAGGATTTATAATTACAACATCAGCAAAATATCCTTTTTTAAGTTTGCCAATTTTGTGCAAGTTGAAAATTTCAGCAGGTTTAGATGTTAATGATTCTATGATTCTCGTTATATCTATAGATTTACTCAAATAAAGATCAAAAACTGAAGAAAATGCAGTTTCAAGAACATTTATTCCATGAGCTGCCTCTGCGAAGCTACATTTTTTCTCAAGCTCAGAATGGGGGGCATGATCAGTGGCTATAATGTCAATTAACCCTTCAGCTAAACCGTCTACCATATCTTTAGCATCATCAATAGTTCTCAAAGGAGGATTTACCTTGGCGTTAGTATCATATGAATCTTCGTCAATATAATCAGGAACTTCACCTTTTTTCCCATAAACCCAATTTTCGTTGAGCGTTAAGTGATGAGGGGTAACTTCTGCAGTTACATTTACGTCCATATTTTTATATATCTCAAGAAGAATCAAGGATGCTGATAATGATATATGAGGAATATGTAATCTAGCTCCAGCTTTTTCAGCTAGGATTAAGTCTCTTGCAATCATTATTGTTTCTCCAGATGGATCAGCACCAAAAAGACCTAATCTGTTTGAAACAACCCCTTCATTCATTAAACCTTTACCTACAATGTTTTTGTCTTCAGCATGATTAATTATCGGTAAACTTAAATCCTTACTATACATAAGTGCTTGCTTCATAATATTTGCATCACTTACAGGATTCCCATCATCAGAAAAACCTATAACACCTACTTCTGCAAGTTCATTCATCGGTGATATGTTTATACCTTTTTGTCCAACGGTAATTGAACCAATTGGTAATATTCTTACAATTCCTTCTGATTTTGATCTGTCAATCAAATCACTAACAATATTCACATTATCTAAAGCTGGTATAGTATTCGGCATACTTGTAATTGTTGTAAAACCTCCTTTTGCAGCTGATTTACTTCCTGTGTTAATAGTTTCTTTCCATTCTTGACCAGGATCCCTTAGATGTGTATGAAGATCGATAAATCCTGGAGTAACTAACATGTTTTTTGCATTTATTATTTTATAATCACTGGAGTAAGTTTCATTACTCAAAGGTAAAACATCAATAATATAACTATTTTCAATTACTACATCTCCAACTTCATTTATTCCTGAACTTGGGTCTATTATGTTGCCATTTTTTATTACTATCTTGTTTGATTTCATATTATTTACACTTCTCACTTAGAATAGATTTAATTATCGCCATTCTAATATATAATCCATTTTTAACTTGCTCATTAATCAAGCTTTTGTCACTATTCACTAATTCAGTTGTTATTTCTATACCTTCATTAACTGGACCTGGATGCATGATTAGCACATCCTTTTTTGCGATTTTTAATTTTTGAGAATTAATACCCCAATACTTTGAGTATTCTCTTAAAGATGGTATATTTCCCTGCTTCTGTCTTTCTAGTTGAATTCTTAAAGGCATTATCACATCAGCCTCATCTAAGGCACTATAAATATTATCAACAAAAATTACCTTTGAATTATTAGATTCAAATAATCTATTTTCCCACAATGATAAAGTTCTTGGAGAATTAATATAAACTGTTGCACCAAGCTTCGCAAAGCCTAATATATTTGAGCGGGCAACTCTACTATGCAAAACATCACCAATTATTGATATTTTTTTATTTTTTAAGGTTCCTAATTTTTTTTGTATTGTGTAAATATCTAATAATGTTTGAGTAGGATGAGCATGTAATCCATCACCTGCATTAATCACAGGTATATTTATATTTTTTGAAATAAAATATGGAGCTCCAGAATCAGCATGCCTGACAATTAGCAAATCAAATTTCATTGCTTCGAGGGTCTTGATTGTATTCAGCAGAGATTCTCCTTTTTTCACACTGCTACTTTCTAATGAAAAATTTATAACATCTGAACCAAGTTTTTTTGCTGCTAGCTCGAAAGAGGTTCGGGTTCTAGTACTATTCTCAAAAAATAAAGTTAATACAGATTTACCACCTAAGTGTTTTTTAGTCATATGATTTCTTTTTTCAGATAAACTAGTTGCCTCGTCAATAATATTTTTAATATCATTTGGGTTCAATTGATCGATATCCAACAAACTTTTGTTCAAAAGTGATTTCATAATAAAACTACCGAATCATTAGAATCAACTTCCATAAGATTTACTTTTATTTTTTGGTCATACTCTGTAGGTATATTTTTACCAATATAGTCTGGCCTTATTGGTAACTCTCTATGGCCTCTATCAACAAGAACAGCTAATTGAATTCTTTTAGGCCTTCCAAAATTAAGTAAAGCTTGAATCGCGGCTCTTATTGTTCTACCTGTATAAAGTACATCATCCACTATAATTACATTTTTATCATGTATATCACTAGGAATAATAGAATTTTTAGCTTTTTTTATATGATAGTTATCAAGATCATCTCTCCATAATTTTGGATCTAAAGTTCCTACTAAAATTTTTTGTTGAGTGATTTTTGCAACCGAATCAGAAATCCTTTGAGCTAAAAATACCCCCCTTGTTTCAACCCCAACAAGTATTGTGTCTGAGATTTGAACATTTTTTTCAATTACTTCAAAAGAAATACGTTTGATACATTTACTCAAGTCAATTTCTGATAATAATTTTGTTGTATTTTTATTTTCCGACATATTTTTAGATAAAAAAAAACCTTGCATAACGCAAGGCAACAAAACAATATTCCCACCTTGCCAGTCTCTCTGTACTGATTTAAAGGTTAAACTTTATAATAATAATATCATCTAAAACATATCTTCACAACCTGATCCATACAGGAGATTCATTTTTATGAAAATTTTTGGAAACTACAATTTCCCTCCATTTATTTGGGAAAATTTCCATACCGCAGTCACAAAAAAGATGAGAAAGTTTAGATCTTCTTATAATATTTTTATTGCAATTTATGCATTCAATATAAAACATAAATTTTCTTTTCCATTTGTGAATTTTTACATCAACATAACTTCTAGGTAATATGTTTAATTTTTTACATATAAGCCTAAATTCCTTACCATGACTAGGAGTAAATTTACCATATTCATAAAATGTAAATGTATGCGCTAATTCATGCAGCACAACTGATTTTATCTCTATAAACTCACCAAATATTACTAAATTATAAGATAGAGTAATCTCATGTTTTTTTACATTATAAGTTCCCAAAGTTTTTTTCATACTTTTTGAAATTTTAATATTTGGGAATGATATATCTGGATAATATAAATCAATAGTATCTTGTACCAAAGAATATATTTTATCCGGAATAAAAAAATCAATAATATTACTCTTAATTGGATGAGATTTGTCTGAGAACTTAAAGGCTAATTGCATATTGTTATATTACCACTTTTAAGGATAAGGCCATAGGTTTTATTTTATAAAAATCTATCAACTGAAAAATCATATATGTAATTGTCTAATTCCTCATTAAAAATATATTTATAGATTGTTTTTCCCATGGCAGGACCAAATAATATTCCATTTGCACTTCCTCCTCCACAAATAAATATATTTTCATTATTACTAATTCTACCTATTATTGGTAATGAATCTTTGGTCATTGGTCTAAGGCAAGCTGTTTGTTCATCTATAAATTTTTCATCCATAAAAGGAAAAATTTTCTTAGCATTATCTAAAATATTTTTTTTTGCAGTAAATGTAGGTTCTTCATCATATCCTATATTTTCATGAGTTGTTCCCAGCCAACTAATATTATTTTCTTTGGTTGTTATATAATTTTTACCCCACCAAAAGGAAATCTTAAACTTAGGGAAAATATTTTTTAGGCGTAAAATTTGTCCTTTAATAGGTGTTATCATATCTTTCCCAGATAAATCTTTGATTAGTTGATTAGCCCAAGGACCATTAGCTATTATTATTTTGTCAAAACTATAAATCTGATTTTGAGTATGTATACTTAATTTATTCCTTGAGTTTATTTCGATTCTATTTACATTTTCTTTGACAAAATTAACTCCATTTTCTATGGAATGATCTAGTAAAGATTTTGTTAGCATAAATGAATCAACTTCTAGTGAATTTTTTATAAATAAACCTCCAGACACATTATCAGAGACTCTTGCATCAATGTGGCGTAATTCATTAAGTGATAATAGATGGGAATTAGTATCATTTTGAGAATTCAAGTAATTTTCATAAATTATAGAATCTTCATTATTGGTAAAAAGATGCATCACAGGTTTTTTAACATAATAAATATCCTTAAATTGCTTCATTAATTTGTTATGTATATTGAGTGAATAATCCGACAAAAGACGTATTGAACCATTTTTATCATTTTCAATAAAAGGAATAATTGATCCATTTGATTTACCAGATGAGTGAGCTCCTACAAAATCTTTTTCAAAAATAGTGATTTGTGATTTTGTTTTAGACAGGTAGTATGCAGTAGCAGATCCAGCAATCCCACCTCCAATTATTCCAATTTTCAAAATTTACTCCAAAAATGTATATAAATTTTATTATAATTCATAATATAAAAAGAAGAATTAAAAAAAATTTGATACTCTAATTATATAAATACTAATTCGGAGAAAAAAATGGATAATGCATCTCAGCCACCAATAAAAGGTAAATTTACTACTTGCAAACTAATTAAAAGAGAAGATCTTACTCATGACTTAATCAAGTTTTGGCTTGAACCAATGGAATCATTTAACTTTAAACCTGGTCAATATTGCACCATAGGTACTGGAGGTATTGAAAGGCCTTACTCGATAGTTTCATCACCAGATGAAAAAAATATTGAACTATTCATTGAGGTTGTTCCTCCACCAGATGGTAATCTGACACCATTACTTCACGAATTGAATATTGGGGCAGAGATGACTCTTCGCCCGCGCGGAAAAGGACTATTTGTATTTCAACCTAAATTTAAGAATCACATATTTGTAGGCACAGTTACAGGTGTAGTTCCTTATGTTTCAATTCTTAGAAAATTTTTGAATGATCCTAACTGGCCAGAACCAGACAAAATGGAAAATACAAAAAGAGAAGATTACCAATTTCATATATTAGAAGGTGCAAGTTATTTAGATGAATTTGGATATGATGAAGAATTAACAGATCTTTCAAAAAAGCATGAATTTATACATTTTTATCCATCAGTATCGAGGCCAGATGAAGATAAAAATAGTTCTTGGAGTGGGGCAAAAGGTAGAATCAATAACCTTGTTGAAGATTATATAAAAAAACTAAATATCAATCCAGAAGAAACTTGTGTTTATGCATGTGGACATCCACAAATGATTGAAGATGTAGAAAAAAGATTTTCTAATACTAACTTTACATTCTTAGAAGAAAGATTCTGGAAAGACGACGAATAAATTTCAAAACTAACTTTCTTCTGATTCGTCATTACTAGAAATATCGTTTAGAAATTTTTCGACTTCTGGCAACAAAGAAACTTCACTATCGTAATCAATATTTATCAATTTATTTCGCGAGTCAAATTCTTTCTCGAATCTCTCAATCATATTTCTTAACTCATTATTATCTGAAAGAGCAGGGGTAACCTGCTCATATTGATTTTTACCCAAATCAAATTCTGAAAATTTATTTTCAATTTGATATATTTCAGAGATTACCTTTAATAATCTTGATGCGCCTGCATAATCATCATCAAGTTTTAAATATAGAGGCAAATGTACCATTAGTGACATAGTTTCAATAGTGAATTGTTTTTTTATTCTTTCAATAATTTGTGAGACGATAGATGTAGGACCTTCGTAGTTTGATCTTCTAAAAGAAATACCTTGGGTTAATTTAGGTTCCCAATTATGCGTACTTCCAGTAACTAACAATTGTCTAGTATGAGGAACCGAATCATACATTCCGCCAATTTGTATATATCGCTTAATTTTGAAGTAATCTAATATTTCTAATATCGAATCATTAAAATCTTCTCCAAATGAATGTGGTTCTAAAAGTTGAAGAAGCAAGATATCTTGACCTGAAATATTAACATGAGAAAGCTCAGAATTGGGAATTTTAAATTTTCTTTCTCCAGATTTTGAATCTAAATAAACTGTAGGCCTAAATCGCGTATAGTCGTAAAATTTACTAGGTTTATTGAGTTTACCTATTTTTTGACCATGAAAATCTTTATATAATCTCTTTATAACAATTTGTCCTACATTACCGACATTTATCCAAGGCTTTAGGATAACAATACAATGAGGATTATTAATATTAAATTCAGAATTATATATTTCAAAATCTTTAATTAGCATACAATAATATTTTAACTGGTTATTATAGAAGTATAAATTATTGTATACCAATTGTCATCAAGAAAAAAAATGAACATAATAAGGAAAATTCTATGAAAAAAAAATTCGTTTTTATACCAAATTCAAACGTATTAACCAATAATAGTATAAAAATCTGGGTGGAAAAATTATCCGATATATTTTCAGATTGGTCATTTCATTCTCCAAAGAATAAAGGGGAGGCTTTATTAGAAATTTCTGATGCTGATGCAGCTTATGGAACAATGGATATAGATTTATTGTCAGTAGCTAAAAAAATAAAATGGTTACAAGCTCCAGCTGCAGCTCCTGATGAAGGGTTTTATTTTGATGAACTAATAAATCATTCTATTGTTGTTACAAATTTTAGAGAAATATACAATGACCATATTTCAGTCCAAATTTTAAGTTATATTTTAAGTTTTGCCAAAAATTCACACATATATAGAGATCAACAAAATAATAAAAATTGGGAACAGCTACCAGAATCTGAACATAAAATATTTTTACCTGAGTCTACCATAATAATAATTGGAGTTGGAGGGATTGGTCTTGAAACAGCAAGAATTTGTAAAGCAATAGGAATGAAAACAATAGGAATTGATGCAAAAGAAATTGACTCATCTAAGTGGTTAGATGAGATATTTTTGGCAAAAGATCTTATGGAACAACTAAGTAGAGGAGATTTTATAGTATCAACTATACCTCATAACCCTATAACAGAAGGAATGTTTAACTACTCTTTTTTTAATAAAATGAAAAGTTCTTCGTTTTTTATAAATATTGGAAGAGGAAAAACAACATCTTTAATAGATTTAGAGAAAGCTATAATTGAAAAAGAAATCGCTGGTGCAGCACTAGATGTGTTTGAAAAAGAGCCGTTAGATAAAAAAAGTAATTTATGGACGTATCCAAATGTATTAATTACCCCTCATATTGCAGCACATGGCGGTAAATACTTAGACGAAAGAAGATTTGATATATTGAGAGAAAATATAAAAAATTTTCAAAATAATAAAAATTTAAAAAATATTGTTAATAAAAATCAGTGGCATTAAATGATAAGACATCAAACTTCTACAGGATTCATAGTATATAAGGATAAAATTTTACTTCATTTTCATCCAAAAGTAAGAGAATGGCTCCCACCTGGAGGTCACATTGAAAAAAACGAGGATCCTCTACAAGCGATTATTCGTGAGATTAATGAAGAGACAGGACTTTCTTCAAATTATAATAACAATAATTTTGTTTTCCCTGTACCTACAAATGAGATTTTAGAAATAAATAATCTTGAACAAGTCTATCCACCATTCAGTATTATGATAGAAGAAGTAAAAGACAAAAATCTAGGTGTTCATCAGCATATAGATCATATATATTTTTTTGCTTTATCCGTAAAAAATGAGAATCAAATGCCTGAATTATCAGATATTTGGAAATGGATTGACATTGAAAAACTAAAAAAGCTAGAACCAATAAAAATTAACATCCCTTTACTAAACAAAGAGATTAGTTACAAATCGCCACCCGAAGATGTAAAGGTATTAGGAATAAAAGCAATAGAGCATATCAAATTAAAATCAAACTATTTTTTGCCATCATAAAAATTTTCCTCGCCCAATTATTGGTATTACTTCCTCTAATTTTCCATTTCTGATACCATAAAAATTTTCGTGCAAATTTATAGTAGTATCTCCATGCATTGGTAAAGCAAAAATTTTATCACCAACATCTAAATTAATTTCATTTTGAACTGATGATTCGATAACAGTATGCTCTTCTGAATGTTTTTTAATTTGAAGTTTTTCATTTGATATTATTTCAGCTATGCCTCTGTCAACTGATATTGACTTCAAGCCAAAATCTGCAACAATTCTATCCTCAGACTTTGATATAACTGTAGACATAACTGTTAATGCTGATTTAAATTCATCAAGAACATTCAAGTAATCTCCATCCATAAAAATATAGGAACCACACTGAACTTCAGTTATTCCAGGTACTTTACCGGAAATAGAATATGTTCCTGTCCCCGAAGCTGAAACTATATTTACATTAATTCCTAAAGATCTAATTTTATTTACAGCATCATTTAATACGGACATTGCTTTTTGAGTTTCAAGGACTCTAGTTTCAGAATCTCTCAATGCAACAGCATGGCCCTCATATCCCATCAAACCTTGAAAATTTAATGAATTAGAATTTTCTATCTTTTGTGCTAAGCTCACTGCAGCTTTTGGTAAAACTCCACATCTATTCATTCCAACATTCACTTCTATAATTACACCTAATTTAATAGAATTCTTCTTAGATATATCTGCTAATTGTTCAATATTTTTAATATTATCAACAGCAACCGTTACTTCGGTAGTCTTAGCCAATTTAACAAGCCTTTTAATTTTTGCTTCTCCAATAATTTGATTCGTAATCAAAATATTGTCTATTTTATTTTCAGCTAATACCTCAGCTTCGGATAATTTAGCACAGCAAACTCCTATAGCGCCCGCAGAAATTTGCTTTTTTGCCCAATATGCACTTTTATGAGTTTTTGCGTGTGGTCTAACATCAATTCCTAGTTCATTGGCATTATTTTGTAAAGTTAAGATGTTTTTTTCAGCAATATCCAAATCAACAATAATACACGGAGTGTCTAATTCACTAATTGGTGTTCCGATATTTGGTAAATTAATATTCATTTCTGCTTTCTTTTATTTAGATTAAAATACATAATAAGATAATATTAACAAAAAATATAAAGAAACTGTAAAAAAATATGACAAAAAAATCAACAAGTAAATTAAATCATAAAAAATCAACTAAAAGACAAATTGGAAAGTGGAGAAGTTGGGAGACAACTGAAGGTGTAGCTAGAGCTCCTCACAGATCTATGATGAGGGCTATGGGTTTGAATGACAATGATATAAACGCACCATTTATCGGTGTTGCTTCAACACATAATGAAGTTACACCATGTAATGCTGGAATTAAGCCTTTAGCAAATGAAGTTAAGAATGGTATTAGTTCTGCAAATGGAACGCCTTTCGAATTTGGTACTATAACAGTTTCTGATGCAATATCTATGGGTACAGAAGGAATGAAAGGATCGTTAGTTTCCAGAGAAATAATTGCAGATTCAATAGAAACAGTTTGCTTTGCTGAAAGATATGATGGTGTTGTTGCAATTGCTGGATGTGATAAATCATTACCAGGTGCAATGATGGCTATGGCTAGACTAAATATACCAAGTGTATTTGTATATGGAGGATCAATTTTACCTGGTCGCTTAAATGGTGAAGACTTGACTATTATCAGTGCGTTTGAAGCTGTTGGGAAAAGACAATCTGGAGAAATTAATGACAAACAACTAAAAGAAATTGAAATGCATGCATGCCCTGGGGTCGGTTCATGTGGAGGAATGTTTACAGCCAATACAATGTCAAGTATTGGTGAAGCTATTGGTTTAAGTATCCCTGGATCTGCTTCAGAAGCAGCAGTTGATCAAAGAAAAAAAGACTCTTCTAGAGAAGCTGGAATAGCAGTAATGAACCTAGTAAGAGAAAATATACGACCTTCAGATATCTTAACGAAAAAAGCTTTTGAAAACGCTGTTACATTAGTTGTAGCAATGGGTGGGTCAACAAATACAGCTCTGCATCTTCCTGCAATTGCAAATGAAATGGGAATAAAACTAACATTAAAAGAGATACATGATATTTCTATGCGAACGCCTCTTTTGGCAGATATGAAACCTGGAGGAAAATATGTAATGTTTGATTTAGATAAGGTAGGAGGAGTCCAGTTAGTTATGAAAAGATTACTCAATGCAGGATTATTACATGGAGATGAAATGACTGTCACGGGAAAGTCAATAAAAGAAAACTTAAGTAGTATAGATATTAATTCTAAAGAAAATAATATTGTAAGACTCGTAGATAATCCTATTTCAAAAACAGGAGGCCTGGTAACATTATTTGGAAACTTGGCTCCTGATGGGTGTGTATTAAAAGTTGCCGGGCATGATTTTGGGAAAAAATTTACTGGACCAGCAAAAGTTTTTGATCAGGAAGAGCAAGCTATGGAAGCTTTGAAAAAAAGAGAAATAAAAGCTGGAGATGTGGTAATTATAAGATATGAGGGACCAAAGGGAGGACCAGGAATGAGAGAAATGCTTTCTATTACTGGCGCATTAGTTGGTCAAGGACTAAGTGAAAGTGTTTATTTGATAACAGATGGAAGGTTTTCCGGGGGCTCTACAGGAGCTATAATCGGTCATTTAGGTCCTGAAGCAGCTGTAGGAGGTCCAATCGCAGCCGTTAATAATGGAGATATTATAGAAATAAATTTAGATAAATTCGAGCTTAATGTAAAAATCTCTGACGAGGAAATTAAAAATAGATTAGCTGATTGGAAACCAAGAAAACCATTATATGATAGAGGAACCTTAGGAAAATATATTAAGTTAGTACAACCAGCTTCAACAGGAGCAGTAACTTCATGACTTATCAATACACATTTTATAAGCGATAGCAATCATACTCTTTGTCCCAGATATTAGAGATGCGATACCTATGGATTCATTGGTTCCATGTATATTATTTAAGGTGGAGTCATCCCCTGGATCTGAACCGTAAAAACCATAAGTAGTTGTACCTAAGTTTCTGGTATATGTTGAATCAGTAAAACCGGGGCTATGAAGTGGTATCCAACTTATTTCGTTGTTATTTTGTATAATTGACTGAGATTCAATGATTGCATCTGTTAAAGGTGAATTAATATCAGATTCGTTAGGTTCAGACATATACTCCAATTCATAAGACAAACCTTCTATATCTTGTGATATTTTTTTAATTTCAGATACAACATAATCAATTTTTTGAAATGGAAGATTTCTAACGTCACAAACTAATTCTATTTCCTCAGGAATGCTATTAGATTTTACTCCCCCTTGTATCATAGTTGGGGTTATAAGCATTTGTGATAATGCTTTACATAATGATGAAACTGCAGGATGAGATTTATCTAATTTTTTCACTATTTCATTGAAATTTTTTGAATCTATATTTTCTTCAATGCCGAAATTATGTAAGTGATTAAAAAAAGGTAAAGAAGTTATAATTTCTGGATTATAATCATCCAAATTTTTTAATAATTTTGCTAGTTGAAAACTAGCATTTTTACCCATCCATGGAGTTGATGCATGCCCACTCTCACCTTTGATTCTAAATCTTAATTCCAATCTTCCTTTCTCTCCTATTCCAATAGAAAGAACCAATTTATTATCAGATTCAATAGCAACACTTCCTCCTTCATTTATAGCAAATTCTGATTTAATTAGTTTAGGGTGTTTTTGTGAAAGCCATTTAAAACCCCACTTGCCTCCATTCTCTTCATCAGCTCCACTAACCAACTTTAATCCATGATCTAGAATAATATTATTTCTCGTTAGTATTTTTATTGCCATCATTTGAGTAGTTAATAACGCTTTACAGTCATTTGAACCCCTACCGTATACTCTTCCTTCGTGTATAGTTCCAGAAAATGGATCAAATTTCCATTTATCCTCATTTTCAATTGGAACTACATCAGTATGAGACATAAACATTAGCCTAGTTGTATTTGATTTGCTTGGATAATCTGATAGAAAATTACATCTATCTGGATCTCTACCAAGTAGTTTAGATTTTATTCCATCATCAAGTAATGAACTCTGCAAATATTTTGCTACAGAAGTTTCATTTCCAGTAGGCATAGTACCAGAGTTAACTGAAGGAATTTGAGTTAATTCTTGATTCATTCGAATAATTTCTTCAATTGAATTATCAACCTGATCTAATAAACTTTGTAAATTTGACATTATTTCTCCATAACGACTTTTTTTCGTTTTCAATATAATAAGTTAAATTATATTAAATAAATATATTATGAATACTACTAATTTAAATAAAACACTAGTCTTTATATTTTTTGCTACTTCAATTTTTATGATTTTTGGTTGTAACAGCAACAGCAAAGAAAAAATAGATATTTATCCAATAGTATTCTCTTTTTCAAAAGAAGAAAATATCGATATATATAAATTAGCAAATATTGATGATGAAATAGTCAAATTAACAACAGATAAATCAAATGAAACAAATCCAGTATGGTCGCCAGATAAAAATAAAATAGCATATTTGTCTAATAAGAACGATAAACCTAATTTATGGGTAATGGATTCTAACGGAAAATCGAAACAAGAAATTTTAGAATCCAACGTAGAAGTAGAACAATTTTACTGGTCACCTGACTCAAAAAAAATAGTAGCTAAAACAAAAAAAAATGATAGTTTAAGTATAATTATTATCGATATTAATGAAAGTTCGCAAGAAATATTAAATTTACCTTATGAAAAAATAGATATCGGAGATTGGTCTCCTGATGGTAAATGGATAGTTTATACTGTTCAGGACAATAAATATAGAGGTATAAAAAGGAAAAATCTCAGTGGAGTAGATGAATTTACTATAACCGAAGAAAATGATTATTCACCAAGATGGTCTCCTAATGGTAAATGGATAGCTTTTTTTCGACAAAAAAACATAGGAAAATATGATTTAATTTACACAAATATAGATGGGACTAAAAGTGAAATATTAATAGAAAACCTTAATAATAAGATTGATTATGATTGGTCGAATGATAGTAAAAATATTATTTTTTCAAAAGAAGATGATGAATCTAAAATGAACGAAATTTATAAAGTAGACATTAAAAATAAATTTGTAGAACAACTTACTTATAATAGAGTTAATGATACTAATCCTAAGTCGAATAACAAAAATTCAAAAATAATTTTTTCCTCTGAAAATGGAAATATAATAGATTTATACTCTATGTTGATTGACGGATCAGAACAAACAAGAATAACTAAAAATTCAGAAAAATTCTTAAACGCAGATTGGTAGATTTATCCTAAACCAATTTTTCCTAACCACCCTGGAGTTTTATCATCATCACTTTTTTCACTACTCATAGAGTTTCTTAACTCAGGAGGCTTAGGACTAGAAGCATCATTTACAGATGAGTTTCCACCTATTTTTCTCCTGGTTGGAGTTTTTCTAATTGTAGATTTTGAATCAGTGGGTTTATTCCTTGAATAGGTTTTTCTTGGAGTAGAAGTAGGTCTAGAAGGTCTAGATGATTTAGTTAGTGCTTTATCTTCACCATTGGGTGAAGCTGCTTCATCAGTTACCTTAGATCTTCTTGAAGTTACTGCAGCCCTGCTTCTAGCTTTAGATCTAGTCATCCATAATCCAGTAAAAAATGTTTTATTTAGCCTTAATGAGTAATCAGCCACTTTACTTGATTCAGTAGAAAGATTGCTATCAAAAGCAGCAACTTCTATATGTTTTCCGATATCTTTAACTGTCTGTAAAGCCGGATAAAAATCTGCATCACCGCTAACAACTATAGCTGTATCAAATTGATCTTGATATGCATGTGCAACTAAATCTGTTGCTAGCATAACATCTACACCTTTTTCTACTAAAGTATCACCTCTTTGTTTCCAAATACCTAATCTAACTTCAAGAAATGGAGTCTCGTACATTGAATCTAAAAATTTCTTTTGATCTTGTACCATGCTTGCAGAAGTTTCATTATCTTGCTTGACATTGTAGTAATACGTTCTTCTTAAAGATCGTCCATCTGCAAGCTTTTTTGAAAATTTGTCAAATTGCAAATCATGCCTACCGCAGTTTTGAGATAAAACGTGATATAAGTTACTACCATCTATATAGACCATCACGCGATCGGTGTTATTAATTGATAATTTAGAAGTATTCGAGGGCATTTGATTTCCAATCTAGTAAATAAGAGATTTTAATTTGTAAAAATCATCTTTAGTAAATAAAATAAAAAAATATATAATAACATTGTATAACATAATCTAATAAACTTAATCATTTACAAGAAATTAGTATAAAAAAATAAGACTAATGACAATAATAGGTTGGGAAATATGAAAACTATAGAACAATTTGCTACTCCATGTGAAATGCCCAATGGACTCCAATGGACTGATGAAGGTCTTTTTATAATGGATCAAAAAACCGATAACGTATATGTTGTTGATGATAATGGAGATCTTATAAGAGTGATCAATACACCAACAGCTAATGGGTCAGGTATAACTGTTGGAGGTGGATATCTTTGGACAGCTTCAAATGGTGATGCAGTTGCTAGACCTAGAAGGTCTACGGATACTGGAATATCGTTCATATATCAGCTCGATTTAATCACTGGTGAACCAATCGATAGATTTGAAACACCAGATAAAGGTGGTATTCATGGAATTGAATGGGATGATGGAAATATTTGGATAACAGCATTTAGTCCGCCATCCTTATATTTAGTAGAAAGTAAGAGCTTTAATATTATTAAGAAATTACCTGTTAATTTACCACGATTACATGGATTAGCTAGAGTCAATAATGGCATTTGGTGTGCCCATACAACAGATAATGTAATTATCAAATATTGTACTGAAACTGGTAAAGAAAAAGAGGTAATTAAGTTAGACAAAGGTGATGCATACATTCACGGTTTGAGTGTAAAAAAAGACGAGCTATGGTACTCTGATTCTAATTTTGCAGGAAAACATGATACTGCAATTTTAGGTAAACCAGAGATTGGTAAAATAAATTACTAACAATATGGATAAGTTCTTAAAAATTGATAGCCACCAACATTTCTGGGAAATAGATAGGTTTGATTATTCCTGGATGGATAAAGATAGTCCTCTAAGAAAAAATTTTTTACCGAGAGACTTACATAAAATCATAGAAGAAAATGATGTAGATAAAACTATAATAGTTCAAGCAGTACCATCAATTGAAGAAACATTTTGGCTTTTAGAAATAGCAGAACAGTATGATTTTATTGCTGGAGTAGTTGGATGGGTAGACCTTACGGATAAAAAAATTGAACTTAGTCTTGACAAATTACAAAAAAATCAATACCTGAAAGGTATTAGACACTTATGGGAAACTGATAACGACCCTGAATGGATTATAAATTCCGGGGGTGTAAGAGGTTTGGAGGTTATTGCAGAAAGAAATTTGACTTTTGATTTCCTAGCCAGACCTAGAAATTTAATTTTTATTCCAAAAATTATGAGTTTAGTACCTAATCTAAAGGCTGTTTTAGATCATATAGGTAAACCTGAAATATCAAATAAAAAAATACAACCTTGGTTAAACGATATAAGAAAAATCTCTAGCATAGACAATGTTTTCTGTAAACTATCTGGAATGATAACTGAAGCTGACCATTTGAGTTGGGAAATAGATGACTTGAGACCATATGTTCATCATGTTTTATCATTATTTGGTCCAGACAGGATAATGTATGGGAGCGATTGGCCAGTTGCAACATTAGCTGGAGATTATAAAGATGTAAAGAATTCTATTAGTGAAATCTTAACAGAACTAGACGTAACATCAAAAAAGAAAATATTTGGTGAAAATGCCAAAAAATTTTATAAAATCTAAAGGTTATCCTTGTGGCTTTCCTGATGACCACTTCCAATTATCTGGAGGCCAAATATTTTTACCTACTCTTCTCGTTAATCCAGTATCCTTCGATTCATCATACCAATCCTTAACAGTCTGAATCCATAAATTTATGTGAGGAGTTCCTTTGTGGTAATCAAATGCTTTTTCATTAACATATACTTCGTAAAGATATATCTCAGATTTATCATTAATATTTTGATACACATCAAATCGTAAGCAACCTTGCTCTTGGCTAGTTGATCCTAAGCCATCTAAATTTACTGCATCTATAAAGTCATCAATATTATCTAATTTTATATATTTTGGAGCATGTATTATATGTAATCCAGATTCAAAATAATCATTTTTAACCGCATCATTATTTTTCGAGTCCCAACATGCATCCATTAGTGGAAAAACAGGCTTACAAAACGAAACTTCAGGTTGTGATAATAATAAATCTTTGACTGCTCTATCCCATTGCTTAAAATGAGGATAAGTGAGATGATCTTCAAAAGCTTCTTTATCATTATATATTTCACAAAATCCAAAAAGATTGGGTTTGTCATTATCTTGTACTATATCAAATCTTCTACACCCCGGTTCAAATTCTACTGAACCCCTTGCGTCACTGATTGATTCATTAATAAACTCAGCTATCTTATCTTTCTTTACTTCTAACCTGACCATTACTATATACATAATTAGCTTCTTTCCTTTTTATTTTTTTTCTTTGTGTAAACAAATGATAATATGAAAATTATCATACTGGGTAATATATAAACAATCAAAGCATTCATGAACATTCCATCAATCCATGCATTCTTAATACTTACTATCTGTGAAATGAAATTATCGCTATTCAATTCATAACTTAATTTGGAAAAAGTATTTATAGACTCTGGAAAAGGTATATCTTCTAAATATGGTCTTATATCAACTAACTTTATTACCTGAATTATTAACCCAATTAATAAACTAAAAATCAGAATGAGGCAGCTAGTATTTCTAATCCATAATAAAGAAATCATATTTTTAATTTTATAATTATTAAATACAAATCCGAATATCAAAAAAGTCACAACAAAACCTAAAATCCAAAATCGTTCTAACATTTTAATTTGATTAATATAATTTCTAAATTCATCAAATTCTCTTAGTTTCAAACCAATAATTGCCTCTAAGTTTTTATTAGTGATATTGCCAGAAAGAAAATGCCTAATATCTTCAATACCAATACTTTCTTCCTCAGAAGAAAATAAAGCAATTAAATCTTCATTAGATAAAGTGTATCCTTCTGAAATAATTTTTCTAAGATTAATTAATTCGGAATCATCTCCTACAAGACCTTCCACATCTTCTGATGTAAGATCAAGCTTTGATGGAAATTGCTCATTTATAAATTTGTCTACTTCATCATTTATAATTTTTATCATTTCATCATAAAAAATATAAATAGCAATCTGTCCTCCAGGAATACAATTAGGTTTATTTTTCTTGGAAATTGAAGAAGTTGCAATAGCTGATTGAATAGTATTTTGACATGCAGGTAATTCTGTTAATAAATTATCCAATTTATTTTTCCCAAATTTCTTAAGCTCATTTGCTGCTGCTAATTGTCTATCAGTTAAATCGATGGTATAAGATAAATCATCTTTTTCAACTATTAAGTAACTCACAGAAGAATCAATTATAGCATTGCCATGCTTTGCTACCCAATCTTTTGGTGCTATAGCTTTAAAAACAGATAAAACTTCTTCCTGCGTGGCAGTTATTCCGTATCCGAAATCCGTTAAATTACCTAAATTATTTTCTAATAATGGATTTAATAACTTCTTAAGAACTAGATCATATAAGGTATCATCTTCATTAAGTTTATTTTTTAATACTTTTGCGGCAATTACCACCCTGTCATCAATAGGTATTGTAACAAGAAAATTTTCATCCTCTTTAGTCATAAAATATACAGCTGAATCATGTATTAAAAATAAATTATCTTCAATCCATTTATCAGGGAAGATTTCATCTAAAGCACTCTTAATCTCTTCATCAGTATATTCAAATCCTAAATCTTTAGTCAAAGATTGCAAAATTTCTTTAGACTGAACTGACAAAACATCCTTTAAAAGCTTAGGTAGTTTTAGATCTGCAGAAAGAGTTCTAAAGTTGGGAATTGAATTTTTCATTACTAAATCAAATTCATAATCTAAAGCTAAATTGTGATTTTCTTTATTTATTAACATAATTATTTCAGATAATGTAAGTTTGGTCTTTTCTTTAAAATGATCTTTACTAATTAAAGTTTTTACATATAAATTAATTGATTTTTTTGCAGATTCATCATCATAAAATTTAACTAATTTAGAATTTTCATTGGATGTATTAACTTCATAGCCTTTTTCAACAATATCTTCTACCAACAAAGTAATTAATGAGTCATAAAAATAATCATAAAAATTCGCTTTTTCTAAAGTACTATTTAGCGAATTTTTATTAGTTAATGTGGCTGATATATGATTAAACAATATAGCTGCAGATAGTAATACAAATAAAATAATACCTAAAAGTATTAAAATTATTTTTTTCATTTTTTTATCCTAACTTAATCATTTTTTATTTTTTTTGTTTTATAAGAAGCAATCAAAGCTAAAATAGCTATACATGCAGAAACCTTGAAAGCTATATCCCAACCTAGATTAAAAGTTGATGAAACATCTGGGTTAATAGAATCTGCAATTTCACTCAGTTCAACATTTATATTGTTGCTTAACATTATGCCAGTAATTATAGCTGTAGATATAGCTTGCCCAATCACTGTTGCAGTATTTCTTACTAAATTTAGAAAAGCAGAGGTTGAACCATATTGACTCGGGAGAACAGAAGCTAATGTTGCACTCATATTTGGAGCCATCCATAATCCCATACCAAATCCATTTATTACTAGTATAAACAATACAATATATATACTAGTTTCTTGAGAAAAAAATGAAAATGAAAGATTACTAAATATTATAAAAATCATACCTAACGAAGTGAATTTTCTAAACCCATATTTATCAGAAAGTCTTCCTGAAAACTGAGAAGAAAAACCCATAAAAAAAGCTCCAAAAAATACAAGCAAGCCAGTTGCAGTTTCATCATAGCCCATAAAACTTTGTACAAAAATCGGTACTAATAAAAATGCTGGTGCAGAAGCAATAAAACCCAAAAAACGCGTGAGAGTAGACCATCGAAATGTTGGGTAATTAAATAATTTTAAGTCTATCATTGGATTATCAATTCTCAATTCCCAGAAAATATAAAATATAAAAAAGATAAAAGTCGAAATAATCATCACTATGAACTCTAAATCAGATATTGAATATGAAAAAGGATTAGATATAACAACTATAAGTAGCGAGAGAAAAATTATTGATAGAAATGATCCTATAAAATCATAACTTTTATTCTCCTTGGTAATCGAACCTAATCTTTTTTCATCTAAAATTTTTATAGCAAAAATTATACCTATAAAAGTTGGAATTGCTGTAACAAGAAATATTTCTCTCCATCCAAAAATATTTATTACCGGTCCAGCAAATAATGGACCAGATGCTGCTCCTATAGAAACAGCTGTAGTAATCATCCCTAGACCTTTTCCCTTCTGATCTTTAGGAAAAACTCCAACAATAATTGCAAATACAACTGACTGACCCATCGTACTTCCAATAGCCATTATTATTCTTCCAAAAATTAAGTGTTCTAAAGATGTAGAAGTATAAGATACTAAAGCACCTATAACAAAAAGAATCATCCCTGTAATATGGAATTTTTTTCTTCCAATAATATCTGATATAGCTCCTAATGGAAGCATAAAAGCACTTGTAATGAGTGAGCTTGAAATGATAACCCAGCTAACTGCTTTGAGACTTACTTCAAATTGTTCCGCAATAGTAGGTAATGCTAATATAACAATTGAAAAATCTAAAACCATTGCAAAAAGTGCTATTGCAACTGTATAAAATACTATCCAATGATAGTTATTTGAAGAATTAATCTTATTGTTATTTTTTTGCATGAATTTTCATAAAATAATCGTACATGACTATGCTAGCACTTACGGAAGCATTCAAGGATTCCACTCTACCTGACATAGGAATAGAAATTAAGTAATCACAATTTTTCTTAACTAAATTTGAAATTCCTTTACCCTCAGCTCCTATAACTATTACTGATTTTAATCCAAATTTTATATCGGCATATATACTATTAGAGTTTCCATCAAGACCATAAATCGTAAATCCTTTTGATTTAAGTTCCTTTATTGAATTGTTTAGATTTGTAACCCTACAAACTTTAATATGCTCCAAGGCACCGGCTGAGGCTCTAATCGAGCCTGGTGAAATTGACACAGACCTTCTTTCAGGAATTATTATTGATTCTGCAGATATAGCATCTGCAGTTCTAGATATTGCACCAAAATTTTGAGGATCTTGAATCCCGTCAAGAATAATAAATAGAGAGTTTTTAGAATCAGGTATATTATCTAAAATTTCATCTAGTTTATAATATTTAGGATCTTCTACTACTGCAATTACACCTTGATGTTTTTTGGTATGACTTTGCTTATCTAATTCATCTGACTGACAGTAAATTATTTCTATTTTTTTTGTATCAGCAGTATCAATGATTTCTTTTAAATGATTACCTTTTTCAATATTTTTATATAATAAAATTTTTTGGATTTTTCGATCAGATCTTATACTTTCTAGCACAGATCTTCGACCTTCAACCGTTTGATAATGAATTTTTTTTGCTCTTGAAAAACGTGACATAATATTTATTTATTTAAAACCATATAATACTAAACTATTTAAGATGTAAATAATATAATTTTTACTATATTTATTTAATTTATTTGACAAAAATTCTCATTGAATGTAATCTTAAATATATCCTTTCGATATTGTTCAGATCCTATGTATGAACTTATTGAATGTCGATGAATCAGCGAGCTTCGGATCAAATAGCTGCTGCTGTCACTCTCGATTAACCTATTCTAGGTTGCCGGAAGTAATAAGCGTGCTACTTTTCCGATGATTATAAGGAAAATAAATTGAACATTATTTTACGTCAGTTTTTTTCTTTGCTTTATGAAAAGCTGCTGCTGTCACTCTCGGCTAAATTGCCTGAGTATAACGGCGAGTACTTCTTTTTAAGCAAAGAAAAATGCATTTCTTGATATCACTCAAGAAATCTTATCAAATAATCTCATAATCTAAATTAAAATTATTAATTTTTGAAAAAAATTGGGATTACAACAAACTTAAAACTCAATGGAAGGAAAAAATCTCATGAGTAATTATAAATACGAAACGTTACAGCTACATGCTGGACAAGAAACAGACCCAACAACTAACTCTAGGGCTGTTCCAATATACCAAACAACATCTTTTGTGTTCAACAGTCAGGAACATGGTTCAAATCTTTTCACTCTAAAAGAACTAGGAAATATTTACACCAGAATAATGAATCCTACAACCGATGTTTTTGAAAAAAGAGTTGCAGCTTTAGAAGGTGGACTATTGGGGCTTGCAACAGCATCAGGTCAATCAGCTCAATTTACAGCAATAGCGAATATTGCACAGGCCGGAGATAATTTAGTTTCTTCATCATTTTTATATGGTGGTACTTATAACCAATTTAAGGCTCAATTCCCAAGACTAGGAATTAACGTAAAATTTGCTGATGGAGATAACGTAGAAAGCTTTGAAAAGTTAATCGATGAAAATACAAAAGCTTTGTACATAGAGTCTCTTGGTAACCCAAGAATAAATGTACCCGATTTTGAAGGTTTAGCAAATCTTGCACACTCTAACAATATACCTCTAATAGTAGATAATACTTTAGGTGCAGCTGGAGCATTGGTTAGACCAATAGACTACGGTGCAGATGTAATTGTGCAAAGTGCAACTAAATGGATTGGTGGGCATGGTACCAGTATTGGAGGAATAATTATAGATGCTGGAACATTTAATTGGGGTAATGGTAAATTTCCACTTTTTACTGAACCTAGTGAAGCTTATCATGGATTAGTTCATTGGGACGTATCTGGAACTGGAAGTGACTTATGTAATGCATTGGGGATTCCTAGTGATAAAAATATTGCTTTTGGTATTAGAGCAAGATTTGAAGTTTTAAGAGATTATGGAGCTGCTCTTAGCCCATTTAATTCATTCTTATTTATTCAAGGACTAGAAACTTTATCATATAGAGTTGAAAGACACTGTGAAAATTCATTAAAATTAGCACAATGGCTAGAAAAAAATCCTAATGTAGAATCAGTTAATTATTTAGGTCTTGAAAATAGTTCATATAAAAAGTTGGCTGATAAATATCTCGAAAGAGGATATGGATCAGTTCTTACCTTCACACTTAAAGGTGGATTTGATAGTGCTGTTACATGTATCGACAGCTTAAAATTAGCTAGTAATTTGGCTAATGTTGGAGATTCAAAAACATTAGTAATTCACCCTGCATCTACTACTCATGAGCAATTATCTGCTGATGAGCAGATTTCAGCTGGTGTGGAACAATCTACAATAAGAGTATCTGTAGGGCTAGAGCATATAGATGACATTATTGAAGATTTTGATCAGGCAATAAATAAAATTAAATTATAAAGATTAAAAAATGACATTAGTTTTACCATCAAACTATCATGCAATAAATGCATTAGAGCGAAGTTCAGTTCGATGGATACCTGTAGAAAAAGCGGAGCGGCAAGATATCAGGCCGCTCCGAATAGGTATACTAAATATTATGCCTATTGGAGAAAAGTATGAATTCAATATAATACACCCTTTGGGACTATCAGTACTGCAAATTGAACCAATATGGATTAAACTCAAATCACATAAATATAAGACTTGGGCGCCTGGCCATTTGGATGAATTATATAAAACCTACGAGGAAATAGTTAAAGATGTCCCTTTAGATGGTTTAATCGTGACAGGTGCGCCAGTTGAACATTTAAAATTTGAAGAAGTAGAATATTGGGAAGAATTTTTGGATATTGTTAACGATTCAAGAAAAAATACCCCAAGTACTCTTGGAATATGCTGGGGAGGATTTGCACTTGGTTATATGTCAGGGATTAAGAAAGTAAATTTTGAGAAAAAATTATTTGGTTTATACGAACTAACCAACCTAGATCCAGGACATGAAATTATGAATGCTCTTGACGATAAATTTTTATGTCCTCAAAGCAGATTTGCAGGAATGAATGATGAAGAATTAAACGAAGCATCAAAAAGTAAAGATATAAATATTTTAGCTAGTGGTAAGCAATCTGGCCATACAATCTTTGAAACCTCTGACCATAAATTACTAATGCATATTGGACATCCTGAATATGCAGCCAGTAGATTTGCAGAAGAAGCAGCAAGAGATTTAGATAATCCTAATGTTCCAAATGTTGAAAATTTTGATTACAATAATCCTATAAACAAATGGAGAATGCACAGAAATATCTTTTTCCAACAATGGATTAATTTTTGTTATAAGCGTATCAGTTCAATTTGAAAGGAAATAAATAAATGTATAAAACATTTAAAAATTATGTTAATGGAGAATGGGTAAAATCAGATTCTAATGAAACCATTAGTAGTATAAATCCTGCAGATAATGATGATGTACTTGGTCTTTTTCAAGCATCAACAACTAATGATGCTGATCATGGTATAGATTCTGCTTACTTTGCAAAAAAAGAATGGTCAAATATTTCTCAAGTAGAAAGAGGTAACTATCTCTTAAATGCTGCAAAATATTTAGAAAAAAATTCCGAAAGATTTGCAGAATCAATAACCAGAGAATGTGGAAAAGCAATCTTAGAATCTCGTGGTGAGGTTGGTAGAGCTATAGCATTATTACAATACTACGGTATTGAGGGCTCAAATCCAATTGGAGATGTTGTTCCTTCCATAAATCCAAAAATCTTGCTCTATACTAAAAAAATACCTTTGGGAGTTGTTAGCTTAATTACTCCATGGAATTTTCCACTCGCAATACCAATATGGAAGATGGCGCCAGCACTAGTTTATGGAAATACTGTAGTTTTAAAACCGGCTTCTGCTACGCCTTTAATAGCAACATTAATCGCAGAAATGTGGGATTATATAGGATTGCCTAATGGTGTGTTTAACCTAATAGTAGGATCAGGTAGTACAGTAGGTGAAAGATTAATTAACAATCCTAAAGTAAATGCTGTTTCTTTCACGGGTTCAACAAATACAGGTAAAGATATTGCGGTAAAATCTGCACAAAATGGGAATAAATTTCAACTTGAAATGGGTGGTAAAAATCCTGTAATAGTACTACCAGACGCAGACTTAAACCAAGCTGCAGAAATAACAATATCAGGAGCTATGAAGTATTCAGGACAAAAATGTACTGCAACTTCAAGAGTAATAGTCGTTGGAGATATTTTAGAAAAATTCACTGAATTACTTATAGAAAAAACAAAGTCTTTTAGTATCGGTCCTGGTTTAGATGAAAAATCTACCGTTGTTCCTGTTATAGATAAACAGTCTCTAGATAATATAGAGAACATGATAAATAAAGCAACAAAAGACGGAGCAGAAATCATTCATGGAGGAAGTAAAATTAGTGAAGGAGTCTTTGCTAAAGGAAACTTCATACAGCCAACAATTTTATCAAATGTTGAACATGACTCTTTTATAGCATGTGAAGAAGTTTTTGGTCCAGTGTTATCTATAATTAGAGCTAAGGATTATGATGAAGCAATAGAAATTGCTAACTCTGTTCAATATGGACTCAGTGCTGCTATATTTACTAAAAGTCTTAACTTATCTATGGATTTTGCTGAAAGAATTGAAGCTGGAGTAATAAAAATAAATGGTGAAACTGCAGGATTAGAACCCCAGGTCCCTTTTGGCGGTTTAAAATCAAGTTCTTCTGGAAATAGAGAACAGGGAAAAGCTGCTATAGAATTTTTCACTAATACAAAAACTATTTATGTGGATAGAAGTGCTACATAATTTTTATATAAAATTTGGAGGCTGTGAAACTACCTCATCATAAGGATGTCGTTTGCTAATAAGATTAGAAAATTCAAACACATCTAAGGCTGTTTCATATAAATCTTTTTCAATAGTTATTTCTCCAGACCATGTTCCTAATTTCTGATAAAAATCTATCGCTTTAGAAATGGATTCAATATTCATATCTGGAAAATACTCTTTCTCAACATATGCTATCTCTTCTGGATTAGCTGTATTAACCCATTTCCTTGAAGCACTATATGCTTTAGAAAAAGCAGCAGCTTCATCAGTATTCAACCAATTATTTCTACAAACTAAACTAGAAAAAGCAACTGGACCAATAGATTTACCTACAGAAGTTAATATAAATCCTCTATCCTCATACTCTAGTTGTTGTGGGAAAGCGCCTTGTTCATGAAAATATTCTCCTAATCCATTTTTCCATTGCATCATCATTTGATCACCTCCACCAGAGTAAATATTTTCAGCTTGATCAAGATTAAAATTTTCTTTGTAAGCAGCATATCTTAACATTGCTTCAGGTTGCCCTCCATGAACATAAAGAAATTTTGATTTATTTAATTTTTCCCAAGAAAAATTTTTGTCATTCTCTCTACCTAATATAAAAAAACCATCAAATCTATTTATTTGGGCAAAATGTGTGAATGCTAAATTTTCGCCTTTGTCTAAGGGGCCCCAGCTTGCTGATACGGCAGCCTGAGCAACATGCATATTCCCAGAACCAACTTCCATAGCACTATTTCCACCATCTTTAACAATATTATATGTTGCTTCAATACCCTCAGAATTCAAAAAGTCACCAGCTATACAAGCAATCAGAGGACTATAAAATGCTGAATGTCTAGAAACCATGATATCTAAATTTTTCAAATTCTTTTTCCTTCATTAGCTAATTATTGATTTATGTTTAAAATAAATTAGAATTATATAAACAATATATCAAAATTTAAATTAAATTTTAGGTCAAACATGTTAAAAAAAGCATTAATAACTGGAGCAGCTGGTTTTATTGGTTCAAACTTAACTCAGAAATTACTTGAAAATAATATACAAGTTTTAGCTGTTGACGATTTTTCTTCAGGAAAAATAAATAATCTTCCGAATAAAGAAAAAAAACTAAAAATATGTAAAATGAATATTTTAGATAAAAACATTAGTGAATTGATTGTTGATTTCAACCCTGACATTACATATCATTTAGCTGCACAAATTAGTGTTTCAAGATCAACAGAAGACCCTTTGTCAGATGCAAAAATCAACATTATCGGCAGTCTCAATCTTTTAGAATCTATCAAAAAATTAAATCATAATCATAAATTTATTTATATAACATCTGGTGGGACTGTTTATGGTGAAGCAGAAAAACTGCCTGCTAAAGAAGATTCTCCCGTTATGCCTCTTTCTCAGTATGGTGCTTCAAAGTATTCTGTAGAAAATTATCTAAAAATTTATAAAAGACTATATAAAATAAAATATAGTATTCTCAGATTAGCTAATGTTTACGGCCCAAAACAAGATCCTCATGGTGAAGCAGGAGTAATTGCTATATTTATAAAAGCAATCTTATCAAAAAAACATTTTCAAATTTTTGGTGATGGAGAAGATCAAAGAGATTATATTTATATTGATGATGTTATCAGAGCGATACTTTTAGCTGGTTTATCGAACGGGCATGGACCATACAATATTGGTACAGGAAAAGGAACATCAACAAATAAAATATTTTCTCTAATATCAAAATATTGTGGATATTCCGACCCACCTCTTTATGGAAAACCAAGACCAGGAGATATTAAGAAAATCATGCTAGATATTAATAAAGCAAAAAAAGAAATCAATTGGAGCCCAAAATTCAATATTGAAGAAGGTATAAGAAAAACAGTAGATTGGTTTATTAAGAACGCAAATTAGTATTAATCAGATCATAAAAACCTGTCCAACCCAATAATGCACATTTTATTCTAATAGGAAATTTTTGTACCCCTGAGAGAGCATCTATATCTTTAATATTTTCCTTATCATCTTCTGAAATTTCCTCACCCTTGAGCATATTTCTAACTATATTCACTGCGTTAAAAATTTCTTCTATATTTTTTCCTTGAACATACTCTGCAAGCAAAGATGCTGAAGCTTGACTGATTGCACAACCTCTACCAGAAACAGAGATTTCAGTAACTTTAGTATCAGTAAATTTTGCTTGTATTCTTAATTCATCACCGCAAAAAGGATTATTAATTTCCTCATCAAAATCAGGGTTATCAATGAATTCTTTGTTCCTAGGATTATGATAATGATCTAATATTATAGCTTCGTATAAATCATCAAGACCATCTAATCCACCCATTGGGGTAATCATTTAGTAAAATATCCTTCAATTTCTTCTAAGGCAGATATAAAAGTATCAACCTCATCATAAGTATTATAAACATAGAAACTTATTCTAGCAGCAGCAACTAAATCATAGCTTCTGACCAAAGGCATAGCACAATGATGTCCAGTACGAATAGCTATCCCTCGTTGATCTAGGGCTGTTCCAAGATCATGTGGGTGAATATCTTCATGATAAAAAGAGATTACTCCTCCTCTATCTTTTGAGTCCAATGGACCTAATATATGAATTTTTTTTAAACTTAACATTTTACTCATTGCATACTCAGTAATTTTTTGTTCATGTTGAAATATACTATCTATTCCAATTTCATTCAAATAATCTACAGCTACACCTGATGCAATTGCGTCTGCAAAATTTGGTGTACCAGCTTCAAATTTATATGGAAGAGTATTCCATTTTGCATCTTTTTCATAACTAACCTCTAAAATCATATCTCCGCCAAACATATAAGGAGGCATTTCATCAAGTAATTGCCTCTTACCGTATAGTACTCCAATTCCAGTCGGCCCCATCATTTTGTGTAAAGAAAAAGTCAAAAAATCTACATCAAGATCAATAACATCAACTGGCATATGAGGTACGCTTTGAGCAGCATCAAGCAAAACAACTGCATCATTATTATGAGCAATATCTATAATTGTTTTTGCAGGATTAATAGTTCCTAAAACATTCGAAACGTGAGTTAATGAGACAATCTTAGTTTTTGAATCAATAATTTGAGTAATATTATTAAGTTCTATTTTACCATCCTTAGACATGGGTAAATATCTTAACTCAGCGTTCTTATTTTTAGCTATTTGCTGCCATGGAACAATATTTGAATGATGTTCCATTGGTGTTATAACTATATTATCTCCAGGCATAATATTTTTTTCACCCCATGTAAAAGCAACTAAATTAATTGATTCACTTGTATTTCTAGTCCATATAACTGTTTCTGGAGATGGAGATTTTATTAATTTAGCAATTTTTTCTCTTGCAAATTCGTAATTTTCTGTAGATTCGATTGATAAAGTATGAACACCACGATGAACATTTGAGTTACTTGTTTTATAAAAATTACTAATCGAATCTATAACACTATTTGGCTTTTGTGTGGTAGCTGCGTTATCAAGATATACCAATTTATTACCATTGACTTCTCTTGATAAAATTGGAAAATCTAATCTGATTTTTTGTATATCTAATTTTTTCATGTAGTGCCAATCGTATCTGATTCATCTAATACAAGTGGAATTTTCTTATTTATCAAATCACCTACAAAAAAACTCAACTCTTCATGAGTGAATTCATCTAACATTTCTTCAGCAAATCCTCTAACTAACATACTTTTCGCTTCCAATTCACTTATACCTCTTGAAAGTAGATAAAACAATGAATTCTTATCAACATGTCCCGCAGTAGCACCATGTGCACATTCAACATCATCTGCATATATCTCTAATGATGGCTTAGCATCTATCTCTGCACCGTAAGAAAGCATCAAATTTAGGTCTTTTTGAGTAGCTATACTTTTTTGAGCAACTCTTTCGACAATGACTTTACCACTAAATACAGCATGTGATTTTCCAGAAAGAATACCTTTGTAAAATTGGTTTGATATACAATGAGGGGATTTATGACTTGTACTTATCTCGTGATCTTGTTGTTGATTACCATGAGTTATATATATACCTCGCAGATCCGACTCTGAGCCTTCACCTTCTAATTCTGTAAGTATGTCATTTCTACCTATTAGTGGGGCAGTTGCAAAACTAACTGATGAAAATTTAGAGTCTGATTGCTGAGAAACCCTAGTAGTGGCAATATGAAAAGTATTTTCATTTTCAACTTGTATTCTGAAATGATTTAATGATGATTTTGGGCTTAAATTTATCTCTGTAACAGGAATGACAAGCTGAGAGTTATTAGCAAAATTAATGTAAGACTCAATTAATTCAATATTTATATTGTCATTAACTTCAATAAAAATCCTAGGTAATACAATTTTTTGCT
The DNA here is from genome assembly GCA_045562755.1 of Dehalococcoidia bacterium. GTDB lineage: Bacteria > Chloroflexota > Dehalococcoidia > Lucifugimonadales > Lucifugimonadaceae. The sequence continues at coordinate 275,894 of JBJKVF010000006.1, forward strand.
TGTTATCATCAGTAATAATATTTATAACATTGACTGGCTGAGTGATACTAGAAGAAATTTCTATATAGGCTATATCCTGAAACAATGCAGAATTAAGTGCAACAAAATCATGGTCACTTGATTTTGCAATTTTTGAGATTTTATTTGCAAATTTTTTATTTTGCCTTAGATCGTTTATATTATAAAAATTTATACCACTTTCAATATTACTGCCAGAGAGTTTTGATGATAACTTTCCATTGACAAAAATAAAATTATTCCATTTTTCACTTATTGGCATGGTTTTACTATCAATCTCTAGTTGAATATTATCTTCAGTAGAATCAAGTTCATATATGTTTTTTTCTATAGGACTTAAGTTAGTATATTTCCATAATTCATTTTTTTTCCTAGATGTAGGGAACCCTCTAGTTGAAAAAATTTCCCATCCTTTTTTTCTAATATTATTGAGCTCAGAGGATGTTTCATTCTCGTATATACTACTAAACATTTCGTTATAAATTTTCATTTTTTGATCTAGAGTGTTTGGCATAGTCTATTGAAAATCCTTATAACCATTTTTTTCTACATCAAGGGCTAAATCAGCATCTCCAGTTTTTACAATTTTGCCATTTACTAAAATATGAACGATATCTGGCTTTATATAATTTAATAATCTTTGATAATGAGTAACTATGATAAATGATCTTTTAGGTGATCGCATAGAATTGACTCCATCTGCAACTATTCTAAGTGCGTCTACATCCAAACCCGAATCCGTTTCGTCTAATATTGCTAATTGAGGTCTAAGTATTTCTAATTGCAACATCTCATTTCTCTTTTTTTCTCCTCCAGAAAAACCGTCATTGAGTGACCTTTTAATTAATTCAGGATTAACACCGCATGACTTAACTTTTTCATCAAAAAGCTTAGAAAAATCTCTAACAGACATTTTGGATTCACCATTATATTCAGATTTCGCATCTAGAGAAGCTTTGAGAAACTGCCAAGGTCTTACTCCTGGAATTTCAACAGGATATTGGAAAGCAAGAAATAATCCTTTATGTGAGCGTTCATCTACAGGTAACTCAACTATATCTTCATCATTAAAAATTATTTCACCATCAGTAACCTCGTAATCAGGCCTCCCCATAAGTACATTAGAAAATGTACTTTTACCTGATCCATTAGGACCCATTATTGCATGAATTTCTCCTGGATTTACTTCAATATTCACGCCTTTCAATATATCTGAATCTTCAACATCTGCAACAGATGCACACAAATTTTTTACTTTTAACATGATTTCTCTTTCAAGTATGTGTAGGTTTCTAATCTAATATTTTTTTTATCCAACTGCGCCCTCTAAAGAGACCTTTAGTAGTTGAGAAGCTTCAACAGCAAACTCAAAAGGTAATTCTCTTATCACATCCCTGCTCCATCCTGTAATAATCATATGATGTGCTTCTTCTTCTGATAAGCCTCTAGCCATAAGGTAGAATAACTTATCTTCACTAACTTTAGAAGTTGAAGCTTCGTGTTCTAGTCTTGCAGTAGGATTTCGTACCTCTATATATGGCACTGTATGAGCTCCACATTGATCGCCAACTAATAAGGAATCACATATAGTATGGTTTACTGCATTTTCAGCACCTGGAAGAATCTGAACTTGCCCTCTATAAGTGTTACTACCCTTTCCAGCTGATATACCCTTTGAAACTATTGTTGATTTTGTGTTTTTACCAAGATGTATCATTTTTGTTCCAGTATCTGCTTGTTGGTGATTATTAGCCAATGCAACTGAATAGAATTCACCAACTGAATTATCACCTTTCAAAATCACACTAGGATATTTCCATGTGATAGCTGAACCAGTTTCTACCTGAGTCCACGAAATTTTCGCGTTTTTTTCAGCTCTACCTCTTTTTGTAACAAAATTATATATACCACCTTCTCCTTCAGGTGTGCCAGGAAACCAATTCTGAATTGTAGAATATTTTATTTCAGCATCTTCTAAAGCAACTAATTCTACAACAGCGGCATGAAGTTGGTGTGATTTTCTAAAAGGAGCTGTACATCCTTCAAGATATGAAACATATGAACCTTTATCGGCAACGATTAGAGTTCTTTCAAATTGGCCTGAACCTTCTGTATTAATTCTAAAATATGTCATTAGTTCAATAGGACACCTTACTCCTGGTGGAATATAAGCAAATGACCCATCACTGAAAACGGCAGAATTAAGACCAGCAAAAAAATTGTCAGAAAAAGGTACCACAGAACCAAGGTATTTTTTTATTAAATCAGGATGATTTTTTACAGCCTCGCTAAAGGAACAAAAAATTATTCCTAATTCTTTTAGTTTATCTTCCATTGTTGTTGCGACAGAGACAGAATCAAATACTGCATCAACAGCAACTCCAGCTAATTTTTCTCGTTCGTTTAATGGAATCCCTAATTTTTCAAAAGCTTCTAACATTTCAGGGTCTACTTCATCAAGACTTTTTGGTGAATTAGAACTTGATTTTGGAGCAGCATAGTAATATATATCTTGATAATCGATACCAGGATAATTGATCATAGCCCAGTCTGGTTCACCCTCAGATTTATTTAATTTTTCCCAGTTCTTGTAAGCTTTCATTCTCCAATCAAGCAACCACTTTGGCTCTTCTTTTTTCTTGGAAATTAATTTTACAATATCAGGGTTTAAACCTTTTGGAGCCAATTCCGTTTCAACGTCGGTAGTAAAACCCCATTGATAGTCATCACCGGATAGATCTGAGTTTCTCGAAATTGTATTTTTATTAGTCAAAATATTGCCTTGAAGATATAATTAATATGATTAAACAAATGATTAAACAATTTATACTTAAATTCTATTGTTTTTAATGTCACTAGTCAATATAAAATTATTAAATTATAATAATGTAAAAAGATTATCTCAGGAGCAAAAATTGGATTACGAAGCAGTGATTGGGCTTGAAACACATGTACAGCTCAAAACCAAAAGTAAAATGTTCAGTTATTCTAGCGCAGAATATCAAAATGCTGAACCAAACTCTATAGTTGATCCCATTAGCATGGCTTTACCTGGAACCTTGCCAGTAGTAAACAAAAAAGCTGTTGAGTATGCCATTAAAATAGGACTAGCACTTAATTGCAACATTACAAAAATTACAAAATTTGATAGAAAAAACTACACATATCCTGACCTAATGAAGGGATACCAAATTACGCAGTTAGATCACCCTATTGCTACAGAAGGAATGTTAAAACTTGATAACTCTAAAAATAAAAACATTCGAATTAACAGGGTCCATATGGAGGAGGATGTTGCTAGACTTATTCACTACCCAAGTTCTAATGATCAAGATTCATATTCACTAGTTGATATAAATAGATCAGGAACACCACTAATGGAAATAGTAACAGAACCAGATTTATGTGATTCACAAGAAGTAGAATCTTACATTAATTCGCTTCAGCAAATAATAAGATATATAGGAGTAGGAACTGCAAATATGGAAGAAGGATCATTTAGGTGCGATGCAAACATTAGTGTTAGACCGAAAGGAACTAATTTATTAAACACAAAAGTTGAAGTGAAAAATATGAACAGAATTAAAGCTGTGACACGGGCTGTAGATTATGAAATAAAAAGACAGATTAAATTGATTAAAAATGATGAAAGAATTATACAAGAAACAAGAGGATGGAATGACGAAAAAGGAGTGACAATTCCTCAAAGAAGCAAAGAGGAAGCTCATGATTATAGATTTTTCCCCGAGCCAGATATACCACCTCTAGAAATCAAAAAATCATGGATTGATGAAATCAATAAATCTATGCCAGAATTACCCTCAAAAAAGAAAAAACGATTTCAAGACTTTTGGGGTCTTTCTGAATATGATTCTAGTATAATCACAACTTCATTGAAAAATGCTCAATACTATGAAGAACTATGTAATAATGGGAATTATAAAAATGATGCAGATAGATATTCATTTGCTAAAGAGGCAGCAAACTGGATTATTGGTGAGATGACAAGACTAATGAATACTGATGACAAAAAAAATATTTATGAAACCAAAATTACACCCTACAACTTATTTAAATTGGTTGAAAAATTTAAGAATAGAGAGATAAATAATAACTCTGCGAAAAAAGTTTTTGAGATAATGTATCATGAAGGCAAAGAACCTGTTGGTATTATTAAAGAACTAGGTTTTGAGGTAATTTCAGATTCTGATTCCTTATCTCCAATAGTAGATGATATCATTGAAAAGAATAATCAAGCAGTTAATGATTATAAAAACGGGAAAGAAGCTTCTTTGAAATATTTGATTGGACAGGTAATGAAAGAAACTAAAGGTCAAGCAGATGCATCTGAAGTAAGCCAACTTATCATTAGTAAACTTAGTTAGATATATATATAATATTTTGTAAAGGAATCACAATGTTTAGTATATTACTTATAATAATTGCAATCTCTCTAATTGCAGTATTGCTTCTTCAAGCAAGAGGTTCAGGTTCTTCACTATTTGGTGAAGCTACAAGTACCTTTAGATCAAGAAGGGGTTTAGAGCAATTATTATTTAGGCTAACTATTATACTAGCGGTAATTTTTGTAGGTATTGCGATATTAAATGTAAGATTTGGAGGATAAAGCTAGCTATTTCCACTTAGTTCCATCTGAAGTATCTGTAATTTCGATACCCATATTAGTCAATTCATCTCTAATTAAATCAGCCTCTTCCCAATTTTTATTTTGCCTAGCCTGATTTCTTTTTGAGATCATAGATTCTATATCTGAAGAATCAATTTTTGTTTCTTTTTCTATTTTTTTATAATTAAATCCTAAGATATTGGATATTTCTTTAAACAAAATTAATCCTTCACTAATATTATAAGTAGAAGATGATTTATTAATCGTTTTAGCTAGGTCAAAAATAGTTGCGATTGCTTTTGGTGTATTTAAATCATCATCCATAGCATCAACAAATCTTTTTTTGAAACTATCAAAATTCATTTCTTTGAGTTTAGGATTAAATTTGATTTCTGAGTTTACTATTCTCAGTCGACTTAGTGACTTTTCTGTTGAGTGAATTAATTCTAAATCTAATAAAGGATTTGTTCTATAATGACTCTGAAGGATCCATAATCTAATAGCATCAGAGCTAAATTTTTTTAGAGCTTCATTTATGCTATATGCGTTACCTAAAGATTTGCTCATTTCAGCACCTTTTACTCTTAACATACCATTATGCATCCAGTACTTAACAAATGGTTTTTTAGAAGTAAATGATTCACTTTGAGCAATTTCATTTTCATGATGTGGAAAGGTTAGATCCATCCCTCCACCATGTATATCAATTTGATTACCAAGATGTTTTTTTATCATTGCCGAGCATTCTATATGCCAACCTGGCCTTCCCTTACTCCAAGGACTATCCCAAAAGGGTTCATCGTCGTTAGAAATTTTCCATAATGCGAAATCATTTGAATGTTTTTTATTATAATCTTGATCAAGTCGTGAAGACTCATATTCTTCAAAATAAATATTGCCACTTAGTTTTCCGTAGTCATCAAATTTTTGCACATCAAAATATACTGACCCAGACGATTCGTAAGCAAAACCTTTATCAATGAGCCCTTTAATAAAATTAATTATCTCATCAATATCTTCAGTCGCTCTGGGATGTATATTAGATCTCAAAACATTAAGAGCATCCATAGATTTATAAAAAGATTCTATATATTTTTCTGAAATAATTTCAGATGAAGTTTGTTCCTTAGCAGCTTTATTAATTATTTTGTCATCAATGTCTGTAAAATTCTGAACTTTTTTTACATTATATCCTTTGGATATTAGATATCTGTATAATACATCAAAAACTATACTACTCAGTGCATGACCTAAATGTGAATGATCATAAACAGTAACACCGCAAATATACATGTTCACTTGATTTGGATTATTAGGTTTAAAAATCTCTTTTTTTCTACTAAAAGAATTATATATTTTCATAAAAATTAATTTTCCTACATTTTTGAAATAGTTGCAATTGACTGAGCAGCAATTCCTTCTGATTTTCCGATCAATCCTACAGAATCTGTAGATGTGATTTTCAAATTAATACTAATATCTCTTAAGGATGAAATTTTTGACAGGCTATCAGTTATTAATTCTACAGATGAGCCTAATCTTGGTTTTTCAGCAATTATGGTAGAGTCTATGTATAAAATCTTCCACCCTTTCTGATTTAAAAGGCGCACAGATTCATTTATAAAATACTCAGAATTAAGATCCTTAAATTTTTTATTACTTGAAGGGAAATTACTGCCTAAATCTCCAAGTTGAGCGGCACCTAATATAGAACTTGCTATAGAATGTAATAATACATCTCCATCTGAATGGCCTGCTAATTTTTTCTCGAAAGGTATATGAATTCCTCCTAGCTTTAATGGCCCACCTTTTACCAGTTTATGACAATCAAAACCTATTCCATATCTATTTTCTTTTGAAATATTATTGTCAACAAATTGATTTTTTTTTCGTAAGATCGAGTTTGCTAATTGTAAATCATTAGGATTGGTTATCTTAATATTTTCTACAGATCCAGGAAAAGTAGATACTAATCCACCTGAAAGTTCTACTGCAGAAGCATCATCTGTAATTTCGCGATTTAATAAGTCATAAGAAGTATTCAAAACTTCAAATTTAAAAAATTGCGGAGTCTGAACTGAACCCAATTTTTTCCTATCATAAGTTTTTTCAACTAAATTATTTGAAATTTTCTTTATGGTATCTGATATGGGAATAACTGGAATTGCTGCACCAGTTACATGAACTGATTTTATACCATTAGTAATCATTTTTTTTGTAGCAAATGGTCGAGCACCATCATGCACACCAATTATTTCCAAATTAGAATAAATTGAAGATAAATTTTTTAGAGCTAACATTACTGTATCTTGCCGTCTAGAACCACCAGTCATGGTGTAAATATCCTTCTTTATTTCCAAATTTTTTATAATATTCTTTACTTGATTAATATTATTCTCAGAAAGCATTATAGTTATAGATCTTGTCTCTTCCATCTGATTAAAAAGCTCGATACTATAAGTAACGACATGTTTATTAGATATCTTATATAATTGTTTATCAATGCCATTCATCCTGCTACTATTTCCAGCAGAAAGTATAATTATATCTAGAGTAGGTTTTATCATTTAAACCATCCTATAACAAACTCTAGCCCCAAGTAACAAGAGTAAGATATTATCAGAGACTTAATGGTCTTAGAAAAAAATAAAATCAAAACAAACTTTCTTACAGGGTATTTAATATTTCCAGATATAATACCTATAATATCAAAAAATGGATTAGGAAATATGCTTCCAAAAAAAATAATCAGAGTTCCATTTTTTTGCATATTTCTAAAAACAAATTTCTTTAATTTATTTTCTTGAAAATTACTACTTATACTTCTACCAGCAAAATAACCAGTTAATTCTCCCATTGACTCCGCAAAACCAGCAATGATACCAATAACTAAAGGATTTAGATTTAAACTTGGCAAAGATCCTAAACAAACTGCACCTATTCCTGGTATTGGGATTATTATCGAACTAGCTGATATTAAGCTAGAAATATATATACCTAAATAACCCAAGGTTTCATAGGAAATAGAACTACTTAGCATCATCAATAACCATACTAAACTTGCAAAAAATATCGATAAAATTATATATAGATATATTTTTGGTATTTTTTTATATTTTGTGTTTAACAAATTATTTTAGAAAAATTATATTTTAGCCTTAGACTTTTTTTGTACTGGAGATTTAGTTGATTGTTTCTTTGCCTTATAGTCAAATATTATCTCACCGTTCTTCTCCCTTACAATTATTTCAATATTTTCTTCAATATTTACAGAAATTATTTCTTTAGATAAGGGATTTTCAATTAATTTTTGTATAGTCCTCTTTAGAGGTCTAGCGCCGTACATTCTATCAAAACCTATTTTTGCCAATAAAATTTTTGCTGATTCAGTCAGTTTGATATTTAGGTTCATTCCAACAAGCCTCTCTGTGAATTCTAGTATGAACTTATCTACTATTTGCTTAATATCATTCTCGTCTAAAGAATCAAATATTACGAATTCATCAATTCTATTTATAAACTCTGGTCGAAAAGCTTTTTTTAATGTTTCTTCAACATTTGACCGTATTTGTGCACTCTCATTCTCAGTTCTTGATTTTTTTTGAAATCCAAAAGATTCTGATGTCACCCCCTCAGAGCCTAAATTACTAGTCATTATAATAATTGCATTCCTAAAATCAACGGTTCTACCATGGCTATCAGTAAGTCTTCCGTCGTCTAATACTTGCAAAAGAGTATTAAATATTTCATGGTGTGCTTTTTCAATTTCATCAAATAAAACAACTGAAAATGGCCTTCTTCTAATTGCTTCAGTCAAGTGACCTGCATCATCATATCCTACATAACCTGGAGGGGCACCTATTAACTTAGAAACTGTATGTCTCTCCTGAAATTCTGACATATCTATTCTTATCATATTATCCTCATCGTCAAACATACATTCCGCTAAAGCTCTAGCTAACTCTGTTTTTCCAACTCCCGTAGGACCAAGAAATACAAAACTTCCTATTGGTTTTTTTGGATCCTTTAGGCCAGCTCTGGCTCTTCTAACAGCATCAGATAGAACTTCTACTGCATGTTCTTGACCAATAACTCTTTTATGTAATCTTTTTTCAAGATTAAGTAACCTTTTAGATTCATTTTCTACCAATCTAGTAACAGGAATTCCTGTTCTTTCAGAAATTAAAGATGCAATATCTTCATCCGTAACTATATTACTTATCTCATGAGATTTTTCCCAAAGCTTTTTTTGTTTAGTATAATCTCCATCCAAATTAATCTTTTCCATCTTAAGATTTGCAGCTTTTTCATGATCACCTCTATTGGATGCTGCTTGTTGATCTTCTTCAATTTTTTGCAACCGATGTTGTATACTCTTAAGCTCAGCGGGTAAAGATTCATTTTGAATCCTTTTTTTTGCAGCTGCTTCATCTATTAGATCAACTGCTTTATCCGGTAATAATCTATCTGAAATATACCTTGAAGAAAGATCAACTGACGCTTTTAAAGCTGAATATTCGATGGTAAATCCATGATGCTTTTCATATCTAGGACGTAATGTTTCAAGCATTTCAAGAGCAACATCATTTTCAGGCTCTTCAACCCACACAGGAGAGAATCTCCTCTCTAATGCAGGATCTGATTCTATGTATCTTCTGTATTCATTAGGAGTAGTAGCTCCAATAGTTTGTAATTCTCCCCTGGCTAAGGCAGGTTTCATCATATTTGAAGCATCTAGTCCTCCTTCCCCAGCACCTGCACCGACTACTGTATGAATTTCATCAATAAATAAAACTATTTCTCCTGAAGCTTGACGTATTTCATCCATAACAGCTTTTAATCTTTCCTCAAATTCTCCTCTAAACTTAGCACCTGCAACCAAAGAACCCATTTCTAAAGCAATAACCCTTCTGCCGATCAAGCTTTCTGGTACATCTCCAGAAACAATTCTTTGTGCTAAGCCTTCAGCAATAGCTGTTTTGCCTACTCCTGCATCTCCAATCAAAACTGGATTGTTTTTTGTCCTTCTAGTAAGAGTTTGCATTACTCTTCTTATTTCTAAATCTCTTCCAATTACTGGATCTAATTTTGATTTTTGGGCAAGACTTGTAAGGTCAACACTATACTTTGCTAATGCTTTATATTTACTTTCAGCTCTTGGGTCTGTAACTCTCGCTGAACCTCTTTCTTGCAATAAAGATTTATAAACATTTTCTTCTGTTATATTGTATTTAGATAAAATTTCACCTGTATCACCATCAGATTGCTTTACTATTGCTATAAGTAAATGATCAGCACCAATAAGCTCATCTTTTAATCTTCTTGCTTCTTGTTTAGAAACACTAAAAATATTTTGCATTCTAGGTGTTATATAAAATTGTCCCTGTGTTCCAATTTTGGGAGCCTTTTCAAGTTTTGCTCTAACTTCAGTTATTAATGACCCAACATTAACATCTAAATTCTCTAAGATTTTTGCTGAAAGTGAGTTTTGTACTTCTAGTAAGCCGCAAAATAAATGCTCTACATCCCATTGATTATGTTTCATTGGAATAAGAAGCTGTTGTGAATCTTGTAAAGCCTTAAAAGCTTGTTCAGTACATTCTTGTTCATTTGGCATCACCATTTTTTTTCTCCTTATAGTATTTACTCAGTTGGAAATTTATAATTATCATCTCTAAGCCGCACAATTTCTAAGGTTAGATTATCAAGTTTTTCTTCTAATAAATTGATTTTTTTCAAAAGCTTTGTCATTACCTCTATACCAGCTAAATTAAGTCCCAATTCTTCCTTCCATTTCAAAATTTGCTTTATAATTTCCACATCTCTATTGGAATATAAACGAGTTCCTCCTTGAGATCTTTGAGGTACAACAAGCTCCCATCTTTCATAATTTCTTAGAGTTTGCTGATGGACTCCAACCATATGAGCGACTATACCTATTGCAAAAACAGGTTGATTAAATTCCATGTTCATGCTTCTATATCTTTCAATTCTTTATAGTTTAACTTTAACTGTTTAAATAATTTAATCTGATCGTCGTGAATTTCTTTTGGTAATTCAGCTCTTATCTTTATCAGTAAATTACCAAATCTCTTGTCTTTGTAAAAAGGCAATCCCTTATTTGGAATTCTAAAAATTTGATCGTTTTGAGTTAAAGCCGGAATATTTAACATAAATGAACCTCTAAATGATTCCACCTTAATTTCTGTTCCAAGTATCATGTCAATAAAAGGTATATTGATTACTTTAGTTAAGTTTTCACCATTTATAAGAAACTCTTTACTAGTCTTAATCTTTATTGTTGCTATTACCTGAATATCATCTTCAATTACAAACTTAATCTTTTGTCCTTCTTTAACCCCTTTAGGTATAGTGACTTCAATATTCTTAGAAGAATTGTTTGATCCTAACAGTGTTAACATTTTTTTTGTACCACTATAAATTTCATGGATATCTAATAAAACTTCACATTTTTGCTTTCTTATTTCTCTTTTAGGCTTAAAGTTAAACACATCGTTCATGTTTGAAGAACCAAAACCTGAAAATAAATCTCGCATATCAAAATTTTTAGATCTATGATTATTATTAAATCCTGATCTCATTGATCTAAGTTGATCAGCATGTTTCCATTTTTCTCCAAATTCATCATAATCTAAACGAGATTTTTTATTGCTAAGCACCTCATGTGCTTCATTAACTTGAAGAAATTTGTTTTTTAGTTGATCATCATTTTGGTTTACATCAGGATGAAATTTTCTTGCTAACTTTCTAAAAGCAAGTTTAATATCTTTTTCGGAAGCATTTTTTTTCAAACCAAGTACTTTATAATAATCAATATTCATAATACATAATACCACTGTATATAATTAATCTTATAATGAGTTTATCATATTTTATACAAAATAAAAACAAAGATATTGTTAATAAATACCTCCCTTAAATCATTTATAATATATATAACTTGATTTTTTATGAAAAACATCCATTCCAAAAATAAAACCTCTCCTCGTTTTTTTCACCGATATGAAGAAAAAATCGATTATGCTTTAAAAAAAGAATATAAAAAATTAACAAACAATATTTATGATACTCATAAATATTATCTTGGGTGGGCTGATGAAAATGGTAAAAATTTTGAAACAATAACGGGAAAAAGACTTCGTCCAAACCTAGTTTTATTAGGAGCTGATGCAGTTGGAGGAAATATTGAAGCTGCTGTTCCTTTCGCAGTAGCGATAGAGTTAATACATAATTTCTCTCTTATTCACGATGATATCGAAGATATGGATGAATTAAGGCATCACAGAGCTACCTTATGGAAGTTGTGGGGAATACCTGCAGCAATAATTTCTGGTAATGCTATGCTAAAAATTGCTGATCTAGCAACTAATAAAAAACTAAAAATAAATGAAAAGGTCAAACTTGAAGCATCATATATACTATCATCTAGATATTTAACAATGATGGAAGGGCAATTTTTAGATATTTCATTCGAGCAAAAAACAGAAATAACAATAGACGACTACCTAGACATGATTCAAAGAAAAACAGGCGCACTCATTGAAGCTTCATTACATATTGGAGCAATAGTAGGGCAAAATAAATCTCAAAATAATTTTGATAAAATCAACTCCATCAAAATCATAGGTAAGGAATTAGGTAAGATCTTCCAGATAAGAGATGATATGTTAGGTATATGGGGAAATGATGAAACTGGAAAACCAGTAGGAGCAGATATTGAAAAGAAAAAAAAATCTCTGCCGATTCTTCATGCAATAAATTATTCAAAAGGTAAATATAAAAAAGAAATTAATGATTTATTTGCAAAAAAAAGAAACCTTAATGGAAAAGAAATAAAATTTATATTAAAAATTATGGATCACTTGAAAACATATAAATATTGTGAAAATCTATTAGATAAAACATGGAATAGTTGTACGAAGGAAATTACTTCATCAAGTATTAATGAAAAAATCAAAAGTGATCTAATTGACCTTGGTAAATTTTTACTAATAAGAAATGTTTGAATTTGAATTAGATAATGAACTTAATTATATCTACAAATAAAATAGTAATTAATAATCTAATAAAAAATAATAAATTTTTTGAGTATTTTTCAGATAATAATTATGATGAATATATATCTAACAAAATAGAAAATATAAAAATCATTATAATTAAAAATCAATATGAATTTAATAATGTTATTTCTTATCATGTTAACAAGTACAATCCCAAAAAAATATTTTTAGCAAGTTTTTGTTCATCAACAAATGATTTTTATGAAATTGGAGATATAATAATTCCTTCTCATGTTTCTATGCTTAACGGTGATCCAACTACATGGGACTCAAAAAAGAAACTCCCATCATTAGAAATTAATAAATCATTTATAAGTAGTTTAAAAATGTTTGCTGAATTAGCATCCATTGATTTATATATTAGTAAACACGTAACATTAAAAAGTAAATTAAATTCAACGGCATATAAATCTTGGATATACAAAAATTACGATGCAGCTTCTATAGATAATCAGATATTTATTTTTACAGAAATGTTAGAAAAAATTCAATTACCTTTTGCATTATTACTATCAGTGCAAAAAGCTTATGATTATAAAAAGAAATTCCTAGAATTGAAAATTTTGAAAAGAATTAATAAAAATTCAGTTTTCAGGGAAAATATTTCTCAACTTCTTGAAATTTATAGCTCATATAATAAAAATTAGATATTATGACTTCACATATTATGGATATACTTCCTAAACTCAAAATAAATAAAATAAATTCAAATACTGAGTATATTGAAGAGTGTTTTGAAGAATGCAAAAAGTTTACACTTAATCATTATGAAAATTTTACTGTCGGGTCAAAAATCATTCCCAAAAATATTAGAAAGCATTTTTATTCAATATATACATTTTGTAGAATAACTGATGATATTGGTGATGAGTCTAGTGGCAATAGAATAGAAAATCTAAAAATATGGGAAAAAGAGCTAAATAAGTGCTATAAATCAAAGTCTACCCACCCTTATTTTATTGCTTTAGAAAATACAATTAGAACTTTTAATATAAAAAAATATTTATTTAGAAGAATAATAATTGCTAATATCATAGATCAAAAAAACCAGTTTTTTAAAACATATGATGATTTACTAAAATATTGTAAATACTCTGCAAATCCAGTAGGGAGAATTATATTACAGCTATTAAATTGCTCAAACAGAAAGAATATATTACTATCGGATAAAATTTGTACTGCACTTCAAATAACAAACTTTCTTCAAGATATAAATAGAGATATTGATAATAATAGATTATACATCCCCGCTAGTGATTTAAAAAAATTTGATATTAAAATATCTGATATAAAACAAAAAATAAATTCCGAAAATTTAAAAAAATTGATGAAATTTCAAATAATAAGAACAAAAAAACTTTACGAGGAGGGATACACTCTAGCTAATTATATTGATAAAAAATTAGTACTAGAATTAAGTTTATTTACTTTAGGTGGGCTATCAATTCTTAGAAAAATTGAAAAAAATAATTTTGATACCATTAGCATGAGGCCAACATTAAGCAAGTTAGATAAAATATATATCTTTACATCGGTTTATTTTAGGATGAAATTAGGTCTCACACCCGTATCAAAAAAGAATTTTAAAAATGAAACATTCGAAAAGTGAAATAAATAACTCTTATAATTTTGCAGCAAAATTAACCAAATCTGCATCTTCAAACTTTTATTATGCTTTTAAGATTTTACCCCGAGAAAAAAGAAATGCAATTTATGCAGGTTATGCTTTTTGTAGATTAGTTGATGATGTTGTTGACAACAATGAAGATATTTCCAAAAAAAATATTGAATCGCAACTTATTGAACTTGAAAAGAAATTAAATGACTGCCTAAAGTCTAAGAGAAATAAAGGATTATGGATTGCTTTAGGTGAAACTCTAAGAAAGTATCCAAAAAATCTTAGCCATCTTAAAGATGTTATTGATGGATGCCGAATGGATCTTAGTAAAAAGAAATACAAGAACTTTAGCCAACTTACAGAATATTGCAAAAAAGTTGCAAGTTCTACAGGCTTAGCCATGATTGAAGTCTTTGGTGTAAATGATTCTAAAGCTCATAAGTATGCAACAGATTTAGGAATAGCTCTACAACTAACCAATATATTAAGAGATATTAAGGAAGATTATAAAATGGGTAGATTTTATCTTCCCAAAGATGAGCTAAGAAATTTCAAGATATCTGAAGATGAAATCTTATCTGGTGAAAAAAAAGAAAATGTAATACAATTTATGGAATTTCAATCCAAAAGAGCAAGGGACTTTTTTTCTTCAGGTGAAAAATTATTCCCGCTAATAAATAAAAAATATAGATTTTGCCCTGAAATTATGAAGAATATTTATTATGAAATCCTTAACGAAATTGAAAAAAGCAACTTTGATGTAATTAACAAAAAAATTAAGTTGTCTAAATTACAAAAAATTAAAATAATTTTACCTTCAATTTTAAAAAATTTTTATAATGGAATCCTCAGATGAAAATTCTTGTAATTGGTGGAGGTGTAAGTGGTTTAGCAATTTCATGTAAACTAGCAAAAGAGAAAATAGATAACGTACTAATGGAAAAAAGACCATTTTTAGGTGGAAGAGCTTACTCATTTTACGATAATAATTCAGGCGAAGAAATAGATAATGGTCAACATATAATTGTCGGAGCATGCAAAGAATTCATAGAATTCTTGTCAGAAATTAATTCGACTGAAAAAATTTCTTTCGAAAAGAAATTACGAATTCCTGTTTTGAAGCAAAAAAAAATAAGTTATATAAAATCTTACAAATTTCCAATGAAAATACTAGGGAAAATTTTTTCGATATTATTATATAAGCACCTTAAAGTAATAGAAAGAATTAGCCTACTAAGAGCTTTGTATAAACTTTCAAAAATCAAAGAAGAAAATCTCCAGAAACTGGAAGAGAAAAATTTTTATGATTGGCTATTAGAAAACCATCAAAATGAGAATACTATTGAAAGCTTTTGGGAATTATTTTCAATTCCTGCATTAAATGATGATTTGAAAAATGTTAGTGCGAGTATAGGAATTAGACTTTTTCAAGTTGCATTTATAGAATCTGATAATAATGCAAATTTTGCTATACCTAATGTTGGTCTAACCAAACTATTAGGAGACTCTGCAGAAAACTTTCTAAAGAATTCTAACTCAAAAATTATTAAGAACCAAGAGGTAAAGTCTTTGGTAATAAAAAATAATAAAATCAAAGGAGTTATGACTAGGGATGACCAAATAATCAATTCTGATATTGTTATATCTACATTACCTCCAAATCAATTTCTAAATATAATTCCTGAGAAATACAAAACCTCTTTTCAAAAAATAAATAAAATTAATATGGCTCCAATAATAGGAATACATTTATGGTTCGATAAGCATTTTTTCACTGAAAAATTCATGGTTGTATTAAAAAGTCCAATACAGTGGATTTTCAATGATTCTGAAATTAAAAATTCTAATTCAAATACTCAACATATTGTAATTTCATTAAGTAACGCATGGGAATGGAAAAATAAATCAAAAAAATTGATAAAAGAAATATTTATCTCAGAGATAAATAAACTGTTCCCTGAATCACAGAACTGTAAACTAATAAATTTTTCAGTTATAAAAATGTTTAATGCTACATTTCGCTGTCAGCCTGGAATACAGAAAATAAGACCAAATAATAGAACAAATATCACCGGATTATATCTTTCTGGAGATTGGGTGCAATCTGATTGGCCGTCTACAATGGAAGCAGCAGTAATTAGTGCAAAAAAAACTATTACAGATATCAAGAAAGATTTTAGCTCAATAATATAGTTATATTGTTAAAAAAAAATATATAAAATAATTACTACTTATGAACTTTTGTTATGAATAATATGAAAAAATATTTTTTTATGTGTATGGGATTCCTATTTTTAGGAATAGGAATTTTAGGCTATATATTACCTGGTTTGCCTGGAACTATTTTTCTTATAATTGCTACCTCATTTTTCATGAAATCGAATGAAAAAATGTATAATTGGGTAATTAATAATCCTAGGTTCGGAAAATTTGTAAAAAAATATTTAGAAACAAATGAAATTCCCAAAAAAATTAAAATAATTGCAATTTGCTCAATCATAGTATTCACTTCAATCTCTATGCTATACTCGGGATACGGAATATTATTTAAAGTACCCGTGCTAATCGTTTCCATTTGGGGAATTTGGTTTATACTATCAAAAAAAACTGGTTAAAAATAATAAGGTGGTTATTTATGGATAAAATTTTATCAAAATTTATGGGAGAGTTTTTAGGAACTTTCATTTTTGTATTAGTTGCTATTGGATCTGCAGGAACAGTAGTGAGTTTATCCTCCGATCTTGATGGATTAGCGATACTAGTAATTGCAATTGGCCACTCTATTGGTATATTAGTGGGCATATTGATGATTGGGAACTTAACTGGAGGTCACCTTAATCCCGCAGTTACGATAGCAATGCTTGTTAGTAATAAAATTAGTTTGAAATTTAGTTTAATTTATATTTTTGCCCAATCAGCGGGTGCATCTTTAGCAGTTTTAATCATCCACTCTTTTATGTGGGAGATAAATGGATTAGGTGTTCATAAATTATCAGAAAATATCTCTATATTAGATGGGTTCCTGATTGAAAGTATACTTACCGCATTTTTAGTTATTGTAATTATGTTTGTGGTGAATGATAAAAATCCCCTTGCTCCTTTTGCAATATCACTCTATGTATTAGTTATTCATCTTGTAGCAATAAATCTCACTGGAGCTTCAATAAATCCAGCAAGATCTTTTGCCCCCGCCCTTATTCATAATGAATGGACTGATCATTGGATATATTGGGCTGCTCCAATTATTGGCGGGATATCAGGAGCAATAATATACATATTTTTATTTGGGTCAAAGTCAGATAAAAAAGGTTTTGGGAAATTTAATACTAAATAATTATCTAATATGCGTTATCTGAATATCACTTAGATTAATTGGACCTAGTTTTCTAGAATCGAAGCCTGAATTTAGATAATTGTCTCCAAAGAGAATTATTTGATTTTTTGTCAACTTCCAACTGTAATTTTTATTTTTATCTAATATATCTGTTTCTTGATATTCACTATCAATAAAAAGTTTGCTATCGATAATTTCTATTTTTTCCAAAGGTAGACCTATAATTCTTTTTATATAAAATTTATTGACAGAATCTCCATATCTTATAATTGAGAATCTTTTTAGTTTATCTGTTCTTAAATTAAATCTTTTCATAAATAAACTAGAGTTGTTTTTTAAAGTAGGTTCCATACTAGGACCATTTACTCTGATGTAACGATATTTGGTAATTTGGGGAAAAAAATTAATTACAATTAGTAATAAATTCTCAAAAATTTTATATGTTTTTCTATACATTTTTAATTTAATTTAATAGACTATCTTATAATACAAACAATTAATAATAAATATCTTGTTATTGAATGAGGAAATAAATGATAAACAAAATAATTAAATCTTTAGATAAATTAAATCCATTATATGACGGAGAT
The DNA here is from genome assembly GCA_045562755.1 of Dehalococcoidia bacterium. Classification (GTDB taxonomy): domain Bacteria; phylum Chloroflexota; class Dehalococcoidia; order Lucifugimonadales; family Lucifugimonadaceae. The sequence continues at coordinate 294,162 of JBJKVF010000006.1, forward strand.
GCATATGCTCATTGCGATATACCATGTGGAATATATGATCCGCGGGATGCAATTCAAGCAGCACAAACCGTAGTAAGAATGACTGAATTGATGGAAGAATTGGACGTTTCAGGAGGTCCATCTCCAAGTTTAGCTAACTCTATGATGAGATATGTTGCAGCTAAAGAAGAGCATGCAACAAAAGCTAAAAATGACATTCTCGTTATTTGGACTGATTACTTTAAGCCAGAGCACCTTGAAAAATATCCAGACTTGCATGAAAAAGTATGGAATGCCTGCAAGCTTGGATCCTACGTAAAAGTTAATGTTGATTTAGATAAAGCAAAAGAATTTAAATCTGCATTAGAAGAAATAGGTAATATCTTTTGGGAAACCAAAAAGTAGTTAAGATTTATTATCATGGGTCAAATATCCATGATAATAAAAATTACTGATTTAGAGCATTATAAATAACTAAAGGCGTTATAAAAAGTAATACTAAGCCTATGGTGAGTCGTAATTTGCCTTGGTGAAATTTCCCACCTATTTTTGAACCATAATACATTCCAAAAATTGATGGAGTAGTAATCAAAGCAACTAAAAACCAATCAACCTTACCGCTCAATAAATGCCCCATAAATCCAGAAGATGTAATCAATATTGACAATCCTAAATTTGTGCCTGCTGCTAAAGTTGGCCTAATTTTTAATACTTGTATCATTAGAGGAACTCTCAAAACACCTAAAGCAACTCCAATAATACCTCCAATAATACCTATAATAAACCCAGTGGTAACTTCGCTAGATAATCTCAAAAATGACAAATTCCCATCATTTAGATTATCTATACTTGTAGATATATTCTTTATCTCAGATATTGCTTTCTTAATCATAAAAAATGAAGATGCTACTAGCATTGAAGCTACTAGTAATAAAACTAATTTTACTGAAACTGAATCGGCAAAAAATCCTCCAAAAAATGATCCTATCATAGAAGGAACACCAATCAAGATAACAATACGAAAAATTATCCTTTTTTGTTTGTATGCAGGTATTGCACCTGACAAAGACCCTAAGCAGCTGGCAAAAAGATTTGTACTTGCTGCTATAAAAAAAATCAACCCCAAAAAAATTCATTATTGGAACTCTAATTATTCCTAAAGGGATCCCAACTATGCCTCCTACTATTCCAATAACCAATGATAAAAATAAAAGTAAAAGAATAACTATAAAAGATAAATCCGTTTGAAAAAAACTATCCATCAAACTAATCCTAACCTATCTAAAATTCTATCTATCTCAGAATATTGCTCTTTATCTGGTTTCAATGAGGGTAATTTAGCATTATCAGATCCCTTAGAGAAAATTCCTCGTTTAACTAAAATATATTTATATAACCATGGAGCCAGGCCAAGAGCTTGTGATAAAATTTTTGTTAATTCTGAATATTGTTGATGTTCAATTTTTGCAGATTGAATATTACCAAGTTTATATTCTTTCCAAATTTTTACAAACATCTCGGGCAATATAGGGTGAGGCATTGTGCCTACTGATCCTCTGACAAATTCTTCAATTGCAAATGCTCCTCCTGCACCACCAAATATAGTTAATTTATTTTCTTTATCAAGTAATTTTGTTTCATATACTCTTGGCATTGTGGGAGGAGTTTCAACTTTTACGTATGCTAAATTATCATGCTTATTAGCCAAATCAACCGCCATTTTAGGTGTTACAGGAGCTGTTGGTTGATCCTGCAAAAATATAGGTAAATCTACAGCATTAGCAATATCAATAAAATAATTAAAGTGCTCAGAATAAGGGTAGGACCAAAATGAAGTTGGCCTTATCATCAATGAATCAGCACCTAAATCTTTAGCTTTTTCAGAGTTGTAAATAGTTAAGTCTGTACTTTCTCCACCAGTATTCATAACAACCGTGACTCGCCCATTGTTGGTTTTTACTACATTTTTTAATATAGAATCTTTTTCTTTTTCATTAAACTTAAATATCTCTGATGCCACCGCTATTCCTACACCATTTACTCCCGATGAAATCAACCATTCAACCTGTCGTTCTAAGTCTTCAAATACAATATTTCCTTGGTGATCAACAGGGGTTGATATTATTGGTATTATGCCTTCCATATTTTTTGTTTTCATATAATTTTCAACTCACAATCTTTGGTACTAGTGTCAACAAAACTCCAGCTACAGTAGCTGTACCTATAACACCAGCTAAATTCGGCCCCATAGCATGCATCAATAAATGATTTTCAGGGTCTTCTTTTAGTCCCATCTCTTGAACTACTCTTGCTGCCATAGGAACAGCTGAAACTCCTGCAGCTCCAATCATAGGATTGATTTTTTCTGAACTAAAAAGGTTCATTATTTTCGCAAAAACAATACCAGAAATTGTAGCAAAAATAAATGAAACAAGACCAAGGATAAATATTCCTATGGTCTCCCATTGTAAGAAAACTGATGCAGGCATAGTAGATCCTACAGCTAAACCAAGAAAGATAATTGTAACATTCATTAGAGAGTTTTCTGATACGTCCGCGAGTCTAGGTACTACTCCACTGACTTTTATAAGATTTCCTAGCATTAGCATACCAATTAATGCTGAGGCTGAGGGAACTAAAACACTTATTATTAATATGCTCAAAATAGGGAAAATCACTTTTATATAGTATGGAGTTTCTACAACAATTTGACTCATTTTAATCTTTCTCTCTTTTTTTGTAGTAAAAAGTTTTATTATCGGAGGTTGAATAATGGGTACTAAGGCCATATACGAGTACGCAGCAATAGCAGTAGCACCTACAATATCCATAACCTCAACATTACTTAAAGATTCACCTAGTTCTCTCATTCTTGTTGAAATAAAAATTGTGGTTGGCCCATCTGCACCACCAATGATACCAATAGAAGATGCTTCAAGTAAACCAAAATTAAAAATCTTAAAATATCCTAATAATAATGCACCTAATAAGGAAATAAATACACCCATCTGAGCTCCTGCTCCAAGAAGTAAAGTTTTTGGATTACGAAGCATTGGGCCAAAATCAGTAGAAGCGCCAACTCCTAAAAATATTAATAGTGGAAATATATCTGATTCCATACCAACTTTTTGAAAAGTTACTAATAAGCCAGCAGGATGACCGTCTTTTTCTGGTCTTATAAATTCAGATAAAGGAAGATTAGCAAAAAATAAGCCCATTGAAATTGGTACTAATAGCAGAGGTTCTTTTTTCTTGAAAATACCAAAATATAACAGTATGAAAGCTAAAATCCACATTATAATCATTTGCGGATGTTCGAGAATATTTTTTATGCCTAAAGTTAGATCTTCCATATATTTACCTCCTAAAAAACTACTAGTTCCTGTCCATGTTGAACTGAATCACCCTCAGATACCAAAATTTTGCTAATTATTCCATCTTTATGAGAATTAATCATATTTTCCATTTTCATCGATTCTAAAACTAGTAACTCATCGCCAGTCTTAACTTTGTCGCCAACTGAAACCTTAATAGCTAATATAGTTCCAGGCATAGGAGAAACTACTGAATCATTATTGCTATTTTTTTCAGTTAATTTAACTTCTTGCTTATCTTCTTTTTTTGGAGTAATTTTTTTTATTTTTGGCTTTGGAGATATTATATTTTTTTTCAAATGATTAGATATATCTACTGAGTAAATATTGCCATTAACATTTACATTTACTGGAGAGGTTGTAATATCACCTACTTCAACCAAATATAATTCAGTTCCTATTTTTATTTTTATTTGTTTTGATTCAGACAAATTTACCTTCTATAAATATTGAGTAGTAGGTCCATGAAGGGTTCTTTGGTTACCATTTGACCACCAAGTATTAGGATTATCTTGAGTATTTTCATAACTTTGAAAATCATCAAAATTTTCTTCGGATTCACTTAAAATATAAGCTACTGCAATAGCTGCAATTTGACTTTCAGAAATATTAACATTTGGTGTTGTAATTTTTAAAACATCTTTATCTTTATCTACTAAACTTTTAGTAGAATTTTTACTGACTAAAGTTAGCCTAATCACAATTTTTATAGATATAAAGATAAGTATTAGTATTACAAAAACAGTTAACATTCCAACAGAAGTAACATACAAACCATCCATCAATACTGATTGATCCGAATTCAAATTTCTCTCCAAGAATAAAAATATACTTAAAATTTCAAAAATAAAATAAATTCTACCAAAAAAACAAAAAAATTATAATTATTTAATAAAATCTAAGGGCATTAATCGGCCATCTATGCCAATAAGACTAATATTCCCATCAAAGTGATACTTTAAATCAATATTTGAGCCATTTACTTTGCATGTAAATGTATTTAATGTTTCTTCTTCCATTGATTGTTGCATATATTTAATATTTTTTTTGTATGCCTTTTGAGCATCATCGATAGTTACTAATACAAATTTAATTTTGCTTCCTGGTCTAAGCTGAACTAATTTGGAAAAATCCACGCTAATCACATTAGCAATCTTTGGATAGCCTCCAGTAGTCTGTGAATCAGAAAGTAAAATTATAGGTAATTTGTCACCAGGAATTTGAATTGAACCTTTATTTACGTAGTCTGAGATAACATCATGGTTATTTTTCTTTGCTTCTATACTTGGCCCCAATAGTCTCATACCTTGCCTATTATATTGTTGAGAAATCGTGAAAGTAGAATTAAAAAATACTTGTTTATATACTTCTGAAAAATTATTGAACTGAGCAGACTCTAACACTCTTATTGGTATGATATCTTGATTTGAGGATAAGTTAGAGTACTTTTTCTTTATTTTATAAATTTTTGGTTGAGGAAAATAATTTTGAACTTGATAATTAATTTTTTCAAACTTTTCAATTTTTTTCCCAAAGATTTCAGAGTTAATATAAACAGATCTAGAACCAAGAATTTTTTTTGTCTTTACACCACCCAGTATATTTAAGTAGCCAATCCAGCCTGAATCAAAAATACTTATATTTAGCTTAGAGCCAGATGAAGCGTAATAAGGTGCATTAAGTAATATTGAACTTTCATTCAAGTAATTTTTTCCAACTGCTCCAGTAATACAAAAAAAAGTAGATTCAGAAAAAACTACCTCAAATCCACCACCTATAATTTCTACACATGCATCATTTTTAGAATTTCCCAAAATCAAATTTGACAAAGAGTATGATTCAATATCAAGTACTCCACCAGATGAGATTCCTATTGACTTCATACCTACTCTACCATTGTCTTGCACAGAAGAAAAAAAACCTGGGGATAATACATCTAAATAAGCCATATTAATCTTCTCTAAATCTAATAATATTTCCTGGAGAAATATAGGATGGTTCTTTATTTTTCACATCAAACAAACTTACAGAAGTTTTTCCAATAATTTGCCAACCTCCAGGACTATTTACCGGATAAATCCCTGTTTGTTTTTCAGCAATACCAACTGAACCTGCAGGAATAATAATTCTAGGTTTTTTTAATCTTGGGCATTCCAATTTTTTATTCATACCACCAAGATAGGGAAATCCAGGAGAAAATCCAATCATATATACTCGATAATCAACATTAGTATGTAGCTCAATTAAATTTTTTATAGATATATTACAATAATCTGCAACAAAATTTATGTCTGGACCATATTTTCCACCATATTTCACAGGTATATCTATTATTTTTTGTTCAAACTCAAAATTATTACTTTTTGCTTTATCTATAATAGATTCAACCAATTCTTTCATCTCAGAATAATTTTTTTTATCTTGTGAATACTCGATAGACACTGAGTTATAAGTAGGTATTATGTCTCTTATAAAAGAATATTGCTCTTCCTTTAAGTAATTATAAAAACTATATACTCTATCATTGTCTTTTGGATTAATTTTATCTGAGAATTTTACCACTATGCTAGAATCTCCTAAGTGAAAGATTTTAGTATTTTTGTTATTCATTTCTAGATATTTTCCATTTTTGTTAAGGGTAATATTTTTATGCCTTCATCCAAAAAACTTCGCCTCAATGAATTAGCAACTAATATAGCCTGTGGATTATCTCCATGAACACAAATAGAATCTGCTACAAAATCAATTTCGACTCCATTATTAGCAGTAACTTTGCCATCAATTACAAGTTTTTTTGATCTTTTTATTATTTCATCTAGGTCATCTATAATTGCCCCAGGCAGAGACCTTGAAACTAAACTACCATCTGAATTAACAGCCCTGTCAGCAAAGCATTCTCTAGCCACTCTGGCATTTTTAGATTTGGCAATTTCCTCCCATAAAGAACCTGCCAAAACTACATGTATTAGTTCTGGATCAAATTTCATAATAGCCTTCACGATCGCAGTAGCAATTCTTTCATCTTTTACTGCTGCATTGTATAAAGCTCCATGTGGCTTTACATGTTGAATTTTTTTTTGCTTAGTAAAACCAATCAAAGCGCCAATCTGATAAGTTAAAATATTTGAGATTTCCTCAGTCTCAAGATACATATCTCTTCTACCAAAACCAAGTTTATCTGGATAAGCTGGATGCGCACCAATTCCTACATCATTTTTTTCGCATAAATCTACTGTTCTTTTCATATGGTTTGGATCTCCTGCATGAAAACCTGTAGCAATATTTGCAGATGAAATTATTTCGACAATATTTTCATCATCTCCTAGATTGTATACTCCATAAGATTCACCTATATCTGCATTTAAATCTATTTGAATATTTTTATCTGTCATAATTTCAACCTATAGGTAAGTAAACCCTATTTCCTGTTTGCCAAGATTCTTGAACTGCATCTGTGAATTCCATATATTTCAAGGAATCAACAAAATTTGATCTAGTTATTTGCTCTTTACCTCTGATGGCATTTATAAACTCTTCTTCAACCCTCCACTTTCCTTGTTTTTCTGAAGGAATTTGAATTGCAGTCATTGATTTTTCGCCTTTTGAAGCACCTTCAACTACAGGTAACTCATTTGGTCCTTTACTTCTTATTCTTATTGTCCCACTTGATCCATAAATCCAAAGATCCATAGGTTCAGAAAAAGGACCGCTAACAGAACTCATTGAAAGATTAACATTACCGCCACCTACTAAGGAGTATATTACATCAATTTGATCAGGAATCGAAACAAAATATTTTTTCCCATCCCAATTTGGTCTCTGTTTGACGATTACCTGAGACTGAGCCATTACTGAATTAGCAGGGCCCACCAATCTCATTAAATTTTCGTACCATATTCCTAAAAACATAACATTATTCCCAGAATATTCTCGAATCTGTCTCCAGTGAACTTCACTTGTTGAATCTGGATAAGCGTTACCATCACTAACTCTAATATTAACGTTTATTATATCTCCAAGATAACCATCTGAAATCATGTCCATCAAATGCGCCTCACAATGCATTAGATGAGGAGGAGGTACAATCTGTGTTATTAGATTCGGTTTTGATTCAGAAGCATGAAGCATTTCACGGGCTTCAAAAGCGTTAGCAGCCATTCTAGCTTCACATAAAACATGTTTATCAAATTCGAGTGCAGTAGTAGTCATTATTGAATGCATGTATGGCCAAGTACCTATACATACAGCATCAATTTCTGGATCTTCAATTAGCTCCATCCAATCTTTATAAATATTCTTAATTTCATATTTTTCTGCTACTTTTTTTGAAGATTCTATTGATCGATTTGCTACACCTAAGAGCTCTACATTTGGCATAGCTCTAAACCCTGGAATATGACGGAATGTAGTATTCGTACCAGCTCCAATAAAACCTACTTTTATTACTTCATTTGACATTATTTTACCTTTGTTACTTATTATTACTTAAACTAATTTCGTATAATAAGTATTATATAAATATAAAAAAAATCAATATTTTGAGTATTGTAAAAGTCAATTTATTTAGAGGTTAGTATTAAGATAAAATTATGAATATACCAATTGAAGTACAACAACTTAACAATGGGTTAAAAATTTTTTGGTCAGATAAAACACAATGTATCTATCCCTACAAATACCTAAGATCCCAATGTGGATGTGCTAGCTGTGTCGAAGAAATGACTGGAAAAAAATTATTAAATGTTTCTACTATTAACGAAGATATTATCGTGGTTGATTATTTTGAGGTTGGGAAATACGCACTGCAGTTTTTGTGGTCAGATGGTCATAGTACTGGTATTTACCCTTATACTGTATTACGCATAATGAGCAAAGATAAATCAGTATTATGCGAGTAAATAGCTAACATACTACTTTTAAATAAATACGAAGATTACAAACCTAAAACTTGCTTAACTGAATAAACTACATCATCGGGTTGAGGCATGAATGCTTGTTCTAAATCTCTATTATAAGGAACAGGACTATGAGGAGCTGTAACTCTCTTAATTGGAGAATCTAAATAATCAAACCCCTTGTCAGCTATAACAGCAGCAAACTCAGATGCCATTGAAGCTCTTGGGGTATCCTCGTCTACAATTACAACATTATTTGTTTTCTTTACAGATTCAATAAGAATATCTTCATCAAATGGAGATAATGACATCATATCTATAACTTCACAATTTACACCATCTTCTGCTAATTTTTTTGCAGCTTCCTGACAAACAATTGAGGTATATGACATTCCTACAAGGGTTATATCATTCCCATTTCTCAAATATCTTCCTTTACCAATTTCGATAGTGTAATCTTCATCAGGAACAAAACCTGACAAATTTATCAATTTTTTATCATTTACTAAGAAGACAGGGTCATCATCCCTAATAGATGCAGCTAATAAACCTTTTGCAGAGTATGGATCAGAAGGAACTACTACTTTCAAACCCGGAATATGAGCAAGCATTGAATAAAAACTCTCAGAATGTTGCGCTGCATGGCCTGTACCTGCTCCAGATCGAGCAAAAAGAGTCATTGGCACTTTTGTCTGCCCACCAAACATATATCTACTTTTTGCTGCGTTAGATAATAATTGATCATAAGCTACTGTAACGAAATCAAAGTACATTAAATCAACTATGGGTCTAAGTCCAGTTAATGCAGCTCCTACTGCAGCACCCGTGAAAGCAGCCTCAGAAATAGGTGCGTCTCTAATCCTCTTTGGACCAAATTCTTGAATAAGTCCTTTGGTAGCGGCAAAAGGACCACCCCATGCATCAAGTGGTTCTTTAGTTTTTTTGTCAAAACCTCCAGAAATGTCTTCCCCCATTAAGAATACATTCTCATCTCTAATCATTTCCGCTCTAAGAGTATCCCTAAAAATATCCCGAAATCGCATCTCTTTACCAGGAACATTTTCGTATCCGGGGCCTAGTGAATTTATATTTATTTTTTCAGTCATATATTTTTCTCCTTATTTACCTTAAACCTTCGATGGGATTTGAATACTCAACATACACATCTTTATACAAATCATTAATGTCAGGCATAGGACTATTTAAGGCAAATTCAACAGCATCTGTCATTTCCTTTTCAATTTTAGACTTAATCGAATCAAGCTCCGCTTTTGTAATAAGTTTTTGATCAGTCACTCTAGTTTCAAAATTAATAATAGGGTCCTTTTCATGAAATAGCTTTTCCTCTTCATCAGTACGATATTTTTTTGGATCATCAGCATGGAAATGCCCGTGATACCTATAAGTCTTCATCTCGATAAGCGTTGGACCTTCACCTGCCCTTGCCCTCTTAACAGCTTCACCAGCAGCATCATAAACTTCAAAAACATCCATCCCGTCAACTATAATACCAGGCATACCATAACCTTCGGCTCTAGATGCAATATCTTCTGTTGATACTGCATACCAAGCAGGAGTAGCTTCAGCATATCCATTGTTTTCACAGGCAAAAATTACAGGTAATTTCCATACAGAAGCCAAATTCATAGATTCGTGTAGAATTCCTTGAGACGTTGCACCATCACCAAAAAATGAAACCCCTATTGAATTAGTCTCATCTCCTTTATATTTAGCTGTTAGCGCTGCTCCTACTGCTAGAGGAATAGATGCACCAACAATAGCATTAGCACCTAACATACCTTTTGAAAAATCTGCTATGTGCATTGAGCCGCCTTTTCCACCACATTGACCAGTTGACCTACCCATTATTTCTGCCATCATAGCACTTGTATCTAAGCCTTTTGCTATACAATGCCCGTGACCTCTATGAGTAGATCCAATCCAATCTTTATTAGTAAGATGAGCACAAATTCCAGTAGGAGGAGCTTCCTGCCCATCCGATGGATGAGTTACCCCCATTGCATTCCCCTTGAAGGTTTGTTCTAGCATTGTCTCCTCAAAGCGTCTAATCCTATACATAGTCTCATAAATCCACCTAAGTTTTGTCTTCGGAATAGTCAAAATTCACCTCGCAAGTTGAAAGTTATAATATTTATTGTTGTAGTAATAATATTCGCATAAAGTTATTTATGTGTATATTCTTATTTGGCATAATTTTTATAAATAATGCTTAAAACAGTAATTTTAATCAAAATATACAACAATTTATGTTTTTGAATATTGCGCAGATTTTGGGTAATGAATAAAATTAGTTTATTAAGATTAGAAAAAATTATTTTTATAAAAAAAATTATGATGTAATTTTAGGAGTTAAATTTTCAATGGACCCAGCACCACTTTCAAAAGAACAATGGGCTGAAGTAGGAATGGCACTGAAGTTTTTATGGTTAGCATTAGGTTTTGCAATAATGGCAGGTCCATCACTTCTTACCGCTCATGCAATCATTCCTTCTGCAGTTGGTGATAAATCTATTGATTCAAAGTGGACTAAGCTTAGAAAACCATTATATGCTTTTGGAGTGCTTTGCATTCTTGGAATCATTGGCTCTTTAATAATGTTCACTCAAAATTTAAACTTTCTTGAAGAAAGTTATTCAAGATACTGGATATAAGTTATTTAATAAGGAAAAAAATTAGATTTGGATAATAACAAAAAAGAAAAAGAGTCTAAATTAGGCTCTATATTTGGTGGAGTAAAATTCCCAAAGCTTCCTTTTAATATCCCAAAACCACCCACACCACCAACTCACTTAGGTGATGTTGAATTGCCAAAAACACTAATGTATTTACTACCGATTGGTGGCTTATTCACTTTAGCTTTTGTTGGAGCTATAGCTGCTTTTATTATTACTGCTTGGTGGGGTCAGCCGATTCCTGTGTTAGGATTTGAACAAACATTTGACCAACCTATAAATTTCCCTCATACAGTTCATGCATCAACAAAACAACTAGACTATAAGGATGCCGATGGTAACGCTATGGTGGGCCTTGGAACAGATTGTACTTTTTGTCACAGAACTGTGAACAAAACTACAGCTGCCGGAGCAAATGCATACATTCCTCCTGTTAATTTTTGTGCAAATTGTCATGGTGTAATTGGTACTGAAGATAATACTCAACTTAATATACTTAGAGATGCGGCCGGAATAATTGGTGAAGATGGGACTAGTCCCATAAACTGGAGAAGAGTACACAGATTACCCGACCATGTAAGATTTGTACATGAACCCCATATTAGATATTTATCTTCTAACCCAGAACATATCAAAGGAGAAACTGATGGGGTGACAACTGGTCCATCAGCAGTTTGCTCAACCTGCCATGGAAATGTTGCTTCAATGGAAAAAGTTTATCAGGTCGAACCACTAAAAATGAGACAATGTGTTGATTGTCATAGAGATAATGAAGCTCCGACGGATTGTGCTACATGTCATCACTAATATTTTAAGATTTTTTTAAGGATAAAGAATATATGAAAATCAATCGAAGAGAATTTCTATCACTGACAGGTAAGTCAGCAGCTGGGGCTATGATTTTTGCAGCCTGTGGTTTGCCTGAAAAAGAATTAATAGTTCAAAGTCCAGTTGGTTATCCTGAAGATTTAGTAAGAGGGGAAGATGCTTGGTACGCAACAAGTATGCCAGATTACACAAATGGAGATGGTGTAATTGTTAGAGTTGTTCAAGGAAGAGCTACTAAGGTAGAGGGAAATCCTGATCATCCAATTAACAGAGGAGTGGCAACTGCTAGATATGATTCCACACTTCAAATACTATACCACCCAGATAGAATTAAAGAACCTTTAAGTAGATATTCTAAATCTGGAAATGTTATTAATGTCTCATGGAATAAAGCAACTAATGATCTAAAAAATATTATCAGAGAGTCCAAAGATAAAATCACAGTGATAACAAATCCAACAAGAGGTCATTCTTCATACGTAACAAATGAGTTTGCAAAAAGATTCGGTGCAAAAAATATGCATTTCGATCCTATTGTTCAAAATATACAACAAAATACAATGAAAAGAATTTTTGATTTAGATAGATTGCCTCACTTAGATATAGATAATACAAAGACTATTCTGTCATTTGGAGCAGATTGGTTAAGTACTTGGAATTCTCCAGCTCAATACAATGAAATGTACGGGAATTTTAGAGAAGGAAAAGACGGAGAAAGAGGATATTTTGTTCATGTAGATCCACGGATGTCAAATACCGCAGCATCCGCTGATGTTTGGTTGTCACCGATTCCGGGAACAGAAGGTCATTTAGCTCTTGGTATAGCATATGAAATAATTACTAATAAACTAGTTGAACCAAAAAATATAAATAAATTCCTTTCAGTAATAGATTTTGATATGGGCGAATTTTCAACATCCAGCGTTGCAAAAAAATGTGATATTTCTGAAGAAAAAATAAAAGAAGTGGCTAAACATTTTGCTAAGTACACACCATCTATTGCTTTTGCTGGAGGGTCATCAGAAGCACATACAAACGGAAGCTTTATTGCAAGCGCGGTTTATTCACTAAATATACTCACAAACTCCGTGAATACTAAAGGTGGTATCTTACCTAACCCAGAAGGTGCACTCCCAAAAATTAATTCTTCAGCTAGTGGGAACTCATTATCTGAGTGGGAAAAAGAAATTGAAAAATGGTCTAACGGAGATGTAAAAACTCTCATAATTCGAGGAGTAGATATAATTCACGGAATGCCTGATTTCACAGGTATAAAAGAAGCAATGAGTAAAATTGATAATGTTGTATGCTTTGGACATGTTTATAATGACACCATGGATTATGCAGACCTTATACTACCTGAAAACACATGTTTTGAATCTTGGGATACAAATATTCCTGAGCCTGCGCCTGGTTATCAAGTTTTAGGTACTCAACAACCTATTGTTGGTCAAACAATGACCTCTGATGGTACTGGAATAATCAGTAACTCTAAAAGCTTTGGAGACTTAATTTTGCAAGTTTCTAAAGATTTAGGTGAAAACATTGGATCTAGTATGGAATCAATGATTAAAAAAGATCTAAAAGATTTGCATAGTTCTGTTTCTGGTGGCTCGATAATATCAACTAACCCTGACAACTTTACTAATGGAATACTTCAAAGAGGCGGTTGGTGGAATATTAATAATAAAAGTCAAAGTGATGATTTTCAAATAACATCACAAAGTATTTCGAAAATTAAATCAAATAGTAATTTTTCTTCAGTGGAACATCAATCAAACGAAGAGCATAAATCTGATGAAAAAAATCATTCCAAAGATTTTTACCTTGCTCCATTTGTTTCAAATTCCATTTTAGATGGAAGATTAGCTTATGCACCTTGGGCTCAACAAACTCCAGATCCAATTTCTTCTGCATCTTGGTCAACATGGGTTGAAATTAATAGCCATGAAGCTGAAAACCTGAATATTAGAGAAGGAGATGTTTTAGAAATTGCTACTTCAAATGGAAGTATTGAAGCCCTCGCCTATCCACATCCAGGAATAAGACCAGGAGTAATTGGAATACCTATTGGTCAAGGAAATAAGAATGGAGGTAGATATGCTGAAGGAAGAGGAGCAAATATACTTTCCATACTTGAAGATATGAGAGATAAGGAATCTGGAGCCCTTGCCTGGGCAGCAACCAAGGTTACAATTAATAAAACTGGTAATAGAAGAAAAGTTCCTAAAATGGAAGGTGACGTAGAAGCTAGACCAGTAGAACCTGGAGTACCAGTACTTGTAGTAGGACCAAATGAAACTGCTAAAGAAGCACAAGAGCATAACCATCACCAATATCAAAAAGAGTTATTTGAAAAAAAAGATTCAAAATCAAAAAGTGATCATTAAATAAGGAAAAAATTATATGACAACAGATATAGAAAAATTTGGAACAAGAAATTGGGGAATGATTGCTGACCTGGACAAATGTACTGGTTGCCAAGCATGTGTAATAGCTTGTCAGGCTGAAAATAATATACCTATAAACACACAGGATAGAGTTGAAAGAGCTAGGTCAATATCTTGGATTAGAGTTGAAAGATATTGGGAAGGAGATTTTCCTGATACTAAAGCTAGATTTATACCAATTATGTGTCAACATTGTGAAAATGCACCTTGTGAGCCAGTGTGTCCTGTATATGCCAGTTACCATAACTCTGAGGGATTGAATGTTCAGGTTTATAACAGGTGTGTTGGTACAAGATATTGTGCTAACGCTTGCCCATATATTGTAAGATTTTTTAATTACTGGGATCCAGTATGGCCTGAATCATTAAGAAATCATCTTAATCCTGATGTGACAATAAGATCAAGAGGAATAATGGAAAAATGTAGCTTTTGTATCCAAAGAATTAATAGAACTAGTAGAGAAGCCAAAAGTGAAGGTCGAGAACTAGAAGACGGTGAAATTCAAACAGCCTGTTCTGCAGCATGTGGAACTCACGGTATTGTTTTTGGTGACTTTAATGATCCGGATAGCAGAGTTTCAAAATTACGTAATCATAAAAGAGCTTTTACATTATTAGAGCAGTTTGGAACAGATCCAAATGTTATTTATTTAGCAAAAGTTGACCCTGATAAAAACAGTTCAGAAGAAGGACACCATTAAATGGTCAATTTACCTAAAAATGTAAATCATGATTCTCACCATACATTGCCTCCTAAAAATGTCGATGCTGAGGTAATAGTTAAAGAATTAGTGGAGACAACTAATGGTGCATCAAATAGATTCAAAATTATTGCTTTTGGATTAGGTATAATGTCCATAATAGGAATAATTGCCCTGGTAATTAAATGGATAAATTATGGGGATGATTCAACAAGATGGGGATATGTTGCTGCGTTAGTGTCATTTTTACTATCTATAACCGGAGGAGCACCTATGGTTGCAATGGGACCTGTAATGGCAAAAGCTAACTGGGTTAGACCGTTAACTAGGTTAGCAGCTATTTTTTCTTTTGCCGGAATCTCTACAATTATAGTCTTAATACCCTTATTATTTATACTACCACCACTAGTAGTTGATGGAACCAGAAGAAGGAGTATCTGGTATGAGGCTCCAAATTATTCACCTCATGTATGGGGAATAATAGGTATGGTGCTTCTACTAATTACTGGAATAGCACTATTTTACTCTGCCGCGCTACCTGACTTTGCTGTTATGAGAGAAAACTCAACTGGTTGGAGGCAAAAATTAGGTAAAAAGCTAGCCCGAGGATGGGTTGGTACTGATTCTCAATGGAGAACACTTAGGATGAGAATTGGAATGTTTGGAACCTTCTATTTTTTTGTTATGGTAATGGTTAATTTCCTTTATACTACTGATTTTGCCCAAGGAGTTGTGCCAGGCTACCGAGACGCAATTTATACCTTGTATCATACTGTTTCTTCATGGCAAGGTGGAGTGGCTGCACTTATAATAGCCTTGTGGATAGTAAGAAGAAATATGAAACTAGAAAAATATATTCATCTTGATGCATTTTGGTCATTGGGAAGATTATTATTTGCATTAACTCTTCTTTGGATATATCTTTTTTATTCATCATTTATAGTTTTTTGGTACGGTAGGTCGGAAAATGACAAAGCAACTCTTGATCTTTTAGTAAAAGGACCAATGATATGGGCATTTTTAGCGGGAGCTACATTTATTTGGCTAGTTCCTTGGTGGATTTTAATATGGAATAGAGTAAGAAAAAGTATAAATGGAATGGCGATTGGTTCATGTGTAATTATTATTGGATTGCTATTAGATCGGATAAGGCTATTTGTAGCTGCTTGGTCTGTTCCTCAAGAATTTATTCATCAAAAGTGGCTAAAACAGATCCCAGATACAATTTATCCTGATATATTCGATATAATCATAGCTTTGGGAAGTATATCATTATCTATTCTTATGGTTATGCTTATGACAAAAATTATACCTGTACTATCTATTTGGCAAATTCAAGAGTTCAACCTATTATCTAAACCAATAAAATTTATAAAAGGGCACGCAACTTTGATTGCTAAGCCTGATTAGGAAGTATAAAGAATATGCAACAAAAAAGAAACTTAACTCAAGAATATACTAATAAAGTACTTCTAAATGGTACTCTTGAAACTCCTAAATGGTGGGCACCTACGGTGGCAGGTCTTGGATTTGTTGTGTTAATTGGAGTAATAATCATAGCCACTATGGTCAATAGAGGTTTAGGACTCACAGGACTTTCTAGGCCAGTATATTGGGGGTTATTTATTACTACGTTTGTTTTTTGGGTAGGTATTTCACACGCTGGCATTATGATATCTGCGATTTTAAGACTAACCCAAGCTGAATGGAGAAGACCTGTTACTCGAGCAGCGGAACTACTAACGGTTTGCTCATTATTTACAGCTCTAGTATTCCCTCTTATTCACGCAGGAAGGCCTTGGAGAATAGCATATTGGATTCTTCCATACGATATTTCTAGAGGAATTTATCCAAATATCAGATCTCCTTTAATCATGGATCCAGTTGCAATATCTACATACCTAACTGGTTCAACATTATTTTTGTATATTGCTTTATTACCTGATTTAGGTGTACTAAGAGACAGAACAACAGGGTGGAAAAATGCGTTTTACACCTTACTAGCACTAGGATGGAAAGGTAATCCTAGACAATGGCAAATGCAAACTATTGGAGGAATACTTCTTTCCGCTCTAATGTTACCTATTTTCGTATCTGTTCACTCAATAGTTTCATGGGATTTTGCTGTAGCTTCTGCAGTTGAAGGTTGGCACTCAACAATTTTTGCACCATATTTTGTTATAGGAGCTGTTCATTCAGGGGTTTCTGCAGTTGTTACAATGATGGCATTAATGAGATGGATGTGGAAGTGGGATGATTTTATTCGCCCAGAACATTTTGATGCATTAGCAAGATTATTAATTGTAGTTGCTACAGGTTGGTTAGCATGTACTTTCTTGGAACTAACTTTTGCTTTATATGGTCAAGATGCTCCTGAAATAGCATTAAGAGAGATGCAAATGTTTCAATGGCCATGGAACTTATTATTTATAATTTTCTTTGTCACTGGATACCTTATACCAGTGCCAATATGGTGCGTAAAAAAATATAGAAATAATATAGCAATTATGTTCTGGACTTCAATATTAGTGAACGTAGGAATGTGGCTTGAGAGATTTTTAATTATTGTCCCAGGACTAGCTAGAAGAACGCCTTTTGTTTTCACTTGGGAAGCTTACAGACCAAGTCCTGTAGAATGGGCAATAATGATCTGGTCATTTGCATGGGTATCTTTACTAATGTTACTTTTTTCCAGATTTTTTCCATTAGTACCTTTATTTGAGCAAAAAGAAAGTCAAGTATTTACTGATGATATTGTAATAGGCAGGGCCAAAGTCCCTGCAATAGTTAGAGAAGTAGAGTAAAGGAAAAATTTATGAGTATTAGTATGATAGGTTTATTTCAAGAAGCAGCTCCAGCTGCTGATGCCATGGATGGTTTAAAGAATGCTGGTTTTGAGCTTGGTTCATTTGATGTTCTTACTGGGACACCATATCCAGAAGGAGCTTTCGGTGAGCACGTACCACAACATAGATTGTTTAGATTCCCTGCTTTTGGAGCAATAATTGGATTTACCCTTTCGCTATTCTTAACTGCAGCTACACAACTTGCATATCCTTTGGTTACGGGTGGTAAACCTATCTTATCTATATTTGCAATGCTAATAATTATGTATGAGCTAACAATGCTATCAGGAGTTATTGCAACTGTAATAGGAATCATTTTTGAATCAAGGCTGCCTAATTTAAAAATGGGTGCATATGATAGAAGAATAACCGAAGGATGGATTGGGGTTGTTATTAATTTAGATGATGAATCAAGAGCTGATGATGCTGAAAAAGTTTTAAGTTATGCGGGAGCATTAGAAGTTAAAAAAGCATGAAAAAATATATTCATATAAATAAAAGAATTATTGCGAGCATTTCATTGGTACTAGTAATGTTTAGTTGTGCTGTTCAAGAAAATAATACATATCCTATAGAAACATTTACAGAAATGCACTACTCACAATCATATAGAGCGCAAGAACCTCCAAGACTAGCGGCAGTAGTTGATGCTGTAACATTCCATTCAGAAGGTGGACCTGATGGAGTTCTAAGTGACTCTATAGAATCATCTATTGAAAACTATAATGTTATGCTAGCCTCAGAACTATATAGAATTAACTGCTCCACTTGTCATGGTGTCACCGGCCTTGGAGATGGATCCGCAACAAAGCATATCATTTCTAGTAATAATTTTTATTCAAAAGTAAATGGTATACCTCATAATGCTCCAGCCAATCTTGTTGATTCTGCTGCTAATAGACTCAATACTCATGAATTAATGATCATTTACATTAATGCAGTTAGTGAAGGCCAATTGATGCCTGCATTCAAAAAACTCTTAACTCAGAAAGAAATACGAGAAATAGTTTATTATATTTTTGATAAAGAAGACGGCCTGAGCAAATAAATTTATTAGATTATTGTTATAAAATTAAGTATGCTGAAAATTAATTTTATAGGTTTGTTTATTTTAATATTTCTAGTTTTTACTAGCTGCATTAAAGAAGATGATCTTTCCAATGAACAAAAATTTCATAAGTTAGCTTCTGAAATTATGTGCCCAGTTTGTGATGCACAAACAATCGAAGGGTCTAATTCACAAGTTTCTATAGATATGAAATTAAAATTAAAAAATCTTATTGATGAAGAAATGAGCAGTAATCAAATTCGAAATTACTTCATAGATAGGTACGGGGCAGATATAATCGCATCGCCATCATCAGAAGGTTTTAATTTACTAGCATGGATTATGCCAATAATCATATTTATATTATTTATATCTATATCTTTATACACTATAAGGAGTATGAAAATTAAAAGTATAAAAGATAAAAAAACAAGTGAGAATCTAAACAAATACCTAGAATATGTTGAGAAAGAGATTTTAGAATTGGATAAAAAAAATGTCTAATTTAGGCAATATATCACTGGTGCTAGGTGCTTTACTCTGCATATATTCGCTCATATCAGTAAATATTGGTTCAAGAATGAAAATTAACGAATTATCAGTTAGTGGTAAAAATGCATATTATATGACTAGCATAACATCATTACTGGCATCTATGACATTAATCTATGCATTTGTAACTAACGACTTTTCGATTAAGTATGTAGCAGATCACTCAAATACCATTATGAATAAAGCATTTGTTTGGGTAGCTTTTTATGCAGGTAATGAGGGCTCATTACTGTATATATTATTAATCCTTTCAATAACTTCATCATTAACAATAAAATTTTTGCCTAAAAGCTATAAATTCTCATCAATCAAATCAATAATATCCGTTTTTAGTATAATTCAACTTTTCTATATGTTGGTGTTATTATTTGGTGCAAATCCTTTTACACCTATCTCAAATATACCTGTAGATGGAAGAGGAATGAATCCTTTGCTGACTCATCCAGCTATGTTTTCACATCCACCTATGTTAATGGCAGGACTAATAACTATAACTATTCCATTCACAATTTCTATAAGCGCATTGATTTCTGGTAATTATACGGATGATTGGATCGATTCAGCAAGGGTAACTGCAATTTTATCATGGGGGATTTTAGGGATTGGAATGCTTATTGGAGCTTGGTGGGCATATACTATTTTAGGATGGGGTGGATACTGGGGATGGGATCCAATTGAAAACGTAGCATTGATGCCCTGGCTAGTAATGACCGCATTTTTACACTCGATAATGGTACAAAAAAGAAGAAAAATGTTTAGGATTTGGAATATTGTTCTACTTAATATAGCATTCGTACTCGCGCAACTGGGTATGTTTATTAACAGAGGAGGCCCTGTAGTTAGTGTGCATTCATTTGCTTCATCAACACTCGGAATAGTATTTTTAATGTTTATGATAGCAAGTGTAATTTTTGCTTTTGGTGTTTTTTTGTGGAGATTACCAAAATTAAAGTCGGATAGATCAATAGAATCATTTCTTTCAAGAGAATCCTCATTATTAATAAATAATTTCTTGTTTATTACAGTTATGGCTATCACTCTGTGGGGTGTGATATTTCCTATTTTCTCTGATTTAGCTAGAGACATTTCTGTAACAGTTGCTGCACCTTATTTTAATAGAGTCAATGGTCCTATACTTTTAGTTATTATAATTCTTATGGGTATTGGACCTGTAATACCATGGAGAAAATCAAATATAAATCAAATTATTAATTGGCTAATTTTACCTTCAATATTCGCTTTTATAGTTTTTATTACACTTCTAATAATTGGAGATAAAAAAATTGTAGCTATGGCATCATTCTCAATGGTAGCTTTTGTTTTCATATCAATAATTCAGCAGTGGTACAAAGCTAGTTACTCAAGGTATAAGAATGGTGAAAAATGGTATCTAGCCTTCTTTAAAATGATAAATGGTAATAGGCCTAGACATGGTGGATACATTGTTCATATATCAATGCTATGTTTAGCTCTAGGAATAATAGGTACAAATTTTTATCAAATTAAATCTGACGTTGCTTTGAAAATTAATGAAAGTGTTGTAATAGATGATTATAGAATTGAATATAATGAAAAAATAAATGATGATCGTTCAGATAGGTTAGCTCAATGGGCTAATATGACTGTATACAAAATAAATAAAGAGAATTATTCAAAAGAAATCAATGAAACTAAAAATAATGGTAATGACAGCTTTATTTTAGGCGCTGAAGAAGCAATTCATAATGAAAAAGTTTTAGGCAAATTACAACCATGGCATGGATTTTATACTAATTTTAATATGGCTTCTGTAAGATCAGGTATAAAAAGTAGTATTTATGAAGATTTATACGTAATCCCTCGAGATTTCTTAGAAGATGAAAGAGTTTCTTTATCAATAAGTATTAACCCTCTTGCTGTTTGGTTATGGATATCAGGCCCTATATTTATTTTAGGTACCATGATTGCTTTATGGCCAAATAAGAAATTAGAAGGAGGAAAATAATGATAGAGTTTATAATCATCACTTCTCTATTCATCATATGTTTATCTGTATTAATCTATCCAATTATCAAACCAAAAAGAAAGAAAGTGAAACTATCTTACTATAATGAAAGAAAAAAAATATATTTAGATATAAAAAAATATGATGAATATTATTCTTCAGGAGAAATAAATTCAGAAACATATAAAAATGAAACTAAATATCTAAAATTACAAGCAGCAAAATTAATTCAACAAGAAAATAATAATGAGTAAAATAGTATCAATAATAATGATAATACTATTATCACAAAGTATTTTTTTAGAACCATCTTATGCTCAAAGTGATATTAAAAAAAATATTTCTGGAAATATTATAAATTTGAGCTCGCCAGGATTTATACCTGAAGCAACAATTGTACAACTGATGCAAGTCAATATTGAAAATGAGTCAATTTCAAAATTAGATGAGCAAATCATAAAACAAGATGGCTATTTTGAATTTAATTTAGAAAATTTTTCTTCAGAGAATGTTTACAGAATAGTTGTTGACATTGGTTATTATATAAATTTTTATGACGTCACTGATGATAATATAAATGATATAAAAATTTATATTTATGACAGAACTGACTCACTAGAAGATATTAGACTAAATTCATACGTAATGATGATACCTAGTATAGATAGAAACTCTAGGCAAGCAGGAGTTCTATCAATGATAAAAATAAATAACTCTGGTAATAAAGTATTTTCTGCAAATTTTTCAGACCCGAATATAACTGGTATTAATTTATTTAGATTTAATTTACCAGATGGGTGGTCTAATCTTTCTGTTGAATCAGAATTACCAGTAGGAAATGTTATAGAGATTAATACAGGATTTGCTATGAGCAATCCTATACCACCTGGTGAGTACTCTATATTAACTAATTACATAATAAATTATGAAAAAAATAACTTTCATTTTGACTTAAAACTTCCTTATGGAGGAGAAAATATCCAATTTTTATTACCTTATGAAGCAGGTAAAATTACTGCCGAAAACTTTTCAGATGAAACAAATATAACAATCGGTGAAAAGAAATATAAAGTCATATCTGGAGGTAATTTTGCAAAAAATCAAATAATAAAAATTAATTTTTTAGATTTACCTGAGCCATCATTAATTGGTAATATTACTAACTTCTTTGAAGGCAAAATGTACGTTATTTTTCTTGGAGTTTTGTTCTCATTAGTTTTATTTTCGATTGTTATATTTACTATTATTAGAAAAAATAAATTGAGTATAGAACAGGATAGCAATGAATAGAATAAAAGCATTTTTATTAATCCTAATTCCATCATTGATTTTAATTATTATTATTACATTTGGATTTCTAAAAGATGATAAAAAAAATTTTGGGGTAAATAATAATTATGCTATAGGAGAAATACCAAAGTATTTTGATGGAGATTTAATTCTTAAGACTACTTTAGGTGATGAAGTTAATCTACAAAATCTGAGTGGAGAAATTATTCTAATTGATTTTTGGTCTTCTTGGTGTGCTCCATGTATCGCTGAAGCAGAAACCTTAGTATCTACTTATAATAGATGGAAAGATTATGATGTGCAATTCATAGGAGTTGCAATATGGGATACAGAAGAAGATGTAAACAAATTTATAAAAAAATATAATGTCAATTATCCTATCGTAATAGATGATAATGGCCAGATAGCAGTAGATTTTGGAGTTGCAGCGATTCCTGAAAAAATCCTTATTGATAAAAATGGCAAAATTGTAAAAAAACTACTTGGCCCAAGTAGTTCTAAGGACCTAAATAATATTATTTCTGAAATTTCTGAAGATTCATTAAACTTATACGAATATTGATTCATATTAGTCCTTTTCTAATATGAAATAATAACTAATTTAAAATAAAATGAAATAAATGACAAACTATATATAATTTATGAATGTTTTAAATGCTGAAGTTGGCCAAACTTATGGTCCTTATGAGTTGAAAATTGACGATAACAATATTAAGGATTATTTAGATTGTGTAACTTTTTTGGAAAATAAAGAATTATACCGTGAATATCTACCTCCTTTTTTTCTGATTGCATTAGCATTATCAGAGCTAATTGAGGACCTAAAGCTATTCCAAGTTGGATTAGAAGCAGTACACTCTGGTCAAGAAGCAACTTGGCAAAAAGAAATCTCTCCAGAAATGAAAATTTTTGCTAAAGGAAAAATATCCTCAAAAAAATATATAAGAAAAAGTTTATTTCTCGTAGTTACTGTGGAGTATAATGACATAAACAATCAACTAATTGGTTCTTCTATTTCAAGAATAATATTAAATGGGCAATAATATGTATAAAGGTTATAAGTTTAAAGAAAAAAAAATTTTAATTGATCAAAAAAAAGTTGATCTTTATGCTAAAGCTTCAGGTGATAATAACCCAATACACCTAAGTAAAGAATATGCTCAAACAACATCCTATGGTAGAAGAATAGCTCATGGGATGCTTACTCTTGGCATACTTAGTGAAATTCTTGTAAAAGAATTTCCTAAAAGTTGGTATAAAAAAGGAAATATTAAAGTCAGATTTACTGCACCTGTATTTCCATCAGAATATATAATTACATATGGAGAAATAATCTCTATCATAGAATCAGATGAAAAAAAAATAGCTAAATGTAATATTGGTTGTAAAAAAATAGATGGAACAGATATTATCTCTGGTAAAGCAGAAATCATATTCTAAGTCTATTAAGGAAAAATATATATGAGTAAAAATTTAAAAACTATAGTTATAGACGCAATGGGTGGAGATCATGGCCCCAAAGTCACAGTAGAAGCAGCGATTAACGCAACTAAGAATAAAGACTTAGCTATAATACTTGTTGGTGATATTAAAAAAATCAATCTTGAATTAGATAGATATGAAGAAATTGACAAGCAACTTATAAAAGTATTTCCATCGGATGGAGTAGTACAAGAAGATGAACATCCGGCCTTAGCCTTTAAATCTAAACCAAAAGCATCTATATTTGTCAGTGCCGGAATAGTAAAGTCTGGCAAGGCAGATGGATTTATAAGCATGGGCTCAACTGGAGCGTCTATTGCAGCTGCTACAGTTCTTTTTGGTACCCATGATGGAGTAGATAGAGGTGCACTTGGTGGCCCAATTATTGGCTTTGCTCCTAAATCAATAATAATTGACCTTGGTACAAATGTTGACACTAAACCAAATCAATTGGTTGATTTTGCTGCATTAGGAAATATAATGTCTAAAAAAATATACAATATAGATAATCCAAGAATAGCAATATTAAGCGTTGGATCAGAAGAAGGAAAAGGAAATAATCTGGTTAAGGAGACATCTAGATTATTAAGTAATACAGACTTAAACTTTACTGGTAATATTGAACCAAATGAAATTCCTTTTTCTAAAGCTGACGTGATACTGTGTGATGGATTTGTAGGTAATGTAGTTCTTAAGTTAACTGAAGGACTTGGCGAGGCAACTGTTGAATTGATAAAAAATCAATTAGGAGAAAGTGATGAATCAAAAAATTTACAAAATGCTCTTTTCGAAAAAATGAATACATTAGCTGCATTTGGAGGAGGACCATTACTAGGAGTAAAAGGACTTGCAATTGTTGGACATGGATCATCTGATGCAAACGGAATAACAAATGCAGTTGAGACGGCTAAATTTGTAATAAATACAAACTTAATTGAAGCTCAAAAAGAAGAATTAACAAAAGTACGAAAACAAATAAATAGGTAGATAAATTGAATAAAAAAAAATTAGCATTAATCACAGGTGGTTCAAGAGGAATAGGTGAAGCAACTGCTATTAGATTAGCAAAATTAAATTATAATACAGTCATAACTTATAATTCTCATGAAGATGATGCAAATAAAGTCTTAGAAAATATAAAAAAAATAAATCCAAAATCAATGAAAATTAAGTGTGATGTTACAAATAGGGATAATGTAAATGAAATGTTTATGAAAGTTGAAGAAGAAATGGGAATAGTTGATATTTTAGTTAATAATGCTGGAGTTATTAGTGATTCTTTATTACTTAGAATGAAAGATGAACAGTTTGAATTTACAATGCAAACAAATATGTTTGGGACTTATTATTGTACGAAAGCTGCATTACCTGGGATGATCAAAAATAGATGGGGAAGAATTATTAATGTCTCATCTGTTGTAGGTTTACGAGGTAATATGGGTCAGTCAAATTATTCTGCATCTAAGGCTGCGGTACATGGATTTAGTCAGTCTCTGGCAAAAGAAGTTGCTAAAAGAGGAATAACAGTCAATGTTGTTGCGCCTGGTTATATAAAAACTGCTACGTCGGATGTACTAAATGAAAAACAAAAAGAAACCGTTATGACTTGGATACCCCAAGGAAGATTTGGCGAACCTGATGAAGTTGCTCCAACTATTGCTTTTTTGACTACAAAAGAAGCAGATTATATCACTGGAACCATCATAAGAGTTGATGGTGGTATGGCTATATAAATCAAGATATGAATAAATCAAATAATCAAAAAAACCTTTCTAAAAAGACTGCAGTCATCACTGGTGGTACTAGAGGAATTGGTAAGGCTATATCATATGAGCTTGGCAGGAGAGGAGCAAATGTAATACTAAACTATTTACGTAATCACAAAGAAGCCAAAAAAGCTCAAGAGGAATTAATTGATAATAAAATAAATTGTTCAATATATAGATGTAATATTGGTGATATAGAATCAATAGATAAATTTTATAATAAAGTACAAACTGAATATAAGAATATTGACATACTAATTAATAATGCTGCGTCAGGAGTCATGAAAGAATCTAAAGATTTAGATGTAAAACACTGGGATTGGACTATGGATATCAATGCTCGTGGAACTTGGTATATTTCAAAAAAGCTCTCCACACTTATGAGTAATAGTGGAAATATTATTAATATTTCAAGCCCAGGTTCATCTATGGTTCTGCCAAACTATTTTCCAATTGGTGTGTCAAAAGCTGCAGTAGAGGCAATAACTAGATATTTATCAATAGAGCTATCTGATAGAAATATTTCTGTTAATTCTGTTTCTGCAGGTTACGTCCTAACTGATGCACTTAATCATTTTCCTGATAGTGAAAATGTTAAAAAAATTGCCAGAAAAGCAACGCCAGCAGGAAGAACAATAACTCCAAATGATGTAGCAAATGTTGTAGCTATGCTTTGTGGATCAGATGCAGAAATGATTAGGGGACAAAATATTTTAGTTGACGGTGGTTCTACAATAAATTTTAATAACTAATTGATACTAATTTATCACCACAAAGGACTGGATTATTTATCTCCTTATTCTTAACTAATCCAATACCTAAAAATTTACTGTTATCAAGACTTTTACTCAAAGAAGAAAGTATCAAGCCTACATTATTACTTTCTTTTGTCCTTAGTTTTTTTTCTTCAAAAGGGTAATCAGAAGTTATTGTTACTAATTTTCTTTGAATTTTATTATACGTATCCATACGAGCTACAACTTCCTGACCAATATAACAGCCTTTATCAAAACTAATTAATTTTTTCATCGATAGTTCTAATGGATGTATACCAATAATTTCATCTAAAACTGTAATCAAATTATTAAGTCTAAAATTTTTAAATTCAATATCTGAAATATTACTAATATAGTTACTGAGAATATTTTTTATTTTATAGATATCATTACTTTGAATTATGATATCTATCCATTCTAAAGTTTTTGACTTATCAAAAAAAATAAAAAAACTAAAGTCTTCATAATTAATATTCTGAGATTCCGTTATATTCAAACGAAATATCTCAGATAAAAGTTCAATTAAACCTTTGCCATGGGCTGATATTCTTTCGTAAGAAGAACTAATATTTTCTATATTCAAATCTTCCAAAATTATATATTTGTTGATTTGATTTTCTAAATCACTAACTTCTGACGAGTCTGATATCAATAATTTATGTTTTTCATATGAATTAATAACTATGAAATCATCAACGATTCGGCCATTATCATCTAACAATAGGGTTCTAGTATTTTGATTTTCAGAAATATCATTAGTTGTAATTCTATTCAAAAAATCTAATGAATCAGAACCTGAAATTTTTAGAGTTTGCGGATTTGGCCATACATAAAAAAAAAATTATTCATAACTTAAACTGAAAATGAAGTTCCACAACCACAAGATTTTTTTGCATTAGGGTTATTAAATTCAAAGCCTTTTCCATTTAGGCCATCTGAAAAATCTAAAACTGTGCCTGCCAAAAAAACAAAAGCTTTTTTAGGAATATAGACTTCTATGCCTGAAGACTTGATTACTTTATCTTCTTCATCATGATTATCTACAATGTCTAATACATAAGTCAGACCCGAACAACCACCTCCCTTAACAGAAACCTTAAGACCAAAATTAGACATAGATTTTTGGATGGCAAATTGTTT
Source organism: Dehalococcoidia bacterium (assembly GCA_045562755.1). Classification (GTDB taxonomy): domain Bacteria; phylum Chloroflexota; class Dehalococcoidia; order Lucifugimonadales; family Lucifugimonadaceae. The sequence continues at coordinate 321,965 of JBJKVF010000006.1, forward strand.
GACTTTAGATGCAGCTTTTTCTGTTATTTTTATTGTATTTATAGGAACAGTGTTTTTTAACATATAATCATTACAATTCGGTTATACATGAATAATAATTATTACAATTGTATATTACAATTGTAATATATAAAATAGATAAAACCGTAGATTTTAGAGAATTGAAAATTATAATAATCGATACAGGTGCAGCAAATGTACATAGTGTTAATAAAGCAGTAATCAAAGCTGGAGCTGATCCTTGTATTTCTAAAAATAAAATAGATCTTCGGAACTCTGACGCAGTTATTCTCCCAGGGGTTGGTTCTAGTAATTCAGTTATGCAATCACTTAAAAGTCTAGATTTAATTGAAGAAATCAAATTATATGCAAAATCAGGAAAACCACTTTTATGTATTTGTGTTGGTATGCAAGTTTTGTTTGACCGATCAGATGAAGGTGACACAAATTGCTTAGGTATAATCAAAGGAGAAGTAAAAAAATTTCCAGAAAACATGAAAAATGAAAATAATAGAAAAATGAAAATACCTCACATTGGATGGAATAAAATAAAAATATTTCACAAAAAACATAAAATACTAAATAATATACCTGATAGTTCATATTTTTATTTTGTGCATTCTTTTTTTTGTACGCCAAAAGAAAATAATAATATCATAGCAACTGTTAATTATGGAATTGAAGTATCTGCAATTGTAGGAAATAACAATATTATCGGTACACAATTTCATCCTGAAAAAAGTGGCGACTTAGGAATTAGTATCTATAAAAATTTTATAGATATGGTTAATTAATATGGAAATTATACCTGCAATAGATATAAAAGATGGAAAATGTGTAAGATTATTTCAAGGAAACTACTCAAAAGAAAAAGTTTTTGGAGAGGATTTAATTGAGATTGCAAGTAAATGGATAAAATTGGGTGCAAAAAGATTACACATAGTTGATTTAGATGGAGCAAAAAACGGAATAAGAAAAAATAACGTCATTGTAAAAGAATTAATCGATTTTTGTGATATACCAATACAATTAGGAGGGGGAATAAGAAAGTTTTCTGATGCGGAAGAACTTTTTAAGCTTGGAGTTGATAAAATTATTTTTGGTACAGCTGCTGTAGAAAACCCAAATGAAATTTCAAGATCTATAGAAAAATTTGGAGCAGAATTTATAATTGTAGGAATTGATACAAAAAATGGTATGGCACAAACTGAAGGTTGGCTTGTAAATTCCGAAATGAGTTCTAATAAATTATTTAAGGATATGATTAATTTAGGAGTTGATCAGTTCATTTATACTGATATAACTCGAGATGGCACTTTGTCAGAACCAAATTATAATCATATTGTTGAAATTTTAGAAAATTTTAGAGTAAAACTAACGGTTGCAGGAGGTATAGCAACAATTGAAAATCTTGAAAAATTAAAAAATATAGGAGCTCATTCAGCAATTTCTGGAATGGCTCTATATGAAGGAAAAATAAATCTAGAAGAAGCAATTAAAAAGTTAATATAGGAGAAAAATTATTATGAAGACTTCCATAGAAAAAATAAATGATATGTTAAACCCCACTTTAGAAGAGACATTTGACCCACAATCTATGATTGCTTTAATTCCAATTCATTGTGAACAAAAAGTTGCAGATATTGGTTCAGGCCCAGGCTGGTTATCTATTCCACTTGCAAAATATCTATATATGGGAAAATGTATAGCAGTCGACATTCAAAATGAAATGCTAAAAAAAGTAAAATCCCAAGCAAAAAAATATAAACTAGGTAACATTGAAACTATTTTGTCAAAAGAAAATATAGTTCCAATAGATAATGATACTGTTGAAGGTGTAGTTTTTTCAGATATATTAAATGAATCTAAAGATATAGATAAAATTTTAAAAGAAGGTATAAGAATATTAAAAAAGTCTGGATGGCTTTGTGTTGTAGAATGGCTACCAAGCGAAGATTCTAAGCCTAAATATGGACCTGATAAATCATCTAGGTTGAACCAAGAAGAGATTAGAGAAAAGTTAGAAGAAAATGGGCTTTCAACTATAACATCAAGGCATCTTACTCAGCATAAATATATTATCGTTGCTAGAAAAAAGTGATGGAGTAAAAATTGCTTACACATAGAATTATTCCTTGCTTAGACGTTGATCAAGGTAGAGTAGTTAAGGGTATAAACTTTTTAAATATCTCCGATGTTGGAGATCCAACTGAGCTTGCAATTTTTTATAATAAATCTGGAGCTGATGAATTAGTTTTCTTAGATATTACTGCATCGTCTGATAATAGAAATATTATGGTAGATGTTGTTAAGAAAGTATCCTCAGAAGTTTTTATCCCCTTAACAGTTGGAGGAGGTATTAGATCCAAAAAAGACATGCAAAATATGCTTGAGGCTGGAGCAGATAAAGTTTCAATAAATAGTGCTGCAGTAAATAATCCTAAACTTATTGAGGAATGTGCAAGGGAGTTTGGTTCTCAGTGTGTAGTAGTCGCTATGGATGTAAAAAAATATAATAACCAGTGGAATATTTTTACACACGGAGGTAGAAACAACACAAATCTAAATGTACTTAATTGGGTAAAACAAGTTACTGAATTAGGAGCAGGAGAACTTCTTGTTACCAGCATGGATACTGATGGGAAAAAAACTGGATACGATAATGCATTATTAAACTCAATAAATCAATTGGTGAATGTACCTATCATAGCAAGTGGTGGTGCAGGTAAAAAAAAGCACTTCTATGATGCTATTGTCAAAGGAAAAGCTGATGCGGTATTAGCAGCATCTTTATTTCATTATAAGGAAATGAGTATAAGTGAGTTAAAGCATTATCTCGCTGAAAACGGAATTCCTATTAGAAAGATTTAATATAAATGGTTGTCACTTTACATTCAAAAATACCTGATAAGCCAAGAGCTATAGCATTTGACTGTTATAAAACTTTATTCTCAAACTCAGAGCAAGGATGGATACAGCTTTTTGAAGAAATTATTAATAAACAAAAAATTCCACTAAAACCTGAAATTTTTTGGAAAAAATGGAAAAAATATGAGGTTGATTTTCGAAAAACTAGAACAGATTTAGGTAGACCTTACAATACTCCAAAATTTAAATCTTATCAAGAAGCTTGGACAGATTGTTTCGAGAAAGTTTTTGAAGATATAAATTTTAATGGTGATTATATAGATTCAGGGAAAATGGCAAGTAACCACATGAGTAATAAGCCTGTTTTTGATGAAACAATTGAAGTTCTTGATAATTTAGGGAAAAATTATAAACTTGGTTTATTTTCAAACGCAGATCATGAGTGGATTTTAAAGCTTATAAAAACTCATGAAATAAAATTCGACTTTATCGCATCGTCTGAATTAGCTCAAACTTATAAACCATCATTGGAAGCATTTGAATATTTATCAAATGGGTTAAATGAATCAAAAAAATATATATGGTATGTAGGAGATCATTTATATGATGATGTACTTGGAGGTTTTAGAGCAGGCATGACAACGGTATGGATAAATCGAAATAATGAAAAAATTACACGTGAGCCTAAACCAAATATAGAAATAACAAATCTAAAAGAGATTTCTGAAATCATTAATCATATATCTTAGATATAATATATTAGAAGGTGAAAAATGAATAATGAACTACTACCAGCAATAATTCAAAACGAAAATACAAAAGATATATTAATGCTTGGATATATGAATGAAGAAGCTCTAAACAAAACTATCACTGGTCCAAATGTATGGTTTTATTCCCGCTCTAGGAATACTTTATGGGAAAAAGGAGAAACTTCAGGTAATTACCTGAAAGTAAAAAAAATTAATATCGACTGTGACATGGATACTATATTAGTCTCAGCTATACCAGAAGGTCCTACTTGTCATACAGGCACTATATCTTGTTTCGATACCATAGATACAAATAATAATTTAATATTTAATTCTCTAAATGAGAATAACCAATCAGATATAATTGACAAACTAATTGAAATAATTTCAACAAGAAAAATCAACAATACTGAGAATTCTTACACATCTAAACTACTAAACTCAGGAATTAAGAGAATATCTCAAAAAGTAGTTGAAGAGGCAGGAGAAGTTGCCATTGCATGTGTGAGTAATGATAAAAACGAAATTATAAATGAATTTTCAGATCTTATATATCACATGTTAGTGCTTATTGAAGCATCCTCAATAACATATCAAGATGTATGGGCTGAACTAAATTCTAGAATGACAAAATAATTATGCTTGTACAAACTTACTATCTTCTGGCGTGACTTCATCTTTATCTATTGCAATAGCATATTCCATTGCAACAATAGAAACATCTATCATTTCTTTATCAGGAAAATTAGTTGTTAATTTTTGCAATAATAAATTTGGCAATGATAAAATCCTTGTTAAAAAATTATCATATTTTCCAGTAAATCTGATAAATTCATAAGAAATAGATGCAATTATTGGGATTAGAAAAATTCTTGAAGAAACTAGAAACCATACTGGTTCTCTAGGTAATAATATAAAAATAAGTATTGAAAAAAATACTACAGTTAATAAAAATGAAGTCCCGCAACGAGGATGTGCTGGAGAAAAATTTATAATGTTTTTAAATAGTAAACTTTTATTAGATTCCATACAATGTACGGTCATATGTTCTGCACCATGATAACCAAACACCCTTTTTATATCATTCATTCTACCTATAAGAAATATATAACCAAGAAATAATATTAGTCTGATTATTCCTTCGATAATATTTGATAAAAAATGGTTAGAAAAAATTGAGTCAGCTACACTAGACAAAAACAGCGGTAATAAAAAAAAGAATGAGAGACCAAATAATAATGAAAAACTAATCATGATTATGATAGCAAATTTTGACATTTCGGAATTATCATCTTCTTCAGCTGCTTCACTAGCTGAATAAGTTAATGCTTTAGTTCCAATTATTAAAGTTTCAAGTAAAACTAAAATACCTCTGATAAAAAAAAAATTTCTTAACTTTGAATTTGCCCACGATTCAAGTGGAATAGATCTTTTTACAATATCTCCATTTGGTTTTCTAACTGCTAAGGTTGCTCTTTTCATACCACGAATCATAACACCCTCAATTACAGCCTGACCACCGTATAGAAAATTTTTGTTACTCAAAAAACTAAGAGTTATTGAGGTTATATCTTCTCATCATTCTTTCAACCCTACCTTCAGTATCAACAATCTTTTGTTCACCAGACCAAAAAGGATGACAACTGCTGCATATCTCAACACTTAAGCTTTCTTTAGTTGAGCCTACAACCCAATTCGATGTTCCACAAGCACAAACTAGTTTGGCTTGATCATTATATTTTGGATGTAATTCTTTTTTCATAAATACTACCCCTTAATAGGATCCACGTTAACTCTTTTTTTATTCTTTGAAGAAAAATCAAATCTGACATGACCATCTATTAGAGAATATAGTGTATGATCTCTACCTATACCTACATTTATACCAGGGTTAAACTTTGTACCTCTTTGACGAACTATAATAGAACCAGGAATGACACTAGAGCCAGAAAAAATTTTAACACCTAATCTTTTTCCTGCACTATCTCGGCCGTTTCTAGAAGTTCCTCCACCTTTTTTATGTGCCATATTGGTCTCCTTCTTTTATTTCGTAGAAATATTTTTAATGATCACAGAAGTTATATTTTGCCTGTGACCTCTTAATACACGCTGTCGAGTTTTGTTTTTATATCTTAATGATAGCACTTTATCTGATTTTTTCTGTTCAGCTATTTCAGCTATTACTTTTTTACCTTCAAGAGTAGGCTTTCCTATTTCAATGATTCCATTTATCGAAGAAAGTAAAACATTTTCAAAAACAATATCTGAACCTATATCAGCATTAATTTTTTCTACTTCAATCTGATCACCTTCACGGACTCTGTATTGTTTTCCGCCAGTTTTTATAACTGCATAATCTTGCGACATATAATTATTCCTAATAAACTAAAATACTATTTTATTAAAATTGAAGCATAAGGTCAATTATATTTAACAATATAACATTAGAAAATTCAGATTATAATTGCTGAATTTGATAATCTTGAATGATATATCCTAAATCAATGGCTTTTTTTATATCACTTGGGTTAAGTTTATTATCCATTATATTGATAATATTGTTATTCTTAATCAAAGAATTTAAGTTTTTCACATACAATCTTTCAGAAGAATAATCATTATAAATATAGTCTTTTTCAATAGAACACCAGGGTGCTAGTTTGTGATTATTTTTATTTTTCATATGAATTTTTTGATGTATTACATTATTATCAGTAATGATTTTTTCATACTGTGAAATCATGTTTGTGTATGAATATTCGTTAGAAATTATTTCCTTTGATTGAAAAAAAATATCCATACTTGTTTCTAAGCTATCACAGATAAGTTCGACAGCGTTGTCAATATCCCCATAAGGAAAAAGTTTTATAGCAGGTATATGACTGTAACTTCTAAAGCCTCCAACTGAAGAACACACTACAGGTGTATGATTAATTACAGATTCTAAAGGAACTAAACCAAATGATTCTACAAAATTTCCAGGGCAAAGAGTTATGCTAGCTGAAGAGTAAAGATCATCCATATTTTGGTGTGGTAACCATTGATATAATTTTAGAATATTTTTAGCCTCCTCATTTTTAGCTATTTTAAATATTTTTTCATAAGAAAGCGAAGTATCATCATTATTTGTATTTGATGAGAAATATGGAGCTAAAAGGTTTACTTTTTTTTTGGGAATTTTATCTTGTAGTTTAACTGCTATTTTTACAGCTTGAATAATACCCTTTGTAATTTGAGGTCTATGGGGAAATAATAAATTGACTTCGCCTGAATCATTGGCTTTATTTGAAACTAAATTTAGATTTTTATTGATTTTAATTCCATTTGGCACTGTGATAATTGGTTCTATTTTTTTTTTATCAGATAATACTAATGTTGCTTCGATGCACTGCTTTAAATAATCACTAGGTACAATAGTAGCTTCTGCATTAAAAGCAAGCGATGAAATAATTGCCTCGTCATAGATAAAATCATGAAAAGAACGAATAATTTTTTTCCCAATAAAAGAATCTCTATGGTACATTCCATCTGCATGCAAATATATCCTATCTGCCCATTCACTAGCTTTTCTAATCAATTTAAGTGATTTGACTAAATTAATAGGAGGAACTTGATAAGGAGAAGGAAATTTTCCTCGAAAAAATAAATAAGGATAAACATTTGAGCTACCCAAAACAAATTTTTCCTGGTTATGTTCGCTAGAACTACACCAAACTTTAATTTCATGTCCATATTCGCCTAATGATGTTGCCAACTCATGTAAAATTTTTTGAGAACCTCCCATTATGTTTTTCTGATGGAGGGGGGCTAAAGAAAAAATAGCAATTTTCATAATTACCTACTGTGACTTAATAAATTTCCCGTAGTTACGGTTAGACCATACTAACGGTTCGTAGTCTGAAAAAATAATATCATTAACTTTTCCTATAAAAATTGTATGATCTCCAGCAGAAATATCATCAAATAATTCACAATTCATACTGCCCAATGAATTATTGATTATTGGAATATCACCCAGTTTTGAAAAAATTCTTTTTTCAAAATTTAAATCTTTATCCTTTTTATTATCCTGCGAAAGAGCAAAGTAATCTGCTATATTTTTTTGACTACTTGATAAAAAGTTAAGGCCGAAGACTTGAGAAGATATTATTAAATCATGAGATTTTCTCTTGGCTCCAACTACTACTAAAATTAGTAATGGATCTAATGAAACTGAAGTAACAGATGCTGCTGTCATTCCATGATAAGATCTATTTTCGTCAAATGTTGTAATTACAGATACGCCAGTAGGAAACTTAGACCAAACATTCTTAAATAAATCTATTTTCCCTATTTTTGCTTCCATATTATTTTATCCAATCTATTTTCACAGGATCTCTATACCCAGATAATTCAACATATGCATCTCCAATATTATTATAATCTTCATCAAAAACAGTGGACTTACCTTCCCAATAAGTTTGTGTTGCTGGAAGTCCTTCAGATATCTCTTGATCAAGGATATCTGGCTTAACAATAAAACTCAAATTTATTTCTTGAAGATTTATCTTCCAACCTGAAGGATATGTTGTTTTTGTTTTTTTACTATACCATTCATCAATAACATCTATTTTTATATCATCAGTTATATGAGTAACTTCTCCATTATTTTTTTGATAGGTACCATACAAAGATTCAATTCTTCCTTTTACATCTCTTGACTGAGAAACCATTATATTATCTCCATTATCAAGCATTATCCCAAACCATTGCCATCCAGCAGGTTTGCCAGGTACAAAAAAATCACCCCATTGATGATCAAACCAAGATTCACCATTTACTATTAATTGCATATCATCAATCTTGATTTTTCCTGAAGTTTGCTGCCTAGGCCAAGTATAGTAATAACTATAACCTAAGCTTGTTTGAAACCAACCAATTTTGTTATGCAACATTGGTTCTTGAAAAGATTCTAAATATAAATCTATATTTATTTTATCTGATAATACTTGTATATGAAATTCTCCAGGTTTAGGCCCAATAGTATACTTCCAATCTGAAATATAAATTTCTCCAATATTTTTTGAGAAAGAGTTATTCAGACCCTTATCTGCCCTAGCTAATTGAAAAACTTCTCCCGTTTTTAAATTTGAAATACTCACCTGTGCAACATAATTGTCCTTATCATTACTTTGAGATTTAAATATTACAAAATGATAGCCCCACTTACCTCCAATTTCATCTTTTAGATGACCGTTATGGTACCACCATTCTAATCTATTATCATGGGCAAATTCATTTTTAGAAATTTCAGATCCAAGACTCAAATTCAGATCGTATGGAATTGGAGTTGGTTTGGGGGAAAGATCACTATCAATTAAATTAATTTTTCCTCCATTTGAACATGCAGAAAAAATAACTAAAATTATTATATAAAATACTTTATTTTTCATGTGAAATATTTGGTAAAATTTTGTCTAGCCAGTTTGGCAACCACCAGTTTAATGGTCCAGCAATTCTCATTAATGAAGGAGCAATTAAAGCTCTGACCAAAGTTACATCAACAAATACTGCAATTGCTAATCCTAGGCCAATTGCCTTAACAACAACAACATCAGCAATAATAAAACTTGAAGCAACTACTATCAAAATAGCTGCAGCTCCAGTAATTATAGAACCACTTTTTTGCAATCCGATCGAAACACTTGATATATTATCGTTTGTTTTTTTATAAGCCTCGGAAACTCTTGATAATAAGAAAATTTCATAATCCATACTTAATCCAAAAATTACTGCAAAAAGAAGAATTGGTAATGTAGAATCAATGACTCCCATTGGTTGAAAATTTAGAAAACTACTAAAATTACCATCCTGAAATATAAATACTAGTGCTCCGTAGCTTGCAAATATAGATAATATATTTAAAATTACCGCTTTTAATGGCAAAATTACTGATCTGAATAAAATCATTAACGATACGTAAGTTACAATGACTACCACTAAGACTACTAAAGGAAATTTCTTATATAAACTATTAACTATATCTGTTGTTTCACCAGGTCCACCATCGACAAATATTTCTCCTGTGTCTAACTTAAAAGACCTAATTTGAGTTACTAAGTTTCTAGTTTCAGGTCCAAATGGATGATAATCACTTTCTAACAAGTATAAAATTGCTCCATCTCTAGCAAAATTTTCAACAATATTCCTAACTTCAAAATCTGTCAATGAATTAGGATTATCATACATTAATAAATATTGTTCAAAAGTAAAAGTTTCATCAATATTGACTATACTTTTAACTCTTGTAATTCCTTCTATATTTTCTAAATTTTTACCTATATCATAAGCATAACTTAAATATTTAGAGTCAAAGGTTTGTCCATCAAAAGTATATATGACAGGAATAACTGTCTTTTTACCAAAATCAAATTCTTCATATAAAATATCAAAACCTTGCCTGCTTTCAATTGATTTAGGCAAAATTGTTGCATCTACCGTTCCCAATCTCATACTTAAAACAGGAGTTGCTAAAATTATTAATATTGTAGTAGTAGGAATTAAAACTAACCATGGCTTAGACATTACCCATTTTGAAAAAGGCAGCCAAAACTCAAACTTACTGCTTCTTTTTGGCAATACTCTAAATTTATTAATTCTATGTCCTATAAATGAAAGCAACACAGGCATCAAGGTTAATGATGCGAATAATGCGCAAAATATTACTATTACAGCCCCAATACCAACAGATCTAAGCATCATAATGTCAAATGTGATTAGACTTACCAATCCTACAAGGCTAGTACAGGCAGAAAAAAATATTGCTGGCCCTGCTCTGGTGTGAGTATTGATAATTGCTTCATTTACATTTTTTGTAAGAGCTAACTCTTCCTTAAATCTTGATGTATAAAATAAAGAGTAATCTATTCCAAGACCTATACCCAATAGTGTGACAATATTCAAAGCAAAAACTGACATATCAATACTCTGAGAAATTAGATAGACTAAAGCTAGTCCAAGAATCACTCCACCTCCTCCTACTGCAGCTGGTAAAAATGCAGCTATAATAGTACCAAATACTATTAATAAAGTGACTGTAGCTAAAGGGAAAGCAAAGATTTCTCCCTTTCTAAGATCTTTTTCACTGGCTAAGGAGATATCTCTGTATAGGGCTGGCCCTCCAGTAATAATCATCTTTAAACTACCTGGATTGATCTCTTCTTCCACCATTTCAAGAAACTCTAGTGATTCCTCTAATTCAATACTCAATCCAACGGTTGCATGAACAGTATTACTCATGCTTGAAGCCCTATTAGGATCATCTGTATGAGTAATTATCGAAGAAACTTCTTCATATTTATAAAGTGGTGATAATGCACCTTGGATGCTTTGAGTAAATCTTGGGTCAAAAGGAGACCAATCATCATGACTAAAAACTATATCAAAAGCTATGGTTGAAACTTCCATTTTTTCTTGCATCATTTTTCTAGCTTCAACAGATGGAAAATTTTCATTAGAAAAACCTCCAGGTTTTAGGTATTTCTGCGCTTGAGGAGCAAATGGTAATGACAAAAAAACCATAAGAACCCATATTAGAACGACATAAAGCCTAAGTTTAATTATTTTTCTACCAAAATTTTCAAACATTATCTAATAAAAAAAATATTATTCATCTTTACTTAATTCAGATTTTTCATTATTTGCAATTGAAGACATATTCTCTTCATTATCTATTGAACTTAGATCCACTTTCTCAGCAGCGGTTCTAGGCCCCACAGGAAGCATTGTAATTGCTGAAACTCTATCTCCAGAATTAGGCTTAACAACACTTACTCCCTGAGCATTTCTTCCAGTTTCTCTAATCTGTCCTGTTGGGACTCTAAGAACTTGAGCTTTTTCTGTAACGCATGCTAATCTTCCAGTAGATGAATCCTTGATTTTTTTAATTTCTTCATCTGTATATTTTTTTCTTTTATCAATATATCCTTCATTACGAAGTTCTTTACTTATCACTGTAGCATCAACAATTTTACCTGTCCCTTTAGACCCTTCGGTAACTTTCTGAGTAATGAGACCCTTACCGCCTTTTTGTTGTTGTCTATAATCTTGCAAGGAAGTAAATTTCCCTCTTCCTTGCTGAGAAACAGTAAATAAAAATCCATCCTCCTCATTTACCACTGTAAGAGCAACAACTTGATCTTTAGGGTTGAGCCTTATACCTCTCATACCTCCTGCGGCTCTTTGACGAGGTGTTATAGATGACGAAGCAAACCTTATTGAAAGACCATTTCTTGTTACAATAATTACATCTTCCTTGTTACTTACTAATCTTGCAGAAACTAAAGCATCATCTGATTTAAGATTAAAACATTTCAAACCGCTTCTATTCATATTTCTCAAGAGAGGTAAATGCATACGCTTAACTTGACCTTTTCTTGTGGTCATAAATAAATAGGTATCTTCTAAATAACTTGAGACAATTTCAACAGCCTGAACTTGCTCATTAGGCTCCATGTTAAATCCTAAGTTTTGCACAGGTGTGCCTCTTGTATTCCTTGATTGATCAGGAGATAGTTCAAATACACGTGTAGCAAATACTTTTCCTTTATCTGTAAAAAACAATATATAATCATGAGTGTTACCAGATAAAAGATGATGAGCAATATCATCATCTTTTGTCATACGTTGCCCTTTTACACCCTTGCCACCACGATTTTGTTTTTTATATGTATCCATAGGAACTCTTTTTACGTATCCATTTTTACTAAGAGTAACTATAACTTCCTCCCTAGGTTCAGTATCTTCTCTTCTCCACTCGCCTAATTCTTCTTCATGAATAACAGTCCTTCGATCATCACCATATTTCTTTTTTAATGCTTTAGTTTCACTAGATACTTCTGAAAGAACCTTTTGATTATCTGAAAGTAATTCTTCTAATTTTTTTATATCTTCTAGTAGTTCTTTATATTCATTTTCAATTTTCTCTCTTTCAAGGGCTGCCAATCGCCTTAATTGCATATCAAGTATAGCTTGAGCCTGAATCTCCGAAAGCTTAAATTCTTGCATCAAAGATTCACGTGCTGTTTCCACATCTACAGATGCTCGTATTAGTTCAATCGCCTTATCAAGATTATCTATAGCTATTCTCAAGCCTTCTAAAACATGTAGCCTGGCTTTATTTTTTCTTAAATCAAATTCGGCTCGCCTTCTTACTACCTCTACCCTAAACTCTACATAATATTTCAAGGCTTGTTTCAAGTTAAGAACTTTTGGCGTACCATCTACAAGTGCTATCATATTGAAAGAAAATGAACCCCTCAAAGGTGTTAACTTATAAAGATTATTAAGCACCACGGGAACATGAGCTGAGCGCCGTAGCTCAAGTACTACTCTCATACCTTTTCTATCAGATTCATCTCTAATTTCGCTTATACCCTCAATTTTTCTAGTCTTAATGAGATCAGCTATTTTAGTAACAAGCACAGATTTGTTCATCTGGTATGGTATTTCAGTAAAAACAATTCTCTTACGCTCTTGCCTTGGAACATCTTCGACTTTATGTGTAGCCTGGACTATCACCCTGCCCCTGCCAGTATTATAAGCATTACGTATACCTTCTTGCCCCCATATGTGAGCACCTGTTGGAAAATCGGGTCCTTTAATATATTGCATTAATTGGTCTACAGTTGAGTTAGGATTTTTGATCAATTGAATTATGCCATCACAAATTTCATTCAAATTATGAGGAGGAATATTTGTTGCCATTCCGACAGCTATACCAGATGCCCCATTCACAAGTAGTACAGGCAATTTGGATGGAAGTACCCTTGGTTCTTTTAAAGATTGATCAAAATTATCACTCCAATCAACAGTTTCCCTATCTATATCGGTTAGTATCATTTCTGTAATAGGAGCAAGTTTACATTCTGTATATCTCATTGCAGCGGCACTATCGCCATCAATTGAACCAAAATTACCCTGGCCGTCAACCAAGGGATATCTGAGAGAAAAAGGTTGAGCCATTCTCACCTGAGCTTCATAAACAGCACTATCTCCATGAGGATGATATTTTCCAAGTACTTCACCAACAAGCCTTGCACTTTTTTTATAAGATGAATTAGGCCTCATACCCTGATCATACATTGCATACAAAATTCGTCTTTGAACAGGCTTTAATCCATCCCTTACATCTGGTAATGCCCTAGATACAATGACACTCATAGCATAATCCAAATACGATGAGCTCATTTCTTTTTGTATTTCTATCGGTTCAATATTTCCTAGTTGATTATTGACCATCATTTTCTCCAAAATATATAAATTTTAACTAGACTACTCAGTAATTTATTCTTTCCCAGTAGCTTTGTCTCGCGCGCGCGCACCCGCGTGTAGTTATATTTACTTATATTTACTTATATTTACTTATATTTAAATTTCTACCTTATCGGATATATATCGCAATAAATTATCAAATCCTTTAGGATTATTCTGAATCTTATGTGCCTGCCATTGAACTCCCACAACCCAGCTCTTTCCAGGCAGCTCAATACCATGCAGCATTCTATCTTCTGAATAGATTGTTGATATTAATTCATCCGAAAGTTCTTTATGAGTTAGAGCAAATTCGTGATTAGAAGGTATTGTAACCCAACCAGACCCTCCAATCGTATAAGATAGTTTTCCCCCTGGCGATATAAAAACAGGATGTTTTAGCTCTTTACCATTATGATGATTACTTTCTATCAAAATTGGATCACGCCCCCCAAAAAAAGAATTAAGTAAATACATTCCCCAATTAATACATAAAATAGGAATCCTTTCCCTCAACGATTTCTTCAGTAATTCTAGTGCTCTTACTTTATCTTTAGATTGAAATTCATTATCACTTACCAAGATCAACGAAGAGATTTTATCATTCTTTGATTTTTTCAAATTAATAGGATTAGCTCCAAAATTCGTTATATCATCTGCTAGCTGTTCTATAATCGTATTTTCTCCTTGATCTGAGGTAAAAATCCCCACATCAGATTTCAATAAATTTTCATTCATATTAGAATGGAATCCCCCATATGCCAAGCCACTTTTCTAAACTAGGCTCAATAATTAAACCATAATTTTTTAATGCATAACCTAACCTATTTTCAATAATTCTATTTCTATCACCTTTATTATCACCTGTAGGCACAAAAGGATAAAAAGCTTTTAGATCGTATCTGTATACTAAGTAAACTTTAGTTGTATCAATAGCTTCATGAGATTTTTCTTTATCTGTGAAAAAAAATTCAAATACCAAACCTATAATATTTTTTTCTCCCCCATTACTCATAATTGCATTGCCTACAGTAAAAACACTTGATAGCAAATCGTAGAATTTACCATCTTCTAACACCACCCATTTTGTAGAGTGAGAATCATCTAAAATATTAAAAGAAGTTTTTGTCGAACCTTCACCAGTATAAAGAACTGAATTTAATTCTTTTTGCAAATTTATAAGATAAAAATTTTCATCGCTAGGATGAAAAATTACTCCAGCCTTTCTAGCTGCAGAAATTTCCCCTCTTTGATAAAGTTCTCTCTGAGCTTTATCTAAAGTCAGAAAAATATCCCAATCGCTAAGATTTTTCTTTGATGCTGTTAAGATGTTAAGTATTCTTTTTATCAATCTAAAACCTGTGTTTTAAATTTCTTAGCCTTTTTACTCTTTCTTCAATGGGTGGATGAGTTGAAAAAAAATTCATTGAACCTTCACCTTTGAGAGCCGAGGGTATAATTAGAAAAGCATTTGCTGTTTGAAATTTCCTAAGATCTTGATCAGGAATTCTAGCCAATGATCCACTAATTTTTTCTAAAGCATTAGCCAATGAGTCTGGGTCACCAGTTATTTCAGCTCCAGTATGATCAGCTCCATACTCTCTATGTCTAGTTAGCGATAGAACAAGAAGCTGCCCCAGAAAGTATACTAGCATTGTTACCAAATAAATAATCATTATTCCACCAGAACTACTATTTCTACCACGACTAATACCACCAAACATCATATTCCAAAAAAACATCGTCATTAAGAAACTAGTCAACGTCGTTAAGAAATTTGCAATTGCCAAAACTTTCATATCTTGATTTGCTACATGAGCCAGTTCATGTCCCAAAACAGCTCTTAATTCTAATTCTGATAAACGTTCAATAATTCCTTTTGTGACTGCAACAACCGAATTTTGAGGATTTCTTCCTGTAGCAAAAGCATTTGGAACTTTAGAATCAATTATTGCGACTTTTGGCATGGGCATATTGTAATTATTTGAAAGACTCCTAACAATAGAAAAAAGTTTCGGGTCTGATTTTTCATCAATAATTTTAGCTCCCGCACTTTTTAATACAAGTTTGTCAGATGTATAATATTGAAACACAACCATAGCTCCGACAATCAAAAAAATAAAAGTTATAGGAATTCCAGTAGAGAGTAAGAAAAGTGAGAAAATAAAGTATAAAACTCCAAGCATAAATACAGTAAAATACATACGTAATATTAAGCTTTTATCTTTATGAAATTTTGTAACTGGGTTAGAATTCATATTAAGTTTCTATATAGTTATAACAATTATAATATTAATCTTATTATTTTTACATTTTTAATTATCTAACAATGGACAAATCTTTTACTAAAAAACTTAAAAACGTATTACTTGAGGCATCAAATGCAGCAAGTGAATTCGTTATAAATAATTTCGAAGGAGATTTTGATGTGTTTAATAAGGGAATTATTGAGGGAGAAAATTTAGTAACCAGTATAGATAAAAAAAGTCAAGAAATAGTATATGAAGTAATGATAAAAAATTTCCCTGACCACGTTTTACTGGGTGAAGAAGAATCAGATTATAACGAAAAAAAAACGAAAGATTGGATGTGGATTGTAGACCCAATAGATGGAACAACTAATTATGTTAATAAACTGTCAATATTTGCTATATCAATAGCGATTTTATTTAAAGGTACCCCTGTGGCATCATCCATAACAATACCAAGCATTAAAAATAAAAAAACCATTATGTATGCAATAAAAGATCAAGGCACTTGGATCAATAACAAAAAGATAAATATTAATCATAGTTTTGATGTACCCAAAAAAGGTATCTTGTCGGTAACTCCAAAATGGTTAAAAAACAAATTTACATTATCTGATAAATTAATTGGAAATCTTGGAGAAATTAGAAATATAGGTAGTACATGTTATGAACTTTTTTTAGTAGCTAATAACCAAATGCAATACGCAATTAGTGGGTATGCTCATACTTGGGATTTCGCAGCAGGAATACTTTTGATAAAAGAAGCTGGTGGAAGCGTAATGAAATATTCTGAAAAAGAAAATAAGTTCATAAATTTCGAAGGATGGTCAAAAGGTTACTTAAATGACGAGGAAACTTATAGTTCTATGCAAAATTGGAAAGGACTAATCTTATCTGGAAATAAAAAAATTGTTAATCACATATCTAATAACATAAAAAAATGAATAAATTTATTCAAAAATTTATTCTCTTGATATAAGTAATGATAAAATAAAATTTTATAAATTTTAAATTGGAATATTAATTGAAAATTGAAATATATGATTCTACATTGCGAGACGGTACTCAGCAGGAAGGAATTTCTCTTTCTGTAGAGGATAAACTCGCAATAACTAAAAAGCTAGATGATCTAGGGGTACATTATATAGAAGGTGGGTTTGCAGGAGCTAATCCAAAGGATGATGAATATTTCAAAAAAGTGCAAAAATTACAACTTAAGAATGCAAAAATTGCAGCATTTGGCAATACTAGGAGAGCTAATAACAGTCCTGAATCTGATCCTACATTAAAAGCATTAATTGATACTAAAGCTGAAATTTTAACCATTGTTGGTAAATCATCAGACTTTCAAGTTGAAAATGTTCTCCAAACCTCGCTAGAAGAAAATATGAATATGATAGCAGATTCAGTGTCCTATCTAAAATCAAAAAACAGAATAGTATTTTTTGATGCTGAACATTTTTTTGATGGATATAAATCCAATCCTGATTACTCTTTAAATGTACTAAGAATCGCTTATGATAATGGAGCTGAAAGATTAATATTGTGTGATACGAATGGCGGAACATTACCGAGTGAAATTTATAAAATCACAAAAGAAGTATCTGAAGCATTACCTAAGGATGCTGTTTTGGGTATTCACACCCATAATGATACTGATACAGCAGTTGCATCAGCAATAGCAGCATATGAAGCAGGTGCTATTCAAATACAAGGTTGTGTTAATGGTTATGGCGAAAGAACTGGGAATGCAAATATTATTAGTGTAATTGGAAATCTGAAACTAAAGATGAATATTGATGCTTTGGATAACGAAAATGTTTCAAAGCTAACTGAGCTTGCAAATTTTGTTGCTGAAAAGGCTAACAGAAGACCTTTTCAATTTCAGCCATTTGTGGGATCAAGTGCTTTTGCTCACAAAGGAGGATTACATGCATCTGGAACTGAAAAACAAGTCAATGCATACCAGCACATAGATCCAGGACTTGTTGGAAATTCTAATGGAGTTGTAATATCAGAATTATCAGGAAAAAGTAATGTATTAAATAGAATAAAAGAACTTAATCTTGATAATATACTCGGCAATGAAGATGCAATAAAAATTGTAAATTTTATAAAAGACAGAGAATCAAAAGGTTTTTCTTATGAGGGTGCGGAGGCTTCATTTGAATTGATTTTGAATCAATTTTTACCCAATTATGAATCTCCATTTGAACTCGTAGATTTTATGGTCATTGTTGAAAATAAAAGAAGATCATCATTTGGAGTGGGTTGGAGAAATGATGGAGTTGAACATGAAATGTTATCAGAAGCCACAGTTAAGGTAAAAATCAATGATGATATTCATCATACTGCCGCT
Organism: Dehalococcoidia bacterium; assembly: GCA_045562755.1. Taxonomy (GTDB): domain Bacteria; phylum Chloroflexota; class Dehalococcoidia; order Lucifugimonadales; family Lucifugimonadaceae. The sequence continues at coordinate 340,483 of JBJKVF010000006.1, forward strand.
GAAGGCAACGGTCCTGTGGATGCACTTGATCAAGCGTTGAGAAAAGGATTATTAAATTCTTACCCTGAATTAAGTTCAATTCGTTTAACAGATTACAAAGTCAGAGTAGTGAATGAAGGTTCTGGAACTGGTTCAATAGTGAGAGTAATTATTGAATCTGCAGATGATAAAAATGTATGGTATACAGTAGGTGCATCAAGTAATATATTAGAAGCTAGCTGGCTAGCTCTTAGCGACAGTTTTGAGTGGTGGATAAATAAACTCAATATCAACAACATCTCTACAAAATAAAAAAGATTCAAACCTCTCTATGAACCTAGAAAATATTAAAATGTCTGCTGGAATACTAGCTCTAAATAGAGTAAAAAATCAACAAATAAAAGAAATCCCAGATAAACTCAAACCCAAAAATATTGATGAAGCATATCTAGTTCAAGAACAAATGCATAATATATTTAAAGAAATAAATTTTGGAAGACGTATAGGTTATAAAATTGGGTGCACATCTTCAGTAATGAGAGAGTACTTAGGTATCAATGAACCATGTTACGGTGGAATATTAAATACAGGTACTAATTATATTTCTGCAAATAAAAAGTTCGGGGATTTTGCCATGCCTGGAGTTGAAATTGAGCTTGCGGTCTTTACAAATGAAAATCTAATTTTCGACAACGACACAACTATTAATGAAATTCCGTTAGATAAATTAACTATTTTTCCTGCAATAGAAATTGTTGATAATAGATGGATAAACCACGAAAAGGTCGATAATAATAGTTTAATTGCTGATGATTTTTTTGGTTCAGAAATAATACTTGGTAACCCAGTACCATTGAGTAAAATTAATAATCTTGATAACTTAAATGGAATACTTTCAATAAATAATAAACAGATCTCTGGTGGAAATACAAAAAGTATAATGAATCATCCACTTAATGCTCTTAGTTGGCTAATTAATAGCTTACAAAAAAAAGATAAATTTCTTAAGAAGGGTGAAATTATAATGCTTGGTAGTATTACCCGAACTAAATGGGTGAATAAAAATGATGAAATTACTGCATCATTTGGCTCACTAGGCGATATTTTATTAAAACTTACATAACTCTTTTTGAAATAAGTTTTTGTCGCGTTTCGCAATTTTGCTTAATTTTATCCCAATTCCATAATTGAGGTATAGTTTTCACCATTTGCCCAAAGTTCTAGTTGATCAAAATAATGTTTAGAGCCCGGATTTCCTGAGGATCCTAAAGGGACAATCCACCTACTATTTTCCCAATTATTTGGGTCATGAGCATACCTATTTACAGATGCAGCAGAAACTTTAAAATTCTTGTCGTAACTTCCAGCTAAAGGTGTATCTCCATCTCCACTTGCTGCTACCCTTTTAGGATTCAAAATTTCAGAATATTTATCAAATTCTGAACTTAATGGATGTACATGATTAGTTGTATGTAGTTTACCCCATTTCCAGTACAAAATATTTTCTCCAAATTTAGTTTTCAAAAATGAAACAGCTTGTCTAAATGAATCTATAAATAATTCTTCCCAAGACAAATTATTAACTAAAAAACTATCTTTTATTCCAATATTTTCATTTATCAATGGAACTAAGAATCTTCTAACATGAGATACTCCACCATCATTACTCCAATTTGTAATTTCTTCACTAAGTGCTCCATAGTTAATTGATATTATTTTCTCTATCAGTTTCTCTTTTGTTACTGAGTAAATACAAGCTTGATAGCTATCTTTATCCATACTAAAGTCCCATTCATTAAGTGATTTGAATGATATTTTTTCTAAATCAGAAAATTCTATATTATCTATCCTGATTTTTTTTGAAAAGTTGATGATTTTCTTAGCAGGAATAGAAATTTTTTGATTGTGCATCTCTAGCATATTACTAATTTCCATTTTGTCCGAACAATCATTAATGTATTCAATTAAAACCTTAGCCCTATACTCAGGAGCAAAAGCTATAGACATAAAATAAGGATAATCCGCATCAACTACCTTTTGGTTGCAGGTTACTACCCATCCAGTTTTAGGATTTCTAGACATGGGTAAATCTTTTCTCGGAACTTCTTTATTTACTATATTTTTGGGATCCCATCCTTTTACTATCCCCCAATGATGCTGATGATTCCTCACAGGTATCGCACCTGCAAATTTATAACCAAAATTTTTATTTTTATCTGCGTAAGGATAATTATTAGTTCTATCAGTCCATTTATCAAAAGCCTTTTCAAGATCGTCTGCAGATTTAGAAATCATTGCCTCATATGCAGAGTCAATCCAATATGTACCACTATTTTTTCCTCCTGGGTCTGATAAAGAAATACCATGCTCCTTATCTGGCCCTCCAAATATGATATTCCCATTGTATGTTTCAATAATTTCAATGTTTATAGATTCTGAATTTCTGGGATTTATTATTTTCTTATATGTTTTAGCGTTTATCCATTTATCATCATAAAAAAATTGTGTTTTATTATTTTTATATCTAAGTTTTTCTAAAAATAAATCTTGTGTGTCTGCCCCACCATGAGTCATACCCCATGCTACGTTTTTATTATGAGCAAAATGCATAAATCCTGGATATCCAGGAATAGTATGACCAATACCCTCAAAATCATCACATTTAAGATGAACTTGGTAGTAAACATTTGGAGTATCTAATGCCCTATGGGAATCTCCTCCTACAAGAGGAAAATCAGAATACGTTTTATTTCCTGATATAGACCAACCATTGGATTCCCCGTCTATAGCTCCTATCGCTTTGAAATTTCTAGCAGCTTCAGATAATTCTTTAATTGCATTTTCTATCACACCAGTATATTTTTTACCAGGAGGTAATGTAAGTAATGCGCCAGGAAAATATCCTGGAATAAGCTTTGCTGCCTTTTCTGCACCTATCTCTTTTGCTAGTTGAGAGTAAAAAAGTTTTCCATTGAAAGAACCTTCAGCAGCATTTCTAATTTTATAAACTAATACTGAATGCCAATCTTCCCACAATTCAGGTTCTTTATCAAGTAACTGATATTCAAATGGCAGCTTATCTAAATTATGTATGTAAAAGTTAACACCTTTAGTAAAATATTTAATCATCTTTCTAGAATTGACTGAAGCTTTATCTAAATCTGCCTTAGCTACAATTTCAAAATTACGTTTTATACTTAACTTATCATTTGAAATAGCTTTTACCCCAAGATACTCAGAAGATCTACCCATGCATCTTAAGCGATCTAAGTCCATTTGAAAAAGACGGTCCTGAGCTGTTGCAAAACCTTGTGCAAAAAATAAATCACGTTGATTATTTGCCTCAATATGTGGAATTCCCCAATTATCTCGATAAATTTCAACATCACTATCTAAAGCATCAATAACAAACTCTTTAGAATAATCAGGTAAGTATGATTTTAGGTCCATTTATTTTTTTTATTAATTTAGTTTGAAATAATATTATCAAAAATAAGTCAGATGTTAAGTCTGAAACATTTTATAAAAAATATTTATATGTTATAAATTCATAAAAATATAAATTATATTGGAGTAGATATGAAAATCACAAGAGCAAGATCATGGGTGGTAAAACAACCCGCAAGAAAGAGTGATAATGAATTAAAGCTAAAAGATAGAGGTTATGTTTTTATTCAAGTTGATACAGACGAAGGAATAACCGGTTGGGGAGAAATTACAACATACCCTGGCCCAGTAGCAAATAGGGCAATTTCAGCTTATGTCAATCAAATAGGATCTTGGCTCATAGGAGAAAATCCTGAAGATACTGAAAGAATATGGAACAAAATATTTAGAGGTATGACATATGTAGGTACAAGAGGCGCAACTAGCGCAGCAATTAGCGGAATAGATATAGCATTATGGGATATAAAAGGAAAAATGCTTAATCAACCAGTATATAAATTACTTGGTGGAGCTGTTAGAGACAAGATAGCACTATATACCCATCCTCCTGAGCCAGAAGGGCCAGAACACATAACTAAGCATGCTAAAGATATTGTAAATGCTGGATATAAGGCATTTAAAATGGATCCAATGATGCATAACCTTCATGTAGGCAATTCAACTTTTCTCGACGGAGAAATTAGTGCAGAAGCAGAGGAAAAAGCTATAGAAATGGTTGCCGCCGCCAGGGAAGCTGTTGGCCCTAAAATTGAAATTCTCATTGATGCACACGGTCTTTATAATGTACCAACTGCAACAAGATTAGCTAATAGAATGGCAGAGTGGAATATTTTTTGGTTTGAGGAGCCAGTTCCTGCAGAAAGCTGGAAAGCTTTAAAACAGGTTAAAGAGCAAGTTAAACCACTAATATCTGTTGGAGAGAGATTGCATACTAGGTGGGAATTTGTACCAATTTTTGAGAATAATTTAGCAGATTTTGTTATGCCTGATATAACTTGGACTGGAGGTATCACCGAGTTAAAGAAAATTGCAACTATGGCAGAAGCATATTACATACCCATTTCTCCACATGATGCAAGTGGTCCGGTTAATGTTATGTCTGGTGCCCAAGTTATGATGACTGTTCCAAATTTTTATAAACTAGAGACTTCAAGATATGATCTTTCACACTATAATGAAATGATAGATAAACCATTAAATATAAAAAATGGAGATTTATACCTAGACGAATCTCCAGGGATAGGCGTAAATCTAAATGAAGAATATTTAGCTGCCAACGAAATTGATATTAATGGACCTATTCAGTATGATCCAAAATCTGAATAAAAGATATTTAGCTTTTACCTAAATGGATATTAATCAACCTTGATGAATCTGAGCCAGCATCAGATTAGTTTTATGCCTTTACCAAGCCTGCTACCATACTTCCTACTTGACTAGTAGTTAGCGGTCTGTCATCTTTGGAAGCTATATCAAAAGTTCTATAACCTTCATCCAATAAAGATTGAATACCCTGTTCTATAGCATCAGCTTCTTTATGGAGTCCAAAAGACCATCTAAGCATCATAGCTGCACTCAATATCGAAGCTACTGGATTTGCTTCAGATCTTCCAGCTATATCAGGAGCCGAACCGTGAATTGGTTCATATAAAGCCGGCTTACCTCCTCTACGCCTTCTTCCACTTTTAGGAGGTAATGATGAGAGTGATGCTGAAGGAAGCATTCCTAGTGAACCTCCAATTACAGCAGCCTCATCAGATAATATGTCGCCAAATGTATTTTCTGAAACAATTACATCAAATATGCTTGGATTAGTAATAATCTGCATAGCAGCTGAATCGGCTAACATATGATGTAATTTAATATCAGGATAGTCTTCTGATACTTCCATAGCTATTTGCCTCCATAATCTTGAAGATTCCATAACATTTGCCTTGTCAAGAGAATGCAGTACACCTCTTCTAGTTTTTGCTAATTCAAATGCAACGCGTAATACCCTTTCAATTTCTTTTTCAGAATATGCCAATGTATCAACAGCTCTTCGTCCCCTTGAATTTTCCCATCTTCTTTTTGGCTTACCAAAATAAAGTCCCCCGGTAAGCTCACGCACAATGATAAAGTCTACATCTTTTATAAGATGAGGTTTAAGTGGTGAAGAGTCGATTAATTGATCATAAACCTTGCACGGCCTTAAGTTAGCATAAAGACCCAATGACTTTCTTAAACCCAAAATACCATCTTCAGGTCTTACTTTATTCTTAGGATCATCCCATTTTGGTCCACCCACAGCACCAAATAATACAGCATCTGACCCCATTACTATGTTCATAGTATCTTGTGGTAAAGCAGTACCTGTTTTATCTATCGCTACACCTCCAACCTCTCCTGCTACATAAGTAAAATCATGCCCAAAACGTTTAGCTATAGAATCTAAAACCTTTACAGCCTCTAAAGTAACCTCCGGACCTATCCCGTCTCCTCCTAGAACCGAAATCCTTGCTTCCATTTTTTCTACACTTTCATCATTTATATTTTTTTATCAAAACAATCTAAAATTGTATCATTTGTTTATAGATCTAACAAATTTTATAAAGAATAATTCACAAATATTATCAGATTCAATTACCATCTAGAGTTTCTTTGATTTTCAAAGTTATCAATATCATCGGCCATTGTTAATGTAATTCCAACATCATCTAAACCTTTGAGTAAAGAATTTTTTCTAAATGGATCTATGTCAAATTTTACATTCAAATCAATTTCATCAATAATACTCTGACTTTCAAGATCAACAGTAACTTTATAAGTATTATTCCTAATAGCTCTTGACATAATTATCTCTACATCTTTTTGAACTAATACTACTGGTAATAAACCATTTTGCATACAATTATTCTTAAAAATATCAGCAAAGCTAGGTGCAATAATCACATCAAAACCCATCTCCTTAAGCGCCCATGGTGCATGTTCTCTTGAGGAGCCTGATCCAAAATTTCTTCCGCTTACTAATAACTGTGCATTTTTATATTTATTTTGATTAAGAATAAAATCAGGATTTGGTGCTCCATCTTCTAAGTATCTCCAATCAAAAAAAGCAAACTCACCAAACCCAGTTCTTTCTATTCTTTTTAGAAATTGTTTAGGTATAATTTGATCAGTATCAACATTTTCTCTGTCAAGAGGTGCTACAATTCCTGTTATTTTTATAAATTTGTCCATATTGTCACCTATTTTCTAATTACTTTTTTTGGATCTACAATTATCATACCAACTTCTTTATGTCTTAAGTTTTGAAAAATATTTATTATTAATATATTAATTATAGACAAAATTCCTAATACTATAAGTACTATATCAGATAAATATAAAATATTATAAAAATCAATTAAATTATTAATATCCTCGTTAGCACGCGACCAAATAATATCAATAGTTCTTCTGTTGAAAACTGTAAAAGCAAACAAAGCTAATACCCAAAAAACAATTAATAAGTAGGAAATATAGTAAGTCATAATTAATTTGATAAAAAAATTAGTATTATTTTTGGGTTTACTACCAAAATATAATTGCTGAAAAACTTGAAAAGATCTCAATAAATTTATCACAGGAATTAATAACCAAAAAACACTTTGATCAGGATTAAGTTTTTGTTTGTTGAATTTTAAAGTTAATAAATTGCGAGTTGCTCTGTGGATGAATGAGCAAAATATGAAAATAGAAATTAATGAAGAAAAAATTAATAATCCTGTAATTAAAAATGAATTATTTTTGACTAAAGCATAATTAGAATGAATATCAACAACTTTAGGGCAACCAGATTCTAATAATAATATTTCACTCTCATTTGTACATTGAATTTCTTCTTTTTCAGCAAAAAATAATAAATCGTCAATGAAAAATCTACTGGGTGGAGAGGTCTCAATACCTTCACTTTGAAGTTCTTGAAGATGCACAATAATTCTATTATCCTGAATTAACAATAAAAAAGAAAGAATAGTAAAAAGCACTAAATTAATAACCAGTATTAAAACCTGGAAATTATTACTTTCAAAACTATAGGGTTCAATTTTTTTTTCTCGAATTTTTTCTAACTCAGACTTACCAGTTAGTCTATCGTAGAGACTATGTTTTTTTTGGTCACTAAAATTTTTATTTTTATTCATACCAGAACTGTCAGTTCATTTGCCAATCTCGTATATCAACAAAATGCCCCTTTATGGCGGCGGCGGCGGCCATTTCTGGACTTACCAAATGAGTTCTCCCGCCTTTTCCTTGTCTTCCTTCAAAATTCCTATTTGAAGTTGATGCGCACCTCTCACCTGGAGTCAAAATATCTGGATTCATACCTAAGCACATTGAACAACCAGCCTCTCTCCACTCAAAACCAGCATCCTTGAATATAATATCCAATCCTTCTTTTTCTGCTAAAAGTTTTGTAAGTGTAGAACCTGGCATAACTTGTGCTCTTACCTTTTGAGAAACTTTATATCCCTCCACAAATTTAGCTGCTGAGCGTAGATCTTCTATCCTTGCATTAGTACAAGATCCTATAAATACTCTATCAATATTTATATCTTGAATATTCATACCGGGTTTCAAGTCCATATAGTCTAAAGCTCGTTCAGCTGAATTTTTTTCTGAATCATTATCATATTCTATCAATAATGGGATTCTATCTGTTATTTTTGATACTTGGCCTGGATTTGTACCCCAACTTACATAAGGGGTTAATTCATCACAATTTATCTCTAATAAATTATCATATTGAGCGTCTGGATCAGAAACGAGTTTAGCCCATTCTTTTTTTGCGGTTTCAAATTTTTCATTTTTAGGAACAAATTTTCTATTTTTCATCCATTCAAAAGTCTTTTCATCTGGAGCTATCATTCCAGCTCTTGCTCCCGCCTCAATAGACATATTACAAATTGTCATTCTTCCTGCCATGTCAAGACTCTTAATTGCATCACCTGTATACTCTAAAACATACCCAGTACCTCCAGCAGTACCCATTTTCCCTATTGCTGCTAAAATCATGTCCTTAGCAGTTATACCAGGTTTTAATTCACCATTAAATCTAATCTCCATAGTTTTTGGTTTTCTTTGGCGTAATGTTTGAGTCGCCAAAACATGTTCTACTTCTGAAGTTCCAATACCAAAAGCCAACGAACCAAATGCTCCGTGTGTTGAGGTATGAGAATCACCACAAACTATAGTCATACCTGGCTGTGTATAGCCTTGTTCAGGTCCTATCACATGTACTATACCCTGACCTTCAGAGTCTACATCATAAAGTGTAATATTAAAATCTTTACAATTTTTCCGTAAAGTTTCTACTTGTTGGCGTGCAATTGGATCTTTAATTTCTTGCATCCTTGTTTCATCGGTGGGAAGATTATGATCGACTGTAGAAATCGTCAAATCAGACCTTCTAACATCTCTATTAGAAATTCTCAATGCCTCAAAAGCTTGAGGCGAAGTAACTTCATGTACTAAGTGCAAGTCAATATAAATTAATGCAGGCTGCCCATCAGGTTCAGCCACTATATGCTGTTCCCATATTTTTTCAAACATAGTTTTTGACATTTTATCCTCCATATATAAATGGTTATTTTCTAATCTAAACTGTTTCGCTCGTGAATTTTTTTTCTTTTTCACTGATCATAAGATACCTGTTTATTGCATTCACATAAGCCTTAGCAGATGCAACAACAATATCCGAATCTGATCCTCTTCCCGAATATACTGAACCATTTTTCTGTATTCTTATAGTAACCTCACCTAGAGAATCAATACCTTCTGTTACTGCTGAAACTGAAAATTCCGTCAGCTCAGCTCCTAATTTTACCACTTGATCTATTGCCTTACATACAGCATCAACAGGGCCTGTTCCCTCAGATATTACCTCTTGCTTATCTTTGTTTGGGCATTGAAGCGATACTTCTGCTTTCGGGATAACATTATTACCACAAACAACCTTCACACTTTCTACTTGATATGTTCCGTTTGTGTCAAGAATTCTATACTGTTCAGACATTAAAGCTTCTAAATCCATATCTGTGATTTCACGTTTATTATCTGCTAAATCTTTGAATTTTAAAAATATATTTGCCAGTTCTTCATCATTTAATTCGTAGCCTAATTCTCGTAATCTAGCTCTCAATCCAGCACGTCCAGATAATTTACCTAATACAATTGCCTCACCTCTCCATCCTACCGATTCAGGTTCCATTATTTCAAATGTAGAGTGATTTTTTATATAACCATCTTGATGAATTCCAGATGAATGCCTAAAAGCATTTTGTCCAACAATTGCTTTATTAGCTTGCACTGGGAAACCAAATATTGAACCAACCATTCTGCTTGAATTTCCTATTTCTTTTGGATCTATATTTGTTTCTAATCCATAAAAGTCAGGCCTAGTTTCTAGAGCCATGATTACTTCTTCAAGAGCAGCGTTACCAGCTCTTTCGCCTAAGCCATTGATACAACCTTCAATCTGTCTGGCACCATTTTCTATAGCAGATAAAGAATTAGCAGATGCCATACCTAAATCATTATGACAATGCACGCTTATTATTGCTTGGTCAATATTAGGAACATTTTCCTTAATACCCTTAATTAATTCACCAAATTCTTTTGGATTAGAGTATCCAACCGTATCGGGAATATTAACCGTTGTAGCACCAGCATTAATGACAGCTTCAAGCATTGTATATAAGTATTTCGGATCTGTTCGAGAAGCATCCATAGGAGAAAATTCAACATCATCAACATATTTTTTAGCTCTTTCTACAGCCTTTACAGCCATATCCATAATTGATTCTCTATCTTTCCTCATTTGATGCATAAGATGTATATCAGATGCAGATATGAAAGTATGAATACGAGCATTTTCAGCACCTTTCAAGGCTTCTCCTGCTGCATCTATATCTGCTTCTACAGCTCTTGCAAGAGAAGTAATAACTGGTCCTTTGACTTCATTAGCAATACGCTTAACTGCATCAAAATCACCCTGGGAGCTACCTGCAAATCCAGCTTCAATTACATCAACACCTAATTTATTAAGTTGGTGGGCAATCCTAAGCTTTTCTTCAACGGTTAATCCTGCACCAGCAGACTGTTCTCCATCTCGAAGAGTTGTATCGAATATTATGACCTTATCAGTTTTACTCATTTTCTCTTAAAAATTCTCACCTAAAGTTTATGTAGTAGATTCAAGCCAAGGCATCATGCTTCTAAGTTCTTTACCTACTTTTTCTACACCATGTTCTTTGTTTTGTTCTCTCATATGTTTAAATCTATGCAAACCTTCGTCATTTTCAGCTATCCATTCTCTTGCAAATTCACCTGATTGAATTTGTTCAAGAACCTTCTGCATATTTTTCTTAACATTTGCGTCTATTACTACTGGACCTCTTGAATAATCACCATACTCAGCTGTTTCACTAATTGAATATCTCATATGTTCCAAACCACCTTGATACATTAAATCAACTATTAATTTTAGTTCATGTAAAACTTCAAAGTAAGCTGATTCAGGCTCATAACCACCTTCGACTAAAACATCAAATGCTGTCTTTACGAGTTCGCTAACACCTCCACAAAGAACTGCCTGCTCACCAAATAAATCTGTTTCTGTTTCTTCTTTAAATGTTGTTTCTAAAATTCCAGCTCTTCCTCCACCAACTCCCTTACCATATGCAAGAGCAATTTTATGAGCATTGCCAGAGAAATCTTTATTTACAGCAATCAAACAAGGTACTCCAAGTCCTCGTTCATAAACTGCCCTGACTCTGTGGCCTGGCGCCTTAGGAGCTATCATTACAACATCAACATTATCTGGAGGAGAAATTTGATCATAAAAAATAGTAAATCCATGTGCAAATAATAATATATCCCCTGAAGACAAATTAGGTTCTACGTCTTCTTTATATACTTTTGCTTGAATAGTATCCGGAAGACAAAAAGAAATGAGATCGGCTTTTTTTGCTGCATCAGCATTGGAATATACGGATAAGCCAGCCGATTCAGCTTTTTCTATACTCTTGCTACCTTCATAAAGACCTACGATAACGTTAAATCCACTTTCTTTTAGATTCAAAGCATGGGCATGACCCTGAGATCCAAATCCTAAAACAGCTATAGTCTTATTTACCAAAGCTGATTCATCTATATCTTTATCATAAAATAATTTTGCCATTTCTTCTCCTTATTATTTTTATACTTAAACACTACCACTTTCATTGGTTGGTATTACAAAGTTATTATTATTATCTTTTTCTGATTGGAAAACACCATCTTCTTCGCCTTCAATAAGAGTACCTCTAAGGGTTGCTATTCTACCAGTACGTAAAATTTCTTTCACTCCAAAATGCTTGAGAAGCTCTATAAGCGAATCAATTTTTTGTTTTCCACCTGAAATCTCCATAGTTAATGACTCAACGCCAATATCAACTATGTTGACTCTGAATACATTAGCGATTTCCAAAACCTTACTTCTTGTAGACGAGTTTGCACTTACTTTAATCAAAGCTAACTCTCTCCAAACTATATTTGATTCTGTTATATCCTTTACATCAACAATATCAATAAGTTTATCTAATTGAGCTGAAGCTTTACGTACTGCTTCCTCGGCGCCTTCTACTACGAAAGTCATCCTAGATAATCCTTTTTGCTCAGATCTTCCAACTGTCAAACTAGCGATGTTAAATCCTCTGCGCCTGAATAAACCTGATATTCGTGCTAAAACACCTGGCTTATCCTGTACAAGTGCAGATATTGTTCTTTGGTCAATGTGATTAGACATTATCTGGCCCTTCGATAAGTTCATTAACACTCTGACCAGCAGGAATCATTGGATATACATCATCAACTTTTTGAATCACAAAATCTACTAATACTGGACCATTATGTTTATTTGCTTCAATAATTGCTTTTTCAACATCGTCTTTTTCTGAAACACGTATACCCTTTATTCCGTATGCTTCAGCAAGTTTTACGAAGTCTGGATTGCCAGTATATGTTTCAGCTTGATAGTCCTTTTCATAAAATAAACCTTGCCATTGAGTAATCATACCTAGATGGTTATTATTTAATATTGCATACTTAATTGGTAAATTATTTTCAGCTATAGTGGCCAATTCCATGAGTGTCATTTGAAAGCCACCATCACCACATATTGACCAGACTAACTTGTCTGGATTACCAACTTGTGCACCTATAGCTGAAGGAACTTCATAACCCATAGTTCCAAGCCCACCTGATGATAGCCATGAATTTGGATTTGTAAATGTATAATGTTGCGCAGCCCACATTTGGTGTTGCCCAACACCTGAGCAAATAATAGCATTACCTTTTGTTACATCAGAAAGTTTCTTTACAACTTCTTGACCTAAAATCCGATCGGATTTTGGAATTTCAAGAGATGGATGATCATTTTTCAATTTATCTATATGTCCAATCCACGATGTATGAGTAGTCTTTTCTATCAGTGGGATAATTTGATTAATAACATCCTTAATATTACCAACTAATGAAACATCAACTCTAACACTTTTATTAATTTCAGCTGGATCTATATCTACATGAATTTTTTTTGACCTTTTTGCAAATCTTGAAACATCTCCCACAATCCGATCATCAAATCTACTACCAAAATTTATTATTAAATCAGCTTGATCTAATGCCAGCGAGGCATAAGCCATTCCATGCATACCAGGCCAGCCAGTACTAAGAATATGATCTTCAGGAAAAGCAGAAATCCCAAGCAGAGTAGTTATCACGGGTATTTGAGCTTTTTCAGCTATAGTTTTCAATTCATCCCAAGCTTTAGAAATTATAACTCCATGCCCAGCAAGTATCACAGGTTTATCTGATTTATTAATTAATTTTGCTGCATATTGCACATCTTTAGCTTCAGCATTTTTCGGTATAGTATAACCTGGAATCGAAACTTGTTTTTTTGAATTGTAATCACCAAGCTCAGTAAAGACATCTTTAGGTATATCTATTAAAACCGGGCCAGGCCTTCCTGTACGGGCTATGTAAAAAGCCTCATGAATAACTTCTCCTAAATCATCAGCCTTCATAACAAGGTAATTATGTTTTGTTACAGGAAGTGTAGCACCTGTAATATCAGTCTCTTGAAAAGCATCTGAGCCAATTGCAGCTCTGCCAACCTGACCTGTAATTGCAACCATTGGCACAGAATCCATCATTGCTGTTGCTAATCCAGTTATCAAGTTAGTAGCTCCAGGACCAGATGTTGCAAAAGCAACACCTACTTTTCCAGTAGATCTAGAATAGCCATCAGCAGCATGAGCTGCTCCTTGCTCATGCCTAACGAGTATATGCCGTAATTCTTCATATTGGGACAAAACTCCATAAAGCGGCAAAATAGCGCCTCCAGGTATCCCAAAGACTACATCTACCCCTTCATTAAGTAATGCTTCGCAAACTATTTGGCTTCCTATTTTTTTTTCTATCATTTTTTACCTATATAATTATTTTTCTGTATCTTTTTTAACAAAAAAATCTCGTCCACTCAAAGGACGAGAATTTACCCGCGGTACCACCTTCATTGTTAAGAATAGTTCCTAACCACTTATAATTTTACGTTATCAACGTCTCAATTTTGAGAATAGCTCCAGAACGAGTTCAGCAATTTTTTATATCGATTTACAGCTAACATCGACTCTCTAAAAATTAAAATATTACCTAATACTTTCTATCAACACCTTATACTATTATAAAGGCTAATTGTAGTTCAAATCAATTCTTAATTGTAAAATAAACATAATAATATAAGAATTGATAAATTTTAAACTACAAAAAAACCATATGCAGATAACTAATTTCAATAAATCCTATACAAAAAAATTATATGATTTTATAAAAAATTCTAAAGCTCATGGCTATATAGATTGGGTTTTTCAATATAATTACTTTAAAAATTATGTAAATGAGTCATCTGAAAATATTATCCTCATTTTCTCTGATTTAAGCTTTGAAACCATGTCTGGATACTGCTTGGTTGAAAATAAAGAAACATTAGGATTTACACAATTAAATTTTTCCCTGATGGATGAAAATTACTCAAATATTACAAAAATTATAAATTTTTTAATTGAAAATTCTAAAATTACAAATAATAAAATCGTTGTTACTTCAAATGAAAGAGAAAAAACATTAAGTTCTACATTAAGCGAAAATAAATGGGAGAAAGTAAGAAAATTTTATAAATTAGAAAAACGCATTGATGATGTTTTGATAAATAAAAAAATTGAAAATTTTGTTATTACTAAAATTCAAGAAAAAGATTCAAAAGAATTGACTATTTTACAAAATAAAGCATTTAATAGCCATTGGGGATACGAAAAAAACACAACATCTAAAATTCAAGCCGAAATAAGTTTAAAACATAATGATATATTTGTTACTAGAAATAATGATAGTCTAATTTTAGGTTACGTATGGATTACAAATTTAGAAAAATATAAATCTAAAATTAATATGTTAGGTATTGAACCTGATTATCAAGGTAATGGATTAGGTAAACACCTAATTACATATGCTATAAAACATCAAAACAAAACCGGAAAAAAGAAAATTATTTTAGATGTAGATTCCGAAAATACTAAGGCAAGAAAACTCTATGGACAACTTGGATTTATGAGATTTAAGACACTAACGTGGTGGGAAAAAAAATTATTTTAGCTCTTGCATGACAATCAAAATTTTATTAGCAGATTTTTCCCATGAAAATCTCTTTGAATATTCAAAAGAATTTTGGGATAAAGATTCCAATTTAGATATATC
This sequence comes from Dehalococcoidia bacterium, assembly GCA_045562755.1. Taxonomy (GTDB): domain Bacteria; phylum Chloroflexota; class Dehalococcoidia; order Lucifugimonadales; family Lucifugimonadaceae. The sequence continues at coordinate 355,726 of JBJKVF010000006.1, forward strand.
TGGTTTTCCATTTTCTAAGTACATTGAAATTATAATATTTGAAAGATCTTCATGATTTCCGGCGTCAAATAAAAAACCGTTAAAATTTGATCTAACTATAACACTCAGTCCACCAACATTAGAAGCTATAACTGGTTTAGAGCAAGCTAATGATTCTAGAGCAACTAAACCAAAACTTTCATAATAACTTGGAACGATAAGTAAATCACTTCGGTTATAATATTCGTATAATTTTGTATGTTCAACACTCGGTATAAAATTTACTGACTCATAAAATTTTTCTTCACCTAGTTTATTTTTAATTGCTTTAAGCTCTGAATCTTTATATTCTCCTCCAACTATATTTAATCTCCATAAAAGTTTTATTTTATGATTATTAACTTTCTTCAAGGAATTAATTAATACATCTAATCCTTTTATTGATTCATTTCTACCTACAAATAACAGATCTAATTGATCAAAATTATTTTTTAAGTTTACGTATCTTTTAGCAGAATTATGAAATATATTTTTATCAACTCCTGGATAAATTACTCTTACTTTATTATTTTCTATACGAAAATTATCTACTAACCATTTCTTTTCATGCTCAGTAAAAGCTATTACCATGTCAGATTTTTGTGAGATTACTTTTTCAGATTTTGATCTCATTGGATGATCCAATTCAGTATTCATATTGTAAAATTTCTTGATTGAAAAAATTGTATGAAAAGTTGTTACATGAGGTTTTTGCCACAGCTTACTTAATTCAATACCTACAATTCCCGACAACCAATAGTGACTCCAAATATAATCATATTTAATATGATTTTCTTTTGTGAATTTACTTATTTTATAAGTAAACTCACTTAATAAACCATAGGTATCCGTTTTAGTTAATGAGGGTGCACCAGCTGGAATATGAATTACTCTCACTTTATTATTAATATTTACTATAGAAGGATCAAATAGATCATGTCTTCTAGAATAAATATCTATATAAATCTCATTCGAAATTTTTGTTAAGGACTTAGAAATTTCATTAATATAAATATTCATACCACCAACGTCCTTGGTTCCTGCCATTCTTAGCGGGCAACCATGTACACTCAGCAAAGCAATTTTCATAAATTATTTACGCTTTCCTAAAATGGTAAAAAGCCTCGTATCTTCAGCTCCGAGATGATATTTATATCTCTCATCACCTCTCATAAAATCAAAAATCTTTATATTTTGTTCAATTGATAGTTTAATAGAATATGCATGATTAATTAGACCAACAGATAATTCAGAAAAGTTTGGATCATAACCACTGTTATATAAAAAACGAGTATTATTCATTACAAAAGATAGCGATGAGGCAACTTTAGAATTTTCAAACTCTAGGAACGATAGACGAACTAAGTCATCGCACAAGGATAAATTATCTAAAAGATCAACAAAAAAATCTTGATATTTCGGTGTTAAAAAGTTACTTTTTTCACCAGAACTTGACCTCAACAATTCAAAAAAATAGTCGATATTTTTCATAATTTCATTTTTATCAATTAACTCATAATGATCGACTTTACCTGATAAGTTTATCCTTTTTATTTTTCTCTTCAATTCATGTCTATATTTTTTTTTCAAATTAGTTAGGTAGCTTTCCCAAGAAGCTTCCAAATTAATCATTGGACAAACGTCCTCAAATTTAATATCAAATTCCCATAAAGCATCAATATTTTCTCTACAATATTTTAGTAAATATGACTGGTCAGAAACTGACTCAAACGTAAAATTTTCTACATTGGGTATTTTACTAATTTCAGAAAAAAATTTATTTATGTCTTTAATATAGTTTTTATCTTCATATTCATTTGAATAAATTAAATCCTGATAGTCAAATAAGCTTTTATCACCTAAAAAAGAAATCTGATCATCTTTGATTTTCATTGGAGCAATTATGTCTACTTTATCTAAACCACCAGGAAAAGATAATATACAAATTTTGTGGTTTGATCCAAAATGTTTGTACCAAATATTCTTAGTAATAAAAAGGTCGAATGGATTTTTTGGTTTAGCATATATATTAGAAGTATCTTGACTACTTGCCTTATAGAATAACTCTATATCGTTATATTTATCCAAATTAATTCCTAGTAAAATTTCTCACATCATTTATTCATGAGAGATGTAATTTTGTTTCTTATCTTATTGATATCAGATTCAACATTATGTATTTCTGATACAACTTTTGTATTAACAGTTCCAGGATCTTTTAAGCCGTTACCAGTTAATACACATACAATATTTTTCCCGCTAAAATCAAAACCTTGGCTACTTAGTTTAAGTAAACCAGCTACTGAAGCTGCAGATGATGGCTCGCAGAAAATTCCCTCTTCATTTGAGAGCTTAAAATAGGCACTCAAAATTTCTTTGTCCTCAACCATATCAATAATTCCACCAGATTCATCTCTTGCTTTTTCTGCATTCTCCCAACTCGCAGGATTGCCGATTCTTATAGCGGTTGCAATAGTCTCAGGATTCTCCACTGGTTTGCCTGTAACGATCGGTGCAGCACCTGCTGCCTGAAAACCCATCATTTTTGGTTGTTTTTTTACTTTATTTTGATTTTTATATTCCTTAAATCCCTTCCAATATGCTGTTATATTTCCAGCATTCCCAACAGGAATAAACAAATAATCAGGAGAATCATTAATCTCATCTATTATTTCAAAAGAAGCTGTTTTTTGTCCTTCTATTCTATACGGATTAAGAGAATTAACTAAGCCGATATCAAATTCTTTTGAAATACTTATCACTGTATTTAAAGCCTCATCAAAATTTCCATTTATTGAAATGATTTTTGCTCCATAAATCATTGCTTGGGAAAGTTTACCCGTAGCAATTTTTCCTTCAGGAATAAATACAAAAGTTTCTAAACCATATCTAGCACCATAAGCCGCAGCGGAAGCACTGGTATTACCGGTTGAGGCACAAATAATTCTTTTTTTACCTTCTTCGATAGCCTTTGAGACAGCAAAAACCATTCCTCTATCCTTGAAAGATCCAGTAGGATTGGATCCTTCTAATTTAAAACAGAGATTTTTGCAGCCAATGTAATTTATAATTGACCGTGAACTAACTAATGGTGTATTTCCTTCCCCCATAGAAATTATAGGAGTTGAATCATTTACTGGAAGAAAATGTTTATACTTTTCTATTAGGCCAGCACTTTTCACTTTTTTGCTCCAAACTATGTGTAAAATTATTTATTTATATGATTCTACTCTAATCATACTTTCAATATTAAATACTGATTCAAAATTAGTTATCTTTTTTATAGAAGTCTGCATATCTATTTCTTTTGAAGGATAGGTCATTATGACCAAATCAGCACTGCCATTCTCATATGAATCTATCTGAAGTACAGATGATATACTAATATTTCTTTCACCAAATTCTTTAGTGATAGATGCAAGGACTCCCGGCTTATCTAGTACATTCAGTCTTAAATAATACTGACAAAAATGTTTATCCATACTAGTAATTTTGTACGTTTTTTTTTGATTTATCATTAATTGAGCATCTGAACTTTGTATTTTTATAAGATCAGATAAAACAGAGCTCGCAGTTGCTTTTGCGCCTGCCCCAGCTCCTTGGAACCATAGTGTACCAACTAAATCCCCCTCAATTTCTACCGCATTCAAAACTCCATTAACTGAAGCCATCGGAACATAATTAGGTATCAAAGCTGGATGAACTTTTTACAAGTAAAACTTCTTCGGAATTAATACTTGCTGTAGCCAAAAGCTTTATTGTGTAACCCAATTCATTAGCATAATCAAAATCTTTGCTCTTTATACCACTAATTCCTTCAACATATATTTGATTTAAAGGTACATCTGAATTAAAAGCTAATCTTGAAAGAATAGATATTTTATATTGAGCATCAAAACCTTCTACATCAGATGTTGGATCAGCTTCGGCATAGCCTAAATCTTGTGCTTCCTTAAGTACCTCAGACAACTCTAAATTTTCCCTAGACATTTTTGTTAAAATATAATTAGTCGTACCGTTTATTATTCCTCTAACACTCTTAAATTCATTTGCTGATAGATCGTTTATTATTGAACTAATTATTGGTATGCCGCCTGCTACACTTGCTTCATAAAGTAAAACAACTTTATTTTTGCTAGCAAGTTCTAATAATTCTTTCCCATATTTACCCATAACTTCTTTGTTGGCTGTGATAACATTTTTTTTTGATTTAATAGATTCTCTAATATATTCATAGGCCGGGGATTCTCCACCAATTAATTCAATTATAGTATCAATATTTTTATCTAGAAGTATATCTTGAAAATCATTAGTAACTTTTACTTTACTTAATTCAATATTTCTACTTTTATTTAAATCTTTTACTAATATGGATGAAATATTTGTAAAAACCTCATCATAAACTGCTTTTCCCACAGTACCTAAACCAAGCAATCCAATATTTTTGTTCGAATGGGGAATAATATTTTTCATAAATTAATTCCCAGGTAAATTAGAAAAATCATACGCAACTGCTGTTGGAGTTGGTAGCAATGAGGACATCTTTACTTGCTTGTTGACCCATTCAAAAATATCACTATCAAGAACCATTTTCAGATCAAAATTTTTTCTTTCTTCATTCAAAAAAATTGTCATAGCTCTATCAACAAGTAATTCCATATTTTCATCATCTACCTGTCTTGCTTCTGATATTTCATCAATAATAATATAACTAGACCATCTTTTTTCTTCATCATACCTAGGATTAGTAGTTACACGAACTGGAAGTAATCTATCACCATTTTTATCCAAACCAAAAAGAAATCCGTCAAGCTGAGGATTAGTACCATATGGGAACCAACCTACCTCACCCTCATTCCTCATCTTATTTGGATCCTGAGAATGCCTCATAACAATATCTTCAATTGGGTCTCCAGCCTTGAGCTCTCTATCTATCTTTTGCTGAATTGTTTTATCAGGATTTTGCAAAATAATTTCATATATATGAACTTGCAACTGTAGTTTTGGAACTGATTGCCCAACTACTTCGCGAAGTCTTTCTCTAAACATAGATTTTTTTATGAAATCTCTAAAATCTTCTTCATTTACACCAATTTTATTTATAAATTGACGCTTTGCTTCATCTAAATTAACTTGAGCTTCCTCAGCTTGTTCAGAATTATCTGAAGAGTTATATGAGAAAAAACCTAAAGTGCTAGCAAACCTTTCATCAACCTCTTCCTTAGATATAGATATTCCATATTTTGGTGCTAATTGAAAAGCTAATTCATTTTCTTGAAGAGTATACATTGCATCAAATAAAGAGTTTCCAACTTGAAAAGGAACGCCTAAATCCTCACTGATCCTTTGATTATATCTAATAAAATTTACTACATCTCCTCTTGAATATTCTTGATCTGCAACTCTTAAAGCCAGCTCTCTTGGCGGGAAAACATAAATTTGAAAGTAAGAATAAGCTGGTATGAGTAACAGTAAAAATACAATAATTATACCGAATAATACATAAGGTCGAAATTTAGAACTATTCTCTTTGGTCTCTCTAAGATAATCCATACGAGTTTTTTTTATGGATTGTTGAATACTTCTTTGCCCTAAGGAAAAATCCGATTTATCGTCAGTATTTCCATTTAAATCCTTTGATTTATTATCTTCTTTTTCTTCATTACTAAACATAAAATTTTGTATAAAATAAGAATAATTACTATGAAGTAATATTATTATCCGTTTTTATAGATTCTTCTTTTTCTGTAGATTCTTCAGCTTTTGGAGACTCTTCTTTTTCTGTAGATTCTTCAGCTTTTGGAGACTCTTCTTTTTCTGTAGATTCTTCAGCTTTTGGAGACTCTTCTTTTTCTGTAGATTCTTCAGCTTTTGGAGAGCTCTCAATAGCATCAGAATCAGTTGATTTATCATCAAACTCAAAAATCTTCATTGGACCAGTTACTCTTTCATGCTGTGGAGCATAAGGTAAAAGAGCAAGGTATCGTGCTCTCTTTATAGCTTTAGTAACTTCTCTGTGACATTTAGCTGAATTACCCGACTTTAGTCCACTATCAATCCTTCCACGATCAGTAATAAATTTTCTAAGCAATGAAGCATCTTTGTAGTCAACAATGTTTTCTCTGCAAAAATCATATTTTGAGCGCTTATAAGTTGGAAAATTATTTCTTCTATTCATCTGTCTCCTATTATTTACCATGGCAATTCCTCAATATCTTCAGAATTATCATTACTAGCATTACCTTCATTATTGTTCATATTATTATTCATATTATTATCACTATTAGAACTTGAAGGAGAATCTTCACCTGACTGACTACTCAAAAATACCACTCTTGTTGCATTTACTTCTAAGCTAGCTCTATTAACACCTTCTTTATCAACGTATTCACTCTTAGTTAATCTGCCTTCTACAAAAACTTTTCTTCCCTTAGTCAAATACTGATTTACAGATTCAGCTTGGCGATTCCAGGCAGTAATTCTAAACCATTCAGTTTCATTAACTGTTTCTCCATTTTGGTCTCTGTAAGTGTTATTAGTAGCTAGGCTAAATGTTGTGACCGGTGAACCAGATGAAGTATACCTCATCTCTGGATCATTCCCAACATTTCCAATTAATAATATTTGATTAAGACTCAACAGTAGTTTCCTTTTTCTTACGCTTGAATGGAACTTTTCCAAAAAGATCATCTTTTACTATAAGATATCTGATAATCCTTTGATCAAATCTAAGTGAATCATCTATATTTTTTATCTTATCTTGAGCCATATCAAAATTAGCCTGAATATAGTAACCTTCTTCGTTTTTATTAATTGGATAAGCTAAAGTTCTTTTTCCCCAAATTTTTGTTTGAGTTGAATGAGCTTCATTAGAATTTAATAAAGTAGCAAAGTTACCTTCGGCTTCTCTTACTTCTTCTTCAGACATTTCGCCAGATAGAATACATACAATTTCATATTTAATCAAAATTCACCATTACCTATTTTTTTTAACCATCTTATTTTACTATCAAATAAAGAAAAATTCAGCAATATTTATAGTTTTTTCAACAAATATTAATATATTAGTTTAATCCAGGAACGATAAAATCAGCTGAAAAATTTGCAACTTTATCTTTGATCGACTTGAGTAACTTAGGATTATTATAATTTTTTAAAGATTCAAGAATAAACTCAGATACAGTTTCCATATCTTTTTCTCGCATATTCCTAGAAGTTAGTGCTGCTGTTCCAATTCGAATACCAGAAGTAACCATAGGTGATTCATTATCAAAAGGTATTGAATTTTTATTAACTACTATTCCTGAGGATAAAAGTGCTGATTCTGCACTTGAGCCTGTTAAGCCTATAGCTTTTGTATCAACAAGAATCATATGGGTGTCAGTACCTCCAGCAACTATTCTTAAACCATTCTCCGATAAAATTTTTGATAAAAATTTAGAATTCTTAATTATTTGAAAAGAATAATTCTTAAATTCATCTGACATAGCTTCCTTGAATGCTACCGCTTTTGCAGCTATTGAATTCTGCATTGGACCACCTTGCATGTTTGGAAATACAGCTGAATTGAATTTTTTTTCAAAACTCTTTTTCATCAGAGCTAGCGCTCCTCTTGGACCTCTAAGCGTCTTATGAGTGGTGCTAGTAACTATATCTGCGTGAGGGACAGGTGAAGGGTGGGCTCCTCCAGCTATTAAACCAGATATATGAGCCATATCGGCTAATAGTAAAGCTCCAACAGAATCAGCTATTAATTTAAACTTTTCAAAGTCAACACTAAGTGGATAGGCTGTGAATCCTGCAATTATAAGTTTTGGTTTATTTTCATCAGCAATTTTCTGCAAATTATTAAAATCTAGAGACTCTGTATCTCTATCAACACCGTATGAAATGAAATTATAGAGTTTTCCAGAAAAATTTACCTTCGAACCATGAGTTAAATGACCTCCATGATCAAGAGACATCCCCATAATTGTATCTCCTGGACTACACATAGCAAAAAAAGCTGCCATATTAGCCTGTGAACCAGAGTGAGCTTGAACATTGGCTGATTCAGCATTAAATAAAAATTTAGCTCTTTCAATTGCTAAATTTTCGGAAATATCAACATTTTCACATCCAGCATAATATCTTTTGCCTGGGTAGCCTTCTGAATATTTATTTGTCAAAATCGAGCCTGTAGCTTCAAGAACAGCAGAACTAGCATAATTTTCAGATGCAATCATAACTAACTGTTCCCTTTGGCGTTTTTTTTCACTCTCAATTACAGCATAAATTTCTGAGTCCGATCGCACTAAATTTGTCATTGTCCAACCTCATATTAGTCATTTTATAGCTTAGAAAAACGTTTAAAGTATTTACATTTAATTTTATTATATTGAAAATTTACATAAGTAATTGAAAAATTAGAGGAATAAATATGGATATTATCGATTATAGACCTGAAACTGCAATGGTAATTTTTGCTCATCCTGATGATGCAGAAATTGGATCAGGTGGTACAGTGTCTAAATGGTCAAAAGATGGTACTGAGGTTACATTCATACAATGTACTACCGGCAATAATGGGAGTAATGATTTAGAAATGACATCAGAAAAGATTCAAACTCTTCGTAAGAAAGAACAAGAACAAGCTGCAAATATCATAGGAGCTAAAAATCTTGTATCTCTAGATTATGAAGATGGGAAACTAAAATCAAGTGATGACTTTCTAGAAAAAATTGTAGAAAATATAAGAAAATATAGGCCTGAAATTGTTTTTACTCACGATCATTTTAGAAAAAACTCTTTTCAACATAGAGATCATAGAAATACAGGTATAACTGTACAAGATGCTGTATACCCTTTTGCCAGAGACCATTTACATTTTAATAATCAAATAAAAGATGGATTATCCCCACATAAAGTTAAGGAAATTTTCTTCTGGGGAGCAGATGATCCAAATATCATAGTAGATATTACTATATCTATAAATACAAAAATTGAGGCATTATCTATGCATAAAAGTCAGATACCTGGTTTATCTGTTGGATCTGACTTATGGAATAATATGAAAAAAAGACATGAAGATTTATCAATAGATTATAAATTTAAATATGGGGAAGTTTTTAGAAGAGTTATAGCGAGATCATAATTATGAAAAATTTTGTAGATATTAATTCACACATAATACCAGAAATAGATGATGGGCCATCTAGCTTTGAAGAATCTCTTGAAATTTTATCTTTAGCTGAAAAAAATGGTATATCAAAAATCGTTGCAACACCTCATTACGAGAATTTACTAGTCAATAATAAAAATTATAGTGATGTTGAAGAATATGTAGAAAAACTGAATAATTTGGTTCATGAAAATTCAATAAATATTAATATTTATTCTGGCACTGCGTTAAATTTTAATGAAAAAATAAGCGAGATTTTAGATATTGATAGACAAAATTTTTCTTTGAACAAAACACGTTTTTTTTTACTAGAAACTACATTTAATCAATTTAATGATAATCATATAAAAATCATTGAAAAATTTAGAGCTAAAAGACTCTACCCTATACTATCTCACCCAGAAAGAAATGCATCGCTTAGAAAGAATTTTAAATTGCTGAAAGAAATTATCGACATAGGAGGGCTAATTCAAATAAGCTCAGATAGTATTATTGGTAACAATGACGAATTGGATAAAAAATTTGCGCTAGAAATTATTGAAAGAAAAATGGCTACTTGTATATCTTCAGAAATACATAATAAAGATAGAAATCTTTCTCCTAATCTAAACTTGTCTTATGAGATAATTAATGAATTATTTGGTAAAAGTATTGCTGATAAATTATTCATTATTAATCCTCAGCTCATTCTAGATGGGCATTTACCTAAACTTGAAGATTAGGCTAATGATAAAAATCTTAAAATTTTAATCTGCTTCATGACTAAGTAATTCATAATTTTTGTACGAAAAATTTTCTTCACTAATATTGCAACAATAAAACCTAGAAGCGCAGCAACTAAAACATCAGCAAAATAAAATACACCAACATATATTCTAGAAAATCCAAAAATTACAGATATAAAAAGAACACTATAGCCCAGGTATTTATTTGCAGGCAGAATAGATGAAGCAACCGCAAACCCAATTGCCACAGGATTTGCAGGAAAAGATGGATCCGTAGGGGCATAAAATAACAAATTAATTTCTTCAGAATTACCAATGAAGGGTCTATCTCTTGAAATTAAATTATTCATTATCCACACAAAAAAATTAGTCATAAATATTGCCGTAATTGAGTAAAAAACTATTTTTTGGTTATTTAGTAATCGCTTTGAATCTAGGGCTAAAAACCATAATGAAAAAATAGATAATGCGCAAATAACTGGGGTTAGATAATCACTAGCAAAAATTTGAAATATTGAGTCTAAAATGATATTTTCACCATTTAAATTATTAATAAATATCGTTATTTTTTCATCAACTTTCATCAAAATTCCTCTTAGTTATAGTTGATTTGAGAGAAGAGAAGTAATTTTTACTTCTCAAATTAAAAATTCCTTTATATTTTTTTTCATTTCTTTGAAATTTAGATAAATTTTTATCTGCAAACATCCCAATTGCAGATAAAGTAATAGATGTAATAAAAGACAAAATACAACAAAGAAAAAATAAAAGAAATTGTGCTGTACCATGTAAGCCTCCATCAATATCATTAACATTTCTTACTGATGCAAAATTTTGTAGAGTTGCTTTTTCTAGTCCTGAATCTATCCATTCAGCATTTAAAAATATAGGAGAAGCAAAAAAGAAAATAAAACCTCCAGCAATAAATATTATCCCTAGCATAATATTTATCCTACGATTAGAAAATATCATCATACCACGTAAATGAGATATTGCAGAAACCACTTGTAAGGTACCCAAGCAAGATAAGTAAACATATATTACATAATGATTTATAAATAATTCTCTAATATCATTATTGAAGTAGTTCATACTTTCAACCCATGGAAATTTCAGTGCACCAATCTAAGTATTTTGAATTCTCTCCCACTACTACAGAAAAGTAAAGGTCTTGAATTTCTTTTGTGATTTTACCTACTTGTCCAGATCCAATTTTTCGATTATCTAATTCACCTACAGATGTTACATGGGCAGCAGTACCAGTTAGAAAAACCTCATCACATAAATATAACTCAGACCGGTGAATTCTTCTTTGTTGAACCTCTATACCTATTTCTTTAGTGGCAAGTTCAATTACAGAATCTCTAGTAATTCCTAATAAAGCATTGTCCGTTTCAGCAGGAGTAACTAATTTATTTTTTTGAATCATAAATAAATTTTCTCCACTACCTTCTGAAACTGTACCATCTTGATTTAATAATATTGCTTCATCAAAACCAGCAGAAACAGCCTCTGTTTTAGCTAAAATATTTGTGGTGTAGAGCCCTGTTAGTTTAACACCTGTTGGCATAGATGCATCCATCGGTCTTCGCCAACTTGATGTTTGGCACCTAATAGAATTACTATTATCTATGTAAGAACCAAATGGAAGAGTAACTAGGGCAAAATCATCAGATACTTCATGTAATTTTAAATTTGCTACCATTTCAGCACCTTTAAATGCTAATGGCCTAATATAAACATCTTCTTTGAGATTATTTTTTCTTATCAGATCTGCCGTGATTTCACATAGGTCACTAACAGAATATGGAAGATCAATTCTTAGTATTTTACATCCTCTAAGGAGTCTTTCATAGTGCTCCTCCATTCGGAAAATAAACATAGATTTTTTAGTATCGTTCCAATTTCCACGTATACCTTCAAAGGTAGCAGTTCCATAGTGTAACGCATGAGTCATGATACCGACTTTAGCATCTTTTAGATCTACTTGTTTACCACTTAAAAAAGCCCACATAATTTTACCTTATCTTATATTAAAAACATTAATATTATATATTATTTACTAACTCCAGGTTCGTACTATTGGATCAGGTATATTATCCCATCTCGATTTACCCTGAGATCTTAAAACAGCAATACGCTTTAAGACTTCCTGGTTTGCTAATCCGTGTAAAGGTTTACCGGTAAGAACATTAACTGCATTTTCCCCCCATCTAATAGCGCCTTCTGTCTGACTTATATCAGAGTTCCCGGCTATATGAGGAGTAATGAATAAATTGTTCAATTTTAACAAAGGACTTTCAGAACTGACTGGCTCTGTTTCAGTAACATCTATACCTGCAGCTGAAATAAGATTTTTTTCAAGTGCCTCTTGCAAACCTAATTCATCTACAATTGGACCTCTTGCACAGTTTATGAAAATAGCATTTGGCTTCATTTTTGAAAAAACCTCATAATTAAATGTATGCTTAGTCTCTTCAGAAGATGGAGAATGTACAGTTATAAAATCTGATTCTGAGACTAAGGTATCAAAATCTACTAATTCTACCCCAAAAAGATCCGCAGAAGTCTGATTTACGTAGGGATCACAAGCTATAATTCTTCCTGGACCAAACCCTCTAATCCTTGATGCAAAAGCCTTACCAATATTACCAAATCCAAATATCCCAACTGTATTCCCAGATATTCTACGTAAATTAGATGTTAATGAAGTAATATTTTTTCCTTCTGGAGGATTAGACCAATAGCCCTGCTTTAATGCATCATTCAAATATGGAATATTTCTTGTTATAGAAAGAAGTAAAGCCACAGCATGATCTGCTACTTCACTGGTATTAACACCAGGTGTGTTAGTAACACATATACCGTTTTCAGTGGCTGAAACTAAGTCAACAGAGTCAACACCCACACCATGTCGACCAATCATTTTTAGGTTTGGTAAACTTTCAATAACTTCACTAGTAGTATGGGGAACAGTACCTACTAATATGACATCAGCATTTTTCCCGGCCTGAATCATATCATTTTGAGTTTTACACGGAATATACTCAAACTCAATTCCAGCATCAATGATGGTGTTTATAGTCAGGTCTAAGGGTGACTTTTTGTAATCCATAGCAATAACTTTGAATGTCAATTTTTTCTCCTGTAATTAAAAATTAGATTAGTTTATAATTTGTAGATAATAATAGAAAAAAAGTATTTAGTGTATTATTTTTTTACTATTAAATGATCTTTTAATATATTTATAAAGAAAAATAGAGTTTTATGCCCAAAAAAAAATCAGAACCGACTTACGGATTCTATCAAGATCGTGATGTAATGATACCTATGAGAGATGGAATAAGGCTTGCTACTGATATTTATTATCCATGCCGTGGGGACGGATCGCTTCCAAAAGAAAAACTTCCAACATTATTAGTAAGAACATCATATGATAAAACGGCTCCAGAATGGGATGATATATACCCATTTTTTGCCAGAAGGGGATACACTTTTGCAATCCAGGATTTGAGGTCAAGATTTAGATCAGAGGGTGATGGTAAATACTTTCACGCTCATAATCCATGGGAAGGTGATGATGGATATGACACAATTGAATGGTTAGCTAAACAAGAATGGTCTAATAAAAAAATTGGGACTTTAGGATCATCTCATAGAGGTATAGTACAACAACAATTAGCATTAAAAAAGCCCCCTCATCTTTCTGCAATGTGGGTTGAAGCCGCACCAACTAACCCGTACCTTCATGAGTGTAGAGAGGGCGGAGCAATGGCTCTACAAATGTTTGCCGCAATTCATTTACATGCATTAGATTGCCATGAAATTGGTCATGATAAAAACAAGGCTAAAGAGATAATGGATGCTATGAGAAATATGAGAGATTGGATACAAAAATTCCCTGATAATCCATTTGATACAGCTCTTAAAGTTGCTCCCTCTATAGAGCAAACTGCAAAAAATTATTTGCTAAAAAGTGATTATGATGAATGGTGGGATGGTGAATATGCCAATCAGGAGAAATATTTTAATGAGCATGCAGATGTACCTCTAATGATAGCTTGCGGGTATTATGATAATTTCATTGGAGCATCATCAGATTATTATAAGTTCATGGAGAAAAAAAATAAGTCTAATACAAGCCTGATAATTGGCCCGTGGTGTCATGGAGGAATGAGAGCCGAAGGTAGTAATCATGGAGATGCAGATACAGGTAGACAGAGTGTTTGGGGTGTAAAAAAATATAATGACGAAAGATTAAACTTTTTCGATAAGCATCTAAAATCAATTGATACAGAAGAAAAACCAAAAATAAGACTATATGTTATGGGACATGGAGATGGCAATAAAACATCAAAAGGTAACCTAAATCATGGAGGAATATGGAGAGATGAAACAGAATGGCCATTGGAAAGAACAGAATATAATACTTTATTTCTTACTGGTGAAAAAGAACTTACTCCATTTTTAGATTCTGAACATAACAGTAAACTAACCTATACTTTCGACCCTAATAATCCAGTACCAACGATAGGCGGCCAGATTGTAGGTATGTTCGAAATAATTCCTGAAAAAGAAGGAGGTCCAAAAGAAGATCTTATCCCAGATTTCCTAGATCAATGGACTCTTGTTCGAAATAATATGAGAGAAGTTATATCTGCTGCTGGATGGCATCAAAAAGAATCAGAAATATGGATAGGAGCCAAAAAGCCATATAAATTACTAAGGGATAGAGATGATGTTATATCATTCGAGACAAAAATACTTGAGGATGATACAGAGATTACCGGAGAAGTAGTTTTGAAAATATGGGTTTCATCAGATTGTTTAGATACAGATTTTACCTTTAAGCTTTTAGATATTTATCCTGAATCATCTGATTACTATGAAGGCTATCATTTGAATCTAACCGATACTATACTAAGAATGAGGTATAGAGACTCATGGACAAACCCAGAGTTATTAATACCCGATAAGCCATACGAAATTTCTGTTAAATTGTGGCCCATTTCAAATTTATTTAAGAAAGGTCATAAAATCAGATTAGATATATCTAGTTCAAACTACCCAAGATTTGATGTAAATCCAAATTCGGGTGAAAAATTAGGGTTTCATACAAAAAAAATTATCGCAAATAATACCATTCATACCAATGAGACTTATCCATCAAGGATAATTTTACCGATTGTAAAAAATAATATCTAAAATTTATTTATGTAGTTTTTCCACTCTTAAATCTATCAAGTGTTGTAATTAATGCCATGCTTGAAGGTACAGGTATACCTTCTTTGTGTGCTAATTTGACTACACTGCCTAAAAGATCATCAAGTTCCAATGGTTTTCCAGAGTATAAATCATACTGTATAGATGCTTGAAAATGTTCAGCTTCTTTTTCAGCTGCATCCATAAAATTCTTTACTATGTCAATATCAAACTCGATACCTTGAGATTTACCGACTAATAAAATTTCATTCATCGTATTTTTAATAGTTTCATACCCAAATGGAGAAGAAAAAACTTCAGATAATTTTGAACGAGATGCTGCCATGATAGTTCCAATTGAAGCAACAAATACCAGTTTCGTCCAAAGGGTTTTCTTTATATTATTACTAACTTCTATTTGTATACCAGGTCGCTTCAAGAATTTAGCTAATTCTTCTACTCTTTTCGTAACTGAACCATTTTCTTCACCAAATTCAATTTTTGCAACAGATCCAGACTGTGAAATATGTCCTGGAGCAGCCACTGAAGATTCAATATAAGTTGCTCCTTGAAGAATTTTTTCTTTGTCATAATGCTCAGATATTATCGAGCCACTAGAAATACCATTTTGTATAGTTAATATTGCAGTTTTATCGGTTACAAGAGGAGAAATCAGAGGCAATGTTTCAAAATTAGAATATAGCTTAGGACTATAAAAAATCAAATCTGCTGGAGCAGTGTTTATAGGATCATCAGTTGCATTAACATTTACTCGAAAATTACCCCAATGACTATCGACTAATAATCCCTTCTCTTTAATTTTTCTCAAGTGCTCACCTCTAGCTATTAATGTTACTTGTTCGCCTTGATTAGCTAAAACCCCACCAAAATATCCACCTACAGCTCCAGCACCCATTATTACGACATGCATTATTCACCTCAAAATAGTTAAAATTAATATTTTTTTGTATCAGAAGCAATTATTGTATTCCTGATACTATTAAATTATAAAGATTGGAAAAATAAATTGCCGGAAATAAATAATAAAAGAATTGATAATAGAAATTTTTCTGATCTTAGAGAAGTTAAAATCACTCCAAATTTTTTACCTGATTCAGAGGGGTCAGCTCTAATTGAGATAGGAAACACAAAAGTTATCTGCTCTGCAACAATTGAGAAAAAAGTTCCTAAATGGCTTAAAGGAAAAGGCAGTGGTTGGGTTACTGCAGAATACTCAATGTTACCAAGATCTTCAAAAGATAGAATACAAAGAGAAAGGTTTAAAATCTCGGGACGTACCCAAGAAATACAAAGACTAATTGGTAGATCTTTACGATCGATTATTGATTTACATATGCTCGGTGAAATATCTATCATTATAGATTGTGATGTAATTCGTGCAGATGGAGGAACAAGAACAGCATCTATAACAGGAGCTTTTATAGCACTTAATTTAGCTATAAAACATGGTATCCATGAAAAAATATTTACAAACAATCCGGTTAAGAATTTAGTGTCTGCAGTAAGTGTTGGGATAGTTGATAAAAATATACTACTGGACTTAAATTACAGTGAAGACTCTAATGCCGAGGTTGATATGAATATTGTAATGAACGATAAATTTGAATTTGTTGAAATCCAAGGAACTGCCGAAAAATCTTCCTTTAATTCTGATGAATTTTCTGAAATGATATTAATGGCCAAAAAGGGTATAAATGAGCTTTTTCAGCTACAAAAAAAAGCCATCTCTGATAATTAATTTTTAAAAAAAGCTAAGGAATTATAATGGATAAAATTACAGATATTACTGCTAGAGAAATTTTAGATTCTAGAGGTAATCCAACTATAGAAGCAACTGTTGTTTTATCAAGTGGTAATACTGGTACTGCTGCTGTACCTTCAGGAGCAAGTACGGGTAAAAGAGAAGCAGTTGAACTCCGTGACGGAGACAAAAATAGATTTTCAGGGAAAGGAGTACTAAATGCAGTAGAAAACATAAATGAAAAAATCAGGAATTTACTTACTAATTTAGATCCTTTGAAACAGAAAAAAATTGATAATATTATGATCGATTTTGATAATACAGAAAATAAAAGTAATCTTGGTGCAAATTCTATATTAGCTGTATCGCTCGCAACCATGAAATCTGCATCAAAAAGTTTAAAAATACCTCTATATAAATATATTAATCAACTATACGATTCTAATAATGAAATTTCCTTACCTGTACCAATGATGAATATACTAAATGGAGGAGCACATGCAGAGGGATCAACAGATTTTCAAGAAATAATGATAGCTCCAATTGGATTTAATAACTTTAATGAAGCTCTAAGATGTGGTGTTGAAATTTATCATGTTCTAAAAAATAATCTAAAGAAAAACAACCACGTTACAACTGTTGGAGATGAGGGAGGGTTTGCTCCACAGAACCTCACAAATAGTGAGGCTATAAATTATGTAGCAGAATCTATAAAAGATGCAGGCTATAATCCCGGTAAGGATGTTTATATTGCACTCGATGTAGCTGCCTCTGAATTTTACACAAATAATAAATATCATCTAAGTAGAGAAAATAAAATATTAACTAGTAAATCATTAGTAAAAGAGTATGAAAAATTATGTGAAGAGTATCCAATTTATTCTATTGAAGATGGGCTTTCTGAGGATGACTGGGATGGATGGGCAAACTTGACTAAAACATTAGGAGATAATGTTCAACTAGTGGGAGATGATTTATTCGTTACACAAGAAAAATATCTAAAAAGAGGAATTGATAACAAATCAGCAAATTCAATTCTAATTAAACTTAACCAAGTCGGTACAGTTTCAGAAACTCTCAGTACTATTAAATTAGCTAAGCAATCAAATTTTAGTTGTATTATTAGCCATCGCTCTGGTGAGACAGAAGATACAACAATATCAGATTTTGCAGTCGGAGTTTCGTCAGGTCAAATAAAGACAGGCGCACCAAATAGAAGTGAAAGGGTGGCAAAATATAATAGGCTACTGAGTATTGAGGAAATTATTGGTGATAATAAATACCTTGGGAAAAATATTTTATAAATATAAGTAACTAATAAAAAAATTACAAGGAGAAAAATGGGAAAAATTAGATTAGGAATTAATGGTTTCGGAAGAATTGGTAGGCAAGTCCTAAAAACTATAAATCATAAATATAGCAATTCTCTCGAAGTAGTTGCAATTAATGATTTGAGTGATACTAAAACCAGTGCACATTTACTAAAATATGACTCTACACATGGTATCTTTAATGAAAATATAAAAGTGTTTGATAATGGTATAGCCCTAAATGGTAATCAGATAAAATTTCTTCATGAGAAATCTCCAGCAAATATTGATTGGGCAAATGAAGGAGTCGAAATAGTTATAGAATCAACAGGATTTTTTACTGACGCTAAATTAGCATCTGATCATTTAGGAGACTCTGTTAAAAAAGTTATAATCTCAGCTCCAGCACAAAACGAAGATCTTACTATAGTATTGGGAGTTAACAATGATGACTACAACCCAAAAAAACATAATATTCTTTCAAATGCATCTTGTACAACAAATTGTGTAGCTCCAATGGTAAAAGTGCTGAATGACAATTTTGAACTAGAAAGCGCATTTATGTCCACAATCCATGCTTATACCAATGATCAAAATATACTAGATCAAAACCATTCAGACCTAAGAAGAGCTAGAGCTGCTGCTGCAAGTATTATTCCAACAACTACAGGCGCAGCAAAAGCAGTAACAAAAGTAATACCAGACTTGGAAGGTAAAATAGACGGTATGGCTTACCGGGTACCTGTAATCTCTAGTTCAGTAACTGACCTAACTGTGAAGTTGAAAAAAGATGAGAGTATTGAAAAAATAAATGAATTATATAAGGATGCAGCATCTGGTAATCTTAAAGGAATCTTAGATTGTACATATGAAGAACTTGTTTCTTCTGATTTCATAGGCAATCCTTATTCTTGCACAATTGACTTATCGTTAACATCAAAAATTCAGGGAACCGGGCTATTCAAAATAGTAGGTTGGTATGATAACGAATGGGGTTATGCTTCTAGAACTTCAGATTTAGTAAACTTCATATCAAAAAAATTATAATCTTCAATTATTAGATCATTTTAAGAGTTATAATAGATATTATAGCGGGTTCGGTGTCGCTAAAAAATTAATAAACAAAGCCGAAAGGAAATATAATGACATCAACAAAGATGGTTAATTCTAATCAAAGTTGGAAAGATCAAACTAAGCCCAACGTAGGTGATTGGAAAGTGAAGGGTGGATTAGCTCAAATGCTAAAAGGTGGAGTGATAATGGACGTAGTCACTCCAGACGAAGCAAAAATTGCAGAAGACGCTGGAGCAGTGTCAGTAATGGCTCTCGAACGTGTACCTTCAGATATAAGAAGAGATGGTGGAGTAGCAAGAATGTCCGATCCTGATTTAGTATCAGGTATTATAAATTCTGTATCTATACCAGTTATGGCTAAAGCTCGAATTGGTCATTTTGTAGAAGCGCAAGTTCTTGAATCTTTAGGAGTTGATTATTGTGATGAATCTGAAGTTCTTACACCAGCTGATAATGATTTTCATATAAACAAATGGGATTTCAAAATGCCTTTTGTTTGTGGAGCAAGAAATCTTGGTGAAGCACTCAGAAGAATTGGTGAGGGAGCAGCTATGATAAGAACTAAAGGTGAGGCTGGAACGGGAGATGTAGTTCACGCAGTTACCCACGCAAGACAAATACTAAGTGATATTAGAAAATTACAAAATATGCCTGAAGAAGAATTAATGTCTGCAGCTAGAGATTTTCAAGCTCCATATGAGCTTGTTTTAGAGGTTCATAAAAATGGTAAATTACCGGTTGTTAATTTCTCTGCTGGTGGAATCGCAACCCCTTCTGATGCTGCATTAATGATGCAAATAGGTGTTGAAGGAGTATTTGTAGGCTCAGGAATATTCAAAAGTTCAAACCCATCAAAAATGGCAGAAGCTATTGTTAAGGCAACAACTCATTATAATGATCCTGATATGCTTGCAGAAATATCTGCAGGTTTAGGTGATGCTATGCCAGGTATAGAAGCGAATAAAATTGATGAAAAAGACCAACTTCAAACTAGAGGTTGGTAACATTGGGAAATTTTCCTGATATAAAAATAGGTGTTTTAGCTCTTCAAGGAGATTTTTTTGAGCATCATGATATCTTAAATAAACTAGATATTAATGCTCAATTAATAAAAAAACCTGATGAGCTAGAACATTTAGATGGATTAATCATCCCAGGAGGCGAAAGTACAACTATTTGTAAACTCATACGTAATTATGGGTTTGAAGAAAAAATTAAACAGTGTGTTAATAGTGGTATGGGACTATGGGGTACATGTGCTGGTATGATCACAATATCAAAAAAGTTGAAAGATGATTATCCTAAACCTTTAGGAATTATGGATATAGTAGTTGAAAGAAATTATTATGGCAGGCAGGTTGATAGCTTTGAAGAAAAAGTTAGTATAGATGAATTAGATGGTGAAATGTTTAATGCTATTTTTATAAGAGCTCCTATAATCAGAGAAGTTGGAAAGAGTGTAAAAATACTTTCTACTCATAATGATGAAATAATTGCCGCTAAACAGGATAAAATACTTGCTACATCTTTTCATCCTGAACTTACTGATGATCCTAGGATTCATCAATATTTCTTAAAGTTATGTAACAATGGTAAAGTTTATGGATAATAAACTTCACAAACATAACAACATTGATGAGATAAAAGTTTTTCTAGATATATTCCCTAAAGAGATAACGAAAAACATCTTTTCTGATGATAATCAAGATGACCTATTAGAGATAATACTGGATTTAGGTAGAAAACCAGAGGCTAGATATATTAATAAAACTACACCTTTGAATGAAAAAGAAGTTACAAGACAGCAAATAGTAAATGTAATAAATAAAATTGGTAAGTTTGGTGATGATAATAGAGCTGGTATTGAAAGAACATTACACAGAATTTCTGTAATAAAAAATAGACAAGGTGATCCTGTAGGAATAACTTGTAGAATCGGAAGAGCAGTATTTGGATCAGTAAAACTAATTGAAGATTTAATTTTTTCTGGTAAAAATATCCTGATTTTGGGCAGACCAGGTGTAGGTAAAACTACTATGCTTAGAGAAACTGCAAGAACTTTATCTGACAAGTCTAACAAAAGAGTAGTAATAGTAGATACCTCTAACGAGATAGCCGGTGATGGAGATGTTCCACATTATGCAATAGGAAAATCAAGAAGACTTCAAGTTCCAAACACTCACTTACAGCATAATGTAATGATTGAAGCTGTAGAAAATCATATGCCGGAAGTTATTGTAATTGATGAGATGAGTACAGAATTAGAAGCATTAGCTGCAAGAACTATTGCAGAAAGAGGAGTGCAATTAATCGCTACTGCTCACGGTAATACACTATCAAATGTAATTTCTAACCCAACTTTGTCAGACTTAATTGGAGGAACTCAAACCGTAACCTTAGGAGATATAGAAGCAAGAAAAAGAAAATCTCAAAAAACGGTCTTGGAAAGAAAACATCACCCAACTTTCGAAATTGTTGTAGAAATTAAAGATAGGAACATAGTTGTTATTAATTCAGATGTAAAAGCTGCAGTGGATAGTAGTCTAAGAGGACTATTATATGGACAAGAGACTAGAAAATTAGATCAAAATGATGAAGTAGAAATAATAATTGAAAATAGAGATAATTATAACTCTATATTTAAGCCAGCTCCTTTTCAATTGAATGATTTTGATTATAATAATATTCAAAAAAAATCAAAAGAAAATTTTTATGTGCAAGATATAAAAAATGAGGATGAGTTAGAAAAAGAAATATCTAATTCTTTTAATACAAGAATTTATCCTTTTGGTATCAGTAAAAGTACATTAATTGAAATAGCACAAAAAAATAGAATTCCTATTCAAATAGTTGATTTCCCAGAAAATGCTGAGGTTTTTGTAACTACAAAATCACATTATAGTAGAAGGCCAACTATTATAAAAAATGCTGAAAAAATTGGTATAAGTGTGAATGTTCTAAGAAAAGCAAGCAGAGAACAAATGAAACAATTCTTAGAAAGATTTATAAATAGACAAGTTGATCAAAACGAAAAAACTAATGATATAAGAAAAATGGCAATTTATGAAGCCGAACTAGCAATAAGTAAAATTATTGACGGGGATAAAAAAATTAAACTTCATCCGCAATCTTCAAACATAAGAAAAATACAACACGACATAATAAGTAGAAGTAACTTAAACTCTAGAAGCATTGGTAAAGAACCAAATAGAAGAGTTATTATCTCGAAAAACAAGATATAATTTCAAATAAATATTTAAGAGAATTTTAATTTGATAAATAGCAATCAACAGTCCTTGGATTTTGGAGATATTACTCCAAAACTAGAAAAAATAAGTGTGAAAAAAGGCTTACTAATTACTTTTGAAGGTGGTGAAGGTGTTGGAAAATCTACTCAATCAAATATTTTATGCCGCCAATTAAAAAAGTATGGTATAGATTCTATAAAAACGCAAGAACCTGGCGGAAGTATGCTGGGTAACAATATTAGAAAATGGATTAAGAGTTCAGGAAATATTTCTGCTTTGTCAGAAACACTACTTTTTGAAGCCGCGCGTGCTCAAATAATGGCAGAAATAATCATCCCAGCGTTAAGAAAAAATAAAGTAGTAATTGTTGATAGATTTATTGATTCTACAATTTCTTATCAGGGATTTGGGTATGGATTGAATGTTGAAACTATTAAAAAGCTAAATAAAATAGCCTCCAAAAATATTACTCCCGACTTGACTATACTACTAGATATTGATCCTGAAATTTCACTTTCTAGAGTTTCAAATCAAACTGATTTGTTCACAGAAGAAGAAAATAATGAAAAAAGAATAGATTCTGAAAATCAAAGACGATTTGAACAATCACCCATAGAGTTTCACAAAAAAGTTAGAGAAGGGTATCTCTCTATATCTAAAAGTGAAAAAAGATGGTGTGTAATAAATGCTGATCAAAAAAGTGATAAGATAGCTAAATTAATACTTGATAGAACAAAAAAAATCTTGATAGAAAATGGAGTATCTGAAACTAGATTACAAGATTAAGCTATAATTAGTAATTATGGGTAAAGATTAGAGGTAAATTGTGAAAAAGAATGATCTTAAGAAAAAGTTAAACTCTGGAACATCGGCTATAGGTCCATTTATTGGTTTCCCCTCACCTGGCTTAGTTGAATATATGGGTTGGTTAGGATTTGATTTTGTTGTTATTGATTGTGAGCATGGTCCAATGGATTATGAAACTGCTGAAAATATGATTCGTGCAGCAGAACTTTCTAACACCACACCTATTCTTAGAATAGGACTAAATGAACAACAAAATATTCAACGATATCTAGATGCTGGAGCAAGTGGAGTTATGATACCTCTTATTAACTCTGGAGATGATGCCCAAAAAGTGGTAGATTCTGTAAAATATCCTCCCATAGGAAAAAGAGGAGCTTTTTCTGGAAGAAGTGCAGAATGGGGGCTTCAAAACATGGCTGAGTATATTAGAGAAGCAAATGATGAAACATTTATTTCTCTCCAAATAGAAACTGTTGAGGGTGTAAAAAATCACAAAGATATTATAACAACTGACAATGTAGATGCAATATTTTTAGGTCCAGGAGATTTATCTGTGAATTTTGGAATGCCTGGTGATACTATGAATCCAAAAGTCCTAGATACAATTGAAGAATTATCTGTGAAAATAAAAGCTGCCGGTAAACATACTGGAACTCTGGGAGTTACGGTCGAACAAACTGCATACTGGTTAGAAAGAGATATAAACTGGATAGTAAGTTCAGATAAAAAATTTATCCAATCAGGTGTAAATTCATATATGGATGCAATCAATTCTCAGCTTAAAGAAACTCCTAGTAGTTTTTAAAATTGATGCGATTCACCCCAAGAGATGCTATTGATCAAAGGTTTTTTAGTGCGGACAAAAAGACAGATGATTTTAAGGTAGGGGAAAAAATTATATTTACATGGTCTTATAATTGGGCTAACTTTCTAGCTGAAAAAATAAATGCTAATCATCATGACACAACTATGTACAATAGTACATATTGGTTTAAAACAAACTTAGAAAAAAATATTTCTGTTGTGCATGGACCAGTTGGTTCACCTGGCACAGTGATGTTTTTAGAAGATTTAATTACATGTGGTGCTCAGGAGATTATTGGCCTTGGTGCTGCGGGAAGCTTAAAAAAAGATTTTCAAATTGGAGACATACTCATTCCATATTATTGTAAAATTATTGATGAAGGAACATCTCAACATTACAAAATAAAAGGTGAAATTAAACCAGATGAAAAATTATTTAACCAATTAAAAGATATTTTTATCAAGTCAGATATTAATACAGGAGCAGGAGACTGGTGGACAACGGATGGATTTTATCGTGAAACAAAAAACGATATAAAGAAATATTCGGATAAGGGAATTTTAGGTGTAGATATGGAAACTTCTGCAATGTATAAGCTAGGAATGTATAGAAAAGTTTCTATTTGTAATTTACTAATAGTCAGTGATGAACTACATAAGGAATGGAAATATGACACTAGCTCAAAAAATTTCCAGACGAATTATCTAAAAGTAATCAATCTTATAAGTTCTTGGATTTTAAATTAGTTTTTTCCAGCTTAAAATTATATCCTTATCATGATTAAATGCTAAATCTGGCAAATTATCAAAATCAGCTATCATAATGTCATAATTTTCATCATCATTTTTCTTCGGCTCACCAGATATGATTTTGGCTTCATAAACTATAAAAATTACTGGATTATTTTCTTCTGAATAAATTCCAATTAGCTTAACTATTTCACATTTTATGTCACACTCTTCGAGCAATTCTCTTTTTAATGCCTCCTCAACTACTTCACCTCTATTTACATACCCAGAAGGAAAAGTCCATTTCCCTAACCCAGGTTCGATAGCTCTTTGCACTAAAATAATCCCAGATTTATATGGAATTATTGCGCCAACTGCTACTTTAGGATCTGACCACATAATTAATTTTACTTATGAATATTACTTGATTAACTCAACTCTATCATAAACAAATTTTTTATAAATGAAATAAATTGAAGATATATTAATAATTATTATGAAAAATAAAGATATTAATAATGGTGAAAAATTCCATTGAAAAATAATTGGTGGAAGAGGTAAATTCTGATCATAAAAATAATTTATTCCCGTTATAGAAAATCTAGCTGAATAGTACCCAGTAATTATCCCTATAATTGTGCCAAAAAATAATAAAAATATATTTTCTAATGTCAATGAGAGAATAAAACTTTTTCTTGAAACACCAATAGATTTCATTATAAAAGCATCCTTTTTATTATTATTATAAAAAGCAAAAAAATATGAATAAAAAGATAATATTATAATTAAAACACTTAAAGTTATAGCCATATAATATGTCACTTCCCAACCTAAAATTGTTACAGGATCAACTAAAGTTTGATTCAAGCTTTCATCAGCATCTTTTATAGTTGATGACATAAAGAGATTATTGATTCTTTCTTTTACCTCAGACTTTTTACCCTCATGAACATCTATAAAAAATTCATTTTCCGAAATATTTACCATACCTCTAAATTCTAAGAATTCTAACAGGCTATTCACATCTAATATTATAAATGGTTGCGTACTAGAATCTAATGTAGGAAAGTTTTCTAAAATCGCTACAATTTCAACTGGTACAAATCCTCCATATACTTGTATAACGTCATAATCACCAATATTATTTTCTGTTAATTCTAAATAATTTTTTGAAACAGCAATGGGTATTGGTTTACCATTAGAATTTCTATATATACCCCTTACACCAACAACGGTACCAATATCTAAATCAACCTTTGCGAAATTATTCTGATTATAATCAATTATATTAATAGTATCGTCTAATCCATTTGATGTTGGAATAGTGGACCAATAATTTTCACCCTCAAAATCAATTAAAATATTATCTTGATTTAATCCAACTGCCTTAACGTCATCAATATACCATTGAGTCGGTGTACCTGTATCACCAGAAACTGGCATATATGTTTGAATAGAAACTATTTGAATAGGAGGCTCAAGATGAGATGGGATTTCTCCGATCTTCTCGGTCCATTCTGACTCAATTTGACCAAGTGTTACAGTTACTTTTCTTTTTTTTGAATCCTCTAGAATAATCCAAAAGAAATGATCTTTAACATATGGCTGTTGTTTACTTGTTGCAGAAAGATGAGTTGCCCCATTAGGAATAATAATAGGTAAAGGATCTGGTGGTTTTGTAATTTTTTCAAATAATTTTGCTTTATTTAATTTAGAAAAATCTTCTCTATACCAAATAAATTCATCTATATTTTTTGTGTCTAATCCAAGTAGTGTAAAATCCGGTCCTTGCTGAGTAGTACCTATTATTCCAGTTTCTCGAAAAGCAGGAGAAACATATTTAGTTCCATCAATATTAGCTAAAGATACTATATCATTTTGAGTAATTGATTCTCTAACAATTAGCCTCAAATCTGAAGGTATTTCATATAATACTTTTTCTATACTACTTCTATTTAATGTAGATGTTAAGCCTCCAACCATGACTGCTAAGCTCACAGTAAAAATAGTTAATAGCAAACTTAACGAATACCAATTGAAGTTTCTTCTTAGTCTTACAAAAGCAAGGAATAAACCTGTGTATGAAGCACTTTTAGATAGATAATAAAATAGATTTATTACTAATGGAAAAACTCTGATTGCTATTAATAATACTCCCAATAAAAACATTACTGGAGCCATCAATATAGCAATATCAATACTTAAATTTCCCTCTATATCATTGTATATAATTCCTTTTGTAAGAAGCTCCCATATAAAAACTATAAAAAGTAAAAGGAATAAATAATCAATAAAAAATTTATGAAAAAAACTTTTAGAAGTAGAAAAAATTTGTGTACCAACGTTTATGGATATTTTTGAGAGAGTTTTTTCAAATAATGGTATCAATAGAACAAACAAAATCAAAATATTCATCAAAAAAACATAGAAATAAATTTTTAAATTTAAATTAATATAAAGATTTCCTCCATCATTTATAGAATGAAAAAAAGAAAAATTACTAGAAATAATTAGTAAATGATACGCAATAAAAGTACCTATAATTCCAGGTACAAAAACAATAAAGAATGACTCAAATAAAGAAATATTAAATAATTGTCTAAAAGATAGACCTCTTGAGAGAAAAACTGCTATTTCAATTGTTCTTTTATTATGGATAATCTTTGAAATTAAGAATACATAAAATAATACAAATACCATTGCAAAAGAACCAATTATATACATAGGCAATTTTAAGAATAAAATTTTATTTTCCACTCTCTCTATTGTTGGAATAATACTTACAAAAACGTTAGATCGAGGAATTTTAGTAAACATCTCATTTTTGAAATCTCTTAAGTCTTTTAAAATATCTTTAGTACTTGAATATAATATTTTATTTGTGTCGACATGGAAAAATTTTTGGTATGTTATTGGCAAACCTGCGTTTGATGATTCTAATCCATTGATAAATGAATCTAAATCAGTAAACAAAACAATAGGGCGCTCTCTACCTCCAAACATCATAGGGGGGTCAGGATCTAATACGATAGATGGATCACCATTCCAAAATTCACTAAAAGGATCTTTTACATCAAAAATACCCACAATTTTAGCTTTAACTAAACCTAGGTTTCTTGAAACAGAAGTAGCATAAATAATATCTCCAATTTCAAGATTTTTTATCTTATAATCATGCCTTATATTTTTACTACGATTTTTATAAACAAGAACTTCTATTGTGTTAATTTCATTCTCTACAAGTATTTTTGATTGAGGATAAGTACCTTCTAATATATCGATATTTTCAAAAAAATTATTGGATGAATGAAAAAATAATCTAGATACTAAATCCCCTGGTATTACTTTTTCATTATTTATGTTCCAAAAGTGCTCTTTTGTTTTGAAATGATAACTTGAATCGAAAGTTATATCACTAATTATGGAATTACTTGCCAATCGGTCTATTGTTTTATTAGTTCTTTCTATTTCATTTTTTTCTAAAGGAATCCATTCAGAATCTATCCGTATATTTTTATTATAAATTCCAATTTCTTTTAAAGAATCTTGGACAGTTACTCTTTGGAAAGTATTTTGATACATAAATCCTCCAGCAGTAACCATTGAGGCAATAAGTACAGAAATAAAAATACCCAATGAAAAAAATTTATCTCTAATTAATCTTGTAATAGTTAATTTAATCAAAGTTTTACCAACATATATCTACACATCATAAATTACGCCAGGAATACTCTGGTTCCCAATTCATAATTTTTTTTGCTTTAGATATACTAATTAGCGATTCATTTTGCTGAAAATTTTTGTTTAGCTTTACTTCAGGATAAGCTATTTTCACTAATTCTGAGGTATTAATATTTGAAGTTGTATCAGATGAAGCTATAAAAAAAGCTTCATGTCCAATCCAATCTTTCTCAATGCTTAATCTGCAGGCTTTGGCTGCATCTCTTCGATCAGTATATGAAAAAAAACCACTGATTTTTCGAGATGTTATAGTATCCTTATTTTCATCTTTTTTATGATTTAGCAATCTATTTTCATCCCATAAACCCATAAACCTTAAACTAGAAATTTGAACATCGTATCTTCTGGTAAATGCTTCCGCCATTTCTTCTCCTAACCACTTAGTAGTTGCATATACATCAGATGCACGAGTAGGATGATTTTCATCAACAGGTAGATATTTTGGCATGATAGGATCTTGCCCCCAAAGTTCTAAAGGAAAAGCTGCACCAATAGCATTTATTGATGATGCAAGAACAATTTTTTTTATATTTAGTAAAAAAGCAGACTCAAGTACATTATATGTTGACATCATGTTAATTCTAAATACTTCATGTGGAGGCAATGTCATAGGATTTGGTATTGCAGCTAAATGAACAATCGCATCACATCCTTCAATAGCGGATAATGTCTGCCCAAAGTCTGTAAAATCAATTTTCTTAAATGATAAATTTGGGATCTGTTTATCTGTTGGCTCAATAAAATTTGGAGAGGTTAAATCTGCATTAACTACTTCGTAATGATTATCTAAGAACTCCTTTACTATATATGAACCAGCTCTTCCATTTCCACCAGTAATAATAACTTTCATACTTTTCACTCCATTTTGTAAAATATAACAATATAAATTTACAATCATTCACAAAATTCGTCTATGAAATAAAATAATCCAAATAAGAATTTTGAGTGAAATATTTGATTGCATATATACTTATTTTTCCAGGCTTGATCCACTTAAGTTTCTTAAAGTAGGTTGGGTTATAAATACTAATAAAAATATTATACCCAGTACAATTGTACCTACTAGTACCGCTGTAGTTATATCAAAAAGATTAGCAATAATTCCTGACATCAATCCACCTAAAGGAATTAAACTGAAGGTTATAGTATATATTCCCATTACTCTACCTCTAATATGTTCTGGAACTCTTACCTGCAACACGGTCATTCCCATAACAAAAAATATTGTATTACAAGCACCACCAATAAATAAAAAAACTAATGCTATATAAAATGTTGTAACTAAAGAAAAAATTGATATTGATAAGCAAAAAAATAATGAGCCAATTAGCATTATCTTTCCCACATTATCGCTATTTCTTATTTTCCCAACTATTAAAGTTCCTAGCAATGAGCCTAAGCCTGTAGAAGACAAAAGTAGCCCAAATCCATCAGCATCTCGACCTAATTTTTGCGCAAATAAAGGCATTAATTGTAAATACTGGAAGCCAAAAAAATGTGTCGAGTATGTCAAACCAATCAAAATCTTAAAATCTGTTCTTGATGCAATAAATCTTATTCCTTCGTTTATTTCAGTAAAAACATTTTGATGTTTTTGACTACTTTCTTGAGTAAGCTTTATAGTATATATGGCAATAAACATGGTTATCCAGCCTAAAACAGCTATATAAAATACTGTATATGTATCTGAATATCTAATAATTATACCTCCCAATACAGGAGTTACTAAACGACTAAATTGCCACATTATTGATCCTAATGCAACTGCACTCATCATATGCTTTCTTTCAATTAATAACGGAAAAAAAGAACTACGAACAGGCCCATCAAATCCCATAACAAAAGCCTGTATGGAAGCAAGAAGAATAACATGCCAAATCTTTACGTAGTTAGTTGAATCTAAAACTGCTAGAACTAATAAAACTAAAGATGCAAATCCAGAAATCACCATTATTAATTTTCTTCTATCTATTCGATCAGCTAATACACCACCAAACAAATTAATCAATATTGTTGGGATAGATGATGCGGCACCAAGATAACCTAATGACAATGCAGAACCACCTAAGCTATCAACAATTAACCATCCTTGAGCCATTACCGCCATTTGAATTGAGCCAACAGAAGCTAATGATCCAAACCAATAACGTCTATAATTAGAATTACTAAAAGCTCCAAGTTTTTTTGTTATTTTATTTTGAATTCTCTTCTACCCACTTCTTACTATCTTCATTTGCTCTTATTATTTTATAAAGATTATTTTTATCAGGTATTTCTTGTTCATCTATAAGGCCATATCTTCTTGCTCGATTTCTTTGATATCCACCGCAAAGGTGAAAGCCTATACATCCAGGATTATCCCTTAGATCATGAAGAATTTTTGAATACCAATCTCCATCATTATCTGAAATTTCTCCTGGCAAAGTGTCCCATTTAATTTTTGCTGAATCTGCTAAAAGTACAGGTTTATCTGTTTTTTCATACCAGTACTTCATATTTTTTATAGGATCTTTAAAATCTTGAAATGACAAAATATCGACATAAGGTAAGGCAGAATTTACAACTTCATCTGGTAATTTTTCAGTTGCCTCATATCTATCACCAAGGATTAAGTGGTTATCATCATAGCGCTTTATAGAATTATAAGTAGTTTTGTAATAATGATTAGCTAATTTAGAAAGTTCTTTACGACCGGAATTTAAGCTTAAAAGATCAGGGTCAAATATCGGACCTCTCCATTCATTAACTGGCCTTGTGTGAACCCATGTAGGACAATCAGAATAAAAATATCCAATTAGGTTAGGATCATCAGACATTTCTGTAACATGGGTACGAGCAACATAATCACACCAATCCTCCCATTCTGAATTTAATATATCATAATGATTGTAATGTTTATCCCATTGGTGTGACTCTGTAAAAGGCAACATATGGCAATAAGGCAAGTTGATTATGTTGTATTCATCACGAGTAAATGCTCTAGAATGTTGGAAATTTCTAATGGTCACATCCTGAACCCAACCAACAGTATTAAATCCCCATTTAGTCATATTATTTGATACTGATTTTTTCAACCATTCCTTAATATTAGAGTTATATTTTTCCTTCCAAATAGATATGTTTTCTGGATATTTCATTGTAGAAGGATCAAAATGATTTAAACCAACAGAAAAAAATATCTTACCTGATGGAGATGTAAACCACCATCTGTTTTTTATTTTCTTGAGTTTAAAAAAAATAGCTATTATCCTTTGTTTATGAAATTATATAATCTAATTTATGGTTTGTATTGCTGAAATATATCTTTTTTATAAGGATAAAAATAAATAAGATTTAGAAAAAATAGGACCTAGTTAAGACATTAGTTAATTATACCAAATTAACTAAAAATTATCCTTATAAAAAATAAGTATAAATTTTATCTTTTAAAAATATAACTAATAAAAAATCAATTACAAAATAATAGAATTAGAGAATAAAGTTATTAATATTTTAAAAAAATTAGAGGTAAAAATGAAAAGAAAAAATATTTATTTTATATTTACAACATTGATTATGTTATCAATAATATCTTGTTCAAGTAGTGATTCAACGGATAACAATGATAGCATGTCAACGCCTGAGCCAACGGCAACAACCGCACCTATGCCAACGGCAACAACAGCACCTATGCCAACGGCAACAACCGCACCTATGCCAACGGCAACAACCGCACCTACAGATAATACAACAATGTCACCTAAAACAGAAGAACTAAGTGAAGCTAAAATCACTATGTCTGAATGGGATGTCATGGTGGCTGAAGAATCTTTAAAAGAAGGTAAAATTAAACTAACTCTTATTAATAATGGTAATTTAGAGCATAATTTAGTTTTGATAAATAACGACAACTATGAAAACTTAGAATTAACTGATGATTCTTCAATGGCTGATGAAACAAAATTAGATATACTGGGTAAAATTTCTGGTTTACAACCTGGTGAATCTGGAGAGCTAATGCTTGAAAATGTCAATCCTGGCACATACGCTTTCATTTGCAACACACCTGGGCATTATCAATTAGGTATGGTAAATAAAATCATTGTCGAATAGTTAGAAATACACGAAGGAGTCACTTTTTTAGTGGCTCCTTTACATAAAACAAAATATTTTATAGTATCGCTAAATATTTTAATCTAAAACTGCAGACTTAAATTTCCACATACCATCAATTTTTTCAAACTGATGCCAATTATTTTTAGCTTCTAAAATACTAGGGTTTGACCCATCTGTAAATCTATCAACCCAATTACATTCCGCAAACATACTTCCACTTATAACCTCTGTCTCATCTAGAATCTTTTTTTCAATTAATAAACGTATAGCAGCAGCAGCAGATAAGGCGATATCGTTATTAATATCAAGAGATTCATTAGCAGCGATATTTGCTGAGGCAAAAATTGTTTGTACTGGATTATTTGATCCAGTAATTTGTGCTTGCACTAAATTTGCAAAATACTCAGCTGTACCTTCTACAATCCACTCCGCTGATTGAAATTTTGCTTCTCTTGCTGGCTCATCTAATGGTTGGTAATATCCACCTATGTTTCCCATAGTTTGGCATCCATCCCATAATGTAGGTTGAAGTGCATGATATAGCTCATGTAAATATATTTTTTGAATAAGATCATAAGATTGTTCAGAATTTGCTGCAAGTAAAGCAATCCTAGATTCTTTGCATGGATACGGGGCAGTAGAGGCGTCATAACTTCCTTCAATCCATACCCTAATTCTCTGTTTTAACTCATTATTTATATAACCTCTGTACATATCTGCATCACAACCAGAATTATTAATCCAATAATCAACATTATCTGCAAGATTAATTAAATCTGATGTAGATACTGTCTGAGAAAATTTGTTGAATGGTGCTCCAGGTCCTCCAGTCGAGCCGATTTCATCACCAATAGACCATATCACTCCAAGAATATCTGGAACAGGAATGGTGATATTAGAAACGGCTTTTTCTGTCCAGCTTCTTATTTCTTCTACTGAAAAATCACTTTCACTGTAAATAGTAATATTATTTGTAAAAGCATTACTAGGAATAGGTGTTGGTGTAGGAATTGGAGTAGGTGTAGGTATTGATGTTGGAGCAACTGTTGGTATAGGTGTAGGTATTGATGTTGGAGCAACTGTTGGTATAGGTGTAGGTGTTGCAATGATTAGTGAGCAACTGTGGGTAATGAGGTGTTGATGTTGGAGCAACTGTTGGAGTAGGTGTAGGAATTGGAGTAGGTGTTGAGGTTGATGTTGGAGCAACTGCTGGTATAGGTGTTGATGTTGGAGCAACTGCTGGAGTAGGTGTAGGAATTGGAGTAGGAGCTAAAGAAACAACATTTGATTCACTTTCACAACTAAAAAATATAACTATAAAAGAAATCGGTATTATAAGTAATTTTTTCTTAATCAATAGAAATTTAATCCTTAAGTATTTTCCTTCTTTGCGGTAATAACTTCATTATTTTTTTTCTAGTTTCTTCAGAAAAATAAATCCAGTTTGTGATTTCTTCACCACTTCTAAAGCAACCAACACAAAATTTATAGCTAGAATCATAACTGCAATTTTTAATACAAGGAGAAGATATTTTATTCATACATTAAATTATAAATAATAAATTGATTACAAAGCGTATTTCTATCAAGCATATGGAACTATATATAAAAATTTAGCAGTTTAAATCTCATTCAAATATTAAATTATAAAACTAAAGAATTTGTATAAACTCTTTTACTTTCACCCTGTATTATTTACAATATTAATATGAAAATTAAACCATCTATAAGAAAAATAATAACAAGGACTGCATTTTGGGTTATTTATAGTTATATCCTTTTTATATCCATCATTGATAACTGGTGGATTTGGGTTGGAATAGCATCACCAATATTATTCTATATTTTTTATTATGAAGATTTACCTGAATCTCTCAAAAAGAAAAAGAAATGATTATAGAGTAAGATGTAGTTAGGGAGTACATCTTATACATACACCTAGGATTATAGATACAAACTAGAAGGATGAAAAAATGCCAATTGTTTTTTGTGAAAAAACAATTGATGATGATTTATGTATAAATAAAATTAGAATAAATTAAGTATTAAGATTCAGCTGAAAATTTACTAGAAGTTTTATTTATAAAATACACTAAAGATAGCATTACAGGTACTTCAACTAAAACTCCTACAACAGTAGCAAGTGCAGCTCCAGAATTTATACCAAACATTCCTATAGCTACTGCTACAGCTAATTCAAAGAAATTAGATGTCCCAATCAAGCAGGCAGGAGCAGCAATTCTATGAGGTAATTTTA
Source organism: Dehalococcoidia bacterium (assembly GCA_045562755.1). Taxonomy (GTDB): domain Bacteria; phylum Chloroflexota; class Dehalococcoidia; order Lucifugimonadales; family Lucifugimonadaceae. Next base: position 390,658 of record JBJKVF010000006.1, read on the forward strand.
ATGTATATGCAAAAAAATATGCTAAGAAAAATATTCCATATGTTTGAATCAAAAGAGGAATTGCTATCAAAATAATTAAAAATGGAGAATTTATTATTTTCTCACCTTGAAAGCCAAACAATAAAATAACAGTAAGTAGTAATCCTTGTACAACAAAAGGTTTTAACTTTTTATTAAATTTGTTTAGTTTATCTAAATTTTCATTCAGTAAAAATTTTCTTGTTACATATCCAAAAGTTAGCGGAATAATTACATACAGAATTACCGAAATAATTAGTGTGTCCCAAGGCACTTCAATAGATGTAACTCCCAAATATAAAGCTGCTATTGGAGCAAATGCAAATACCATGATTATATCATTTATGGAAACTTGCAATAATGTATAATTCGGATCTCCTCTGGTTAATGTACTCCAGACAAATACCATAGCTGTGCAAGGAGCTACACCAAGTAAAATCATACCTGCAATATATTGCTTCGAGTCTTCAATAGAAATAAAGTCCACAAAAAATACTTCAAAAAAAAGAATTCCTAGCATTGCCATAGTAAATGGTTTTACAATCCAATTAATAACTAATGTAAGAAGCAATCCTTTCGGGCTAGAACGATATTCAAATATTTTGGAAAGGTCTATATTGACCATCATTGGAAAAATCATTATCCATATAAACAATGCGATGACCAAGTTAACTTTTTGATATTCTAAGGTAGCTATGAAATCAAATAGACCAGGTAATAAATAACCTAAAAGTGTTCCTAAAGCTATACTAAGAGTTACCCATATAGATAAATATTTCTCAAAAAAACCCATTTGTACAAAATTATATATTGTTAGATTTATTTTAATCTAACATACAAATTTTTATATTAAAGTAAAGTTAAATGTATTTATAAAAATTATGACTTAGTATAATTCAATCATGATTAAAAAAATATTTATAATAGCACCAATAATAATAACGGTGTTGGGTTATATATTCCGATAGAAACTATTAATCTGTCATGGGGGTGTCACTACCCATACATACAAAAAAAAGGCTATCTTATATACTTAATTTTTATAAAACGATATAAGGAATCAAAAACATGATTATTGGTGTGCCAAAAGAGATAAAAAATAGTGAATTCAGAGTAGGATTAACGCCAAAATCTGTTGCAAAGATCACTTCAAGAGGCCATGATGTATTTGTTGAAAGTGATTCTGGTTTAGAAATTGGATATACCAACAAAAATTATGAAAATAGTGGCGCAAAAATAATTAATTCTGCTGAAGAAGTTTATAGGTCTTCAGAGCTAATAGTTAAAGTAAAAGAGCCGCTTGTAAATGAATTCAAATTTCTTTCAAAAGATACTACCTTATTTACATATTTACATTTAGCTGGCAATAAAGAGCAAAGTTTGAAGCTAGCTGAAACAGGGGTAACTGGTATTGCTTATGAGACTGTCACATCTGATGATGGATCTTTACCCTTATTGTCACCAATGAGCTCGATAGCAGGACAATTAAGTATTATAGTCGGTTCATATTTTTTACTTAAGCATAATAACGGAAAAGGTACATTACTAGGAAATGTTTCAAATTTAGAGCCTAGAGTTGTAACTGTAATTGGTGCTGGAGTTGCTGGAACAGAAGCGATTGAAAAAGCGATTTCAAATGGAGCACATGTAAAAATTATTGAGCTTTCTGAAGATAGGCTTAACGAATTAAAAGTTAAATTTGGCGATAATCATATTGAATATATTAAATCCTCAGAACAAAATATTACAAAAGCACTCAAAGAATCAGATATTGTTGTAGGGTCTGTATACGTAGTCGGAAAAGAGGCTCCAAAGGTTGTTTTAAGAGAAATGGTTAATGAAATGAAGCCAGGAACAGTTATGGTTGATATTTCTATAGATCAAGGAGGGTGTTTTGAGACAAGCAAAACAACAACTCATGATGACCCGACGTATCTAATCAATGGAGTTGTTCATTATTGCGTAGCCAATATGCCTGGCTCAGTTCCTCTTACAGCAACTGAATCGTTAAATGAAGCGACACTACCTTATGTGCTTAATATAGCAAATAAAGGTTTAGACAATTCGCTAAAAGATGATATAAACCTCTTTAACGGCCTTAATATAAGAGACAAGGAAATTGTTCATGATTCTGTAAAAGAGTCATTTAATATATAAAAAAATTATTAATATTTTTAATTTTTATTTTTATTTCTTCGTGTGGTACAGGTGAAGAATTTAGGAGTAGGTTCAAAAGAGATTGTAGAAATAGATGAAAAAATTTTTGATGAATTTAAATAATGATTCTATATATTCTCACAGCATACCCCCATCTACTAACATCAACAAACACTCAGCACTCTAACACCCTCTATATGTATACGTTATAAGCGAGAGGTGTATCGGCAGAAGGTCTGTTGCAGTCGCCACAATTATGCAACAAAATGTAACAAATCCAGGGAGTTAATGTACTTTATGGGATACCTTAGGGATACTTTTAGTTAAAACAGAAAGAATTTAGTGCTTTGTCTTTGAGATGGAACTAAGAATGGTGGGCTGAGCATGACTCGAACATGCGACCTCTACTTTATCAGAGTAGCGCTCTAACCGGCTGAGCTACCAGCCCAAAAATATTCTTATTAAATACTATTATAATTTGCAGTAAATTCCATAAAAAAAAGTAGTGAATTTAGGGTAGTTAATAAAAAAAACCTTAAAAACTGAACAGTAAACAGAAAGAATGTCATAATTTCGTTTGAAAGTTTAAAGACATTTAGTCTATATTTTAGTCAGTAGATTTTTCAGAAGAAAAACTTCATTTACGAGCCCCTTCAACAAAAGTTTTAAAAAACTTCAGAGAATCTCGCTCAAGTAAATTTGTCATTACTTCATCTACTGGTCGACCTAGGTAGTATATTATGAAAAATTTCATAATAAAGTTCTCCTTAGAAAGGAGGTGATCCAGCCGCACCTTCCGGTACAGCTACCTTGTTACGACTTCGTCCCAGTCATCGGTTCTACTTTCGGCGCCTGTGCCCCAAAGGGTTCACCCAGCGACTTCAAGCATTACCAACTTCCATGACGTGACGGGCGGTGTGTACAAGGCCCGGGAACGTATTCAACGCAGTGTGCTGACCTGCGTTTACTAGCAACTCCGCGTTCATGAAGGCGAGTTGCAGCCTTCAATCCCAACTGAGACCAGCTTTATCGGATTGGCTCCACCTCGCGGCTTAGCAACCGTCTGTACTGGCCATTGTAGCGTGTGTGTAGCCCTAGACGTAAGAGTCATGATGACTTGAAGTCGTCCCCACCTTCCTCCCTTTTAGGGGCAGTCTCACTAGAGAAAATAACTAGTAATAGGGGTTGCGCTCGTTGCGGGACTTAACCCAACACCTCACGGCACGAGCTGACAACAGCCATGCAACACCTGTGTAAGCTCCCTTGCGGGTTCCTCACTTTTCAGATCGGTAACTTACATGTCAAGCCTAGGTAAGGTTCTTCGCTTACCATCGAATTAAACCACACGCTCCGCTGCTTGTGCGGGCCCCCGTCAATTCCTTTGAGTTTTAGCCTTGCGGCCGTAGTCCCCAGGCGGAATGCTTATCGCGTTAGCTTCGGCTCACAAGGGGTCGATACCCCGCAAACCTAGCATTCATCGTTTAGGGCGTGGACTACCCGGGTATCTAATCCGGTTTGCTACCCACGCTTTCGTCCCTCAGCGTCAGAAGTGCCCCAGCAAGCTGCTTTCGCCATTGATGTTCCTCCCGATATCTACGCATTTCACCACTACACCGGGAATTCCACTTGCCTCTGACAATCTCTAGTTTAGCAGTATCTCCCGACCTCTCTAGGTTGAGCCTAGAGATTTCACAGGAGACTGACCAAACGGCCTACGGACCCTTTACGCCCAATAATTCCGGACAACGTTCGTGACCTACGTATTACCGCGGCTGCTGGCACGTAGTTAGCCGTCACTTATTCCTTGGGTACCGTCCTTGCTCTTCCCCAAGAAAAGAGGTTTACAATCCAAAAACCTTAATCCCTCACGCGGCATCGCTCCGTCAGGCTTTCGCCCATTGCGGAAGATTCCCTGCTGCTGCCTCCCGTAGGAGTGGGGGCCGTGTCTCAGTCCCCCTCTGGCTGGTCGTGCTCTCACACCAGCTACCCGTCTTAGGCTTGGTAGGCTATTACTCTACCAACTACCTGATAGGACGCAACCTCATCTAAGGGCGATGTCAAAGACACCTTTCATCCATAAAAAGTAAAATATGGATCGTACGGGGTATTAGCAAAAGTTTCCCTTTGTTATCCCCCTCCCAAAGGCAGATTAGTTACGCGTTACTCAGCCGTCTGCCACTAAATACACCACCGCAAGCGGTGGGATTTCGTTCGACTTGCATGCATTAGGCGTGCCGCCAACGTTCGTCCTGAGCCAGGATCAAACTCTCCGTTAAAAATTGACGTTCTTTCTGTCTACTATTCAGTTTTTAAGGTACTGCCAAACAAATAAATATTGTTTAAGCGAAATTCAAGTTTATTATTTTTAAACCTATTAAGTCAACATATTCAAAATAAAATTTGCATCAAAATAATCTATTTATTCAAAATTCAAAGACTTTTTTGATTTTTTATTCTAATTTACTGTGTAAAATTACTTATGTTTAACAGATAAAATAGATATAGATGGAGTGAATTAAATGCCTAGAAATATCCCTGGTGAGCCATATACAAGAATTAGTGCTGAAGAAGCAAAAGATTTAGTTAATTCTGGAGACTCAATTGTTATAGATGTAAGAAACGAAGATGAGTATCTAGCAGGACATGTGAAGGATGCAATTTGGATCCCAGTTGATGATATAATAGATAGGCATTCTGAACTTCCATCTGATAAAAATCTACTATTTATTTGTGAAGTTGGAGCAAGATCTGGACTTGCTGCTGAGTATGCATCTTCAATGGGATCAGACAATTCATATCTTTATAATATAGATGACGGAACTTCAAAATGGATTGCCAAAGGATTACCTTCGTCTAAAGGCACAGAGAGATAACAGGAACAAAATTTTGTCACTTTTAGTAGTTGGTTCTATAGCGTACGATTCCGTGGAAACCCCATCAGGTAAAAGAGATATGCAACTTGGTGGTTCTGGTTGTTTTTTTTCAGTTTCTGCAAGCTACTTTACTGAAGTTTCTATTGTAGGAGTAATTGGAGAAGATTTTAAAGACTCTGACTTGAAATTTCTTAAAGAAAAAAACATAGATATATCTGGCATAGAGAAAACTAAGGGAAAAACTTTTAGATGGTCTGGGGAATATATGGATGACATTAACACAGCAATCACACTAGATACACAACTTAATGTTTTCGGAAATTTCAAACCCAAAATCAGTGATGAACACTCTAAAAAACCTTACTTATTTTTAGCAAATATTGATCCTGAAATACAGAATAAAGTTTTGGAGAGTATGAGTAAAAAACCTAAATTTGTTGCCTGTGACACTATGAATTTATGGATAGACATTAAAAAAAATGAATTAATAAATCTAATTTCAAATGTAGATATGTTATTTATTAATCATGAAGAATCAAGACAGCTAACTTCTGTAGATAACTCTATAAATATATATGAAAAAATTAAAAATTATGGTTCAGATAATCTAGTAATCAAGTTAGGTGAATTTGGAGCTAAACTTTTTTCACAAAGTGATATATTTTTTGCTCCAGCTTTCCCTGTGAAACAGGTAGTTGATCCTACTGGTGCTGGAGATTCATTTGCTGGAGGATTTATGGGATACATTGCTAAGCATGGAGAAATAAATTCGGAAATACTTAAGACTGCAACAATTGTGGGAAGCACAATGGCATCATTCGCTGTTGAAGATTTTGGCATGAATAGATTTAAAACCCTTGAACACAATGATATAAAAGAGCGTTTTGAAGAATTCTCAAAATTCACGTATTTTAGCCCTATGCACATTTAGTAAATATCAAATAGAATATATAAAGAAAAAATTATAATAATGGAGATAAAATGGATTACGATATCAAAGACATTAATCTTGCTAACAAAGGATTGCTAAGAGCTGAGTGGGCAGAAAGAGAAATGCCTGTTTTAAGGACAATAAAAGACAGATTTAATAAAGAAAAACCACTAAAAGATATTAAGCTCGCAGGATGTCTTCATATAACCGCAGAGACTGCTAATTTGGCTAAAACATTACAATCTGCGGGTGCAGAAATTACCTTATGTGCGTCCAATCCTCTTTCAACTCAAGATGATATCGCTGCACACTTAGTTGAAATTGGCATACCAATTTTTGCTATTAAGGGTGAAGATTCTAAAACGTACTATGATCATATGGCTGCAACTGTTGATACTGCCCCTAACATAACAATGGATGATGGAGCCGATGTTGTCGCAATGCTTCATAGTGAAAAGCAACATTTACTAGATAATGTTATTGGAGGTATGGAAGAAACTACTACAGGTGTAATAAGATTAAAAGCGCTATCTAATGAAAAAAAATTAATGTATCCAGTAGTAGCTGTAAATGATTCTCAGACAAAACATATGTTTGATAATAGGTATGGGACAGGACAAAGTACACTAGATGGAATTATAAGGGCAACTAATATACTTATAACAGGTAAAACGATAGTCACTATAGGTTATGGATGGTGCGGGAAAGGTTTTGCAATGCGAGCAAAAGGTATGGGAGCACACACGGTTGTTTGTGAAGTTGATCCTGTAAAAGCGCTAGAAGCAGTTATGGATGGGCATCAAGTTATGTCAATGGATGAAGCAAGTACCATTGGAGATATTTTTCTTACCGTTACCGGAGGAATGAGTGCTGTAGATAAACATCATTTCGAAAAAATGAAAGATGGAGCAATAGTTGCTAATTCAGGACATTTTAATGTAGAAATTAATATACCCTCGCTTGAAGAAATGTCAGAATCAAAAAGACAAATAAGGGAATTTGTTGAAGAGTATACGGTTGAAGATGGTAGAAAGATTTTTATTCTTGGCGAAGGCAGATTAATTAATCTATCAGCAGCTGAAGGACATCCACCTAGCGTAATGGATATGTCATTTGCAAACCAAGCATTAGCTGGAGAATATATAGTAAAAAATCATAAAAATTTATCTCCTGAAGTTTACACCTTGCCAAATGATATTGATTCTGAAATTGCAAGATTAAAGCTAACTGCTATGAATATGTCTTTCGATACTCTTACAGAACAGCAAGACAAATACTTAAATAGTTGGGAACTAGGAACATAAGAGGTATATAAATGATAAATAATAATTACTTACTTACATCAGAATCTGTTTCTGGAGGACATCCAGACAAAATGTGTGATCAAATCTCCGATTCAATACTTGATGCATATTTAGAGCAAGATCCATTGAGCAGAGTTGCATGTGAAACTTCAATAACTACAGGTTTAGTATTAATTTTCGGAGAAATCACTTCAAACGCAAAGGTTGATATAAAAAAAGTTGTAAAAGAAACTATAAAAAATATTGGCTATGATAATCCTATTTATGGATTTGATTCAGAAAGTTGCTCTATTCTTATTGCTTTGGATGAACAATCTAGCGATATTTCAGCTGGAGTAACAGATTCACTAGAAACAAGAGAAACTGATAGTCAAGAAGTTGGCGCTGGAGACCAAGGGATGATGATAGGTTATGCAACTAATGAAACAAAGCCCTTAATGCCTTTACCTATTTTTCTAGCTCATGAATTAACAAAAGAGATGACTAACGCTATGAAAAATAAGTCGATTAAATATTTAAGGCCTGATTCAAAAAGTCAAGTAACCGTTGAATATAATTCTGACCATATTCCTCAAAGAGTTGATACTATAGTAATCTCAACTCAACATGACCCTGATGTAAAAAATGAAACCATACATGATGATATAAAAAAGAAAATTATAAAAAAAATCATTCCTGGTAATCTTATTGATGATAATACCAAATATTTTATAAACCCTTCAGGAAGATTCGTTATCGGTGGCCCTGTCGGTGATGCAGGTTTGACAGGAAGAAAAATTATTGTTGACACTTATGGTGGTAGCGCAAGGCATGGAGGGGGGGCTTTTTCAGGAAAAGACCCAACTAAAGTTGATAGATCAGCTGCATATGCAGCTAGGTGGGTTGCAAAAAATATTGTCGCATCTAAATTAGCCGATAAAGCCGAAGTTCAATTATCATATGCTATTGGTGTTTCTAAACCAATATCTATACAAATTGACACTAAGGGAACTTCAAAAATAAATGAAGGAAAACTAGTAGAAACTGTTAATAAAGTTTTTGATCTCAGGCCTCAATCAATTATTGATCATTTCAATCTTAGAAGACCTATATACAAACAAACTGCTGCATATGGACATTTTGGAAGAGATGACCTTGAATTACCATGGGAAAAATTAGATAAAGTTGAACCCTTATCAAAAGCTTTAGAATAAAAACTTAGTTTTATATGAATCCAAATATGAAAATTAAATTTGGAACTGATGGTTGGAGAGACACTTATCAGGAAAATTTTAATCGGAAAAATATAGAACTTTGTATTATTGGTTTGATTAAGCATATATATAACCAGTCCATGGAATTAAAACCAGTCATAGTCGGATACGATAGCAGGTTTAAGTCTAAGGAATTTGCTGAAATTGTTATAAGTACTCTAAATCAACACAATATACAAACATTTTCATTTGACACATTTGCGCCTACCCCAGCTTGTAGCCTTGCAGTAAAACATTATCAAGCTAGTTATGGTGTTATGATTACTGCAAGTCACAACTCTAAGAAATGGAATGGAATAAAAATAAAATCCAAAAATGGTGGCTCTGCTCCTGAAAAAGACATAAAAGAAATAGAAAAAAATATTTATTCAGATGAAAAAATTAAGAAAAGTTATAGTACGAGTTCAAATTTAGATACAAAATTTAATATCCATTCATTATATATAAAAAAAATATTCGAAAATTTTGATATTGACTCAGTTTATGGAAGATTAAAAATCGTTGTAGACTATATGCATGGTTCTGGGTCATATTTAGTAAAAAAAATTCTAAAAAATACTAACCATGAAGTAATTGAAATACGTGAAAGTTTTAATCCTGAATTCCCAGATATGGAGCAACCAGAACCGATTGAAAAAAACTTAAAGCCATTGATTGATTATATAAAGAAAAATAATGCAGATCTTGGAATTGCATTTGATGGAGATGCTGACAGATTAGGAATTGTTGATGAAAAAGGCAATTATATTTCTACTTTAAACGTATTTTCAATACTGTCAGATCATATGCTTCAAGATGAAAAAAAATCAACATCAATAGTATGTAACATAACTATGTCGTCGATGATAGAAAAAATTGGAGAAAAATATAAATGTGAAATAATCAGAACTCCCGTTGGCTTTAAAAATATTGCTCCAATAATTGAAAAAAAGAAATCAATTTTAGGTGGTGAAGAAAGTGGAGGATACGCATTTAGAAATCATATTCCTGAAAGAGACGGAATTTTATCTGCACTGTACTTTTTACAATCTGTGATAAAAAATAATAAAACTCCAAGTAATTTGCTAAATAAATTACACAAAGAGTTTGGTTATAAAATTTACCACAGGATTGATAAAGAAGTTCATCCTGGAGTATATGAAGATATTAGAAAAAATATACTTTCCTTAAGGCCAGAATATATTGGAAAATTTAAAGTCTTAAGTATTGACACACTTGATGGCGTAAAATTCTTTATTGATGATGATTCATGGGTAGCTATTAGAATGTCGGGTACAGAACCACTCCTGAGAATCTATATTGAAACAAAAGATTTTGGTGATATAAAACAAATATCAGAATCAATAATGAAATATATTGAAATAAAATAGTGGTACCGAGGGTGGGATTCGAACCCACACGCCATGTTACTGGCGGCGGGTTTTAAGCCCGCTGCGTCTGCCATTCCGCCACCCCGGCAAATAAATGCTATTGTAATTATAAATCATTAATAAAATAATTATAAATACCCGAAATTAATGATACAAATATAATATTGATTAATAAACAAAAATAATAAAAAAATGAACTCAAAAATTGGAATAATTGGAGGAACTGGCATATATGACCTAGATGGTTTTACTGATCAACAGTGGTTAAATGTTAGTTCAAACTTTGGAAGTCCTTCTGATGATTTACTATTTGGGAAGTTAGGTAATCAGGATATAGTTTTTTTACCAAGACATGGAAGAGGTCATATAATCTCACCTAGTAATATTAACTATAGAGCTAATATTGAAGCACTTAAAAACTCAGGAGTAGACAGAATAATTTCTTTTTCTGCTGTAGGATCTCTAAATATCAATATCAAGCCAGGATCATTAGTTATTGTTGATCAATATATAGACAGAACCTATTTAAGAGAAAATTCTTTTTTTGAGAAAGGGTTTGTAGCTCATGTAAGTATGGCTGATCCTACCTGTAAAATAATGAATAAAGTAATTTATGATTCTGCTAAACAACTAGGCATTAAGGTACATGATTCAGGCACATATGTAGTAATAGAAGGACCACAATTCTCTACAAAAGCTGAATCAAACTATTTCCGAAAAATGGGAGCTGATATTATAGGGATGACAAATATGCCTGAAGCAAAATTAGCTAGAGAAGCTGAAATCCCATACTCTACTATTGCTCTAGTCACTGATTATGATTGTTGGCACAATGAGCATGAAAATGTAAGTACAAATTCAATATTAGACACCCTTTCAAAAAATACAGATAATGCAAAAAAACTAATCTCAAAAATCATACCAGTTATATCTAATTTGGAAGCACCATTCTCATGCGGCAGTCACAACGCACTTGAGCATGCTATAGCAACTTCAAAAGATTATAGAGATGAAAAAGAAATGAAAAAAATAAGTAACATTGCTGGTCGAATAATAGATAAAGAAGGTTGGAATAACTGATGAAAATAACTAAATTAGAAATACTAAAAATTCCTCCAAGTTGGGTATGGTTGAAAATTCATACTGATACAGAAATTTTTGGCATAGGTGAGCCTTATCTTGAAAATCATCCCGAACCTGTAATTTCTGAAGTTGAGAGACTAGAAAATATCTTAATCGGTGAGGACCCTACAAATGTTGAAAAATTATGGAAAAAAATGTACGAATATAGCGCTGGTTACTTTGGTGGGCCAATTAAAATGAGTGCAATAAGTGGGATAGATATAGCTTTATGGGATATTGCGGGCAAAGCTGCTGGTTTACCAATATATAAAATGCTGGGTGGTAAAATACATGAAAAAATAAAAATTTACAGAGCATTAGGACATGAAATACCACATTTTGTAGAACCTGGCGATCCATATCTTGCGGATAAACGAAACGCAAAAGCTTTTTTTAATAATTTTTATAACGTAAAGCCTGAAATGTATAAAATTGCAGCTGAGATATTAACTGAAGAATGGGGATTTAAGGCATTAAAAATGCATATATCCCTAGGAGACGAATTAGAGTCTACAAATAAAGTTGATGAAATAGTAAAACGATTTATTGCAGCCAAAGAAGGGGTTGCTAAAGATATTGATATTGCAATAGATGTTCATAATCCAAATCCGATTATAGGAAAGCAACTCATTAAAGCATTAGAATCTCATAGGCCATTATTTATTGAAGAACCAATGCCTGTTGAAAGAGTAGATATTCTTAGAGAAGTGAAAAATGATACTTATGGAACAATAGCAGCAGGAGAAAGGTGGATGGGTAAATGGATATTCTTTGATGCATTAAAGCAAAACTCAATAAATGTTATGCAACCTGATATATGTCATGCAGGTGGAATTACTGAATCAAAAAAAATTGCGTCTATAGGTGAAGCTGCATACGCAAAACTAGCTCTTCATTGCCCGCTAAGTATTGTAGCTTTAGCTGCTTGTATTCAAGTAGATGCTTGCACATCGAATTTTCTTATACAAGAACATAATGAGGTTAATGATTATAGAAAAGATAATAAAACTATTATTGGTAACGGTTACATAAAAGACCCATATATTCTTGATAAAGATGGATGTATAAGTGTAGGTGATAAACCAGGATTAGGAATCGAAATTGACGAAGATGGTCTTGAAAAAATAATGTCAAAAAAATGGAGTATTAATAGAGGATAGGAATCTAATTAGCTCATGGAACTTTGGATAATTTTTTCAATTCTAAATCCTCTTATTTTCGCACTTGTAAATATTACAGATAAAAGAGTTCTGTCAGAGTTTAATCTATCAATAAGAAGTTTCAATTTATTTGTTGGTATAAGCCAAGGAGTGATAGGAATAATTCTATTTTTAATAAATATACCTTCAAATATAACTTTTACACTTTTTATAATTGGATGTTCAATAGGATTTTTACAAGGAATATCATTAATTATAATGTTCTGGATGATCAAAAAAACTGAACCTTCTAGGGTATCGACTATTATGTCTACCTATCCTATATATGTAGCAATAATGGGAGTAATAATTTTTAATGAAATACTTAGTATATTAAATTGGTTAGCAATATTTATTGCAATAGCTGGAACAATTCTTGCATCTCTAAAATTTTCTGACAAAGGAAAAAAATCTAACAAATTTTTTGAACCCTTACTTCTACTATTAGTTATAAGTGCTGTTTTAGTTGGTTCATCACACTTAGTTACTAAATCAATAACCGAAGAGTTCTCTCACTACCAAATTGTCTCAATGAGAAACATAGGTATTTCAATAACAATGATGGCATTATTTCTAAGAAAAAAATCTTTCATAGAGCTTTGTCATTTTATTGCAATTCCTAAAAAATCTATATGGTTAATATTATCTCAAGGAATCTCTCCTGTATTTGGTCATTTGTCATTAACTTATGCAATTGCCAATGGACCTGTAGCGCTTGTTTCAACAATTACCAGCGCTAGAGCAGTTTTTATATTCTTAATAAGTTTATTAGGTTCGTATATAGCTCCAAAATTAGTTTATGAAAAATTTACTCTATCAGATATAGCCATCAAACTTATATCAGCTTTAATGGTTATTGTTTCAATAATATTGATTACTTATTGGTAAAACTAATCAGAAAGACTAAAATTTAAACCCATCTCATTTTTATATGATTCAAACCACTCAATTACTTCCGAATGATATGGAATACCATGATCTTTTCTAATTTTTTGTTCTTCGTACTCAGGTAATCCCGGATAAATTACTCGATCTTTACCGGGGGCAGCTTTTGCATTGATGAGACCTGATAAAAATTTATCCATATCTCTTTTGAAGTCATCAGGATCTATAAATCCATCAATCTTTATAGCTTGAACATGATGTCCCATAACTGTTCTCGGTTTAGGAGGCATCAAAAATCCTGGTCCCATTCCCGATAATATAGTAGATAATATTTCACTTGTGGCTGCAAACCCATAACCTTTGTGTGACCCTTGTTCACGGGTGCCACCAAAAGGTAAAAGCATATATTCTTCTGGCAACTGAATCGATTCTTCTATGGGTTTACCTAATTTATCTGCTATCCATGAAGGTTCTATGTCGGCTCCTACTCTTTTTGCAAGATGTAATTTATTTCCAGCAACTTGAGTAGTTGCTACATCAAAAACAAAAGGTGGCAGTGTCAGTGCAGGAGCTGCCCATGCCCATGGATTAGTTGCAAATAATTTTTCTCCTGCATTAGTAGGAACCATTGTAAGTGGATTTCCCGCAGTTGTAGTAAATCCAATCATATCGTATCTCAAGGGCATCATTGAATAATATGCAAGCATACCAATGTGCCTAGAATTATGGACTGTTACACTCCCTATACCGTGTTTTTCAGCTTTATCTATAGCTATATTCATAGCTTCTGGCAAAACATGTAGGCCTAAGCCTTCATCGCCATCTATGTTTGCAGTAGCGTTAGTTTCTCTAGTTATTTCAACTTTTGGATTAGGATTAATTTCTCCATCAGAATACATTGTCGCATAAACTCTTAGTTGATTTGATACCCCATGAGATTCACATCCTCTCAAATCACTAGTCATCAAAACGTCGGCTGAAACTTTTGCATTATAATCTGACAAACCACAAGACTTGAAAATTTCAAAAGTCGCATTTCTCATATTTTCTTCTGATATGTAAACTCTATCTTTTTCTGGAACTAAAAATCTTTCAAGCATTTTATGAACTTACCTATTTTGGTATTACTGGCAATATTAAACACGATGGAAAATCTGAACCATGATAAAGTTTTTGATTAGCTTTTTTCATTTCATATCCTTTTTCAATATTTCCTCCAGTATTAAGATTACGATTATATCGAGGAAAATTAGAACTTGAAATTTCTAAAGATATTCTATGATTCTTCTTAAATAAATTAGAGGTATTCCACATATCAATTTCCATCTGGTAAATTTTATTAGGACTTAACATTTTCGGGTTTTCTGTACCACATCTAAATCTTCCTCTAACTATACCTTCAGTAAGAGCAATTGCTTTTCCATCTTCTTCAATGTCTGATAAAGTAGCTGTAAAGTCTGTATCTAAGCAATCTGATGAGACATAAATTAATGCCTTAATAGGTCCAGTAACCTCAATTGATTTTTTTAATTTTTCTGTTTGAAAAACTAATACATCAAGTCTTTTTTGTATATTAGATCGATCATGAGGACCACAAAAATCATAAGTTTGATACTGTGAACCTAGAGACGGAACAGGATCCTCTGGGTCGTAAACATAAGAATCAAAAGATTTACCTTTTAAGGATTGCCCTAATGATAAAGTCCCATTTTGTTGTTTAGCATTTCCATTGCTCGATATATAAAAATTAGTCCAATTCGTTCTTTTTAGTGGCCATTCGTTTTCATAACGCCAACGATTTTCTCCCATGACAAAAAGTTTTATGGGAGGTTCATCATCAATACCGGTATTTATGCCTTTGAGTCTTTGATCATACCAATAAGTATGCATATAGATAATATCAGAGAGCGCTTCTTTTCCAAATATTCTATCTGCATATTCTCCATTTTCACCCATCATTACTCTTCCCCATGGAGCAATTTGATGGCTCCATGGCCCAATAATCAACTTAGTTTTTTCTCTAGCATCTTTTGTTTTCGATTTTTTTGCCCAACCATTAAAAAGCTTAAAGTTTTCATTTTGTAATGAATCGTACCAACCAGAAATAAATAATGAAGGAATTTCCATATCTTTATATTTATTGACCAAGCTATAATTTGACCACCATTCATCAAATCTTTCATGTTCCAAAACACCTTTAAAATATGGATGAGTAGCAGAAACTTTTTCCATCGCTGTAAATAAGGGCAGTTCATAAAAAAAAGAATCTTGATCAAAATGCTTCAGTGCCTCATATTGCATAGACTTACCAAGCATATTTAAGAATGCAAAGCAAACCATATGGTGAATAACTCCATTCACTCTATGGTGGCCATAATTATCCTGTTGAGAAGCAATTGGAGCTATGGCTTTTAAGTATTTTGAATTTAGACTTGCAGGCAAAGATTGCGTGAATCCTGGATAAGAAAGACCAAATGTACCCAAATTTCCATCACACCATGATTGCTTTCCAATCCATTCATGTGTATCAAATCCATCATTAAGCTCACATACATAGGGATTCCATACTCCATCTGAATCACCTCTACCTCGGCAGTCCTGTAAAACTACAGCATAGCCTGAATCATTAAAATATCTAGTCCAATCGATATATCTAGCCTCTTGATTATCATAAATAGTTCTTAGAAGAAGAACGGGCCAAGGACCATCACCAAATTTTGATGGTGGAAGCCATATATCAGCCGATAAATTTACTCCGTCGCGCATTGGAACTGGAATATTTATTAATAATCTTCCAGGTTCCACTAAAGATAAACTTATAAGAGGATTTTTCATTTTTCACCTAATCAAATAAATATTATTATTTTGGAGGCGACGGGCGGATTCGAACCGCCGAATAAAGGTTTTGCAGACCTCCGCCTTAAACCACTTGGCTACGTCGCCATTTTCATATAATTATATACTAAATTGTGATGGTGCCGAGGGCGGGATTCGAACCCGCACGATCTAAGATCACTACGCCCTCAACGTAGCCTGTCTACCAGTTTCAGCACCCCGGCTTCTATTAATTATGGCAGGAGCGGGAGGACTCGAACCCCCGACCCCTGGTTTTGGAAACCAGTGCTCTAGCCAACTGAGCTACGCTCCTAAAGTAATTAATGATACACCATACTTAATGATTATTTTATAAATAAAGTATCTCTTAAATAAAAAAACCTGCTAGTAAAAGAATATTAATACTAGCAGGTTAGTTATTTTTTAGTTTGCTCCATCTTCTATGGAAGATTGCTCACCATGTTCTGAAAGATCAAGTCCTTGATCTTCACTGGATTCGGAAACTCTTAATCCTAAAAATGGAATTTTATCAAGAACATATAAGATCCCATATGTGACTATAAATGAATAAACTAAAGTACCAAAAGCAGTATAAATTTGAATAAATACTTGATCAAATTCACCTTGCACTAATCCCTTAACTCCAGCTATATTTTCTATTGCAAAAATACCTGTCGCTATACAACCCCATAAACCTCCAACACCATGCACTGCAAATACATCTAGTGCATCATCTAATTTAGTTTTGTGAATTAATTCAACAGCATAATAACAAATCAACCCAGCTCCAAAACCAATTGCCAAGGCCCCCATTGGATTAACTGCACCGGCAGCAGGAGTAATAGCAACTAATCCAGCAACTGCTCCAGTAGCAGTTCCAACAGCGCTAATTTTCCCTGAAGTAATCATACTAAGAATTCCCCATGTTGTTGCAGCTGTACCTGCAGCAATTTGAGTTACAAGCATAGCATTTACAGCATAATCATCGGCAGCTAATGCTGAGCCTCCATTAAAACCAAACCATCCAAACCAAAGTATTGATGCCCCTAGGACTATATAAGGAACATTATTAGGTTGCAATCCAGGCAGTTTTCTTCTACCAACAAGTAATGCTGCTGCAACTGCTGCTGCTCCAGCATTTATATGTATTACGGTACCTCCTGCAAAATCTAAAGCACCAGCACCATCGGCGCCAATCCATCCTCCTCCCCATACCCAGTGAGCTACAGGTGCATATACAATAGTTATCCATATAACTGTAAATACTAAATAAGTAGAAAATTTAAATCTTTCAACAAAAGCTCCTGTTATTAAAGCGGGAGTTATTATTGCAAACATCATCTGGAATAAAACATCATATAATGGACTTATTGCATCTCCTTCTTGAGAAAACATTTCGACTCCATTAAGACCTAATAAAGAAAAATCTCCAATAAACCCATTTATTAATTCTCCACTTCCATAAGCTAGACTGTATCCCCAAAGAGTCCAAACAATTGAAACAACACCTATAGTTATAAAGCTCAACATGATAGTATTAACTAAACTTTTAGCCCTTACTAAACCCCCATAAAAAAAAGCCAAACCAGGCGTCATAAAAAATACAAGTGCTGATGCTGTAAGCATCCACGCAGTATGACCTGAATCCATAAATTTACTCCTATAATTAAATTTTTATCTATAGAATCTAATGTAAATCGTAAATATTTCTTTTATGTTTCCTACTTGTTTCTTTTATGTTTCAAATATGTTACCAATATGTTTCGTGTTTATCGTTTTGTGTATAATAAGTTAGATTATGATTATTGATTCACATTGCCATGCTTGGAAAATTTGGCCATATTTACCCGAAGTACCGGATCCTGAGAGTCACGGTTCTATTGAAATACTTCTAAATAAACTCACTCAAAATAATGTTGATTTAGCAACTATTGTCTGTGCTGAAATATTTAATAATTTTGATAATAATTTATATATCTATAACGAAATAAAAAATTACCCAAATAAATTTTTACAATTGGTAGATATAGATTCTATGTGGTCTGAAACTTATCACACTTCAGGAGCTACTAAAAGGCTCGAATCAGCAATCAAAAAATATAATATGCTTGGATTTACCCACTATATGGCAAAAGAGGATGATGGGTCTTGGTTAAATTCTTCTGAAGGAATAGATTTTTTCAGGTTAGCTAGTGATAACAAACTTATTGCATCTCTAGCAATAGCTCCACACCATCAAAAAGAATTAAGAAAATTAGCATCAAAATTTCCAAACTTAAATATCTTGTGTCATCATTTGTCAGGATTAACTACCAAGGACTCTGATATTAAGAAAAATTTGATTGAGGTTAAGGAAAGCTCAAAATTAAATAATATATTTTTGAAATTCTCAGGATTTCATTATGTGGATAAAATATATTGGGAATTTCCATATAATAATTCAAAATGGATTTATGAGGAGTGTTATAACTCTTTTAGAAAAAATATGTGTTGGGGATCTGATTTTCCTGTAGTTCAAGATTCAATGACTTACAAACAAACTATTGAGGCATTGAGAAAATATTGCAGTTTCATTGAAGAGGAAGATATGATTTATATCCTTGGAGAAACTCTAAATAATCTAATTAAAATTAGATTTTCTTGACTTTTTTAATAATAAAAATAAATATAAGTAACGCAAATAAAAAAAATAAAACCAAGTAATAATTATTTTTAATAAAAAATTTATCAAAAAAACTTTTATTATTTTTTTCACTAACTATTCCTAAGTCATTATATAAATCAGCTTCCCAAGAAATATATAATTCATCTAAATTAAATCCGTATATTTTAGTAAACACATCATTAACTTCCGGATATGATTTTATAAATCTTATTTGTTGAAATAATTCAGAAAAGTTTTTTTGTCCATAATTATTAATTAAAAATCTTACTACACTTTGACTTTGCCCATAAGCTAATATAGTTTTTTCAGGATCTCCAGGGAAGGTATTGAGGTGCTTGAAAGGCATTAAATTTTTTTCCTCTATACCCCATCTAAGAATAGATTTATATTTATCAGGAAATTCATCTGAGTATTCTGATAATCCTTCGTTCAACCATAGAGGTAAAAATTCACTACCATCAGTGGCAATGGAACTGACAATATGAGTTATTTCATGAACTACTGTTTCTAAAATCTGTTCATCCAGTAAAACAATTACTACCCCTTCATCCGAAAAAGCCTGACCTAAGACAATCAATTTTTCACTGGATGTTTTACTTTTATGTATTACAGCGGAGTCCATCTCATTTTTATTGTTGTAAATTACTAGATTAATTGCACTATATATATTTACGTTTAGTAATCTAGACATATCATTAATCGTTTGATCAGATATGTTTGATATTTCTTTTGCTAAATCTAAAGGGATATCATAAAAAAATACATTAGAATTTTCAGTATTTGTTTCTTGCCAATTAAATCTTTTATCATGATAAAAAAACGAAAAATCTTCTGAAATATAGGAGGACTTATCATCAAAAATAAACTCATAAAAATAAGTAATATTTGTTGATGGAGGAATATAATTATTTATATTTCCTGCATTATGAAAATATTCTGATACAATCTGATTTTTTGAGCTGCTAAAAACCATATATGAGTACTGAGAAACACTTCGATTACCAATATTCATCACTAATTTGATATCTTCTATTGTTTTTTTAGAATTAAAACTTAGGTTAAATTTTATACCTTTAGGAAATTCTGAAGTGGCTACTTGATCAATTATATTTATATCTTCTATGGAATCTGAATATAAATTATCACTATTGAAAATAATTGTAAAAATAAAAATCGGGAAAAATAGTAAAAGCAGTAATTTTATTTTTTTCTTAAAGTTTTCCATGAGTCAAAAAATCTAATTCCCGCACTAATAGGTGTACCAACTGCAAGTATCCATAAAGCATAAATGGGATTACCTAATAACAAAGAAAAAATTATAATTATTAATCTTTCAGGTCTTGTTAGGATTCCAGCAGTACCTGATACTCCCAAAGATTCTGACCTAGCCCGAATATAACTTACCATGATAGATCCAATTAAACCTATAAAACAAAGATATATTTCATAGCTATTTGTAGATCCATAACTTAGATAATAAAAAGCTATTGATAAAAATATTACAGCCTCAGATATTCTATCGAAAACTGAGTCTAATAATGCTCCTTCTTTGCTTACAGAATTTGTTTTTCTTGCGACCCCTCCATCTAACATATCAAATGAAGAGCCAATGATAAGTATAATAGCCGAAAAAATAAAATCACCTCTATAAATAAAAAATGATGAGACAAGAGTAATTATGACACCTAAAATAGTAATCATTGAAGCAGAAAATTTAATGCTTATGAAAAAATTTACTAAAGGTTTTTCATAATATTTCTCAATAAAATATCGAAACTTATACCTGATTTCTTGTAAATCTAAATTCATAAAGTTTTAGCTCTTTTTTTAGATTTTTTATTGGAGTATCCAGTATGATTTTTTATTTTATTAAAATAACGAATTATACTATTTGTCACCTTTTTCCAACTATATTGTTCAACTGATAACCTGCCATTTATTTCAAGTGATGTTCTTAGAGATGGATTATCAATAAGATTTTTTATGGCTTCTGATAGAGATTTTTCATTTTCAGGATCAACTAAAATACCATTATAGCCATCCTTAATTACTGACTTAAACCCAGGAATACTGGTTGCTATAACAGGTGTTGATGAAGCCATAGATTCTATAGTAATAAATCCAAAGCTTTCTTTACCGGTATTTGGTGCCAAGAATATATCTGCATGTTGATAGTAACTTGGGAGTTCTGATTCTGACATCGGACCCAAAAATATTACATCTTCTAAGGATCTTTCTCCCATTACTCTGTATGATTCTTTATCAGGCACTCCTGATCCAACAACAATTAATCGTAAATTTGGATATTGCCATTTTAGCCTGGAATATGCTCCTAGAGCATATCGTAGGCCTTTTCTAGATTCATTCACTCTTCCTACAAAAAGTAAATTTATATTTTCCTTTTTCATAACTGTAGGTCTTTTTGAAGGATTTGAAAATCTATCTACATCTAAACCATTTGGAATAACCTTATAATCATATGGAAAGTATTTATTATGAAAATTTTTAGCAGGTTCTGATACAGCTATTCTTCCATCTAATCTATTGGCAAACCTTTCAAGCAATCTTAGTCTTTTACCTAAAATATAACCTTTAGACCGACCTTCATTATAGGCATGGAATGTACCAATAGTTGTGGATCTAGAAAATCTTGCTGCTGTCAAGGAGGTAAGTGGCATCAAAGGCTCATGTATATGAACAATATCAAAATTTTCAGATTCTAAAAAAGATTTTAATCTCCATTCGTGCCATAATGAAATTGAAATTCTTGCAATTGAACCCGCCGTTGGAAATGGAATAGATCTACCTAATGGAACAAAATTAACATTTTCTAGGTTAACTAAAGGATTGTCCTTAGAGCATGGGCCAATAACTGAAACATCATGACCTCTTAGAATTAATTCATTACTTAGTGAAGATATATGCCTTTGAACACCACCAGGATGAGCAAAATCATAAGGGGAAATCTCGGCTATTTTCATATCATTTCCTAAAAAATATTATCTACAATTAGACTTAAGTGTATAACAATTTATTATTTTGAATGAATTGAAAATCTGGTCTAATCTTACTCTTTTTGTACCAATTATTACTACCTATAAGACATCCGAAAAATCTTCTACTGCCTTCCTAGCATCATCGTCACGCATTTGTACTGGTGGAGATTTCATAAAATAAGCTGATGCAGGTTCTACAGCTCCACTTATACCTTTATCTAAGGCAATTTTAGCATTTCTTATTGCATCAATTGCGACACCAGCAGAGTTTGGACTATCCTCTACTTCTAATTTTAATTCTACATTTAATGGTTGATCTCCCCATGAAGTACCTTCTAATCTAATATACGCCCATTTTCTGTCTTCTAGCCAAGGGACATGATCTGATGGACCGATATGAACATCATCTGTGGGTAATTCTTTTTCTAACTGGGATTGAACAGCATTAGTTTTTGAAATTTTTTTAGATTTTAGCCTTGATCTTTCAAGCATGTTATAGAAATCTGTATTGCCACCAAAATTTAATTGATATGTTTTATCTAACCTGACACCTCTATCTTCAAAAAGTCTAGCTAATACACGATGAACAATTGTTGCTCCAACTTGTGACTTAATATCATCACCAACAATAGGTAAACCCCTGTCCTTGAATCTTTTTTGCCAGTAAGGTTCCTTAGCTATAAATACCGGAATACAATTTACAAAAGCACATCCAGCGGAAAGAACTTGCTCAACATACCATTTTGTTGCCTGTTCCGATCCTACTGGGAGATAATTAATTACAACATCTACTTTTCTATCTCTTAATATCCCCACAATATCTGAAGTTTCTCCACTTGCCTTATCAATTATTTCTTCCAGATACTCTCCTATACCATCATGAGTCATACCCCTATCAACTTTTACTCCCATATTTGGTACATCATGAAATTTTAGAGCGTTATTATTCTTGGTAAACAAAGCTTCTGATAAATCTTTACCAACTTTTTCTTTATCAACATCAAATGCCGCAACTATATTCACATCACTTAGAGCATATCCTCCTAGAACATTGTGCATTAATCCAGGAATTTTTTCTGAATTTTCATCAATTTCACTATACTTATGTAAACCCTGAACAAGTGATGAAGCGCAATTCCCAGCACCTATTATAGCTACATTAATTTTACCCATTACTATCTCCTTAATTAAACTAAAGATACTTTAAATAATATTTTAAATAATACTCATATTTATTAGGATAATAGTGCTTTTTTTTCTATAATTAGTTCCGTAAAGTTCCGGAACTAATTTATTATCATTTTTTCTGAAATTTCCGAAAGAGAAAATATTTTAACGTAAGGATTTGCTCCAGACCATATATAGTCAAAATGATTTCTTAAGATTCTAGCATAATCACTTTGCGACTTTATTTGTAGCATTGGAACTAAACCATCAAAGGATGATTCACCGTAAATATTTTGTAAATTAGCAAACTGATATGATTCTAAAAAAGTAAATTTTTCTGTCATTATAAGATAAGATGATGGCCAATGATCAACAAACTTAACATTAAGAGAAAACCTAGAAAGATCTTGAGATTTTTTTTTCATTGTTGCAATCATATTCATGCTTCTCCAACTATCACTATAAAGTGGACCTGATCTAAAAATTTCTTCATCATCAAAGACCATTCCATCTTCAGCTATAGCTCTAGCTTTAGCAAAATCACTATTTGGATTCACCAATAATGCCTTAATGTTTATTTTTCTGTTTTCGTTTAACATTCTTCTAAGAATATCAGCATAGCCTTTATCTCCAAAAAATTCTCTAAGCCCAATACCCTGCAGAAGTATTTCTCCAGACGATGAGTCTAAAACATCTGAAATTATTTCTATAGTTTTCGTATCAATGCTTCTAGGGCCAAGGATTCTCTCAAATCCATGCTCTATACCTGAAGAAAGAAAATCCGTAAATTTATCAAGAGCCTTGTATTCTGAAATATCTGAATCATTTGGATTAATAATACCCCTCTGATGTTGAGTAATGTTTTCTGATTGCTCTTTTGGATATATGTCTGGGTTTATAATTTTTTCAATTGAACTTTCTGATATAACCCAAGTTTTTCCAAGGCGCTTTGCAGGAATAATCCCCTGGGAAAGCCATTTATAAACAGTTTTCTCACTTACATTTAATTTTATTGCGACTTCTCGAACTTTTAGATTCATTATATAAAAAGATATAAAAAGGTATAATATTCTATTATATTCTATAAAGTTCTAAAATTCTACCATCCAACAGCTATTCCATCTTTTCTTGGCTCTGTTCCACCCATCAATAGACCACTAGAACAATCTCTATAAATTATCTGGCCTCCACCAAAACTTACTCTATCGTATCCTGAAACAACATTTACATTGTGCCCTTTTTTAGATAATTCATTCACTAATTTAGAATTCACTCCTTCTTCTAAGTGAACTGTTCCATCTCCTTCTACATCTATTCTGAACCTTAATGCATCCAAGGCATTTTGAGGATCTAAGTCAAAATCTATCATATTAACCAAAGTTTGGAGATGTCCCTGAGGTTGCTGGAAACCTCCCATCACTCCAAAACTAAGATGTAGCTCACCATTTTTAGTAGCCATTCCTGGAATTATCGTATGATATGGTCTTTTATTAGGCTCCAAATAATTTGGATGTTTTATATCAAGTGAAAACAAAGAGCCTCTATTCTGTAAAGCTATTCCATACTCAGGAACAACTAAACCTGTACCAAAACTACTATATAGACTATTGATAAATGAACATGCGTTACCTTCTGAATCAATAACAGATAAATATACTGTATCACTTCCTCCTATTGGATTTCCAAACGATATGTTAGTATTTTTATGATCTCTAAAAATTTCTTTGGCTCTCGAAGTTGAATAATTTTTTGATAACAATTGACTAACTGGTACATCTGATTTTTGCGGATCAGCTACATAAAATAAACCATCAGCAAAAGCTAATCTCATAGCTTCAATTAAATGATGGTACGTTTCAGGTGACTGTAATCCCATTGACTTAATATCAAAATTCTCAATAATATTTAGAGCCAGAAGAGCAATTATTCCTGCACCGTTCGGAGGGCACTCCCATATATCATACCCTCTATAATTTGTACTAATAGGTTCAATCCATTCAGATTTATGATTAATGAGATCATCCATGCACAACCAACCTCCTTCGGACTGAATGAAATTAGATATTGCAGAGCCTATCTCACCATTATAAAAAGCTTTAGCTCCACCCTCAGAAATTATTCTTAAGGATTTAGCAAGCTCAGGTAATTTTACAAATTCACCATATTTTGGAGCGTTCCCACTGGGTAAGAATTGGTCACCTGACTTTCTAAATTTTAATTTTTCAACTACTTCTTTAGATCTCCAAGTATTTGAAATAATCTCCGATACAGGAAAACCCTTTTCAGCATAATCTATAGAGTCACGCAAAACATCTGATAATTTCATTGAACCAAATTTAGTAATTAATGATTCCCAACCATCTACAGTACCTGGTACACTTACAGCAAAATGTGAATTATCTTTTTCATTAGGTATAGATTTTAAGCCTAAATCACTTAAGTCTTTTGTGTTTGCATTAATTGATTGACGACCAGATCCATTAAGGGCAAATACTTTTTTTTGTTTATTATCCCAATATAAGGCAAACATGTCACCTCCAATGCCAGTAGACATAGGTTCAACAACATTAAGAACAGCAGCTGTCGCAACTGCTGCATCAGCTGCATTACCACCATTTTTTAAGATTTGTAAACCTGATTGAGATGCAAGAGGTTGGCTAGTAGCAACCATCCCATTTTCTGCGAGGACTGTGGATCTTCTAGAAACAAAATTAAACATATTAATACTCCAGTATATATTTATCCAATTATAAATAAAAATTTGATATTATATAGCAAAAAATATTTATTTTGCATCAACTAAAAAAAAAATTATGAAAAAAAATCTACCTAATGTGGGACTTGTATGTAATAAAGAAGTTTATGAAAATTACATCGACCAAAAAGATCTAGAAAAAATTAAACAAATTTGTAAATTTCAATGGAGAGAATTTAATGAAATTTCCAGCTGGGAAGAATCACCGAATTCATCTATGAAAGTTTTAAATAGTTTAAAAAAATTTACAGAAAATCTTGATGCTATAATTATCTGTCATGGGTCGCCTAAGATTACTAAAGAGATCATAAAAAGTTCAAGAAACTTAACATTTATTGGAGAGCTAGAAGGTGATAGATTTTCAAGAAGAATAAATTCTGAATATGCTATTGAAAAGAATATAAATGTAATAGATACTTCTCATGGATCTTCATATCCTGTTTCAGAATGGGCTCTAGGATTAATTTTAGTTGGCCTAAGAAGTGCAGGGTATCATTTTAGAAAGCTTATAGAAAATAAGCACTGGGAACCGAATAATGAAAAAGAAGATTTCTTACATCAAAATGAAGAGCTAACAGGTAAAAAAATCGGTTTAATTGGTTTTGGTTATATTGCTAAAAAGCTTTGCGAATACCTTGAACCATTTAAGACGAAAATTTCTGTTTATGATCCTTATATTTCAAAGAATATTTTAAAAAAACTAAACTATTCTCAAGTAGAACTAAACAATATATTTTCAAATAATGATGTAATTGTTTGCTTAGCGCCACTAACTCCAGCAACAAAGAATATGATTAATAAAAATCATTTTAATCTATTAAGAGATGGTGCTGTATTCATTAATGTGTCCAGGGGGAAAATAGTGAATTCTGATGACCTGATAAATGCTCTGAAGACTAAGAAAATAACAGCATGCTTAGATGTTTTTGATCCAGAACCAATACCAGTAAATTCAGAAATTCGAAATTTACATAACGTTTTTTTATCACCACATATTGCAGGAACAACTAAAAAATCTAGAACTAGGTTTTTTGAGGAAATGGTTAGTGAGATTTATAGACATTTTTCTGGAGAAAAAACACTACATAATATTACTTCATCCACTATAAAAAATCGAAGAGGTTACTAATATTCGATTCCGTGTAGTATTGCGTGTAAAAATTATAATTTATTAGTGATAGAATACACTTTTCCGTGTAAAAATTATAATCTCATGCAAAAAGTCACGTTCTTGCGTGTAGAGTATACTTCTTATAACGTGTAGTAATATTCAATCATATGATTATAGATAATATCCTTGCGAGCCCAGAATAATCGTTTTTAATATTAACATCAAAATCTTTACATAACTCGAATAATATCTTTTCTAGAGGTTTTAAAATTTGTGGATCTATTTCAATAAATATTCCAGAAGGATTATCTCTTTTAATTTTCTTAAGTGACTGTCTAATAATTTTGGAGATTACATTAACTCCATCTTTACCCCCATCTAATGCTAAAACTGGCTCGTAAAGAACTTCCTTTTGAAGATTTTTTATATTTTCACTCATTATGTATGGGGGGTTAGATATAACAACATCAAAATTAGAATCGATATCTCCAAATAGATTTCCTTCTATAAAATTAATTTTTACATCATGATTTTTTGCATTTATTTTTGCAACTTCTAATGCTTTTTTTGAAACATCAACAGCAAATATTCTTGAGCTGGGTATCTCTTTTGCTATAGAAATTGCAATTGCACCTGATCCTGTACCAATATCAATTATTTTAGGATTTTGAATATTATTTTTTTTAATAAAATTTAAACATTCCTCAATTAAAATTTCTGTTTCAGGGCGAGGAATTAGTACATTTTTATTAACATAGAAATGAGATTTATAAAAATTTACATTTTGAGTTATATATTGTAAAGGGAAACCTAATGATCTTTTCCTTATCAAACCTAATAAAAATAATTGATCTGGATAAGAAATATCAAGATTTTCTTTTATTTTTTTTTCTTTTATAAAAAACTTTAATAATATTGAAGCTTCAATCTGATAATCATCAATCTTATGATCATGAAGATGATTAGTTATAAAATTATATAAATCTCTAAAATTTAAACTTTTCAATTAACTACTAGTATCTTCCAAAGATGATAATTTTTTTGCTTGTTCTTCTTGAAGTAGCGGTTCAATAAAAACATCTAAATCTCCATCAAGAATTTGTGTCATTTGATGGCTAGTTACATTAATTCTATGGTCTGTAATCCTTGATTGTGGGAAGTTATAAGTCCTAATCTTTTCAGACCTATCACCAGTTCCAACTTGAGATTTACGATTTGCACTTATTTCTTCACTCTGTTTCCTAATTTCACTATCCCATAGCCTAGATCTTAAGATTTCAAGTGCCTGTAATTTATTCTGTAATTGAGATCTTTCATTTTGGCATTGCACTACTATTCCAGATGGTTCATGCGTGATTCTAATAGCAGTGGCAACTTTATTAACATTTTGACCTCCTGCTCCTCCAGAATGAAAAACATCAATTTTTAGATCATTTTCATTAATATCAATATCTATTTCTTCAGCTTTAGGTAAAACTGCTACTGTGATAGTGGAGGTGTGAATTCTACCTTGTGATTCTGTCGAAGGAACTCTTTGTACTCTATGTACACCACTCTCTAAATGTAATCTTTGATAAACTTTTTCTCCGCTTATTTCGAAAGTTACTTCCTTTATACCTCCTACACCTGTATCATTTTGGCTTAATATTTTTAATTTCCACGATTTGATTTCACTGTATCTTTGATACATTCTGAAAATATCTGAAGCAAATAACCCAGCTTCATCTCCTCCAGCACCAGCTCTAATCTCGATTACTGCGTCGGCTAGATCTGCATCATCCTTAGGTATTAACTCAAGCTTAATCTTTTCAGTTGAAATTTGTATCTTTTCCTCTAGTAATTGAGCTTCTTCTCTAGCCATTTCTATAACGTCAGAATCTGTTTCTTCTTTTATTATTTCTTTAGTTTCACTTAGGTTTTTTTCACTATCATTTATATCACGCCACAAATCTACTATTGTTTGTAACTGACTATATTCTCTTCCAAGCTTTCTTATAGAATTTGGGTCAGATGCTATTTCATTTTGTGACATGAGCTTCTCTATTTCAAAGTATCTAGTTTGAATTTCATCTAATCTATTTTGCATTGATTGCTGCATTTTCTATAAAATATTTTCTCTTATGTAGTTTAATATCAAATTGGTATCTAAGGAAACTTCACTCTGATGTGAGGAAGCGCATAAGTTCTTTATACTAACTAAATTTTTAGAAATTTCATCTGGACCAACAATAATTGCTATTTTTGCATTAATGCTATTTGCATAGCGCATTTGTGATTTCATTGACCTCTTTGGAGCAAAAACTGTAGATAAACCATTATCTCTTAAATCTGAAATCAAACCCAACATATCTTCTATCGTATCTCCCATATGAATTATTACTACATCTATAGACTGATTATTCGGGATACTAATTTTCTGATTTTTAAGCTCTAATATCATTCTTTCAACACCTGATCCAAAACCTATTCCAGGTGTTGATGCCCCACCAAGCATCTCTATTAGAGGATCATATCTTCCTCCACCTAAAATAGTACCTTGACTACCAGAATTTCTTGGAATAAATTCAAATACAGTCCTATTATAATAATCTAAACCTCTAACTAAATTATTATCTATTTCGTAGTGAAAATCTTTACGAAGATCACTAAATCTATCCAATAAAGAGATAAGTCTATTCCAGTGTATTTGTGAATCTTGGGATAAATAATTTATAGATTTTGGTGCATCATTTGCAAGTTTCTTAGTCACAACCTCTTTGGAATCTAATAATCTAAGGGGTGACCTTGATAATCGATCAAGATCAATTTTAGGTAATTCATCAATATATTTCTTAAAATAATCAGATAAGTCTCTTAAGTATATTTTCCTAGTTTCAGGATCTCCCAAAGTGTTTATTTTAAGTTTTATATCACTTAAACCCAAATTTTTTATATATTGCCAACCTAATTGGATTATTTCAGCATCATACTCAGGGCTATCATCACCAATTATCTCACAACCAAATTGATGATGTTCGCGTAATCTTCCCGCCTGAGGTCTTTCATACCTAAACATAGAAGCATTATAAAAATATTTTTGAGGTTGAGGGAAATTTTTCATACCATTTTCAATATAAGCTCTACATACTGATGCTGTACCTTCTGGTCTAAGAGTTATGGAGTCGCCACCAAGAT
This sequence comes from Dehalococcoidia bacterium, assembly GCA_045562755.1. Lineage (GTDB taxonomy): Bacteria > Chloroflexota > Dehalococcoidia > Lucifugimonadales > Lucifugimonadaceae. The sequence goes on from JBJKVF010000006.1 coordinate 420,473, forward strand.
CGTCAAAAGAATACATTTCTTTCTTTACTACATCAGTATCTTCACCAACCCCACGTCTAAATAAATCAGTATTTTCAAATGTAGGTGTTTCAATATGGCCAAATCCAAATTGAACAGCTGTATTCTTAGCAGTTTCCAGAACATAATTCCAATAATCATGTTGATCAGGTAATATATCCGATGTACCTCTTGGTTTAATAAATTTCATGCACCTAATCCAGCTGACTGATATATTTTACCTTCCGTTTTTACTGCCGGAGCATAAACCATTTTTGCTTTATTCATTTCCTTTAAATTTCTAGCTCCAACGTATCCCATACATACTCTTAATGCACCTACAAGATTTAATGTGCCATCAGTTCGAGATGAAGGGCCAAATAATAATTCATCTAATGAATACTCCGCACCTAATTTTATCCTTGTGCCTCTTGGCAAAGAATCATGCCATGTAGCCATACCCCAATGAAACCCTTTTGCGGGAGCTTCCTTACATTTGGCAAAAGGACTTCCTATCATAACAGCATCTGTTCCTGCTGCAAATGATTTACAAACATCACCACCTGTTCTAATACCTCCATCTGTAATTATTGGAATATACCTGCCATTGTCCTTATAATAATCATCTCTTGCGGCAGCGCATTCAATGGTTGCGGATATCTGAGGAACACCTATACCCAAAACTTCCCTACTTGTACAGACTGATCCTGGTCCCACTCCAACTAAAATACCATCAATGTTTTCTTCCATAAGTTCTTTAGTAACATCGTAAGATACTGTATTTCCTACAATAATTGGTACATCTAATTCTTTTTTTAACTTAGATAATATTAATCCTTCTAAACTTTTTGAAGAGTGCCTAGCTGTTACAACAGTTCCTTGAATTACAACTATATCAGCTCCAGCTTCAACTGCTATTGGAGAATGTTTTTTTGCAGTTTGAGGTACAAATGAAACTGCAACTATTCCACCATTTTTCTTAACTTCTTCTACCCTTTTTGAAATGAGATTTTTATCTACAGGTTTTGAGTATATCTTTTGCATAATCTCAGTTGCTTTTTCTTTGGGAGCATTAATTATGTCTTCATATACCTGATTTAGTTCTTCATATCTAATATTTATACCATCCATATTCATCACACCAAGTCCACCACTCTTAGTCATTGATGATGCAAAACTAGAGTCAACCACTGCATCCATAGCAGATGCTATAAATGGTATTTGAAATTTTTGTTCCCCGATAGAAAATGACAAATCCGTCATATCAGGATTAATTGTTTCTATTCCAGGGGAAATAGAAACATCATCGAAACCGTATGCTGGTGCAAGCTGCTTAAATCCCAAATTACTGAACCTTTATTTTAAACATATAATTATCCTATATATATAAAATTTATCATAAATATTATTACAGTTGGAATTTATATATTACTACAGAGCAAATAAAACATAATTTTAAATTAATTGCTACAATCAATGTTATGAGTAATTACGGTTCAATAACTGACATAAAAGGCATAAAAGTAGGGCACTATACAGATACAGATAATGGAACTGGGTGTACTGCATTAATTTCTGATATTCAAATGTCGGCAGGGATAGAAATTAGAGGTGCAGCACCAGGTTCAAAAGAAACAGCCCTATTAGATCCTTTAGCTAGCCATAAATGGATAAATGGGATACTTCTTAGTGGAGGTAGCGCATTTGGCTTGGGTGCTTCTAATGGAGTTATGGATTTTCTTGAAGAAAAAAAAATTGGTATAAAGTATGGTAGATCAGTAATACCAATAGTTCCAAGTGCTGTTGTTTTTGATCTTGGATTTATTAATCATAAAATACGACCAGATAAAAACGCCGGATATATAGCAGCATCTACTGCTCAAAAAAAATTTTCAACAGGAAACTTTGGTGCTGGGACAGGTTGCACGGTTGGGAAAATACTTGGAAAAAAATTTTCAATTAAGAGTGGTATAGGTACCTCTTGTGTAAAAATTTCTAATGGAATTAAGGTTGGATCGTTGGTAGCTGTTAATGCATTTGGAAGCATATTTGATTCAAAAAATGGAAAGATTATTGCTGGACCAAAATCATCTAAAAGTTTTTTAGATACCAACGAAATATTGATAAACAATCCTCCAAAAAAAAGAAAAACTTTTTTCACTAACACAACAATTGGTATAGTTGCTACAAATGCAATTTTAGATAAAATTCAAGCCACAAGGCTCGCCATGGCAGGACAGGATGGGATAGCTTTGTCTATAAGACCCTCTCATACTGCAAATGACGGTGATACAATTTTTGGTATATCAACAAATGAATCAAAAAAAGAAGTAAATATCGACGAAATTCATTCTGCTGCTTTAGAGAGTATTAATTATGCAATAAAAAACGCATTAGAAAATGCAGAAAGTTTAGGTGGAGTTGATTCGTCAAAAAAAGCAATTTCCGAGTTTGATATTTAACAAATTACTAATCTAAATGTAAGATAATAGAATTATGAAAATCTTAATTACAAACGATGATGGTGTAAAAAGCGATGGTATCTGGGCATTAGCTAAAGCTGTATTAAATTTAGGTCAAGTGATAGTAGTAGCACCTAGGCATAATAAATCAGGAACAAGCGGCAGTATCACTTTCTTGAAAAATCTTGAAGTCAAGAGTGAAAAAAGTCCAATAGAAGGAGTAAAATGTTTCTCGGTTGATGGAACTCCAGCGGACTCAGCTATAATTGCATTGAAAGAAATCTGCAAAAATCCATCTATAGTTCTATCAGGGATTAATAATGGTTGTAATCTTAGTCGTAACATATTGATTTCAGGAACAATTGGAGCTGCTATGATAGCCAATGCTCAGGGAATAAAAAGTATAGCTTTTTCATCAGAATCATTTGAATCTATTAATAGTAGTTATATACAACCAATGATAAATAAAATAGTCAAAGAATGTATTTCAAAAAACATCCCTCAAAAAACATTTTTAAATATAAATTTTCCCAATAAATTGAAAAGAAAAAATGAACCTGCAATTGAAACTATACCTGAAAACTCTGATTTAAATATAACAACTGAAAAACAATCTGAAAATAACTACCAAATTTTATTATCACAATTAAGATCTCAAGAAAATAATAATAATTCTAACGTCAAAACAGATATGAAAACTGTAAAAAATGGTTTAGTATCTATAACATTACTCAACGGAAATAATTTTAGCCAACTCAAGAGTAAAAAAACTATAGATAGAATTTTGAAAGCTGCAAACAGATAATGGCAAATATAAATAAACTAAGAAATATTTCTGGCGAGGCACATATAATTGGAGTTGCTGAATCGAATAAAATTGGTAAAGTTCCTGACAAGTCTCCTATAGCACTTCATGCAGAAGCAGCTATTAATGCCTTAGATGATGCCGGACTAAACCTATCTGATGTAGATGGCCTTTTCACAGCTGGTTGGTCAACATTAGATATTGCTGAATATCTTGGAATAAGTCCAAAATTTACAGATAGTACGTCTGTTGGTGGATCGTCATTTGTTATTCATGTTGCTCATGCATTATCTGCTATTGCATCAGGTTATTGTGAAGTTGCACTTATAACACATGGCCAATCAGGTAGATCTGATAGAGAACCTATGCCCAGAAATCCCGCAGCACCTATGGCACAATATGAAAGCCCTCATGGAATTATAGGGCCTCCAATATCTTATGCTATGGCTGCAAAAAGATATATGCATGAATATGGCGAAGAAAAAACCAGAGCAGCAATGGCAAGCATAGCTTTACAAACCAGATCATGGGCTAATCTAAATCCAAAAGCATATTTTTATGATAAAAAAATGACTGAAGAAGATTATCATAACTCAAAATGGATTGCCTGGCCTTTCCATTTATTAGATTGTTGTCTTGTTACAGACGCAGGAGCTGCAATTGTTATTACAAGCAAAGAGCGTGCAAGAGATTCTAAAAATGGTAGTGTATCTATTCTTGGTGCGGCTGAGGGCCATGACCATTCTATGATATCTCAAATGCCTGATCTAACTAAAGCATTTGGAACCTACACTGGGCCACAAGCTATGAAAATGGCAGGTGTAAAGCACTCTGATTTTGATTTAGCTATGATATACGATTCTTTCACATATACAGTTTTAGTAACGCTTGAAAATCTTGGATTTTGTAAACCTGGTGAGGGAGCAGATTTTATTAAGTCTAAAATATTGGGGCCCGGTGGAAACTTCCCATTAAATACTAATGGTGGTGGACTATCTTATACACATCCAGGAATGTATGGTATTTTTACAATAGTGGAAGCAGCTAGACAAATGAGAAAGCAAGCTAAGGATAGACAATTAGACATCTGTAATCTTGCATTGGTGCATGGAACAGGAGGATTATTATCCTCAACCGGAACAATTATACTAGGAAAAGATTAGGATAAATTATAATATGATACAGCCAGTTGCTCAACCAGAATCTGATTATTATTGGGAAAACTTAAAAAAAGAAAAAATCTTCCTACAAAGATCAAAAATTACGAAAAAATTTCAATTTTTCCCAAGGCAAATTTCAATACATAACCCTAGTGAAGAGTTAGAGTGGGTTGAAGTTACTGGAGAAGCAGAATTATATACATTTTCAATCGTATATGCAGCACCACATAAAAATTTTATAGATAATACACCATATGTAACAGCACTTGTAAAACTTAAAGAAGGTGTAATAATACCAACAAATATAATTAATATTAATCCAAAGCCAGAAAACTTAATTATAGGAATGAAATTGCGTCCTGTTTTCGTACATAAAAAAAATGAATTAACACTATTAAAATATGAGCCAATAGATAACTAAGGAAATGTAAATGATTAAAGGACTTATTGCTCCAATACTAACTCCGTTCAATGACGATCTTTCTTTGAACAACGAATTATATAATGAATTTGCAAACTATCTTTTAGAAAATGGTTGCTCAGGACTAGCTCCCTTTGGAACTACCGGAGAGGCGTTATCTGTCAGCAATGAGGAAAGAATGAATGCGCTAGAAAGCATGATACAAAACGGGGTAAACCCAAAAGTATTAATTCCTGGTACTGGTCTATGCAATCTTCCCGATACAGTTAAAATCAGTAGACACGCCATGGACTTAGGTTGTCATGGAGTAATGGTTCTTCCACCTTTTTATTACAAAGGTATATCTGACGAAGGTTTATTTGACCACTACGAAAAAATAATTGAAGAAATTAATCACCCTGATTTAAAAATTTATTTATATCATATACCTGCTATGACTGGAGTCCCGTTATCTGCTGAATTAGTAACTAAATTAAAGGCAAAATATCCGGATGTAATTGTAGGCATAAAAGATAGTACAGGAGATTGGAATAATACAAAATCATTTTTAGAAATTAATCAATTAATTGTATACCCAGGTGCAGAATTATTAGTTATTGATTCGATTAAATTAGGAGGGCCTGGATGCATTTCTGCAACTGCAAATATTAATAGTATGAATATTTCCAAAGTAATAAAATTTGCACATGAAGAAAATTGGGGAAAAGCAAATCAAGTTATGGAAGAAGTCAGAAAAGTTAGGCTGCTATTTCAAGATTATGCTCCTATACCTGCGCAAAAAATGATGCTTGCAAAAAAATTTAATGAACCCACTTGGAGAAATGTGAGATCACCTTTATTACAAACACTTACAATAGATGAAGCAGAGATTCTTTCTGATAAATTAATAAATGAATATAACCTTAAAATTTAAAAATCTGTATATTAACTTTTAGTATTTTAGGGATATTCAACAAGTCTATATTATGCAATAATTAACCTATGAACAATCATTTTTTAGAATTTAGAGACATATTATCCAAAGAGATAGAAGAAATTACAGACAGAGCTATAGAGTTAAAGTCTGGGTCACTGAGTAATATATTACTCAATTCTAGTGCCGTACTTTTATTTGAAAAACCATCATTGAGGACAAAATTAGGATTTTGGACAGGTATACAAAAACTTGGAGGAAATCCACTATATTTTGGACCTGAAGAAGTCGGACTAGGGACTCGTGAATCTGTTAGGGATGTAGCAAGTGTTATTTCAAGAATTGCTGACTTAATTATAATTAGAACATTTGAACATAAAAAAATTATCGAGTTCTCAAAATATTCTTCAACTCCTGTTATTAATGCACTTACTGACCATGAACATCCTTGCCAAGCTCTTGCAGATATTCAAACAATAAAAGAATATTTACCGTATATAAAGGATTCAAAAATTGTTTTTATTGGTGATGGAAATAATGTTTCTAGAAGTCTATCTTATGCATTGGCTGGTGTTGGTGCAAATATAGTAATTTCCTCTCCAGATAATTACCAACTTGATGATAAAACTATTGCTTTAGCAAATATTTATGGAAAAGAATCAGGCGGAACTGTCACAAAAATATCTGATCCCAAAAAAGCTGTAAAAAATGCAGATGTAATATATACAGATGTTTGGGCAAGTATGGGGCAAGAAAAAGAACAAGAAATAAGAAGATCGGCTTTTAAAGATTATCAAGTGAATGAATCTTTATTAGATCTTGCTTCAAAAAATGTAAAGTTTATGCATGATTTACCTGCACATCCAAATGAAGAAATTTCAGAAAATTTATTATATGACCAAAGATCTATAGTTTTTCCACAGTCAGAAAATAGACTATGGGCTCAAATGGCATTAATGGAAAAAATAATAAAAAGAAAATAAACATGTCAATACCAATCATCGCAATCGTTGGAAGACCAAACGTAGGTAAATCTACACTATTTAACCGAATAGCTGGAAGAAGAATAGCTATAGTTAGTGATATCCCTGGAACTACTAGAGATCGAGTTTCAATTGATACAGTCTGGAATGACAGGAAATTTATCCTTGTGGATACTGCGGGTGTAGAAGACCAACCTCATAATCACCTAATGTGGGATGAGATAAAATCTCAAGTAGAATTAGCAATAAAACAGTCTGACTTAGTAATTTTTACTGTTGATTCATCTGAAGATATAACAGATGCTGATAAAGAAATTTCTCAAATGCTGAGAGAGATTAATAAGCCCATTATAGTAGCTGCTAATAAGGTAGACACACCTAAAAAAAGTGACTATATACATAATTTTTATTCTCTGGGGTTTGACAATCTCTTACCAATTAGCGCGTACCATAATCTAGGAATAGATGATCTAATGAACGAAAGCTTTAAGCATATACGTAATTCACAAAGTACTGATGAAAAAAATCAAACTATTCGTATCGCAATATCAGGTAGACCAAATGTAGGAAAATCAGCATTATTTAATTCCATAATAAATAATAAAAGATCTATTGTTTCTGAAGTTGCTGGAACTACTAGAGATATGATTGATTACGAATTAAGTTTCAATGAACAAAAACTTAATTTTTTAGATACTGCAGGATTAAGAAAAAGAGGAAAAATTGAGAGTGGCATAGAAAAATATAGTTCTCTAAGAACTATTAGAGCTATAGAAATGTCTCATATAGCATTAATTGTTTTGGATGCCAGCGAATTAATTACATCTCAGGATTCTCATATAATTGGATATATTAAAGACGCTAATAGAGCAGCAATAATAATTGTAAATAAATGGGATTTATCATCAGAATTAAAGCTTAATAAAGATGAAGTTAAAAAGATGATTATCGAAAAGCTTAATTTTATTCCTAATACACCATTATTATTTACATCTGCTATTAATAATATTGGCGTAGCAAAAATATTTGATTCGATTTTTGAAGTATATAAAGAGTTTAATAAAAGAATTTCTTCCTCAGAGATTAATAAAGTTATTTTCGAAGCAATTGGTAAAAACCCATTACCAGGATTTGGAAGAAAAAGACCTAGAATTTACAGATGTATTCAAAAAAGAGCAGCACCGCCAAGTTTTGATATAATTACAAAAAATCCTGAACTAATTCATTTTAGTTACAGAAGATATCTTGAAAATGTAATAAGGAATAAGTATGGTTTTATAGGATCACCCATAAAATTATCCTTTATGAATAGAAAATATGAATAATATATTTGAAATATTTGTAATTTGTTCAATAGCCTATCTTATTGGCTCTATTCCTACTGGCGTAATAGTAGCGAAGTTTGTAAAAGGAGTTGATATTCGTAGCTACGGAAGCGGAAGCTCTGGGGCTACTAATGTTGCGAGAACTTTAGGGCCAAAGCTTGGAGCTATAGTATTAATTTCAGATATATTAAAAGGATATATATCAATATTTATAATAAGTAATTTTGCTAATGATTACTGGATAATACCATTTTCTGGCTTTTTATTAGTCTTGGGACATTGTTATCCTATATATATTAAATTTCGAGGTGGCAAAGGAATAACTACTGGTTTTGGAACACTGTTATTTTTATCTCCTATAGCAATGGCACTATCACTAATTGGTGTATCAATTGCTATAATTACCAGGTATATTTCTCTCGGATCAATTATTGGAACTTTATTAAGCTTAGTTTCATTATTAATTTTTAGTATTTATGAAATTTTTGGATCAAAACAACATGACTTATTATATTGTATTCCTGTAGGATTAATAATCCTATTGCGTCATAGGTCTAATTTTTTTAGACTGATAAAAGGCAATGAAGGTAAGTTAGAAAATAAAGCTTCTCCAAAAAAGAAACAAAATTAGGTAAATTTTGCTAAATATAGGAATAATAGGTAATGGTGCATGGGGTACCACTTTGGGTATTTTGTTAAGTGAACATAACAAAATATCAATGTGGTGTAGGGATGAAGATCAGGCTCAAATTATACAAAAAACGAGATTTAACAACAAGTTAGGTGTGAAACATGAATTACCTGTTAATATCAATGTAACATCAGATATAGATGAAGTAACTAAAAATAAAAACTTAATTGTTATTACATTACCATCTACTTCGATGCGAAATTTTTTCAAAAATAATAAATTATCATTTGGTGAAACAAAATTTATTCTATCTGCATCTAAAGGAATAGAGGTAAACACAGGTAAAAGAATCTCCGAAATAATTACGTCTGAACTTCCTAATTTTGACACAAAAAATATAGGTGTAATGTCAGGTCCTAATCTTGCTTATGAAATTCTGGAAGGAAAAGTTGCAACTGCCACAATAGCATTTTCTGATGAAAATTCTTCTAAATCTGTTCAAGAAATATTTAATTCAAAGAAATTTAGAACATATACTTCAAATGATATTATTGGAGTTGAACTTGGAGGATCTTTAAAAAATATCATAGCAATTGGTGCAGGCTTTATAGATGGTGCAGGATTAGGATCAAACTCAAAAGCTGCATTTGTTACAAGAGGATTGCATGAGATTATGTTTTTAGGTTTAGCAATGGGAGCCAGAATAGAAACATTTGCTGGATTAAGTGGTATGGGAGATTTAATGGCTACATGCTACTCAAAACTTAGTAGAAATTATTCTTTTGGCTACGGCCTAGCACAAGGCAAAGAAGCGAGTTCAGTAATGAATGAAATTAGACAAACGGTAGAGGGTTACCCTACAACTTTAGCTGCATTTAGTTTATCAGAAATGTATAAAGTAGAAATGCCTATAGTAAAAGCTACCAAATCTGTTTTATACGATAACCAGGAACCAAATATAGTAATAAATAACCTTCTTTCTAGAACTCTTCAAGAAGAAAAAATAAACAAATCTTCATGGGAAATGAAACTTAATAGAATAATTAAGAGTATAAGTGAAAATTTTAAGAATTAATCCTTAAAATCACCATAGTGATAAATTACAGATGACATAACAGCAATTGCAGCCGTTTCACTTCTTAAAATTCTTTTACCTAAAGAAACTAACATTACGCCTAATTTTTTTAATTTATATGCTTCTTCTTTTGAAAAGCCCCCTGGAGGACCAATAATTACATAAAGACTTTTAATATCACTTAATTTATTTAGAGCTTGATTAATATTAAATCCTTGAAATTCTTCCCATAAACATATGACGTTATCAAACCTAATTTTTTCATCAAACACATCTAAAATATTTCTTGGATTATTTAATGTAGGAATAAAAGTTCTACCAGATTGTTCTGCAGACTCCTTTAGTATTTTATTCCAACGTTTTAATCTGTTTTCAGATGGATAAGCATTTTTACCACCCTGAACACGCTCGGTGATTAATGGCGTAAAATCAAATGCTCCTAGCTCTGTACATTTTTGAAGAACAAGTTCGAATCTTTCAGGTTTACATAATCCAAGTAAAATCTTAACTTTGACGCTGGGCTCATCAATTGGAGTAATAATACTGTGAAGCTCACATTTTATTGTTTTTGTTTTTTTTATTAATGTATATACTGCTTCATAACCTTGACCATTAAATAGTACAAATTTTTCATCTATTTTCAATCTTAATACATTCACTATCTGAAAAAAAATTTCACCATCTATATCGAGGATTTTTTGATCTTTTTCCAATGAATTATAATAAAACCTATGCAATTTATGACTTCCTCATAATTGTACAAACATGCCAACTATCTAATGTTCTTGTCTTAGTAATTTTTCCACCATTCAATTCAAATGATTTTGTTACATCGTGTATTTTATCCCCAAGTATACCTGAAACTATTAGTTTAGAATTTTTTTTCAATAGTGAAATTAAATCAGAAGAAATATCTAAAAGAACTTTGGATGCAATATTAGCTAAAATTAGATCAAATTTTTTAGGGAAATTTATTTCAGATATTTTTCCATGAGTCAAATAAGTTTGTTTTTCATAACCTGAAATCCTAATATTATTTTTCGCAGAATTGATAGCATCATTATCAATATCAATACCATATGAAGTATTCGCACCTAAGACCTGTGCAGCAATCATAAGAATCCCTGATCCACATCCTACATCTAATATTGTATCTTTTACATTAATTATCTCTTCTAATTCTTCAATACACATTTTTGTTGTAGGGTGATGTCCTGTTCCAAAAGCTAATCCTGGCTCTAAATATATTATTTTTTTGTTTTTATATTTATTTATATAATCTTTTGAAGGTAGAATTACTAATTTTTTACCAATCTCAATTGGATCAAATTTTTGATTTTTCCAGTCGCTTTTAGAGACATATTTATAAGTTATCTCTGGAAGCTTTACTATGTAATTTAATAGCTTATGAGAAACATCTATTGCATTTTTTTTATCTTCTAAAAGGTGATCTTTATATATCCACCCTCTAATTCTAACCCATGAGTTAGGATCAACAACTTCACCTTCATCAGGATTAAAATCAACATCTCGCTCTACAGAAAAATCTTGACCAATATTTTTGACTAATATTTGACTAATAGGCTCAACAAATTCTGATGGAGCGTTTATAGAAATTTCTAACCATTGATTTTCTATTATTTTTATCTCCTATAAATTAGCTATTATCAGATTTAAAAAAATCTCTAAATTTTCTAATCAGACCTTCTTCACCGTCTTTATTAACATTGTCCATATTAAGATAATTTGCTAAATGTATAAAAATAGCTTTTTGAGTATCATCAATTTTTGTTGGAGTAAGAACTTTAATTTTAATAAGTTGATCACCTCTTCTTGAGGATTGGCCAACAAAGGGAATACCTAAATTAGGTAATCTAATTATTGACCCTGATTGAGTACCAGGTTTAATCTTTAATTTAATATCTCCATCCAATGAATTTATGTTAATCTCTCCGCCTAAGGTAGCAAGAACAATATTAATCTCCTCTAAAACAATAATATCATTACCTTTTCTAGTAAAATATTCATCAGAATCTACCAGAATATGAACATATAAATCTCCATTACTCCCTTGTTTACCAATTGATTCACCTTCACCACGGATTATCAATCTCGTTCCATCCTCTATGCCTGCTGGAACTGAAACTTCTATTTTTCTAGAATTATTCACAATACCCATTCCATCACACTTAGTACATTTATTATTAATCGTTGTCCCATCCCCTGAACAAGTTGAACATGAAGTTACTTGCTGGAATTGACCAAAAATTGTTTTTTGAACTCTTGAAACTTTTCCTGTTCCCTGACAAACGTTACATTCATCAATTTTAGAACCAGGCTCAGCTTTATTTCCATTGCAGCGATCACATCTTTCATTCCTGGATAAATCTATTTGTTTTTTTACTCCAAAAGCTGCATCTTTAAATGAAATTTTTATTTGATATTCTAAGTCATTACCTACATTTGCTCTTTCTGAAGTACTTCCCCCAAAGAAGGAATCAAAAATATCACCAAATCCTCCAAAACCTTCGAAACCTCCAAAACCAGATGCTCCACCATTATTTAATCCAGTATGACCAAATTGATCATATTGCGATTTTTTTTCTGGATCACTTAAAACTTGATATGCTTCATTAACTTCCTTAAACCTATCAGCAGCATCAGGTTCTTTATTTTTATCAGGATGGTATTTTAAAGCTTGTTGTCGAAAAGCTTTTTTTATTTCTTCTGAATTTGCATCACGAGATAAGCCTAATATCTCATAATAATCTCTTTTGTTTGTGGTCATAAACTCATCTTACATATCTATATAAAAAATAAACTCGCAATAAATAATAATTTTCTCTATAATTTTTAATACTATTTTACTTGGGATATTGAATAATATTAATAACAATTTTAGCAAAAAAGGAATATGATATGGAAATAAGATGGCAAGGAAATTCATTCTTTGAAGTATCATCATCATATGGGAACATACTAATTAATCCATCAGAGAATAATTCTGAAGAAATTCAATTATTTTCTAGCTTCAACATAAATCCACATAAGGACAAAAGAGTTAATATTATCCATAGTCCTGGAGAGTATGAAATTCAAGGTATTGCAATTAGAGGTATTCCGTCACCTTCAACAGACCCATCATTATCTAGAGAAATTAATGTAATTTACGTGGTGGACATTGAAGGTGTTAGATTAGGTATTCTAGGATACCCCGGGCATGAGCTATCTGCTCAAATTATGCAACAAATTGGGAAAATTGATGCTCTAGTTGTTGATGGATCATCAACTAATCTTGAAATTAATGAATTTGCCTCTGTAATAAGATCATTAGAATCAAAACTTGTAATTATTTCAAACAATAATGTTTCTAATTTATTAGTAGAACTTGGTATAAAAGAACCAAATATAGAAAAAAAAGTCAACGTCGCTAAGTCAAATATATCTGAGGAACAAAAAATAATTTTACTAGAAAATTAATTTACTCTAAATCTTCTAAAAGTTAAGAATAATAGAGGGGAAATTAATAACATTATATTTCCTAAGTTAGCTCTTCCTCCTGAAGATAAGCAATCTCCACTACTAGAATCCTCATTAGATTCACTTCCATTCAACAATTATTACATTAATAGGTGTTGGGGTTGGGCTTGGTGCAGGTGTAGATGTGGGATTAGGAGTTGGAGTAGGTGTACGGGTAGGCTCAGGGGTAGAAGTAGGAGTTGGAGTTAATGTTGGTGGTAATGGAGTGGATGTAGGTGTAGGAAAAGCAGAAAAAACTAAAATAAAATCAGATTCGAAACCACCCGGAGTGAATGTTTTAGATTGTAAAGCTTTATTTGAACCTATATAAAATTCAATTACTTTTCCTGAATATTGCTCGAAACGAGGATCTAAAGTTAAAAAAAACTTACCATTATCAAATGTTTGAGCAGGTTCTGATGTGTAGTCATCTATCCTCCCATAGATTAAGGTTCCATCAGGTGGCGGAATTGAACCAGCTCTAATTACACCTTCATAAAAGGTAGGCTCAATAACTACAGGGGTAGGTGTAGGAGTTAGTGTTGGTGTAGGAGTTGCCACTGGAGCAGAAGAAAATGTAAGATCTAGTTGTCTTAATTGAGGTAAAGTCCAATGTAATTTGAAATTTCCAGTTGTATCTTCATACATATAAGGAGTAGTTTCTGAGGCTATTATTTGGCCGTTAAGAATCAATTCAATAATCTGACCTTCCAAATTAAGATCAGATGGAGGATTAACAAATAACCCAACGTATTTATTAGAGTTTTGATTCCCGATTATTACAGGATCACTCTCATAACTACCTATACGAGCAGTTAAATTCATTCCATTTGGATCGGCTCCCCCAGATATATTAACAGAACCATATAAGGTTATAGCTTTTATTTCAGGGACATCAGCCTGAGCAAAAAGATCTTTAACATTAGAAGTAAATATGAATGTTAATATCAGTGAAAAAGATATCAACAACAAAAATTTAGATTTCATTAAAATACTCATACATATATTTTACCAGAATACCCTTTCCCAATATCAATATAAATACAAGACATATTTAAGTAAAAAGCCCCCTGTCTTGTGACAGGGGACTTTTTGTAATTACTTTATTGTAATTTCAACTAACAGAAGTAGTTTATGGAACAATGTGTGGTAGTAATCCATTCGCCTGAGGCTGGATGTATATCCACATACCGTCACCAATTTTTACTTCATTAGCATCTACCAAAGTTCTGAACTTCGCAGTAACTGTATCGTAAGCATACTGTCTAGAGTTTGCAACTGTATCCAAGTATGTCGCTACTGTTACAGCAACGTCAGTACCACCTTGGTTGGTTCTTACCAATGAGGTTCCGTTATCTGTTTTCTGAGTCTGAATCTTACTCTGGTCAACTACACCCACTAGGTTCCATCCAGAACCAGTAGCTATTGTTGTCAAAGCCGGTCGAGTATCACCAGGACCTGTAGGACCTGATAGTGAGACTGCCTGGTTTTCAAAGTCAGAAGTTTCTACCCAGTATCCAGGACCAGCATAAACATTGTCTAGTGCCGGAGTTGTCTGGGAAGTGTAAGCTCCATCTACCTGAGATGCTATTCTCCAAGGTGAACTTGGGGATGTCGCATCGTAAGATACAACCTGCTTGATACCTGTGTTTGAGAACACAGAACCAATAGCTGTATCAGATGGGTCTGATGGAATTGAAACTAGGTTCCAACCTGCGAACAAGTCAAGAACGTAGTCTTTACGATCTGATTTTGTAAAGGTTACTGTCTGTGTATGAGTGTTTCCAGCTGCATCTGTAGCCTTCACAACATAGGTGTGCTTAGAGTTAGTAAGCGCATCTGATGGTTGGTAGAAGAATACAAGACCGTCTGCTGAAGCAACAACGTCTGCAGTAACATCAACAGCTGTGGCTGAGCCGACTGCTAACGTAGCTTTAGTTATTGTCACTGTAGCTGACTCATTTGCAGAGTAATCTGTAGTGATGAAAGGCTTAGCAACTGTAATCGTACCACCACTCGCTGGGGTTGATGTTGGAGCACTAAGCGCAGTATCTAATCGGTATACCTTAGTTGTTATGTCACCTTTAGTGGTTAGGTTAGATGCTGTATCTGTTGAATCAACTTTTATAGCAACGTTACCTGTTGAAGCAGCACCTTTAGATACTACTAATTTCCACTGGTTACCACCTAGAGGCACACCAAGAGTTTCAGTGTGTAGTCCAACTTCATTACCAGTTGCAGGAATAACTCTTACAGTAATTTTTGGAGGACCGTTTAGGTTCTCGTCAGATGTAACTGTAATAGTCATCTTGTCCTTGGTAAGAGCATCTGTAGCTTCAGTACCTGTACCAGTTCCAGAACCACCTGATGTTACCATCGTGACTACTGGCTTGATACCATCTGTTGCTACTTTAGAACCTGAGTTTGCAGAGTTACCTGCAAGATCAGCAATTCCACTCTTTATTTGGACTGTAGGTTTGTTGTTTGAAGGAATAGCAGTATCCAATTTTAGATAAAGAACAGAGTCCTTTACGTCAATTGCACTTGGAACATGAGTTCCACCACTATTACTAAATACAACTTGAATGTCACTAGGCGCAACAGATGTAGAATCAATCTTTCCATCCATTGTTACCTTTATTGACGATGCATCTGCCTTTTCAGCGGCAGGTGAAGCAGAAGTATCCCACCCAGTACCTGTTGCAGCACTTGAGATTGAAGGAGTCTTCTGGTCAATTTTTACTGTGTGTGGTTGGTTTGCATGTCTACCTGAACCAGCATCATCAGCTCCTGTACCAGATGTTTTAGCATCTGAGTAACCAACGTTACCAGCTAAGTCATGGACAAGCGCCTGGAAGTCAACAGTGTTGTTTGGTGTCTCTGTTGAAGGAGACATTGTAGGCAACGCGGTTGATTCAGTGTATGACCAACTTATATCTGTAGCACCATCTGAACCCAATGTTGTAGTATCTATGTTTGCTGCAGTACCGTTAAGAGTACCATCATCAGCAATAACCATAGTTGTGTTAGTTGGGTCATCGGTTCTATCTATTCTCAATGAGAATGTGCTAATGTCAAGTCCAGATTGTGAATCAGCACCAGTACCTGTAAAGGATGGTAACCTATTCTGACTCTGTCCACCATCAGCAGGTGTTGTTACTGTTACGGAAGGAACAGTGTTATCTACATTATATGTAGCTGTCCTCTTAACATTTGTTGCAGTACCTGAAGTAGCGGCATCCTGATACTCTACAGTAACTGGACCACCGATTACAGGAACTCTATCTACACCAGCAACCTGAGCAACACCAGCCGGAGCTGAGTTGATCTTAACTGTTGCAAGAGTATCTGTTCGTTCTATTAACTGTACTTCACCTTCGAATCGTCCTGTATTTCGACCTGTCTCAGTAAGTACCATTACAGCAACCTGTAGGGTCGACAACGCTCTTTAGTGTTACAGTCAATGTATCTGCATTTGAACTTGGGTATGTAATGTTAACGAATTCCCAACCTGTGGCTGTTCCGTCTACATCAGCACCCGTAGCGCTTTTTCTAACCTGAATAACAGCAGGTGTAGTAGCATTTAGTGAACCATCGTTCACGATTTGATGAACTGTTACACCGGTAACAACTTTACCAGCGTGATCACCTGTAGCAACTGTAATGATAATGTCACTAGTTGATCCAATAATTGGACTAGCTTTTGTATCATCAAGTGTTACTGTAACGATATCACCAATTTCATCAAGACCATTACCACCTGATCCACCAAAGTCTGCTACAACTTGAGCTGTACCAGCAGTAGAAATGGCATGGTTATTATCTAAACCAAGGTCGAAACCTGAGTTTCCACTCGTTGCTTTAGATGTAACAGTAGTCGTACTGTTTACGTCAGAGTCAACAACAGTGACAATAAATTTGTCTGAGTTAGACACGATGTCTCGTGCGGTAACTCCAGTTGTTGCTACTGAAGCATAAGTTCCATAAACAGCTGTTGCAGTTTTTCTAGCAGTAGGTTTCCCCGTGCCTTCAGTAGTAAGAGTAGATGCCTTGTTTGTGACATAAACCTTACCATCAACTGCTGCACTAGCAGTATTATCGATACTTATGATAGCAACCGCTACTAACGCTACTAGCGTAAGGGCGGAAATTAATTTAACTGAAAGCTTCACAGCCTCAGCCTCCTTTTCTATCGTATTTTATTTACACATATACAATTATTATTAAATATGTATAAGAAACCAAGAGGTTTCCCGATATTTTTTCACCGGTTCCAATAATTGTTTTTCTTCCAAATGAAGCGCCAACCGGCTTTGCGCGACAACGGAACTTTTGGTATTAACCACTTATGATTTAATCATTGTATGCATTACAATGTCAACCATTTTTGTAACAAGTTTAAGTAATTTATAAAATATGGGCTAAAAATATGATAATTTATCTTATTTTCTACCTAATCGGGTAATAAATTTCTTATCAGATCGTTACCTGAAACACAGATATATTAACAATAATGTAAATATATAATATTCCTAATTAGAAATTTATCTCATTTGTGTTACCGAAGAATTACAAAAACACCTAAATTTTAAGAAATATTTATACTTTTTTAATTTTTAAACAAAGGGAGCTATTGAGAGCTCATTTCTGGCTGAGTTAGTGACATCCAGAATTCCTCATTTGAGGATGATTTAGACAGCCTGTCTAAGATTTTTTCTGCAGCCTCAGTTGGTTTACTGCTTGGATCCTCGCTAATCTTACCAATAATACGTCTAAGCAACCATACTTTCTTTAAAGTTGAATCATCCATCAATAACTCTTCGTGACGGGTTCCACTTCTTTCTATATCAATAGCGGGCCAAATTCTTCTATCGGCTAATCGCCTATCCAAGTGCAATTCCATATTACCCGTGCCCTTAAATTCTTCATATATTAAGTCATCAAGTCTAGAACCTGTTTCAACCAGAGCAGTTGCAATTATTGTTAAGCTGCCTGCGTTTTCACAATTTCTTGCAGCACCAAAAAAGTTTTTGGGAGGATAAAGAGCATTTGGATCCATACCACCTGATAAGGTTTTACCACTACTTGGAACAGATAGATTATAAGCTCTAGCTAATCTTGTTAGGCTGTCTAATAAAATCACAACATTTTCTCCACTCTCCACCAGCCTTCGAGCTCTTTCAAGAGCCATCTCAGCTGTTCTACAGTGATCTTCTATTGGTTCATCAAAAGTTGAACTAAAAACTTCACCTTTAATGGATCTTCTCATATCAGTGACTTCTTCGGGCCTCTCTCCAATCAATGAAACTATTATATAGACCTCTGGATGGTTTTCGGTTATACCAGCAGATATCTGTTTTAAAAGCATTGTTTTTCCTGCTTTAGGAGGAGCTACAATAAGTGCTCTTTGACCATGCCCAATTGGAGCAACCATATCAACTAATCTAGTAGATGTTTGCTTAGGAGTAGTTTCTAATTTTATTTGCTCATCAGGATAAACTGAAGTAAATCTATCAAATTTAGGTCTATCAATTGCAGATTGAAAATCATAACCATTAACAGTTTCAACGTTAACTAAACCATAATATTTATTTGAACTTTCAGCTAAGGGTGGTAAAACTTGACCAGTAATAAAATCTCCATGCCTCAATCCGTAATTTTTTATCTTCTTTGGAGTTACATATATATCATCACTATTTTTTCTTGCTCCAGGCTGCCTAAGAAAACCAAAACCATCAGATAAAACATCTAATATTCCTGCTCCAACAATTGCTTTTTTCTCATCAGATAGAGAAGATAAAATTGAAAGTACTAGTTCATTTCTTTGAGTAGGTACTCTTTTAATACCTGTATCAATAGCCAGTTGCCGTAATTCATCATTTGTCTTTTTTCCTAAGTCACCTAAATCAGGCAGTTTTTCTAATTCAACCGAATCAAAATAATTTTCGCCAGCATGATTTTGACGACGTCTTGGTGTTGTGGGCCTTCGCCTAGGTCCTCTAGGGCGATTTCTAGCTTGAGTAGTCAGTATTTTACCTCCCGGTTTTAAAATATATACAAATCAATATCTGATTCTTATCGAGTAACAAATTCTTATAATAGGTACTAGGAAAACTAGCGATTATTGAAGGATGCTTCTCAAAAGCATTACAGATAATTGGGATATGAACTATGTTAGTTCAATAATTCAATTATATCACTTCAAATATATAAAGCAAAATCGCTAAAATAAATCATGTTGGTCACCTTCGCGCTTAATCTCTTTTGAATTTTCTATGAAAGAACTAAAAAGAGGGTGAGGTCTTTCAGGCCTTGATTTGAACTCTGGATGAAACTGACTGCCTATCATAAATGGATGATCAAAAATCTCAGTAATTTCAACAAGCTTATTATCTGGAGATGTTCCTGATATCAACATTCCATTTTCATTGAATTCTTCTCGGAATTTATTATTAAATTCATATCTATGCCTATGCCTCTCGTTAATACTAGATTCTTTATAAACCTTCATAGCAACCGTGTTTTCTTTTATTACGCACGGATATGAACCTAATCGCATTGTCCCTCCAGTTGAGTGCAGCTCTTCTTGACCTGGCATAAATGCAATCACAGGATTTTTTGTATTAGGATCAATTTCGAGAGAATTGGCATCATTAATTTTTAGTACATTTCTAGCATATTCTATAACCATTATCTGCATACCAAGGCATAGACCTAAATATGGAATTTTTTTTGTTCTTGCATATTCAGCTGTTTTTATCATCCCTTCAAGGCCTCTATCTCCAAAACCTCCTGGTATTATTATTCCTTGTGCTTTAGATAAAAAATTACTAATTTCTGAAGATTCAAGTTCTTCAGCTGAAATCCATGAAATTTTAGCTTTGTGTTCATGCATTATTGCAGCATGATTTAGGGCTTCTATAACCGATAAATATGAGTCTTTTAACTCGACATATTTCCCTACTAAAGCAATCTCAACTTCAGGGTTATTATCTTGTTGTATGAGTGTGATTTTTTCCCATGATTTGAAATCGGGAGTAATTTGGTCACAAGAAAAATAATCCATCAAAATTTTACCCAAACCTTGATTTTCGAGATGTAATGGAACTTGATAAACACTGTTTAAAGTTGGTAAATCAATTACCGCTTGATAATCAACATCACAGTATAAGGATATTTTTTTTCTTTCATCTTCGCCTATTGGAAAATCAGCACGGCATAATATTGCATCAGGCTGAATACCCATTGACCGTAAAGTATTAACACTATGTTGCGTAGGTTTTGTTTTTAATTCATTACTAGCACCTAGATATGGAAGAAGAGTCAAGTGTATATAAAAGGTATCATCTCTACCAACACTATTTCTTACTTGGCGAATAGCCTCTAAAAAAGGTTGACCTTCTATATCTCCTACAGTACCACCAACCTCAACAATTATTACGTCTGCTTCTGATTTTTTTGAGAGATTAATAATTTTATCCCTTATAAGATTAGTCACGTGAGGTATAGTCTGTATTGTTCCTCCAAGATATTCACCAGATCTCTCCTTTGATATTACTTCAGAATAAATTTGCCCTGCTGTAATATTTGAATACTGAGTTAATTCAACGTCTATAAATCTTTCATAATGGCCGAGATCAAGATCTGTCTCACTTCCATCGTCTGTTACAAAAACTTCTCCATGTTGATATGGCGACATAGTACCAGGGTCAACATTTAAGTAGGGGTCAAGTTTCATTACAGATACAGTCAAATTTCTACTTTTGAGCATTTTACCAATAGAAGCAACGGCAATCCCTTTTCCAAGGGAACTTACAACTCCTCCAGTAACAAAAATAAATTTACTCAAAAATCTCCATTGTAAAATACTATAGGGGGAAATAAGAAAAAATTTACGGTAAACTTATTATCCCGACCAAGTTTAAAAAAACTCTTACGGAATTTTATTCTAGTTATAAATGGCATATATTGTCAATATTGAAATACTATTCAATATAAAGTTTAATAAGCATTTTTAGTTTCCTTATTTTTCAGAATCTAATATTATTAATATTGATATTATTTGATATTATTTAATTTAAAAAATTATTACTATGAACGAACTTACAAAAGAAGAAATACTAAAAATTAGCAAACTATCTTATCTAGACTTGACTGAAGAGGAAATTGAAAAACTCCAAAAAGAACTAAGTGATATTATTAGATATTTCACACTACTCAACAATATAGATACCAAAAATACTGAAGTTACAGGACATACCACTCAAGCAAAATCAGTAATGAGAGAAGATAAAGCTCATCCTCCGCTAAATACAGAAAAAGTAATTAATAATGCACCTCGGACTGATGGAAAATTTATTAAGGTTCCCCCTGTACTTGAGTAAAGGATACAATTAGTAATGAATTTCATAACTGCTAAAGATTTGAGTACAAAATTTTCTAAAAAAGAGATTTCTTCTTATGAAATAACTAAAATGACTTTTGAAAGAATTTCAGAATCAAAACTTAACACTTACATTAGCACCTGCAAAGATTTAGCATTGAAAGCCGCAAAAGAAGCCGATAAAAAATTTGATGAAAATAGCAGTGAGATAACTCCATTAACTGGAGTACCTGTAATGATTAAGGATAATATTTCTACAAAAAACATCGAAACTACTGCTGCTTCAAAAATTCTAAAAGGATATATCCCTCCATTTGATGCAACAGTAGTTAAGCAACTTAAAAACGCCGGTGCTGTAATTTTAGGTAAAGGTAATATGGATGAATTTGCTATGGGGTCTTCAAATGAAACCTCTGCATATGGCCCAGTTCTAAATCCATGGGATACTAATAAAGTACCTGGAGGTAGTTCTGGCGGTGCAGCTTCAGCTGTTGCAGCAGGAGAATGTTTTGTTGCGCTCGGATCGGATACAGGAGGGAGTATAAGGCAACCTGCTTCTTTGTGCGGTGTTGTTGGTATGAAACCAACATATGGGCTTGTAAGCAGATACGGATTAATTGCTTTTGGAAGTTCATTAGATCAAATCGGTCCAATAACAAGATCTGTTGAAGATTGTGGTAATTTACTAAATATTATCGCCCAACAAGATTCAATGGATGCGACTTCAGTAAACTCCCCTTACGAAAATTTCACTGAAGATATTTATAAAGAAATAAAAGGAATTAAACTCGGTGTTCCAAAGGAATATATTACTGAAAATATTGACTCATCAGTTAAGGATAATTTCTTACAGTCACTAGAGGTATTAAGTGATTTAGGTGCTAATATCGAAGAAATATCTCTTCCTCTTACAGAATATGCACTAGCAGTTTATTATATTATTGCACCCTCAGAAGCATCAGCTAACTTGTCTAGATTTGATGGTGTAAAATACGGATTAAGTGTAAAAAATGCCAAAAATTCATCAGAATATATGCGAGAAGTTAGAGGAAATGGGTTTGGAGATGAAGTAAAGAGAAGAATTTTGATAGGAACATATGCCCTTTCCTCTGGATATTATGATGCTTACTACAAAAAAGCTCAGCAAGTAAGAACTTTAATTATCAAAGAATTTAATGATGCTTTTAAAAATTTTGATGCTTTAGTCACACCTACTTCTCCAATATTAGCATTCGACTTGGAGTCAAAAAATAATAACCCGCTAAGTATGTATATGAATGATATTTGTACAATACCTGCAAATATAGCTGGTCTTCCTGCCATCTCAATACCTTCAGGAATAAGTAAAAATTTACCAATAGGACTCCAATTTATAGGGCCTCAATTTGGAGATAAAAAAATTCTTCAGATAGCTTCTAATTTTGAAAAAGCTACTGATTGGCATAAATTAAACCCTTTATGATGATTAAACATTTATATATTGGAAGAAATTTGTACAAATTATTATTTGTTATTTTTCTAGCATTATTTTTATTTATTAGCTGTGAAGATAGATCTAAAAAAAATTATGACAGAAATGATTTCATACCCATAGCAGGACCTCCTCCTATGCCAATGATTTTTGAAGGTAATTTTTCTATATGTAAGACTAAAATTTTATTTTTTTGCCTAAAGTACGAACCTGGACCAGAAAACTTAGTCATATATGGAGAGATTGTTCATGGAAGTTCTCCCATATCAAGAACTTTGAATGGAAAATACATGCATATTATTTTAGGTCCTGTAAGTATTGATGATGAAGAAAAAAAAGAAGTGAATTTTTATCTAAGTAATGGAGAAAAAGATAATGTCAAAGCAAATGAGACCTGGAAATTTTCTGAACGGTTATCATCTCCTACAACTATTTATCTTGACTTATCATTTGATAGACTACCTAAATAAGGTAAATAATTATGATAAGACAACTTAATGGTAAATCTCCGAAAATACATAAATCTGCTTTTATAGCAGAAAATGTTTACATAGTGGGTGATGTTGAAATTCAAAAGTATGCAAGCATATGGCCTGGAGCTGTTATACGTGCTGATGCTGGAAAAATAATTATAGGCGAAGGAACAAATATTCAAGATAATTCTGTTATACATTCAGATGCAGATGCAGAAATTCAAAGTTATACTACCATAGGTCATGGTGTAATTTGTCACGCAAGATTTGTAGGAAAAAATTGTTTACTTGGTAATGGATGTATTATTAATAATGATGCATCTATTGGAGAAAATTCTCTTGTTGCATCAGGGAGTGTTATTACAAATAATGCAACTTTCGAACCCAATTCATTAATTAGGGGGGGTACCGGGAAAAAGAATTGGGAAGGTTAATGAAAAGCATATCAATATGATAAACACAGCAACTCAAGCGTATATTGATAGAATTACTATTTATACCAAATCTTCACTAAATGTGAATAAATAATCACATCTTTTCAGGCTTACTCATTCCCATAATTTCTAATATATAACCTAAAGCTTGTTTTGAATTCTCCACTAATCTCAATCTAGATGCAGATAAATCTTTTTCTTCTTCTTTTTCTGAAATAACTCTACAAGACTCATAGAATTTTTGTAATAATTTTGCAAACTCCATAGAAAAATTAGTAATGTGGTGTGTTTGACGCATCTGGGCACATTTTAAAATTATTTCTGGCAGCTGTATAAGTTTCTTGATAAGATTTATCTCATCTTTATGCGTAAGAATATTCAGATTAGCATTTGAGAAATTAATTTGTTTTATTTCTGCAGATCTAATTATTGAACACATTCTTGCATAGGCATATTGAACATAATAAACTGGGTTTTCTGAGGATTGTAATTTAGCTAATTTGAGATCAAAATCCATTTGTGTATCGGGCGAGCGACTAAGAAAAATAAATCTACATGCGTCTACTCCTACCTCATCGATCAATTCATCTATCGTAACAAGAACATTATTTCTTTTGCTAAATTTCAAACTATTTCCATCATTTTTAAAGTTAACAATTTGATTGAGAATAATTTCAAGTTTTTGATTATTTATTTCAAAAGCCTTCAAGATGCTGTACATTCTAGAAACGTGTGAATGATGATCAGCTCCCCATATGTTTATTACTTTATCAAATTTTCTTATAAGGAATTTATTATAGTGATAAGCTAAATCTGTTCCGAAATACGTTGGTCCTCCATCATCACTTCTAATTAAAACAATATCGTCCTCTAATCCAAGTTTAGTACCCTTAAACCATTTTGCTCCATCTTTGAGAAAAACTAAATCATCTTCTGATAATTTTTTAATAATTTTTTGAAAAAAATTATCTTCCAACAATTTGCTTTCATTGAACCATGAATCAAATTCTACATTTAATTTTTCTAATGTTTTTTTAATATTATTAATAGTAATTGATAAGGCTAATGATGTGATTTTTTCCAGGTTTTTTGAATTAAGATCAGAACCTTCTGACAAGTTTAATTCTTTTATAACATTTTTTGCTAGATCTATTAAGTATTCTCCAGGATAGCTTATATTTACAATTTTGTAATTTTCATTAATGATCTCTTTGACTCTTTCGATTAAAGAGTGATTAAATAATCGCATTTGATTGCCAGCATCATTTATATAATATTCTCTCTCAACGTCATAGCTAGATAATTCCAAAATTTTAGATAATGAACTACCAATTACAGCACCTCTGGCATGACCAACATGAAGAGGACCTGTAGGATTGACACTAACAAACTCAAGTTGTAATTTTTGTTTTCTTCCATAGTTATTTTTAAAATAATCTAAGCCTTGACTTTGAATTTTTTTTAATTCATCATAAAAATAATCATTATTTATAAAAAAATTTATAAAACCTGGATTAGCAAAAGTAACGTGATTTATAGCTTTATGTGAACAAATATTTTCAATTATTATCTCTGATATTTTTTGTGGTGACATTTTGCATATTTTTGCCAAAATAAGAGGTAAGTTTGTACTGAAATCACCATGTTCAGCAATTTTTGGCCTATCGATAATTACATCAAAATTATCAATATTTGGTAGTTTCTTAGAAACTTGTGATTCAATTATGGAGTTTGAAACTAACTGTGAAAGTAATTTTTTTATTTTCATTAAATGTAAAATTTCCTACATGATTTACCAATAAATATTAACTTAATTAAATTTTCTTGTTGAAGTGATATATGAGTTAATCATATTACTCCCACAATTTATCGGAGACATAATTTTCAATAGCCAAATTGGCAAGTGTATGACTTTGTAGAAACTCCTATTTATTTTTATACGCTTATAATGATACTAGATTTTACTTAAAAATAAACTTAGATTTTTTATACACAAAATAAATAAAAAAATAACATGAAAAAAATTTATCACAAAGAAAGTATTAGATTCATTAATAAAATGTTAATAGAAAATAAAACTACTATACATGAAATTTTAGATAAATCATTTGAAAGAATAAATAAATATAACCCATCTACAAATGCTTGGATTGAGGTCTGGATTGAAGAATCATATCGGATAGCAAAAGAATTACAAAAAAACAAAACCGAAAAATTAAAAAACCCTTTATTTGGTATACCAATTGGACTTAAGGATTTGATTGATTTCAAGGGTAAAAACACCTCACAGGGAATTAATAATTATAATTGTATCTCAGATGAACATGCTTCAATAGTAAAAAAAATATTAGATTTAAAAATGATTCCTATCGGAAAACAAAATCTTGTAGAAATCGCCCTTGGAATAACTGGTCATAACCCTTCTTTGGGTAATATTAATAACCCTATAGATTTAAATTTTATCCCTGGAGGTTCTAGCTCTGGTTCAGCTGTCTCAACTGTTACAGGTATGACTCCTATATCATTAGGTACTGATACGGGAGGTTCTGTAAGAATACCCTCTGCAATGTGTGGTGCTGTTGGGTTTAAACCAACATATGGAGTTCTAAACTTAACAGGCGTAAAAACTCTTTCTGAGTCATTAGATCATCTTGGAATAATCACCAATTATGTTGAAGATAATAAACTTTTCTTCAACATAATCACAGATAATAATAAAGATATAAAACCTGAATTTTCAAAATTAAAAGTTGCAATACCTTTAAATAAAAGATTCCAAAATATATCGTCTAAATTTGTTAATGAACATTTTGAAAAATTTTTAAGTATGCTTGTTAAAAATAATATAGAAATTGAATATATTAACTTACCATGGATAGATCAAGCTAGAAAAATAACTCTAGATATACTCTTAGCTGAGGCATATCAAAATCATAAAATAAAATATTCTGATAAAAAAGTAAGTAAATATATATACAACAGATTATCTATTGGGAAAAATATTTCTGAGGGAAAAGTAAATTCAGCCAAATTTAGGAAACAATCATTTACTAGAAAAATGGAAAAGATTTTGACTAAATATGACGCAATAGTTAGTCCAACAATACCCATAAAAACACCAAAAATTTCTGACTCTGATCCATCTAAATCAGAAAATAAAGATAAATATGGACTTATAGCTGAATTTACTAGTATATATAATCTTACAGGCCAACCATCTATTACCATACCATTTGGGAAAGATAATAATAGTTTACCAATGGGAGTCATGATTTCTGGCAAAAAAAATTCAGATATAAAAATTCTCAATATAGCTAAATTTTTTGAGAATCTAATAATTGAGAATGAAAAATAAACTAAATAGATATATTTCTAGAAAATCAACATTAAATAGGAGAGGGTTTGCGTGTGTTGGATTATCAAATCCTCAAGATGGAGTTAATATTGGGCATGCCCTAAGAGCAGCATTGTGTTTTGATGCGAGATTAGTAATAATTGAGAACCCTGGTAAAAATATTAATATAAAAAAATTGCTTACGGACCCAGGAAAAGCATACAGGCATATACCAATAATTACGACAAAAAATATATTAGATATAATTCCTACAGATTGCGAAATCATTGGTGTAGAATTAGATCCCGAATCTATTGATATAAAAAAATTCTCTCACCCAGAGAGAGCTTGTTATATTTTTGGTCCTGAAAATGGATCAATAAGTAAAAAAATCCTAAACAAATGCGATTCAATTATAAGTATTCCAACAACAATATCACTAAATTTAGGGATGACTGTAAATATCACAATGTACGATAGATTACTAAAATCAGATTAATTATGAAAAAAATTAAACCTAATAAAATTTTTTATGGTTGGTACATCGTTGCAGCCTCATCCTTAAATAATGGAATTGCTGGATCTGTACATTGGAAAGGTTTTACAGTTTTCTTTATTCCTATTTCACAAAGTTTAGGTTTGACCTCAGCACAAACAGCAATACCATTCGCCTTATCTAGAGCTGAAAATGGGATTCTTGGCCCAATTACAGGGTGGTTGTTGGATAAGTATGGAGTAAAGAGATTAATGATAATTGGAACTATTGTTACTGGAATAGGATATATTCTTCTCTCATTTGCCACTACATTCATGAGTTTCTTAATAATATATTTGTTTGTCATTTCTTTAGGTTCAAGTACAGCTTTTATGCAGGCTTCTATGGCTGGGATAAATAAGTGGTTCATACGAAAAAGAGGTATTGCTATGGCCATCAATAATGCAGCTTTTAGATTAGGTGGTGCTATATTGGTACCTTTATTATCTATTTCTGTACTTAATCTAGGGTGGGAGAAATCATCTATGATTGTAGGAATTATGATTATTGTAATTATAATGCCCTTATCTTTTGTTTTCAAAAAATCTCCTGAGTCTATGGGACTACACCCTGATGGAGAAAAAATAACTTCCAAAGATAAAGATTCTAAAATTTTGTCTATCGATGATTGGACTACCAAGGAAGCAATGAAAACAAAAGCCTATTGGTTATTAGTTTTTGCAACTATGTTTAGAATTGCCGTTCACGGAACAATATTTTTACACTTTATACCTATATTGGTTTGGAAAGGAGAATCTCAACAGGCTTCAGCAAACCTAATTGGGCTACTAGCTCTATTTTCTGTTCCCTTAATTATAATTTTTGGTTGGCTCGGAGATAAATATGGCAGACCAAAACTACTTTTACTCTGTTACAGTGCAGCTGCATTATCATTATTTCTCTTAAATCAAGCAGATACAACAATGACAATTTTTCTAGCTTTATTACTGTTCAGTGGATCTGAAATTGGGTCTGGAATGAATTGGTCATTAGTTGGTGATTTTTTTGGAAGAAAAAACTTTGCAACAATAAGGGGAACAATGGCACCAATATATAATATTTCATTATTTACAATGCCAATTTTGGCAGGTTGGATTAAAGATACAACTGATTCCTATGAAATTGTTCTGATATCAGGCTCAATAATGCTTCTCGTATCAGCAATAGTATTTAGTTTACTAAAAAAGCCTACAAAAAATAATGGTCGGGGCGACAGGATTTGAACCTGTGACCTCTGCACCCCCAGTGCAACGCGCTACCGAGCTGCGCCACGCCCCGTAATTTTCTATTTTATGAATTATTATAAGTTATTATTTCATATATTGAATTGATACAATTATATTAATAAAAATTATTTAAGAATTAATATTATGAATACAATACTTTTAGACTCTAAAACATTATTAGATAGAATAGAACAAATTGTGAGGCGTCTTTGACCTCGCTAAATTAAGTAATGATATTAGAGAGTTTGAGGATAAAATAAATAAAGAAAATTTTTGGGATGACTCAAATAAAGCTCAAAAACTAATGCGGCAACTGTCATTTATGAGATCAGAATTTTCAAAATGGAGCGACATTAAAGAACAAATTCATACTAATTACAGCCTAATTTTAATCGCTAATGAAGAAAATGATGAAGAATATATCAATCTATTAGATAAAGAACAAAAAATACTAGAAAATAATCTAAATAATTTAGAAATAGAATTACAATTACGTGATGAATATGACAAAAGCTCAGCATTATTATATGTAAAGCAAGGTTCAGGTGGAGTTGATGCCCAAGACTGGGCTGAAATATTATTAAGAATGTATCGCAGATGGGCAGAAACAAAAAATTATAAATTAGATATTTTAGATATAACATCAGGTGACGAGGCAGGTATAAAAAGTGCAACATTAAAAATAGAAGGTGACTTTGCATACGGTTACTTAAAATCTGAAAAGGGAACTCATCGTCTTGTTCGGTTATCTCCATTCGATACAGATCACAGAAGACACACAAGTTTTGCCTTGGTAGAAGTATTACCAGAAGTAGATAATGATGAAGAAATAAAAATAAACTCTGATGATATTAGAATAGATGTTTTCAGAGCAAGTGGTAACGGTGGGCAAAGTGTACAGAAAAATTCAACAGCTGTTAGAATAACTCATCTTCCAAGTAAAACTGTTGTATCAGTTCAGAATGAAAGATCACAATTTCAAAATAAAGAAGTTGCATTGAAAATCTTACATTCTAGACTCCTTAATATAAAGCTTGAGGAACAAGAAAAAGAGAGACAAAAAATCAAAGGGGAACATATTGCTGCAGAATTTGGAAGCCAAATAAGAAGTTATATTTTACATCCTTATAAAATGGTTAAAGACCATAGAACAAATTTTGAAACTAAGGATGCTGAATCTGTATTAGATGGAAAAATAGATGATTTTTTGAAATCATATCTTAATTCAAAAATTAAATAGGAGAAAAAATGAAAAAAATAAATCATTTGATTTTAATATTTTCAATTATAATATTATTTAGTTGTAGCTCAAATGACAATCAGAAACTTGATCCCGACTGTGAGACAGATGCAAAATCTAATCAAACCTTAGATTTAAATTCTCGTAGCAATGTCGCACCTTCTTTATTAGAAAATTCACAGAACTCTATTAATGATAAGTTTGGTGGTGAAATTACCTTATTATGGTCAGATCCTCCAACTTTAGATCCTCACTTAATAACTGATAACACTGCTATTGGCATTGCAGTTGAAATTTATTCTGGCTTAGTAAAATTAAGCTCGAAAGAAAACACTCCTGTTGTACCTGATTTAGCAGAGTCTTGGAGTGTTAGTGAAAATGGTAAAATATATGAATTTATTCTAAGGCCCAATCTAAAATTTTCAAATGGAGATAATCTAACAGCTGAAGATATAAAATGGTCATTGGAGAGAGCAGCTAATCCTAAAACAGGTTCTACTTTGGCTGAAGAATTTCTAGGAGATATTATTGGTATTCAAGATATTATAGATGGCAAAAAACTAACAACAGACGGAATCACTGTTCTAAATGAACGCTCAATAAGAATAGAACTAGATACTCCAAAAGCTTATTTTCTTGCTAAGCTTTCATATCCTACTTCTTTTATTTTAAATAAAAATAATGTTGAAAATAACAATAATAATTGGCTTGAATCACCAGTAGGAACAGGCCCATTTATACTTGATACCTATACTGTTGGGAAAGAAATAATTTTAAAAAGAAATGATTTTTTTTGGGATAGGAAAGCATATTTAGAAAAAGTTATACTTAATCTATCAGGTGGAGTTCCTATGGCAATGTATGAAAATGACGAAATTGATATCACGGGTATATCATTAGCTGATTTGGAGAGAGTAGAAGATAAGTGTTCAAATTTGAATAGTGATTTAGTTATAGTACCTCCAAGACACGCAATAAGTTATATAGGGTTTAATGTGAATAAGCCACCATTTGATGATATCAAGTTTAGACAAGCACTAAATCATGCAATAGATAAACAATTAATTGCTGATCAAGTTTTTTCAAATTTAGTGACTCCTGCAGATGGAATTATACCTCCAAATTTCCCTGGATATTCTGAAAAAATCAAATCACTAGATTTCAATTTAGATAAAGCAAAATCGTTACTTGCTGAATCAAAATATGCTTCATACACTGATAATAGTTCGAGTAGTCTAGATACAAGTAAAATACCAAGAATCACATTAACTATACCTGGTACAGGTGGTTCACCTGGGCTCACGACAGAAGTAATTACAGATATGTGGAGAGAAAATTTAGGTGTAAATATAAATATCCAACAGGTTGAATGGGGAACATATCTTCAAGACTTACATAAAGGTCGTTTACAAGCATGGAGCGGACTAAGCTGGGAAGCTGATTACCCTGACCCACAAACATTTATAGATGTGTTGTTCAGATCAGACAGTTCTGTTAATTATGGAGATTATAGTAATAACAAAGTAGATAAACTAGTTTATGAAGCACAGTTAGAGCAAGATACTTCAAGAAGATTTAGTTTATATAATGAGGCAGAGCAAATAATTATTAGTGAGGCACCCTGGCTTCCTTTATGGTGGGGAACAGAATCTAAGTCATTAGTCAAACCAAGGATTAAAGATTTGAAGTTTTATCCAATTAGTATGTCTAGATTTAAGGATATATGGATAATAAATAACTAATGCTTATATATGTAGCTAAAAGATTATTGTGGGTGCCAATATTAATTATAATTTCAACTTTTTTTGTTTTTTTCATGGGAAGTATTGCTCCAGGCGATCCAGCAGAATTAAAACTTGGTAATAAAGCCACTCCAGAAAGAATAGAAAAATTACGAAATGAAATGGGATTAAATGAACCATTGGGTTCTCAATATATTAAATATATGAAGAATGCCATTAAGGGCGACTTTGGTGAAAGCTATGCATACTCAGATAAAAAAGTAAGTGAAATCATTGGTCCAAAATTAATTGTCACATTACAACTAAACCTAATTGGATCAATATTAGCCATATTTATAGGTTTACCCTTAGGTTTTTATTCTGCCAAAAATCATAAGACTATATTAGATCCATTGATAGTTCTTAGCAGTCTAATAATTTATGCAATTCCTATTTTTCTCACTGCACCATTACTAATTTTATTTTTTGCAGTATATCTTAATTGGGTTCCTGCATCTGGATGGGATGGTCTTTTTTCATACTCTGCTATTCTTCCAGCTTTGACAATCGGTATACCTGGGTCAGCAATATACATCAGACATATGAGATCTAGTACTTTAGATATAATTAATCAAGATTACGTGCGAACAGCTCATTCTAAGGGATTAAGAGATTTTCAAATTAACACAAAATATATTGCACGTAATGCTTTACTTCCTATAATAACTCTACTTGGCTTCACGATTGCTGGTATATTCACTGGTTCATTAATAGTAGAACTAATTTTTGGTATTCCTGGTGTAGCTAGACTTTCATTAGATGCAATTTATCAAAGAGACTTTCCGATATTAACTGCTTTTATTATGATAGGTTCAGTATCACTAATTGTTGCGAACTTAATTATAGATTTAGCTTACACCTTAGTAGACCCTAGAATAAGATTAAGCGAAAAAAATTGAATTTAATTAAAAATTTAAAACAAAAAATTTTACAACAGAAATTAATTTCTATTTGTATATTTTTTATTTTTTCAATTTATATTGTTGGAATATTTGCTCCAATAATTGCCACACATGACTACAATACAACAGATTTGTATAATACCCAAAGTTCTCCTTCAAGAGAAAATTTACTTGGTACAGATAAGCTTGGCAGAGATATTTTTAGCAGGTTAGTGTGGGGAATACAAACTACTGTAATAATAACTTTTTCTACTTTAATAACTGGTACATTATTCCTAGGCGTTTCAATGGGTCTAATAGGCGGATATTTTAGAGGTAAAATAGATATATTAATAATGCGTTTAGGTGAAGTAGTCTCATCATTTCCTGAAATCTTTTTAATAATTTTATTAGCGGCTACTATCAGGCCCAAAATAGTTGAATTAATTTATAGATTAGAAGATAAATTAAATATTTCCGGACTAGTTAACTCTGGAATAATCGACTATTTTGTTGTAGGTATAGCTTTATTACCATTAAGCTGGTTTGGGACTATGCGGCTAATCAGAGGACAG
Organism: Dehalococcoidia bacterium; assembly: GCA_045562755.1. Taxonomy (GTDB): domain Bacteria; phylum Chloroflexota; class Dehalococcoidia; order Lucifugimonadales; family Lucifugimonadaceae. The sequence continues at coordinate 454,097 of JBJKVF010000006.1, forward strand.
GTATTATTAGTTCGAAAACTAGAATATATTCAAGCCTCTCAAGCAATGGGAACTTCTAACTTTCGAATAATATTTTTTCATGTATTACCTAATGTGATAAGCCCTGTAATAGTTTCAGCTAGTTTTGGGATAGGAGCAATAGCTCTATCTGAGGTTATTTTAAGTTTTTTCGGTATAGGGGTTCAACCTCCAAAACCAAGTTTAGGAGTTATTATTAATGATGTGACCTCGAGGGGTAGTACTAGTGTGTCAGTTCTAAGAAATCATCCAGAACAACTACTTCCACCAATAATTATTATATGGTTATTGATTCTGTCGTGGAATATTATTGGAGATTATATTAATGAGAAAATAAATCCAAGATGAATCTATCGTTTAGTGTACTGAGGAGCTTTTCTAGCTCTCTTCAATCCATATTTTTTACTTTCTTTCATCCTAGAGTCTCTGGTTACTAAACCTGCATCTTTTAATGGCTTTTTTAGCGTTTCATCCATAACAATTAAAGCCCTAGATAGTCCATGTGAAAACGCACCAGCTTGACCAGCATTTCCACCACCATGTGTTTTAGCAACTATGGTTACTTTATCGTTAAGTTTAGTAATCTGTAGTGGGAGGGTAGCAATTTTTTTCCATGATTCAACTGAGAAAAATTCATCCATAGGTTTACCGTTTATAGTAGAATTTCCTGGAGTGTTGTAAACTCTTACTCTAGCAACAGAAGTTTTTCTTCTGCCTGTACCATAAAAATATTTTTGATCTTTCAATGATTTTTCTCCATAAATCTATTATTTATTTGAATCTTCTTTTGTATTAGATTTTGTTGTTTTAGATTTTGTTGTTTTAGCTTTTGTTGTCTTAGCTTTTGTTGTCTTAGCTTTTGCTGTCTTAGATTTTGTTGTTTTAGCTTTTGTTGCATTAGATTTTGTTGAGGCCTTTACAGGCTCAACATTTTTTTTTGAAGAGGGTTTAGTAGGTTCATTATCTGTGGATAATATTGATTTTTTTTCCGATATTCTATTTTTAGTTCCTAATAATTGAGCTGTATGAGGATGATTAGAATCTTCATATATTTTCAAACGCTTTAGCATCTTACTAGACAATTTATTTTTAGGTAACATACCTTTTACAGCTAACTGCAAAACTTTGGTAGATGGCATTCTATTATATGGAATTTTTTTTATATTTCCAGGATACTGACTATGTCTTGTATATACCTTCTGTTCTGCTTTTAATCCTGTGACTTTTATTCCAGATGAATTTATTACAACAACATAGTCACCTGTAAGCATATGAGGTACATAATTTGGTTTATGTTTACCCATAAGCATGGTAGCTATGTTGGATGCTAAAATTCCTAGTGTTTGACCATTGGCATCTATAACCTTCCAGTCATTAACTATTTCTTTAGCGCTTGGATTATATTGTTCTATTTTTTTTGACATAGAGTACCATTTTAACAAATTACTACAAATGTGAAATAGTTTTTTCTCCTGGTAAACCGCATTCTAATGCATACTTATATGAAATATTTGATAATATTAGGCCTTTGGGAGATATTACAAAAGATGCTTTACCTCTTTGAGGATTCAATAATTGGTCCTCAAATATCTTGGGATCGTCTACACCCACGGAAACTCTATACATTGATCCCACAATTCTTCTAATTTGTTGATGTAAAAAAGCATTCGATGTAATTGAAAAATTTACTACATTATCATCAAAATCTATAGATGCATTCATAACTTCTCTATGGGTGGATGCATTTTCAGGAACCTTAGAGCTAATAAATGATGCAAAATCATGCTTTCCTACTAATTGACTTGATAAATATTTCATCATATTTATATCTATTTTTTTTTTAACTTTCGTAACATATTTTCTTGAAAGGATAGATAGAGATTTATAGTCACTTATCCTGTAGGTATAAGTTCTAGATATAGCATCTCCCCTAGGATCAAAATTATTCATTTTTACTTTATGTATACAAATTATTTGAACATCATCACTAAGATAAAAATTTATTGCATCTTCAATACTGCTGGTTGTCATATCAGTATTAACATTAAATGAACCAACTTGAAAATGAGCATGAACACCTGAATCTGTTCTACTTGAAAATTTCACCCTGATTTTTGATGAAAATACTTTTGAAATAGAGTTTTCAAGATCACCTTGAACTGTCCTAACATTATTTTGCAGTTGAGAACCACAAAAAAGAGTACCATCGTACTGTAAACGAAAACTAAATTGCATGATTATTTATTCAGATATCAGCTCAATAATTGCCATTTCAGCAGCATCACCTGCCCGAGTTCCGATTCTGCTAATTCGTGTATATCCACCAGGTCTATCTTTAAATTTAGGACCTATTTCATCAAAAACTTTTTTTACAACTTTTGGATCTGTTATGAATGATGCAGCTAAACGCCTATCATTCAATGTACCTTTTTTTCCATAAGTAACCATCTTTTCAGCCATAGGACGAATCTCTTTTGCTTTCTCAATTGTAGTTTTAATATGACCATTCTTAAGTAAATCTGTAACTAGATTTCTAAACAGCGCTTTTCTTTGCCCAGAGGGTCTACCAAATTGTCTACCAGTAACTTTATGCCTCAACTGAAGTCTCTCCATTTTCACTTGGCAGATATTTATATTCTGCTAATTTATCATATAATTCATCAAGAGATTTTTGACCAAAATTTCTGATTTTCAGAACATCACCTTTTGGCATCATCAAAACCTCACCAACACGGTTTATATTAGCTCTTTTTAGACAATTCAATGTTCTTGCTGATAAATCAAGAGTTTCAACCAAAGTATTGAATACCTCAGGAGAGACTCCAGGTAATGTTGGAGCGTCAGACTCCTCAAGTTTTTTATCGAATTGTGTAAATAAGTAAAACTTATCCATCAATTGATTACTTGCAGCCTGTAATGCATCAAGAGGTGAAATTGTTTTATCGGTCCATACTTCTATTATCAATTTTTCTAAGTCAGATTTTTGACCTACCCGGGTTGGTTCAATAGTAAAATTAACTTTTCTTACAGGAGAAAAAATTGCATCCACAGGTAAAACCCCTATTGGTAATCCTTCATCATTACTTCCGACAGAATAACCTTTACCTTGGTCAACATTAAACTCTACAGATAATCTTGCATTCTCGTTATCTAATGTTGCTAGATGGTGATCAGGATTTACTATTTCGAAATCAGAAGTAGCCATTATATCTCCTGCCTTAATCTCACCTTCTCCAGAGACATCCAGCCTGAGTCTTCCTGGCCTATTTGTCAAAGATTTTATTCTTATTCCCTTAACATTAAGAATAAATTCTACAATACCTTCACGCATATTTTTTAGTGTTGAATATTCATGTTGTATGCCATCTATTTTTATCCAGCTTATAGCGGTTCCTGGAAGAGAATTAAGTAATATACGTCTTACAGGATTTCCTAAGGTTACTCCCCATCCTTTTTCGAGAGGTTGTACAACAAATCTTCCGTAAGATTCTCCATTTTCTTCATCAGTAATAGAAATACCAGGAACTTCTAATTCAGTTGGTGGTAGTTCTTCCTGAGGTGTTATACCATACATTCTTTCTAACATTTTTCTACCTCCTAGAGTAGTATTCTACAATTTGCCTTGTATCAATTACCATTTCCACATCTGATAAGTTGGGAGTAGATGATACTTGTCCAATATATTTTTTTTTGTCTAGATTTAGCCAAGAAGGAATTCCAGATTCAGATTTAGAATTACCTTCCAAATTTTTATATAATTCAGTTGTTTTTGATCGTTCTTTCCATGAAATACTATCCCCTGCTTTTACTTCATAAGAGGGTATATCTACTTTTTTTGAATTTACCTCAATATGGCCATGATTAACAATTTGCCTTGCTTGCTCTCTAGTATGAGCAAAGCCAAGTCGATAAACAACATTATCTAACCTGCTTTCTAGAAGTTGTAGAAGTTTATCACCAGTAATACCTTCTAATCTAGAAGCTTTTTTATAGTAATTTCTGAATTGTCTTTCTAGTATTCCATAAATAAACCTGGCTTTCTGTTTTTCGCGTAACTGCATTCCATAGTCAGATAGGCGCCTTTCAGAACGAGATCCACCAGATTTTTTATCTGGCTTATCGTTTTTTAACGGAAGACCAAATCTTCTATTTTTTTTATTTTTGGGTCCTATATATCTTGCCATTTATTTACCTGTATTCACTATTTTTATACTCTTCTCTTTTTTGGAGGACGACAGCCGTTATGTGGAACGGGGGTAATATCCTTAATAGAAACTACTCTTATACCAGCTCCTTGAAGAGCTCTTATAGCAGATTCTCTTCCTGCTCCAGGGCCCTTAACCATCACATCAACAGTCTTTACACCATGTTCCATTGCTGTTTTTGCAGCTGTTTCACCAGCTTTTTGAGCGGCGAATGCTGTAGACTTTCTAGATCCACTAAATCCCATAGCTCCAGCACTACTATGTGATATTACATTACCTTGTGGGTCAGTAACCGTAACAAGTGTATTGTTAAACGTTGCACTTATGAACGCTTGTCCCTGAGGAACAAATTTTTTTTCTCTTTTTCTACTTCTTTGTCTAGGCATAATTTTTTCCAATCATAATATATATATAAATATTAATGTGCAGCAACTTTCTTCTTTCCAGCTACTGTTTGTCTTCTTCCACGTTTTGTTCTAGCGTTAGTTTTGGTTCTTTGGCCTCTAACAGGTAAACCTTTTCTATGACGAGAACCTCTAAAAGTTTGAATATCTGTTAGTCTTCTTATGTTAAGCTGAACTTCTCTACGCAGGTCTCCTTCAACCAAAATTCCCAGTCTTTCTACAGCACTGCGAATTCTTGTCAGATCATCATCTTGAATATCTTTCACACGGATATTAGGATCTATTCCTACTTCAGAAACTATTTTCTTAGAGCTAGTCTTTCCTACACCATATATAGATGTTAATGCAATCTCAATTCTTTGATTATCTGGTATATTTACTCCTGCAACTATTGCCATTACTTATCCTTATCCTTGCCTAGATTTTAATCGAGGGTTGTTTTTATTTATAACGTAAACTCTACCTTTACGTCGAACGATTTTACTTCCTGGATGTTTAGCTTTTACTGATGCTTTTACTTTCATATATATTTCCTTTTACTTAAACCTATAGGTTATTCTTCCTCTTGTAAGATCATATGGTGAGAGTTCAACTAAAACTTTATCCCCTGGTAAAATTCTTATGAAATTTTTCCTAATTTTTCCAGAAGCATGCGCTAAAACTTCATGACCGTTAGCAAGTTCAATCTTAAAAACAGCGTTTTTTAGAGCTTCATTAACTAACCCTTCTACTTCTATTGCTTCTTTTTTAGCCAAAATTTCCTTTCCATTTCTTTCTATTCTTTTGTTAATATTTCTGGACCATTATCTGTAATTGCTACAGTATGTTCAAAATGGCATGACAACTTGCCATCTTCAGTTACCACAGTCCAACCATCGTCTAAAAGTTTTGTTCTCCATGTTCCAGCATTAACCATTGGTTCAATTGCCAAAACAAGACCATGAACCAGTTCAATTCCTACTCCAGAAGGACCAAAATTCGGAACTTGAGGAGGTTCATGTAAATTTTTTCCGATACCATGACCTACATATTCTCTTACTAGTTCATACGAACTATCGATAACATACTTCTCTATAGAATTTGATATATCTCCGATTCTTTTACCAACACGACAAGATTCTATTCCTTTCGAAAGCGAATCTCTCGTTACATCGATTAACTTTTGTTTTTTATGGGTAGAAGAACCAACAATTTGAGATATAGCATGGTCACTATTAAATCCATCAACTAATGCACCACAATCCATTGTTACCATATCACCCGATTGAACTTTTCTGTCACTAGGTATACCGTGAACAATTTCTTCATTAATTGATATACATGCTGTTGCTGGAAAACCATACAAGCCTAAAAATGCTGGCTTAGCATTTTCAGATTCTATAACATCTCGAGCAATAGAATCCAACTCTTTTGTTGTGATACCTGACTCAAGAGCTTCAAATGATTTTCTTAATGCTTTAGCAACAATTCTGCCTGCTTCTCGCATAATATCAAGTTCTTCATCCGTTTTAATTATAGCAGTATTGTTATGATTTACACTACCATATGTATCATTTTTAGAATTTCTATTTGAATTTGAATTACTCATAAAATCTTATACCGCTATAAATTTTGAAATTTCTTCGAAAATTTCATCTTCTGTCCCTCTTGCATCAATATCGACTAAATTAACGTTTAAGTCTTTATAATATTTAACTACAGGAAAAGTTTCATTTTTGTAAACAGTGATCCTTCTCGCAACTGATTTTGGGTTATCATCATCCCTTACTTTAATATCACAGTAAGTATTTGATGAATTCTCACAATTAATTTTCAAAATTTCTTCTGGGAATTTTAATTTAATAGGATTTTGACAAGATACGCAAACAGCTCTAGTAGAAAGCCTATTAATTAATTCTTCATCATCAACATTCATGTGTAAAACAACCGCGATTTTTTGTTGATTTTCAGTTAATTTTATACTGAGAGCTTCGGCTTGCGAAATATTTCGAGGGAATCCATCAATTAAGTTTTTTGTATTTAATTCACCAAGGTTGTCAACAATCATTTCTACAATATAACTATCTGGCACCAAATCACCATTATTCATATAAGATTTTGCAATTTTACCTAATCTAGACTCAGATTGTACTTCCTTGCGTAACATATCTCCAGTTGAAATATAATCAAAATCAAATTCATCTACTATTTTGCGAGCTTGAGTCCCCTTTCCAGCTCCAGGAGGGCCCAATAAAATTACATTCATTATTACCTCAAATTACTTTACAAAGCCCTCATAATTTCTCATAAGCAGTTGAGATTCAAGTTGTCTCATTGTATCAAGTGCAACTCCAACCATAATTAAGAGACTCGTGCTTTGAAGTATTGTAGTTGCATTAGGAAGATTTGTTATGAGTTGCGCGATGAAAGGAATTATAGCAACAAAGCCAAGAAACAATGCTCCACCCCAAGTAATTCTAAGAACTACCCTCATAAGAAATTCTTTAGTCGGTGGACCCGGCCTTATGCCAGGAACAAAACCGCCATTTTTTTGTAGGTTTTCAGCTATATTTTGCTGATTATGTACAACTAGGGTGTAGAAAAAAAGTAAAGATAACAACTAATAAAAATACTGCAATCCAATATATCGAACTTGTAGGGCCAAACGAGTTTTGAAAAAAGTTTGCTATATTTGATATAAAACTTCCTGAACCATCATTAAAATAGCTTGCTACTACAGATGGAAAAATCAATATTGAAAATGCAAAGATTAGAGGTATCATCCCAGCAGCATTAACTCTTAGTGGAATGTTCGTAGCACCTGATTGTCTATACATTTGCCCACCTCTAAAAACACTTCTTCCATACTGAACTGGTATTTTTCTCTGAGCTTCTGCAAAATAAACAATTAAATATATTATAACTATGGCAATCACTATTAACATCACTACCTGAAAAGTTTGTTCACGAAGTAACCATAATTGACCAACTACTTGAGGTAGAGTGGATACTATTCCTGCAAAAATTATCATTGAAATTCCATTTCCAATACCCTTTTCCGTTACTAACTCACCCATCCAAACTAATAGCATAGTGCCTGCAGTCATTGCTGTAAGTATGGCGATAGTATTTAGTGTATTGCCTCCTCCGAAACCAATCCCAGATATAGCAGAACCACTCTGAGATAAAAAACCACCTGCAAATAAATTTAATTGGCCATAACCTTGTAGAAATGCTAATGGGACAGTAAGATAATGAGTATACCTATTAATTGCTTGTCTACCAGCATCTCCTTCCTGTGAAAGATTTTTTAGTGTCGGTATTATAGGAGTCAATATCTGCAAAATGATTGAAGCTGTTATATAAGGATATACACCAAGTGCAGCTATTGAAAGATTTCTTAAAGCGCCACCTGAAAACAAATCTAAAAAGCCAAGTAGAGGATTAGCTTCAAAGGCAGCAGCTAAGGCATCTCTATCAACACCAGGTACCGGAACATGAGCAAAAAATCTAAATAAAACCAGTATGAAAAGAGTAAACATAATTCTATATCTAAGATCAGGAATACCCCAGGCATCTACTGCAGCCTTAAATAATGCAGGTATTGGTGATTTTGAACTTTGATTAGTTGAGGTAGTCATAAATTATTCTGTCTTCTTTTCATCAATGATTATAACTGAGCCTCCAAGAGACTCTATTTGTTCTTTTGCAGATTTACTGAAATGATTAGCGGTAATATTCAACTTTTTTGTCAATTTACCACCAGCTAAGATCTTAAGTTTATTTTTTTTATTTTTTATAATATTTTTCTGTACTAGGCTATCTTTAGAAATATTAGAACCATCATCAAATTGATTTAAAGTGTCTAAATTTATCACAGAATATTTTGTCTTGAAAATATTATTAAATCCTCTCATATGTGGCAATTTTTTTATGAGAGGTAACTGGCCACCCTCAAACAAAAAAGGAACACTACCTCTTTGTTTTTGGCCTTTACTTCCTCGCCCTGAAAAAGTACCATGGCCTGATCCATTTCCACGTCCAACTCTTTTTCTATTTTTTTTGTTTGATTTCAGTTGATGTAATGATGACATATCAAATCCTAATTAATTTCACTATTTGTTAACTTGCTCAACAGTTATTAAATGACTAACTTTTTTTATCATACCCATTATATTTTCAGTATCTTCATGATACTTAACATGATTGATTTTTCTTAGCCCGAGGGCTCTTAATGTAGCCTTTTGATTAGGCTTAATTCCTATTGAACTTCTTATTTGTTTTATTATTATTTTAGACATTTTGTAGATTATCCCTCTCTTCGCTTAGAAATTACTGTTTTGGGATCTCTCAATTGTCCTAAAGCTTCTAAGGTAGCTCTTACTATATTTATAGTATTTGATGATCCAAATGTCTTAGAAAGTACATCGGTAACTCCCACAGCCTCTAATACAGCACGAACTCCCCCTCCCGCTATTACTCCTGTTCCAGGAGCAGCTGGCTTAAGCAAAACTTTTGAACCTGAAAATTTTGTGGTTATTTCATGAGGTATAGTAGGGCCATTTAATACCATGTCTGTCATATTCTTTTTGGCATAAATAGTACCTTTTCTGACAGCATCTGGCACAGCTGCAGCTGAACCTAATCCTGCCCCAACCTTTCCTTTTCCATCACCAACAACCACCATAGCGTTAAAAGTTAGATTTCTACCACCCTTAACAACTTTGGATACTCTACGAATTTTGATAACTCGCTCTATAAGTTGCGATTCTTCTTGATTTCTTTGTCTTCTACGTCTAGACCGACCTGGACGAGAATTATTTTTTTCATTTTTTTGTATTCTATTAGTATCTGTAACCATATTAAAAAATTAATCCTTTTGATCGAGCTCCATCTGCTAAAGCTTTAACACGACCATGAAATTTGTAACCCCCTCTATCAAACACAACCTTTTTCACTCCTGCAGACTTAGCTTTATCGGCTAAATCTTCACCAACTATTTTAGCTAAATCTAATTTTGATATTGTTTCATCTAATTTAAGTGATGACGAAGCTACTAAAGTCGCACCTTTTTCATCATCTATGATTTGTGCATGTATATGTTTATTACTTCTAAAAACAGATAATCTTGGTTTATCAGTTAGACCAATAATTTTCTTCCTGACTCTTCTATGCCTTATATATCTACCTCTTGTATCAAATTTCTTACTTCCCATTTTATTGAGTTCCTCCTACTGCTGTTTTACCAGCCTTCCTTCTAATTACTTCATCTGAATATTTGATTCCTTTTCCTGTATATGGGTTAGGTGGTCGAAACTTTCTAATTACTGCTGCTTGCTGACCAACAGATTGTTTATCAGCACCAGAAATGATAATGAAGTTTTGTCCTTCTGTTTTTAAGACATTTTTTTCTAGAGGATCTATTAATACAGGATGTGAAAACCCTACATTCATTTCTAAACTTTTTCCCTTTTGTTGAACTCTATAACCGGTACCAATTAATTCAAGCCTTTTTTCAAAACCTTGGTCACAACCAATCACCATATTATTGATTAGGCTTCTTGACAGCCCATGAAGAGCCCTAACGTTAGGTTCATCACTTGATCTTTGTACATTAAGTTCATCAGAAGTAATATCAATAGTGATATTGTCTGGCAAATTATACTCCAAGCTATCATTCTTACCAGTAACAGTAAGTATACTAGAGTGTAATTCTACCTTAATCCCTTCTGGGATTTTTATTGTCTGTTTTCCTATTCGAGACATATTTTATTCACTTTCCTTAAATATAAAGTATTTACCAAACATAGAATAATAATTCTCCACCTAAACCTTGATTTTTTGCCTCGTACCCAGTCAATATACCTTTAGATGTTGACAACATTGCTGTGGCTATACCTCCAAAATATCTTGGTATTTCATTTTTACCCACATAGACTCTGAGGCCCGGTTTACTAACACGTTTTAATCCCATTATTGCAGGAGTGTTACCATCAAAATACTTTAATTTCACACTTAAAACTTCACTTGCCACTGAGTCTCCTTTTGAACCTAAATCAGAAATAAAACCTTCTTTTTTTAGAATCTTAAGTATAGATTTCTTAATCTTTGAATTAGGAATATCTACAGTCTCATGCCTAGACATAGTAGCATTTCGAATTCTAGTAATCATATCTGCAATTGGATCATTAATAGACAATTTACAAACTTCCTTTTCTTACCCCTGGAAGCTCACCTTCCAAGGCTAGTTTTCTAAAGGTTATTCTGGAAAGCCCGAAATATCTCATGTAACCTCTAGGTCTTCCGGTGACAGAACACCTATTTCTTAATCGATTAGGAGAAGAATTTTTGGGTAATTTTGATAATTCTTGTCTAGCAGTAAATCTATCTTCTGGAGTCAATGACATATCCAGAGAAGTTTTACGTAGCTCAATACGCTTTTGCATATGAGAGTCAACAAGTTTTTTTCTCTTTTTTTCTCTTTCTAACATAGATCTTTTAGCCAAAAATATTCTCCTAATATACTAATTTTCTAACTTTATAAATGGCATACCTAACAACTCAAATAATCTCAAGCCTTCTTCATCTGAATTTGCTGAGTTAACTAAAATTATTTGTAAACCTCTCATTTTATCAATTTCATTATAATCAATCTCCGGAAATGTAGATTGATCTCGCATGCCTAATGAATAATTCCCTCGACCATCAAAGCCTGACCTCTTAATTCCTCTGAAATCTCTAACTCTAGGAAGAGCAATATTAACTAACCTATCATAAAACTGCCACATTCTTTTACCCCTAAGCGTTACACTCGTTCCAACAACAGATCCTTCTCTTAGTTTGAAATTTGCAATAGATACTTTTGCTCGATTTTGCTTAGGTTTTTGACCAGTTATCTTCATCAAATCATTATTAGCGGCATTTAGAGCTGAATTACTATCCAAAGCTTCACCTACGCCGATATTAACAATTATTTTTTTAATTGTAGGTACCTGCATTGGATTTTTATACCCAAATTCTTTTGTCAATAAAGGAGCAACTTCATCATTGTAAATTTTCTTAACTCTAGGGATACTTATAACTAGAGATTCCTTTTCTTTTTGTTTAGTAGAAACATTTTTTTTGACCTGTTTAGACTTTGTTGCAGTTTTCTTTGTTGCAGTTTTCTTTGTTGCAGTTTTCTTTGTTGCGATTTTCTTTTTATCTTCTGCCACTCTTCACCATCCTTACCATAGAACCATCTTCTAGCCTCTTTTTATAAACTCTTCCGGATTTACCAGTTTCTGGATCAACTAATAAAAGATTTGAAATATGAATAGGAGATTCTCCCTTAACAATCCCTGTTTGAGAAACTCCAGGGCGCGCTTTTATATGTCTTGTTGAAATATTTACTCCCTCAACAACAGCCTGATTTTTTGAAGAAATTACTCTTATTACATTTCCTTTTTTACCCTTATCTTTACCTGATATAACTAGCACCTGGTCATCTTTTTTAATTTTTATTTTGCTCATTATAATACCTCCGGTGCCAATGAAACTATTCGCATAAATTGCTTATTTCTTAATTCTCTTGCTACCGGGCCAAATATTCGTGTACCCCTAGGATTCTGATCTTCACCAATTATAACGCAGGCATTATCATCAAACCGAATTAAGGAACCATCTGATCGTTGAACTTCTTTAGATGTCCTAACGACAACAGCTTTTACAACTTCATGCATTTTCACATTTCCTCCAGGTTGCGCATCTTTTACAGCACATGTAATAACATCTCCAAGTGATGCATACGCTCTTGAACCACCACCTGTTATATTTATACATAGTACTTCTCTGGCACCTGAATTATCTGCTACTTTAAGTCGAGTTTCTCTTTGAATCATTTTTATACCTATAATTTCTTTTCTTGATCAATATTGACTTCTTCATAGTCAACTTTTTCTAATATTTCAATAACTCTCCATCTTTTTGTTTTGGAATAAGGCCTAGTTTCTTCTATCATCACCTTATCTCCAATACTCGCACTGTTGAGCTCATCATGTGCTACAAATTTGGTTAGCTTTCTCCTAGATTTTTTATATATTCTATCTTTTTGAAGCCATGAAACTCCAACAATAACTGTTTTGTCATTTTTTCCAGATATTATGAATCCAGTTTGTTTTTTACGTGCCACTTATGCCATCCTTAACTACTTCTGAAGAATCATCCTGTTCGATTTTTTGGGAACCAGAATTAAGTTCTTGACTGATTCTTCTTTCATTTATAACTGTATTTACTCTTGCGATAATTTTTTTGGTATTACCAATTTCATTTGTATTGGTCAGTTGCAATGTAGCTTTGCTAAATCTCAGATTCATTAAAGCTTTATGTTGTTCCATTAGTTCTTTTTCTAAATCTGAATTATTTAGTTGTCTTATTTCATCAATCTTCATTAAAATTCTTCACTCCTTGAAACAATTCTTGTTGGAATAGATAATTTATGAGAAGCCCTTCTTAACGCTTCTCTAGCATCTTCCTCAGAAACGTCAGCTATTTCATATAACATTCTACCCCTTCTAATAACAGCCACCCATCTATCTACAGCTCCTTTACCTCCACCCATTCGTGTTTCTGCAGGCCTTGCACTAATTGCCTTATCAGGAAAAAGTCTAACCCATAACTGTCCACCTCTTTTGACATAACCAGTAATTGCTCGTCTTGCTGCCTCAATTTCACGAGCTGAAACCCAACCTGGGCCTTCAGCTTTCAATCCAAATTCCCCATAGACCATACTAGAACCTTTAGTTCTAATTCCTTTCATCCTACCTCGATGAAATTTTCTATATTTTGTTCTCTTAGGCTGAAGCATTACTTATTTATCCTGCTTTTCTTTTTCCACTTTATTAACATTTTTAGAATCATCAGTTTCTTTTTCTTGATTATTACTTGACATTCTCTCTAATGACCTAGCTCTTAAATTTTCTGCAGAAGGTATCATATCTCCAGTGTAAACCCAAACTTTGATACCTATAATTCCATAAGTTGTCTTAGCTTCGGAAACAGCGTAATCTATCTGTGCTCGAAGTGTGTGCAGGGGAGTTCTTCCCTCTTTTTGTTTATCAGTCCTAGCAATTTCAGCACCGCCAAGTCTACCTGATATGACTACCTTGATTCCCTTAGCTCCACTTTGCATTGTTCGTTGCATAGCCATCTTTATAGCTCTTCTGTAAGCAACTCGTCGCTCTATTTGTTCAGCTATAGATTCACCAACAAGCTTTGCTACTAACTCAGGTTGTCTAACTTCTTGAATATTTAATCTTGCTTTTTTTGAAGTAAGTTTTTCTAAATCTTCTTTGAGTTGATCTACTCTAGCACCACCTCTTCCAATGATTATTCCTGGCCTTGCTGTATGGACGGAGACTACCATTTCATCAGTATCTCTTTCGATTTCAACTCTAGCTATAGCGGCATCTTCAGAGTATTTTTTATCAATCATCTGACGTATAGACTGATCCTCTCTAATTAATTCTCTGTAACTTGCTGCATCCTTTGCAAACCAATGAGCATCCCAGTCTCTTACCCCACCTAACCTAAAACCAATTGGATGTGTTTTCTGACCCATGTTAACTATTCTCCACTTCTTCTACTTCTATTGTTAAATGAGATGTAGGCCTATCAAAAGCACCTGCACGCCCTCTTGCCTTTGGCCTATAACGTCTGATCCAAGTAGCTTTATCAGCAGTTATACGAATAATTTTTAAATTATCTTTTGTTCTAAGATCATTATTTTCAGCGTTAGCTACGGCTGAATTTAATATTTTTAGAATTTCCTTAGATGCTGGTGAAGTCATAAATGTCAACAGAGGTATTGCATCATTTACCATTTTGCCTTTTATCTGTTCAATAACCAAGCGCAATTTATAATCTGAAATTCCAATATTTTTTATTCTTGCTATTGCCATCATCCTACCGCCCTGTCACTTTTATTAACATGACTCCTAAATGTCCTTGTAGAAGCAAATTCCCCTAGGCGATGCCCAACCATATTTTCGGTAATAAGCACAGGCAAAAATCTTCTTCCATCATGGACAGCAATGGTTACACCAACCATTTCTGGCATAATCATTGATGCCCTTGACCATGTCTTAATTGGTTGTCGATTTCCGCTCTTTTGAGATTCAGAAACTTTCTTCATTAATTTAGGGTCTACAAAAGGACCTTTTTTAATTGATCTAGACAATTTTATCCATACCTTCGCCTTAATATATATTTTGATGTAGATTTATTTCTACGAGTTCTTTTTCCCAAAGCAGGTTTACCCCATGGGGTTTTTGGACCCGGCATACCAATACCAGATCTTCCTTCACCTCCACCATGAGGATGCGCTGCAGGACTCATTACCGAACCTCTAACTGTTGGACGTCTACCTCTATGGCGATTTCTCCCAGCCTTTCCAAGCTTTTCATTTTTATGATCAACATTAGAAACCTGACCGATTGATGCTGAACATTCACTCAATACTCTCCTCATCTCGCCAGATGGCAATCTAAGTAGAGTATAACTTGATTCATGAGCCATCACTTGAGCAACTGCACCTGCACTTTTTACCATTTGCCCACCTTTTCCAGGAAATAATTCTATATTATAGACTAGAGTACCCGTAGGAAGAGAAGACAAGACCTTGCTGTTACCAACTGTAACTGGGGCATTTTCGCCATTCTGAATTTGATCACCAACCTTCATAGATGATGATGCTACAACATAACTTTTTTTACCATCCTCATGTCTAATTAGAGCAATCCTAGCAGTTCTATTTGGATCATATTCGATTGAAACCACCCTCGCAATACCTGGTTTAGTTCTCTTAAAGTCTACCAATCTATAGCGTCTTTTATGACCCCCACCTCTATGCCTAACAGTAACCCTACCTCTATTATTTCTTCCACCTTTTTTTGTTAGAGGAGCAAGAAGAGATTTTTCAGGCTTTTTGGTAGTTATGTCACTAAAATCATCATACACTGTATCCCTTCTACCAGGAGAAGTTGGTTTATATTCTCTCAAACTCATTATTAAGCTCCCTCAAATAACTGTATAGTTTGGCCAGATTCAAGTAAGACGATAGCTTTTTTCCAATTAGGTTGCTTTGAAGGTCTTCTTCCATAACGCTTAACCTTGCCCGAGACATTCATAGTGTTTACTTTTACTACATTAACACTAAAAGCCTCCTCAACCGCCTTAGCGATATCTTTTTTTGTAGCAGATTTTTCAACTTCAAAAACATATCTACCAGATTCACCTAGTATAGTACTTTTTTCTGTCACTAGAGGGCGTATTAATATTTTAGACAATATCATTGTTTTTCCCCCAAATCTTTTCAATTTTCTTGATAGCATCCTTTGTGAATAATAGATTAGGATATCTTAGAGTTTGAAGTGGATTTATCATTGAAGCTGTTTGAACTTCAACATTATTGATATTTTTAACAGACATTAGTATATTGCTGTCAGGAGAATCCATTATTATCAAAGTTTTTCCATCACATTTGAGATTTTCCATAAATTTAACCACATCTTTTGTACTTGGCTTTTTGACTGAAATTTTATCTACAACCTGTATGTCTTTTGATCTATATTTGTTTGAAAGTGCAATTCTTATTGCCTGTTGTTTCATTTTTTTTGGCAATTTTTTTCTATAACTCCTTGGATGCGGGCCATGAGCTACACCACCCCCAACTCGTATAGAAGACCTAGCACTTCCTTGCCTAGAATTACCTGTACCTTTTTGCGGACGTAATTTTTTTGTAGAATATGATACATTAGCCCTTGTTTGAGTAGAATGAGTTCCCAACCTTTGATTTGCTTGTTGAGTGGTAACAACTTGATGCAAAAGTATTTCATTATTTTTTGCATCCCATACGAAATCATCAGCGTCGTAAACCTCTAATTTTTCTCCTTTAGAATTATAAATATTCATTTTCATCTATTTATCCTCCTTAGGAGTCTCTTCTGATTTTGGAGCCTCTTCTGCTTTTGGAGCCTCTTCTGCTTTTGGAGTCTCTTCTGCTTTTGGAGCCTCTTCTGCTTTTGGAGCCTCTTCTGCTTTTGGAGCCTCTTCTGCTTTTGGAGCCTCTTCTGCTTCTGGAGCCTCTTCTGCTTTTGGAGCCTCTTCTGCTTTTGGAGCCTCTTCTGCTTTTGGAGCCTCTTCTGCTTTTGGAGCCTCTTCTGCTTTTGGAGCCTCTTCTGCTTTTGGAGTCTCTTCTTGTTCGTAATATGCATTTACAGACCTAGACTTGCCTTTGATATTTTTTTCAACTCTAATTAGAGTATTTTCAGACCCAGGTACCGGGCCACTAATAAATATAATATTATTCTCTTCGTCTTTTGCTAATACATTAATCCCACGAATCGTAAATCTTTCTCCTCCATATCTACCAGACATTCGCGTTCCAGGCCAAACTCTACCGGGTGATGATCCAGCTCCTATAGATCCAGGAGCTCTGTGCCTATCAGATTGGCCGTGAGTCTTTGGACCACCTCTAAAATTATACCTTCTGACAACACCAGAAAAGCCCCTACCTTTTGAGTCCCCTATCACCTTTACAGGTTCACCAATTTCAAAAATCCCCATATCTACTTTTTGACCAACTTGAAACTCATCCAAATTATCAACAGAAAATTCTTGAAGAAATCTAAAATTACCCTCTGCTCTTGATTGATGTCCTAAATCTGGCTTATTTAGATTTTTTGATTCTTCAAATCCAATCTGAACAGCATCATAACCGTCTCTCTGGGAAGTCTTGACCTGAGTAACTGTACACGGGCCTAATTTTATTGCAGTAGCAGCCTCTGATTTTCCATCTTTATGAAAAAAAGTCGTCATTCCTATTTTTTTACCTAAAAGTCCATTTATAATCATTTTCAATCAATATCCCTTTTATAACTTTATAGCTATATCTACACCAGCCGGCATATTTAATCTTGTCAGTGAATCCATAGTTTTTGAACTAGGAGCAAGGATCTCTATCAATCTTTTATGAATCCTCAATTCAAAATATTCTCTTCCATCTTTATGGACATGAGGACCCCTTATAACAGTAAACTTTTTGTTATTAGTAGGCATTGGGATAGGCCCGGCAGTACGAGCACCTGTTCTTTCTGCAGTTTCCATTATCTGTTGAGCAGATAAATCAAGAACCCTGTGATCAAACGCCTTTAAAACTATTCTTATCTTTTGGTCAGCCATTCTATCCTCCAGCTCCTGAAATTTTTTCTGTAACGCTTTTGGGTACAGCTGCATAGTGATCTAATTGCATTGAGAAGCTTGCCCTTCCAGTTGTTAAAGATCTAACATGTGTCGCATATTGAAAGGTTTCAGCAAGCGGTATAAAAGCATTCACAACCTGAACCTCTCCCCTTGCATCCATATTTTGAACTTGAGACCGCCTAGAATTAAGATCTCCGAGAACATCACCTAAAAATTCTGATGGAGTGACTACTTCTATTTTCATTATAGGCTCTAGCAAAGAAGGTTTACCTTTTTGCATTGCTGCCTTGAATGCCATTGATGCGGCAACTTGAAAAGCCATTTCTGATGAATCAACATCATGATGCGAGCCATCAATTAAAACTGCTTTAATATCTACTGAAGGATATCCAGCTATAACTCCAGACTTTGCAGCTTCCATAAATCCTTGCTCGATGGGCTTGAAGTATTCTCTTGGCAATGTAGAACCGGTGATTTCTGATTCAAACTGCAAACCATCTCCAGCCTTAAGCGGCTCAAGTCTAAGAGTACAATCACCATACTGACCTCTACCACCTGATTGCCTTACTAGTTTTCCTTGAGCTATTGCTTCTTTTGTTATAGTCTCTCTGTAAGCAACTCTTGGAGCCCCAACAGTGGCATCAACATTAAATTCACGACGCATTCTCTCAACAATAACATCAAGGTGAAGCTCACCCATTCCTGCTAAAATAACTTGACCACTTTCTTCATCACTTTTTACTTCCAAAGTAGGATCTTCATCTGCCAAGCGAACTAGCGCATTGGACATTTTTTCTTGATCTGATTTAGTTTTTGGTTCTACTGCAACAGATAGAACTGGGTCAGGAAAAGAAATTTGCTCAAGCGAAATTTGTTGATCTTGCGGGCATAATGTCTGACCAGTAACAGTCGATTTCAATCCAATAGCTGCTACAATTTCACCAGGACCTGCTGATTGTTTTTCCTCTCTAGAATCTGCATGCATAACCATCAGTCTTCCTACTCTTTCTCTTGAACGAGTTGCAGAATTATACACAGTCGTACCAGATTCTATTTGTCCAGAGTAAACCCTTAAATACACTAAACGACCCACATGTTGATCAGTAACCACCTTAAAGGCCAAAGCTGTCATAGGATCATCTAAGGAGGGCTTTCTCTGTAGACTCTTTGATTCATCTGAAGGATCAACTCCTTCTATGGCAGGAACGTCATTAGGTGAAGGTAGATATTGAATTATAGCATCAAGTAAAGGATGCACACCTCTATGCTTTAGTGCTGAACCTACACATACAGGAAAAATTTTTAGATCAATTGTCGCTTGCCTTAGAGATTTTTTAATCTCGTCAACTGATATCTCTTCTTCTTCTAAAAATTTCATCATTAGATCATCATCAGTTTCAGCAATTTTTTCTATTAAATGATTTCTTGCAGATTCTACAGCTTCTTTATACTGATCGGGAACATCTACAATTTTATGTTCTATAGCCTCCGCTGACTCATAAATATATGCTTTTTCTTCAACCAAATCAATCAAACCATTGAATTCTGACTCAGCCCCAATGGGTATTTGTATAGGAACAGCATTAGCTCCCAGTCGTTCATGAACAGTTTGAACAGCAAAATCAAAGTTTGCACCAAGCCTATCCATTTTATTTACAAAAATTAGACGAGGAACTTTATAAGTATCAGCCTGCCTCCATACAGTTTCTGATTGAGGCTGAACTCCTGATACTGATTCAAGAACAACAACTCCTCCATCTAAAACTCGCAAACTTCTTTCCACTTCAGCAGTGAAGTCAACGTGCCCAGGAGTATCAATAATATTTACAATGTGACCATCCCATTTTGCATTGGTAGCCGCAGAACCAATAGTAATTCCTCTTTCTCTTTCAAGGGACATAAAGTCCATAACAGTTGTACCTTCATCAATGTTACCGATCTTATATGTCTCTCCCGTGAAAAAAAGTACTCTTTCAGTTACAGTAGTTTTACCAGCATCTATATGAGCTATAAAACCTATATTCCTAACTTTATTTAAATTAACATTATCAGACATAATTTTTATCACCACCTGTAGTGAACAAAAGCCCTGTTCGCCTCGGCCATTCTATGTAAATCTTCCCTTTTTCTAACAGCAGAACCAGAATTATTATAGGCTTCAAGCAACTCTTCATACAATCTATCAGCTATAGTAGTGCCAGACCTTGACCTTGCGGCTGAAATAATCCATCTTTGGGCAAGTGCATTACGCCTATCTGGCCTTACTTCTACAGGAACCTGATATGTTGCTCCACCAACTCTTCTTGGTTTTACTTCTAGAGCAGGCATGGCATTTTTTATAGCTTGATCAAAAATCTCAATTGCTGGCTTACCAACTTGTTTCTCTAGTCGACCCAAAGAATCATACATTGCTTTTTGCGCAATAGATTTTTTCCCACCAATCATTAATCTATTAATAAACCTTGATAAACTAATACTTCCATATTGTGAATCTGGAAGTATCTCTCTTTTTTTTGCTTGTCTTCGCCTTGCCATCTAAATACTTATCCTGAAAAAGAACGTTCTAATAATAAATTTACTCAACTAACTTTTGCCTTTACTAGTACCATATTTACTTCTCCCGCGCTTCCTATCTTCAACTCCAGAAGTGTCTAAGGCTCCACGAACTACGTGATATCGAACTCCAGGCAGATCAGGGACTTTACCTCCTCTGATAAGAACAACTGAGTGCTCCTGTAGGTTGTGCCCTTCACCTGGTATGTAAGCTGTCACTTCCATGCCATTACTTAGCCTGACTCTTGCAACTTTTCGTAATGCTGAATTGGGTTTTTTTGGAGTAACAGTCCTTACCTGCAAACAGACTCCTCTTTTTTGAGGGCTACCTTTTTTGTTCTCAATTTGTTTGCTCAAAAAAGAGTTAAATACGTAACGCATAGCAGGAGTTTTAGGTTTTCTCCTTTTTTGCTTTCTAGATTTTCTTACCAATTGATTTACAGTAGGCAAAGTTATACTCCAGTTAAAATAAATTCAGGGTGGACATTGATGTTATCAATCAAGTCACAAAGAATAAGTATACGAATGGATAGGGTAATAAGTCAACGATATTTAGTCTTTTTTTTACTAAAAAAAAATAATATTGCAGAAATTAAAATTTGTATATAATAAATACTATGATTATTTGTAAACATTTATCATAATAACAAACAAAAAAAAATCATCAGGAATTTATGAAAACTGAAATAGGTATTTTAGGCTTCCGTGACTCAGAGTCCCAAAGACTGCTTAGTGATATGAATGAAGCTTATAAAAATTATAACTTTAATTCTATAGATCAACTTGATTATAATTATATTTCAAAAAATATTAATATTGCACTAATCTGGAATCCAGGCATTGAAGTAGGACTTACAAATAAAATATTAGATGATTTATCAAAAGATAACATACCTACATTAATAATTTTCTCATCAACTATGGTAGATGATGTAAATCTTAAACTACAAAATCTTGAAGTATGCTTTATCCCTTTCTCGAAAGAAGAAATATATATTCGGATAGAAAGGTTAATACCTAAAGCAGATCCTGAAAGCAATGATTTAGAGGAAGGCTTGATAGATTATAAAATAATGAAAATAAACTCTCAAAGATATGAAGTTTATTTATTAGATAAGAAAATTGACCTTACATATAAAGAGTATGAATTATTAAAATTCCTAGCATCTAATCCGAATAGAGTTTATTCTAGAGATTCATTATTAAAGAGCGTATGGGATTATGACTATTTTGGTGGAACTCGAACTGTAGACGTGCATATTAGAAGATTAAGAAGTAAAATAGATAATCCAACTCACAATTTTATCGAAACACAATGGAACGTAGGATATAAGTTTGTACCTCCTGAAAAATAGATATAGAAAATGAATTAGGAAAAAATATGAATAATAATAATAAAGAAGCAATCAATTATGTACTAATGTCTGCTAATGAGAATAATGTAAAATTTATTAGGTTATGGTTTTCTGATATTCTTGGTAATTTAAAAGGATTTGCTATAACAATTGACGAGCTAGAAGGAGTAATGAAAAATGGGGCTAGTTTTGATGGAAGTTCTATACAAGCCTCAATAAGAGATACTGAGACTGATAAAGTTGCATTACCTGATCCATCAACCTTTGAAATATTACCTTGGCGTACAAAAGCTACTGTTGCAAGAATTTTTTGTAATATATTAGACTCGAATGGCAATCCGTCAGATTCTGATGGAAGAAATATTTTAATAAAAAATCTATCAGAAGCTAAAAAAATGGGATTTACCTTTTATGTATCTCCAGAAATGGAATATTATTATGATAGAAACGAAGACAATTTTTTTGATGTAAATGAGCAATATGAATATTTTGATCAAACATCTACAGACCTGGTAGAGTCGGATCTTAGAAGAGACACTGTTCTTACTCTAGAACAAATGGGTATACCTGTAAAACATAGCCACCATGAGGTAAGTAAAGGGCAACATGAAATAGATCTAAGGCATACTGATGCTTTGACTATGGCTGACTCTATAATGACATTTAAAGTTGTCGCTAAAGAACTTGCTACTCTTAGTGGTATAAATGCAACTTTTATGCCCAGACCTTACAATGATAGGCATGGATCAGGTATGCATACCCACATGTCATTATTTGAAGGAAATAAAAATCTTTTCTTTGATGATAATTTAGAGTACAAATTATCAAAATTAGGTAGACAATTTATTGCTGGTTTAATTGCACATGCATCTGAAATATGTGTAGTTACTAACCAATGGGTAAATTCTTATAAAAGACTAATACCTGGCCTTGAAGCACCCACTTATTCCTCCTGGAGTACTAATAATTTCGGAGATTTAATAAGGGTCCCAAGCTTCAGAGCTGGCAGAGAAGACAGTTTGAGGGTTGAGTATAGAGCCCCAGACTCATCTAGTAACCCATATTTACTTTTTTCTGTTTTATTAGCTTCAGGACTTGATGGGATCAAGAACCAAATGAAAATTGAAAATCCAATTGACTTAGATATCGCAAAGCTTTCAAACAAAGAATTAAAAAAATATGGAGTAATCAAATTACCTGAAACCTTAAAAGAAGCAATAGATATAGCAGAAGATAGCAAACTTCTAAAAAAATCCCTAGGTAATAATGCCTATGAAACATTATTGAGTAACAAGCGTCAAGAATGGAAAAACTTTTCTTCTTATGTTACTGATTACGAAATTAGCAAATATCAAAATCTTTAATTAGTTTTTTCTATTTGAAATTTATTAATTTATATTAGAATTTAAATATGACAGATTATGAAACATTAAAAAACAAAAACTTCAAATATAATGCAAAGTATGGTTTGTATTCTGAGGATTTCGAACATGACGCCTGTGGAGTTGGTATGGTTGCAAATATCAAATCTAATTCATCTCACAAGATAGTAGAGCAGTCCTTAGAAGTGCTTGAACATTTAGGTCACAGAGGTGCTGCGGGTTCAGACCCACTCACTGGAGATGGTGCTGGAATAACCGTTCAAATGCCTCATGAGTTTTTTGTGGCAGAATCAAAAAAACTAAATTTTATTTTGCCTGATAAAGGTTTGTATGCAGTGGCAATGTGCTTTTTACCTAATGATAATGATATTAATAGTAAAATTAAGAAAATAATTGAGAAAACCGCATCAGAGAATGGTTTAAAGATTATTACATGGAGAAACGTTCCAATAAACCCTAGTGAAATTGGAAAATCCGCAAAATCATTGATGCCTAGAATTGAACAATTAATAGTACAATCTACAAAAAATAGTTCTGGCGACGATTTTGAAAGAAGCTTATATCTTACAAGAAAAACTTGTGAAAATCAGGTAAAAAGAATCAATTCAAATGAAGACTTAAAAGATATTATAAATAGAGAATTTTATATATGTTCATGGTCTTCTAGAACAATAATATATAAAGGCATGCTTCTTGTCGATCAACTAAGAAAATTTTATCCAGATCTTAGCAACAAAAATTTTAATAGTGCTTTTGGATTAGTCCATTCAAGATTTTCAACAAATACTCTAGGTTCATGGAAATTGGCTCATCCTTACAGAATGTTAGCTCATAATGGAGAAATTAATACAGTAAGGGGTAATAGAAATTGGATGCAAGCTAGGGAAAAAACTCTTAATTCTAATTTTTTTGGAGACAAAATAAATAATCTCACGCCAGTTTGCGAAAGTGATTCACCTTCTGACACGGCATCTCTTGACAATGTTTTTGAATTATTAAGAATGTCTGGTAGGTCAATTGAACACACTGCAGCTATGATGATTCCAGCAGCGTGGTATGACAATGACTCTATAAGTAAAGAAACCCAAGACTTTTATGAATATCATGGTAATTTAATGGAGCCTTGGGATGGTCCGGCAATGGTAATTTTCACCGATGGAACAGCTGTTGGTGCAGTATTAGATAGAAATGGATTAAGGCCCTTTCGTTATTTTGTAACTAAGAATGATTTGTTAGTTATGGGATCTGAAACTGGAGTTCTTAATGTTGATGAAGAAGATATACTTTACAAGTCAAGATTAGAACCAGGAAAAATGTTTTTATTAGACTTTAATGAAAAGAGGATTATTGAACCTGAAGAATTAATGAAGAATTTATCAAGTGCCAATCCTTATGGTGAATGGTTAGATTCAAATCGCGTAACAATTTCTCAATTGGAGGATGTAGAAGAAAAAAAATATACTGATATGGATAATTTAATTAATCGTCAAGTTGCTTTTGGGTATACAAAAGAAGAGCTTGACTTAATTATAAAACCAATGGCTATAACAGCTCATCAACCTCAAGGTTCAATGGGTAATGATGCTCCTTTAGCTGTTCTTTCTGATAAACCACAAAATCTTTTTGCTTACTTCAAGCAAGCTTTTGCTCAGGTTTCTAATCCACCTTTAGACGCTATTAGGGAAAAATTATTCACACAAAGAGCTGTCCCCGTGGGGAGAAGGCCTAATATTTTTGATACTACTCCGGATCATTGCAAAACTATTAGAATAGACCACCCTATTCTTCTTGATAATGAATTGAAAAAAATTCAATCAAATACCAAATTTGCTGCTGTAAAAACTAAAACAATTTCAACTCTTTTTGAAATAAATAATTCAACTAATTTAGAAAAACGAATTGAACAAATTTGCCATGAAGCAGACAAAGCTATTTCTGATGGTTACACTATTTTGGTTTTATCTGATCGTGGTGTTGACAAAAATCATAGTTATATTCCCTCATTATTAGCTGTTGGTTCAGTACATCACTACCTGATAAGAAAAAGAATTAGATCTCAAGCTGACATCATAGTTGAATCTGGTGAACCTAGAGAAGTTCATCATTTTGCTACTCTTTTTGGTTACGGGGCGTCAGCAATAAATCCTTACTTAGCTTTTGAGAGTATAGAAGGTATAAGATTAAGTCCTTTAAATGAAGAAAGTATCCCAGAAAAAAATATTGCTGAAAATAATTTTCGTGAAGCAGTTGAAGAAGGAGTAGTAAAAACTATGGCAAAAATGGGAATTTCTACCTTGCAAGGTTATATGGGAGCTCAAATATTCGAAGCATTAGGCTTGTCTCAATCTTTTGTAGATAAATATTTTACATGGACTACATCTAGAATTAGTGGAATAGGATTAGCTGAAATAAATGAAGATTTGATTCTTAATCATTCTAGAGCTTTTGCACCAGATAACATACCATCTAATCTGAAAATGGATCTAGGAGGCTTGTATTTGTGGAGATCTACTGGTGAGAGGCATATGTGGAATCCAAATACTATTGCCTTACTTCAAGATGCCGTAAAAAGAAACGATAAAAATATATTTACTATGTTTGAAGAATCCTCTGATAATGAATTAGAAGACCATGTGACACTTCGTAATATGATTGAGCCTGTGTATGGAAATGAAATCCCTATTGCAGATGTCGAATCTGCAGAAAAAATTGTTGAAAGATTTGCAACAGGAGCAATTTCACTTGGCTCGATAAGCAGAGAAGCTCATGAGACTATGGCTATTGCAACCAATCGTATTAATGCTAGATCTAACACAGGTGAAGGTGGTGAAGATCCAGAAAGATTCGAGTTAGATTCCAATGGAGACTCTAGGTCTAGTGCAGTGAAACAAGTTGCATCCGGAAGATTTGGTGTAACAACAAACTATTTAGTTAACGCGAAGGATCTTCAAATCAAAATGGCGCAAGGTGCAAAACCTGGAGAGGGTGGAGAACTACCTGGCAAAAAAATATCAGAATATATAGGATATATCAGAAAAACAACACCTGGAGTAGAGCTTATTTCTCCTCCACCTCATCATGATATTTATTCCATTGAAGATTTGGCTCAATTAATTCACGACCTTAAGAATGTCAATACTAATTCTAGAGTACACGTGAAGTTAGTATCTGTAGCAGGAGTTGGGGTAATAGCAGCTGGAGTTGCTAAAGGTAAAGGAGATGTCGTATTAATATCTGGCGACTCAGGTGGAACTGGAGCTTCACCTCTCAGCTCTATAAGACATGCTGGAGTTCCATGGGAATTAGGATTAGCTGAAACTCAGCAAGTTCTGGTTGCAAATGGACTAAGAGATCGGATAATAGTACAAACTGATGGACAAATGAAAACATCAAAAGATGTTCTTATCGGTGCGTTATTAGGTGCTGAAGAATGGGGAATAGCTACAGGTGCATTAATATCTATGGGTTGTATCATGCTTAGAAAATGTCATCTTAATACTTGCTCCGTTGGCGTTGCTACACAGGACCCTGAGTTACGAAAAAAGTTTACTGGTACTCCAGATGCTGTTATTAACTATTTTATGTTTCTTGCTGAAGGGTTAAGAGTGCATATGGCAAAAATGGGTTTCAAAACAGTCAATGAAATGGTAGGAAGGGTAGATAAACTAAGAATTAAAGAAAATATAACTCATTGGAAGGCAAAAAAATTAGACCTATCTCCAATACTACACAAGCCAGAAACACTTCCAAATGACCATGCATATTGTTGTATTTCTCAAGATCATGGTCTTAAAGATAGTCTTGATAATAAAATAATTGAAATTTCTCTACCAAAAATTAAAAACAAAGCTACTGTTCGTGAAAACATGACTATAACAAACTTAAATAGAACTGTTGGAGCAACTTTAAGTGGGGAAATAACTAAATTATTAGGAAGTAAAACTTTAGAGGAAAATACTATTAATATAAATTTCAAAGGTTCTGCTGGACAAAGTTTTGGGGCATTCTTAGTGAAGGGTATAAATTTTAATTTGGAAGGTGATGCTAATGATTATGTTGGAAAAGGTTTGTCTGGAGGAAGAATAATAATTAAACCCAGTGATAAATCTACCCTCATATCAGACAAAAATATTATCATAGGAAATGTTGCTCTTTACGGTGCAACTGGTGGTGAAGCCTATATATCAGGACTAGCAGGAGAAAGATTTGCTGTTAGAAATTCATCTGCCGTAGCAGTAGTTGAAGGTATAGGAGATCATGGATGTGAATATATGACTGGAGGTTGTGTTGTAGTACTAGGTAAAACAGGTAGGAATTTTGGTGCAGGTATGAGCGGGGGTGTAGCATTTGTTCTTGACCATGATGGAAGTTTTGAAAATAATTTTGATAAGTCATTTTCAGATATTTTAAAAGTCGAAAATAACCAAAAAGATATCGATACTCTTAAAAAATTGATCTCAAACCACAAAAATTATACTGGAAGCAAGATAGCTGAAAAAATTCTTAATAATTGGAATTCATATCAATCTAAATTCTTAAAAGTTTTGCCTCGTGAATTTGGAAAAATTATAAAAGAAAATAATAGAGAGGAATTTAGCTTTAGTGAGTAAAATACAAGGATTTATTAATCATACAAGACAAACTCCAAAAAGAAGAAGTGCAAATAAAAGAATTTCTGACTGGAAAGAAGTTTATACAAAATGGGATGAAAAAAAATATCAGACTCAAGCTAGCAGATGTATGGATTGTGGAGTTCCGTTCTGTAATAGTGGGTGCCCTTTAGGAAATCTAATCCCTGAGTTTAATAATCATGTATATAATCAGGATTGGAAAAGTGCTATTGAAACTTTACATGCTACAAACAATTTTCCTGAGTTTACCGGTAGGATTTGTCCTGCACCTTGTGAAGCGTCATGTACTCTTTCAATAAATTCAGACCCAGTAACAATTGAAATGATAGAAAAAAATATCGCTGAAATGGCATGGGAATCTGGATGGATCAAACCTATAATAAATAATAATAAAACTAATAAAAAAGTTGCCGTTGTTGGTTCTGGTCCAGCTGGTTTAGCTGCTGCTCAACAACTTTGCAGGGCAGGCCACTCCGTAACTGTTTTCGAAAGAAATGAGTATATTGGTGGATTATTGTCTATTGGTATACCTGAATTTAAATTAGAAAAACATATCGTAGACAGAAGAATAGATCAAATGAGAGAAGAGGGCGTTAAATTTATAGTTAATACTAATGTTGGCATTGATGTTACTTCAGAAGAACTTATTAATGAATATGATGCTGTATGCCTTTCTGGAGGTTCAACTATTCCTCGTGACTTACCTATAGAAGGTAGAAATCTAAATGGTATACATTTTGCGATGGACTTCCTATCTCAGCAAAACAAAAAGTTAAAAGGTTTGACTTTTGATAGCTCTAAAAATATAGATGTTAAAGATAAAAATGTTGTAATTATTGGAGGTGGAGATACTGGAGCTGACTGTTTAGGTACTTCTCATAGACAAGGAGCAAAAAATATCGTACAAATGGAGATTATGTCTAGGCCGCCAATTGAACGAAATGATAATAATCCATGGCCAAACTGGCCAACTACTTTCAGAACTTCTAGTGCCCACGAAGAAGGTGGAGAAAGAGATTATAACGTACTTACAAAAAAATTTGTTGGTGATGATAATAACAACTTAATTTCTATCGAATGTATTCGTGTTGAATGGGTAAAAGATAACGAAACAGGTCAACTTTCAATGAAAGAAGTACCCAATACCAACTTTAGTATAGACGCCGAAAGAGTATTCTTAGCGATGGGATTTTTACATCCTCAGCATGAGGGACTTTTAGAATCCCTAAAGATTGATTACGATAAAAGAGGGAATGTTTCAACTAACAATAATATGATGACTAGCATAGAAAAAATATTTTCATGTGGAGATATGCAAAGGGGTCAATCATTAGTTGTCCATGCTATAGCTAGCGGTAGAAGTTGTGCAAGAAATATAGACTTGTTTCTAATGGGTAAATCAAACTTACCATCTGTAGGCAAATACGTAAGACCATCTATTAGTTACACTTAGTTTCATGGCAAAAATAACATTAGCATCTGCACAAATTAACACCACTGTTGGTGATATTAATTCCAATGGAAAAAAAATAATAGCATTTATAAAAAAAGCTGAGAAAAAAAAAGTTAACATACTAACTTTTCCTGAATTGACAATAACTGGTTACCCTCCCGAAGATTTAGTTCACTACGATCACTTCGTTAATACGAATATCAAAAAACTAAAAGCAATCAGTAAATCAGTAAAAAATATTACT
This sequence comes from Dehalococcoidia bacterium, assembly GCA_045562755.1. Classification (GTDB taxonomy): domain Bacteria; phylum Chloroflexota; class Dehalococcoidia; order Lucifugimonadales; family Lucifugimonadaceae. The sequence goes on from JBJKVF010000006.1 coordinate 483,560, forward strand.
GTTGTTATAGGTTTTGTAAATAAGATAAAAAATAAACTCTACAACTCTGCTGCAGTTATTCAGAACAAAAAAATTAAATATATTTATAATAAAATTTATCTACCTAATTACGGAGTTTTCGATGAAAAAAGGTATTTTTATCCCGGTCAGGAAATTCCAATATTTAACATTAATAATATAAATATAGGAATAAGTATTTGTGAAGATATTTGGGAAGATGGAGGTCTTGTATCTATCCAGGCAAGAAAAGGCGCACAATTAATAATAAATATTAATTCCTCACCTTATGAATTAGATAAGTATGCAAAAAGAATAAATCTAATTAAAAATATTTCTAAAAAAAATAAAGTTCATCTTTTATATACTAATCAGGTTGGAGGTCAAGATGAACTAGTTTTTGATGGTGGTAGCTTACTAACCGATAATAAAGGAGAAATTATTTCATCCAGTGAAAGATTCAAAGAGAACCTAATGATTTCAACTTTAGATATTGATAAGAATAAAAATCAACAAAAAGAAAGAAAAGAAAAATACTCTACTAAAAATATAAAACTTGATTCTTTTGAAAACTTAAATGAAAATATTTTATCTAAAGTACCTAATTTTTCAAAAATTGATAGTATTTATAGAGCAATTATTCTTGGAACAAGAGACTATGTGACTAAGAATAATTTTTCTCGAGTTTTAGTAGCAGTATCAGGAGGAATAGATTCGGCTTTAGTAGCAGCTATTGCAACGGATGCTATAGGACCTAAAAATGTTCTTGCAGTTTCTCTTCCATCTAAATACTCATCAGAAAATAGTTATAATGATGCAAAAACATTATGTGAAAACCTAGGATTAGAACTGATAAAGATACCAATAAATAATATTCATAATTCTTTTGATAAGTCTCTCGAAAAATTATTTGCCAAATCAAAATCAGGCTTAGCAGAGGAAAACATTCAGTCTAGAATAAGAGGCAATATAATGATGGCACTGGCGAATAAATTTAATTTTTTGCTACTAACAACTGGAAATAAGTCTGAAATGGCAACAGGATACGGCACCTTATATGGTGATATGGCAGGGGCATTCAGTTGCATTAAAGATGTTTCAAAAACTATGGTTTATGAAGTTTGTGAACATATTAATAAAACTAATTCCTCTGAAATAATTCCTAAAAATATTATAAACAAACTACCTACTGCTGAACTTAGGCCTAATCAACTAGATTCTGACAGCTTACCACCTTACGATAAGCTTGATCTAATAATTAAGCTATATGTAGAAAAAAAATTTTCTCCAGAAAGAATTGCAAAAGAATTTAAGAAAAAATTTGGCTATATGAATAAAAAATTAATTATTGAAAATATAAATCTTATTGATAGAAATGAATATAAAAGAAGACAAAGCCCTCCAGGGATAAAAATTTCTAACTTAGCTCTTGGCAAAGATCGTAGATTACCAATATCTTCAGGATGGAAAAATACATAAAATTTCTTAACATTTTTCTACATTTTTTAATTTATAATATAAGTATGAATGAAAAACATATTATGAAAAATGTATCAATAATAATAATAATTTTACTTATGGCTTTAGGTTTATTAGTATCTTGTTCCTCTAAGGAGATTTTATCTAATTCCGAAGAAAATATTTTAGAAGAAAATATTTTAGAAGAAAATAATCTTAATGATGACAATGAAATTCTAATACCAGATGAATATTTTTCAGAAATTTTCCAAAATACAATTAATTCTGTTGTATACATAAAAACAGATAATCAAATGGGTTCAGGAAGTGGGTCAGGTTTTATTTGGGATGAATCAGGTCACATAATTACAAATTTTCATGTTATAAATAATACTGAAAAAATCGTTGTAAAATTTTATAACGGAATGGAGTATGAAGCTGATATTGTTGGATCAGACCCTCCTTCAGATATTGCAGTACTAAAAATTGATGAACTTGAACATAAAATAGAGCCTCTAATATTTGGTAAATCTAACGAAGTAAAACCTGGCCAAACTGCGATAGCTCTAGGAAATCCATTCGGCGAACAATTTACTATAACTACTGGAATAATTAGTGGTGTTGGCAGAACAAAACTTAGTGGATTTTCTACATATAGTATTCCTGCAGTATTACAAACAGATGCTGCAATTAACCCTGGTAATTCGGGCGGACCTCTACTTGATAAATTAGGAAAAGTAATCGGCATGAATACCCAAATAATTAGTGAGTCTGGCTCTTTTTCAGGTGTTGGATTTGCAGTGCCAAGCGACTTAATTGATAAAGTAGCAAAATCGATAATGACCAATGGAAAACATGATTATCCATTACTAGGAATTTCTGGAACGGATTTAAATGTAGACATTAGGCAAGGCACCGGAGTAGATAGATCTGTTACCGGAGCTTATATTACTGACACTACTATTGATGGCCCCAGTGATGAAGCGGGATTATTACACGATACAGGTAGTTTTAATAATTTAAGTTGGGACGGGGATATAATAACCTCAGTAAATGAAGAAAAAATAAACTCTATGGATGATTTAGTAGGTTTTTTGGCTTTATATACTTCTCCTGGAGAAAAAATTAAACTTGGCATTATAAGAGATAGAAGTGAAAGTACGCTAGAAGTAGTATTAGGAAAAAGATAATAATAAACATATAAACTCATTAAAAACTGTTTGACATATATATTTTGAATAATAGAACAAATGTGCTAATATTTAAAATATAAAATTTTTATTTATTATAAAAGGAAGTCAAATGGCCACAAAAAAATTAGATATTATAAAACCAATGAATGAAAAAGAAAAAGATAACACACTAGAAATAGCGCTTGCTCAAATTGAAAAATCTTTCGGAAAGGGCGCAGTTATGCGCTTAGGAGATCAAGGTAACTTTGAACAGATAAAATCTATCCCAACAGGTTCGCTAACATTAGATAACGCATTGGGCATTGGAGGACTACCTCGAGGAAGAATAATAGAAATATTTGGGGCAGAATCAGCTGGAAAGTCAACTCTAGCTATGTCTGCTGTAGCTGAAGCTCAACAAATGGGTGGACAAGCTGCATTTATAGATATAGAACATGCAATGGACCCAAATTATGCAAAAAAAATTGGAGTAGATACAGACAAGTTATTAATCTCACAGCCAGATTCGGCAGAACAGGCATTAGAAATCACAGAGTATCTTATTAGGAGTGGAGCATTAGATATCATAGTTGTTGATAGCGTAGCTGCGCTTGTACCAAATGCTGAGATTGAAGGCAATATGGGAGATATGCAAGTTGGATTACAGGCAAGGTTAATGTCAAAAGCACTGAGAAAACTAACGTCTATAATTCATAAAACAGATACTGTATGCGTGTTTATCAACCAACTAAGAGAAAAAGTAGGAGTGATTTTTGGAAATCCAGAAACTACTCCTGGAGGAAGAGCATTAAAATTTTATAGCTCCGTAAGAATAGATCTAAGAAAAACTGAAGCAATAAAAGTAGGTACTGAGATAATTGGAAATAGAATAAGAGCAAGAGTAGTAAAAAATAAAGTCGCAGCACCTTTTAAAAAAGCTGAAATGGAAATTTTGTATGATTCAGGAATAAGTAAAGAAGGAAGTATACTTGATATCGGAACAGAAAGAAATTTAATAAAGAAAAGCGGTGCTTTTTATTCTTACAATGAGACAAGATTAGGACAAGGCAGAGAAGCTGCAAGAGTTTTCCTGAGAGATAATATAGAAATTAGACAGGAAATTGAAGAAATAATCCGAAATCCTGAAGAATTATAAAAAATATAGATAAAGTAATGAAATTAATTGTAAAATAAAATAATCATAATTTATGTAATATTAATTCTTGGTGAATAATTGACCATATCAATAATAATTATTTTGACTGGGCTTGTAGGTAGTGCATTTATAAGTGCTACAGAAGCAGCAATTTTAGATTCAAATAGATACAAGATAGAAAATCTTCTTGAAGAAGGAGACTCTAGAGCTAAATCTGTATTAAAAATTCTTAATAACTACGAACAATTTTTTGGAACTATTTTGCTATTAGGAAATATGTTTAATGTTGTTGTAGCAACAGTTGGTACTACACTTGCAATTTCTACAATAGGAGGAGGAAATCCCACAGTAACCTCAACCATTGTAGCAACAGTTATAAGCACTATTCTTATAGTAATAATAGGTGAACTCACTCCCAAAACATTGGCTGTATTATCATCTGAGTCTATAGCTTTGAAAAATGCCAAAGTAGTTAATATACTTATAAAAATAACTTGGCCATTAGTATTTATTTTTACATTATTTCCAAAATTAATAATTAATATTCTTGGGGGTAAAGATAATCTTACAAAACCAATAGTTACAGAATCTGAGCTTAGAACTTTAATTGACCTAGGCGAAGCAGAAGGAACAGTTGAGGAATCTAAAGGAGAAATGCTAGATAATATATTTAAGTTTAGCGAAATGGAAGTTCGCGACCTAATGACTCCAAGAACAGAAATAATATGGATTAGAACAAGTACAAATTTTACTGATTTTATGAAAGTATATAATAATAATCCTCACACAAGATTTCCAGTATTTGAAGACGATCAAGATAACGTTGTAGGAATATTATCAGTTAAAGATATTATAAGCAAGATTCCGAGCACTTCTTCTCCTGCAGAACAAATTGTGACAAGATTAATGAGAAAACCTTATTTTATACCTGAAACCAAGCAAGTAGATGATTTATTCGAAGAAATGCAAAAATTTGGACATAAAATAGCTCTAGTAATTGATGAATTTGGAGGTATTTCGGGTTTAATTACTCAAAGTAAGTTGGTAGAAAAAATTGTAGGAAAATCAAGTGAAGAAGGAGAAAGAATAGAAAAAAACTACATATCAATAAATGAGAACACATTTGTTGTGGACGGTAGTATAAATATAGATGATATTAATAATGAATTAGAATTAGATATCCCTGAAGGAGATTACGAAACTTTAGCTGGATTTTTTCTCGATAACGCTCAAATAATTCCTACACTTGGTGCAAAAATTAATTTTAATAACGTTAGAATGGAAATCAATGAAATGATTGATTCAAAAATCACGAGTATTAGAATCACAAAAGTTTCTGAAGCAAAAATTAATCCTAAAAAAATTGATTAAGTATGAATGATAATTCAAATTTTTTTAAATTATTTTCAGAAAATTTAAATGAATATATTCACGAGTTAGACGAAAATATTTTAGTAGGTTTTTCTGGTGGGCCAGACTCTACTGCATTATTGATAGGATTGAAAAATTTCTTTAATAATACCTCTAGAAAAATTTATGCATTACACCTTAATCATTCAATAGAAAAAAATGCTGACTTAGATGAAGAGAAATCTAGAGAAATATGCAAGCAAATATCTGTAGAATTTCTTTCACATAAAATTAATATCCCGAAGGTTGCTAAAAAAGAAAAAATTTCAATCGAGCTAGCTGGAAGAAAAGAAAGATATAAATTCTTTTCTTCTATCGGAACAAAACTAAAGTCAAGCATAGTGTTTATTGGTCATACTATGGATGACCAAGCTGAGACTGTAATTCATAATGCAATAAGAGGATCGGGAATTCTTGGAATATCTGGTATGAAGATTTTTTCAGAAAATAATACATTAAAAATTTTTAGACCTATGCTTGGTATTAGAAAATTAGAATGCATAAATTACTGTAAAATCAATAATATAAATCCTGTAATTGATTTGTCTAATCAAAAAAAAATTTATACAAGAAATAAAATTAGATTAGATATAATACCTGAACTGATGAAAGTTTCAAATAGAAGCATAGAAAATATTTTCAAACTCACAAAAAATATAGAATCAGAAATTAAAATACTAGAATGGACTACCGAAAAATTTTATAAAAAAATTATGACTACTGAAAAAAATATTTTTAGGCGAGATAAATTAAATTCTCTGCCAGTTGACCTTACAGCAAAAATCATAATGAAGATTTGGTCAAAAAACTTTCCTCATAATGATAGTTTAGAGAATAAACATATAATAAAAATATCAAAGTTATTACATGGAAATAGCGGTAAAAAAGTAAATTTACCAGGAAAAATCATTCTTTATATTGATAAAGATAAATTTGTATTTTCAGATGAGTGTGATATTTCAAAATATGAAAAAATAAATAGCAAAAATTTTACTGAACTTAAATATCCAAAGCTTAAAGAAACAAGTAATATAAATTTTCCAAATACAAACTATTCGCTAAGTGCAAAACTAGAAAAATATCCAAGTATGTTTCCTGATAGTAATCAGAAGACAATATATATATCTACGAAAGTATCATTAAATTTCATCAAACTAAGAACAATTGCAGAAAATGATGTTTTTAGACCTTTAGGAATGCACCGAGAAATAAATGCTAATAATTTCTTAAAAAACCAAAACTTACCTAAAAGACATAGAGATAAAGCAATGGTATTAGAAAATGAAAATGGAATAATATGGATAGTTGGTCAAAGAGTTGCTGAATGGGCAAAAGTTAAAAAACTGGATTCTTATGCATTAAAACTAGTCCTAAACTCATTAAAATAATCTAGTTAGCTTATTATTATTTGTCAGTCCAGGTATCCTACCTCTTTTTGAAATAGGTATAAAGTTTTCTATAATTTGATCAACATCATCTACACTGCCAAAATCAGATTTTAATTTGTCAGATTGTATAGCTTTTATATCAGCAGTGAATGATAAAGGGCTTGCAGAGGCGATAAAATTCCCTACACCAAATCCAATAACTGGGGCCTTACTTTCAACAAATTTAGCTATTCTTTCAGGATTCAAACCCCCACTAACATAAATATCAACATTATCAAATCCTTCATTTTTTAATCTCGATTGAATCTCAAAAACCATACTCGGGGTAACACCGCCTCTTTCCTTTGGTGTATCTAGTCTAATCCCTCTTAATTTTCTCTTAAGAGATCTAGCTATCTCTACTGATTCTTGGGCTTCATCTCTAAAAGTATCAACTAGGGCTACCCTTGGAACATCTGCAGCCATATGCTTATCAAAAGCTAAAACGGCTCTCAATGTATCTCCAAACAACAGAATCATAGAATGTGGCATTGTTCCGGATGGAGTCCCTCCATGTAAATCTGAGCCAACAGCAGTAGATGTTGCTGCACAGCCACCTATTCTGGCAGAATAATCCATTATACCAACTACTTGAGGATGTATATTTCTAGCACCCATACAAACAACAGGAATATCTTTAGCAGCCTTAACGCATTCTTTTGAAGCAGTTGCCCAACCAGAAGAAGATGACAAAGCTCCTAATATTGCTGTTTCATATAAACCAAAAGAAGCATATGGACCAACTATCCTTACTACTACTTCACCTTTTTCTATATTGCTACCCTCTTGTACAGACCAAAGTCCCCTAGTATTTTTTGGTAAAGAAAACAACCAATCTCTTAGCCAAGTTTGTATTTCAGTGATTCCACACAAAACTCCATCTGATTCAGATGCAATTTCTATGGCAACTATAGGATTTATTCCTTCGTTCCTCAAAATTGTCATTGATCTAGTTAATTCGTTATCCGCTGTAGCGCCTGTAACAACAGAATTATACGTTACAAAAGGTGATTGAAACTTATCTTGATCATTTAGTGATGTCATATTTATATTTTAATTATAAAACGTTACCTGAGATTTTTCTAAAAATTAAATCTTAATCTTAGTAGGCCCTTAATATCTTTCCATGCTGTAGAGATTACTTTTACCCTGGTATCTGGATCATCTTTCCATATCACAGGTATCTCTGAAATATTATACCTATGCTTTTTTGATAACAATAATAATTCGGTATCAAAAAACCATTCATTATCTTTTATTTGAGGTAAGAGAGTTTTCTTTACATCCTTTGAAATACCCTTAAATCCACACTGAGCATCTTTAAAACCTGGAAATGGAAATATTATATGTATTAAGAGATTATATGCCCTAGAAGTGAATTCTCTCAAAACAGTTCTTCCATATACTTTTGATTTTTTATGCAGCCGAGAACCTATTGCTATATCATAATTTTTTTTTGTAATTGAGTCTGCTATTAGTATAGTAAATTTAAGATCCGTAGATAAATCTACATCCATATACATACTGACATCCGCTTGAGATGATAACCATGCCTTCTTTAGAGCCCTGCCTCTGCCCCTCTTAGATAAAGTAATTAAGGAAATATTTTTATATTTTTGTGAATATAAATTAGCTATTTTATTGGTTGAGTCCTCAGAACCATTATCTGCGATGATTATACCCCAATTATATTGTTTATGTGCTTGTATATATACTAAGATTTTTTCCAAACAATCTGGTAAAGATTTTTCTTCATTTAAAACAGGTATAACTATATCAATACTTTTTTTACTCATAACAAAACTAATGTAGGAAATGTCTAGTTTTTGTAAACATCATTACCAATCCAAGTTTATCAGCAGATTCTATAACTTTCTTATCATTAATAGAGCCTCCAGGTTGGATAAGTATAGAAGCGCCATATTTGTGAGCTAATTCTATACCATCAGGGAAAGGAAAAAAGGCATCACTAGCCATCACAAAGTTTTTATCCTTTTCATTAATCAAATTTTTTCCTGCAAGATAAACACTTATAGCCCTATTTGGTTGTCCAGCACCCATACCCTTAATCATTTGATTTTTTGCAAATACTATCGCATTTGAATGAATATACTTACAAGCTTTCCAGGCAAATTCCATATCAATAATATTTCTTTTTGAAGGTTTTGCTTTTGTTACACATTCCCAGTCTTCATATTTATCAAATTTTATGTCTTTTTCCTGAATAAGGATACCTCCAGATATATTCTTAATTTGTAAAATATTTTTATTGGTATTTGTAACTTCAAGCACCCTAGTACGTTTTCTTTGTTTTAATAGCTGTAATGCAGAATCTTCATATCCAGGAGCTACAATTACATCATATAATGTATCTTTCATGGCTAGAGCAGTATCATAAGTTACATTGGAGTTAAATCCTACAATACCTCCAAAAGCTGATATTGGATCACCAGAAAAAGCATTGATATAGGCTTGGGTTTGATCCTTATTAGTTGATAAACCACATGGATTTGCATGTTTAATTATAGAAACACAATGATAATCGAATTGATTAGCAATCTCCCATGCAGCATCTGCATCAAAATAATTTAGATATGACATGTCTAAACCATGAAGAATCTTTGCATTAACTATTCCATTACTCTCATTTATATTAGAATATATTGCTGATTTTTGGTGAGGATTTTCACCATACCTTGTAGGAGATATTTTTTTCCAAGTTATTGATAGTTCATCAGGAAAGCTTAATTCTTTTTTTTCAAGAAAACTTGCTATGCTAGCATCGTAAGCAGCAGTATGTTGAAATGCCTTAGAGGCAAGATATTTTCTATAATCCATGGAAATATTTTTTTTTCTTATACACCCCACAAGCTCTTGATAGTCTAAAGGGTCAACTACAATGAGAACATCTTCAAAATTTTTTGCAGCAGCTCTAGTCATAGCAGGCCCACCAATATCTATATCCTCCAATGCCTGATTAATAGTGATATCTTTATTCGAGATAGTTTTATTAAACGGATATAAATTATTTATTACAATATCAATTTTTTTTATAGAATGTTTATTAATTTCGCTAATATGATTTGGATCAGATTTTTTGGCTAAAAGACCTCCATGTATAAAGGGATTCAAAGTCTTAACTCTGCCATCTAATATCTCTGGAAAACCTGTAACTGAACTTACATCAACAACATCTACCCCTAATTCTCTAAGATGATTCGCAGTACCACCAGTACTTATAATTTCAATTTCTAGATCAATGAATTCTTCAGCTAAAAATTTAAGATTATATTTATCGGAAACAGAAATTAAAGCTCTCAATTTACCCTCCATTATAAGGCTACAAACCAATTAATTTTACATTATTTTTTTCATTTAAATTTTCAACTAGCCTTCCGATTAAAATTGAATCAGGTAGCTGTTGCTTTATTTCATGATATTTATCCGGATTAATAATAACAGCCATCCCAATTCCCATATTAAATACCCTATACATTTCATCTAAATCTACGTTACCTTGATCTTGGATAAAGTCATATATTGGCGGAGTTTTCCAGCTACTTAATTCTATTTCCGCTAATAAATTTTTGTCTATGGATCTCGGTATATTTTTTAAGAATCCACCTCCAGTTATATGAGATAGACCATTGATTTTTTTCAATATTGGAGAAAGTTCACTTAGGTAGCTTTTATGTGGAAGTAAAAGAATTTTTCCTAATTTTTGATTCGTATTCGGAACTATCTCGTTTAAATTTTCAGGATTATTTTCTGTATCAAAAATATTCCTCACCAAAGAATATCCATTGGTATGCAGTCCATTTGAAGGTAACCCTAAAATCAAATCACCTGCCTTAGTTTTTAACGGGGACAAATAATCTATTTTTTTTACTTTTCCCACAATAAAGCCAACCAAATCATAATCTTCATTATTATATGTATCTGGCATCGATGCTGTTTCGCCCCCCAAAAGAACACAATTAGCCTCTTTACAAGCATATGAAATCCCTTTAATTATCTGCTGAACTTTATCTGTATCAAATCCATTAGCTCCTATATAATCTAAAAAAAATAAAGGCCTTGCACCTGCTGGTAAAATATCATTAATACAATGATTTACTATACTTTCCCCAACAGTAAAATGACTATTTAATAGATTTGCAATTCTTAATTTAGTTCCAACTCCGTCAGTACTTGATACTAAGTAATCTTCTCCAGAATCATCATGATTATATACTCCTCCAAAAGCTCCTGGACCAGAAATTACACTTTTATTAAAAGAAGACTCAGCAATATCTTTAATTGATTCTTTTAAAATTTTTGCTTTACCTAAGTCAACTCCTGATTGCAAATATGTTTTTGGCTCTCTTTTGCTTTTCATATGTTTATTTCTTTTTCTAAAGTGAGTTTATCCATCTCAAGCTGAACTGGTATAGGATATTTACCAGTAAAACAACCTTTACAATATTCAGATTTTTTTGATTTTGTTGCCTTCTCTAAACCTTCAACTGATAGATATGCTAAGCTATCTGCTTCAATTAAGTCTCTTATTTCATCATTAGTTTTATTTGCAGCAATCAGTTGACTTAAAGTAGCCATATCTACTCCAAAATGACATGTAGATTTTATAGGCGGAGAAGCTACTCTAACATGTATTTCTTTTGCTCCTGCCTTTCTTAACATTGCAATCACTTTCTTAATTGTAGTACTTCTAACTATAGAATCATCAACTACAATTAAGCGCTTGCCCTTGATAATCTCTTTCATAGGATTAAACTTGTTAGCAACATTTGTGTCTCTTGAGTTTTGATCAGGATTTATGAAAGTTCTTCCAACATATCTGTTTCTAATAATTGCATCAGAATAAGGGATTTTAGACTCGGCAGCTAAACCTGCAGCATGTGGAGTGGAAGAATCTGGTATTCCCACAACAATATCAGCTTCTACTGGATGTTCTTTATATAATTGAGAACCCAGCCTAAATCTAGTTTCATAAGCTAACTCACCATTGAGTACAGAATCTGGTCTAGCAAAATATATATGTTCAAAAATACACATTTTATGATTTTTACTAGAGCCATTCCAAATTTTTGATTTTATTCCATCAGAGTTTATAACTATAGTCTCTCCATTTTCGATCTCTCTTATAAATTCGGCTCCTAAATTATCAAGCGCTGAACTTTCCGAAGCAACGACCCATCCATCTTCAAGTTTTCCTAAGCATAATGGTCTAATCCCTAGGGGGTCTCTGATTGCAATAAGTTCATTATCATTCATAAGTACTAAGGAATAAGCACCTTTTAGTCTTCTCATAGCATATGATGATATTTCAAACCAATTTTTACCAGGAGCATTTGCAAATATCTCTAAAATCACTTCAGTATCTGAGGATCTTTCGAAAGTAGAGCCAAATTCTATAGACAATTCTTCTCTTAGCTCAGATGCGTTTATAACATTTCCATTATGCCCTATGGCTATTTCCCCTCTTATACCTGAGGTTATCAAGGGCTGGGCATTATTTTTTTTACTTCCACCCATAGTTGAATATCTAGTATGACCAATTCCAACACCTCCAGGCAGTTTAGATATATTTTCTTCATTGAATACCTGAGAAACTAATCCCATATTTGCTTCTAAATTAATACCAAAACCTGAAGAAGTAGCTATACCAGCACTTTCTTGCCCTCTATGTTGCAAAGAAAATAAACCAAAAAATAAATCTTTAGCAACATTGTTTTTTGGATTGTATATCCCAACAATACCACATTCCTCATGTGGTTTATCTTGTCTATAGAAATAATTTTTTTTTGTCAATTTGAATAATAATTAAAGAAAATATTGATACACACTGTCACTCTAACTTTGAAATGAATTTTGGTCAAGAAAATATAGTAAGTATTATCAAAATTATTATTAATATTTTCTTAAGTAAATTAAAAACTCAGTATTAATATTATCCTTGTCATAATTATATTTTGATATATTTAAAACTCTAAGCTTATTACTTATTGCCCAAAATATAAATCTACCAATTACAGATGAATAAACTGAAGTATCTTTTACAATACCTCCTTTTGGTACAAAAATTTTCCTGGCCTCAAATTGAGGTTTTAATAATACTACTAAACCTGCGTGTTTTTTTAGGAGAACCAAATTTTTTTGAAGGACAGCACTCAAAGAGGTAAATGATACATCTGCTACCAAAAATTCAAAAACTTCTGATATATTTAGTCCAAAAGCCGCGTTAGTTTTTTCTAAACTTATCACTCTTTTATCATTCTTTAATTTATTATGTAATTGCCCTTTTCCAACATCAACAGAGTAAACTTTTGTCGCACCATTTTTAATCAAACAATCTGTAAAGCCGCCAGTTGAAGATCCAATATCTAAGCATATAAGATTACTTACATCTATTCTAAATTTATCTAAAGCAAATTTTAGCTTATATCCCCCTTTTGAAACAAATTCAGGAGAATCCAAAATTTTCAAATCAATATTTTTATCGACTAATAACCCAGGGGTAGGATAAATTTTCCTGTCATTTAAAATTACTTTTCCAGATAAAATTAATGCTTCAGCGTGTCTTAGGCTTTTTGCTATATTTTTCTCTAGTAAAAGATCATTAAGTTTAATTTTTTCTTTTTTTGACATTATAATTACAAAACATTTTATATCATAATCTGATTATATTATTGTAAACTCTATATAGTGATGAAAAAAGTTAAACAAATATTAATTACCTCTAGGCCTCAGCAGATTACTAAGAATTTTCTTGTTTTAGTTCCTCTTTTCTTCACCATAAACATTTGGTTTAACCAGGAAGATATTTCTGGAATGATGGCAATAATTTTGAAGTCATTATTCGCTTTTTTAATTTCTATACTTATGTCTACTGCGGTGTACTATATTAATGATTTGCTTGATATAAATCAGGATAAAAATCATCCTAAAAAAAAATATAGGCCAATTGCAAAAGGTGATATTTCAATTAATTTAGCTATATTTATAGCTTCAATATTAGTAGTTTCTAGTCTAATTTTTTCTACTGTTATCTCTAGTCAGATGTTTTTAGCAACTTTTTTATACTTAATACTAAATATTCTATACAGCATATATCTTAAGAATTTAGCTATAGTAGATATTTTATGTATTTCAGCGAGTTTCGTAATTAGAGCTATTATGGGATCAATTGCGATTGATCATTCTATAATTACAATTAATGAAAATCAGATAGAATTAGACTTAGCAATTTCTCCATGGCTTTATGTAGTTACTGGACTTGGATCATTAATGTTAGCTATTGGTAAACGTAAGTCAGAGATAAAAAATTTAAAGCAACCTACTAATTACGATCAAAGATTAGTATTAAGCAAATATTCAGTACCATTTCTTGAAAGTATTTTAAATGTTGTTTCTTCAGCAACTCTTATTTGTTATACTCTATATACATTTAACTCTGAATCTAATTCAAATGTGCCTGAAAACAACTCTATGATGATAACAATTCCTTTTGTTGCTTTCGGAATATTACGATATATATATTTAATTCATCATGATAATAAAGGAGAAACTCCAGAAAAAATTTTATTGTCTGATTTACCTACAATTATCAACATAATATTATGGATAATAGCTGGATCTTCCATACTTATGCTTGGAAAAATTTAGTTAATGAATAATTTTATTAATCACTACTCATTAGTTATTTTCGCCCCCATTTTACTGATAATTTTATTCTTCTTAATCTCCAAAATAACAAAAAACAAACTTATCTTATTTTCTTTATTATTCCTAATAATTTTAGGAATAATTATAATAATTAATTCCTTTTCTCCTAAAGAATTAGATGGAAATGTAAAATCAAACGAGATGCTAAGTAGTGATAAAGTGAAGTTCGTTCAAGTATACTCACAAACGTGCATTGGTTGTATAATTAATGAACCTATATTAAGGGATTTAGAAGTTGATTTAAATAAAGAATTTAATTTTGATGTGATGATCATTAAGTTAGATGTAAGCAATAAAAAAAACTTCGATACAATAAAAAACTTAAACGCTTTTACTACACCAAGCTACATAATTCTATCAAGTAAAAATACTGTAATATGGAAGCAGTCAGGTGGTTTACTCAATAGAAACCATGTGGTTAATGAAATTAATAATCATTTAGCATTAATTAAACGATAAATTTCTGAATTCAATAAACTAAAATCTAATCCTTCAAACTTAATAGAAATCGCAGAGCAAGCATTAGCAAAGTATGCCGATTCTAAAATATTTTTACCTTGTGAAATTGCTATAGTGAAAGAAGCAGCCCAAACATCTCCTGCTCCATTGAGATCTTTATATTCAACTTCAAATGCGGGTACCGAAAAAATTTCCTTCTCATAAAAAATTTGAACTCCTTCTCCTCCTTTGGTTACACAAAGATAATTAGATTTTTTCTTGAGAGTTGACAATCTGGTATTTGTTGATTTTAGCTCATCTTTTGAGATAACTATTATGTCCCATTTTCCATTATGAATTTTTGCAATATTATCCTCAAGGTGAATGGTTCCATTTTTACGTATTTTTCTAAACCAACCTGATGGAACTAAACAAGAAATTTTATGATCAATCCAATCAGAACAATCAGAAGAAATTTCATCAAGTAAAGGAGCAACAAAAAGAATTTTTGAAAATACTTTTTCCGGTATGTCCTTTTTCGTAATATGGGTACTAAAATTAAATAATTTTTGTTGGCGAATTTGCCCTGAAAAATAATTATGAAATATCGGAATTTCAGATGTATTTTGTGTTAAAATATCTACATTATCAAGTTTTTTTTTCAGTGGATATTCTCGTTGAGTAGATGTAATAATTCCAGTTTGTAATCCTAAATTAACAGAAGTTTTTGCCGAGTACGCTACCGCTCCACCAGGAATAAGCTTATCATTGATAATTTTTTCATATTTATTTCTATCATATGAAAGGCTGCCCATAGAAATAAAATCATACAAATATGCTTTTTTCATAAATTAAAAACTATTTTGGTCTAATAACAACAAATCTATCTCTACCTTTACCTTCAGATTCTGTAATTATTTTAGGATTCTTAGAAAGGGTTACATGTATAATTCTTCTGTCAACTGGGGACATTGGCTCCAAAATTCTTTCTTCCCCTGTATCCAATACTTCTTTTGCTATATTTCTAGCTATATTTCTAAGTGTTCTCATCCTTCTTCTTCTATAGTCTTCTATATCAATATGTATATTAGATTTTCTACCTAATTGTCTACTAGTAATCATTCTAACTAAAAATTGAATTGATTGAAGTGTTTCTCCTCTTTTACCTATCAAAAGTGCAGAATCTTCACCTTCAATTTCAAATGAAATCTTAGAACTATTTGAATCTTCACGAATATAAGTATCTGCTACTACGCCCATAGAACTCAAAAAATAATCTAATAATTCTGAGGATAATTTTTCAGCTTCTTCATTGCTACCATAATCCTCAGGAGTGCTTGATTGTTCATCATTCTTAATAATAGATTTTTTATCTTTTAGTTTTATATCTTTAGAAATTCTTTCTTTACTATTAACTGAAGTTTTCTTTTTTGACTTTACATTTTTTTTAGCTCCTATAAGAGTTACTGATATCTCTGCTGGTTCACCGCCAAAACCCATGATCCCTGATCTGCCAGGATTATCTACCTTTATGTCTATTTCTTCTAGCTCTACGTCCATCTCTTTTAGAGCGATTTCTGTTGCTTCGTCTACTGTTTTGCCCGAGAATTTCTTCATCTTCGTCATTACTACTTTCCTCCTTATTATTGTTATTTTGATTTGGATTAGGTTCCATTTCTAAAAGTTGCTTTCTTTCCAAACGTGTTTTTTCTGTTCCAAGATATAACTTTCCAAAAAGTTCTATTGGCTGCTTGCCACTTGCATAATACTGTATTATTACACCTACAATATTTGAAAATAAAATATAAACTCCTAAACCAGCTGGAAATTGCCATGTGAAAAAACCAAACATAATTGGCATCATCCAGAGCATCATCTGGTTTGTTTGTCTTTGACGAGGATCTGATGTGGGGTTAGTTGTCATTTTTTGCTGAACAAACATTGATACTCCTACTAAAAGAGGCAATAAATAATTCCATGGAAAATATGCACTCGAAACTAAGTCAACTAATAAAATTCCAATAAATTCACTGTTAAAAGGCACTACAGAAATAGCTGGATTCCATGAGTAAAATAGTGTAGATAATTTAGCCATTCCTTCTGGGGTTGATGGCATAGTTTGAATTATTGCCCGATACAGACCAATCCATAAGGGCATCTGAATTATCATAGGACCAAGACAACCAATAGGACTAACTCCTGCTTCTTTATAAAGACCCATTGTTTCAGATGACATTTTTCTTCTTGCATCACCAGACTTACCTTTATATTTTTCCTGTATAGCCTTCATTTTTGGCTGAATTGATTGAAGTTTTTTCATCTGACTTGTTTGTCTAATAGTTAGAGGAATCATTAATATTCGAATAAAAATTGTAAAGAAAATTATACTAAGGCCAAAATTTGAAAATAATAGGTAATAAAGTACAGCCAAACTGTTTATCATTGGCCTCATTATTATTTCTAACCACAATGTCCCTAAAAATTCCATCTATAATATCCTAAAATAATTACTAATCACCGCAAAAACCTCCTGAATCTAGATCGATACATCCTTCAAGGTTGGTAGAAATAGAAGAAAACCACTTAAATTCATTACTATCTGTTTGCAAATAAATTCTATCATCATAAAAAAGTGGACTTGAAACTACAGAATCTTCTGTAATAAACATACCGAGCTCTCTCCCATCTAAAACAGAGATAATATATACGTTTTTTTCTGAAGATGGAATAGCGAGAGATCTTTCAGTGATAGCTCCTCTGCTTCTATCAAAAAGAACAGGACTAGAAACTATCTGACCATCAGGGATTTTGGTTTTCCAGTTTGTTTTAGCAGTTTCAACATCCAATGAATAAATTTCTCCAGACAAAGAAAAAACGAATAAGTTTTCATCTTCAATCACAACAGGAGTACCTATCCAAGAATCTAGTTCTTTTTGCCATTCTCCTAGTGATGAATTAAGTGTAGAAAAATTACTTCTTTCATTATTAGAAATATTGTTTATGTTTAATTTATAAAGTGTATTGGAAAAATC
The DNA here is from genome assembly GCA_045562755.1 of Dehalococcoidia bacterium. Lineage (GTDB taxonomy): Bacteria > Chloroflexota > Dehalococcoidia > Lucifugimonadales > Lucifugimonadaceae. The sequence continues at coordinate 501,375 of JBJKVF010000006.1, forward strand.
TCCGAAATAAATATAATTATCTCTTATGTATAGTGAGCTATATATTGCACCTTTTGATTCGAAAATCCAGAGAATTCTATCTTCAGGATTTATAAATTCAATATCATCTGACAAATCTATAGCGTATAAGTGGCCTGACATTGTAGGAACATATGCAATAGACTCATTTATCAGTACACCACCCCATGATGCTCCGTTTAGGGGTAATTTCCATGACTCAAGTAGGTAATTATCATCTAAGATAAATTCAAAAAAATATCCTTCACTAGAATTATTTATATCGGAGATTAATGAGGTGGAAATATAAATTTTCTCATCATCCTTACTAGCTATAGGACCAATTAATTTTGTCTTTATTTGATACCCATCTTCTCCCCATAGCAATAAACCAGATTTTTTATCAATTTTATAAATTTGGCCTTCACAATCATCACCTCTACATGAATAAGCCGTTCCTATAAGATCATTTTTTATAGATATTGGACTTGAATAAGTAGAACCAACACTATTATTATTTTTATATCCCCAATTCCTATTTAAGGTATTAGAATTAATGTCAAATTGTACAAATTCACCTTTTTTTGTGGGTATAATTATTTTTTCATCAGATATTATCGGATCTGCCCAGCCGCCTTGAGGAGAAAGATCATTCATGCAACCTGTGAAAATTATTATCGATAATATAATTATAGAAATAAATAAGTTCTTCTTGTAAGTCATTTAATTTTCTCTTGAATTCTAACTGGATCAAATATAACTTTATTTGATGGACGACATTTAAAAATCCTCTTTATCGTCATATACGTTCCTTTAAAAATACCAAATTCGCAAAAAGCCTCATAAGAATACTCTGAACATGTTGGATAATACCTACATTGACTTGGCAAATAAGGAGAAATTGAAAGCTTGTAAAACTTCCAAACTAATTTTATTAATCTATTTTTCATTTAAGTCTTTGGAATTCAAATTATATTCAGGAATAATAGATAGACTTAGTAAAGAATCTAAAAAAGTTTTCCTAAATAATTGAAAGTTCGTTTTTACTGATTCTCTTTTTGGTATAACTACTATATCCCAACCTTTATTAATATTATCTATACTTACAAATAAATTTCTTATTCTTCTTTTAACTAAATTTCTTTCGTTTGCATTGCCAACAGCCTTAGATACAGATAAACCTAGCCTTGTAATTCCTAGTGTATTAGATTTAGCCGATACATCTAATAGCGAACTGTTGAACCATTTTCCATAATTATAGACTTCTCTATAATCCTTCGTGCTAGTAATACGATATTTTCGCGAAAAGTCCAATTTCTAATTATAATTATACAGTTAAGCGTAGTCTGCCTTTGTTTCTTCGTCTAGCAAGAACAGAACGCCCATTTCTGGAACTCATACGTGAGCGAAATCCATGAACTCGCATTCTTCTTCTATTTTTTGGCTGATAAGTACGTTTTGGCATAAATTCAAAAAAGTTATTTTTATTGTACTTGTAATTTTAATAGTCAATATAATGTAATGTCAATGGAAAAAATAACTAGTTGATTTGTCTTAATGACGTTTCAGAATTATCATTAAAGGTGGTTTAAGTTTAAATATCTAGTGGGAAAAAATAATTATGATTGAAGAAAAAAAAATAAAAGACGACACTACAGAAGAAATCTCGATAACTATTAATGACGCATTTCAAGAGTTTGTCAAACAGCTTCCAAAAAAAAATAAAAGAAACTCTCAATCAGATGTTGCAAAATTTATAAGATGGATAGGACCTGATAGACTTACCTCCTCTGTGTCACCATCTGAAATTGGTGAATATAATGAAAATTTTGGACCAAAAAATACATCTAGGGATATGACTGACAGAATCACCTATACAAAGGAATTCTTAATATATCTAAAAAAGAAAGAATATGTTGATTTAAATCTTGCTACTCATTTAAGATTACGTAAATCAAAAATTGGATCTAAAGGTAAATCTATGACTGCTAGTCCGACTATTAGATTAACTCAAAGTGGTTATAACGAGATGAATAAACAACTTGCTAGATTACAAAAAGAAAGAATCAAATTAACTGCCGATATTCAAAGAGCCGCTGCAGATGGTGATGTTAGAGAAAATGCACCACTAGAAGCTGCGAGAGAGAGTCAAGGTATGACAATAGGAAAAATTAGAGAAATAGAAGCAACCTTGAAAGCTTCTGTTGTTATCGACGGTTCAAAGAATGATACAAACATAGTTCAAATCGGATCAAAGCTTGAATTAACAGAAAAAAATACTAAAAGCTCTGGAAAGTATCAATTAGTAGAAGCCAATGAAGCAAATCCTCTTGATGGTAAAATTTCAACTGTTTCACCCCTTGGGTCAGCTGTTTTAGGCCAAAATGTAGGAGAAGAGGTCAATGTTAATACTCCCAGAGGAAACCAAGTATATATAATTAGTAAAATATTATAATTTTTAACATATAAAAGATTCTGGAAAACATATTGGTAACATTCTCACATTGGGTAATTTTTAATATAGTACTTGTCATTGCATTGATAATTGATCTATATGTTTCTCGTAAAACCAAAGAAGTAAGTATGAAAGAAGCAGCATACAGGACTCTTTTTTGGACAGGTGTAGCTGCAGCTGTAGGTGCATGGATTTTCATCCAGATTGGCTCAACTAAATTAGGGATTGAGTACACTACAGCCTATGTAGCTGAAAGAGCATTAAGTCTTGACAATTTATTTGTTTTCATAGTGATATTTAAATATTTTAAACTACCAAAAAAATATGAAGCAAAAGGTCTCTTATATGGAATATTAGGTGCACTTATTTTTAGAGCCTTGTTCATAACAATTGGAGTCGCAGCTATAAACACATTTTCATGGTTCTTATTAATACTTGGTGGATTCCTAATTTATACTGCTTACAAACTTGCTTTTACCGGTGATCATGATGTTGATCCATCTAAGAGTTTAGCAGTAAAAGCATTTAAGAGAATAATGCCTGTAACTCAAGAATATCATGGGACTAAATTTTTTACTAAAATTAAAAATGTTCGTTACGCCACTCCTTTTCTAATGGTAGTAATAGTACTTGAAACATCTGACATAATTTTTGCAATTGACTCTATTCCCACAGTATTTGGAATTACGGATGACCCTTTTATTGTATGGAGTTCTAATACCATGGCTATACTTGGGATGAGACCATTGTATTTTCTATTAGCCGGAATGGTAAACATTTTTAGATTTCTACAGTATGGCTTAGCTTTGATTTTAGGATTTATAGGTCTCAAAATGATTGTAGAATATTTATTACATGATTTTCACATAATTAGCGAATTAGGTGATGTATATCTTTCATTGGGCATAATCATTTCAATTATAATGGGTAGTATTATATTTTCATTTATTAAACCAGAAAAAGCGCATAATGATTAGAAAATAATGGTAAGTACATTAAGTAAAAAAAACAATTCTTCTTATACAGATTTAGAAAACGAGCTGAAGAAAAATATTTCTGGTGAAGTTAGGTTTGATGAAATCACCAAACAAATGTACTCTACTGATGCCTCAATATATTCTATGGAACCCATTGGAGTTGTTTTACCACACTCAAATGAAGATGTCTCTAATATAATAAAAATAGCTCATAAAAATAATGTAAGCATACTACCAAGAGGTGGAGGAACTGGACTCTCAGGCCAAACTGTAAATCATTCAATTGTTATAGATTTTTCAAAATATATGCACAACATAATCGATGTGAATCCAGAAGAAAAATGGGTGAAAACACAACCTGGTATAACCATAGACCAATTAAATAGTCAACTAAAACAATATAATCTTTTCTTTACCCCTGACCCTAGCACAACATCGCGTGCTAACGTAGGAGGCGCCCTTGGAAATAATTCATGTGGAGCCCATTCTGTAATTTATGGAAAAACTGTTGATCAAATTATAGATATGGAAGTCATTTTATCTGATGGATCTCTTGCAGATTTCCGAGAACTAGATTTTGAAGAAGTAATAATCAAGTCTAAATCAAACTCGTTTGAAGGTAATATATATAAAAATCTAATTAATATAGCAAAAAATTCATCCTCAGAAGTAGAAAAAAGATTTTCAAAAGTTCTCAGAAGAGTTGGTGGTTATAACTTAGACCTTATTCAAGCAACTAACAACTTAAATTTATCAAAAATAATGGTTGGCTCAGAGGGAACACTCGCTGCAATTACAAAAGCTAAAGTAAAAATTGAAGAAATACCAAAGTTTAAAGCTCTTTCAGTACTTCATTTCAATGATATAAATTCAGCCATGGAAGCTACAGTTGCAACATTAGAAGAGGGCCCAGCGGCAGTTGAACATATAGGAGAAATGATAATTCGTCAGGCAAGAGAATCTTTAGGTTTTTCAAGAAATTTAACATTTCTTGACGGAAAACCATCTGATATTTTAGTTGTTGAAATGACTGGTGATTCCAAAAAAGAGGTGGAAGATAAAATTCAAAAACTGGATGAAAGAATGAAGAAAGATGGTAAGCCTTACTCTGCTACTAAGTTATTCAAATCATCTGAACAAAATCAAGTATGGGGTATGAGACAGGCAGGATTAGGTTTACTGATGAATATACCTGGTGATGCAAAGCCAGCAGCGTTTGTTGAGGATACAGCTGTGTCTCCAGAAAAGCTACCAGAATATGTAAGACGTTTCGATGAGATTGTACGATCAAATAACACAGAAGCTGGGTATTATGGACACGCATCAGTTGGATGTTTACATATTAGGCCTGTTGTTAATTTGAAAGATAAAGAAGGTATAAAAACTATGGAAAAAATTTCTGATGAAGTATCAGACCTAGTTTTAGAGTTTGGAGGCTCACTTAGTGGAGAGCATGGAGATGGAATTGTTCGTGGAGCTTGGGCTGAAAAAATGTTTGGTAAAGATTTAGTTAACCACTTTAGAGAAGTAAAATCTACTTTTGATCCAAAGGGAATAATGAATCCAAAAAAAATTTTTGACACCACTCCTCTAACAGAAAATCTAAGATATGGCGAAGAATATAAAACTATTGATATCAATACAAAGTATGATTGGAGCAAAGATGGAGGATTTTCTTCAGCTATTGAAAATTGTACTGGAGTTGGAGCTTGTAGAAAACTAAAAGCAGGATCAATGTGCCCTTCATATCAAGCTACAAGAGAAGAAATGCACTCAACTAGAGGTAGGGCAAATGTACTTAGAGGCATAATTACTGGTAGTCTACCTCATGAAAAATTTCATTCAAAAGAACTTTTCAATGTTCTTAGCTTATGTGTTGAGTGTAAATCTTGCAAATCTGAGTGCCCATCTAATGTAGATATGGCAAAAATCAAATCAGAATTTTTGTATAACTATAATAAAAAAAATGGGACACCAATAGCGTCAAAAATTATAGGTAATATACATCTTTTAAATTCTTTAGGGTCAAAATTCTCATATATTACAAACTTGATTTTTAAATCCTATTTGTTTAGACAAATTAATGAAAAAGTTTTAGGATTTGATAGCCGCAGACCTTTGCCAGCACTATCTAATTATACTTTTGAAAAATGGTTCAAGAAACATAAATCTAACTCTTCTAAATCAAGAGGAAAAATTATCTTATTTCATGACACATATATGAATTTTAATCATCCTGAATCTGGTATAGCTGCTACTAAAATTTTAGAAAATTTAGGTTTTGAGATAGAAATCTTGGACAGAAAATGTTGTGGAAGGCCAATGATCTCTAAAGGGCTTTTAGATCAAGCAGCAAAAAATGCTAAATTTAATGTTGACCTTTTATATCAGTATGTAGAAAAAGGTTACAAAATTGTTGGATCTGAATCTAGTTGTATGATGACATTAAAAGATGAGTACCCTGATTTACTTAATCAAAATGAAAAAGCGATAAAAGTTTCAGATAATACCTTTATGATTGAAGAGATTATCGCCAACACTTTGGATGACGGGAAAGAGCAAATTAGGTGGAATGAGAAAAAATCAAATATAAATATTCAACTACACTGTCATCAAAAAGCACTAGTAGGGTCAGAAGCTACTAAAATAGCCTTGAACCTGCCAAAAAATTTCAATGCAAAAATTATTGATGCTGGATGTTGTGGCATGGCTGGATCTTTTGGATTTGAGAAGAAAAATTATGATATATCTATAAAAATGGCAGAGGAAAGATTATTTCCAGCTCTTGAAAAAAGTGACGAGAGTGATTCAGTAGTTATTACTGGTGTTTCATGTAAACAACAAATTATTGATGGTACATCAAGGAGCGCTAAATTTTTACCCGAAGTTTTAGCAGAAGCTATAGATGACTAAATATTAGTCAACAAAAATTTGTTTAAGTCTTTCCGCAATAATAATCTCTTCCCCGTCTTGTACATTGACCATCACAATGCTTATTTCATTAATATTTGATTGTGTTGAAACAAAAATATTAGGTCTACCATTTTCTAATTCAAATAGAATTTTTTCTAGAGACGGCCCCTGATAATTTTCATTAAATCTTACTACTACTGTTGGGCCTTGCCTAATTTGTTTGTCATCTTCTATAGTAACCTCGATTCCTTGGATCTCTTGAAGTAAAGTTTTAATTGTTTTTGCTTTATCTAGCCAGGTATCCCATTCCATCGATTCATCTTGATCTATAAACAATTGTAAAGCAGTAATTAGTCCTATAATATTCTCCTTAGAAACTTTCATAGGCCTTCCTATTGCAGCTAGATCAGAATGAAGGTTAAGTGAATTCATGAATGCAGCCTCAACTAATTCTTTTTGCCCTACTAAAAATCCTGTTGATTGAGGTCCTTGAATTCCTTTTCCACCACTAAAAGCAACTAAATCAACCCCCATATCAATAAATTTAGATAAGTTTTCTCTGGGAGGTAATTCTGCTGCTGCGTCTAAAATAATTGGAACGTTATTTTCTTGAGCTACTTTTATAGTTTTCAACAAACCTAACCCTCTACTTAACCATGGCGCCATAACATATGCAATACAGGCTGTTTTATCAGAAATCAATTTACTTAATTCTTCCTCTGAAGAATATTCGACAATTTTAGCACCAGGCATTACAAAGGATTTTTCATAACGATTTCTTTGCATAGAATGTAATAATACTTGATTTTTCGCTAAAGAAGAACTTGGTAAAAGATCTACTTTACTTTCATCTTTACCAGTCATACAAGCAGCAACCATTAGTACTTGAGCTGCAGCGCATCCAGAAGTCACTAAACCTTTTTCAGCATTACATATTTTAGCAATAAAATCACCTGCAGATTTATTAAGTTTTACCATGTCTACAAAAACAGATGAGGCTTCATTCATTGCTGATAAAACTTCTGGTTTCATTAGTGAGCCGCCAAGTACTGTTACCCAGCTTTGAGCATTTATTACTGGTTCAATACCTAATTTTTTATAAACTTCGGGTGACTTCATAGATAATTAATTTTGTATGCATTAAGATGTTTATGCAAAATTATTCTACTAAAAAAATTAGTTTGTTGAAAGCGTTCTTTCTCTCAATTGGCCACAACCAGCATTAATATCTATACCCTTTTCAACACGTATTGTTGAAGGAATTCCAAATCTCTTCAGTACCCCTTGAAATAGTCTATTTGCTTGATCATCTGTTCTTAAGTATCCACCATTAGTTGTAGGATTTACAGGAATTAGGTTTACGTGACAATGTAAACCATTTAGTAATTTTCCAAGTTTTTCAGCACTTTCAAGTGAATCATTTTGATCTTTTAGCAGCACATATTCAAAAAATATTCTTCTATTTGTTTTTTCTACATAATGATGGCATATATCTAGGAGTTCTTCTATAGGAAACCTCTTATTGACTGGCATAGTTTCAGATCTTGTCTTATTATCAGAAGCATGTAGTGAAATAGCTAAATTAATTTGTAATTTTTCTTCAGCTAATTTCTTAATTTGTGGAACTAGCCCTACGGTTGAAATAGTTATATGCCTTGAACCAATATTTATACCGGTATTATCAATAATATTTTTTAAGGATAAAATAGTATTTTTATAGTTTGCTAATGGTTCCCCCATTCCCATGTATACAATATTAGTTATTCCTTGTATTTCGCCTTTTTTTCTTTTTCCTTGTTCTACTTCTAATAAATCTTCTTGAATAGCTATTTTTTGAAGTTGTAAAACTTGTTCAACGATTTCTCCTGAAGATAAATTTCTTCTAAAACCCTGCTGTCCTGTAGCACAAAAAGTACATCCTAATGCACACCCTGCCTGCGTCGAAATACAAGCAGTTTTTCTACCTTTTTTTCCATAATCAGAATTATATCTCATGAGTACACTTTCAATAAGCTCGCCATCATCTAAGCTAAATAAAAGCTTAGTAGTAGAAGAATCACTTGAATCTAGATGAATTTTTTTTTCTAATGTACTAATTCTGAATTGTTTTTCTAAATTACTTCTAAAATCCTTAGAAAGAGTTGTTATTTCTGAAAAATGGAGATTACATTCTTTATATATTGATCTCCAAAGTTGTTCAGTTCTATATGGTTTTTCACCAGATTCAACAATAAGCTTATTTAATTCCTCTTTTTGTAAGTTGAGTATTGAGGGAATATTAGATTTTTTTTTCATTTGTAATTTTTCCATAACTAATATGTTATGATAAATACGATATAAAGCAATAAAATATTTGATAATGATTTAATCAAAATTTAATCTTTTTTGTTTTATAATTATATATACCTAAGTAAAAAATAAAATATTGAATAAAATTAATAATAAAGAAATCACCTCTTCTGGAAGTAGTGAAAATATAATTAAGTTTGATCATTCAAATAACATACTTGAATGTAAAAATTTGTCTGTGAATTATGGAGAGGCAACTGCCATAGAAAATGTCAGTATGGGCGTACCAAAAAATAGTATAGTTTCATTAATTGGACCTTCTGGATGTGGTAAAAGCACGTTACTAAGATGCTTTAACCGTATGAATGATCTCATACCGCAAGCCAAAGTAAGTGGAAGTGTAACGTTTTTTCAAAATGAAATTTATTCCGATGATGTAGACCCAACTGAAATACGCTTCAGAATAGGCATGGTTTTTCAGAGACCAAATCCTTTTCCTAAAAGTATTTATGAGAATATTGCATTTGGGCCAAAAATTAATGGAATAACTGAAAATTTAGATGAAGTAGTTGAAAATTCCCTAAAAAGAGCTGCCGTTTGGGATGAAGTAAAAGATAGACTAAATGAAAGTGCATTAAGTATTTCTGGCGGTCAACAACAAAGAATATGTATAGCTAGAGCATTGGCAGTCAATCCCGAGGTAATACTGATGGATGAACCAGCCTCAGCATTAGACCCAATATCTACTCAATCTATTGAAGACTTGATAGTAGAACTATCATCCGATGTAACTATACTTATAGTCACTCATAATATGCAACAAGCAACTAGAATATCTGACTATGCCGCATTTATGCTTGCAGGTGAAGATAGGATAGGTAGGCTAATAGAGTACGGTACAAATGAGCAGATATTCGGTAATCCTAAAGATGATAGAACAGAAGCATATGTAACCGGAAGAATAGGATAAAATTATGGTTAATAACAATGATTTAAATTCTGCACGACAGGGTTTTGAGGCAAGTTTAAACAAATTGCAGTCCGATATACTACTACTTGGAGACCTGGTTATTCAAGCAATCAACAAATCTATAAATTCCTTAAAGACTAGAAATATAGAACAATCTGAGGAAGTTATAAAAGATGATGACAATATAGATGAACTAGAAACACAAATACAGGTTTTATGTGTAGAACTGATAAGGAAAGAAGCTCCATTAGCATCAGATCTTAGAAGAATTGTATCTGCACTACAAATAGTAGACGAGCTTGAAAGAATTGGTGATTATGCTGAAGGTATAGCAAAAATCAGTATCACTATGGGAAACTTGATTCCAATCAATGAATTAGTCTTAATACCAAAAATGGCTGAAAATTCTGTAAATATGCTATCTCGATCCTTAGAATCATACACCCTGAGAGATTTTTCACTTTGTAGCAGCATACTTGAAGAGCTAAGATCCAAAGATAAAGATATTAATGCAATGCATAAACAGGTCCAAAAAGAATTATTAAATACTATTAAATCTGACTCATCTAAAGGTGGTGAGCAAGCTACCTATTTGATGTGGGCTGCCCATAATCTTGAAAGAATAGCAGATCGTTCAAAAAATATTGCCGAAAGATCACTCTTTCAGGTAACCGGAGAGATAAATTAATACTTAATTGATGGTAATGGTTTTCTCGGCTTGATTATATTTTTCATAATATTTTGAGTATTATAAATTTTACGATCTACATTCTTATTGTTTAAATTCATTTTAAGAGCTCGACGAACCGTTCTTGTACTTAGCTTGTATAAAATAGCAATTTCTTGAATTGATAGTCCATTTTCACTCATCAAAATAATTTCTTTATTTCTTTGAATAATCTTATATTTTTTATTATTATTCATATCATCATATTTACAAAATGATAGTTTACAATTAAGGCATGATGGTGAAATATCACATCCTTCATCAGTATATTTATAATTATCAGGCAGAGAATCTTCTCTTATGACAAGCAAATTATTTTTATTTTTTTGTGTTTTCAATAACATATATATATATATTATAGAACATAAGTTCTAATTATTTCAAGTTATTTTTAAATCCTTAATAATTTTCAGTCCTTTTATTATTTATTTTTACATGCTAGACTGAACTTGAGAATAAACATACCTGCTATATGGAGAAGTCTAGATGAAAAGTAAAGCCGCAATTCATATCGAACATAATAAAAAATTAGTTATTGATGAAATTAATATTCCAAATCCTAAGGATAATCAAGTAGTTGTAAGACTTTTTTCAAGTGGAGTTTGCCATTCTCAGTTACATCAAATGCACAATATCGATACTCCCACACCAACATTATTAGGGCATGAAGGATTTGGTATTGTAACTAATGTAGGTAAATCAGTTACACATCTTCAAGAGGGAGATGCCGCAATAGTTACTTGGGTGCCAAGGGAACCTATTTCAGGTAGATGGTTTCCTCCTTCAGGAGGAGCAACTTGGAATGGGAAGCAACTTAGTGGAGCCACAGCAACTTGGTCGGAAGATGTTATTGTATGGAGTGGATATGTAGTCAAAGTTATGGATGATGCCCCAAAAGACCTTACTTCTATAGTTGGATGTGCTGTATTAACTGGTGCTGGAGCTGTCACCCATACTGCAAAGGTAAGGCCCGAAGAATCCGTTGCTGTTTTTGGTGTTGGTGGTGTTGGAATTTCAGCAATCCAAATGGCTTCAATATTAGAAGCATATCCAATTATTGCAGTAGATTTAGATGACTCCAAATTAGATTTTGCTAAACAATTTGGAGCAACTCATGTTATAAATGCAAAAAAAGATGATCCTGTGAAAAAAATAATCGAAATTACTAATGGTGGTGCTGATTATTGTTTTGATGCAATTGGGTTAAGAATTACTAATGAACAAATACTTCCAGCAACACGAGGTGGAGGATCAGGAGCTGACAATATTGGAGGTATGGCAGTATTAATAGGTATGCCTGGAAAAGAAATGACTATTGATCCAGGACACTTCATGTACCATCAAAGGCAATATAGAGGTTCATTAGGTGCTACATATCCAGAAAAAGATTTCAATATGTACATTAGGTTGCATAATGAGGGAAAATTTCCTCTGAATAAATTAGTAACAAAGAGGTATAAACTAGATGAAATTAATGATGCATGCGATGATTTAGAAAATGGAAGAATTTTTGGTAGAGCTATAATAGAATACTAAATTAGATATTTTTCATTTATTTCTTTTTGATACAAATCTTCTTTACCATTAATTACATCCTTAAGTTTTATCACTCTGCCCTTTACTCCAGATTCTATAAGACCATATGCTAAACTCAATGCTTTTATACCTTCATCATAACCTACCTCGGGTTTTTTATTATTCATTATTGCTCTATAAAAATCTAAGTATTGAAAAGCTAATATTTTTGCATCCACATGATGAAAATCAAGATTGTAATTAGACAATTTGTCTGCACCGTCCCATATTTTTGAGGTATCATCATCTAAAATGAAATCCGGGATCAATTCAAATAATTTATCCCCTGTTACTTCTCTACCATTAGAAAAAACTATCCTTGGAGATTTTCCAGACCTACTTGACGACCTATACAAAGTTCCTTCACTTCCAGTTATAGTGCTTACCCCTAAATTATATCCATGAGATGTATCAGAGAATGAAACTTGGCCTATTACTCCAGACTCAAATTTTAATACTCCAAAAGCTGAATCAATAGCATCTTGAACTATTAGATCTCCTTGTTTATTATTTTCTTTTCTGTGTGAATACATATCAGATAATACAGGAGCAACTTCTTCCATTTTTCTTAATACACGTTCTTTTTCAAAAATTGAAACTTGAGCAAAAATCGTATCCACCATACCCAATAAGTATAAAAGCATATCAGCATTATGAACTCCTGCATCAAGAACATTCCCACCTGCTTGATATTTTTTTGACCTCCAAACGGTACTATGCATGACTGATTTGTTTGAGCTAGAAAGATTTAGATCCAAAGTAAAATAAATTTCTCCCATTTTTTTTGAATCAATCAATGATTTTGTTAGCCTATTAATGGGATCCCTTCTATAATTTTCTGCCACAGATAATATCTTATTAGTAGCAACTGAAACATCCTTCATTTTATTTGCAGCTTTAATTGTTATAGCAATAGGCTTCTCAGTAATTACATGAAATCCATTCTGCATCGCATTTACGGCTAACTCATGATGCATTGGAGTACTAGTAGCAATATCTATGGCATCAAGGTTCTTAAGAGAAAAGATTTTGTCAATATCAGTAAAAACTTGTGGCCTTTTTTTATCTTTATCATATATATAATCCGCCACAGATTTAGCCACAGATTCATGAATATCACATACAGCTATAATATTTAAATCTGAAAAATAATTCTTAAGCTCAAGATAGCCATTAGCATGCCTTTTACCCATTCCTCCAGCACCTATCAAAGCAACATTAATTGTCATAAATTAATCTCCTAAATATTTAGCATTTTTATCAACGGATCTAAATGTTTTTTATTACTTTTAAAATTGATACCTAAGCCTTTAATTATTTCAACTATTTTGTCATTAAATGGTGTTTCTACCCCAACCTGCTTACCCATTTTAGAAACATATCCATTAAGATAATCAATCTCATTCCTTCTTCCCTTTTTAACATCTTGTGCAAAAGAAGGATAACCTAATGAACCAGCTCTTTTTCCAGATTCTGCTAAAGAGTTTTCTAAATCTTCGACATTTTTTCCTTCTGAAGCATCTATAAGAGCATCTGGTGATACTCCTCCAACAGAATATAAATTATGCCCTAATGCCTTAGCAACTTTAGCAACTTCTGCTCCCAGCTGTATACCGATTTTCCTAGGATATAGCTCTGTCCTAACTTCTGATGTTCCATAACCACTTAATCCTGCTAGAGCATTAGCCATACAATTAGTAATTAGCTTTGACCATCTTTCTCCCCAAAGGTCGCTTGATAATTCAGTTTTTCCTACTGAATTCATTATTTCAACCAATTTTTTAGCTCTATTCGTGATTGAACCATCCTGTTCAGCAATCTTAAAAGCTGGTGAATTATTATCAGTTCTAATAGCAATACCTGGTTCATATGAAGCTGCACCTATCGTTATAATACAACCTAGTGAGTTAGTGGCTCCAACTATTTTTGCCATTCTTTCATCATTCACTCCATTCTGAAAATTTACAAAAAACCCTTCATTTTCTTCTATATAATTTTTCATCATCATTGATACCCACTCTGTGTCATATGATTTTACTGCAATAAAAATCATATCAAAAGAAATTTCTTCATTTTGAAGTTCACTTATGTGTATTGCTCTGGGCTTTGAAAGATATTCACCATCTCTTGTTTGAACTAAAAGACCACTTTCTTTTATTTTTTCTACCTGTTCGTACCATTGATCAATAAAAGTAATGTCGTAACCATTTTTTGATAGCATTCCGCCTACAACTCCACCTATTCCACCCGCACCTACAATAGCAATTTTCATATCTCTCTCCATATTATTTCTTTATTATTAAAAGGTTAGTATATACTCGAAATAAAAAAAATCTATGCTTTTTTAATTTTTTCTATTTCGTATTTAATTCTTCTTTTTCTATCATTTCTATTTTTAGCTATCAATCCCTCAATAGTTTTTATACCCTCATCTGTAATCCTTACCCTACCTATGGTTGTTATATCAGCTAAACCTTTTTTAGAAAGAAATGCTAGCTTTGCACTAGCAGTTGTAACATGAATAGTTTTATACCATTTAGATAGCATTAGATAACATATTTCGATTGCAGATAATGAATCAGATGATGTAGCTAAAACAAATAATACCCTATCAGTTGCATTGTTTAGCCTAGAGAAATCAGAAATATTAAACACGGTTCTCCTGGTGTCCCAAATTGAAATAATCCATTTTTTTTCAGAATCTGATAACTTTTCCCATAATAATCTTCTTTTTTGTTCTAGATTACGAGATTGCCCTTTCCTATGAGGAATATACGATAATGTTATTTCATGGTTTACAATTGTCATAACTAAAGTATAAAAAATAATTTAAAATAAATCTAAATCTAAATTTAATAATAAGCATATTTATGAGTAAAAACAAAAATCTTATAGCTGTAGACATAGGTGGCACTAACGTTAGAGTCGCTTTAATGAATGTTCAGGGAGAAATATTAGAAAAAACATCCTTTGATAATGACGGAGAAAAAGATATTTCAATCGCTACAAAAAAACTTATATCTATAATTCAAGTTTTTCAAGAAAAAAATGATCTTATTGGTATAGGTATTTCATCAGCTGGACCGATTGATTCTAATACAGGAATCTATCATCACTCGCCAAATCTTAGAAAATGGCACGGAAAATCTATGAAAGTAGAACTAGAAAACGAGACTAATCTCCGAATTTTTTTTGGGCACGATGCTACACTAGCAGCTCTTGCCGAAGTTTCATTTGGTGAATATAAGAATTCAGAAAACTTAATTTATATAACTATAAGTACAGGTATTGGTGGTGGAATTATAGCAAACAATAATATGATTACTGGAAACAAAGGATCTATAGAGTTAGGGCATATGATTGTTAACCCAGGCGGAGAAAAATGTAATATAGGGTGTGTTGGTTGCCTTGAGGGATGTGCATCAGGCCCAGCTATAGTGAATATTACAAAAAAGCTTTACGACAACTACAGTGATGAAGACGTCCTAAAGAAAATGACAAACTTAAATAAAAAAAATCTAAATACAAAAATAATTTTTGATGCGGAAAAAATGGGTAGTGAGATAAGTAGAAAAATAGTACAAGATACTTTAAAACATATTTCTACAGGAATTATAAATTTACTAAATATTTTTGATCCAGAAGTCATAATTCTTGGTGGAGGTGTAATAAATAGTCTTGAGAATTACTGGACAGAACTAAGAATTATGTCTAATAAAATGGCATTACCAGGACACAGAAACACTCCAATAAAAACCACTTCTTTAGGTGAAGATGTTTGTCTAATAGGAGCAGGTGTATTAGTTATAAAAAATACTAATTTCTAGTCCTCGTCATCATCAAATAAATCTTCAGGTAACAAATCTATATCAAATGGATCTCCTCTATCTAAACCAAGCTCCTCCGCTTCTTCAGTTATACCAGTTCCAAAATCATTACTTTCACTAAAAGTTTTATTAATTTCATCAAAATCAATTTCTAGAGGATCATAACCTTCAAGATCAACTCCTGGTTGAGTATCTGAAGAGCCATACAGATTTTTCGCCATTTCAGGTGTAACTACAAGATCTAAATTCTGCTCTTCTTTAATTATTTGAATAGATAATTTAGCCTGCTCACTCACTAATGGTTCTGGGCTGAGTAAAGATTTTTCTAAAACCTTTATTACTCTATCTCCACCAATATTTTGAATAGAATTAATAGTGGTTAATTGTACATTTAAGTCTTCGTCTTCTAACAATTGCTCTAAATTAATTAACTCATTTTCAGTGCCAATACTTCCTAATGCCGTTGATGCTTCATACCTTATGCTAGGATTTTCATTAGTCAAGTCTTCTGTAGCATAATTTACCCACTTTAGGTTTCCAGATAAACCCATAGAAACAAGAGAGGATTTTTTTGAACAAAAAATATCAGAATTCCATGCAGATAAAATATATTTATCTAAACTTTCATTATTGAAAATTGATATAGATTCAAGGGCTTCCATTCGCAGTGTAATAGGCTCATCAGCATTAGAAACTATAGTAAATAATGAATCAAAAATAATATCAAAATCACTACTAATTAATTTTTTTTCGTTAGCTATTATTGAAAAATTAAGTAATGCTTTTGCCGCTTCATTTCTAACATCTAAAGAAATATTTTCAAACATCAATTTAACAAATATATTTATTAAAGTCCTATCCTCAGAACCATTTAAACCTTTTATACATGCAATCGTTATATTATCATTTGGATAATTTAAGAATTTTTTAAATATTGATTCATATTCTAAATAAGATTCTTCATCATTCATATGAACTAACTTGCTAATTATCTCTGAAATCTGAACTGGAGAAAATTTAGTAAAATATTCATATATTTTCAAAGATTCTTCATCATTCAAGTTTGAAATACTAATTAATTCTTTGTATTTGATTTCTGAAAAATCTTTTTTTACTAAATTTTCAAGTTGTATATTTTTTGACATGAATATATTTATTTAATAGGTAATAATATAATTATAGACAAATAAAATAATGTTGGCATTAGGAAATGATAAATAATAATTTTGAAAAAACTCTATCAAAAGTTTTTTCTTTGGCTGATTTTGAAAGAAAAGAGAACTCTGTAAAATATAAAGATTTCCATCTTTTAAAAGTTCGTAGATTTTTAGACTACATAGGAAACCCCCATATTAATCAAAATTTCATTCATGTAGCCGGTAGCAAAGGCAAGGGTAGTACCGCGAAAATAATTTCATCATGCCTAAGTGAAAATAATATTAAAACAGGCCTCTTTATCTCACCATCTATCCACAGATTTACCGAAAGAATATCAATTAGTGGTAAAAATATACTAAAAAAAGAATTTATTGACTTAGTAGAAGATTTATGGCCATATGTAACAAAAATTAATAAAGAAAAAGATTTGGGAACAATAACGGTTTTTGAATTTCTAACAGTAATGTCTTTTGAATATTTTAATAGACAGAAAACAAATATAAATGTTATAGAAGTTGGCCTAGGGGGTAGATATGATTCTACTAACGTAATAAGTCCAATGATTTCAGTAATAACACCAATTAGTTTAGATCATATGAACGTTCTTGGCAAAACAATATCAAAAATTGCTTATCAAAAAGCTGGAATAATAAAAAATAAAATACCAGTAGTCATTACAAAACAAAATATTACTGCTAAAAAAATTATAAGTGATATTGCTATCAAAAAAGAATCAAAAATTTATGAATCTAACAAAGAAATTAAAATTATAAAAAAGGAAGATAAAGGATTAAGCGGGGTAAAACTAAATCTTCATAATAATATTCTAAATAAATCACATCAAACCTATTTAAAACTACTAGGAGATCACCAAATTGACAACCTAAAAACAGCATTGACCACTCTATCGATTATAAAAAAAAATGGAGTAAAAATTGACTTAGACAAATCATGTGAAAAAATTATGGACATTACATGGCCTGGAAGAAATAATTTTATCTCTAAAAATCCAAATATATTTGTTGACGGGGCTCATAATGATGATTCAGCAAAATTATTATCAAAAAATATAAATAATTTTTTCCCTAAATTAAATAATTTAATAATAATTTTTGGCTGCAATATTGGACATGAGCCAAAAGATATAATTGAAAAGTTTAGTAATTATAATCCTAAAATAATAATTACTCAATCAAGGCATCCAAAATCTTTTGATTTAAAAAATATGAAAAATCTATTAGTTAATAGTAAAATTAAAATATTGAGTTATACTAAAAATACAAATCAAGCCTTGATTGAAGCAAAAAAACAGGCTAAGACAAATGACTTAATACTGGCTACAGGATCTTTATTTATAGCTGCTGAGATAATTGAGATTGTAGAAAAAATTAAACCTGAAGTATACGAGATATAAATGAATGAAAATGAAAAAATAGTTATCACAGGTCTAGGAGTGATTTCATGTCTTGGAGATAATGTAGATGAATTTTGGTCTATGCTTAAAAATGGTAAATCAGGTATAGATGAAATTAGTCTTGTAAGTCCAGATGGCTTCCCATGCAAAGTTTCTGGTGAAGTCAAAAATTTTGATCCGACAAAATTTATTGACAAAAAAGAATCAAGAAGGATGGGTAGATTTTCTCAATTTGCTGTTGCAGCAGCTAAAAACGCCTTAGATGATGCTAATCTTGATATTTCTAAGGAAAACTCTGATAGAGTTGGAGTTCTGATTGGCAGTGGATCAGGTGGATTACCAGAGACAGACCAACAAGCAGAAGTAAAAGTTAAGAGGGGGCCTGCACGAATGAGCCCATTCTATATTCCTATGATGCTAGTTAATATGGCTTCTGCAAATATTTCTAGAACATTTGGTATAACCGGTTATACCAACACATGCATTACTGCATGCGCAGCTAGCACTCAAGCAATTGGAGAAGCAACCGAAATAATTAAAAGAGGTGATGCAGATGTAGTCATAACAGGTGGCACAGAAGCTGGTATATGCGAAATTGGAATGGGGGGGTTTAGCACCATGCAAGCCTTATCTACTTGGGGTGGTGATCCTAAATTAGCAAGTAGACCATTTGATATTAATCGTGATGGATTTGTTCCTGCTGAGGGCAGCGGGATAATAATTTTAGAAAGTCTAAAACATGCAAAAAAAAGAAATGCCAAAATTTATGGTGAAATAGCAGGATGGGGAGTATCATCAGATGCTTATCATCTAGTTCAACCTCATCCAGATGGTTTAGGAGCAGCTAAAGCTATAGAATCTGCATTAAGATCAAGTAACATTAATCCTGAAAATGTGGACTATATCAATGCTCATGGAACTTCTACACCAATTAATGATAAGGCTGAAACTAATGCAATAAAAAAAGTCTTTAAGGATACAGCATACAAAATACCAATTAGTTCTACCAAATCAATGATTGGACATAGTCTAGGAGCGTCTGGATCTCTTGAAGCGATTGCTTGTATCAAATCTATTGAAGAAAAAATTATCCATCCAACAATTAATCTTTACGATCAAGATCCTGCATGCGATCTTAATTACGTGCCTAATAAAGCCATAGAAAAAGAAATCAATACTGTTTTATCAAATAGTTTTGGCTTCGGTGGCCAAAATGCTTGTATCGTACTAAAAAAATTATAAAGTTATTTTTTATAAACTAAAACTGAGTGTTCATTACTCATGCTAACAAAAACTTTTGAATCTATAGAAAATTTTTCTAAATTATTTACTCTTGAGTGAATAATTTCACCACTTTCAGAAATTATTTCATACTCGTCATATTCACCCTTATATTCTCTTGAAATTACTCTGCCTAAAGCATTTTTGTCATTTGTAGAGCTTGGGCTTAGATTTACGTCTGAGGGCCTAATTAATACTAATACTTCTTCACTATTATCAATTTTTTCTAAGAATTTAGTACCAAATTTTCCAAAAGAAGTTTCAACATAATTTTTATTGTAATTTCCTTGTATAAAATCACAAGGGCCAACTAACTTAGCAACATCAGGTGTAAGTGGATTATTATAAATATGCTCCGGGGTATCTATCTGTAAAATTTTTCTGTTTGAAACAACTGCAACTCTATCTGAAATAGCTAGAGCTTCTTCTCGATCATGAGTGACCAAAATAGTAGTTGTTTCGGTATTAGTACTAATTTTCTTAATATCCTTCCTTAATTCTCTCCCTAAAACTCTATCAAGATTACTAAATGGCTCATCTAAAAGAAGAGCAATAGGATTAATTGCAATAGCTCTAGCTATGGCAACTCTTTGTTGTTGCCCTCCTGATAATTCATGAACATACTTATTTTCATACCCAGGCATACCTACCATAGATAATATATTATTTATGATATCCTTTTTATTCTCTTCCAACTTAGATATACCAAATTCAATATTTTTATAAACCGTCATATGAGGGAAAAGAGCATAATCTTGAAAAACTACACCTAAATTTCTATGGTTTGGAGGAACATGTAAAAAGTTAGAACCAACTAGCTGACCTCCTATCCTTAGGTATCCAGATGAAATTTTTTCAAATCCTGCAATCATTCTAAGAGTAGTAGTTTTACCAGCTCCACTCTCGCCTAGTATACTTATAAACTCACCATGCTTAATTCGAAGATTGAGATTTTCAATTGTTGGAGATGAATCATTTTGGTAAAAATGTGTAACATCATCAAGATGAATTACACCAGTATCTTCTGAACTCATCTCTGATTTTATTTTTCTTTCTTGTTCATTAGACAATCTTTTGAACTTATTAAAACTTAGCTTCATATCATCACTTTTGTATATTATATTTTGAACTTTTTAATGTCATGAATGCCATCGGAATTCCAGCAATTAGTATTAGTATAAGCGAAGCTCCACCGGTTCTAGTAAAAAAAGCTTCTGTTGCAGCTCCCCATATAGTTGTCGAAAGAGTATCATAACCTATTGGAGATAGAATAAGTGTAGCAGGAAGTTCTTTTAGTGTAAGTAAAAAAACAATTATTCCACCAGAAATAATACCTGGCATTATTAGGGGAAGGGTAACTTTTGACATTACCTTAATAGGTGTTTTACCTAAGGAGTATGCAGCATCTTCTAATCTTGGATTTACCTGCAAAACAGATGCTCTAATTGAACCAATACTAGCAGGAATAAATAGAACAATATAAGAAAAAATTAATAACCACATTGATTGGTATAACGGAAAGAATAAATTTATACTCAAAAATACTAAGGACAATGCGACAACTATACCAGGTAGTCCAAAACCAATGTATGATGAGAATTCAATAAAATTATTGAGTTTATGTTTATAACGTGTAATAAGCAGCGCTACAGGCAAAGCTGTGAGAATAGTGAAAAAACTAGCTAAAAATGCAACATATAAAGAATTTATCACTGGATTTAAAAGAGGAAGAAGATCATTACCGTTAATTAGCCCCCTAATTAACCAGTAAAATAACACACCTATGGGAGTTAATAAAGAAAGTAAAATAATTAATAATAAAATTAATACTAATAGCCATTTAAAAATCCCTGTTTCTATGTGTTTAGATATTTTTTCAGCTCCTGAAGTACTTCTATGAAAAACTCCCTTACCCCTAGTAAAATATTCTATAAAAATAAAAAATAAGGCAAAAAAAACTAATAATAATGACAATATCGAAGGAAGAGATCTATTAATTGAGGCATCATATAAAGTCATGATATTTACTGTAAATGTATTATATCTTAGAAGTGCCATACCGCCGTAATCACTCAACGTATATAAAGCCACCAATAATGCACCTGCAGCAATAGCTGGTCTAAGTAAAGGAATAGTTATGAAAAAAAATGTCTTTACAGGGCCGTAGCCTAATGACCTTGAAGCTTCTAATAATTGAGGATCAAGTCTTCGTAAAGCACCTCTAACTATCAAAAAAACATAGGGATAAGTCATAATTACAAGCACAAATGTAGCACCTGGCAAACCATAAATTTCAGGTAATCTATCAACTCCAAATATTGATAAAAACTTCTGCAATTGTCCTTTAGGAGAATATAGCTCTACTACTGTTGTGGCTAGTATAAAACTTGGTATAACTAAAGGTAAAATCAATCCTAATGTAAGAATTTTTTTAAATGGAACATCAGTTTTTTCAATTACCCATGCTGCAAAAATAGAAATAATTGATGAAACTACAGAAACAAGAATAATAATTGAAATCGTACGAAAAAAAACTAAAAAAACATTTTTAGTAAGTACAATACTCATAATTTTATTATCAACAATTTCAAAGGATCTAAAAAGTAAATATAAAGCAGGAGTAATACAAAGTAATGCTACTAATAAAGCTAGTATAATTAATAATGTTGGAGGCTTACTCTTATTATGTAATATGTTTTTTGCAAATTTGTTCTGATTCATGAAGTTAAATTCTACTAAATTCATTACCAAAATTATACACAATGATAAATCTAAAAAAAAATAAACTAATATATTTAATTATTATCCTGATAATAATAGTAATAACTTTACTAATTTTTGATAGTGATGATGAACAGACTTCGAATAATTTTGTCCCAACGGCAATTGCAACTATTACACCAGAAGCAATAATTACACCTACCGTAATTATTGCTATTGATACACCCACCATTACTTCATCAATATTAATTACTCCAACAATTGAAAAAATTCAACCAACACCAATTCCACCTAGGTCATATGTTGAAGAAATGGGAAGACTAATTTACGAAAAAAACATTAATGCTGAAACGTTATTTCTCAAGTCTGTATCTATAAATGAATGGGAAGATGAATCTCTTGGTTGCCCGAAACCTGGAGAATATTATTCTGATGAAAATAAGCCATATAAAGGATATAAATATGTTATAAGTGATGGAGAAAATGACTGGGAATACCATACAAATTTAAACGATACATATCTCATAAGATGTAATGAAATATCAGATCAAACTCATCAGCTAATTAATATAGCTTCTGAATTAGATTTATTCAATACCAAGGAGATAAACATATACAGATGGGATTTTGATGAAAATGAGTTCTTTTTTCTTGAGAAATTAGAACAAAAAGATCAAGTATTAATTATTGATATATTAAATACAGAATTAGTTTTATCTGTTCAAGAACCATGTCGTAGCTTGTTCATGCTAGAATTTCAGAAAAACAATTCAAAAGAAATCTTAGAATTTTTATGCTCTGAAAATAAGACTATCTTATTTGGTAGTCAATCCTTTTGGAATAAAAAGCAAGCAACAGCCCCAAATGAAATAGGTAAAATTGTTGGGTCGTATCTTATAGGGCAACCAATCCCAACAATACCAGAATAATGATAAAATTATTGATTAAATGACAATAACAAAAATTCATAATAAAAATCTTGAACTAATTGATCTAGTTAAGAATTATCTGCCTGAAAAAGAAGTTGTATCAATAAAAAAAGCACTAGATTTCGCTCATGATTCTCACAAAAATCAAAAAAGAATTTCAGGGGAACCTTACATAATACATCCCGTTTCTACTGCCTTTCATTTAGCTAAGATGAGACTTGATAGCGAAACTATTCAAGCAGGATTATTACACGATGTGATAGAAGATTGCGGAGTATCCCATGAAGAATTAGCAGAAAACTTTAATATTAATATAGCTAATTTAGTTGATGGAGTAACAAAATTAAAAAAATTAGATATGATTCCTACCAATTCAAAAATGATAAAACAGTATACTAAACACGAAACTTCAAGATCCGCCTCACTAAGAAAAATGCTAGTAGCAATGGCTGAAGATACTAGGGTAGTGTTGATTAAACTCGCTGATAGATTACATAATATGGAAACTTTAGAGCATTTATCAACAGCAAAAAGGAAAAGAATATCTCGAGAAACACTAGATATATATTCACCGATAGCTCACAGGTTAGGCATGAATGAAATGAAGTGGAAACTTGAAGATTATGCTTTCAGGCACCTAAATCCAGAATCTTATAGAAACACTTCGAAATTAGTTAATAGAAAAAGAATTGAAAGAGAAAAATATACTTCAGCTGCAATAAAATCAATCGAAAAGCCATTAATTGAAAATGGAATAAATTGTTATGTTGATGGTAGAGTCAAAAATTTATATAGCATCTATAATAAATTAGAAAAATATAAAAATCTTGGAAAAAAATTTGATGAAATTTACGATCTTATAGCTCTAAGAGTAATCTGTGATAACGAAAAAGATTGTTATTCTGCTTTAGGTTTTGTACATTCCAAGTGGCGTCCAGTACCTGGACAATTTGATGACTATATAGCAACGCCTAAAGAAAATATGTATCAAGCACTTCACACATCTGTTAGAGGGCCAGGCAATTATCCTATTGAGGTTCAAATAAAGACAAAAGAGATGCATACAATTGCAGAAGAAGGACTTGCATCACACTGGGTGTATAAAGATGTAAAAAATTCGGAAATCAATATTGATGATTTCGAAAAAAAAATGTCTTGGCTTAGAAGGTTACTTGACTGGCACAATGAAATGTCAGGAGATGAAGAGTACTTAGATAATGTTAAGACGGATATCTTAAATGATCAAGTTTTTGTATACACTCCTAAAGGTGACGTGAAAGATTTACCAACTGGAGCAACACCGTTAGACTTTGCTTATAGAATACATACTGATCTTGGACATGATGCAGTAACAGCAATAATCAATGGAAAAATTTCACCATTAAATACATCTCTTTCTAATGGAGATGTTATAGAAATAAAAAAATCAAAGTCAAAAAGAGGTCCAAGTCTAGATTGGTTAAATAAAGATCTAAGATACATAATAACTGCAAGCGCACAAACAAAAGTACGACAATGGTTTAGGAAGCAAGAAAAAGAAGCAAATATCGATCGAGGTAAAGACATAATCAAACGAGAAATAAAAAGGCTTGGAATAAGGAATTTCTCAGAAAAAGAAATTTTTCTTACCTTAGAATTTGAAAATTTCGAAGAATTATGCGAGGCAGTTGGAATCGGACAAATATCAATTCAAGCCATTACAGAACTAATGAGTCCCGAGAGAGAAAAAAAATCTTACTTAAATTTATATGATGAGAATTATATTCGAACAGAAGACAAAAATGTTTTTATTATGGGAGAAGAAAAGTTCTCTTTAAAAATTGCAAAATGTTGCAACTTAGTGCATGGTGATGAAATTATGGGGTACTTAACGAAAAATAAACAAGTTACTGTGCATAGTGAAAATTGCAGAATAATTATTCAAAATCCGGAAAAAAATGTTGATGTAGCATGGAGGCATTCAGAATCTGCATTCGCGTCAAGAATTGAGATACACGCTTACGACCGTTTAGGATTAATTAGAGATATAACAGATATAGTTTCATCTGAAAATATCAATATACATTCCTTAGTTTCACAAGAACATCCAAAAAATAATATTTCTAATGTCTACTTAACAGTGTACACTGAAGGAGTAGAACAACTAAGCAGGCTGTTTTCACGTATTGAGACAATACCTGGAGTAAATAACGTATTTAGAGTTTATAAAAAATAATCATATATTAGAAGGAAAATTAATGCCACCAAAGAAAACTTTACGTTCACAAAAAAATAAAGCAGTAAGAAATAGAGCTGCTAAATCATTTACTAGAAGTAGAGTAAAAAATGCTATTGATGCTATTGATAATGATGCTATTGATAACAAAGAAGAACTGCTTAAGAAAGCTTTCTCAGCACTTGATAAAGCAGCTTCTAAAGGAGTTATTCATAAAAATAATGCTTCAAGAAAAAAATCTAGATTATCAAAAAAGATTAATGTAAATTAATTCTTTCAATGACTAATTCAAATAATACTGAAAATATTCAAGAAAACCATAAATTACAATCCTCAAAAACCAACACACTTTATAATTGGAAAATTCGTCACCCTTACGAGGATGTAGAAGATAGGGTATGTGTCGAAGTAAATGCTTGGCGTGGATTATTGTATCGTTGGAGATTTGTAATACCGCATGATTACAAGGGATTAGTAAAATGGGGTGTAGGCAAATCAGGAACTGGAAAAGTTGAAGACTCTATTAAAAGAAAGATACAGAATGGACCCGTAAAAATGGTAAACGGTCCAACAGTATTATGGTTCGGTGGTAATGAGTCAATAAGTACAGATCTTTCCGCATATTTAATTTTTCAAGGTAAGCCCCCTGATTATATTTCTTTTGGTCAGGCTAAAGAAGTAGATGGCCCGCCCTATGAAATGGAAGGAATTACCTTTGGTGGAGACAATCACAACCATTCATAAATAAATATAATTGACAGATTTTTTTGACTTTTTGTTGTTAAAAATGATATTTTAGAACATAAGTGCTTATAAAAAATAAAGGATCAAAATGAAATCTATATCTGAGCGTCAAGAGAAAATCTTAAGTTTTATACAAGAATTCATTGAAAATAACGATTACCCACCAACTATAAGAGATATTCAGTCTGGTTGTAATATCAGCTCTACATCTGTAGTATCTTATAATCTAGACAAATTAAAAGAAATTGGTTATTTAAACAGAAATTCTGAAGTATCTAGAGGACTTAAACTCACAAATCATATTAGTGATTCTAGTGTGCCTTTGCTAGGAACAATTGCAGCTGGATCGCCTTTTCCTTTGCCAGATAATGATAGTTGGTCGGATGCAAATGGCAAAGAATTTGTTGAGATACCTCATTCTATGATTAATTCATCCGAAGGTGTATATGCGCTCAAGGTGAGGGGGGAATCTATGATTGATGCTTTTATTTCTGATGGAGACTTAGTCATAATGGAACAAACTAAAAATGTTAGAAATGGTCAAATGGCAGCTGTTAGAATAATTTCAGATGATACTACGACCCTAAAGCATGTCTATTCTGACGGAGAATTTACTAAACTTGAGCCTGCAAATAGTCAGATGAAAGCAATGACATTTAAATCTAATAATATTCAAATACTCAGTAAAGTAATTGGCGTTTGGAGATACTTAGGATAAAATTATATTAAAACATTAATCGTTAGGAAAAAAAATGCAAAATCTCGGACCATTACAAATAGGATTAATTCTAGTGTTAGTTCTTCTTTTATTTGGAGTAGGTAAATTACCTCA
This sequence comes from Dehalococcoidia bacterium, assembly GCA_045562755.1. Taxonomy (GTDB): domain Bacteria; phylum Chloroflexota; class Dehalococcoidia; order Lucifugimonadales; family Lucifugimonadaceae. The sequence continues at coordinate 528,399 of JBJKVF010000006.1, forward strand.
GGTTGGAAAAGGACTTGGGCAAGCTCTAAATGAATTTCGCGGAGCAGTTAACAAAGATGAAGAGAAAAAAAAGAAAAAAAAATAATCTACTATTTTTCTCCAATTCTTACTAAAAGCATACCAATTTCAAACAGTAACATCACAGGTATGGCAACAAGAATTTGTGATATTGGGTCCGTTGGAGTAATCAAGGCTCCAAAAATAAAAGCAAATAAAATCATCCATCTTCTAAATTTTTTTAATGACGAGTAGCTTACAAGTTGAATTTTTGCCAATAGGAACATGATAATTGGGAGTTCAAAAATTATTCCAAGCCAAAAAATAAAAGTTACCATTTGAGAAATCAAAGGTGCCACCATTATTACTGGTTCTCCGATATCTTTTGACAATTTTATCAAGAAACTTACTAGCCTTGGTATTACTATAATATAAGCAAATAAAGCACCTATACTAAAAGATATAAGAGAGAATGGTACAAGTATAAATATGTATTTTTGTTCATTTTTTTTTAATGCTGGTTTAAAAAACATTGATAACTCCCAAAAAAAATAAGGTAAAGTCATTATGATGCCAAAAGTTATAGCTAGTTTTGCAGCAACAACCCAACCTTCTGTTATTTTCTGAATAGCTATGACACCCCCATTATTCTGAATAATAGCATCTACATTTAAGGTAAAAAAATTGAAAATTTGTTTATAAAAAAATAGTGAAATTACAGAAAAAATCAATGCTAATAAAAAAACTCTAAACATTCTTTTTTTTAGCTCATCCAAATGTTCCATTATTGACATCATCTTATCATTCAAGAGTTATCATCCTTATTTTTATTTTCAAATGGATCATTAACTTCTTCAATAATTTGATCTAATTTTGCAGATGATTCAATTTTTTTCATATCTTTTTTTATATCATCTAGTGGGTCTAATTTTTTCAATTCTTCTATGTCAACAGCTTCGGTCACTATTGAAATTAAGTCATCTCTTTGCTTTTTCAATTGTGTATATAATAATCTCATTTTTCTTAAACCAAAAATTAATCTCTTTGGACCTAAGAAAAATAAAGCAATAAAAATTATTAATAAAAATTCAAATCCACCAACTCCAAAAAAATTCATCTATATATACCTCAAATATTTAAGTATGTTTATCACATACTATTTCATTGTAAATCCTAAATTCCATTTTCTTAAATAATTTTATCAATCTACAAACTGGTAAGCCTACTACATTATTGTAACAACCAGAATAACTTTTTACTAAATTAAATTTTTTATCTTGAATTCCATATGAACCAGCTTTCGATAAAATATCATTGAAATTTATATAATTTGTTAAATGTTTATCACTAAAATCTTTCATAACTACCTTCGTAGTTTCATAACTAACTTCGTAATTTTCTTTTTTTCTTAAACAGATTGCTGTAGTAACAAAATGAGTATGATTTTTTAACTTTTTTAGCATATTTTTTGCCTCAAATTGATTTCTTGGCTTAGGGAAAAACAATTTTGAATTCCAGACAAGTGTATCTGCTGTAAGTATAAAATGTGTCTTGTTTTCAATATCAAGACTATTGTATATATATTCATTTTTAGCTATTGAAATTTTTTTAACATTTTCTTCAAATGAATATTTTTCACTCATCAGTTCATGCTCATCAAGATAGTGTTTAACCTTCTTAATTTTCACACCTAAATCTAATAAAAATTTTTCCCGCCTAGGTGAGGATGATCCTAAAATTAGTGAATCAAAAATTGCCATTGTACATCCTTTTATTCTTTAGATAAATATGCAATTATTTCCGTATGTTTTGTTTGTGGAAACATATCTACAGGTATAATTTTTTCTATTTTAAATAAATTATCTTCGCACAATATTGATAAATCTCTAGCAAAAAATTTAGGCTCACATGACATAATTATAATTTTCTTTGGCTTTAATTTTCTAACAGCTTTTAAAACATTTTCATGACAGCCTATTCTTGGGGGATCTAGTAAAAGATAGTCTAAATCTTTTCCCCAATTAGATAAAACATCCTCCGTTTTTCCCATGATAAATTCTATATTTTTAATATTTTTTGAGTTATATTTTGCATCTTCGATAGCTGAGTACGATTCTTCAATACCATAAACATACTTAACATAAGGTGATAATAAAATACTAAATACTCCAACACCGGAGTATGCATCAATAAGAGTTTCATTTCCAGTCAGTTGTAAAAAATTCCTAATTTCATCAACAGCTTTAGATAATTGTTGAATATTTACTTGAAAAAATGAAGCCCCTGCTATTCTAAAATTTATATGCCTTACTTCCTCTTCATAATATTTTTGGCCAGAAAATATTCCTGATGATTCTAGTTCTAAATTTGGTTGTATAATATAGGAATCATTATTTATTGCGGTTCTAATACTAACCTGAGTTCTATCCGAAATCTTACTCTGAATATTTTTAAGGAAATTATTGATTTTGTTATCCATAATCATACATTTATCAATTTTTACAAAATTCCTAGAATACATATTAACATAACCTAAATTTGTAATGCTATTTTCTTTATATGCTGTAAATCTTGCATGATTTCTATAATAAAATTTTTTATCACTTGGAATAGTATCTGAAATTTTTAAATGAGAAATATTTTTATAATTTTTTATCTCATTTTTTATTCTTTTTTTCTTTAATTCTAATTGAAATGAATAATCAATATGTTGCCATTGACAACCGGTACATTGTCCAAAAAATTTACACTCGGGTGCTTTTCTATGCTTACTAGGAGATATAACTTCTTCTATAGTACAAATGAATTTTTCTGGATATTTCTTTAGGACCTTAACTTTTAGTTTCTCTCCCTCAATAGCGCCTAAAATAATTACAGGAATATTATCATAGATAAATGTCATTCCTTCACCAGAATCTATGATTTTATCTACAATTAACTCAAATGTATCTCCAGGATATAATTTAATATCTGAGGTAAGATCAGGACCTTTATAATATTTTCTTCGTTTTCTTTTACCCATATTTAAATTTAATTTTGCTATTTTTTTGTTTCATTTTAGAAAATTTAACTATAAAATATATACAATGATACCTGAACCTAAAGAAAAAAATAAATCTCCTGTAACTAGAAGATTACCTGAATGGTTTAAAGTTAAAGCACCTGGATCTGAAAAATATCTTTCAATAAAGAAAAAAATCGAAAATTTCAAATTAAATACTGTCTGTGAAGAAGCTGCTTGCCCAAATATTGGTGAATGCTGGGACAGAGGTACGGCAACTTTCATGATTCTTGGAGACACTTGTACAAGAGCATGCTCATACTGCAACGTAAAAACTGGCTGGCCTACTACTATTGACAAGTCCGAACCTATAAGAGTGTCTCAAACAATTAAAAATATGGAATTGAAATATGCCGTGATTACCTCAGTAGATAGAGATGATTTAGAGGATTATGGATCAAATATTTTTACGGAAACAATATTAAACTCAAAAAAAATAAACCCAGAATGTAAAATTGAAGTATTAATACCCGATTTCGAAGGAGATTTAAACTCTCTCAAAAAAGTTGTGAACGCTAAACCAGATGTACTTAACCATAATATTGAAACAACTAGGAGAGTATTTAAAAAGGTCAGGCCTCGAGGAAACTACGACTTGTCATTAAGATTATTAAGTAATGTAAAACAAATAAATAAATATATGCCCACAAAATCAGGTATGATGGTAGGTTTAGGAGAAACTTTCTCAGAAATAATTGAAACTATGAATGATTTAAGAACTGTTAATTGTGATCTACTAACAATAGGACAATATCTCAGACCTTCAAAAAAACATCATCCTTTAATAAAATTTTATACTCCAAAAGAATTTAAGGATTTAGAAAAAATTGGACTTGATTTAGGTTTTAAACATGTAGCTTCTGGCCCTTTAGTAAGAAGCTCATATCATGCTGATGAACAACACAATGCAGCTTTAGAAAACTTATTAATAAATTCTTCTAAATAGCACCATGTCAAACCTATATATTGTTGCAACTCCTATAGGCAATTTAGAAGATATTACTATTAGAGCAAAAAAAATACTAAAAAATATAAAAATAATACTTGCAGAGAATACAAATAACAGCAAAAAATTATTAAATAAAATTGATTATAACGGGAAAATCATTCAGTATAATGATCATTCAAAAGAAAAAGATATCAACCATATACTAGATTTATTAAATGATAATGATATAGCACTTATTTCTGATGCTGGAACACCAGGAGTATGCGATCCAGGATCATTTCTAATAAGCTTAGCAAAAAAGAATAATCATGAAGTAATTCCTATCCCTGGTCCATCTTCACTAATTGCTGCATTCTCTGTTTCAGGATTTTCAAGCAATGAATTTCAATTTATTGGCTTCCTTCCAAAAAAACTAAAAGCTAAGGAAGAAAAACTTATAGAAATTGAAAAAAATATTTTTCCTACAATAATATTTGAGTCGCCTCATAGATTTAATAAAACTCTAGAATATATTGAAAAAATAATGCCTGACAGAGAAATATTTATTGCAAAAGAAATTACAAAGATTTATGAAAGTTACATTCATGGAAATGCTGAAACAATTAAAAAAAAATTTCATCAAGAAAATATTAAAGGTGAATTTGTAATTGTTATAAATGGAAATAAAATGATAAATAAATGCCTGAATAAAAGTGATGAAATTAAAAAAATAATAAAAACAATGAAAAATGAAAATATTCCAGGAAAAGTAGTTTCTAGAATAGTTTCACAAAATTTCAATATCTCAAAAAATTCAGTATATAAATTATTTTTAGATTCTCCATAAAAGTATTAATGCTAAATTAAGTTTATAATTATTAATAAAATTTATAAGGAATAAAGTTGAGAAGGAATATCCTCGTAGGTGTCGCGTGGCCTTATGTAAATGGTGAACCTCATCTAGGACATATAGCGGGCATGAATATGTCAGCTGATATCTTTGCTAGGTTTCATAGAATCGCTGGTAATGATGTTGTTATGGTGTCTGGATCAGATATGCATGGAACTCCCACAGCATTAAAAGCTATAGATGAGGGCACAACACCTGAAAAAATAGCAACAAAATATCACAAAATTTGGGAAAAAGCATTATCAGATATGGGATTCTCTTATGACCTATATACAAATACTCATACAAAAGAGCACGAGGATGTAGTTCATGATATGTTCTTAAAACTTGAAACCAAAAATTTATTATATGAACAAACTCAATCTATGCCTTTTTCAGAAGAAGAGCAACGTTTTCTACCTGATAGATTTGTATATGGAGAATGCCCTCATTGTGACGAAACTAAAGCTAGAGGAGATCAGTGTGATACTTGTGGAGTAACCTTAGATCCAATTGATCTAATAAACATTAAGAGTGTTAGAGATGATTCTACACCAGTATTTAAAGAAACCACTCACAAATTTATTAAATTAAGTTTTTTTGAAAAAAACTTAAAAGAATGGATCGAAACTAGAACTGATTGGAGACAAAATGTTGTCAATCAATCACTAGGTATGATAAAAGAAGGTCTACATGATAGAGCAATTACAAGAGATATAGATTGGGGAATTTCTGTACCAGTAGAAGATGATAAATATAAATCAAAAAGTATTTATGTATGGTTTGAAGCAGTTATAGGATACTTTTCTGCAACAAAAAGTTGGTCAATGAAACAAGGCGATAAAGATTTATGGAAAAAATGGTGGCTTGATGATAGTGGTGAAACTTACTATTTTCAAGGAAAAGATAATATACCTTTTCATACTATTATTTGGCCTGCAATTCTACTAGGATATGAAGAATTAAATCTTCCAACCGATGTTGTTGCAAATGAATATTTAAATTTAGGAGGCTTAGACTTTTCAAAAAGTAAAGGACATGCTGTTTGGGTTAGAGATTTTTTAGAAAGATACGAGGCAGAGCCTTTAAGATATTATCTTACAAAAATTATGCCTGAAACCTCTGATTCTGAATTTACTTGGAAGGGATTTGTTGAGAGCAATAATAATGAACTAGTTGCAACGCTCGGTAACTTTGTACATAGAATATTAAATATCATAAATAAAAACTACGATGGTGTAATACCTGATCCTATTTCTATAGATGAAAATGACCAGGTTTTACTTGATTTATGCAAAAATACTTTAGATGAAATTGAAACGAGTATTGATTCCAGGAAGTTTCGTAAAGCATTAAATCATATGATGTTACTTGCCAGAGAAGGTAATAAATATATAGATAAAAAAGAACCCTGGAAACTAGTTAAAGAAGATAAAAATTTATGTTCTACTAGTCTATGGGTAGGATGTAATATAATTGTAACTCTAGGAACAGCAATGTATCCTTTTTTACCTAAGACTGCAGATAAAATTCATAATATGATTTTCGATGAAAGCGATACACTAAAAGATGGTTGGAAGATTCGACAAATACCACCAAAAACAAAACTAAAAAATGTGAAAACATTATTTATAAAACTAGACGAGTCAGTTATAGATTTAGAAAACTCAAAATTTAAGGACTAAATGTTGAATCCTGATGCAATGTATGAACCCATTAAAAATGAGCTTAATGATGTTTTTAAAAAGATTCTAGATGTCTCTTCAAAATACGATAAAGATGAAAAAAATCAACAAGTGTTTGAACAATTATCACATGTTCTTACTGTACCAGGCAAAAGAATACGCCCCTCAATTACTTTATTGGTTTCAAATCTATGGAATAAGCCTGATAGTGAAAAAGCAATACTAATGGCAACAGGTGTTGAGCTTCTTCATATTGCTACATTAGTTCATGATGATACTGTTGACCATGCTAATCTAAGACGAGGACACAAAACTGCAAGTAGCTTATGGGGTAGAAATGCCGCTGTTTTAATTGGTGATTATATTTTTTCAACATCAGCAATATTTGTTTGCGAGACTAATAATGTTAGATTAATTAAGAGGTTCGCAGAAACAATTACAGAATTATCCCGAGGAGAATTAAATGAAATAAATGATTCTTGGAAAGCTAATATTTCAGAAGATAAATATTATGAAAGAATTTACGATAAAACTGCATCTTTATTTTGTACAGCAACAGAAAGTGGCGCATTACTAGGAAATATAGATGAAGAAAATGTTAATTACTTAAAAAATTTTGGTTATTTTTTGGGTATGGCATACCAAATTATCGATGATTTATTAGATTATAAATACTCTACAGATGATATTGGTAAACCAGCAAATAATGATTTAAAAGAAGGTATAATGACCCTGCCAGCGATTTATGCATACGAAAATGGCTTAGAAAAAGAAATTGATAAATACATGAAAAGTTCAGCTGAAAATAGACTGATTTTATTACCTAATGTTATAGATAAAATTAGAAACTCAGGAGGTATCGAATACTCAGAACAAAAAGCAAAAGATCTAATTGATAATGCATTTAAAATACTAAATAAATTACCAAATTCTTCTCATAAAATATCTCTTGAGATGATTGTTAATTACATCGGATCAAGAAAAAAATAAAACGCGTAGGAGAAATTATATTTGCTAAAAAAAGAACGAGCAGCATATGTAATGAAAAAACTAAATGAAGTTTTTCCTGAAACTCGAATTCCATTAATGCACTCTAATAAATTTGAACTTCTAATTTCGGTGTTACTGAGTGCCCAGTGTACTGATGAAAGAGTAAATAAAGTTACACCTAAACTTTTTTCTTTAGCCAGCAACCCTGTAGAGATGTCAAAAATCTCAGTAGAGAAAATTTACTCTTTAATTAAACCATGTGGGTTAGGTCCTATAAAATCTAAGAATATAGCTAGTATTTCAAAAATTCTTGCTAAAAAATATAATGGAAAAGTTCCAGATAATTACGAGGAACTTGAAAAGTTACCTGGAGTTGGACATAAAACAGCAAGTGTTGTAATGTCTCAGGGTTTTGGGTATCCTGCTTTTCCAGTAGATACACATATTCATAGATTAGCTCAAAGATGGGGATTATCTAATGGGAAAAATGTTACTCAAACTGAAAAAGATCTAAAAAATTTGTTCCCAAAAGATCATTGGAACAAGTTACATCTTCAAATAATTTTTTATGGAAGATCTTTTTGTAGCGCTAGAGGATGCGATGGAAGAAAATGTGAAATTTGTATAAACTGCTTTCCAAAGCGGACAAAACCATTCATAGCAAATAGAGCTTAAAAAAGCATACTTTTTTCATTTCGATAAAATATTACATTTTAACTATAAAAAATTAAGTATTTTTTTATATAAAATATATAATATTATATTTATGGGGCCATCGTCCAGCGGCTAGGACACCACCCTTTCAAGGTGGAGACCGGAGTTCGATCCTCCGTGGCCCTACCAAAGTATTCATATAGAAATGTAAACTTTGGGAATAATATCTTAAATATAAAGCCTTATTTAATGTCTTATGAGTCAATTATGTAAGTAATTACATGACTTCTAGGAATGATTAGGAGTTCACTAATTTCCCTAGTTATGTGAATATCTTATTCAGGTATTCTAGACTGAAGAACTTTGATTAGTTCTGAGTTTTTGTTTTTTGGAAATAGAATATTTTGAAATATATAATTATCATTACCACAATCTAATGCGGCTTTCATTAATTTATTACTCATTAGTAATTCTTTTTAAAATTTGTAAAATAAATTATTATTATTGACAATGGAATACTAATAGTCAAAATAATTAATATGATAATCATTGTAAGAGATGATAGACCTGTAATATCGAAGAATTTATGTATTATAGCTTCTATTAATTCAGAATCTATCGATTCAGAATGATGGAGTAAATAGTTATAAAGCATCTTCAACTGGCCTTTTATTATTAATATATCTAATAGATTTAGATTTTTCAGGAAGACTAAGTGAGATAATTCCTGCAAATATTAATGTTATAACTCCAACTAAGAATGCATAATCATATGTACCCCATTTAGTGAACGACCATCCAAACAATATTACTGCCCCTGCTCCTCCAATTTGATGAGACATACTTGATATACCAAATAAAGTACCCATATTTTTTAGACCATAGATATCAGAAGTCAACGATGCAGTTAATGGAACCGTTGCTAGCCATGATGCACCACCAATAATAGCAAAAGACCATATAGCATAATTTCCAGGTAAAATGACTATAGACGCGAACGCTAAACCTCTTACCAAATAAACAATACCTAACAAGTTTTTTCTCTGAAACTTATCTGATAAAAGTCCTATAAATATTACTCCAATAGCATTTATAATACTTAGAAGACCAAAAGCTAATGCTGCAGTACCTGTTGTGATATCTTCACTTAAAGCCCAACGAATAAAATGAACAGAAATTGAGCCAGTTGTTATTCCACAAACAAAATATGATAGAGATAAATCCCACATTGGTTTCGTTTTCATTGATGAAATCCAGCTAGAAAAAAAGTATGGGCCTACAAGTTGTTCTTCATTTAATGTATTTTTATTTGATTTAACTGCTCCATCAGGTAACATATTTAATTCTTCGGGTTTATTTTTTACAAATAACAACATAAGTGGAACACCAATAACTAGTGAAAATACACCAAGAATCATCCATGAAGATTTCCAACCAAATTCTAGTAATGAAAAACTTAAGAAAGGTACAATCACTAAACTACCTATTGAACCACCAGACATAACTATAGCCATAGCTGTCCCTCTTTTTTTTATAAACCATTTTGATACTATTACACCAACAGTTGCTGGAGATACTCCCCCTGAAAAAAATGCTGTTATAAAACCGTATAAAATTAACAACCCAAACACACTATTAACCTGTGATATTAATGCAGTTGCTATGGACATTATTATCAAAGATGCTATGATAACAAACCTGGCACCATACAAATCTGCTAGCCTGCCAAGCAATGGTTGAGAAAATCCATTAACTAGCCATCCTACAGATGCTGCAAATGAAATAGCAGCTGTAGTTACCTGCCATTCATCTTCCCAAGTCTTAACAAAAACACCAAAACCTTGCCTACTTCCTATAGTCAAAAAACTTGTAAAAAATAATGATAAAACTATTAGCCAACCATAGAAAAAATTTTTATTTGAGAGTTGTTTCTTAATCATAAAAGCACTATTCAATCATTAATATTTCACATGAATCACGATTAATTATTCCATTAATAGAATCTTCAGGTATGGTTGGCAAGTGATGATCTTTAGCAAATTTAGGAAGATTTAATAGACTATCAATATTATCCTGAGGTTTAGTTACGGGCCAATCTGACCCAAACATTATTTTATCAATTGCTCCCCATTCATAAAATAATCTCATTCCTTGCCAAAAAGAATAAGGTCTATAAAATTGCGCGGACATATCAGCCCATACGTTAGGGTGCTTTCTAACAACTGATAAACAATCTGTCTGCCAAGGATGCCCTAGATGAGCTAGAATCATTGTTAGCTTAGGAAAAGCCATTGCTATCTTGTCTGTTGTAAGAGGATGAGCATATGTTAATGGCGCTTCTGACATGGGAGAAGTTCCTTGATGAAATATTATAGGAATTTTATCCTTTTCTAATCTTGAAAATAGCCTAAATGCTTCTTCGGAAAGAGGGTCAAAATCTTGATAATTTGGTCCAAGTTTTATACCTTGGCAATTTAAATCACCAATGCATCTTTCATATTCTTCCTCCCAATTAGGATCTAAAGGATGAAGTGTCATAAATGGAATAATTTTTTCAGGATTTTTTAGAGAAGTTTGGTAAGCTACATCATTCTGATTAAGATTTTTTGGCCAACCTGATACTTTTAGAACTTTTTCATTAGGCTTCCATGGTCTAGGAGCAATACCAAAAATAAAAGATTTATCAACAATTTTCATGTCTCTAATATAATCATCAATAGAATTTGTTAGCTGAACTTTTTCTCCAGACCTCATAGCTGTTTCATAGGCCATTTCATTTTCAGGAACTGCGTCCATATGACTGGGTAAATGTGTGTGTACGTCAATTATCATACTATCTCCTTATTTAAATATTTTATATGAGATTTCGGTTCCCAACCAAGAAATTGTTTTGCTTTTGTAAGGTTATGTTCTTCCTCACTTTCATCCCCAGCTATAAATATAGAATCAAATCTACCATGACCTTTACTAATTTTATCTAAGGATAAAATATAAGCGTTAGCTAAATCCTCTTCATCTGTCACATATAAATTTGTTATTGGAGCTAATCTTTCTTTTGCTTGTCTTATTTTTAGATATTCTTTTCTTTTTCTTGGTCCAGTTATTCTTAGGGCAATAATATTCATATCGAACCAACTGGAAAAATATTGACATATTTTTTCTCCAAAACCCTTACTTAGACCATATACGCTAGGTGTATCTAAGGGCATACTTTCAGCTGGAAAATATTTTCTTTCTCTGTAATGAACACTCATAGAACTCGTGTAAATTCCTTTACTTATTCCTTTTTCTTGAGCAACCCATAGAAACGTATGTAAGCCTAAACAATTTGTAAAGTAGTTTTCTCTTATTGTTTTTATATCTTGCTTAGTATTAGATCCTCCCTGAGGACTCTGCATTGCAAGCCATATAAATGCATCTATACCTTTTATTGATTGAGCAATTGCATAAGGGTCATCTATTGACCCCTTAATCCATTCAATATCTAATTTTGGCTTTTTTATATCAAGGATTTTTAGGGTAAAATTTTTTTTGATTAAGTATGGAGAAATAAATGAACCCACCATTCCAGATCCCCCTACAAGTAATACTTTCATAAAATCTTATCCTTTCTAAATTTTATTTTTTCAGTCTAAAATATGATGAATTCTAGAAGAGGCTTCATTTAATTCTTTTCTAATTTCTAAAGGTAATTTAATTGTCATTGCGTCAGCAGCTTCAGAAATTTGGTCTGAATTATCAGCACCAGATATTGCTAAGCTAACTTCAGGGTGAGATAGAACCCATGAGATTGCTAGTTGTGACATTTTTATTCCTAAATTTTTTGAAATTTCATCTAGTCTATTTATGAACAAACCGGTTTCGCCACTTAAGAAATTTTCATAGTCATTTTTTCTTGTTGATCCCCACAATGTATCAACGCCAGGTTCTTGATTAGGAGCATATGCACCACTTAGTAAACCAACGCCTAACGGGCTATATGCCATAAATCCTAAACCAAGATCATTAATCATAGGAAACATATCATACTCAGAAGATCTGTTTAATAAAGAATATGGATTTTGTACGCATAATAAAGGTTCAGCATTTATAGAATCTTGTACTCGAAGAGCTTGAATAACTTGCCAAGATTTATAATTACTCACACCAACATATAAAATCTTTCCCTGATTTTTTAATATTTCCATAGCTCGAAATTGCTCTTCAAAAAACCTGATTGAATGAAAAACGTGAAATATATATATATCTATCCTATCTGTTGATAATCTTTCTAGAGATTTCTCAACTTGATTAATAATATGATATCTTGAAACTCCTTCATCATTTGGACCTCTTCCCATAGGAGATGCCACCTTGGATGTAATTACCAGATCATTTCTTTTATTTTGTAATATTTTACCGAGCAATTTTTCTGATGAACCAATATTTTTCCTGTCATCCATATAACCATAAACATTTGCACAATCAATAAGATTAATTCCTTTATCAATAGCTGTGTTTATTGTTTTAGTGGCTTCTGATTCATCATTTTGGCCTCGAAAACCTAAACCTAATGCGACCTTTGAAACCTTCAAAGCAGAATTACCAAAATTAACATAATGGGATTGCATTTAAAAAGTTCTCCATTTAGTAGATATTTTTGTTAATATTAGATTATAAATTATAATAAATAAATTTTAAATATGAACCAAAGCATAGTAATAGTCAATAATCTTTCAAAAAAATACGATGATATTTATGCTGTTAATGATATTTCATTTAGTGTGAATAAAGGTGAGATATTTGGGCTTCTAGGGCCTAATGGAGCTGGTAAAACAACAACTGTTGAAATTTTAGAAGGTCTCATTACACCTGATTCTGGTGAAGCAATAATTGATGGAATTAATGCAATAAAAAACAAAAAAAAAATACGATCAATTATAGGCATACAGTTACAGCAAAACGCTTTTTTTGAGAATCTAAGCTTATATGAGATTATTGATATTTATTCAAAATTATACAGTTCAGATAATGATCCAAATAACATTTTAGAAAAAGTAAACTTAGAATCGAAAAAAAATGCTTCATATGATGAATTATCTGGCGGACAAAAACAAAGACTTGCTATTGCTATAGCACTAGTAAATGATCCATTAGTTATTTTTCTAGATGAACCTACAACTGGGCTTGACCCAAAAGCAAGAAGAAATTTATGGCAACTAATTATCAACTTAAGAGACAATGGAAAAACTATTATTCTTACAACGCATTATATGGAAGAAGCGGAAGAGTTATGTGACAGAGTTGCAATAATTGAAAATGGAAAAATTATCACCCTTAATTCTCCACAAAAATTAATTGCACAACTCATATCTAGTGGCTTTAAGGCTGAAAAAAAAATAAATGAGGCAACATTAGATGATGTTTTCTTAAACTTAACTGGAAAAAAATTAAACTAATATAACAATGAAACTTTTTATCGCTTTAACCATAATATCTATGAAAATGTATTTTAGAAATAAACAAGGAATTTTTTGGACGTTATTTTTCCCCGGATTCATAATGATTATATTTGGTTTTCAATCAGTTTTTTCTTTTTCAGAAAATCCTCAAATAAATATATTTATCAGTACAGACATAGAGGAAAATACGAATTTAAATTTGATCGAAAAAGAGAAAAAATTTATATCATATATCTCTAATGATATAGTAAATATCCTTGGAATTAACACAGTTTCCGGTCTAGTTAATTCTTCGGAAAAAAATAATTATAATAAAGAAAGTATTATCAATATAAATATACCTAGAACTATAATAAATAATACAAAAACATGTGAAAAAAAATTGAATAACTGTAATGTGGTTTTTACTTACGATGAATCTTTTATGAGAGATTATCTGACTACTAAATTAATTATTGAAAAAAATATTCAAAAAAGCATTATTACAAATTTTCCAAATTTAGATGCCATTTCTATTAACGATTATTATGATTCTATTAATTTTGAAATAATTAAAGAAAAATCAAAAAGTAACTATAAAAATTGGATAGTACCTGGTATAGCAGCGATGGCAATAATGCAAACAGGTATTTTTTCTGTAGGATTCACACTAGTTAGACTGAAGAGAACTGGCACACTACGAAGGATCAAGGCTACACCTGCTGGAGCATCCCATTTTTTAGCTGCACAAATCTCTACAAGAGCTATAATTATTCTATTACAAACTTATCTACTTTTAATATTAGGAAAATTTTTCTTAGGTGCAAATATTAATTTACTAAGTATTATTTTTTGGATAAATATTACTATTGTTTCATTAATGGGAGGTGCTGTTTTTATTGGTTTAGGATTAGCTATATCTGGCAAATCCAAAAGTGAAGACACTCTTGCACCAATTGCAAATCTTATTGTATTCCCAATGATGTTACTGTCAGGAATATTTTTCCCTGTTTCATCTTTACCAAATTGGCTTTCAAATTTTACACAATTTTTTCCTTTATCTTTTCTTGCAAACTTAATGAGGTCTACCACAATGGATCAGGTGCAAATTTTCTCATCAGGTATACAATTAGCAGGTCTATTAGTTTGGTTTGTTATTATTTTTTTTATAGCTATCAAGCTTTTTGAATGGGAATAATTATGTTAGATAATAAAACATTTTCTATAGGAGAGTTATCCAAAATTACTAATTTATCTACTGCAACTATTAATTATTATGTAAAAATTGGAGTTCTTTCACCACCAAAAAAAATTAACAAAACAAGAGCTATCTATTCTCAAAATCATATTAATTTATTAAATACAATAAAGAAACTCAAAGAAAAGAAAATTAACCTTAGCGGGATAAAAGAAATAATCAACAATCACAGTTTAAATAGTGTAATTGATAAAAAAATCAAACAAGAAAATCTTACGATTAATGACTTAATAAAGAAAAGTAATATTTCTAACGATATTTATGATAAACTCATTGATTCTAAGATTATTAAAATACCAAAAATTTCTGACGATGGCATCCCTTACCATACACTAAATGATCTCACATTATCCCAAGCTGTTGGAGATATATTAAATCTTGGTATTAATATTCAACAAATTTTAAAGAATAAAGACCACTTAATGCTTTCAAAATTAGAATCAATTCTTTTATCAGAATATATTAAATCAATCGAAGGCGAAAAAAACACAAAAAATATCTCTAGAGTTATTCAATCATTTGATATTATAAGAAAATATTTAAGAAGATTAGAGTTAGAAAAAATTTTATACCAAAAATAAACTAATCTTTTCTTTTTGTCTTAACATAGTCTAATATTGCATTTAATCCATCCTCGTTTGCACCTAATGACTTCGCTTTTTCAAAATCATTAGATGAGTTTTTATCTTCGCCAATAGCAAAATAAGCAACACATCGATTCCCATAAGCATCAACAAAATTATTATCGATCGAGATAGCATTTGATAAATTTATTATTGCTTGCTCAAAATTCCCCAAACTTAAATGGGCAGTTCCCAAATTAAATTGTATTTTAGAGTTTTTAGGATCTAGCCACGCGGCTTCTTCAAATAATTTTGAAGCATCCATAGGATTCCCAAGTTGAGCTAGCTTTAATCCTTTTTCAAATAATTTTTTTGATTTTGAGATATCTTCTTGTGAATTCATATTTATTTAATATCTAATAAAAATTTTCTCATTAAAAAATTAACTTTCTTACTTTTTTCTACTAATGCTATATGCCCAGTATTTTTTACTAGTTCTAATGAAGAATTTTTCACTAATTTATTAATTCTATACCCATGTTTTACAGGAAATATCTTATCATTTTCTCCCCATATAACTAAAACTTTTTTTTGTATAGATGCTAGTTCTTCGTCTTTAAAAACCATTTTTTGACCAAAAATATTTGTCACTGAAAATAAACTTTTTCGTAATGTTTCAGAATGGTTATCAACTTTAGTCACGTTAAATGCATATTCTTTATAGATATCATATCCAGGAAATTTTGTTGACTGAACTTCTAAATTTTTTATCAGCATTTCGTTAGATCGATTAGTATTAGAATTTATTAAGAACTTACCGAGTATGGGAATTGTTGCTAATTTAAATACTAGTGGAAATTCTTTACCAAGTCCAGCTGAGTCCATCAGAACAACTTTAATAAATCTCTCTGGATATTTTAGTAAAGATGCAATTAATCCTTGCCCACCCATAGATAAGCCGACAACGTTAGTTTTTCTGATTCCTAATTTGTCCATAAAAGAAATTATATATTTTCTCAATGAATCATTTATTGGCTTCTTATATGCAATTCTCTCCGATAATCCAAAGCATGGATGATCTGGAACTACTACCCTATAAAATCTAGAAAAAAATCTTATTTGGTTAAAAAAAATCCCTGATCCAGCACCACCTCCGTGTAGTAATAATAACGGTTCACCTTCACCATATTCAAGATAATGTATATTTGTCCCACCAATATTTACAAACTTACCCTGATAACCCAATCCTACAAATTCTAGTAATGAACATAGTGAACTATATACATTTTCTTCACTTTTATTAAAATTCATAATATTTTTGTCCATAATTGGTTAAAATTTCTTACATTTCAGAGTTATGTTAAAAGGAATATAATTAAAATAGTTAATAATGATAATTTAAATATGAAAAATTATAAACATCCTAATGATAGAGGATATACTAATCCTGAATTATTTGTAACCACAGATTGGTTGGAAGATAATTTAAATAAGCCCAATCTTCAAATTATTGATGTTGATTCTACAGAAGAGTACAAAATTGGGCATATCCCAGGTGCATCTAATCCTATTGATAATTTTTATAAAACATCTATGGAGGATAGAACACATATACAAAATCCAGAAAATTTTTCAAAGACAATCTCTGAATTAGGTATTGATAACTTTACAGAAGTTATCTGCTACGATCGTTCTGCAGGATTATATGCGTTTAGACTCATTTGGGCTCTGTATTACCATGGTCACAAAAATGTAAAAATTTTAGACGGAGGATATCCAAAATGGCTTTATGAAAATCGAGAGATTACAATAAATAAATCTATTATACAAAAAAAGAAATTTATTCCTGAAATCAATAAAAATATTTTAGCAGATAAAAATCTCATATTAGAAAACCTAGATAATAACTCAACTTTAGTCCTTGATGTGCGTAGTGATGATGAGCGTAGCGGGATAAATATGAGAGGTGGCTCCAGGGGAGGAAGAATACCTGGATCAATACACATTGAATGGAAAAATTTTCATACTGAAGGAGATGTGCCTGTTCTAAAAACTGCAAAAGAAATAAGAGAAATATTATCAAAAAAAAATATTACTTCGGATAAAAATATAATCACATATTGTCAAGGTGGAATACGTGCAGCACATACATTTTGGGCACTAAGATTATCTGGATTTAATAATATAAAAAATTATGATGGATCCTGGAGAGAATGGGCTGAAGATTTTTCTTGTCCTATAGAAAATTAATTCATCACTTAGATAAAAATGATAAAAAATAATATAGATATTAAAAAAATTTTAGTACCATTAGATGGCTCTGCAAAATCTGAAAAAATTATACCTTATGCCTGGCTTTTTTCAGATTGGTTTTCTAGTGAATTAAATTTATTTCATTCTTTACCCCCTAAACATCCATTGGCTAACTTAAAAAATAATTACTCATTTGTGCCGGATAATAATAATGATAGAGGCCTTTTATTAGCTGGTCTTTATATGAAAGAAGTTCAAGCACATTTAAGCAAAAATAATATAAGTTCAAAATGGGGAATAGCTTCAGGTCAAACCGCATCCATGATAGCTTCAAGAGCAGTAACAAGTTCTATTGAATTAATTGCGATGATTGCAAATCCAACAAATAGAATAAAAAGGATTTTTTTTCCAAAATCTCTTGATTATTTATGGAAAACTACATCATGCCCAATACTTATCGTTAAAGACAATAACTTGAATATCAATGGAACAGCCTCTATAAGTCCTTCTGAGATTATCACATCAAAAGAAATAGTGACAAATCCTGTTCTTGCAAATTTAATTATCTCAATATCATTAGCAACTAGCGTACCTTTATTGATTTTTTTAGATAAAGATGAAACAAACTTAGATGATGAAATTTCTAAATTATTAGACAATTATAAAGTCAAGTATAATATCCTTTATTCTCAAAAAAATATTACTGAATCTATTAAGAAAGCCGCAATAAATAGTCCTCGTGCATGGATAGTAATAAACTCCAGATTAAGATATGGAATAAATAGAGCTATAAATGGGAGTAATGCAGACGCTATTTTTAGAAGTATAGATAACCCTATAATTATCGTACCAGATAAACAAATTGTGAAAGACAGATCTAAACAAGTTCATATCGATACCCAAAACTTAGAAATAAATAACTAAGCTTTATCCTGATTTTTTCTTATTATATAGCTTATCAAAGCCCCAATTGTGCTACCGAACCATGTGTAAGGAATTAATATCAATAAAATGACTATAAAAATATCTGAGGATATACTAAATACCTCATCAATGCCAAATATGAATCTAAATAGTATAAAAAACAAGCCTGGTATTGACATTAATAGTGCCATTAATAATCCAAATTTTAAAGTAGATTTTTCATCTGTTTTTGCAACTCCGCCTCCAATAAATCCAGCAACAAAAGGACTTAATGGCACAGCAATAAAATGCACTACTGGTATGGGTATTGAAATCAAAATTATTGCATACCCAATTAATACTCCATTAATCAATTTATCAACCTTTTATAGATTTTCCTGAATTTCTAGCTCAGAGCAAATTGCCTTAAACCACTCAATTACTTCTGGGTGTAATGGAATGCCATTTTTATTCCTCTCAATTCTCACCTCATGCTCTGGAAGACCCGGATATACAACTCTATCATGGCCAGGCATAGGTTTTGTTGATCTCAAACCTTTCATCATTCCATCCATATTATTTTTAAATGTAGCAATATCTCCAAATGCATCTATTGAATAAGCAGCAACAAAATGCCCTCTCCTATTATCTGATAAACTTGCAAACCCTTCAGCAAAAGATAATTGGCCACATAAAATGTCAACCATGACTCCTAGACCATACCCTTTATGTGAGCCAAGTTCCCTTGTAGAACCTAAGGGCAATTGTCTTCTTACAGAATTGGCAGCAAAGTCAGCAGAATTTCCACCATTCATATCTGGGGTGCCATCTTCATGGGCTACCCATCCTGGCTCCATACCTTTACCCATTCGATTTGCCAAGCCTATTTTATTTCCAGCTATAGAAGTCATTGCCGCATCAAACATAAAATTAGGTTCCCCTTCACATGGAGCTGCAAAAGCTATAGGATTTGTTCCTAATTTGGGTTCGGCCCCAAAAGTTGGGATCATTGCACTACCTCCACCTGTCATACACCAACCAATCATATCATTATCTGCAGCAATCATTGCATGGTATCCTGCCGCACCAAGGTGACCAGAATTTCTAATTGATACTACTCCTGTACCAACTTTTTTGGCTTTTTCAATAGCAATATCCATTGCTTTAGGAGCAATGATAATTCCTAAGCCTTTATCTCCATCAATAGTAGCCGTAGAAGGTGTTTCCTTAACAATATTCATATTAGGGGTTGGATTCAAAACTTTGGAATTATATAATTCAACATATGATCTTAGCATATTGGAAACACCATGAGTGTCAATTCCGCTTATATCAGCAAAAATTAGTACATCCGCAGCTAGAATTGCATCTGCCTGAGGTACACCACATTTCATAAAAATTTTTTCAACTATTTCTCTTAATTTTTTTACCTCTACTCTTACCGCTATATCATCTGGGACTTGAAAATGTTTAAGCAAAATATATACTCCTAAAATTATTATGTTTTAAAACTTATACTTGATCTATAGAAAATTCTATTTATTTTAATTATTAAAATAACTAATTATTTGGTTTTTTCTATAAGTAAAAATTTTAATTAAGTCTTTTTTTATATATAAATTGTTAATTAAACCTGCAATAAATCCAAAAGGCAACTTATAATCTACGACATCTTCTACAATAGTTTGGTTATCCGAAAGTTTACTAATTTTATGTAAATGATTCCAATATTTATATGGACCTATCAATTGTTTATCAACGAATGAATTTGGTGGATCCCATGAATCAATTATACTTCTCCAATGTATAGTGATAATATGTAATTTCAATTTATAATCTATTATCGTATTATGTCTCATTATTATTGGCATCTGTGTTTGAATGTTAAAATTTAACCACGGGGGAGTTATGAGATTTAAGTTTTCTGCATTTGAAAAAAAATCAAATGTTTTGTCAATGTTTGCATTTACTAAAGTCTTATCATAAAGTCTATAGTGGTTTTTTCCAATTTTTTTTACAGTGATTGTCAACTATCTAATTTATATAGAATCACTAAGTCTTTTCATCCTATTTTCATGATCGTTAGCAAATTTTAATATAGCATTAAATATTGAATCTTTATCCAATTTTGCTTCTTTTATTACGTCATCCTCAGAACCTCCGGTTAACCATTGATCATCTGAATCTGATGTCAAAGAATATTCATCAGTCAACTGACCTAGACCAGAAACTGGCCAAACTCTTTTTGTTCCTGTTGTTATAACCATACAATTATTTTTATCCTTGTTTGAAAGAACTTTTTCTCTATAAGCTTCTGATTGATGATTAAATAATTCTTCACTTATTGCAGAAACAATTTTTATATTTAGGCCATTCTCTTCAATTTTATCTATTATATTTACCAGGTTAACTGTAGAGCTGGAACCTTGAACTAATATAACACCATGTTTTGGTTTAGAATCATCGTAGTCTCTAATTAGATACATGCCCTTTGCAGCTGCATTTATATCTGAATCAGAAAATTTTGATCTATCAGCTACAGGAAAGTCTGGTCTTGCAACTTCTAGAACTATTATTCCTACTTTAGGATCACGTGCTGCAATTTCTGCTGCAGCAAAATATCCAGGAGCAACATCATTATAGTCCCAAAAACTCAAAATAATTACTTGGCCTTTTGGAAATAATTTCCAAACTTGTGGAGCAAAAATACCAAAATGAGTTCTTGCATCAGCAGCTGTTTCTGGACCTGAATGGCCTGCTAAAATATTTGCGACACCCAACCTAAATGGTGAGTCTTGATTTTGCTGGCTCCAAACACGTAATGGCAAATACATTAGAGGTGTAAAGGCACCATATGTACCTGAAATAGCCCATACACCTGAATGGACATTTGGATCTTTTGACAAACTTTGACTTGTAAAACCAACAACTGTGGATGCATTACCTGCTTCTTGAATACCAGCTTTTAATCGATTCCCAACTACATTTTCTATTGGATCATAATGTCCCCAGAGTGATCCTCCGTCAACATTAATTGATTCTGCTAGATCAGCAGCAGCTATTACAAATCTATTATCTGTAACATAATTAGCCCATTTTATTATCTCTGAAATAGCTCTTCTTGTTCCTTTATTAGCTCCTGGCGTTTCATATAAAGTAATTTTTATATCTTTTTGTTCATTAGTTACAGGGTTTGATATTGAAATTTCTTTTGATTCTAAAGGCAAATTTTTTACAAGCAATCTATCATCTTGGAAAGGATCTTTTTCTGTATCTACTCTAATAGGTAAGTTATCATTAACTTTATCGCCAATTTCAACAAGTTTATTTGCTAACCATTTCCCAATACCTTTTTTCTCTAAAACTGACATGATTATATCTATGTTAGTTTTCAATTGAATAAATTTTTCTGCGGTATTACTTACAGGTCCATCCTGAATACCTTCAAATTTTACACTATATTTATCTTCAAAAGATTTAGATAAAGCTTGAAAATACTCTCCATTCATAGGCATACCATAAGCATGACTTGCGTGATCTTTTACTTGTTTTACTCCACCAGGTAATTTCCCATCTGCCGCGCCTGGCCAGTAGCCTTTTACAGTTTTACCAATAACTATCATTGGCCTACGGTCAGAGCTATCCCAGTCTTCCATAATTTTTAAGGATGCAACTACTTGATCATAATCAGTCGCATCATCCAACTTGAGAACATTCCAGCCATACGAAGACCATTGATCTTCTATCTTGTAAGTATCTTCTTTAATTATACTTCCAATTAATTCGTCATCAATACCTGCATTATTATAAGACATTAAAACTCTAAGTCTTTTTCCTACTCTTTGTGCAACAGCTTGAGTTTTAAATTCTTGCGAATGCCCCGAAGTTAATGCAAACTCACCTTCAATAGCTATAATTTTTAATGAAGGATCTGCTCCCATCATATCCCAGAAAGCAGCTTTTCCAGCTGCTGTTGCTATACCAATTCCAGAAGGTCCTCCATTTACATCATTAGTTAAGTCTGTTGATTCAGAGTGCCCAGAGAGAGATTTTATACCCCTGATTTTAGCTTGGGCCATAGATGGATGATCAGCAATATTATTGTCTTCTAAAATATTTGCCAAAGCTCCTGCACCTCTCCTAAAACCAAGAGAATCAATAGATAACATAGATGCTTTTGGATCTATTTTATACTTTTCATCTTTTGTAATATCAAATTCTCTTAGAAGAGATTCCCCCATAATCATCCATAGAGCATATGTTGCTGGAGCATTATGTCCTCCTGCAAGCAGAAATTTATCAGCAAAAGGATGTTTTGGGTTTCTATAATCAAAAGTCATTCCACCATTTTCAGGGCCAGCTAGATGAGAAGCTACCACATAAGGAGTATATGCTGTTGGTCCACCAAAATGACCTGTTTGATGATAATTGCACATCATGACAAAAGTCATTGTAGTCATAAATCCTATATCTTCCAGCATTTCTTTATCGTAACTGGGTAAATCTACTATGTTATTTCGCTCACTGGCATTATTAGCAGATGAAGTTACGTTTACTTTAGTACTCATTAAACATTCTCCCTATGTATTGAATTCTACTACGCAATTATAATTAGTAATTATTAAAATATCTATCTTATTTTATTTGAATAAAATAAATTAGATATTACTTTTTCACATTACCCAATCTGGCAATGAATTCAATTTGAATAGTTGCTTAATATTTTTCTTATTTATGACATTCTTAGATGAACCTGAATAAATTATTGAACCAGATGACAACATAAAACACTCTGTCGTATTAAATCTAACAAAATCAATATCATGAGAAGTAATTATTATTTTCATGCCTAATTCTCGAATTTTACTTAATATTTGAGTCACTAATATTTTATTTGATAAATCTAAATTTGATGTAGGTTCATCGAGTAAAAGATATCTAGGCTCTTGAACTAAGGCTCTAGCAAATCTTACCTTTTGTCTCTCACCTGAAGATAAATCATCTATTTTATTTTTTCTAAGAGATTCTAAATTTAGTAATTCAATTGTCTCATAAATAATTTTTTTATCATTTTCTCTTTGGAATCCCCAAAAAGACAAGTATGGATACCTACCCATTTCAATGATTTCTTCTACAGAAAATCCATATGTTGGTTCGTAATCTTGGGATACTATAGCAAATATTTTTGCGAGTTCTTGAGGGGAATAATTTAGAATGTTATTATTATTTATAAATATTTCCCCTCTATCACTTTTTAATAATCCTGAGAGAATTCTCAATAGTGTAGTTTTACCTGATCCATTTGGACCTAATATTCCAATCGAATTTGAAGATAAATCTATTGAAATATCGTTTAAAACTAATTTTTCTCTATATGCAAAATTTATTTTACTAAGGCTAATCATTTATGAAAAAAACTAAAAGTCTCCAAACTCTTCAAAGCCATCTTTACCATAAATAATTTTTGCTAGTTCCTGTGAACCTTTTATGTTCCAATAGGAAAGAGTTGTCCACCAGTTTGAATTTACAAGAAATACTTCAGAGTTATTAATTGCTGAAATTGAACCTAATGACGTATCACTCATCAACTGCTCATAAAAATCTTCTCCTCCCCATTCTGGTGATTGAGTTATAACAATAACATCTGGATTAATTGATATTAATTGTTCTTTATCTATAGTTGTATTTGATTGAATTCTAGCTTCAGCTGCAGCATTTAGTCCACCTCCCAAAGTGATAACAGAATCTTCTGTAGAACCAGTTCCTGCAGTCCAATATGCATCCCACCAAGAGAGAGCTAGAACTGTTTTACTTGAATTTTTACCTTCATTTGATACAGAATTTAATACGTTTATTTTATTTTCGATATCTTTTGCAAGTATCTCAGCATTATCAAGATTTCCAGTTGCATAGGCCATTAGCCAAAGATCATTATATCTACCTTCAATAGAATTACTTAATTGAGTTTGAATAACTATTATCCCAAAATCTTCTAAAGCATCTATAAGATCTACCGATGCATAAGGATCAGCAAAAACTATATCTGGATTCAATGCAATAACATTTTCAGGGTCGCTATTAATTACGGGTAACCCTTGAGCTTTTGAATAAATATTACTATTTGGATCTTGTGCAAAACTTGTTGTTGCAATAATTTGGCTTTTATCAGTAATGCCAAATAGAATTTCATCATGGCCTAAGGAAATCGTAGCTACTCTATTGGGTTTTTCTTCAATATAGATATATTTATTATTGATTTCTAAAACTCTTGGCCATGATATATTTTTTGGATCAGAAATATAACTTATTTCTGATAATTCATCTTCATAGCTAATTAATGGAGTCGCTGTACTAGCTGGGGATGAAGGCATCGCTTTACTTGCAGGTTCAGATGGTAGCGGCGTAGATGGTAATTTAGTTATTTGGTTTGTATTATCATTTTGACCATCACCACCGCAGGCAAAAAGAAAAATAACCATTGAAAAGACTAATAAGTTTGTTTTAATCATTAAAATTTCTCCTTAAGAAATTATTTTTTATTAGTAAAAACATAAAAAATGGGCCTCCAATTAGGCTCATAATTACTCCAACCCTAAGCTCTGATGAAGCAAAAAATATTCTAGCGATAAAATCCATAGATAAGACAAAAAAACCTCCTGCAAAAGCAGATATGGGTAAAAGCAACCTGTTATCATGGCCTATAAAAAGTCTAATCAAATGAGGTACAACAAGACCAACAAAGGCTAAAATTCCACTAACAGAGACAGCTGCTGATGTAGCTAATGTAGCAAAGAATAATGATGATAATACAACTCTCTTTTTTTGCACACCAACAGATGAAGCATATTCGTCACCAATCATTATTAGATTTATTTCTTTTGATCTATATATGAGAAAAATTAAGGATAAAATAATTAAAGGTATAGAAATATTTATATGCTCCCATCTAGTCGATTCAAACCCTCCAATGAGCCAATAAAATATTGCTCTCATTTGAAAAGGGCTATCACTCAAGTAAACTGATAAAGTAATCAAAGCATTTAGGAATGCTCCAATCGCTATTCCTGATAAAAGTAATATTGAGTTAGATTTTTGTGAAACAAAAATATATATTATAAATACTAAAAAAGCAGCAGTTAGACCCCCCAATAATGAAAATATCGGGATAATTAATATATTTGCAGTATGTATAGCAAGAGATATTGGAATAACAGCACCCAAGGCTGCTCCAGCAGAAACTCCTAAAATAGAAGGATCTGCAAGTGGGTTTCTAAATAATCCTTGCATGACTACTCCTGAAATTGATAAGGCTAAACCTACAAAAAAAGAAAGTATTATTCTCGGGAGTCTTATATCCAATACAATAGATTCATTGACAAGATTGCTTGAATTGTTTTGAAAAATTATCCTTAACACCTCAAAGACAGGAATATTTATATAGCCTGATGATAAGGAAATAAAAGAAACAGCAAAAGAGAGAAAAATAAATATAATAGAAAAAACTAATAAAGTTTGAGATTTTCGATTTTTAATTATTATATTTCTCACTTCAATACCTAAACTCATTAAAAAAATTAAGGTAAAAAAATATAATAATCTTTATACCCTTTATCGCGAAGAGCTAGATAAAAAAAACTTAGGCAGGTCTCCTGACTTATGAGTTATCAAATACAGTGGCGCGACCGTGATGGATTTTCACCATCTTCCCTATTCTCTCTAATTGAGCACCTAAGAATTATCTACTACATTATACTACTTAAATTAAAAAATTAAGTAAATAGAATAAAATAGTAAATTTTTTATATTAAGTTATTTTGTATCATTAAAGAATAATATGCCCCTGTAGCTCAGTGGATAGAGCAATGGTTTCCTAAACCATGTGTCGCGTGTTCGATTCACGCCAGGGGTACCATTAAATATTGTAATCTTTTATCACTTTATGTTTCTGAATAATCCTCAGAAAATATAGGGGGATCAGAAAAATTATCATCTAAACCTCTTAAGTTATCTGCAAGCATACTTATTGCAATAAAGGCAGGAATTACAAAAAATATCGTAACTATCCAAGCAAGAAAAATCCCAAGTCTTTGTCCTCTGTAAAAAGCTAATGAAATAATTGGAACTAAAATAATTCCAACAATTGCAACAAATGAAACTATAGGATATAAATCTTGAAATTCATACAAAATAAAATTATCGATCACAAATAATACTAAAGCTATGAAATCTAATTTTGCTACTTTTATTAAGCCCTTCTTAAAACCGTCATTTTTATCTATATATAAATTTTTTTTTATAGAAATACTGCCATCATCTTTAGGTAATTTCATACCACACTTACCACAAAAAGAAAGATTTTCTTCTAAAAGAATACCGCACATAGAACAATTCATTTTAGTTAATCCTTTAGGATAAATTCCTTAATTCTATCCTCATATTTTTGATACATAAATCCTCCAATAATTAACAAAACTCCCAAAAAAACATATGAAGTTATTCTATAAATTTGTTCCAAATTAAATGTGTCATATACAAATAATTTTACTACGGGTATAGCAAGTAAAAATATCGCTCCTGATCTAATCTGATATGACCTCTTAGAAATACCAATAACAAGTAAAATTACTGAGTATATACTCCAAAAAATTGTCAATCCAAGTCCTTTTGCATAAGACTTTGTGTCACTATCTAAATCAAAAATATTACTATCAAATACAGACGTAATCTCAAAACTAATAGACCAAACTATGAAAAAATTAGTTGCTAATATCGTAAATATAAATAAGTTTCTTATTGATAAATTTTGCCTTATTGATTGAAGATTTTTATTAGTGATTTTGAAAAATAAATTTCTTGTATATAATTTTTTTTCATTTTTTTTCATTTCTAAAAAATAAAAATAAGAGCTAGTTGAGAGACATA
Organism: Dehalococcoidia bacterium; assembly: GCA_045562755.1. Lineage (GTDB taxonomy): Bacteria > Chloroflexota > Dehalococcoidia > Lucifugimonadales > Lucifugimonadaceae. Next base: position 555,922 of record JBJKVF010000006.1, read on the forward strand.
ATGTTACCACAAAAAAAACCAGGAATCTTTCATTGAAAACTATCTGATAATTAACTAGCTCGAAGTTTCCAAAATCAGTAAATAATAATCTAAAAATAACAACTACAAATATACCTGATGAAAAAACTTGGAATTCCCAAGACTTAAACTTAATAGACAACCAAACGAAAACTAATGCCTGAATAGAGAATAATATTGTCACAATCGAACCTGATAATTGAACTGGAATTGCAGAAAAAATACAAATTAAACCTACTCCTGCAAGCATTGAAGAAAGAGTGATTTCATAGTTACTACGAATATAGGATATGTATGCAAAAATAAAGTATAACAATCCAACAGAAATTATTATTGATCCCAACCAAGAACTATTATCTGATTGCAATAAATCATTACTAATAATTATGAAAATTAATGGATTAAGAGAAATTGTAGAATATTCCCAAATATTTGGTATAACATTTTTTCTAACAAAATACCCAATAGTTATTAGGAACTGCATTAAGAAATTTATTGTAAGAAAACTAATAGAGTTTATGATTGAAATATTATCTTTGTACAATTCGTTCCATGTACCCAACAATTGATAGGATCCTAAAATTGAAAGAACTTTGAAAAATCTCCAATCCTTAAATAAAGAAATAACCAAAGCAAATAAATTTATAACAAAAAGATAATACACTAGTAAACTACTATCTTGAGGTTCAGCAAAAGTGATACCTGATACTTCCCTTGATATTTCACTATCATAAATTAGTAAAGGAGCTAATAAAGCTCCAATTAATCCAAGTATCGCAAGTGTTTGTGAGTTTCTTAAAAATGCTAATCTTACAGAAATCGAACTAGTTAAAATAAGCATAAACATGGAGACCCAAGATGGTTTTATTATTTCATAAATACTCGATCCTATAAAAACAGTAAGATAAAGTATAGCGATACCACCTCCTGATAAAGCAAATGAATATATTGGATATTTTTTTGAAAAAAAATCTCCAAAAAAGATAAGTACAAAGGATATTAAAATTCCTGTTGCTATTTGACTCTGATGATTAATCCAATTATTTGAAAAAGCATGCTGTAGAAAAAATCCAACACCTAAAATTAAAGCAAAAACTCCTATTCTTACTAACCAATTTCCTCCTAGATATTCTTCAAGATTTGGTAATCGAAAAATTTTTTGCTCTTTATCTATACTCATAGATGAAATTACAGAATTAGGATATTTATTTTTTGATTTTGATCCACTTAAAATAGAAATTTTTTCTTTTATATCTCTTAAGTCATCCTTAATATTCCTATATTGGACATTCAATTCCTCTAGAGATAAGTCTTCTTTTTTCATTTGAATACCACAGTAAGTACAAAATTTATCACTATTAGAAACAATTTTGTTACACTTGTTGCATTTCATTCAAATTACTACTTTTTCTTACTATTTTTTTTCTTCCATGCTTCATACTCTGGTCTAGCTTCATCTGATAGAGGATAATAGCGACGCAGATCCCCGCCCTTTTCTAGTTGAATTCTACTAAATTCTTCCCACTCATGATATTCTCCAATAGACCCTGCGAATTCTTCTATGTGTTGTTGAGGAATAACTGCTGCACCATCATCATCTGCAACTACCAAATCTCCGGGGGCAACAAAAGTATCACCACAAGCAATTGGTACATTTACTGCAAAAGGAAAAATTTCTGTTTGAGTATGATAGTTGGGTGTCACTCCTTTTAACCATAAACCTAAACCAATATCTTTGCTTTCTCCAAAATCTCTTATACAGCCATCAATTATAGCTCCCAATCCTCCTGCTCCATGAAAATATGTAAGCATCATATTACCAAAAACACCACTTTTCATACTTCCTCTAGCATCAACAACAATAACATCTCCAGGTTTTGTATGATATAAAGCATGTCTATGTAATTGTTTTTCAGGTTCAACATACTCTCCATCAGGATAAACATCTTCTCTTTTTGGCATAAATTGAAGTGTTAAAGCTGGACCAACAATTTTCTTACCTGGAGTAAAAGACCTTGGACCTTGAATAAACGGATCTTTAATTCCAAAACCATGAGAAAGTTTTCCCGCGACAGAAGCAGAACCTATATCTTTAAATTTATTTATTATACTTTTTGACGGCCTTTTTATTTCATCACCATGAATGATTCTTTTGTCTGTCATTTAAAATTATCCTTACCTTATTAAAAATTTATTTATATAATTCAAAGCATTATATAGTCTTTTTATAAGAAATTATATAATTTCTACTTATATTACATATATTTATCTTGACCATAAATAATATTACTGAAAATATTAAGGAAATAATATTACTGAAAGAAAAACAATGCAAATAACTGATATTAAACCTTTTCCTGTTTGGGTAGGAACCCGAAATCAAATGCTAGTTAAGGTAGAAACAAATGAAGGGATTTATGGTTGGGGAGAATCTGGTCTTTCTAGTAGAGAACTAGGAGTAAAAGGAATACTTGAACATTACAGAGAGTTTCTTATAGGAAAAGACCCTATGAAAAGAGGAGCTTTGTGGCAAGAAATGTATAGAAGTCAATATTTTGAGGGAGGGAGGACATTAACCGGTGCTATATCAGCAATAGATATGGCTTTATATGATATAGCTGGTAAAAAATTAGGAGTACCTGTTTACGAATTACTTGGCGGAAAGCATAGAAACTGGGTCCCAACTTTTGCTTCCGGGGGAGGTTCTTCACCTGAAGAAATGATAGATATTGCAAAAAAAATAATTTCCGAAGGATTTAATTGCTTTAGGATTCACAGGGGATATGATGACGAAAAAGAAAATATTTATGAACCAAGAGAACATATTGCTCAAGTTGCTGAAGGAATTATAAAAGTCAGAGAAGCTGTTGGCAACTTACCTACTATTGGAACAGATATTCATCATAGACTATCAGTTGCTGAGGCGGCATCTTTTTGCCAAATGATGCCATCCCATACCTTAGATTTTTTAGAAGAGCCGATAAGAGATGAGACGCCTGAAGCATATGAAGTTCTTAGAAAAATGACTAATATACCATTTGCAATAGGAGAAGAATTTGCTTCAAAATGGCAATTTGTCCCCTATATTGAAAGAGGAATAACAAATTATGTAAGAATTGATGTTTGTAATGTAGGTGGTATAACTGAATCTATGAAAGTTGCAGGTTGGGCTGAAGCTCATTACATAGATCTTATGCCTCACAATCCACTTGGTCCAATATGTGTTGCTGCTACAGCTCACCTAGCAATGTCAACACCAAATTTTTCATGGCTTGAAATAAGAGAATCTGCTGGAGAAGATAATGGTTTTTATTCTAAAGAAGTCTTCCATATTCAACCTGAAATTATGCCTGGAAAAGTCATACCACTTGATACACCTGGATTAGGAGTAGATGTAGATGAATTATCACTAACTGAACCATTTAAACATGCAGAAATGCCTCACTTAAAAAGAAGAGATGGCTCACATACAAATTGGTAAAAAAAAAATTAAATTAGGAGAAATATAATGAAAATAACGGAAGTAAAGCCTTTTGCAGTATGGGTTGGTAGAAGGAATCAGATGCTGGTAAAAATAGAAACAGATGAAGGAATATATGGTTGGGGTGAATCTGGTTTTTCTGGTAGGGAACTAGGAGTCAAAGGAATAATTGAACATTATAGAGAGTTTTTAATTGGAAAAGATCCAATGAGTAGAGGAGCTCTTTGGCAAGAAATGTATAGAAGTCAATATTTTGAAGGAGGAAGAACTCTAACAGCTGCAATATCTGCTATTGATATAGCACTTTATGATATTGTTGGAAAAAAATTAGGTGTTCCTGTTTATGAACTTCTTGGAGGTAAGCATAGAAATAAAGTTCCTGTATTTGCAACTACTGCAGGCCCTTACGGCCAAGATATGATTGATCAAGCTAAAGAATTTATGAAAATAGGAATTAATGCATTTAGGCTTTCTTATGACAATATGGACATTCAGAGTGGAGGATTATTTGAACCAAGAGTTTCAATAGCTAATTCAGCTGAATGGTTAATTGAAGCAAGAAAACAATTAGGAAATCAGGCTATTATTGGGATAGATTATCACCATAGATTAAATGTTGCTGAAACTGCATCTTTCTGCCAAATGATGCCATCACATACTTTAGACTTTCTGGAAGAACCTATTAGGGATGAAACTCCTGAAGCATATGAAGTTTTAAGAACATTAACAGATGTACCATTTGCAATTGGAGAAGAATTTGCTTCAAAATGGCAATTTTTACCATATATTGAAAGAGGTATTACAAATTATGCAAGAGTTGACATATGTAATGTAGGTGGATTTACTGAGTCAATGAAAGTTGCTGGTTGGGCTGAAGCTCATTATATTGATCTAATGCCTCATAATCCACTAGGGCCTATTTGCACCGCAGCTTCTGTTCATTTGGGGGCCGCTGTGCCAAACTTCGCGTGGTTAGAAGTTGCTATGGCAAGAGCATCAAATGATTATGGAGATGGACCTGATTTTGAAATCTTTCCTGAACAAGTTTTACTTGATGGTAACGGATATGAAGTGACTGATAAACCAGGATTAGGAGTTGAAGTCAATGAAGATAAACTAACGGAACCATTTAAATTTTGGGAAGCTCCACACCCTCATAAAGAAGATGGATCTCATACTAACTGGTAAAATTATAAAGGAGAAAATTATGGCTTTTTCAATTGATCTTAGTGGTAAAAAAGGAATTATTTTTGGGGTTGCAAATCATAGAAGTATTGCATGGGGAATATCCAAAGTTCTTGCTGATGCAGGTGCAGAGTTATGCTTTTCATACCTAAATGAAAGACTAAAAAAAACCGTAGAAAAAACTGTTTCTGAAATTGGCAAACCTTTACTATTAGAGTGTGATGCTACTGATGAAAATCAAGTTGAAAATTTATATAAAACTGTAAAAAATAAATATGGGAATATAGACTTTATAGTTCATTGTATTGCATATGCAGAAAGAGAAGATCTAGGAGGAAATTTCTCAGATACGAATATAAATGGTTTTAGAACTGCTCTTGAAACAAGTGCATATAGTCTCATTCCAGTAGTAGGTAAATCCGTAGATTTATTTGGAGAAAATGGAGGAGCGGTTATTACATTAACATTTGATGCATCACAAAGAGTTTATCCTGGTTATAACATTATGGGTACTGCTAAGGCTGCACTAGAAAATGAAGTTAGACAACTAGCTGTAGAATTTGGAGAAAAAAATATAAGAATAAATTCTATATCTGCTGGACCTCTTCCAACTTTAGCTGCAAGGAGTATCCCTGGATTTAGTGAAATGAATAAAGCTCACAGAGAAAGATCTCCACTAAAAAGAAATATCAATCATGATGAAGTAGCTAAGACAGCCCTTTTTCTTTTAAGCGATATGTCATCAGGTATAACTGGAGCGAATATACCAGTTGATGCTGGTTATGGAATAATTGCATTATAAAAAAATTTATTTAGGTAGTTGTGGTATTGGCTTACCAGTTAAATAATTTCCTATTATAGACCCAATTTCTAATGGAGCATTAGCTTTTCTTGATTCCCAAACTGGCTGTAATCCAGTAATCACATTCTTGTCATTTGGGCATAGATAATCTATTGAATGTACTAAATCATCAAGATAAAAATCTAGCCTAAATATAGTTGAACATTCTTGATAATCACTGATTGGAATATCCAAATTTAAAACAGAGAGTAATTTATCCATATCATCAGTAGTAACCTGATCTATCTGATCAAAGCCAAAATTAACAAAATTTCGAGTTAATAATATAACTTTTTCGGTTTTTTCAAGATTGAATTCTTTATATACATTAATTGTTGGCCCATCTAAAAGCTTAATTTCATCGCATCTAAAGATTAAAGTATCATTTATATCAACATGATACTCCCATGTATTTTCACTATCTGATAAAAAATATTTATACCCTGGATACTCTCCCAATGAATCATCATAATAAATTCCTGGATCAGGACAACCATAAGATGCATCTGACCATTTATAGGGATAGAAATCTACTAAATAAAGTTTTGAAGGATCAATATTTTTTTCATAAATTAGCCTAGCCATTTCCTGTACATAAGAATTTGGAGGAGAATTTGTTGATTGATTATTTAGATTAGAAGAGATCGTAGGAATAATTGCAGTAGGTTTTACAACAATAGTTGGAGATAATTCTACTTCAGGTTGTTTTGGAAAAGGTGGAACATTTTTTTCTGAATCAGAAATTGTCGGGACTAACGTCGTTGCAGGAATTATCTCAGGGGTTGGAATAACTACTGTCGGCTTTGGTAAATTGATAATAACTGTAGATTCTATAACTGGAATTTTATCAATTGAGATTCTTGGCTTGCTTTCAACACAAGAACTACTAAAAAATATTAAGATCACTAATATAAAAATTGATAAATTGCTTAAGATTATTCTTTTGGTAGAAAACATATTACTTAGATCTATTATCTAAAGGAAGCCTTAATATAAAAGTTGTACCTTTATCTTCACTAGTTTTAGAAAAACTTGAATTAACATCAAGAGTTCCGTTACAGAATGTAGTTAATGAGTCAGCAATAAATAAACCAATACCTGAACTCTGCTTTTCACTTCTTGCTGCTAGCTCAGGAGTCCAACCTCTATTGAATATATGAGGCAAATGTGATTTTTCAATACCTTTTCCATCGTCCCAAACCTTTACAAAATAGTAATTTTCATCTTTAGTTAATGAAATTTCAATTTGATTCTTTGCAAATTTAGTAGCATTGTCTACTATATTAGTAACAATATGATCTAATGCAGAAGCATCTCCAAAAACTATACCAAAATCACTAGGATCCGACCACCAAACTAAATCTACACCCTTTTCTTTACCTACATAAATATATCTATCGGTAATATTCCTTATAACGGAGGCAGGCTCTACTGGCTCTGATGAAGGTTTGGCATTAGGATTTTCAAGATCTACTAGTACTCTCACATTTTCAATCATTAATCTGAAATTTGGTGATTGCTGTTCAATTTCATCAATTAGCTCTGTAACCATCCTTGGAACTTTACTACCAGTTTCATTAATTACAGCTCTAACCTCTCTTTCTTTACCTAAAATTCGCCTTAATGGTCTCCCTATATCATGAGCAAAAGTGTCAAAATAATCCTGAGTAACTTCCCCCCAACTTTTTATCTCTTGGTCATGATCAATTTTATTTTTATTAAAAAAGTGAATTAAATAAAGAATTATACAACTAATTATAAATATTGAAGCTCCCAGGTATGCAATGGGCTCTATCCACCACAAAGAGTCAGGTGATATTTCATCTCCAATGATTGGAGATGAAAGTATCATCAATATTCCTATTATGGGTAAAATAACAATGAATTTTTTTATTATGTCTAAAAAACTTGATTTCATAATTATTCAGGATGTATTAACCTGTATCCTCTGTTCCTAACATTAATTATTAGTTCATTAGCGCTAAATTCTCTTCCAACAGATTTTCCTAAAGAAATTTTAAGTTCTCTTATTCTTACCCTTAATGATGCTCTTGAATCTTCTCCAAAAGAAAATCTTTCAAGTTTAGAAAAAGGGACTAGCTCTCCTTCACTTCGATATAATGCTGCAGCTAACTCTTTTAGTATTTCTAACTTCATTCCTTGAACATCTTTTCTACTATCTCTCTTTTTCCATCAACTATTGCATATACTGCTGAGTTATCAGAGTCTATTTCAAAAAAATTTCCAATCATAACTTTTTCTGGAGCACTTCCAATTAGTCTTCTTAGTCGCAAAACAACTTCTTCAGGGCTAGCAAGTTTATCTATTGAAATCTACATTAGCATCTACACTTAATGTAGCAGTAACAGCAGTATCTCTATATGGCCCTTGCGCATACTGAGTAAACATTAAAACAGGAATTTTATTATTTCTTTCAACTATTTTCTTTAGAATAGATAAACCTTTAAACCTGTCTGTATCATATTCCCCAAATCTAACATCAAGAAGTACAGCATCAGGATGATGTTCATCTATTGCAAAAAGAGTTTGAACTTCATACTCATCACCAGTTCCCATATTCCCTTTAGGTTCAACTACTATAGGCTTGAAACCTTCGGTATCTAATCTTCTTAATACTGACCTCATTAAGTCAGACATATGCTCATCATCAACAATAAGAATTTTTTGATTATTATTTTTTTCGTTTAAATCATTCATAATTATTACTATTATATATTTTTATCAAAAAGTAAGTAATATATATAAGAAATGTATAAAATACACCAAATAGTATTTTTTGCTGTAAAAATAGCAATTATATTAATAAAAATAAAATATAATTTCATTAATTATTATTTTATCTAAATATACAACATAAAAAGAAAATATCCTTGAAAAATTTCGTTCATTTACATAATCATTCTGAATTTTCATTACTTGATGGATTTAGTAGAATCCCAGAGATGATTAAGAGAACAAAAGATCTTGGTCAACCTGGTTTGGCAATCACAGATCACGGAAATATACATGCTGCAATAGACTTTTATAAACAATCAAAAGCAAGCGGGATAAAGCCTATAATTGGTATTGAAGGTTATGTTGCTTTTCAAAAAAAAGAAGATAAAAATCCAAATGAAAGGTCTCCCTATCATATTACTTTATTAGCACAGAATAACATAGGATATAAAAATCTTATTAACCTTACATCAGAATCTCATTTATATGGTTTTTACTACAGACCTAGAATGGACAGAGAACTATTAGCAAAATATTCTGAAGGTTTAATCGTTTTATCTGGTTGCCCATCAGGAGAATTAGCAAAAAAAATTATTGAAGGTTCTGAAGATGAAATTAGAGAAACTATTGAATGGTATTCAAATATTTTTCAAGATAATTATTATTTAGAAATGATGAACCATAACTTTGTACCTCATCAACAAAAAATAAATGAAAAAATATTAGAACTTAGTAAAAAAACTGGCATACAAATGGTTGTGACCAATGATTCTCATTATGTATCAAAAGACCAATTTGAAGCTCAAGATATACTTACTTGCATACAAACTAACTCAAATATAAATGATCCAAAAAGATTACATATGGAAGATCACTCATATTACCTAAAAAGTACAGAAGAAATGTACGAAGAATGGGGGCATATTCCCGAAGCACTAGAAAACACTGTTAAAATACTAGAATCTGTAGATCTCAATCTTGAATTTGGAATTAATCACTTGCCAAAATTTCAAACACCAAATAATAAATCATCTTATGAATACCTTAAAGATTTGAGTTTCAAAGGATTAAAGAAAAGATATATCAAACCTGATGGTAAATTAATAGATAGGCTTGATTATGAATTAGGAATCATAGAAGAAACAAATTTTGCAGACTATTTTTTGGTTTGTTGGGACATATTTAATTTTGTAAATGAGAAAAAAATATTATCTGCGGTAAGAGGTTCTGCTGCTTCAAGCTTGGTTCTATATTGCTTAGAAGTTACACAAATAGATCCAATGGAGTATGATTTATTCTTTGAAAGATTTCTAAACCTCGAAAGAAGAGAAATGCCAGATATTGATATGGACTTTGCAGATGACAAGAGAGAGGAGGTAATTCAATACTGTATTGATCATTATGGTAGGGAACATGTAGCTCAAATTATTACATTTGGGACTTTAGGAGCAAAAGCTGCTATTAGAGATACAGCAAGAGCAATGGGGTTACCATTAAGTCTTTCCGATAAAATGGCTAAAATGGTTCCTTCATCATTAGGTATTAATTTAGAAGAAGCCATACTTGAATCAAAAGAACTTAAGTCTGAGATTAATACCAATAATGATGCCAAAAATTTATACAACATGGCAATAAGAGTGGAAGGTTCAGTAAGGCATGCAAGTACTCATGCTGCAGCTATAGTTATATCAGAAGAACCTTTAACAAACTTTGTTCCTTTACAAAGATCTACTCGCGATAAAAATCGAGAAAATTCTACACCAACCACCCAATATTCTATGAATCCTGTAGCTGATGTTGGACTTCTTAAAATGGATTTCTTAGGTTTAGCAAATTTGTCAATTATTGATAAATGTGTAAAACAAATCCATAAAAATACTGGAGAAAAAATTAATGTTTATTCATTACCACTTGATAATACAAAGGCCTTTAATATTCTAAGTGAAGGTAACACTTTTGGTATTTTTCAACTTGAATCACAAGGTATGAGAAAAAACATTAAAGAACTAAAACCTAAATCTATAGACGATATTGCAGCTATGATTGCGTTATATAGACCGGGTCCTATGGAAGAGATAGATACATTTATAGCTGCAAAACATGGGAAAGCTAAAATTACATATCCACATGATGACTTAAAAGATTTACTTGAGTCTACCTACGGAGTAATAGTTTATCAAGACCAAGTTATGTTAATTGCACAAGCTTTTGGTGGATATACACTTGGAGAGGCAGATATTCTACGGAAAGCTATGGGCAAAAAAATTCCAGAAGTTATGGAAAAAGAAAAAGAAAAGTTTATAAATGGAGCTATAGACAAAAATTATTCGGAGCAACAAGCAAATAAAGTATTTGACTTGATTACACCATTTGCAGGATATGGATTTAATAAGGCGCATGCAATTTCTTATGCTTACATAGCCTACTGGACAGCATATCTAAAGTCTAATTATCCTATTGAATATATGACAGCAATACTAGATTCTTCCATTGGTAATCCTGAAAAAATAGGATATGCAATTAGAGAAGCAAATAAACTTGGAATTGATATTTTACCACCTGACATAAACTTCTCATACTCAAGATTTTCTATAGAAAAAAACGACCAAGGAATGACTTGTATTCGTTTTGGCCTTTCAGCTGTAAAAAATGTCGGAAATATAGCAGTGGAATCTATGACCGAAACAAGAGAATCTGAAGGGAAATTTTTCTCATTTGATGATATATGTAAAAAAATAGATTCTAAATTTATGAATAGAAGAATATTAGAAAGTTTGGTAAAAGTAGGTACATTTGATGCTTTTGGAGATCGTACAAATATTCTTAATTCAATAAATAAAATAATTTCTCTTAGCCAAACACAAACAAAATTAAAAGAATCTGGTCAAACATCCATGTTTGACATGCTCGGACAATCAGTTCCTACTCCAACGGCAGATTTAGATATAGAAGATATTGCTAAAACTAATGATCAAGAAAAAGTAATATGGGAGAGAGAATTACTAGGTATAGAAATGACAGAAAGTCCTTTTTCTAAAGAGATGAAAATGCAACCAGAAAATGTGTTAGTTTATGCATCTGACCTGACACAAGATATGTCAAACCAAAAGAAAGCAATTATTGGTCAAGTAAATGATATTAGAGAACTATACAAAAAAAATAATGATAAATTTTTATCTGTAGATTTATCTCTTCTTGATGGAAATATTGAATTAATTATTTGGCCTAATATTCTTGAAAAAAAACCTGACATATGGATAAAAGGTAATTTTATATCACTAACTGGTGTTGTTAAGGAGAGATTTAATCAACTTACAATTCATGTAGACGAGTATAATATTTATGAGCTAAATAAAATTGAAAAAAATGAAAGTATTCATTTGGAACAAGATAATAATAAAAATTTTAATTCCTACAATGAACCAAAGCCTATTATTAATGATCAGGTCAGTTCAATAACAAAAGAAAAATTCCAAAAAGATACTTTTGAAGATCCGGAATATTCAGAAGATATTCATATAAAAATCCAAGATACTGGGAATAAAATCTTTGATGAAAAAAATATAGAAGAAATATTTGATGCTTGTGCTTTTTCACCTGGCAATAGGAAAGTTATCCTTGAAATAATATCTCAAGATAATAATGAAAAGTCAGTAAAAGTAGTAATTCCTCATCTTGTGGATGGTTCAAATATTTTCTTTGATAGAATTAATTCATTAACCGGCCAAGAGTCTACAAAATAAGATTATTTTTTTCTAAATTTATCAGCTCTAATTTCATCTTTTCTCCTCCCTGAAAACCTCCAATATTTCCATTTGAACTAATAACTCTATGGCAAGGAATAAATAATGGAAGCGGATTTTTAGACATTGATAAACCTGCAAATCTATATGCTTTAAATTTTTTGGAATTATTTGCCAACCATTTATAACTTTTTGTTTCTCCAAATGGAATTTTTCTACATGTTTCCCAAAAAACTTTAAAGTTATTATTATTTAAATAATCAATTTCTAGATTCGTCAAATCGATTTTTTCTCCATTCAAATATCTTATAACAATGTTAGATATATCATTTAATCTTTCTGTTTTCTTCATTGGAAAATTTTGATTTTCTATAAAGTTCTTAGCATCAGAAAAATTTATTTTAGGTAAGCAAGATTTAATTAATCCTTTGGAGCTTGAAATAATTGCTACCCAACCAAATGAAGTCTGAAAAATATTATAATAAAACAACTTATTGTATTGGAGAAAATTTTGCAGCTAACATAATCATATTTTGCATACTCATAGGTGAAACATTTGAGTCAGGAGGCCATCCAATTGATTGGAATTGTTTTCTTGCCTCAGCCCTATGCTCAAAACTTTCATAAGCCCACATATGTGCCCATTGATTAACTGCTCCCAATTCTGAATACCATATACCTACAGGTGGACATAAAGTCATCCTAGATTCAATTTTTTCTTTCCATGCATCTATAACCATAGGTATAGTTCCTGGTGGGTATTTATAGAGTCTTAATTCAAATATTGGACCTATTTTACGTTTTCTTTCAAATTTAGGCATAAAAGGAGCAGGGAAAAAAATATCAACCTGTTGATTAAGTAAAATTGGGCTATTTGGTGGAGGCCAAATTCCATCTTCTACAACTTTAGATCTTATTTTGGCCCTATGATTTAAGTCTTCATATTCCCAAATATGTAAAACTCTATTCAGTGGTCCTATTTCTGTATGAAAATATCCAACTAATGGAGAATACTCTAATCTTTTTTCAATCATTGCACCAGTAGAATCATAATATTTTTCTAAATTTCCAGGCTTTATATCGTATATTCGAAACTCATGAATCATAGTATTACCTTAATTTTTTTTTTAATAATATTAAATGAATAATATAACAAACTTTTAGTGCAAAAATATATAATTAAATATATGAAGAAAGATAAAAAAAAGTTTAAGATGTGTATCAATGATGAAAGAAACTACTTAATCTCAGTTGTTAAAAACTTAACTCAAGATGAATGGGAGAAAGAAAGTTTATGCGCAGGTTGGTCTATTGGGGAAGTAGTCAATCATGTTATGTTACTAGACACATTGCCTATATCATTGGGTTGGAAATCTATACCTAAATTAATATTTGAGCTTATATTTGAACGAAGACTAATTACCTCTTCAATGGTTAATTGGCAAAAAAAAATGACATTTTTAGGTATAGATGATGCTGTGAAAAGATTATCAAAAAAAAGAAATCCTGTTAGAGCTAGATTTGGACTTTTAGGTATAAAATTTAATATTATAGAAGAAATTATCCATACTGAAGATATTATAAGACCATTAAAATTAAGTCGTACAGTCAAGCATGATAATTATATATTATGGGAATGTGTAAAAACATTGTCATCTTTTCAAAATAAAAAAATAAAGACACTTAATAAAGTGGATATTATATTTAATGATAAATATAGTATGACAATAACCAAAAGCACGTATGGGAAAAAATTTAATAAAATATCTAACAGTGATACAAAAATTATAGGAGAACCTATAGAGCTTTTACTATTTTTTGCAGGAAGGCCATCTAAAGTAATAATTAACAATAATAAACTAACTAATAAAAATCTTAAGTACTAAATATTTAATGCTGAATTTACTAAAACTTGCAACTCTCTTCGAATTGGATATCTATCAGAAGGGTATAGTTGAGTCATAAATACAACTACAATTTGCTCTATAGGATCTATCCAAAAAGCTGTATTAAGAGCTCCACCCCATGCGTATGTACCATTAGATCCAGGAACTTGATGGCTTATTGTATCCATAACTACTGAAAATCCCAAACCAAAACCTACTCCATCAAAAGTTGTTTCAGTCCATTTGCCGGATAAAGCCATATCTGATAAAAATTTACCTCCATAAAGATGGTTTGACGTCATAAAATCAATAGTTTTTCTACTCAATAATCTTTCTTTTTTAAATTTTCCGCCATCCAATAACATTTGTGCAAAATTAAAATAATCTAATGCCGTAGATACTAAGCCTGCACCTCCTAAACATATATATTGATTCTTTGCAAAGTTACTTTTTTCTCTATCCTCCCAAAGAACAAATTCACTGTTTATATCTGCTCTGTAGGAAGATGCAAATCTTGAAATATTTTTTTCTTTTACAGAAAAAGAGGTATCTTTCATTTCTAATGGATCAAATATATTATCTTTTAAATATTTATCAAATCCTTGTCCAGAAATTACCTCAACTAAGTAACCACACAAGTCGGTTGCGTAAGAATAGTTCCATTTTTTACCTGGAGAATATAATAATGGAAATTCTGATAATTTTTTTGAAAAATCAGACAAATTTGGCTGAAATTCTTGGTTTTTATTTTTATTTCTGGAACTAAATAATGATGAGGCTACAGAACGAAATGGACCTAAATACTCTGGTGTGAATTCTTTTTGATACTGCAAATCTACAGGATCATTTTGATCTCTACCATAAGATAAGCCAGCTTGATGAGAAAGTAGGTCACGAAACGTAATTTCTCTTTCTGCTGGTCTTGTTTTTATATTTGGATAATCCCCACTTTCATAAACTCTAGGAGCAGACCATTCATCGATAAAATTACTTATAGGTTCATTAATTTGAAATTTACCCTGCTCGTATAACATCATTAATGCAACACTTGTTATAGGTTTAGTCATTGAAGCTATTCGAAATATTGAATCTTTTTCTATGGGTTTGTTTCTAGACACATCAATAAGCCCAAGATTGGAAAAATGTTCAATTTTACCTTTTTTTGCTATAAGTGTCTGCCCACCAGGAATTTTTCCTGTGTCGATATAATTTTTTTGTAAAAATAAATCTATCCTACTTAATCTTTCTTTTGAAAATTCTAAACTCATTCAATCTCCTTTTATTCATTAAAATATACATTTTATCCATCGAAAAATCGAGCAAATTTACCTCTGTATTTTGCAAAAATTAAGTATCCAGGTTGAAAAAAATAACTAATGATTGAAATAGAAAAAAAACTAGAAATAACTCCAATAATTCCTCCCGTTTTTGATACAGTAAGAAATATTGCTCTTGAACCTTTATATACTTGACCTTTATCAATAGAAATAATAGTGTTGATTGGAAACTCAATTTTCAAGTTAATATTATTCTTTTTGACTGATTGAAAATCATTGGGGATAAATTTTATATTCTTTGCACTATCTCTTCTAATTACCCAATTCTTGAAAGATCTACACACAACACAATTATTATCAAACAAAACTAACATCAAAATTATAATTTTTATATAAACATTTTTTTTTTTAATTGTATAGAATTTAATAAATAAAGTTATAATTTAAATTCATATTGGAGAAATAATGAAAAATTTTACTAGTTTTACATGGTTATACATGATTTCAGCATTTATATCATTTTTGATTTCAGTAGCTCTTTGGTTTTTTGCTGATGATGCCAAGCTAGAAGCTATATTTGTAGGATTATGGGTTCCTTCAATTGTTACTCTTGGTAGTGCTCTAGAAAGTAAATTAAATGAATAGTGCTTTAACTGTAACCGTTCTATTCTTCATCGTGACAATTTTAATGTCAGGTGCAGCTTATTCATATATAGAACTTAGTAAAAGCAATAAAAAAGATAAATAAACTTAGTTACATTCATTAATTAGTGCAATAAATAATACTGACAAGCTTATTGTTGATATTATCCATGGAAAAATAGTTTTAGATGTATATCTAGTATTTCTATTTTTTTGGATAAAAAAATTAAGTGACGATATTATAATTAAACTAAATAATGATATTATTAATATTCTTAGAATCATAAGAATAAATTATACATGATAAAAGTTTTTATATTAAATCAGCAGGAAAATATATGTACGATGGAAAAAACTTAAAAACTAAAATCCATAATAATACTATTGTAGTTGGCGCTAGAATACCTTGGAATGCAGATTCCAAGCAAATTGACGAATTACTTAGTTTAGACGACTATGATTTTATCTCTATAGATTCTCAACATAGCCCTTTTGATGAGTCACAATTATCCAAAATTTGTGAGTACGCTCACACTATTCCTATTCCTGTTCATTTAAGGATTAAACATTCCAAAATAACCTACTTAATAGGAAATTTACTTGACTTAGGTCCTTCAATGATAGAAATTCCTCAAACAGAAGAAATAACTACAGTCAAAGATGCAGTGGATAATTTTTATTATCCATCAAAAGGAAAAAGAAGTTGGGGTGGAGAATTTAGAGTTGGTGTTGATGATAGACACTTAGTTTTTCCTGCAGATTTAAAAGTAAGAAGTGAATATATGAACTGGTGGAATAATTTTGGTGTTCTTATGCTGCAAGTTGAGTCAATAAAAGCAATAGAAAATATAAAAAAATTTGCTGTTAAGGGTGTAGATTGTGTTTCATGGGGACCAAATGATTTAGAAATAGACAGACAAGCAAATAAAAATCACCCCCTTTCTGAATCAAATGAAAAAGCTCTAATATTTGCTATAAATGAATGTAATAAAGTAGGTATAAAACTTATGGTTAGAAATTCAAAACAAGATCGTAAAAAATATATAGACATGGGTATAAATATATTTTTGGAATCACCTGGAGCATAATATGATCAAATTTAAGTACAGAATAATTATATGGGCTATATTAATACTGGCAATATTAATTTATAGAAATGCTAGTTAGTAAAAAGGTCAACTACAGTTCCTAATTTTCCTGACTTTTTGCCTTTATATAATTCTGTAAAACCACATTTAGAACAACTAATAGTAATAAATAAATTATTCTGAAGATTCAAAAATCTAGACAATCCTGAACCAGTTGTTCTTATTTTCCCCTCGACATATTCGCGTGAATCACATTTTAAACATTTATATTCCATAATATCTCCCAAAAGTTTATTATTATTAAAATTTATCATACATAACTTTGAGATGAAATGTAAAATAGTCATTATGGAAAATTTTTATCAATTTAGTGCCCTCATAGCAGCTATAACATTTTCTTCAGCTGGAATTTTAATAAAAAAAATTAATATAAAAAACTTTTTTTCAATCCCATTCTATGAAGGGTTATTTTCAATAACTTTGATGTTTATATTTATTCTATTATTAACAAACTGGTCTGATAGTATTGGAACAAATTCAAGGGATACAATATTTTATTTTATTTTGGCTGCAATACTAAGTTCTACGGGAACAATGGTTTATATTTTTTCTCTCTCAAAAACATCAATAGGTGTTGTATTAACTATTTGTGCTGCTTTTAATGTTCTTACTGCATCTACTTATGATTATATAATAAATTCTATATCGTTTGATACTTTATTTTTTATAGGTTCAATATTAATCTTGAGTAGTATTTTTATATTAAATATAAAAAGTTTTACAGGAAAAAATGAAATAAACTTATATGGTGTTTTTGGTGCTATGTTTACAGGGATTTTTTGGGGAAGTGCAGTATTTCTTAATGATAGAGCAATAAGCGATAGTAATATCTATACAGCTTCAATTACTAGAAGTGCTACAGGAATTATAGTTATGCTTTCAGCATCAATAATATTACGCAAAAAAATAGATTTCTCTAACGATATAAAAAGATATAAATTGTTTTTATTAACTGCATTATTTTTATTTTTATCTAATATTATTTGGTATCTTTCTCTTGATAATACAACTGGATCATTGACAACAATTTTTGGAAGCAGTGCACCAATATTTGGAATTATTTTAGGTTATATATTCTTAAGAGAAAAAATAGGTAAAATCGAGTTGCTAAGTATAATCATAGCTTTTTCTGGAATAGCTGTAATGATTTCTAGTTAGTAATTTAAAAAATATTAGCAAATTATAAGTCAGAATTAATGAATATAAATCCCTAGATTTTAGAACTCTTTTTTATTGATTTGCTTTCACGAAGGGATTTGTTACACTCCGAAAATACTTATCATAAAAAAAGAAAAGGAGAAAAAAATATGAACTTATCTGAAAAACAAATAATAGGCTGGGGATTTATTATTGCACCAATAATATTTTTAATTAGTGTACCTTTATGGTTTACACAACCACAATTTGATCAAGCTACAAGATTAGTTGAAGAATTTGCTTGGGCACAAGATAATAAACTTTTAGCTGTCACACCAATTTTATTAGCTGGATTAGGATTTGGATTAATTGGGACAATGTATTTATTGTTTGTTAGGCAGTTACAAGAAGAAACTGGTAAAGCAATACTGAAAGTAGTTTTCTTATTTTTGCTCATGAATGTTACTCTACAGTTATCAGATTTTGGTTTATACTTGGATACAGTACTTAGTCCCACTGAAGAGCTAAATGCTTCAACAATTATTGGAGTTATTTCTGTTACTGGCTTATCAGATATTCTTGCCGGAATTGGATTTATAATTCTAGGAAAAGCTATAAGAGACATTAAAAAATTTGGTAGTAAAAGTAACGCAGTGATAAGCTTTGGTTTATTAATATTTGGTATTACAAATATTGTTAGCGGATTTGTTTCTGAGGAGATCTCCGATGTACTTGGTCTCGTAGGATGGTTAATAATTTTTAATATTGTTAACTTTACTTTAGGAAGATCAATACTAAAAGAAAATACATAATCTAATTCTTTACGTAATAAAAACAAGTCTAAGGTTAAAGACTTGTTTTTATTACTAACGGGTTCTTAGCCTCTTGTTTCTAGTGGAAGATCAGGATTATTCCCCCATTCTATCCAAGAGCCATCATATACCTTTACCTCTTCATAACCCAAAAGTTCTGTAAGAACAAACCATGTGTGGGTAGCACGAACTGCTGTTTGACATAATGTATAAATACCTTTATCAGTTTTTATACCTTTATTTTCATATATTTGTTTTAGTGTTTTGGCATCTAAAAATTCTCCAGATTCATTGACTGCATTAACCCAGTTAACATTTGAGGAATTTGGAATATGCCCACCTCTATCAGCTCTAACATCTTTACCTATATATTCATCTGGGCTTCTGGTATCACATACAATTTTTGATGGGTCATCGACTGATTCTAAAATCTCTTCCCAGCCTGCTATTAAGTTTATGTTTGGCTCTTTCTCAAATTTATAATTGGAAAGTGAAACAGATTCTGTAGTTAAAGAAATCGGGAAATCATTTTCTGACCAATAATTCCAAGAACCATCAAGAAGTCTAGAATCACTATGACCATATACCTCTAAGGCCCATAATCCTCTTGAAGCCCATAAATTACTTATACTGTCATAAAAAATTACAGTATCATCATTTTTTATACCTATAGATGATAACGCGTTACTAATATGATCAGCTGAAGGTAACATACCCTTAACACCATTAGAATCTTCCCACTGAAACACCTCACTAGGAGTTAATCTTTGCGCTCCAGGAATATGACCTTTCTGATAATCCTCTTCACTTCTAACATCAATAATTTTTACTTTTTCATTTTCTAGATTTTCCTTAAGCCACTCTGATGAAACTAATTTCGATGTACTATGATATCCTCTAGAATTTAAACTCTTATCTTCATTAGACTCTGTTGTACAAGAAATGATTCCTAACAACAAAAATATAACTAAAAATAATTTTTTCTCCATGATAATCTCCTTATTTAATAATCATTTACTTAATGTAATTTTCCATTCACTTGAATCTATCTCAGATATTTCAACTTCGTAGCCTCTCTTAATTGCCTGAGGTGGTATAGTTGATAAAGCAGGTGAATGATCAGTTATAATTTCTAATAAATTTATAGAATCATTTTTATCTAAATATTCATTAGTTTTTAGCATTGGATACGGACAAATTTCCCCCCTTAAATCTAAAACAACATTATTTCCAGGCATCAATTTTCTCCTTTTTTAATTTAATTTTCCAGATTTCATTACTCATGGAAATTTTAATATTTATATTTTTTTTCAATATTTTTGATGGAAGATATTTAATTATTATTTCCTCATTTGTGTAAATTTCATAATCATTATTATCGTTTGATATAGTTTCTATAATTTCCTCAAGTTTAATAATTTGAGCTTTTACTGGTTGATCAATTAAATTAATTTTATTTAAAACACTCATACCCTAACCAAGCCTTCTTATAATTTTAGTTCCAATAAAAGATCCAAAAAATAAACTTAGCCCAAAAACCCACCCTGATAATGAAAGAGATGGAATGGCTGATAAAAATGCACCAATAGTACATCCGATTCCAAGGCTAGCGGAGTATCCCATCATCACCCCTCCAGATAATGATTGGTAATATCGCTTAATCTCTTTTGGCCTTCTAATTTTAAATTCGTTTGAAAATAGTGCTGAAATCAAGGCGCCAAAAAATACACCTACAGTACTCACAAAAGTATGAGATATTATGCCACTTGATTCAATTGAACCCAAACATCCACTTAATGATCCAATTCCACTTAATACCCCATCACTAAAATTAAAAATTTTAGATATAGTCAATGACTGCTTCATTATTTCTCCAGTTACACCAGGAGGTGAATGAAACAAAAAGTAAACTATAGATATAAAACCAACAGATAAACCTCCAAATTTAATAGACCAGCTTTTGATAAAAACAGAGTGTATAGAGATTTTCAGTTTATCAGTTAGGTTCTCAGGTTCTTGGCTTTTTATATCTTTTATTTTATATTCAACAATCCCAGATTTAGATTCAAAAAATAATACTAAAATATATATAATAAATAAACCTATGAGGGTTAATAATAAACTCATTCCATAACCCAAAGAATATGTAGATGGTAAAAATATTTTTGATTCATTACTTATAAAATTTACCCACCAAAAATCCCATGTTATGATTAGTAAAATTGAACCTATTATCACGCCGAACAAAGTAATAACTGAGGCAACATAACCTTCAGCTACTCTATAGATTGTTCCAGATATACAACCACCAGAAATAACCATACCAACTCCAAATAATACACCCGCAACAATTGTGGATAAACCAACAGGTAATACATGAGCAGAACTAGGATATTCTCCAGCTAAAGGATTAGGAAGTATCCAATTTAGAATACCTATAAATCCAATAGAAGATACGGTCAGAGCAATTAATACACCTTTCATATTTTGACCTGAACCAAACAAAAATAAATCCCTAAAAGATGATGCAAAACAAAATCTCGACTTCTGTAAGGTAAATCCAAGCGCGCAAGCTGCTAACCATATAGCAGCATCTGATGTGTTAATTGAAGCTATATAGGAACTAAAAAATAATCCTATTATAAGCAAAAATAATCCAACTGATATTTGTCGATTTATTTGAACTTTATTTATGTTATTCATCATTAAATTTTTCCATAAAAAAAACCCCAGATGGTTTGGGGTTTCTGTATTACAATCTTCTAAATAATTTAAACTAAACTGAAGAAACCCTCGGAGTTTCACAACATGAGCAACAACAGTTTATGTTTTTATTTGAGTATTTAGTAATCATAACAATAATTGTAACAATTTTTTAATAAAATTCAATACTACTTAAGATAATCGAAATTATATTTTGAATATATCTTCTTTAATAAGAGTAATTTATTTTCATAATTTCCTTTATCTTCTATAATCCAACAAATACTAAGAACCATTCGAACAAATACCCATGCAATTAATTTATCTTCATCAAGTAAAAGATTTTTTGAAAGCCTTGAGACCCTTTCTTTAAAAATATAATTTATTCTATTCAAATGATAATCTTCATTATCAAAAAAATCGAATATTGATACTTCATAATATATATTGGATAAAATTCCCTTAGGATCGATTATTTTCCATTTTGAACCATGAAGTATGATATTTTCGAGATGAAGGTCTCCGTGAAATATACTTTTAGGTTGAGAGTCATTAAGTAAAAATTTTGCAATATGAATGCCTTTCCTTTGAAATTCTATAAAATTTTTTTCATTATGTTTTACCTCTAATGATTTAAAGATTTCGTCTACAGGCAAAATTGATCTTATTTGTGAATTCTTATTTTTAGAAATAGACTTGACTAAATTTGTGTAAATATCGATTTTTTCAAAAATATTTTTTTTATTAAAATGTTTCAAACTATACCCAGGTTCACCTTGCAACATAATCATTGCATTTTTACTGCTAATATAGTCTAAGACTTTGATTGATATATCAGAAAAATTATTAAGTAAGTCGTATTCTTGACTTATATCTTTAGAGTTATAACCCATCTTAACTACGACATTTTTATTTTCTTTTATAGCTGTAAAAATGAAATTCCAAGATAAATCTGGAAAAATTTTTGGTTTACTCAATTGAAAATTTTTACAAATTTCATGCATCTGATCTGTTAAATTTTCCAACCATAATGTACCACTTTCACCATATTTATTTGTGATATTATTATTGAGTTTTTGAATCATATTTAGAAAAAATTACTCTTAACTTTATCGAAAATTCTATCGGCTTCAATATAATCAAAATCATCCATAACAGACTTAATTGGGTATCTTACAATATAATTTTTTATAATTCCTCTCTTCCAAAAAAAATACTTATAAGCACTATAACTAAAGTTTAATTCAAAGAGTAGGCTTTCTAACATTAAGTTCCAAGTATTAATTGCATCATTATTTATTTGATTGTTTTTAGACTTTCTTAATTCATTCCATAGTTTTAGATGTGCTTCTATCATATGACCTGATGGCATTAGACCATCAGACCCCCTTCTATATTCATCAATGATTCTTCTACCTCCACCACCTCCCATAATAGATTTAATTTTATTTGCACATTTATCCTTGATTAACTGATGCATATGACCTGAGTCGTTTGTTTCCTCTTTGAGAAAATCTACCTTATCAATCTCATTAATAATCTTAATCAAAATATCAGGTGGAATAGGATTCCCGTCAGGAGACCTATTATTTTGCACCCAAATATTTACATTAGTCGCCCGTGAGATTTCTGAATAAAAATCATAGAACTCACTATCATTCTTGAAGCTCAGAAGTGGAGTCATTAATACAGATTCAATTCCTAAACCTTCTGCATATTTTGCATTCTGAATAATATTATCAACATTATTTGCTGATACTCCAGCGATTATAGGTATCTCTTCTTTCACCACTTCGGTTGCAGTCTTAAGAATAGCTTTTTTTTCATTGTCACTTAATTTAGAAACTTCTGAAACATTTGCAGGTATAAGCATTCCATGAGAACCTTTATCAACTAAAAATTCAAAACATTTCTCTAAAGATTTTTGATCAATAGAAAGGTCTAAATTAAAAGGTGTGATAGGTATTGAAAAAATACCACTATAAATATTTTTCATAATAAAATTACTAAAAACTATTTAACCGGAATCAAGGCATAAATGAGCCATCTTATTTATTGTATTCCAATGATTGATTTTTAAGTTCAAACTCCCTCTGGATCCAATTTTTCTTCCTTTGGGTTCGATTTCTATAGCATAACCAGAAAAATTATCATGTAAGCTTTGTACTCTTATATCTCCTATTTCAAAAGCCAAATTATTAATTTCATTATCATTTGCAAAAATTTCAGATAATGATTTCCCAAAACTATTAGGCTTCCAAATAATTTCTTTGACTTTACCAAAAATAGGAAAATTTTTTTTTCTAGTAGTTTGAATATCTAATAGATCTTCCTTAGATTTAATTTTTTCTGATGGTACTGCAAAATAATGCCACCATCTAGGTGGATTATCTTTACCGCCATCTTTTTTTAATATATTTATATACTTTACTGGAGAATCTTCCAAAATTTCTATAATACCTAAGCTTCTCTGATACCAAGAATTAAATAGTTTTTCTTCAACTACCTTTCTTTCCGATAATTTACACTTAATCCCAATGTTAACGAGATTTTCATATAAATTATCTCTAGTTTTATCTCTTAAATTCTGCATAAATTGATTGATATATGTTTAATAATAGTTTTTAATTTAAATTATCTTGAAAATAAAAACTATTATATATGAATTATGAAATTATTATCATGGAACGTTAATGGAATTAGAGCTTGTTTGAAAAAAGATTTCATGACTTTCTTCAATGAAATGGATGCTGATATTTTTTCTTTACAAGAAACAAAAGCAAATCCTGATCAAGTTGAAATAAATACTCCTGGATATGAACAATTTTGGAATAGCGCAGAAAAAAAAGGATATTCAGGAACATTAGTATTTACTAAGAAAGAACCTATAAGCGTTTCTAATGGGATAGGTATCAAGGAACATGATAATGAAGGCCGAGTAATAACTTTAGAATATGAAAAATTTTTCTTAGTAAATGTTTATACTCCAAACTCAAAAAGAGAGCTCGAAAGACTTGAATATAGAGAAAAAGAATGGGATGTGGAATTCCTAAAATATCTAAAAAATCTTGAAAAAACTAAGCCTGTTATTTTTTGTGGAGACTTAAATGTTGCCCATAAAGAGATTGACCTTAAAAATCCCAAAGCAAATGTGAGAAATGCTGGTTTTACCGTCGAAGAAAGAAAAGGTTTCGATAATATTGTCGCTAATGGATTCATTGACACATTTAGGTATTTCAATAAAGAAGGAGAAAATTATACTTGGTGGAGCTATATGGGTGGAGCTAGGTTTAGAAATGTTGGGTGGAGAATAGACTATTTTTGTATTTCTTCCAGTATTGAAAAAAATCTTAAAAAAGCAGAAATCTTCCCAGAAATTATGGGTTCTGATCACTGCCCAGTAAGTATAGAAATTGATATATAGTTATAGATTTGAATAGACTAAGCACTGAAAAATCAGAATATCTTCTTCAACATTCTAGAAATCCTGTTAATTGGTTTCCTTGGTGTGATGAAGCTTTTGAAAAAGCCAAGAAAGAAGATAAACCAATATTTTTATCTATTGGGTATTCAAGCTGTCATTGGTGTCATGTCATGGAAAAAGAATCTTTTGAAAATATAGAAACAGCAAAGATTTTAAATGAAAACTTTATATCAATTAAAGTTGACAGAGAGGAAAGGCCTGATATAGATAGTCTTTATATGTATTCAGTTCAAATGATAAATGGAAGTGGAGGTTGGCCAGCCTCTATTTTTATGGATTATGAGGCAAAACCTTTTTTTGCAGGGACATACTTTCCTCAAAAAGATCATCACAATATTCCTGCATTTAATACTGTATTAGAAAAAATTATCGATCTTTATACAAATCATCGAAAGAGCATTTATGAAAATATTAATCTAGTTTTTGAAAATTTAAGTAATCATTTTTCTCATAATAAGAAAATAGTAGAAATTAATAATTCTAATTTGTTTTCACTTCTTGAATCTCAGATTAAGCAATCATTCGACTTTGATAAAGGGGGGTTTGGTACCTTTCCTAAATTTCCAGAAACATCAAAATTATATCTATTGATGCTTTTAGAAAAAAAATATAAAAATCACTATGGTAATAAATTATTATCATTAACATTGAAATCAATGATTAATGGTGGAATATTTGATCAAATAGGAGGAGGATTTTCAAGATATTCTACAGATAAAAAATGGCTTGTACCTCATTTTGAAAAAATGTTATATGATAATAGCTTAATGCTTTCAACAATCGCTAAAGCATATAAATTAGATAAAAAAGAATTATACATAGACACTATTAAAATAATAATTGATTTCCTTTTTAGAGAAATGAAAAACCCCAATGATCTTTTTTACGCAAGCCAAGACGCAGATTCTGGAGGGGTAGAAGGCTCATATTACACTTGGGGATATGAAGAGCTAAAATTTATACTCTCATATGAAGACTATAATAATATAAAAGATTATTGGAATATTTCTGAAGAGGGAGATTTAGATGAGAAAAATATTCTAAATGTTAATGAAGACTATAATATTAAGTCGGAATATCTTCATAAAATTAAATCACAACTAATAGCTGTTAGACAAAAAAGAGAAAAGCCAAATACAGATAAGAAAAATATAACTTCTTGGAATTCACTACTTATCTCTGGTCTTTGCGAGTCATACAATGTTACAAAAAATGTAGATTACCTTAATCAAGCAATAAAAACAACAAATTCTATTCTAGATAATCTTACTACTGATAATAATCTTTTTCATACTCAGAATAATAATAAAAGTTTTTTAGAAGACTATTCATATTTTACAAAATCATTATTTGATTTATACAATTCATCTCAATGTTCTGAGTGGCTGGAACTAGCATATAAATTTAATTCTATTACTACAAAAAAATTTTGGGACCAAGAAAAAAATATTTTTTTTGATAATCCATTAAGTGAAGATCTTATAATTAGAACTCATAATTTATTTGACCCTATGATACCTAATGCAGCTTCAGTAGCTTCAATTAATTGTTATATGGCATATAAATATACGGGAGAAAATATATATTTAAATATAGCTGAATCCAGTTTGAAATCTGCATCTGAATTATTATCAAGCCACCCTCTGGAAGTGCCTAATTGGTTTAATTTATTTTATTTACTTAATGAAGAAAATATTGAAATATTCATATCTGGAGACAGTAATGATAAATTTTATAAAGAGGCTCAAAACTATATTCAAGGAAAATTACTTCCTACATCTATATTAGTTTCTAATGAAAATAAAGATTTTATTAATAAACTTCCTATAAGTAATGGAAGAACTAATGACAAAGAATCAAAAGTTTATATTTGTAAAAATTATATTTGCGATTTACCTATTGATAACATAGAAGAATTAATGAAAAAATTATAAAAATTATATTTGAGTTTTATTTATATGGAAGTAACTATAATATTCCCGAATCAACTTTTTTTTGATAATCCATCTATTGGAAAAAATAGAAAAATACTTTTAGTAAATCATCCAATATTTTTTTCTAACAAATATTTTAATTTCCACAAACAAAAATTATTACTACATATCTCAAGTATAAATTACTACGAAAAAAGACTTAAACATTTAGGTTACTCAGTAAAAATAATTCAGCAAGAAGATTATGATAATTTTATAAAAAAAGATATCCTAAATTTTTCTAAAATTCATACATGTGAATTAGTAGACTTGAATATAATTGAAGATCTTAAAAAAATAGGAAAAAAAATAATATATTATAAGTCTCCTATGTTTATGGAATCAAATGAAGAAAACTTTGATTACTTCTCAGATAAAAAAAAATTTTTACTCCTAAACTTTTATAAAAAACTCAGAATAAAACATGAAATACTAGTTGATAGTAAAAATATTCCTGTGCAGAAAAAATGGACATTTGATACTGAGAACAGAAAAAACATTCCAAAAAATTTAATTTTACCCAAAATAAAAACAATATCTTATGATGATGAAATTGTTGGTATTTCAAAAAATAATATAAATAATTATTATCCAAGTAATATTGGCAACATAGATTCCTTTAACTATCCTGTTTCACATAAACAAGCTAGTATAAATCTAGAAAATTTTTTTGAA
Source organism: Dehalococcoidia bacterium (assembly GCA_045562755.1). GTDB lineage: Bacteria > Chloroflexota > Dehalococcoidia > Lucifugimonadales > Lucifugimonadaceae. The sequence continues at coordinate 583,663 of JBJKVF010000006.1, forward strand.
CATAAATTTGCTAATTTCGGAAAATATCAAGATGCAATAATAAATAATAATACATTTTTATTTCACAGTAATATTTCTTCTTCTCTTAATATAGGATTACTTACCCCTTATGAAGTAATTTCAAAAGCAATAGATTTCAGTAAGTATAATAATATACCGATAAACTCCTTAGAAGGATTTATAAGACAAATATTAGGCTGGAGAGAATTTATTAAAGGTATTTATATTTATCAAGGAAAAAATCAAATGAATTCTAATTATTGGAATGTGAAAAATAAATTATCCCCGAAATTTTATGATGCTACTACAGGAATATTACCGGTAGATGACTCTATATCAAAATCACTAAATTTTTCATATGTTCATCACATAGAAAGATTAATGATTTTAGGAAATTTCATGTTACTTCTAGAAATTGCTCCTATGGAGATTTATAAATGGTTTATGGAAATGTACATAGATTCCTATTCTTGGGTGATGGTACCAAATGTATTTGGAATGAGCCAATTTGCAGATGGAGGATTAATGTCAACAAAACCTTATATTAGTTCTAGTAATTATATCCTAAAAATGAGCAATTATAAAAAAGATAAATGGTCTAAAATATGGGATGCGCTTTATTGGGATTTTATAGAAAAACATACTGAAAAAATTGAGAGTAATTTTAGAATGAGAATGATGATTAATATACTCAATAAAAAAAGTAATAAAGAAAAGTTAGAGATAAAAAATATTTCGAATAATTATAAAAATATTTTATTATCCTAATTATCTAAACTTACTTTACTACCAACTTTTAATATACCCCCTTTAGAAATAAGCTTGAGTTTAATTCCAAATGAAGGATTAATAATTCCGTTAATATCAGGTAAAACTTTCAAAATATTTCTATCATAGATAGCAGTTTTAGGATTGCAATTTATAGAGTTACATCTAGTAATCCTTCGTACAACTTGAAATTTCAAATCACCAATTATTAAGTTTTTCCCCACATAATTAAATTCTTCAAAAAAATCACAATCATCAATAATAATATTACTTCTAAATACTTTTGGATTTATATAACCTGTTGTCTCAGATAATTTTTCTACACTTTTTTTTGAGTGAAGACTTATAAATCCTTCCTCAGAATCATGAAAAGATACTTGTGGATTAGGTGATAAAAAAAAAGAAATACCTTTATTATAAGTTTCATATTCTAAATATTTACCTACAATTAATTCAATTTTTTCCTTGTCCGTTATGTTAATACTAATTTTCTCATTTTCAAAATAAATATTATTTAACTCAGAATCAAATTTACATTTAATTTTACTTAATTCAGGTATATGCATTAGTGATAGGTAATTATTTTTTTTTAACCATTTACCATCATTAATCATATTTTTACCTATTCTAAAAGCTGCAATTCTGTCACCGACAATTTTACCTGAATTATATATTTCTAAGGAATTTTTCTTTTCACCTGAAAAAGATTTTATTGGATACCTATATAAACTATCTATTATCATAAGCTAATTTTTTTGTTTAATTATTAATATTTAATTTGATATTATAACTTTTTTTCCAAAGAATTCTTTTTTATTAATTATTCGAAAAATAAATTTAGCAACATTTTTCCTGCTAACAATTAGTCTATATTTTGGATAATCATCAAAATATGTTTTTACATTATTCCCAATTTGAAAATTTATTAATGCTACAGGCCTTATAATAGTCCAATTTAAACCAGAATTTACTATCATTTCTTCCTGTCTTTCGTGATCTTCATAAGGATACCTCAAGTTTGAATATTTAATTAAATTACTGAACCAAAATGGCAGTTGTTTTTTACTCTCATAAGTCCCCCAAGCTGATATAAATATTACTCTTGATATTTTTTTATATTTACAAATCTCTATCAGATTTTTAACGGTGTCAGATATAGTTGTTTTAGAATTTGTTATTTTCGACCATGGAAAAATATTTTTCCTCATAACATTAATAGTACTAATTACTGTAGTTGAATTACTAATATTTTTTTCAATATCTTTTTTTATTGTAGCGTCACCCTTAACCAATGATAATTTTTTATTTTTATCATAATTATTTTTGGTATTTCTAGACATAGATATTAATTCATAATCATGATTATATGATTCAGATAATATGCTTTTTCCTAAACCTCTATTACCACCAATCAAAAAAATTTTAGACAAAATTACCCCTTTCTTTTGCATTAAATAGTTCTATTAAATTACTGACGTTTGAATTGCATAAGGCTAACTCTTTAGATGTAATTAATATTTCATAAGAATTATTTTTATATAGTAAAATACATGGAGTTTTATCCAAAGTTATTTCTTCCATTTTAGAGTTTTGATTATTTAGATGTATAACTTCTAATTGAAGCCCTAATAGCTTTTCAAATTCTTTCCAAGATTTTTTTTTCCACGCAAAAACATGTGTGATATCACATAATTCACAATGCTTATTTCTAAATAGTTTAGCTAAAAAATACTTAACTTCTCCAAAAATTCCTCCATTAGCATTATATATAGCAATAAATTTTGGGCTCAAAAGTTTTTCTCAACATCATTAATAATTTTTTTTGCTGTTTGTGGCCAATCAACTGTTGTGCCAGAACTTCCTGACATATAAGCCATAATTAGGTCATTTTTATTTCTTATTCCCCAATTTCTAACTTCTAAATTTTTCAAATTAGCATTTTCAATCATTGACCTATTTGAAAATTCGGCTTTTGGACAAACCATATTAATATTATGATCTATTGAAATTTTTATATTTTCATCTGTAATATTATCAACAAGCCAAGCTGTTCGTATTTTGGAGTTATATTTTCTTGTATTTATTATTTGGCCTAACTTAAAACTAGATATTGTAATCCCATTTTTTGTATATAATTTTGATGAACTTTCTAGCCAATCATGCTCAAAAAGTTCATCACAAACAATTTTTGATAATTCTTGCTCATCAGACTTCAACTCTAAATGTAAATCTGCTTTATTTTTATATCTGGATAAAATTTCACTTAAAACTGGAATTGAATAATCATTATTTTTAAATTTAAAATTATTTTTTGCTTGTATTTTTCTTAACTCAGAGTATTTAGTTTCTTTAACTAATTTATCAAATCCGGTCGTTCTTTTTGTATTTTGATCATGAATTACTACAGGTATATTATCTGTAGTTAATTGAACATCAAATTCTATACTTATAAAACCATATTCTAGAGCAAGATCAAAGGAAGGAATTGTATTTTCTGGAGAAATTTCCGAAAATCCTCTATGCGCAATTATATTAAACTTATTACTCATGATACGAAAAATTATAACTTCAATAATTTTTTTGCATTTTCATAAAAGATTAAATCTAAATAACTTTCTGGAACATTCAAATCCCGTAAGTCTCTAACTTGATCAAGAAAATATCTTTCAGAAAATCCTCTCGGAAACCAGTTAGAATCGCTTCCAAAAACTATTCTCTCTGGACCAGCTGTTTCTAAAAATTTTTTTAATAAGGATTGAACACTCATATCTTCTGGCATCCAGCGTATCCATTGATTTGATCCGGAAGTATCAACATGTATATTTGGACAAGCCCACATAAGTTGTAATAACTCTCTAGGATAACCACATCCAAGATGCGGGATTATAAATTGTACTGACGCAAAATCTTTTGCAACATTATGGAGTATCAGTGGAGACATATTTACATGCTCAGCAATTCCTCCACCTCCTCCAAGAGTTCCAAAATGTATCAATATTGGAATATTTAGCTCTGCTGCAACTTCCCATGTTTTATAGGCTGAATAGTCATTAATAGCTTTATCAAGTGCGGGAGCTATTATTTTGTATCCCTTGAGTCCTAGTTCATTAACTGCTTTTCTTAATAAAGTATCTGCTCCTAATTCATGTGGATTGTGATGTGCAAAACCAATAAATTTGTCAGGATACATTGAAATGACTTTTGACAATCTTTCATTACCGCCTCCCGTTAGGAATACAATTTTTTCAATATTGTGCTGATCAACCTCTTTTTTCCACATTTCTGCCAAAGTTTCATCTGGAAGCTTTTCTGTAATAGGCTTTTCAAAGCCATGAGAAAGCCTCCATTCAGACCTCAATGTTTCTGCATAAGCCTTATTAATTGCATCAGATTCTTCTTTTCTTTCATGAGATGTATTTTCGTTTGGTGGTTCTTCTGCCTTTATTTGCTTGCCAGAAAAATCTGTTTTTACAGGAAAATGTGCATGGAAGTCAATTACTTTAAAATTTTGTTTCATATAACTACTATAATATTATTATGTGATAATTGCTAGGTACCTATTAAGAAGTCAATTACTTTTTTTATGCAAGTTTCTGCATCAGAAATTATACCTATATTATTATTAAAACCATGAATAGCCCCCTCGTAATTCTCTATAATTGACCTGGATTCATCTTTAATTTTTTCATGATAAAGCTCTGCTTCTGTTCTCAAAACATCACAACCAGCTGTAATAATATATGTTCTTGGTAAATTATTATTAATATCATCCCTTAGAGGTGCAAAAAATTTATGCCTATCTATTGGAAAATTCTCTGGAGCCATACCTAAATATTGTTCCCAAAAAAAAATCATATTTGATTTTTCTAATCCAAAGCCTGTCTCAAATTCTTTATAAGATTCAGTAGTAAAATCATAGTCCAAAACCGGTGTAAACAATATTTGATTTTTTATTTTTACCTCGTGAACATTCCTAAATTTTATAGATAAAGCTGCTACTAAATTACCTCCTGCAGAAGTACCACAAAGTGATATGTTATTAGCATCTATGTTAAATTCTTTATGGTTTCTAGCAATATACTTAACCGCTTCATAACAATCATTTAGCCCCGTTGGAAATTTATTTTCTGGAGCCAATCTATAATCAACCGAAATAATCTTAAATCTTGAATTTTTACATATATATCTACACATATAATCGTCTGTATCCAAATCACCTTGAAACCATCCTCCACCATGAAAATTTATTAATAAAGGTTGATTAATATCTTCATTGTTAGTAAATATTCTTATATTTATTTCTGCATCATTAACAAAAATTTTTTTATCCTCTACACTAGATAGATCAATTTTGGGTAAAATATTTTTAGTAATTAAATTCATTTTTTTAAATTGGTCCCTAGCTTGAGTATGAGTTAATTCTGATATAGGGCGTATATTTAATTTTGCTCTTTTTTCTAATAAATTTTTTGATTCTTGATTTAGCATTTTTCTCCTAATAAAACTTATGTGGATAATATGTTTATAATTTCTCCATCATCATTTAAATCAATATCAAAAGCATTTGGAGAGCTTGGTAGACCAGGTAAGGTTATTATATCGCCAGCCATAGTCACTATTTGTTTAGCACCGCCTAGAACTCTTACTTCTTTAATTGGTAAAGTATGACCTTTAGGAGCTCCTCTTAATTTTGGATTTGATGAAACTGAGAGATGGGTTTTTGCCATACAAATAGGAAAATTCCAATTTTGAGATTCAAACAACTTTAAGGTAGTTTTAGTTCTTGGAGCCCAAGTAACATCGGAAGCTGAGTAAATATCTTTTGCTAACTTTTCAACTTTTTCAACTGAAGTCATTGAATCATCATAAAGTAATTTAATATCTTTTTTTTCATCAGATATTTGAGATATATATTCAGCAAGTTCAATCATACCTTCACCTCCTGAAGAAAACCCATCTGACTCAATTGCTACAGAATTATTTTCTTTACATATTCTTTTTACTAAATCAATTTCTTCTCGTGAATCTTCCGGAAAAAGGTTTATAGCTATAACATGATTTAATCCATATTTTGAAACAATTCTTATAGCATTAAGTAGATTCTCAGCACCCTTAATTATTGCTTTATTATTTTTTTCATTAAGATTTTTAATATCAATATCTCCATGCCATTTTAGACCTCTTATTGTACAAACGATAACTGCACAAAAAGGTTCTGGACCTCCTTGCCTTACCTTTATATCCATAAATTTTTCAAATCCTAAGTCTGCACCAAAGCCTGCTTCTGTAATAACATAATCAGCAAAAGAAGAAGCAAGCTGATCAGCCAAAATTGATGAACAACCATGGGCAATATTTCCAAATGGTCCCATGTGAACAATTGCAGGTTGCCCTTCAACCGTTTGTGCTAAGTTAGGTTTAATTGCATCACGCAATAAAGCCATCATAGAACCAACTGCATTTATTTCTTTAGCTAGAACTGGGGTTTTGTCTTTTTTCCATCCTACAACAATATTGCCTAATCTTTCTCTAAGATCTTTATAAGAATCTGTCAAAGCCAATATAGCCATTATTTCTGAGGCTGCTGATATATCAAAACCTGTAGAACGAATAGGCGCATTAGCAGAGCCTCCCACACCAGAAACTATAGATCTCAAAGATCTATCTTCCGCATCAGTAACTCTTCTCCATGTAATATTTTCAGGGTAAAAATTATTGATTGTAGCTCTATAAACACTATTATCTACCATTGCAGCAAGAAAATTATGAGCTGATTCCATAGCATGAAAATCACCATTAAAATGAAGGTTTATATCAACCGCAGGTTCTACAGTAGATTTACCTCCTCCTGTTCCACCACCTTTATGTCCAAAAACAGGACCTAATGATGGTTGCCTAATAGTTAAGGCAACATTTTTATTAATCTTTCCAAATCCTTGAGTAAGTCCTATTGCAGTGGTTGATTTACCTTCTCCCAATGGAGTGGGAGTAATGGCAGTTACAACAATTAATTTAGAACTATTATTTTTTTTTATATTTTCTAAAGGAATTTTTGCTTTATGTTTACCATAAAATTCAAGAGAATTTCTTTCTAGTCCAAACTCTTCTGCTACCTGTTCAATTGACTTTAATTTTTTCATTCTAGTTATTACAAAATTCTTTTATATGATTGACCGCATCTTGGTTTGCCATTAAACCGTGTCCTACTCCAGGTATAGTGACAAACTTAGAGCTAGATATTCCATCTGCTAATTCAACTCCTAGAGAGTATGGAACCTGGACATCTGCATCACCATGAATAACTAGTGTCTCTAAAAATATTTCATTTAGCTTAGAACCAAAATCTATGTCGATATATGCAAATTGATTTCTTAATTCTCCCATATAATATTTCATGGTATCTTCAACAGATAATTCTTTTGATAATTTTTTAGCCTCTTCCTTAGAATAGTATGAAACTTTTTTATCTATATCATCTTGTGACATATAAAATGTAATAAAAGCTGGTTCATTTATCAACATATCGTATGTTTTATTTATACCATGTTTTTCTAAAATTTCATGGCGTCTTTTCAATTCTTTTGAAGCTTTAATTCTTGATGGATTTTTCCACATTCGATAGCTAGTATTTACTAGGATTAATTTTTTAATATTTTTTTGAAATTCAAATGCATATTTTAACGCTATAGGTCCTCCTGCAGATGATCCTATAACAATTGGATTTTCTAACTCAAGGTAATTAATTAATTCTTCTAAATCTTTAGCTAAGATATCCATTGAATGGATTTCGTCAGGATAAGAAGATCTACCAGCGGATCGTCTATCATAAGTTATAACAGTGTATGAATCTTTGAGTTTTTCTACCCAGTCATTTCTTCTTGGGATACCAAAAGAATCTATACCACCATAACCTCCATGAATAAAAATTATAGGTGGACCTGTGCCAACTTTTTCATAATAAATATTAATACCGTTAATTGAAGCAATAGACATGATGTTTATTCTAACTTAAAAGAGATGAGAAAATTTAATTTTTTTTAACTAAACTTCTTCAAAATGACTTTTTTCAAGTTCTTCTTGAATTTGAAAAATAGTATTTTTTCCTTCAGGAGGTGGTTCAGCTATTCTTACTGGTGCCCCATTAAATCTGGGTATATTTCCACCTTTACCTCTTAGCATATTAGACTGCCATAAATTCCAATCACCATAACCAGAAATGGGAAATGCATCAGCTGCTGTATAACCCATCAGAAGTAATCTTCTTGATTTTGATGAGCGATTTGGCTCAGAACCATGTAATGCTCTTACATGGTGTAAAGATATATCACCCTCTTCGAGAATAATACTACTTGCAGAATCTAAATTAACATCTGAAATATTCACAGCTCCTACAAAAACTCCATCTTCATGATGATCGTAAGCCGGACCCTTATGAGATCCTGGAACAACCATTAATGCACCATTTTCTATGGTCATAGGGTCAATTGCAACTCCCACTTCAAGAATGTCATCATTGGTATGAGGATAAAAACCCCAGTCTGTATGCCATTCTACCTGAGCACCACCTCCAGGAGCTTTATTATTTAATTTAGTATGATGATACCTAATATTTGGTCCTATCAACTGCTCAATTATATCTAGTAATTTAGGATTTTTATTTGCACGCTCATAAACGGGATGATGCTTATCAGGACTCATAATTCGTCTTAATTTTGGAGTAGTAGAGGAATGCCCAGCTTTTAAGTCTATATCAAAATCATCATTACTTTCTTTTAAATTTCTTGATCGATCAACAAATTCATCTGTTACATCTTGCAGGTCTTTAACTTCTGAGGAAGTAAAAACATTTTTAACAGCTAAAAAACCATTTTTGTTATATTCTTCTACTTGAGTATTTGTTAGAATTTTTGCCATACTTAAACTCCTAAACTAAATGTTTTTTTCAAGATTATCATAGAGAACAATTGCTATCAAGTTTTACCTCTTTTTTTTATAAAATATCTGATATCTAAATAAAAATATTCCATAAAAAATAACTAATATAAAAAGAAATATTATTACATAAAATATTTCTCTACCTGATTGATTTTCTTTTTCAATATTAGAATTTTGTGTGTATATATCTGTTTTTGTGTACCATAATTGCTGAGCATTTGAATTAAATTGTTTTGTATCACCATAGGCGTATCTTTTTGAAAAAATCTCTTTATATCCTACCGAAAAAACATAACGCATAGCAGCGTTAGATTTAATTTTTACTACAGCTTCATTATCGAAAAATTTATCTTTTTTATAATCAAATATTCTAACCAAATTCATTCTACTAAAAGGCTCATAAAAATCACTCCTTTGATTTGAAAAAAAAACTTGATCGCCTGATTCACTTCTTAGATAAATTTCTGGAAATAAGTCTTTTGATGTCTCATTTTCAGGTTGTTTATCAGGAATTAAAATACTAATATCTAATTGACTGCCAGATAGGTTATTAAGATTAAATATTACCTCTTCATTTTCTGAGAAAAATTCACCATAAAAAGCATGTGAAACAGTTGCATCTGAAAGATCAATTGATGTTTCAGATACTAAATCAGGCATTATCTCGAATGGCTGGTGAGCACTAACTAAATTAACATTAAAAATAAATATGAGAAATGATAAAATCGGTACTATTTTTTTTATAATTATTATTTGAACCATAATGATTTAGAAGTTGAATAAAGTATTGATATTTTTTCACTATTAGTAAGGCCTAACTCATCTATAAAAAGATTTAAGTTTTGTGAATAACTTGACCCTTTTGACCATAATTTATTGGGGAAATTAGAACCCCATAAGCATCTATCAGGTGAAAACAAATCTATAACTCTTTTGATAGGTGCATGCATATCCTCATGAGGAAAAATTCTTGGAGAGCCATGTGTTCCAGAGGTAAGTTTTGCGTAAACATTAGGTAGCTTTGATAATCTTTTTAATTCATGAAGTGTCTCTTTAGTTTTCCTAAAAGTATTTAGCATTAAACAATGATCAATAACAATTCTTAATCTGCTAAATTTATTTGCTAAATAAATTATTTCATCTACTAATTCAAGATCATCCATTACCATACAATTTACTGTTATCTCTAAACTTTCTGCCTTGCCCCACAGATCTATTACATTAGGATCTCTTAATTTTCCATTTTTATTAGGTACGCCTCTTAATCCTTTTACATTAAAATTCTTTACTGCGTTTTGCAGAATATCCTTACTACTTTTGTCGTCAGGACTTAGAGTTACAACTCCTGTAGCCCATTCAGAAAATTTCCTAGATGAATCCATTATGTATTTATTATCAAAACCATAATAAGTACCTGTTTGAATAAATACAGCCTTTTGAATATTATTTTTTCCCATCTTAACCAATAAATCTTCAGCAGTAGCTGGTTCACCTGGATTCCATGGATCCAGAATTGATGGATATTTATTTAAATCATCTGAATATATATGAGGATGAGAATCAATAATTTTCATTAAAAAACTCTATATTTTAAATAAGCTTCTTTTGGGTCTACACCGGAAAGTATTTCTTTTCTAAGTAAACTTTCAGTATTTATATATTCCTCTGTTTCGCTAACAACTTCTTTAACTATTTCCTTTGGAATAATAATAACTCCATCTATATCACCTAGTACAAAATCTCCAGAATTTATGGTTACACCACCAATATTTATTGTTTCTCCCAATGTGGATATCTTCCATCTTTCAACAACATCAGAGGGTGTGAAATATTTACAGAAAACAGGAAATCCTAAATTTAATATAAAATCTACATCTCTGCATCCACCATCAACAATATAACCTCTAACATCTTTATACTTTAAAGTTTCAGCAGATAACTCTCCCATATGAGCAATAGTTCCATCATTAGGTTGGCAAATAACAACTGAGTTTGCTGGAGCTTTGCTAAGCATATCTGTCCAGCTTAACATTGAAGTATCTTTATCTAATGTCTCATCAATCTCACCGCTACATGTCCATATCTCACCAGCTATTTTTTTTGTAGGGTCTATGGATTTTATACTGTGAGGTAAGATCGTATTTTTTATACCTCTTTCTCTTAATACATCATATATTGCTCCCGTATAGCATTTTTCTAATCTTTTTACTAACTGATTATTTTCCATAAATTTTTTTCCTAAGTGATATTTATTTTATTAATTTTAGAATATAGTAATTATAAACCTATAATAATAACCATGCTAAAGTTCCAAAATATTTTAAATTTGCCTTTTATGCAACTATTTCTATACAGAGAATATAGATTATTTTGGATCGCGGCTTTTTTTTCTAATATAGGGATGTGGGCATTAATTTACGGAAGATTATGGTTAATGAGATTGATGAGTGATTCAGAGATATTATTAGGCTTAATATCTACTGCAAATCTAACACCAGTCTTACTTCTAAGTTTTTTTGGAGGAGTTTTAGCTGATAAATATAATAGACTAAGTATAATAAGAATTACAAGACTTTTATTTTGTTTGATAACATTATTCACAGCCTTTCTAATATATTTAGAAAGAATAAATCCCTCAATACTAATAATCATTTCTATAATTACAGGCTTACTTTTAGCAATTGATATTCCTTCAAGATCTTCAATGATTGCAAAATTAGTTTCTAAAAAATACTTAGCTGTAGGGATTTCTATGTATTCTATAGTTTTTGGTGTTTCAGCAATTATTGGTGGATCTATTTTTCATCCAATTGTTGAATTAATAGGATTAGAAGGTTTATTTTTTATTATCGGTATTTCATATTTCTTAACTTTTCTAACATTAAATAAGATGGATAAAAATCTGCATAAGCCAACTAATCAAAATAATAAAAATTTCATAGAAGATTTATTATCTGGCTTTAAATACCTTTCTAAAACTCCTATACTTTTAATAATTACTTTTGTGGGGTTTTTCGTTGGTTTAACGTCAGGGTCATATGATGTATTAATACCTGCTGTAACAACAGAGTTACTTTTTGGAAATACAGATACCTATGGAAGAATACTTTTGGTAGGTGGAATATCAGGATTGTTATCTACTTCTTTTCTTATTTTCTTAGGGCAGAAAATCAACCAATTTTTATCATATTTTATTTTTGGATTAATCTCTTCTGTGTGTCTCTATCTTGTGGGTTCTAGTTATGGGATAAATAATATATATATAATATTTGCAATAATATCTTTTTCAAAAGTAATTTTTAATACTATGGGTTCAACAATTGTTCAATCAAATGTGAAGGAGGAATATAGAGGGAGAATGATGAGCATAAATCAATTAAGTTGGGGGTCAGCTGCTATTGGTTCATTATTACTAGGATCTATTGCTGAAAAAATTTCTATCTCTTTTGCTTTCACTTTTGTAGGATCTACGAGCTTCATAATTATTTTATTTGGAGCAATAATAATGTATCAAAAAATCAAAAAGACTAAAACCAACTAATTGGTTTTATATTATTTTTAATTAAGTATTTATTGGTTTGTGAAAAAGGCTTGCTACCAAAAAAACCTCTATAAGCAGATAATGGTGAAGGATGAACAGACTTAATTATTAGATGTTTATTAGCATCTATAAGTAATTCTTTTGAATGAGCATGACTTCCCCACAAAATAAAAACTATATTTTCTCTATAAATATTTATTTTTTTTATTACCTCATCTGTAAAATTATTCCAGCCAATTTTACTATGTGATAAAGGCTTATTCTTTTCTACTGTCAAAGTTGTATTTAGTAGAAAAACACCTTGTTTTGCCCAATTTTCTAAATTCCCATTATTAAAATTAACTTTATTTCCAATATCTTCTTCTAACTCTTTGTATATATTAATTAATGAAGGTGGTGCAGGAACATTATCTAAAACTGAAAAACTTAAACCATGAGCTTGATTGGGTCCATGGTAAGGATCTTGACCAATTATAACGACTTTAACATCATAAAAATCACAATAGTTAAATGCATTAAAAATTTTGGATTTTTCAGGATATATTGTTTTACCTAATGCATATTCATTAGTCAGAAAGTTCTTAATTTCAAGCATATATTTTTTTTGAAATTCATTACCAAGATTTTCAAGCCATCCTGGTGGCAATTGAATTTTTTTTTCTTTATTCAATGTGTTTAAATCTTATAGTTTATTATTAATTATATATATTATAAGTAATCATAAATTATATATATATATCTGATAGTATTATTTTAATTATGTCTAAATTTTCGGAATTTAAGAATGGTTGTCTACAAGAAACTCCTTTACAAATAGGCGTTTTTCCTTTTGGTATAGCATTTGGAATTTTGGGCATTGAATGTGGACTAACTAATCTTCAAACTATTTTACTTTCATCAATAGTTTTTGCAGGGGTTAGTCAAATTGTTTTCGCTCAACTTATTTCAACACTAACACCTGGATTTATGATTATAGGTACAGTAGGAGTTGTAAATTTAAGGCATATTTTATACGGTATTTCTCTATCTGAATATTTAAAAAAATTATCCCTAAGATGGAGAATATTATTAGCTTACTTAATTACTGATGAAGCATATGCGATTTCCTATAAGAGATTTTCCGAAAAGAAGAAAAGTAAAAATATGCATTACCATCTTTTAGGTAGCGGAATTACTTTATGGACTTCTTGGCAAATATCTACTTTTTTAGGAATTTTTATAGGACATTTTATTCCTGAATCACTCAATTTAGAATTTGCTATCCCGTTATCATTTATAGCGATTGTAGCAGTATCAATTAGAGATAAACCTAAATTATTAGTTTTTGCTATTAGTGCTATATTTTCAATAATTTTAAAAGATTTACCATGGAATTTATGGATTATAGTTTCTGCAATAATAGCAATTATGTGTGGAATATTTATATCTAATTATAAAGAGAGAAAACAATGATTTGGACAGCAATTATTTTTTCTGGAATTATAACCTATGCAACTAGGTTTCTGCCGCTTTCAAATTTCATGCCTAAGAAATTACCAAGATTTATTCAACAAGGTTTACAATATGTATCAATCGCAGTGTTAACTCCAATAATAATTAATTCTGTGCTTATTGATAATGATAGTTTAATAATAGATAACAACCCAAAAATTTATGCTGCAATTGTGGCCCTTATAGTAGCTTTAGTAACTAAATCTATACCTCTTACACTTATATTAGGCTTAGCTATAATTTGGATTTTTGAATTTATAATTTAGTTCTTTGATTTTCTATTATCTATAAAAATTTTTGTATATGATAATAAAGCTATTAATGAAGTTGTTAGCATTATAATTACCCTAAGTAAACTTAGGTCACCAGCATCAATTGATTTTGATAGCCTAGTACTAATTAATGAAAAAAATATTAATATCGTAAGTAATAAAACCACATGAACAAAAATCTTTTTTCTCTCTGGGAATTTAATGCTTAGGTAGTATGCAACTAATATTCCTATTCCAAAAATTACAGGTATAAGTGCAGTTGGAGATGTGACTTCAACATACCCCCACAATCCAATGAAAATTAATGAAAAAGAATTTAATAAACTAGAATTTTTAAATTTGAGCATAATTTAATTATAATACAAAATCTTAATTTACTAAACCTTGAGAATTATTATAAAAATCTATTGTATAGTTCAAAATAAAAATTATCATAACCAGAAAAATTATTAGTACTGAGAATACTTTCATCTTACCTACTATTATACCACTGAAAATTATTCGAACAATCTAATATATATAATATTTATTTTAATGAACTAACTCTATGAAAATCAATCCAATCTTCATCCAGCTCTATACCTAAGCCTGATTTTTTAGGAAGATTTAATTTACCATTAGAATTAATTTTAATTTCATTTTCAACACCCCATTGATGTATATGTTCTGGCCTCCAATATTCATAAAATGAATTATTATTAACTGAAGCTATCACATGTAAATTAGCAGCATTCATTAGAGAATTACCTGCTAAACCAATTTCACAATTAATTCCAAAAGCATCAGCCATTGCAGATAATTTTTTTAATCCTGTTATACCTAACTTTCTGACCGTTCCTCTAACCATACCTATCAAGTCATTTCCTAAAAACTTACCTGCTTCTTTGATCAAAAATTCAGGTGAATCACTCATATTAATAGGTGTATTCAAATTTTCATGCAGTCTCTTAATTTCTTGTAAATTTTTTGGATTTATTGGGTCTTCAAACCAATAAAAATTATTTGAATCTAAAGCTTGGCCGACCATTAATGCTTCATCAAAAGTATAGCCATGATTTCTATCTAACATTAATATCATTTTATCTCCAACAGATTCTCTAACACCATCAATAACCTTTATTGCATCACCGACATCTAAATTTCCAGGATGTATTTTGTATGCAGAAAATCCTTCTTCAAGTAATTGTTCTGCCTCTCTAATAAATCCGGTTGGATTATCGTGCCTTGGAGGATAGGTTGCATAAAGCTCTATTTGATCATTTTTACCTCCTAATAAAGAGTAAATAGGCTTATTTAATCGCTTCCCTTCTAGATCCCAAAGTGCAACATCAATAGCTGACCAAGATTGGTAAATATTCTCACCTGGAATACTTTCTAATTCTGACCATAACCACTCTCTGTGAGTTATATCCATGTTCATTATTTTAGGTCTTAAAATCTGATCTATTATTGTTATTCTTTGATCTGAAGGCTGTGCTTGATCAGCAATAAAAGCATTTCCTTCTATACCTTCATCAGTAAATAATCTTAAGACTCCCTGAGTTGTTTTTCCTCCGATATCTGACCTTTCATCTTTTACGTTTAATACTCCAGTATCTCGTTCTATAACATCTATTTGAACTTTAGATATTTTCATTTATCAAGACCTCTAATCATTCCTCTTATATAAGACACTTGCCCAAGATGCTGAGATAATTCTGTCATCAATCTTCCTATCACAAAATAACCCTTTACTTGTCTGACACCAAAAGTATAATCTAACGATAACTCTTCATCTTCAATTTCCTCAATGAGCTTAATAGTTCCATCTCTTAAAACATCATAGTAACCCATTAGCCACTTAATATCCATCACAGGAAAATTATTTAGTTTTTCTTGATTAAAAGCAAATCCTGTTTGATCTCTTAAATCAGGAAAATTCTTATAATAATTATCTGAAATCCAAACCCTTTCTTTACCTAATAAAACTTTATTAATTAGATTATCCTCTACCAAAGCCATATGCCAGATTAGGAAAATAATATTATTAGAATGTAGATTTGGTTTCCAAAGAATTTCTTCTTCCGAAAGAGAATCTAAACTTCTCTTCAAAATTACATAATACTCATTAAGTCCACTCAAAATTGATTGCCTAAAATAATTCATAGTTTTCCCATTTCTATTAATATCATTTATAAAATTAGTGATGATATTTTCTTGATTTTGATCTATTTTTTTTTCTTTTTCTATAGCGTTTTTTCAAAGATTTATTATCTGAATCATTTTCTATTTTTTCATATTTTTTTTGTTTTGTATCTTCATGTTTATTTTTTTTATTCGGTTTTTTGAGCTGATCTAAAAGCTTTTCAATAGATTTCCACATCTTTGAGTCATTTTTGGTAACAAAACTTAGTGCTTCTCCAATTGAACCGGACCTAGCTGTCCTACCAATTCTATGTACAAAATCTTCTGGTACTTGTGGAAGGTCATAATTTATCACATGCTCTATATGAGGAATATCTAGTCCTCTAGAGGCAATATCAGTAGCAATAAGAATTTTAAATCTTTCTTTCCTAAAATTATCTAATATTCTATCTCTTTTATTTTGTCGTAAATCTCCGTGCATTGCTGAGCTTTTTACCTTATCTTTTATTAATCTTTTTTTCAGTTTTTCAGTTGCATATTTTGTTCTTACAAAAATTAGAATCGAACCGTTTCTTATTGCAATTTCATCCAGCAATTTACTATATTTTTCTTCAGTTTTAGTATTAATAATTTTTTGTTTGATTTGAGATTTAATTACATTGTTTTCCTCAATGTCTACTCTTTTTGGATTGCTTAAATACTTTTTAGATAATTGTATTATTTCTTTTGGAAGAGTAGCTGAAAATAATAATGTTTGTCTTGATTTAGGTAATTTAAGAACAATTTTATCCACTTGTATTCCAAATCCCATATCAAGCATTCTATCTGCTTCATCAAGAACAAAAAAATTGAAATGCTTTAAATTTAAAGATCCTCTAGTTATTAGATCGTTTATTCTTCCTGGAGTTCCAACAATAATTTTTGGGCGCTTTTTTAATTGATTAAGTTGAATGTTCATACTTGAGCCACCAACCAAAAGTGCTATATTAATCCCACTTTTATAACCCACAAAAAGTTTTGCCACATCTGCCACCTGTTGAGCTAATTCTCTTGTTGGTGTAAGAATAATTCCCAAAACATTTTGATTAGTTTTAATCTGTTGAATTAATGGTATTAAATAAGCAGCTGTTTTTCCAGAGCCAGTTTCTGCACTTGCTAATATATCTTGTTTATTAATAGCAAAAGATATTGTTTTAGATTGAACTTCAGTAGGTTTCTTAAATCTTAAATTTTTAAGAG
Organism: Dehalococcoidia bacterium; assembly: GCA_045562755.1. Taxonomy (GTDB): domain Bacteria; phylum Chloroflexota; class Dehalococcoidia; order Lucifugimonadales; family Lucifugimonadaceae. The sequence continues at coordinate 601,033 of JBJKVF010000006.1, forward strand.
ATTTTTTTATATCATTGGACAAATTAAATTTGTCGAAATTTTCCATATGTTTTTTTCTGAATTTATATTTCTGATTTTAATCTTAGTACTCTCATTTTTGTTTTGGTGAATAAATTATAGTGTAATTTAATATTTTGGTATATTTTCAGTAATTATTAAAGATTGTAATTAACAATAAAAAATAATATTATTTTTTATTGTTAAGTTGAGTAAATTACATTATTGAAGACCTAGATATATTTTCTAAACTTCCACACTGTATATCCAAATAAAACCTTATCACATAATTCTCTCAAAATAAATTTTTTGACAGTATATCTTTGACAATAAATTCTGCATCCTCAGCGACTCCAATAAATTGAGCTGATTTAGAAGAATGCATCCATTGGAGACCCATAAAATAAAATCCCGGATATTTGGTTATGCCTCTTTTTTGTACAGGTTGATTTTTATTGTCACTAATATCAAGATCTATCCAATCGTAATTATATCTAAAGCCTGTGGACCAAATAATACTGTCTTGAGATTTATTTAAGTTTAATTTATCAATTGAAATTAGATCACTTTTTATGACTCTTTTATCAGGATTTATTTTTTCAAACTTTGTATCCATTTTTTTTTCATCGATAAATTTATCAACACCTTTAGCCCAATTTATAGCATGATCATCAGAGTATTTAATATTGTTGTATAAGTCGTCATTAATTAGTAATTTGTTTTTATCACATTGATTAATTGAGCCAATTAAATTTAAACCTTTTTCAGATAAATCCAAAAGATTTATATCATGCCCTCCCATACTACCAGAGGTATGTGGGCTACATTTCCATCTATTTTCAAATGGTACTTGATCTACTGTTTTATCAAATGATCCCATATTGTAATTCCACCATGAAGAATCTTTGCCTCTATAACTTCTAGGTCTTCTTCCACATTTACTTACTGCTAACCAAACATTTTTCCCTGAGACAAGTAAGTCTTCAGCTATCTGAGCGCCTGATTGACCAGATCCTACGACTACAATATCTCCTTTAGGTAATTGGCTAGGATTTTTATATTCTGATGAGTGAATTTGAAATATTTCTTTGTCTAAATTTTGACTAATTTTAGGAATATATGGATCTCCAAATGCACCGTTTGCAAGAACAATTATTTTTGAAGAAATTACTTGATTAGAGGTTACAATTTTATACCCTCCTTCCTCTTTAGTTATTTGTTCAACATTTTCTTTTTCATGAATTTTTGACCCAATAAAAGTAGAAAAGGATTGTAAGTATTTAACTACCTCATTTTTACTTAAGAAACCATTAGGATCTTTCGATGGAAAATTTTTCGAATTGATATCAAACTCAGGAATTTTGATCGCCCAGTTTGGATTTACAAGATAAAAATTGTCCCACCTTTCATTAACCCAAGTATTGCCAACAACTCCCTTTTCTAAAATAATATGATTTATTTTTTTTTTAGATAAATAATAACTTACACATAGACCTGCTATTCCTGCACCGATTACTACAATAGGCATATCTTTTATTTTTATTTTGGTACTCATTTTTTGATAATAAATAAATTATTATTTAGAAGATTTGGTTGGTTTTAATAATATATTATCAATTAAATTACAAAAAGTTCGTGTAGAATTATATTCTGGGATGGTATTGGTCAGTAAAATAAATTAATTTTTATTAGCTGATACTTGCTTTATACGCATTTCACTTAAAGCAAAAATACTATCCCGCCCTAAAACTTTTTTTTCGAAAATTTTAATACTCCAATATTGTTTTAGTAAACTTTCCTAAACTTGACTCAAAATAAACCACCTGTTATATTTTATATTGAGATTTTCGATGAAAAAAAATAATACCTAAGTGGGGAGATAACCTCAAATAACCACATATTTTCAGAACTAAATTTTCAATTTAGTATTATAGATAATCAAATTCTATACAGTTCCAAAATCTAAAAAATAAATATCTTCTTCTAAAATAATTATCCGAAATAATTTTATATTTATTTGTTGAAAAATATGTAGCCCGCTTTGTGAGAATAAGGAAAATTTAATGATTAAAAACTTAATAAAAAGTAAACTTATAAAACTAACTACGGCTTCACTTATAACAGTGTTGTCATTGGCAATTATATCTTGTAGTGCTGATTCAGACAGTACGGAAAAAAGAGAGATTGTTTTTGGTGGTTTAAACTGGAATAGCGCTTTAGTTCAGAATGGAATAGCTCGATATATAGTTGAACATGGTTACGGACATAAAACTTCTCAAATAGAAGGTGCTACTGTTCCTCTTTTTCAAGGACTAAGAAAAGGTGATGTAGATATCACTATGGAAATTTGGCTTCCAAACCAAAACGTAGTTTGGAATGAAGCTATAAAAGCAGGAGAAGTAATTCCTGTGGGTAAAAGTCTTGAAGACAATTGGCAAAGTACTTTCTTGATCCCATCTTATGTACAGGATGCACATCCAGAGTTAGATTCTGTTGATGATTTGAAAGAAGAGAAATATAAATCATTATTTGCTCAAGCTGATAGTAATGGAAAAGCTGTTTTATATGGTTGTATAGCTGGATGGTCTTGTAGAGGAGTCCAAGAAGGAACAGAAGCTGGTCCCGGACAAATAGATGCTTACGGTTTAGCAGATCATGTTGAGTTACGAGACCCAGGAACATCTGGTGCACTTGCTGCTGCAGTAGAAGGAGCATTTAAGAAAGAAGAACCCATACTATTCTATTATTGGGGGCCAACAAAGTTAATGGTTGATCTAGAATATCCAGAAAAAGTAATTGATCTGAAACAACCAGATCCAAGCCAGTGTACAGATAATGATCCTGTACATGGTTGTGCTTTCCCTCCAGCTGAAATAATGATCGCAATGAATACGGACTTAGTTGAAGATGCTCCATACCTAATCAAGTTCTTTAAGAACTGGGATTGGTCTGCAGGAAATCAGCTTGTAGCAGATGCATGGTATTCAGACAATGCTGATAATTATGGTACCGCTGAGGAAGCTTTCGAAGCTACAGCAGTATGGTTCTTAGAAAGTAATGATTCATGGCAAAGCTGGGTACCAGAAGATGTAAAAGAAAAAGTTTTAGCCAAAGTAACTGAATAATTTTTCTTTTAGAGGGACATTGTTAATATAAAAAAGGACTAGCTTAAATTATGATATGCTAGTCCTTTTTATTCCTAAAAGCATTGTGAATTATGAATAATAAAATAAAAAAAAATGATTACCATCTAACAGTAAAAAATCTTTGGAAGGTTTTTGGTGATGACCCCTTAGCATCTTTATCTGAGGAATATCTTTTAAAATCAAGATCCGAAATACAATCCGAGATTGGGCAATTGATTGCTCTAAGAAATATTTCCTTCAATGTTAAAAGAGGAGAAACATTTGTTGTAATGGGTTTATCTGGTAGTGGAAAATCTACACTAGTAAGATGTTTGATTCGTTTAATTGAAAAAACTTCTGGAAATATATCTGTAGATGGCGAAGATATAAATTCATTTGATGATAAAAACTTAATGGATTTTCGAAGAAATAAAGTATCAATGGTTTTTCAAAACTTTGGATTACTACCTCACCGAAATGTCATAGATAATGCTTGCTATGGTTTAGAAATCAAAGGTATACCTAAGAGGGAAAGGTATAAGATAGCCAAAAAAATGATTTCTCTTGTTGGTCTTGATGGTTGGGAATATTCAAAAGTTAGTGAGCTTAGTGGAGGAATGCAGCAGAGAGTAGGCCTTGCTAGAGCATTAGCTGTTGAACCTGAAATACTACTTTTAGATGAGCCATTTAGTGGATTAGATCCTCTGATAAGACGCCAAATGAGATCTGAACTTGTTGATTTACAGAAAAAATTGAAAAAGACAATGGTTTTTATTACACATGATTTAGATGAAGCAATTGCCATTGGAGATACAATAGCAATAATGAGAGATGGAGAAATAATTCAAATGGGTGCACCTGAAGAAATAATTCTTAATCCGGCAGATAAATTTGTAGCTGAATTTACTGAAGATGTTTCTAAAGAGAATATATTAAGTACTTTGTCTATATCTGTTAAACCTGATCTAATATGGAATTTTTCTTCTGGATTTGATGAGCTTAAAAATCGTATGGGTAATCTTGAAATTATGCATATAGCTTTTGTGGATGATGAAGCATATTCACTTGGTGTATTGATGAGAAGTGATGTAGATCAATCTGAATCGATGGAAGATATAAAATTAATGTTAAAAAAATCACTACCGTCTATTTCTTCTACTAGTAGTCTAAAATCTGCTATTGCTAGTTTAGCAGATTCAGAAACTCCAATTCCTATTGTTGATTCGAGAGAAAAATTTGTAGGAGTTGCAACTCAAAGTTCTATTTTAAAAGCACTAAAAAAATATCAAACTGAAGAAATCGTATAAATAGAGAGTTTGAATGTCAAAAGTAAATAAAAAACAAGTAAAAGATAATAACACTCACCTTAGAGGATTTAATCTTAAAAAATTTTATTTTCCTTTCATAATAATATTTGGATCTTTTATATTATCTCTAGTGATTAATGAGTCTGGTGTAGAAATAGCGATGGATTTTCCTATTGATATCAGTAAAGAATTAGAAGCCTCACTAGATGGATCAATCGACTGGATTGTACTTACTTTCGGAGGTTTTTTTGATGTGATTAGTGACTCTATAAAAATTATACTCGGAAAACTCATAGATTTATTACTTTGGATTCCTTGGCCTATAATCATGACTTTGATTTTTATAATTGGATGGAAAGTTGCGTCAGTAAAAATTGCAAGTATGTCTGTATTAGGGTTATTAGTGCTTGCATCAGTTAACTTATGGGAGCCAACTATGGTTACTGTAGCGATAATGGTTGTTGCTGTTTTAATTTCAATAATTATTGGTATTCCTGTCGGTATTTTAGCAGCTAGAAATGATTTGATTGATGCTAGGATAAGGCCAGTTTTGGATACTATGCAAACAATGCCAAGCTTTGTTTATCTTGTCCCAGGAATTATGCTTTTTGGTTTAGGAAATGTAGCAGCTATATTTGCTACAGTTTTGTATGCACTCCCACCTTGTATACGCCTTACAAATCTAGGTATAAGACAAGTGGATGCTTCAGTAGTTGAGGCTGGAAAATCATTTGGATCAAGCGATTTTCAATTGCTAATTAAGATACAGATACCTATGGCTATACCTACTATTATGGCTGGGGTAAACCAAACTGTAATGATGGCTCTTGCAATGTCAACTATCGCAGCCATGGTAGGTGCCGGCGGCTTAGGTATAGAAGTATTAAGAGCTATGGGCCAATTGAGAGAAGGAGAAGCTGTGATTGCTGGTAGCGCAATAGTAGTCTTAGCAATTATTATTGATAGAATCTCTCAAGGTTATGTAGATAAAAGATCTTTATAAAAAAGCTTTGGCTTTAATTTATGGAAATTTATTAAACTACTATTTTTATAAATCTTAGTGTATTACAAATGCAAAAACTGTTATAATTTATACTCTGGAAGAGTATATACCATTGAGTAAATCACATCCAATTTTTTATTTAATGACGGAAGCTTTATCTGTTACTTCGCATTTTCATTTAAAGCATAGATACTCTTCCTTTTTTATTGATGTGATTTTATTATTGATTTTTATTTATTATCTCTATTACTTTATTATGATAATTTCCTAAAGATTTCCATACATCATCTTGTTTTTTTATCCATTCATTGTAGAAATTATTATTTAAAAAACTTTTCCATCCACCAAGACTTCTATAGGAATCAATTATTTCATTAGCAGTGAAATAGTTATACATACCATTTAGATTATATTCATTTTTAAAATATTGATCGAAAAGCTCTATTTCATTTTTCACTTTTTCTCTAGTATAAAAATTTATCTCTTCACTTTCTTTTTCTTGATAACAGAAATACCAAGGAAATCTTAATTCTGCATTTATTATCATTGTTGGGTTGTAATATTTTTGATGCCCTAAATAATCCCATATATCATTCCAGATATTACCTTTAGAATCTAATTCAACATCCTTTTTTATTAAACCTTCTATAACAATCTTTTTTGATGCATCTAATTCAATATAATCTTTATATGCTTTTCCTTCATCTAACCAAGGCGTTAGAGCAAGGTATTCATCTATATCATTTATATCTCTTCCATAAACTAATCTTGCGTCTATTTCTAAGGCAACTTCTCTTTGCGCTAGTAAGTCTACCTTCTCACCAGCAGGATCATTAAAACCATAAAAACATATCTCAATAGCAGTCTTATATTCTTCACTAAATGTAACTTGGTGATCATTAATATTTTCAACTTCAGCAAAATAAGAATTTATATTTTTTTCTAATATAAGTAATCGTCTCACGTAGATTCTAACTGAAGTTGTGAAATCATCTAAAGTGTATTCTTTTACTTTTCCTTGTTTATTTCTTTTGGTTAACCATCTGTTAATTGTTCCTTTTTTTATCCAATTATCTATTATATTTTCTTGCTCAATATTGCTATAAAGTTTTTCATTTTTTATATCTTCCAATAGAGTTTTATAAACGTTTTGAACACTTACTCTACCATCAGACTTAGGATGTTTAGTATTTATAGGATAGTTCCTAGGATTATTATCATGAATGTAATAAACCAGCTTTCTAAAGTAATCATATACTGGAGAGGAAGATTCTTTTTCACTCCACTTTAAGCTGTTCTCAAAGTCTTTTTTATTAAATCTAATTATTTTTCCTAGCATAATTAACTTCTTCTTATTTTTGTTCGTATTTGCATTATTTACCTAATCTTTCATCTATTCTCATTATGTAATTAATACAATTTTCTCCATTATCTGAAAATAATTGAATTTCTGTTAAACTCAAGTCTTCTTCCTCTTTACCAGGTATTGTTCCACTAACTTGTGATTCTCTCCAACTAACATAATGTGAATGATTAACATTTTTTTTCATTCTCAGAACACAATTTCTCATCAAGAGATTATCATTTTCTAAATCATCTATTCTTTTTTCTAATGCGCTAGTATCAGTACAACCAATGGTCAAAATCATAAGTATCAAGGGAAATATTATTAGCCTCTTAATCATTTTTCAAATCACTTTCTTTGTATTCATAAATTAATATTTTTATGTATTCATAATTACAATTTATATAAACTACATTTTATTAGTAAATTTATATTATGTTATATGTATTCATAAAATATAATTAATAATATTCATTATAATATATTTATGCAGTATATATTACAGTATTTATAAATGGTACATGTCTAAATAATAAATATCAATCTCTACTAGGAGATTGAATACCTCAAGAATGACTAAATTTTATCTATTTTTTTCAATATAAACTTTAATAACATGAGAGCTGAAATTGGAATTGTAATTAAAATAATTTCACCTACTAAAACCTCAAAAAATTGCTCTCTAAAAAAGTATTCGATATCTAATGATGGCGCATTTATTGGCCTGTAAGGAAAAAAATATCTTGTATTATCAAAAGGAGCAAAAAAAGGAATACCATGAGTTGCGTTAGTAAGCATATCTAATAATCCATGAGACATAGTAATAAAAGAGAAATATATAAAAATCATAAAAGATTTAAATTTAGATAAATTTTCTTTTCTAAAGAATAAAAAATAGACCAACAAGCCTAATAATAAAGCAAAAAATATAGAATGACTTATGCCTCTGTGTCCAAATAAATGATCGTATGGCACCCCTAGATAATATCCAATCATGTCTGCATCGGGCAATGCTGGACAAATAATAGATAGAATCCAAAATTTAGGTTTATTACTAACCCTAAAAATTTTACTCGCAAAAATACCTATTATTGAGTGACTTACTATAGTGGGCATTTATAAACTATCCTAATCTCTTTCTAAAAATAATTACTTCACACAATCTATATTTATGAATACTGTTGTTTATATTTTATGAATACTATTATACATATTTTATGAATATATATCCTAACTCTGTCTATATACTTGGACCCCAAAGCAATATCGACGACATGTAAAAACTTTTCTTCGCAGTATCTGGGGCAGCGTCTAGTTTCACTGAACATAGAATAGGGCTGCCTGGAAAATTTTCAAGCTTGATTACTCGCTCTGGATCTCCCGTTTGAGTCTCAGAAATATTTCTAATTATGTCGTTATTAGCTACATTTTCTGTAGCTCTTTGAATCTCTAGCGAACCAGACCTCAATACATAATCGTCTATATGATCCTTAAGCTTTGTGCTTAGATAAGCTCCTATATATGGATCATTCAGTGGATCCAAAACTAACCAGTTTGCGTCTGAATCTTGACCAGACTCTTGTCTTGAACTCCAAAAAATTGATTGAATGTGTGCTATAACTGCAACTGTTGCCGCATGTTTTGCAGCCTCGAGGATTTTAAGCGCCTGTTTCCATTCGAATAAGTCAAGACATGCTCTGGAAAAATATATTAAATCGTAAGTATTAGGAGAAAGATCATCTACAAGATCATAAGCATTTTTTTGTACAATGGTAAAAGAGTCAAATTCTTTAATATTTATGATATCTTTTGCATCTAGGGGATCAATATCTAGGTAGTCAATCACAGGTTTTATATTCAATTTCGCTAAAACCTGAAGGTCATATGTATCTTCTCGATATCCAACCATTAACACCCGCGATACAGATGGTAATTCTAGAGTGTCGATTCCGCACAATCCACCTAGCGCATTGAAGCGATTACCGCTTGCTGAATAATTCAGAGAATTTGTAATTTTTTCAAGGTCTTTAAATCGACTAATTGAGGTTCGGTATATTGACCAATCATTATAATTATTCTCATCAATAACGAACTCTGGGTTGTCAGGCAATGAATAGGTCAACGCTCCCTTACTAACAAATAAGGATTTGAATCGAACTGCTATCCGATAAAGACCCATGTAACGTAAGACGTATTTTAGAAAAACTTTCATTACTAAAAAACCAAAGCTGAAGACAATATAATAAAAGAAGTAATTCCAAAAAAAGTTCTGATGTTATGCCAAAAATTCCATGGTTTTTTGTACCATAAAAAAACGTCCTTATACTCTTCTGGGTTTATTTTTTCTAATCTATTATTTAGTGGAACATTTTTAAAAGTTGTAATTACTATGACACCTAAAAAATATAAAATTGTTGAAATCAAAGTATAGATAAACATATCCGAATCATTCCTACTCATATAAGTTAGAAATGGCATTGTGATTACGGGACCGATGAAAACTATAAAAAAAATGGGATTTAAGATTACTTGATTTATAAATTTCATAGCACGATAGTATTCTTTATCATCAAGCCTTGCCAATCCTGGGTTAACTGCAATTGCAAATATAAATAAAAGTCCTGCCGTAAGTCCAATTTGTAGTATCACTATAATATATAAAATATCAAAAAACATGCTTGGTTATTAGTATTTCAATTGATAGTAACAACTATAAACTACATATAGTTTATTTGATAACCATTCCACGGGCTTATAAAGTTGTTTATATATAAATTTATCAAAACAAACATAATTTATGATATGATTGGAATTTTATAAATACTTATAAACATGTTACATAAATACCATGTAATATATTACGTGAATATATTATTTACTTTTCATTTCTATTTTTCTCATTGGCATACCTATGGCATAAATAATAAGAAATCATCAGTAAAAATAGGGACGTAGCTTGAGATTAGTTTGTTCTTGGTGGGCGATATAGGACTCGAACCTATGACCCCCTCGGTGTAAACGAGGTGCTCTAGCCAACTGAGCTAATCGCCCAAGAAAATTTTTATGGCGCGCTTGGCGGGATTCGAACCCACGGCCTCAGCCTTCGCAGGGCTGCACTCTATCCAACTGAGCTACAAGCGCATTATATATTATTCTATTCTTTTTTTTGATAATTTAAACTATAGTAATTGATTGAAATTTGATTGAAAAAAGAAATAATTGGATTTATTGTAAAATAATTATTAGTGGTAGCGATGGAGTGACTTGAACACTCGACCTCACGCTTATGAAGCGTGCGCTCTAACCAGCTGAGCTACATCGCCACGATAAAATTGAAAATTTCACTTAAATAATGTTACTACAGTAAATTTAATGGTCAATAAAGTAAAATCGCTACTTTGCCTGATACTCTCCACTTTTTCCACCATTTTTATATATCAATCTAGTTCGCAATATCTCCATTGATCTATCCTTAGATTTGCACATATCATAAATAGTTATTGCTGCTATGCTAGCAGCAGTTATTGCTTCAATTTCAACACCAGTTTTACCTGAAACTTTAACTGTAGCAGTTATTATGACACCTGTTTTTGATCCATTTTCTTCAAAAAATATATCTACTTGATTAAGATTTAAAGGATGACACATTGGTATCAATTCAGAGCACTTCTTTGCTGCCATAATTCCAGCAATTCTAGAAACTCCGAGTACATCTCCTTTTTCAAAACCTCCGTTTTGTATAAGGTCTAATGTATCTTTTTCCATAATGACTTCAGAACTAGCTATTGCTACTCTATTAGTTGTGTTTTTATTACTTACATCTACCATATGAGCTGATCCTTTTGAATCAATATGAGTAAACCCATCTTTATTTTCATTATTTTTATTCAATGAAGCCCTCATCAATACTTAAATCATTACTTTTTGCAGCTTGGTTGGCAAGAGAATCACATTTTTCATTTTCTTCATGACCTGAATGCCCCTTGACCCATATAAATTTTACCTCATGTTTATCAACAACATCCAGTAGTCTACTCCACATATCAGGATTTAACGCCTTATCTTTTTTATTTCTCATCCAACCATTTTCTCTCCATTTTTTTGCCCAACCTTTCTCTATACCATTTATTACGTACTGAGAGTCGGTAGATAAAAATACTTTTTGACTTCCTTTTAAGGTTTCTAATGCAATAATTGCTCCAAGTAATTCCATGCGATTATTAGTTGTTTTTACAAATCCTTTACTTATTTCTTTTATATTATCTGTAAACTTTAATACAACCCCATATCCACCTGGGCCAGGATTGCCAATTGAGCTACCATCTGAATAAGCATAAACAATATTTTTACCTGATGTATTCAAATCTTATCCACCAATATAATACATCTCAACTTTTTCTTTTTGAGATGCTCCCTTTGATCTAAGTTCAGAGTATCTATCATCTCTTAAGTTCCACACTTTTGTAATCTCATCTGATATTTCGCTATCACTGGCACCAGACCTTAAAAAAGTTCTTATATCCTTACCCCCAGATGCAAACAAGCAAGTAACTAATTTACCATCTGTAGAAAGTCTAGCTCTAGTACAGGCCCCACAAAAAGGGTTTGTGACAGATGAAATAATACCTATCTCATTATCATAATCATCAATTTTGTATCTGCTTGCAACCTCTCCTTTATAGTTTGGATTAATAGGTTTCGCATCATATTTTGACCTTACTATATCTAAAATTTCTTGTGATGTAACTACTTCTTTCATCTGCCATTTATTTTTCGTACCTACATCCATAAACTCTATGAATCTAACAATAATATTTTTCTTTATAAAGTAGTCCAAAGTGTCAAGTAAAGTATGATCATTTACACCTTTACGTACTACTACATTTACCTTTATGTTTTCAAAGCCTTCTTCAATTGCTGAATTTATACCATCAAGTGTTTTTTGTGGACCATGCTTAACTCCAGACATCTCATTAAATACCTTTTCATCCAAAGAATCTAATGAAACAGTCAATCTATTCAATCCAGAATCTCTTAGACTTTTTGCATATTTTGATAACAAAAAACCATTTGTAGTCATAGTTAGATCAGCTATCCCGTCTATATTAGATAATGCCTTTACTAAGGATTCTATATTCTTTCTTACTAGTGGCTCCCCGCCAGTAATTCTTATTTTATTTACACCTAATTGAGCAAAAATTTTCGCCAATCTTTCAATTTCTTCAAAAGATAAAAGCTCAGGTTTTGGAAGAAATTTATAACTTTCACCAAAAATTTCAGCAGGCATACAATAATTACATCTAAAATTACAACGATCTGTCACAGAAATTCTCAGATCTTTCATGGGCCTTTTATATTTATCTACAGGAAATTTACTAATCATTATTTTTATTATAAAGTTTTTGTACTTCAATTCTCATTTTTTTTAACGCCTTACCTCTATGACTTATAGAATCTTTCTCCAAACTTGATATCTGCGCCGTTGTTTTTCCTAATGACGGAACATAGAAAATAGGATCGTATCCAAATCCATTAGATCCAACAGGTTTATCAGCAATTATTCCATCACAAGTACCTGCTATTGAAATTAATTTGTTATTTGATTTTTTATCATTAGGGATAAAAAGTGTCAGTACAGCTATAAATCTTGCATTTCTTTCAGAGCTAGGAATTTCTCTCATATTTTTTAATAATAATTGAACTCTATCCTCATCCGACAATCCGTCACCTCCGTATCTTGCTGATCTAACTCCTGGATCTCCATTAAGTGAATCTACACTAAGACCAGAGTCATCAGCTAAAGTTACTAATCCTGATAAATTTCCATAAACTTTAGCCTTGATCTCGGAATTTTCTTGAAATGTTTTACCACACTCCACAGCCTCAAATGTGATGCCTAAATCTCTCAAAGATAATAATTCAATGCTATCTAATTCCAACATTCTCCTGAACTCTTCTACTTTTCCAGAATTATGTGATGCGATTAATAATTTATTATCCATAGTTACTTAGTTTAAAAAAATACTTTGCGAAAATCCTGTAAAATGTTTTTTTTTTGCGTTGATATAGGTTTATTAGGGTGTTAAAATTCATATATATATTATTCTAGTATTTAAACTTTTAAATCTATAGTATATATATTAATAGATTATAGATTAGAAATTATTACAGGATTAACAATCCACTTATGAAAAAAAAATTTATCAATAATAAATCAAAACTTCTAACATTATTTGTTATTTTTTCTGTTTTTTCTATTTTTGGTTGTACTCCAGATAACAATCAGTCAACATTTGGAACTGCTGGTCCTATTGCTGACAGCCAAGCTAACCTGTTTTTAACCATCTTTGCTATTGCTGTAATTGTTTTTATAGCAGTTGAAGCAGCTCTAATATTTATTGCTATAAAATTCAGAAGAAAAGATGGAGATAAACTACCTTATCAAACTCATGGTAATAAAAGATTAGAAATTACTTGGACTATAATTCCGGCAGTCATACTAATTTTTGTTGCTATACCAACTTTAGTGGGAATTTGGTCTCAACAAAATGGAGTTCCCGATGACCAGGGTCAAGTTTTAGAAATTGAAGCTATTGGACATCAATGGTGGTTTGAATTTAGGTACTCAGATTATGAAATTATAACATCGAATGAACTACATATACCCAAAGGTAGACCCGTATCATTTAAACTACAATCACAAGATGTTATTCACAGTTTTTGGATACCAAAAATAGCAGGTAAAGTTGACATGGTTCCACTAAACGACAACTATATATGGATGATAGGAGATGAAGTTGGTGAATTTTATGGACAATGTGCAGAATTTTGTGGGACATCTCATGCACATATGAGGTTTAGAGTGTTTGTTCATGAGGAAGAAGATTTTCTTACTTGGGTAGATCAAATGCATACTCCAGCTGATCCTCCATTACCTAATACACCTGAATCAAGAGGCCAAATGCTTTTTGCTGCAAATTGTTCAATGTGTCATACTAATAATTCAACAACTCCTGGTAGTTACCTTATGGAAATAAACACTCAAGATGCACGGTGGAATAGCTGGGTATCAGATACTGAAAATTCTGCATTGGTCTCTGCACCAAATCTTACTCATTTTGGAACACATTCTACAATTGCATCTGGTATAAAAGAGCTAAATCATGAATCGCTTGTTGAATGGATAACAGATCCTTCGAACATAAAACAGGGAACAAGAATGCAGAAGCAAGCCATGGTGTATAACACTAGAGATGGAAAAGCTAATCTTACTTCATCAGAGATATCTGACATTGCAAGTTATTTACTTTCACTTAAGCCTGGTACAGGAGCTGAATTGATTATTGATAATGTTCCATTAGATGGAGTAATTGATGCTGAGGGAGTTTTTGCAATAAATTGTGCAGCTTGTCACTCACTTGGAGATGACGTCATAGTTGGCCCAGGAATGGGGGGGCTTAAAGATCGAGCTGGAGATAGAGTAAGCGGACAATCTGCTTATGACTATGTTTATGAGTCAATCGTTGAACCTCAAGCATACATTGTTGAAGGTTATCCACCAGTAATGCCTGCTTGGGCAAGTCTTGGTGACGAAACAGTTAATGCTCTTGTAGAATATTTATTAGCTTTGGAATAATATGAATTATAGAATAAAAATTATAAATGGAGTGAAATTTGACAACTAAACCTGGAACCAAATCTTTAGTTTTTCCAAGATTTTTCCCTAGGCCTAATTCTAAAACTGGTATATGGAGCTGGATAGGAACAGTTGATCATAAAAAAATTGGAACTTTGTATGGTATAACATCATTTTTTTGGTTCATAGTTGCTGGTTTAGAGGCATTACTACTCAGGGTTCAATTGTCTCAAGCAGAAAATGATTTTCTTTCTCCAGATATGTATAATTCTTTATTTACTATGCATGGTACAACTATGATCTTTTTAGTAGTAATGCCACTATCTGCTGCATTTTTTAACTGGTTGATTCCTTTGCAAATTGGTGCCCGAGATGTAGCATTTCCAAGGTTAAATGCTCTTAGTTATTGGATTTTTTTGTTTGGATCAATAATAATTAATTTTAGTTGGATAACAGGAGAAGCACCTAATGGAGGGTGGTTTGGATATGCACCTAACTCAGGTATAACATTCAACCCCGGTAAAGGTATGACTTATTGGGTTGTAGGGCTAAATGTATTAGGAATTTCTTCTATTGCTGCTGGATTAAATTTTGTCACTACAATAATAAACATGCGTGCCCCTGGTATGAGTATGTTTAAAATGCCAATATTTACATGGATGACACTTGTAACATCTATATTAATTGTTCTTGCTTTACCAATCTTAGCTGTTGCTGGAATTCAACTCCAAACCGATCGTATCTATGGAACTCACTTCTTTAATTCTATAGGAGGTGGCGACCCTGTAATGTGGCAACATATATTCTGGCTATTCGGGCACCCTGAAGTATATATTTTGATTTTGCCTGCTATGGGGATAGTTTCTGAGGTTCTGCCAACTTTTGCAAGAAAACCTATATTTGGCTATTCTTTTGTTGTTTTTGCTGGAGCTGTAATAGGTTTCATGGGTTGGTTTGTTTGGAGTCATCACATGTTTACTGTCGGACTAGGCCCTGCAGCAAACTCAGCTTTTGCAATCTCTACTATGCTAATTGCTGTACCCACTGGAATAAAAATATTTAACTGGCTAGGTACCTTATGGGGTGGAAGTATAAGATTTAATACAGCAATGTTATTTTCTTTAGGTTTTATAGCCATGTTTACTATCGGAGGATTAAGTGGAGTAATGCATGCGTCTCCTCCAACAGATGCACAGCAACAAGATACCTATTTTGTTGTTGCTCACTTTCATTATGTTCTTTTCGGTGGTGCTTTACTTGGTATTTTTAGTGGAATTTATTTTTGGTGGCCTAAATTTACAGGATATTTTCTCAATGAAAAAATTGGAAAATTAAATTTCATCTTTATGTTAGTAGGATTTAATATACAATTTGGGCCAATGCACTGGCTAGGCATGGATGGTATGCCAAGGAGAATATATACTTATGCTGAGAATATGGGTTGGGAGGGATCTAACTTAGCTGCAACAATAGGTGGATTCATACTAGGTATTGGAGTTCTACTATTTATTTACAACGTAATATATTCTGCAATTCATAAAGAAATTGCAGGTGCAGATCCTTGGGACGGAAGAACGTTGGAATGGTCTACTTCATCTCCTCCGCCAGAACATGATTTTGATGAAATTCCTCATGTGAAATATAGAGATGATTTTTGGTTCAGAAAATACCCAGAAACAATTTCTCAATACTATGAACACGGAGAAGTATTAGATAATACTGAAAATGATATTTTAGAAAAATCTCATGATGATGAAGATGAAATACACTTACCTGACCAGTCATATTATCCATTTATACTTGCATTAGGGCTCGCAATATTAGGTGCTGGTTTTTTATCTAATATCTACATAATAGCTATTAGTGTGCCTATTATGATTTGGGGTTTATTAGGTTGGTCTATGGAGCCAGTTAATGACCCTCACGATAATCACTAATAAAATTATAAGGAATATATTTTGAACGAAATAGTAACAATAAATAATCATCAAGATGAAATAGAAAATACATCTACTGGATTAAGTAATAAAAAATTAATGATGTGGCTTTTTCTAGCGTCAGATGTTATGTTTTTTGGTGCATTTATATCAACCTACTTGATTTATCGAGGAAAAAGCTTAAATGGACCATATCCCTCAGAAATACTTGATATTCCAATAACTACTGTTTCTACTTTCGTGCTACTTATGAGTTCATTAGCTATGGTATTAGCCTTGCACTATTTAAAGGAAAATCAAAAAAATAAAGCAACTTTATGGATATTAGGCGTTGTAATTTTAGGGGCTATTTTTATGGGTTTTCAGGTGTATGAATTTACGCATTTTGCTCACTTAGGTCTTACACCTAGAACTAATATTTTTGGTACTACATTTTTTATATTAACAGGTTTACATGGTGGTCACGTAACAATTGGAATTATATGGATGGTATTTCTTGCTTATGGTTCTCACAAAGGAACACTTAGATCAGATAACGCCATAGATCTAGAAATTGCCGGACTATATTGGCATTTTGTTGATATTGTGTGGATAATTATTTTTACAGTAATTTATTTGATTTCAGCCAACGACACACCTCCCCTTGGTGCAGAACTATTGATACACTAATTACTGAAGATTTATTATGAAAAAATTATTAAAAAAATTATTTTATCACGATGGTAATGGTTGGTGGAACCTACCAAAAAATATGAGTATAAAACCTAATCCTCCATATGAAGGACCAATTGGAGGCCCTTGGTTGATAAGGTTAATTAATATTATTACGTATGGTGGTAAATCACATGCTGGTCCTAGATTCTATATTATTGTTGGAATTTTTCTTGCTATTATTACAGGACTAGAAGTATGGGCATTTGAGCTTGAATCACAATTAGCAATTCTTTATATACCTATTTTATTAATTTTAGCTCTAATTAAGTTTATTGCAGTTGTAGCTTTTTATATGCATCTAAGATTCGATAATAGATTTTTCTCTTATGTTTTTGCTAGCGGGATGGTCGTAGGAACAGTTGTATTTTCTCTATTATTATTCATATCTGAAACCGCATATATGACAAGATAAAAATGGAATTATCTAATAATTTTAATCTGATAGATAATTACTATGATTTTTTTATCTCATGGAATTTTTCAACACCGCAAGCATTTTTTTTCCTGATTATTTTTGTAGGATATATAATTGGTTCAATTAAATTAATATCAATATCTGAATATAAAATAAATCGTTTATTTATTTTTACTTTTTCTGGATTAATACTTCTAGCTTTTGCATTAGTAGGCCCATTTGATAGCTTTTCTGAAGATCTGTTTACCATGCACATGGCTCAACATATAACTCTTGCTATGTTTGCGGCTCCATTAATTTTACTTGGAAGGCCAATGCCTATTTATTTATGGGCATTACCAAGGTTCTTAAGAATTGGAGCAGGTACTTTCCTTACAAGAGATAGCAAAATAATCTTAATAATAAAAAAACTTACAAATCCTAAATTTAGTATCTTAGCATTTATACTAACTTTATATTTTTGGCATATACCATTTGCTTATAATTTATCATTAGAAAATGGATGGGTGCACCTACTAATGCATTTCACAATGTTTTTTACATCTATTATTTTTTGGTGGCCTATAATTGGCCCCCCACCTACAAACAGTATTTTAAGTTATCCAAAAAGAATTACTTATTTGTTATGCGCAGTAACACCTACGGCCTTACTTGCAGCAGTAATAACTTTATCTAATAATGTGATTTATGAATTTTATATTGATTCGCCACCGCATTTTGGTTGGACTACTTTAGAAGATCAAAAAATCGCTGGGTTACTTATGTGGATACCAGGAAATTTAGTCTATTTATTCACATTAGTAAGTCTATTTTTTAAGTGGTTTGAAAGCGAAGAAAAAAAGATGTATAAGAATTAGTCCTTGATTTTCTTTGATTTTCTTTTCTTTTTAATATACTCACTTATTAAGTATTCATTATCTTTTTCTAATATCAAAGATAATATTTCATCGGATAGATTTTTAAGGTAAATCACACTAGTCCAAGCTTCTGTAAGACCAGAATAAATTTCATCTATCGTCATTGGTTTATTGGCGTTTGAGATAAGTAATTTGAAGATCGCCTCAGTTATAGGAGTCCCTGGCAGAAGAAAGTCTGCTTCTTCTGAGCAAACTGTAGCCATTATTTTCATATATTCTGCAGGAGGACCAAATCCGTTTGGAAAGCCTGCATTTGTAGCAACTTTTTTACCCTCTTTTGATAATCTGGAATAGATTATAAAGCCAAGAGATCTACCAGAAGATTCATATGCCTTTTGATCAATATGGTATCTTGGACTATCAGAAGATTTTCTTGAACTACTTTTTTTATTATTCAGGTTTTCTATTTGGTTTAGCATGCTCATAATATTATTGTAACTGAAATTAAATAAATATGTCATCAATATCATCTAAGAAGATAGCATTTACCTCTTCTCCGATATTAATTTTTTCTCTATCCTCCGGACAAATAGCTAAGGCATTAGCATTTGACATAGACATCAATACTCCAGAGCTCTGATTACCTGTAAGTTTAGCGTGAATTTTTCCATCTTTCATTTTATAAGCCTGTACTCTAGCATATACTCTTCTACTGTCGTAATTATTTATCTCATCATCCATTATTATTTTGAATGAATTCTTTAATATGTCTTTTTTCCCCATCATTAACTTAATAGCTGGTACACCAAATTGTTCAAAAGCAATCATAGCGCTAACTGGATTACCTGGAAGCCCCAAGTGAGGGATTTGTTTTCCTTTTATGTCCAATACCCCAAATGCTAAAGGTTTTGCTGGCCTCATTCTTACAGACCATAATTTTATTTCTCCTCTTTTAAATAAAACATCTTTCACTAGATCATAGTCTCCTTTGGATACTCCAGCACTTGTAACTATCAGGTCCGAATCACACCCCATATTTAGGAGAGTATTTAATGATTCTTCAGTATCTTTAGCAGTACCTAAAATATGCGGAATGCCTCCATTAGCTTTGATCATAGCAGCTATTGAATAAGCATTCGAATTATATATTTTTCCTGGTGTAATTTTCTCTCCAGGTTCTAAAATTTCATCTCCAGTTGAAATAATACTTATCTTTGGTTTTTTTATTACTTTTATTTTAGATTTACCCAAAGATGCTATTACACCTATATGAGCATCTTTTAAAGTTTGCCCTAAAGATAAGATACTTTGACCTGAAACTATATCTTCTCCAGAAAATCTAATATTTTCACCTTTTTTTACATCAGAATAACACCCAATAAACTGTAAGTCTTTATTGTTATTTTCATCTGTTTCTTCAAAAGGAATTACAGAATCTGCACCTTTTGGAACTGGAGCTCCTGTCATAATTCTCATTGCTTCTCCAGATTTTATTTTTTTTGAAGAAACATAACCTGCTGCAACAGAACCAATCACCTTTAATCTAATTGGATGATTTTTTGATGCACCTTTTGTATTTTTAGAAATAACTGCATAGCCATCCATTGCTGAATTATCTAAGGGAGGTATAGAAAAACTTGCAGAAATATCTTCGGCTAAAGTCTGTCCTAAAGATTCTAAAATATTTTTTTCTTCTAATGCCAAGATTGAAAAATTTTCTAGTATTTTTTCTCTAGCTTCTTCTACACTAAGCATCTCTTCATGGTAGTGATTATTCTTCATATAATCATTCCCTGATATCTACATCAAAATTATTTTTTAATTCACTAATAATTCTCTGCTCAGATTTATTAATTTCTTGCGAAGTAATTGTTTTATTTTTCGATTGAAATGTTAATCTCAATCCAATCGCTTTCTTATTTTTTGGAACGCCTTTACCTTCAAAAACATCAAAAATATTTATACTTTTAATTAATTTATTATTTGCAATTTGATTAATTAAATCTGCTACAAAAATATCAGAATTTACTACCAATGATAAATCTCTGTAAGATGAAGGCAATCTATTATATTCCTTGAATTTTTTTTCTAATAAATCTCTTTTTTGACTAATAATCTTAAAAATCTTCTCAATTGATAACTCAAATATAAATATTTCTTCAATTTCAGAATTAAATTTTTCCAAAACATTTTTATTAATTTGTCCAAGCATTCCTATATTTTCATCAAATATCTTAATTTCTGCGCATACACCCTTTACAAATAAGGAGTTTTCTAAAATCTCAAATTTAGGCTTGACGTTAATTTCTTCAAATATTGACTCTATCACCCCTTTTACATCAAAAAAATCAATATCTTTATTTTCTGAATCCCAATTTATTTCATTTCTAGGACCAGCAAAGCCACCTACAATGTAATATGGTTCTTCTGGTTTTCTGCCTCCATTATCATGAAAAACTTTCCCTAGTTCAAAAATCTTAATTGGGTCTTTCCAAACTTTTGAATTTTTTGCAATATTCTCTATTATTCTCTCAATTAATGTGCGCCGCATAATTGGAAACTCTGAATTTACAGGATTTTTCAATTTAATGAATTTAGGTTCTTCTGAATTAATTAAAACTCTTTTTTCTCCATCTATTGAAGTAGTAGGATAGTTGATTACTTCATACATTCCTAAGCTTACAAGAACATCTGAAATTTTTTCACGTAAGTGAATAAATTCCTGTGAAATTGAAGGTGGAGGCTCTCCACTTAATATTGTTGTAGGGATATCATCATATCCAATAATTCTAGCCAATTCTTCAACAATATCTTCTTGAATTGTAATATCGGGTCTCCAGTATGGGACTTCAATCTCCCAACCATTACTATTACTTTTTAGTTTAAATCCTAAGAGATCAAGAGTACTTTCAATTATTTTTTTTTCTATTTTAATTCCAAGAACTTTTTTAATTTTTTCATACTCAAACAAAATTAAATCTGTATGTGGGTTATTTGATGTATTTATATCAATGATAGTATTAGATGTAACACCATCAGTAATATCTAAAATTAATTTAATTGCTCTTCTCAGTCCTATTTCAGATAAGCCTTTTTTTAGACCTTTTTCAAATCTCAATGTAGCTTGACTGTTAAGATCTAATTTTTTGGCAGTTTCACGATTATTAGTAGCATTCCATGTAGCTGATTCTAAAACAATACTAGTAGTATCATTTGATACTTCTGAGTTTTCGCCTCCCATTATTCCTGCTAATCCAATTGAACTTTTTGAATCAGAAATCACAACCATAGAATCATCTAAATTTCTTTTTTTCCCATCTAGGGTAACTAAATTTTCTTCCTTATTAGCCCTTCTAACATTAATCTTAGTGTCTGTAATTTTTTTACGATCAAATGCATGCAATGGTTGACCTGTTTCAAACATTACATAATTAGTTATATCAACAATATTATTTACAGGTCTTTCTCCTATAGCTAATAATCGATTTTGTAACCATTGAGGGGAAGGCTGAATCTTAATATTTTCTATAATTGTTGCAGTATATCGAGAGCATAGTTCAGGATTTTCTATAGTTATTTTAAGATCCGAATTTATATCGTCTACAGTACCTTCAAATGATATATCTATATCATTAATTTTTTCCCCAGTTAATGCTCCTAGATCTCTCGCTAAGCCAATTACTCCCAAACAATCAGGTCTATTAGGGGTTAATTCAAAATCAAAAATTACATCTCCTAAAATCTCGCTGATGGGTATACCGATTTTGGTATTTTGTGGCAGAATTATTACTCCTTCATGATCATTTCCTATACCTAATTCTTTTGCTGAACAGACCATACCAGATGATAATATGCCTCTTATTTTTGATTTTTTTAACTTTATTAATTTACTTTCTTCAGAATATGCATCATGAAGAATTGCTCCTTCTTTTGCAAAAACAATTTTGTCATTGATATTAATATTATTTGCGCCACAAACAACTTTATGTTCCTCGTCAATTAAACTAACCGTAACAAGATTCAATCTATCCGCATTAGGATGCTTTTCTATATGAATAATCTCACCAGTGTAAACGTTATCTATAATACCAATTTTTTCAATGGAATCTACCTCATTACCTGCCATAGTTAATTTGTGAGATATTTCCTCCGGAGAAAGGTTTACATCAATATATTCTTTTAGCCAAGATAAAGGAACTTTCATAATTTTACACCCTCTAAAATTGACTTAGGAATCGTAAATCATTTGAATAAAAATTCCTTATATCGGTTATTTCATTTTGCAACATTGATATTCTTTCTGGCCCCATTCCAAAAGCAAACCCAGTATATTTTTCTGTATCGTATCCAACAGCATTTAAAACTTTCGGATGTACCATGCCTGCACCTAGTATCTCAATCCACTTGCCATTCCAATCAATAGACATATCTACTCCAGGTTCAACAAAAGGGAAAAAATCACATCGAAATCTTACTTTTCTTGAAGGTCCAAAAATTTTTCTTACAAATTCATATAAAGTACCTTTTAAGTCTGCAAAAGTTATATTTGTATCGACAGCTAAACCTTCAATTTGATTAAAATGCCATTCATGCGTTGCATCCGTTGCTTCGTATCTATAACATTTACCGGGAACTATTACTCTTACAGGTGGATCATTTTTTTCCATCACTCTAGCTTGCATTGGTGATGTATGCGTTCTTAGAAGTAAATCATCGTGGAATTCAGAGTCTAACCAAATAGTGTCCCATTGATCTCTTGCAGGGTGATCAGCAGGAATATTTAGCATGTCAAAGTTATATTTTTCCAGTTCTATTTCGCTTCCTTCTACAGTCTGAAAGCCCATTTCATTGAAAGCATGGACAATCTCTCTAATCATATTTGTTGAAGGATGCAATCTACCTATTTTGGGTTTCCTTCCAGGTAAAGTAATATCTATACTGTCCACTTGATCATATTGACCTGACTTGATTGTAGATAATGCTTCCTCATATTCTTCTTCTAATGAGCTTCTTAATTTATTTGCTTCAGTTCCAACTATCTTTCTATCATCCACTGGTAAAGTTGCAATACCCCTAAGTATATTTGTTAAATTACCTTTACGTCCCAAGTATTTAACTCTCCAATTTTCTAGCTGGTCAATTGAATCTAAGTTACCAAGATCCGATAAAGCTTCTAGCTTAATAGCAGTTAGTTGATTGATACTTTTATCTGACAATTTTCACCCAAATTATATATTTATAAAAATTTATATATAAATTATATTAGAAATAATCAAAAGATATATGTATAAATTTATACATAAAAAGATGGGAAAATAATCTTTTTTTATAATTCTTTACTTTTTTTTTAACTATTTTTTATTTTTAACGAAAAACGCATATTAAACATTAATATTAACGAATAGTAACTAATAAAAATGTATTTTTAGTTAATATAAGTATAATAGCTATGTAAATAAAATCTCTGCTTTATATAAATATAAATTTATACCTAGTCAAACTACAGACAAATAGTAAATAATGTAGTAAAGTTTTATTGATTCATAAAATTTTATGCATCAAAACATATTGTAGAGTTTCACTCGGCTTTACATTATTATTTATAGAGTGAAAAAAATACGGGGAAAAACTATGGAAGCTTATTGCATGAAATGCAAAGCTAAGCGCGACATGCAGAATCCGCAGCAGATCACAATGAAAAATGGAAGACCTGCTACACAAGGAGTCTGCCCAAAATGTGGAACAAAAATGTTCAAGATTGGTAAAGCAGCTTAGTAGAAAAAATTTAAGAATAAATAAGGCTCGTTATTACGAGCTTTATTTATTTAAGGTTATGGTTTTTATGAAAAAAAAATTATTAGGAAAAACAAAAATTCAGGTAACTTCATTAGGTATAGGACTCTCTGAAATTGGATCAGAGTTATCTAAAAATGATAAAAAAATTGCATCTGAATTATTAAACTTTGCAATAGATAACGGCATTAATTTTTTAGACACAGCATCATGTTATGGAGTATCTGAAGAATTAATTGGCGAAACTGTCAGTCATAGAAGAAATGAGTATTACATTGCATCTAAAGCAGGCCATGCAAATGGCAACCTAAATGGAAGTGACTGGTCATATAAAACAGTAAAAGATTCAATAGATAGAAGTTTACAAAGATTAAAAATTGAGTATCTTGATTTAATTCAACTTCACTCTTGCGATATTGAAACGCTAAAAAAAGGAGAATGTATACAAGCAGTTCAAGATGCGCAGCAGGAAGGTAAGACAAGATTTATTGGTTATTCTGGTGATAATGAAGCAGCTCACTGGGCTGTAGAATCAAATATTTTTTCTACTCTTCAAACAAGTTTTAATTTGGTGGAGCAGCATGCTAGAACTACAGGGCTACTTGAAAAAGCAAAAAGTAATAATATGGGAGTAATTATTAAAAGACCAATAGCTGGTGGCAGTTGGAATAAAGCTTCTTCAAAAGACTCAAATCAAAGAATTCGAACATACGATGATCCATATCTTGAGAGAGCTATGACTATGAGAGGCTTAGGAGAAATTCCAAACGAGCCCAGTAACGGTATACTAACCTCCATGGCTTACACTACACAAAACTCGAATGTGGATGTAATGATTATTGGAACCAAAAGCATCAATCATCTGAGGACTAATCTCAATATGATAAATCAAGATCTACCTATAGATGAAAATGTTATTGATGAATTAAATAAGAGATTTGAGCTTTTAGATAATAATTGGTTTCAAAGAACTTAGTTTATTTTGGTAAATTATTTTCATTCTCAATTTTCACAGGACTAATATTTTCATTCAAACTAAAATTTAAAACTTTTGAATAAAAATATAATTCTGACTCAAGAGATGACTTTATATTCTTTGCTTGTCTAAAGCCATGCTGTTCACCTTCATATATTATAAGAGAAAAAGGTATTTGCTTTTTTCTCAAACCTTCAGCCATAATTTCTGCCTGAGATACTGGCACAATTTTATCTTCTGAACCTTGCAAAATAATCATTGGAGATGACAGCTTATCTGTAAAGTTTATAGCTGACCTTTCAAAGTATTTCTCTTTTTCATCAGGGTATTTTCCAATCAAACTGTCTAGATACCTTGATTCAAATTTATGAGTATCATCTATGAATACGGATAAATCAGCAATACCATAATATGTAGCCCCAGCAGCAAATTCATCATAAAAAGTTAGAGCATTGATAGTCGTATACCCACCAGCAGAACCGCCTTTAATGACTACTTTTTTAGGATCTACTAATTTTTTCTCAGCTAAATATTTCACTGCAGAAATACAATCTTCCGCGTCATATACACCCCAATTACCCTTTAATTCATCTCTGTATTTTCTTCCGTAACCTGTTGATCCTCTATAATTAACATCTACAACAGCAAACCCTCTATTTGTCCAAAATTGTACTGAAAGATTTAATGAATTACTAGTAGCACTAGTTGGGCCTCCATGACTAATAACAAGAAGCGGTGGAATAACTTCACTTTCTAAATATTTACTATTTTTTGGAGGATAATAAAACGCATATGATTGTGAATTTTGAGTAGTTGGAAATTCAATTTCTTCAGGAATTGAAAACTCCGATTTATCAATATTTAGATTAGATGACTTTTTTATTACTTCAGTTACCTTTTGTTGTAAATTATATTTGACTAATTCATCATTTTTTGAAGGAGATGAACCTATGAAAAATAAATTTTCTCCTAAAACATTTATATAAGATATATGGGTATAAGGGATACCTATTTCCTCTTTTATATTACCTGAGAAATCTAAAATTCTAATTAATCCATTCTTTTTATTTTCAGATAAACCTCTAAGAATTATTTTATCTTCTTCATAAAAATCATAAGTTTTAAAACCAAATTGCCAGGATGGGCCTGCATGTTCTTTGGATTCATCAAGAATGTTTATATTTTCTCCTTCTTCATTTTTATGCAGATTCCACCACCCAGATTCATCACTAACAAAAAATAGCTCTCCACTATCAGACCATTCTGGTTGTAAAATACTTGTATCTACTCCACCAGAAATAAATTCGCTTTTCTCAATGGAACAATTACTTATATCGATATTTGCTTGCTTTAGTTCAGATCCATCCCATGGCATATTTGGGTGATTCCATTCAGTCCAAGATAATTTATCATTTTGTTTATTTAACCTTGGTGAAGAATAAAAATCACTCCCAGTTAATAAAACCTCTAAATTGAATGAACCATCGGTTGTTATTGCCACTATTTCGTTCTTAGGCTCACCCTTTACATTATGATCTTCTCTTACACAAATAATCCATTTTGAGTCCATAGTTAATATTAAATCAGCATATCTAAAACCTCTATTAACTTCTGGCTCAGCAGAAATTGGAAATATTTTATTATTATCAATACAATAAATTCTTTGGTCATCCCAGTTTGTAAAAAAAACTTTACCCTGTTGAACTGTAAAAGAGGCTCCTCCATATTCATGCACTGCATTTCTCGAATTATATCCCTTTGGCAAAATGTCTATAATTTTTTTTTCGTTAATTTTTCTACTTACTATTACATATCTTCCAGATTCTTCAGGCCTACCTTCTAACCAGTAAATTCTCTCATCATCAATTTTCACCTCGGATAATCTTAGTCCTTGTTTAGTAATTAATTCTGCTGAAATTTCTGATTCCCAAGATTCATAGTAACTATTATTTTTCTTATTCATAATTTTCCTAAATGTTTACTTTATTTTCTATATTGATATAAATTATCTATGACTCTATTAATATTTATATATAAAATATTATATTAGAACATTAAAAAACAAAGCAAAATTTATAAAGTTTCTTATGGAAATACAAAATAAAAAAAGAATATTGACAGGAATTAGACCAACCGGAGCACTTCACCTTGGGCATTATGTTGGCGCATTACATAATTGGATTGATCTTCAAGAGGAGTATAATTGCTTTTTTTTAATTGCAGATTATCAAGCTTTAGGTGACCACTTTAATGATATTGATCTTATTAGAAAATCAGTAATTGATGTGACAATAGATTGGCTCTCAGTTGGATTGGACCCAGAAAAATCTTCTTTTGTTATACAAAGTTTTATCCCTGAATTTGCAGAATTAACTATGTTGCTTAGTTTTATAACACCCTTAGGTATGCTTGAAAGAAACCCTACACTAAAAGGAGAGCTTGATAACCTTGAAATAGAAAAAAGAACTGTTGGCTTCTATAACTATCCAATGAGTCAGGTTGCAGATATACTTCTACCAAGAGCAAATCTAGTCCCAGTTGGAGATGACCAATCTCCTCATGTAGAGATGACAAGAGAAATTGCAAGAAAATTCAATAGAATGTTTGGTAAAGTTTTTGCTGAACCTGATACATTAATTGGTAAAATACCAAGGCTTTCTGGAACTGATGGTCAAGGAAAAATGAGTAAATCAAAAGGGAATGTTATCATGCTTAGTGATGATGAAAAAACTGTAAATAAAAAAGTTCGCTCAATGTATACAGATCCTAATAGGATAAGAGCTGACATACCTGGAAAAGTTGAAGGAAATCCTGTTTTTGAGTACCATGATGCATTTAATAGAAACTTAGATCAAATCAAAGATTTCAAGGATAGATATAAAAAAGGTAATATTGGAGATGTAGAGGTGAAAACTGCTCTTGCTAAATCAATTAATGATTTTTTAGACCCCATAAGAGAGAAAAGAGCTTATTATGAAAAAAATATTTCAATTGTAAAAGAATCATTAGAAGTAGGTATGTCTAAAATCAAACCTTTAGCTTCTGAAACTATTGAACTAGTTAGAGAAAAAATGAAAATTTCTAAATATATAGATAAATAGGAGAAATCAATTGAGTCATTTTTATCCTGATTACGAAAAATTTCAAGAATTATCAAAAGAATATAATCTTATCCCTGTTTATAAAGAAATAAGTGCCGACCTCGAAACTCCTGTTTCTGCATATCTCAAAACATCTGACGGACCCTACTCTTTTCTTTTAGAATCTGTAGAAGGTGGGGAAAATTTAGCGAGATATAGTTTTATCGGAACAAACCCATCAGAAGTAATTAAGACTGGAAAAAATTCTACGTATGGTGAAGTAAACCCATTAGATGAATTAAGAAAAAAAATGAAAAATATTCACTATGCACCAGTGGATGGATTGCCAAAATTTCACGGTGGTGCAGTTGGATATCTATCTTACGACAGCATAAAGTATTTTGAACCAACTGTTCCTGAGATAAACAAAAGTGACCAAGATTTAGACGTGCCTGAATCAGTATTTATGCTATCAGACTCTTTACTTATTTTTGACCATGTTAAGCATACAATTATTATTGTTGCCCATGCAAAAATCAATTCAGATATTTTAAATGTTTATGAAAGTGCAAAGAATACAATAACTCAGTTGATTAAAAAACTTAACAACGAAGTTTCTGAAGAAGAAAAAATTAAAAATTTTATACCCCTTTCTCAAATAAAAAATCTTCATAATCAAATTTCTTACGATGAATCAATCGAAGATAAAGGAAAATCATTTATACCAAATATGACTAAAGAGTACTATAAAGATTCTGTAAAAAAATGTAAAAAAGCAATAAATGATGGAGAACTTATACAAGTTGTTTTTTCTCAGAGGATGTCAAGATATACAGAAATTAAACCTTTCAATTTATATCGTTCACTTAGAGCTATTAACCCTTCACCTTATATGTTTTTTCTTCATTTAGATGAATTTAATATAGTAGGTGCTTCACCAGAATTATTAACGCAAGTGATCGATAAAAAAATGGCTGTTCACCCTATTGCTGGTACAAGACCCAGGGGTAAGAATGATAAGGAAGACAGCAAATTAGAAGAAGATTTAATAAATGATGAAAAAGAATTGTCTGAGCACTTAATGTTACTAGACTTAGGAAGAAATGATGTTGGAAAAGTCTGTGAAACAAGTTCTGTCAATGTAACTCAAAGTTTCGAGATAGAAAAATATTCTCATGTAATGCATATAGTGTCGCATGTTACAGGTAAATTATCTAATGACTTTGATAGCTATGATGCTCTTCAATCAGCTTTTCCAGCAGGTACAGTTTCTGGTGCACCAAAAGTAAGGGCAATGCAACTAATTTCTGAGTTAGAACCAACAAAAAGAGGAGCATATAGTGGAGCTGTTGGATATTTTAGTTTTACTGGAAACATGGATACAGCAATTTCTCTCCGAACTATGATAGTAAAAGATAATATTGCTTACTTACAAGCTGGAGGAGGAATCGTAGCTGATAGCAATATAGAAAAAGAGTATGAAGAAACAATTAATAAAATGAGCGCAATGATGGCTGCAATTAATCATGCTGAATTATCCTCTGAGAATAGTTGATAGAATATAATTATGATTTTTTTATTAGATAATTACGATAGTTTTACTTATAATTTATTTCAGTATATTTCTGAGTTAGGCGATAATGTTCGCGTAGAGAGAAATGATAAAATTACTATACAAGAATTAGAAAAACTTTCTCCAAAAAAAATAATTATTTCTCCTGGCCCATCTCACCCAAAAAAGGCTGGAAATTCTGTGGAAATTATTAAACACTTTGCAGAAAAAATTCCTATTTTAGGTGTTTGCTTAGGTCACCAATGTATTGCATTTGCTTACGGAGGAAAAATAATTAAAGCTAAAGAAATTTATCATGGAAAATCATCAAAAATCTACCATAATAATGAAGGGGTTTTCAGAAATTTACCAGATCCTTTTACAGCCGTAAGATACCATTCTTTAGCAATAGAAAAAAAATCTCTTCCTAAAGATTTTGAAATAACTGCTACTACAAAAAATAATATAATAATGGGTATAAAGCATAAAAAGCTTGATTTAGAAGGAGTACAATTCCATCCTGAATCAATTAAAACTGAGTGTGGAAAACAATTAATAAAAAACTTCCTTTCAAAATGAACATACAAAATGCGATAAAAAATCTAGTTACAAATAACGACCTTACCGAATTAGATGCTGAAGAGGTAATGTTTGAAATTATGACAGAAAAAGTAACTCCTGCTCAATTTGGATCTTTTATTACTGCACTAAAAATGAAGGGTGAAACTGCTTTTGAAATCGCTGGTATGGCCAAAGCTATGAGATCTGTCTCATTAAAAATTAACATTCAAGATGATGTACTTGACACCTGCGGAACAGGAGGAAGCGGTTTGAATTGGTTTAATATTTCTACTGCTTGCGCATTTGTAATTTCTGGAGCTGGAATAAAAATTGCAAAACATGGAAATAAGGCAATGTCTGGAAAATCTGGAAGTGCAGATGTTCTAAATGATCTTGGAGTTAATATTAATTTGGAACCAGAAAAAGTCAAGAAATGTATAGAAAGTATAGGTGTAGGTTTTATGTTCGCGCAAACTTTTCATCCTGCTATGAAATTTGCCGGGCCTTTAAGACCACAAATTGGCATACCAACTATATTCAATTTTCTTGGACCGCTTACCAACCCTGCTCGCGCATCACACCAAGTTCTGGGTGTTTCTAATTTTAACTTCGTTGAAAAAATTGCAAAAGCTTTAGAAATTTTGGGAACAAAATATTCATTTGTTGTACATTCTGAATCTGGTGCAGATGAGATAGATATAGAAGGACATACATGGGTCTATCAAATTAACGAAAATGGAATTAAACGAAGAAAAACAAGAGCTGCAGATTTCGGATTACCTGAAGGCAAAAGAGAACATTTGATTATAAATAATATAGGTGAATCTTCAAAAATAATAAAAAAAGTTCTTACAGGTGATGGTAAATCGGAAAGAATCAATTTATCAAAAGATACTTCATGTAGAAATATAGTAATAATGAATGCTGCTGCTGGAATTATTGCTGCAGGTAAAGCAAATGCATTTCAAGAAGCTGCTGAAATAGCAAAGGATTCAATAGATTCAGGTAGAGCTTATAAAAAATTAGAAGAGCTAATAAAAATAAGTCAGGAATTATCTTGAAAAAAAATGAAAATATCTTAACTGAAATTGTAAAAAAAAGAAAACTAGATATTGAAAGAAAAAAATTATTATTTAGCCAAAATAATTTAATTTCTATGGGAGAAGATATAAAAATTATAAATTCTCTTGAAAAAAAAATTGTTTCTAATAAAAATATTTCCATAATTGCTGAGATGAAGAGAGCTTCTCCCTCTGCTGGAGTTCTAAAAGAAAACTTAATTCCTGAAATTAGAGCAAAGGAATATTTTAGATTTGGAGCTTCAGGAATTTCTGTTTTAACTGAACCAGATTTCTTCAAGGGCTCAATGATTGACCTTGAGAATGTTTCAAAGATATCAAAAAAAAATAAAATCCCTGTTTTATGTAAAGATTTTATAATAGACGAATATCAAATTTATGAAGCTAAAGCTTATGGAGCTGATTGTATTTTACTTATAATTGCTATACTAGAACCCAGTGAATATGCGGCTTTTTATACACTATGCGAAAAATTAAATTTAGACGTAATAGTTGAAGTATTTGATGAAAAGGAACTTGAAATTGCAATGAAAATTTCTCCAAAAATAATTGGTATTAATAATAGAAACCTTAAGACATTAGAAACTTCTTTGGATGTGTTTGCCACTTTATCAAAATATATTCCAGATCAAACTATTAAAATAGCAGAAAGTGGAATGAAAAATATAGAAGATGTTAACTTAATGAAAATTCATGGAGCTGATGGAATTCTAATGGGAGAAACATTAATGAGACAAGATGCAAAATTACATAATTTCATGAAAAAAATAACTAATATTCCAGCAAAATGAAACATCAAACAAAAATTAAAATATGTGGAATCAAAAACATTACTAACGCTAAATGTGTATTAGAAAATAATGCTGACTACATAGGTTTAATTTTTGTAAAAAAATCAAAAAGATATATTGATTTTTTTACTGCAAAAAATCTGATTATGAAGATAAGAAATATTCCTTCTAAAACAAAAATAGTTGGGATTTTTCAAGATGAAAATTTAGAAATTATTAATAATTATTATATTAATTTAGGTCTTGACTTTGTTCAAATTGCTGGTAATTATAATGATGAATTTCTGGAGAAAATAAAACACCCTAAAATTATTCAAATTTCAATAAAAAACAATCATACTAAAGAAGAAATCTGTAAGCTAATAAATCATCATAAAGAATTAAATCATAAAGTCTTAATTGATTCTTTTGACAAAAATATTGGCGGGGGAACAGGAAAAAAATTTAACTGGAATATCGTAAAAGACTTTCTAGGCATCAACGGAATTTTTCTAGCTGGAGGATTAAATTCTAATAATATAAACTCTGCAATGAAATTAATGCCATGGGGTATTGATATTTCTACGGGCGTGGAAACTGATGGAGAAAAAGATAATAATAAAATTTCTGAATTCATAAGTATGGTTAAAAATTATGCTAAATAATAAAGTTGTATTTGCTGCTATTTTATTATTATTTCCAATTTTATCATGTACATCAACAAAGACTTTAGTTGAAATTGGATGTCAAGAATATGATAATAATATTACAGCTTGTTTAGATAAAAATTATGCAGACAATACTAATAATAGGCAAAGTTTAAATCTTTGGCTACCTTGTAAAATTAATGAATGTAATAAAAAATTCCCTTTAATTATTCATATTCATGGTGGCGGTTTTGCAGTAGGCGAAAAAATGGAACATCCAAACTTTGATTTGCTGAGAGCAGGGTTTGCATTTTCATCAATAAATTATCGATTAATACCAGAAAATAATTTCCCTGATTATTTGCATGATGCAAAGGCAGCGATAAGGTGGTTCAGAGGAAATAGTGAAGAGGTGAAAATTGATACCGCAAAAATAGGAATCTATGGAGAATCTGCTGGAGGAGCCCTAACATCTTATTTAGCATTTACGAACGGAGTAAATGAAGTAGAAATTGATGGAAATATTATTGATGTTGAAGGTAATATTGGCAGTAACAAAAATGAATCCTCAGAAATTAACGGAGCAATAAACTATTTTGGTCACGCTGATTCAGAAATGTTTTGTGATTTAAAAAAAGGTTTAGACCCAAACTGCGAAGATACAAGTGACTTTTGTCATTCTTGCACAAGTCCAATATCTTATATTGGTAATGGCTCATCTGTTCCATACATGATTATACACGGCACAGATGATAATGTTGTTCCGTATATTCACGGAGAAATGCTAAATGACAAATTTAAAAAAATGTATCCTAATAATAATCCAGAACTAACATTTATTACAGTTGAAAATGGTACACACGGAATGTGGGATAGAAAAACTTTCGATGAACTAAATAGAATAACAAAAAATTTCTTTAGCAGAAATATACTTATTAATAATGATTTTAATATTCAAGAAAGTAGAATAATTATTTCTGGAAAACTTGACTTCAATAAAAATATGAAAAAAAGTGAAATACAAAAAAAATGATAGATCGTAAAATAAAAATAGTCCAATATGGTACTAAACATGGTCATGCTGAAGGTGTTCTAAAAGTAATTTTAGAACATCCAAATGTAAATTTAGTTGGGGTTTATGAGCCAGATAAAGAAAGGGTTGCTCAGTTATTGAACATAAAAAATTCTATCTGGAAAAAAGTACAATTTTTAAGTGACAAGAGTTTTTTAGATGATACATCAATAGTTGCTGCTTCTTGCGAAAGTTCAAATTTCGAAAGTTTGGACCATGTTGAAGAATTAATTAATAGTAATAAACATGTTTTTTATGACAAGCCTGCAGGCAATAATATTAAACAATTTTCAAGGATAATAAATTTAGCAAAAAAGCAAAGAAACTTAATACAACTTGGCTACATGTTTCGTGACCATGATGGATTTGAAAAAATTTTGGATATATCGAGATCTAATATAATTGGAGATGTTTTTCAAATAAGAGCACATATGTCAACAAAAATTCCAGAAAAAAATCCAAAAGGAATGCTTACGGGAAAAGAAGGAATTAGCTCATTTAAAGGAGGTATATTTTTTGATTTAGGCGGTCATATGATTGATCAAATTATTTCAATATTAGGAGCTCCCAATAAAGTATTTAGTTTCTTGAAAAATAATGAAAATAATGAAAATCTACCTTTTTTTATGGATAATACGCTAGGTGTTTTAGAATTTAATAATGCTTTAGCAACAGTGGAAATTACTGCCTCTGAAATTAATCCACTAGCTAGAAGATTTGAAGTTTATGGTACTATGGGATCAGTAATACTAGAACCGTTTGAACCTGCTGAAAAATTAAAATTGCACCTAGAATATGAAACAGAAATTTATAAAAAAGGTGTTAATTTCATAAGTTTAGAGAATAAGCCTAGGTACAAAAAGTCTTTTGACGGATTTATAAGTAATATTATTAATAACTCATCACCAAAAAGAACGTTAGAACATGAAGAAAAGGTTCAAGAAATTCTTCTTTCTTGTATAAAAAACAATCAAATTTCAAGCTAAGTGATTAAAGTCTGAGGGCCAGGAAACCTTATATAATGCCGTAGATTTCAGATTGATATTTTCTATTTTAGCATCAGTAAATACACATCTATAAAATTTCGCCCCAGAAAAATCAACATTTTTTATGGTGATATTAAAAAAGTTAGTTCTATTAAATATTGATTTTTTTGCTGATATATTCTCAAGAAATCCATTTCTAAATTTTACAGAGTTAAAAATTGTTTCATCAAGATTGCAATTTACGAACGTGGCGTGGTCGAGTAAAGATCTAGAAAAATCAAATTTAGCAAAATCTTTATTTGAGAAAATGGCTCCTCTGAGATCGAGCTCTTGATATTGATTTTTATTATGCCAATCCTCTAAATCTTTAAAGTTAGATGTTAGTATGATTTCTAGATGATTTTTGTTCATTATGGCCTATATTGAATAATAATCTTTATAATTGAAACAAATTTGTAACATTTTTTTGTTAAATTATAAAATAAATAATAAACAATTTAAAGATAGGAATTAGATATATGTCCTACATAGCAGAATATTTATGGATTGATGGAACAAAACCATCAGCAAAAATTCGTTCAAAAGCAAAAGTCATTTCAGATAGCGAAAAACCTGGTATTTGGGGTTTTGATGGTTCATCAACTAATCAGGCTGCAGGTGAATCTTCTGACGTTGTACTTAGTCCTGTTATGGTCACTCCTGATCCAATAAGGGGTGGTGATAATAAACTAGTATTATGTGAAACATTATTAACAGATATGGAAACACCTCACCCTACAAATACTCGTGCTAAATGTGCAGTTGTAGCTGAAAAATACTCTTCTTTTGAAACTTGGTTTGGACTAGAACAAGAGTACACTTTTTTTGAAGGTACCCAACCTCTTGGATGGCCAGATATTGGATTCCCTGCACCTCAGGGAGGATACTACTGCGGTGTCGGTGCCGATGAAATTTTTGGCAGAGAGGTAGTAAACAAACATCTTCAAGCATGTATAGATGCTGGTTTAAGTATCGCAGGCATTAACGCTGAAGTCATGGCTGGACAATGGGAATTTCAGATCGGGCCAGTAGAAGCTCCAAAAGTTGG
The DNA here is from genome assembly GCA_045562755.1 of Dehalococcoidia bacterium. Lineage (GTDB taxonomy): Bacteria > Chloroflexota > Dehalococcoidia > Lucifugimonadales > Lucifugimonadaceae. The sequence goes on from JBJKVF010000006.1 coordinate 636,972, forward strand.
CGATGAAATATGGCTAGCAAGATGGTTGTTGCAAAGAATTGGTGAAGATATTAAAGGTCCAAAAGGAATGCCAATTTCTGTTAGTTTTGATGCTAAGCCTATAAAAGGTGATTGGAATGGAGCAGGATGCCACACAAACTTTTCAACTAAGCAAATGAGATCTTCTTTTGAAGCATGTGAAAATGCTGCAAAATCTCTTGGAGAGCCCGGAAAACCCGAACTCCACATTGCAAATTATGGAGTAGGAGTTGAGGATAGATTAACAGGTGCACATGAGACTGCAAAATATTCTGAGTTTTCATATGGCATATCTAATAGAGGGGCCTCAATAAGAATACCTTGGCAAGTAGCTAAAGATGGTAAGGGTTACATTGAAGATCGAAGACCAAATGCAAACTGTGACCCATATTTGGTAACACAAATGATTATTGACACCGTTTGTACTAGTGCAAGTAAATAGTTTACTAATGACTTATAAATAAAATAGCGAATTTTTATTCGCTATTTTATTTCAGCTATTTAAAAATTCATCACTTTCTCTATTAAAAAATTCAACATTAATTCGTAATTTTTCAAGAGTTTGAACTAGAGTCAACTGCCCCTGGGGAACATGATTTTTTTCGAAAAACTTATGTATATCATTAGATAAGTTTTCTTTACTCAATGATGTTAACCCAGATAACATTCTTACTATGCTATTTGATGGGAATTTATTTAATATATCTTCCCAATTATCTTTTATAAAAGTCCAAGTTTTGTCACCAAATGTTTTATTCCTCAAACATAAAGCTATTAAATATGGAGCGTCCTGGGTACGAATAGTTCCGTCTAGAGACATTTTCAAGGTGTTTAAAAATGATGATTCATGGTTAAATAAACATAATGAACTTTGATATCGCCTCTCTTCTTGAGGATTCTTAGCATTTTTAAACTTATCTACAAATACTTCATAGTCTTTACCTTCACCATTACTTGCAACAACTGAGATAATTGATGACAATAGGTTGGGTTCAATATATTTGTCTGTTTTAAGATGCTCTTCATGTAATTCTCTACAGTAATCAATTGTTTTTTTATCATTACAAATATTAGCTTTAATTTTTATTAATATACCGCGTAATTCTAGCAATCTAGGAGAATCATCCTTACCGGGTAGATAACCAAATTTTTCAATTAGAGGATTAATAATTTTCAGAATTTTTCCTACGAAAATTTCCTTATTATTTTTATTAGTTAATTTATCTAGCGAATATAAACATGAAGAAAGTAATATCCATACATCCAAATCTTTTTCTTTTTCATAATTTTGGATAAAGTCTAAAAATTTAGAGGCTGATAAATTACCTGACAAAACTGTTGCCCATAGATCATCCAAAAGTGTATATCTTTCTATTGGTAAAATTCCTGAGTTAATTGCCTTTGATAACAGGTCAAGTAATGTTTTACTATAATTTATCCTAAAGAAACCATTGGAATTTGCATTGAAAAATATCCATTCAACTTCACCATTAAGATGAAAGCTTCTCGATTGTTTTTCAAGAAGTATTTTTTCATCATAAATTTTACCATTCATTGAATACTTAATATTAATAGGTATGAACCAGTTAGTAGTATCGTTTTTTGAATCCTTAGAGAATAAAAACTTGTTCTGACTAATTATAATTTCTTTTTTATTTTTACCAAAGTCAACAGATACTAAAGGATAACCTTTTTGGAAAATCCATGAGTTCATAATTTGATTAACAGGCTCTGCAGATTTATTTTCTATAGCATTCCATAAGTCATCTGTCTCAGTATTTTTATAAGAATATTTCTTAAGATAATGAACTATTCCATTTCTAAAAACTTCTTCTCCTAGAAATTGCTCAAGCATTCTAAGAACTGAACCACCTTTTTCATAAGTTAATAAATCAAACATACCTTCAGCATCCACAGGGGACTTAACTTCAAATTCAATAGGCCTAGTGTTTTCCAAAGAATCAACATCAAAAGCCATAGATCTCTCAAGACTAAACTGATTCCATCTTTTCCATTCTGGATTAAATTTATCTGAGCACATAGTAGCCATGAATGTTGCAAAAGCCTCATTAAGCCATATGCCGTTCCACCATTTCATAGTAACTAAATCACCAAACCACATATGTGCTATCTCATGAGCTATTACATCAGTAATTCTTAATAGTTCAGGAGAAGTTGCTTTTTTTTCATCTACAAGTAGCAAAACTTCTCTATATGTTATACAACCCAAATTTTCCATAGCCCCAAAAGCAAAATCTGGGACTGCAACCATATCTAACTTTTGGCCAGGATATTTTATATCATAATATTTTGAAAAAAATTCTAGTGCAAATTTTCCAGACTTTAATGCGTAATCTGTCAGATGTCCTTTACCAATAGGATGAATAATTCTCAAAGGAATTCCATCGACTAAAATTTCTTCTGTAGCTTCAAATGGACCAACAATAAATGCTACAAGATATGTAGACATTTTCATGGTCTTTTCAAAGTCTACTTTCTTTTTATATTTATCTAGATTAACCTGATTGATAATTGGAGAATTTGAGACAACATACTGATTTTGTGGAACAATTAGTGTAATATCATAAGTTGCTTTGAATGCAGGTTCATCAAAACATGGGAAAGCCCTTCTTGCATGAGTACTTTCAAATTGAGTAGTAGCAATTGTATGATTTTTACCATCTTCATCTACAAACTCCGACCTATAAAATCCCCTTAATTGATCATTAAGAATACCCGAAAAAACTATATTTAGTTTATAACTTCCATTTAATATTTTTTCTCCTAAAAATATCGTCAACCTTTCAAGATTTTCATCTATAGTATAATTTTTTACACTAATTTTTTTATTTGTTTCTGAAAATATTTCTATAGAATTAATTACTAGGTCAGCAATATTTAATATTATTACATCTATTGTTTCATTAACCTCAAGATCTATATTTACTTCGCCATTAAATATATGGTCTTCAAGATTTGGTTCCAAAATTATTTTATAATTTTCAGGAATAACTAATTCTGAAAGTCTATGAGGATTATTTTTATCTATCATTTATTTCTCCATACTTACTAATTATTATTGCGAATTTTTATCACTGTTTTCTAATAAAATTAGCCAATCTAACATATGTTTTTTCCAATTTTGTTTTTTTTCATCAGTCCATTGATAAAAACCTTTTCCAGTTTTTACCCCTAAATCTCCATCTAATATTTTACTTGAAATTAATTTAGAAGTTTCTTTAGAATTCCCTAAAGTTGATATTATTTCTTTCGTAATATTGAATCCTAAATCTAAACCAATTATTTCTCGTAGTTCAAATGGTCCAGCTGCTGATAATCTTCTTCCAAAACTACCCTTAACTATTTCATCTATGTCCCCGGGTGTTGCATACCCTTCTTCAACCAGTTTTAATGATTCTCTTAATAAAGCTACTTGTAGCCTGTTGCCTACAAAACCTTTAATTTCTTTTTTTACTAATGAAGGTTTTTTGTCTATAGATCTATAAAAATTAATCAGGAATTCAATTATGTGTTTAGAAGTTTTTTCACCTGCAACAATTTCTAAACCGGGCAACAAGTATGGAGGATTATAATAATGAGATATTGCAAAGCGTTCAGGGTACAAGAAATCTTCTGTTATATCTGATGGTAAAAATGTTGAGGTGTTAGACAATAAGATACATTCATAAGAAATATTTTTTTCTACAAATTTAAAAATATCTTTTTTTAAATTTAAATCTTCATAAACAGCTTCTATTACAATATTTGCATTACAAACTGCTAAACGTAAATTTTCTTCTGGAATAATATTTTTTAAAATATTTTTTTTATTTAATTTTCGAGACTTAGATAAATAATCTATAGTTTCAGAAATTAGTTTAAATCCTAAATCAATTTTTTCTTTTGATATATCATTTAGATAAACCTTAAATCCACTTAATGCAAAATCTAAAGCTATCCCATGCCCCATTAATCCTGACCCAATTACAGATATAGTAATTTTATTCCTGAAATCATTCATTAGAATTAAAGTCTCTTAATAAAATTAAATTTTTTGAAATAGCATCAACTAATTTTTCTTTTTTCTTTGTATCCCATTTATAAAAACCTTCGTTAGTTGAGAAACCTAATTTTTTTTGTAAAACTTTTTCTTCTATCAACTTTGATGGGGATTTTTTATTAGATAAATTTGGCAATATTTCTAATAATATTTTTTCTACTAGATCCCAGCCAATTTGCTCCCAAATTTCAAATGGCCCCGCTACAGAGAGTCTTCTACCAAATGTATTTTTTACTATATTATCTATATCTTGAGGGGTTGCAATTTCCTGTTCAACTAAATTAATAGATTCTCTCTGTATGGCCGCCTGTAATCTATTTGCTATAAATCCATTAATTTCTTTTTTTAAGACTACGGGGTTTTTATTCATCTCAAAGTATAATTTTTTAATTTTATCTATATTTCTTATATCTGTTTCGAGTGTTGGTACTATCTCTACTAATGGAATATTGTATGGTGGATTAAAGTAATGCGTTACAAAAAACCTCTCAGGCCTCTGAAGATTTTTTGATAATTTTGAAGGAAGTAAGGATGAAGTATTACTAATTATTAATGATTTATTATCTAAAAACTTTTCTATTTTAGAGTATAAATCTACCTTTGCATCATAGTTTTCATTAATTGCCTCAATAACAATTTCGGCTCCTAAAATACTCTCTTTTAGGTTTTTCATAAAAGTTATTTCTCTGTAAGAATCATAACCACTTTTATTGGAAATCAGTTTTTCAATTTTATCTTTTGCTAATTTAAGCTTGTTCTGTGATATATCGAAAAGTGTGACCTCATGGCCAAATTTAGCAAATTCAAAAGCTATACCATGGCCCATTAAGCCAGCGCCAATCACTGAAATTTTAATTTTTTCAGACAGAATAACCTACCGATCCGTCATTTCTCATAGGAATTTTTGTACTTAATCTAGTTTCAAAATTTTGCTGCTTTAATTTATCTATTTCGATATCTATTCCCAATCCAATTTTTTCTGAAACTTGAATAAAACCACCATTTCTTATCCATGAAGTTTTTATCATATTATTTTCAGGTGATTCATCAACTACTGAAAATTCTTGAGTTATAAAATTCGGTATTGTTGAATCTATAGTACAAGCTGCTGCAGTAAGTACCGGGCCTAGAAAATTGTGAGTAACAAGAGCCGAATGATAAGACTCTGCAATTGATGCTATTTTTTTTACATGTGTTATTCCTCCAGCAAGGCCTAAATCGGGCCTTGCATACTGACTTCCACCAGCCTCAAACATCTCTCTAAATTCCCATATATTATGCATTCTTTCTCCATTTGCTACGGGTAAAGATGTCTTACTTGCAATCTCACCTTGTGACTTAATTGAATCTATCTGAATAGGGTCTTCATAAAAAAGAGGGTTAAATTCTTTTAGTTCTTCTGCTAATGCAATAGCATTCATGGGTGTCAGCTTTCTATGAATTTCTAGAATTATATCAACATCCAACCCTGCGCCCTCTCTAAGAGCCGCAACATTATTTTTTGTCTCTTTAATTAGCCTTGATAATGTCATAGATTGATAGCCATCTGGGAGTGGATCAATTTTTATGGCAGTATAACCTTCGTTTCTAGCATCTATAGCATTTAGCCTCAAATTTTCAGCAGTTGTACCTAAATCAGATGCGTCTGGTCTAACCCCTCCCATCAACAAATGGAGTCTGATTTTATCTCTTACCTTACCTCCAATTAACATCCAAATTGGAGCATTAAGGTATTTTCCTTTTATATCCCATAACGCTATATCAACAGCACTTATTGCAGCATTTAGTATTGAGCCTCTGAAGGGTCCCATTCTATATAAATATTGCCAATGATGTTCAATATTTAATGGATTTTTTCCAATTAAGTATTTCTCAAAGCTATTAATAACAGTATCTACCGCCTCCATATATCCCCAACAAGCAGACTGCCCTACACCTTCTATACCTTCCTCAGTAATTATTCTTACAAAATGACTATTGCCTGATAAAATTGATTCGATTTTTTCTATTTTCATTATTTACTCCTACTGAGATTTTTTATTACTTCTTCAACTTGAAATAAGTCATTGATTTTTATTACTTCTGTATAATTTTCATAATTATTATGCCTATCTAAAAGTATTGGTAATATATTAGCATTTTTTGCTCCTAAAACATCTGATTCTACTTGGTCACCCACAAAAACTACCTCGCTAGGATTTAGTTTAGCAATATTCAAGGACTTTTCAAAAATCATTTTATTAGGTTTTTCATAACCAAGATCTTCTGATGTAAAGGCATAATTAAAGTAAGAAGAAATTCCTAATTGTTTAGAAATTTCTTCGCCTGAAATATTAATATTTGAAATTAACCCCAATATTAAACCCATATCTCTTAATGCTTTTGCACACGGAATTAAATCAGGAAAAATCCTTAATTCATACCTTTGTTTTGTTATCTCAATCCATATTTTTTTTGCTAAATTTATATTTACATTAGAACCTGAATTATCAATAATTATTTTCTCATAATTTGAAAAAAAATCTAGTTTTTCCTCATCATTCATTTTTCTTATTGGAAATATTGAATTTTGCTTTACCAAAAAATTATTTGCTAATTTGTAAGCATCTAAAATTTTATTTTTTTCTAAAGTAATATTAAATTTTTCTGTAACGCTTAATTGTATTTCTTGTTTTGGAGGATAAAAATCCGCAATCGTACCATAAATATCAAAAAATACAGCTTTTATAATTTTTTGTTTATCAATCAATATACTTATAAATCCTAACGGGAGTTTCATAATTAATCATATCGTTAGGATAGATCTTTATTAATCCCTGACTTTGCATTTTTTCAAATTTTTCTAGTCCAGCATTAGTATATAAATGCTCTTCTAGTTCCCCCACAATAACGTACTTGATGTCATATTTATCTATAATCTCTATAGCTGTTCTAGGTAAAGTTGAATGATAAAACCTTTGAACATCAGACCTTCTTGATGTTACAGAATAGGCGTACTCTACTCTTTGTTGTCTTTGATGCCAATCCCAACCTACTACAGAAGGTAGCCCAGTGTAGATAGAAATTCTATTACCCCATTGATACTGATCCGTTATTCCTTCAATTATTGTAGGAGAACCATCTATATTCTTTTTTATCCACTCAATAGCCATATAATCATAGATAAGATCTATCTTTTTATCCTCAAAATAATATTCAGCTGATTTCATATATTCCATACCATCCAATGAAATAAAATTTGTATTAAATCTAGTTTGATTCCTATCCTTAGTACCGTATAAAGTATAAATTGATATAGAGAAAATCATTATCAATAATAGTATTGCCCAGATCTTAATCTTAGAAGTATAACTACCAAAATTAAATCCTATATATGAAAATATTTTCCATAAAAAGTATGATGATGCTAGGGAAAATAGTATCCAGGCTTGTATGTAAAACTTAAAAACAGTATTCATTCTTCCTATATCATCTTTTACCGTAAAAATTTCTACTCCCGCACTAAGTGCGAATCCAAATATTAGTAAAATTGTGATAGGTAAAAAGTATGTATCTTTATATGATTTATTGTGATGAGATAAAAGAAAATAAATTATAATTATGCTTACAAATAATATTGATAAACCTACAATTACATAATTTGTAAATAATAATGAAAAATTAATTGATAGAAATATAATAAAAAAAACAACAAATAAAATTTTTAATTTTTTCTTTTTTAAGATAAATTTTTTATAATTTTTTTCAATCAATTTAAAGTAATTTTTATAATTAATTACAATGAAAGATGCCGCTACAAATAAGAAAAACAGATTTATATTGATAAAATCTTTTAAGTCAGTGTAATATTTGCTCCTGTTTATACCATTGTTAAATAATTCATAATTTTCATAAAAAGGGATAAACGGAATATAACTAAAAGCTATTACAAAAAATATTAAGAAAGTTGAAAAAAATATACTTTCCAATTTGGGTTTTGTTGAATAAAGTAGGTAGCCAAAAAATATTATAAAAATTATTATCAATAATTGAGTAGGAAAATCCCAAGTATTTATTATTCTGATTGCACCAAGTATTAGGCCTAGTAACAATGCTAAGAAAATTTGACCATAAAATCCATCATTTCTTAAAATCTTTGTGTATATGGCAAAAGTTATAGAAATCGATAATAAGGCAAATGGTATAGCTATTAAATGAGCGTGTAAATCAGCAAATAAAAATGTAAAAAATGGAAATTCAGTTATTTCAAATCCACCAGACTGAGCATTCATCAATCTAGAACTGTTCCAAAAATCAAAACTATATGCCTCGTTACGTAGAATAGAAATAAGCTGATATAAGCCATCTATATTACCTGCAAATGTAACTAAAAACCCTCCTAATAATCCAGCATATATAGAATAATTTTTTGCAGACTTTACATTTGATAAATAGGTAACTCCTCTAATTAATGAGAAAGACACAGTAAATGTTAAAGCCGCTATCAGGGGAATAGCCAAGTTATAAGCAATAGAAGTAGGGATTCCAGTTGTCTTGATTAGGTTGGATATAATAAATTGGCCATAATAATAATAATTTAGATAACCACCTGAATACCATGGGTCATATGGAGGGAAAATTGTTGATTTAATGACGGCATTTAGATAAGCAAAATCCATAGGTTTTTCTCCACCTTTATATGGGTGCCATAAATCAGGATTTGCCATCCTTAAGAAAAGAAAAATGCTAAAAATAAATAAAAATAAAAATTCAAGTTTTATAATATTTCTGAAGTTGTTATGTATAAATTTTTTAAAATTTGAAAGATTGATCCTTACCAACCAATATGAAATTAATCCTAAAAGTACATAACCAATAAGTACAGACAAAATATTATATTGAACTAATCCATAAGAAACAGATATCCATGTGAAAATTGAAGCAAGAATAATACCAAGAGGCTTAGAGAATAAATATCCTCCTTCGGGCCATTTTTTAAATATTGACCACGTTATTGGCAAAGTTATTAGTGAAAGAAATAAAACAAAGGTATACCAAATAACAGGGTATATTATGTTAGGAATAGAGCTAATATAAAAGATTGAGGACCAGTTTCCACCGCCTAGCTGAGTATTTGCTTTTTGTTCATCGTATACTAAACCAAGTTGACCGGTATTAGAAGTATAAAAATAATTATTTTGTAACCCTATGGCGTCCAAAATTTCTTGCGAAGAAAATTCTCTTTTATTTTCAAATATAAATATTCTGGGATGATCATATACTGAAAAACTTTCATCGGACCATCCAAAATTAATACTTACATAGTCTTGATTACTTTTCAATAATTCATTATCGTAATTGAAATCTAACCTTGCAAAAAGATCTTCATGGTATTCAACACCTAACCCACCTATAGGCCTGTTATTTGTATAAGAAATTTCATATCCAAGCTCACCTGAGAATAATTTTTTATAAAACAAAGTACTTATAGGATATCTTTCACTTAATCTTGGTATAGTTGCATATAATCTATTCGAAACTATTACAAAATAATCAGCATTTTCTAGCTGGCTTGAAATAGTTTCAAATTTATTATAATTATCATAATTATAAAGCTCTAACCTTTCAGCAAAAATTACCTTAGAGTTATGAGGAATTCCCTCATCCCAGTGCTCATGAACCACTATAGATCTAGTATCAGCATTCTTTTCTAGCCAATTAGACGCTTCTACTGATGGGTGATTACCACTATATATATTCATAAAAGATAAGGAGTAATGCAAGGTAAAAATAACCACTATTATGATAGGAAAATAATTCATCCATTTATTGTCTGGTTTTAATGCTCTAATTATTCCAACTAGCCAAAATATCAACCTAGAAGCATAAATAATTAAAAATGGAGTTAAAGGAAGCATATATCGTAAAAACTTTACATCAAACCATCCAGTAATAAAAAAATACAAGCAAATCCAGGAAATAATGATAATATCTGATTTTCTTCTAAAAATTATTAGTGAAATAATTGATAAAAATAGTCCAAGCCAACCCATTATCCCTAGTATAGGCCCTAAACCCCAAATTCCTGTTTGGATAATTTGATATAAATATTTTGGTGTATCGATATATTGCCTTGTAAAAGGAAAATCTATATTGCGCCTAACCATATCTCCTTGAGTTGAAATCGTATGAATATATGTTGACAAATCGATAAACATATATGGTTGAAATATAAGTAAAATTAAAAAAGTTGAGAAAGAGAAATAAATTAAATTCTTGATTATAAGCAAAAATTCTTTTTTATCCAAAATAATTCTTAAACGATCGTATTTATTATCAGATAATTGAAAAATAATATGAGCAAGTACTGCTGGCACAACTAATGGTATTACTGAGAATTTTGTAGTTAAAGCAAATCCAAACATTACACCTGTAAAAAGTGAATTTTTACGACCGCCCTCATAGCCTACTTTTATCGCATAATATAAAGTTCCTAAAACAAATGCTGTTGAAAAAGTGTCTACAGCATAAAAATGACTTAGCTGAATATGAATTACTGAAATTGAGGTTAAGAATGCTGAAAGAATAGCAACTTTATTATCAAAAATATATCTTGAAATTAAAAATACAAATATGACTGATATTGTGTCAAAAATAGAAGAAAGTATTCTTCCAGGATATCTCAACTCATATATATCTAGCCAATCAATTGGAGCATAGGCGTACTGAATTAGCTTAAGAGCGTATTGGGGCATACTTCCCCAATTAAATGAACCAGGATTTAGCGTACTTTTCTCTGCATCAAAAAAATCGTTCCATTCTCTTCCTTCAGGAAAGCTTATATCATATACTTGAGATAACATAGCTCTTTCATCAGGATGAAAAAGTGTTCCATTGTCCCAATTAATACCGTACAATCTAACTAATAAAGTGAAAAAAATTATTAGAAAAAGAATGCTCGTAGTTGTTTTTTTTTGCAAGTAACTTCTAATATGCATAATTATTATCTAATATTTTATTTGTATTCTTATTCAAAAACAATTCTATAAACAAAAATTACTTTGAACAAAATTATTTTCAAGAAATCAACACTCGATAATGGATTAAGAATCCTAACAAATCAACTACCTTATACAAACTCTGTGGGAATAATTTTTCTAGTGGGATGTGGTTCAAGGCACGAAACTGATGAATTGGCTGGAGTGTCCCATTTAATAGAGCATGTTTTATTTAAAGGCACAAAGAAAAAATCAACACCAAAATTAATATCATCAGTTGTAGAGGATGTTGGAGGATCAATTAATGCATTCACTGATAAAGAAGTCACAGGTTATTGGTGTAAAATACCTCTTGAAAATTATAATGAAGGCTTATCTTTGTTTATTGACATGTTTCAAAATTCTCTATTTAGGAGCAGTGACATAGAGAAGGAAAAAAAAGTTATATATGAGGAAATACGATCCTCCTATGATTCTCCTAGTAGCTACGTTAACTTAATACTAGAAAGTTTACTTTGGGCAAATCATCCAATGGGTAGAGATATTGCAGGAAGTGTCGAGTCAGTTGATAGCATTTCAAAAAAATCTTTATTATCATTTTTCAAAAATAATTATGTGCCATCTAATACTGTGATTTCTATAGTGGGTAATATTGAACATAATAAAATAGTTGATGATATTTCTAAAAATTTTTATAACTACACCGGATCAAATAAAGAATTTTCTCCAATATCAACACCAGAGCTGAACAAAGGCTTAAGGATAAATATAACTAAGAAAAATACTGAGCAAATTCACTTAAATATGGGTTTTCCTGGGATAAATTATCTGGATGATAAAAAATATTCTCTATCTATTCTTTCTGTTATTCTTGGAGAAACCATGGGAAGTAGATTATTTGAAGAGATTCGAGAATCAAGAGGTTTGGCGTATGGTATTTCATCTAATGTCCAATATTTTTCTGATACTGGATCAATTATTATTGACTCTGCAGTTGAGCCAAAGAATATTCAAGAAACAATAAAAGTTATAGAAAATGAAATTGAAAAAATAAAAGAAAATGTAACCGAAGAAGAAGTAGAAAAAGCAAAAAGGTATACTGTAGGAAAAATGAATATGAGACTAGAGGACACTATGTCTGTCACTAACTTCCTAAGCTTTCAAGAAATCATATCAGGAAAAATTCAAACAATTGAGGAAATCACAAAAAATATTAATAAAGTTACTAAATTTAATGTAGAAAAAGTAGCGAATGATTTTTTCTTAAAATCTAGAATGGTGGCTTCTGTCATTGGTCCCATTGATAAAGAAGTAAAAAAATCATTAAATAATTATTTACAATAAAATCACTTAATTCTGCTTTAAATTCTCTTTGTTTGAGATAAAAGAAATATGTATTCTAAATATATGATTACAAGACAAGCACCACCAATAAATTTTAAATGGCAAGCAACTAATATAAAAAGTTTAAGAAAGCATCTTAAGCTTTCTCAGACAGCATTATCTAGAGAACTTGGAATAAGACAGCAAACTATTAGTGAATGGGAAAATGGAATGTATCAACCAAGAGGAGCTTCCGTTACTATCCTTACATTATTAGCGGTAAGCTCAAACTTCCCATTTGAAGCTGTAAATGATGAAGATAACATTAAGCCACTATTGAATAAAAGGTATAGGCCAATAAGGTCATCTGATAATTCTCCAGTTCAGAGAAATTTTTCTAATATAAACTCAAATAGACTAGCAGCCGAAGCAACTGAAGCTGCAAATAACTTGAATACAAGAGCTTCTAATACTCTTAAGTATTCAGATACTGATACGAATATTTTTCCATCAAATGATACAGAAGTTCCTATGTAAACAACGGTGAGATATTGTGCTTACTAAAGAATGTCTGTTCTGCGAAATAATTGAAGGTAAAATTCCTTGTACAAAAATATTTGAAAATGATAAAGTTTTTGCATTTAATGATATAAATCCTGTGGCGAAAAAGCATATTTTAATTATTCCTAAAAAACACATCGAAAATGCAGGAGAAAGAAAATATATACAAATTTTAGGCGAATTATGGTTCTCGACTAATATAATAGCAAAAAAACTAGATATTTTTAATTCTGGATATAGAGTTATCACTAATAAGGGCAAAGATTCTGGTCAAATAGTAGATCATATCCACTTGCATCTTATAGGGGGAGAAACTCTAAAAGGAATAAATTAATATTAAATTTATCTTTATAAGGGCAAAAGATATTTGCAAGACTCACTTATGATTGGCATAATAATCACTATAATGTTTTAATTAGTTTGATTAAACTAAACTTTTTAAAATAAAGATTTAGAAACTTATAAAGGAAAGGAGTGGGCTATTGCACCCATTTGCATATCTTGCCCCAACCACCGTAAAAGAAGCAGTTGACGCTCTTAGTAAATATGGAGAGAAAGCTAGGCCCTTGGCTGGAGGAACAGATCTACTTGTAAAAGCCAGAGCAAATGTCTGGGATTTAGATGCGGTTGTAGATGTAAAAAATATTCCAGAATTAAATAACATTAATTTTGATAGTGAAGGCTTAACAATTGGGGCATCTGTTGCTTGCTGTCATATTTATGAAAATGAGCAAATATGTAACGAATACGAAGGTATAGTTGACGCAGCTTCAATTATAGGTGGTATTCAAATACAATCTAGAGCAGGCTTAGGCGGGAATCTATGTAATGGAGCCCCTTCTGCTGATGGTATTTGCCCCCTAATTGTTAATAATGCTATAGCAATTGTCCAAGGACCAAATGGAAAAAGAGAAGTTTCTGTAGATGACTTTTGTACAGGACCTAGCAAAACAATTTTAGAAAATGGTGAGCTTCTTGTAAGCATTTTCTTACCAAAGCCTAAGGAAAATTTTGGTTCGGCATATACAAGGTTTATACCTAGAAATGAAATGGATATAGCAGTTGCTGCAGTTGCAGTATCTGTAAAATTAAGTTCAGATAAAAATATAATCGAAGATGCAAAAATTGCATTAGCTTCAGTTGGGCCAACTCCTATTGTTGCAATAGATGCTGCAAAAAGTCTTATTGGTGGCACTATAAGTGATGAGCTTATAAATAATGCCGCTTCATTAGCAAAAAATGCTGCTACTCCTATTACTGATATGAGAGGAACTATTGAACAAAGAAAAGATCTTGTAGAAGTTCTAACTAGGAGAATGATAACCAAATCAATTGAAAGAGCTAGAGGTTAAAAATGTCAAGTTCAAAAATAAATAAAGTTCAGATAAACACAAAAATTAACGGACAAGAGTATGACTTATTAATTCCACCATACATGAGTCTTTTAGACACACTTAGAGAAATTGTTGGATTAACAGGCACAAAAGAAGGTTGCCTAGACGGTAATTGTGGAGCTTGTACAGTAAACGTAGATGGAAGAATTGTTGATTCCTGTTTAGTTTTAGGCCCTGAAGTTAATGGTAAAGATGTTAATACAGTAGAAGGTATGGCAACCCCCGAAGGGTTACATCCTTTGCAGCAAGCATTTTTAGAAGAGGCCGCATTACAGTGTGGTATTTGCACTCCTGGATTTCTTGTTTCTGCAAAAGGCTTATTAGATAATGAACCTTCACCGAGCGAAGAAAGAATTAGGCATTGGCTAGCAGGTAACCTTTGTAGGTGTACAGGTTATGACAAAATTATCAAAGCTGTACAAAAAGCTAGTAAATAAGTTCATTTAAATTAATAGATTAGAGATTATTACAGGAATAGGAGAAATTTTATGGTTGCAACTTTTGAACCAAAAAAAGACTATAAAGTAGTTGGTACAAGACCAATCAGACACGATGGATACGATAAAGTCACAGGTAAAGCAATTTACGGTGCTGATTTTAAGTTGCCTGGCCTTATTTGGGGTGCTGTAGCTAGAAGTCCTCACGCTCATGCAAAGATTACTTCTATTGATACCTCTGATGCAGAAAAAATGGATGGAGTTCTTGCAGTAATCACACACAAAGATATGCCAAAAGCTGAAAGTAAAATGGTCGACCTTGGTGAAGGAAGTGTAAATTTTAAGTGGGCGTCAGAAAAGCTTATGGCTGACAAAAAAGTTATTTATAAGGGCCATCCAGTAGCAGCAATTGCTGCTATTGATAGGAATATAGCCGAGGAAGCAGCAAGAAAAATTATTGTTAAATACGAGATATTAGAATCTGTTACAAATGTTGTAGATGCTATGAAAGAAAATGCACCAATAATTCTTGAAGATTTAATAGGTGATGACCTTGGAGAGAAAGTTCATGGTACAAATATGTCTGAACATATAAGACATGACTTTGGAAATGTAGAACAATCAATGAAAGATTCTGATCATACATTCGAAGGCGAATTTAACATGGAAATGGTACATCAAGGATATATAGAACCTCATAATGCAACAGCTGTGTGGAATGAGGATGATCAAATTAAAATATGGACTAGCACTCAAGGAGCCTTTCCTGCTCGAACGCAGATAGCTGGAATATTACAAGTTAATGTTTCTCAAGTGAAAGTAACACCATTAGAAATTGGAGGAGGTTTTGGTGGTAAAATTCCAGTTTATTTTGAACCAATAGCAGCAATATTATCCAAAAAATCTGGTAGGCCTGTAAAAATGGTTATGGAAAGAACAGCTGTTTTTGAAACTACTGGGCCAACACCTGGAGGCAAAATAAAAATCAAATTAGGTATTAATAATGATATGAAAATAAACTCAGCTATAAGTGAAATATGGTTTGAGGCAGGTGCAAATCCTGGCGGAATGATTGGCCCTGCTGCAATGTGTATTTATGCACCATATAACATAGAAAATATGAGGATTGATGCGTGGGATATCCTAGTTAATAAACCAAAAATAGCAGCCTATAGAGCTCCTGGTTCACCACAAGTCGCTTTTGCTATGGAGTCATTGATAGATGAATTATGTGATAAATTAGATTGGAACTCACTTGATTTTCGTATGAAAAATGCATCTAAATCAGGTACAAGAAGAGGTGATGGAGTAAGATTTTCAAAAATTGGATTAGAGGAAGTTTTATCTGCCGCAAAAGCTTCTAACCACTGGAATTCTCCCTTAGGAAAGCCACTCCCAGGAATAAAAAGAGGGAGAGGTTTAGCAACTGGGTATTGGTTTAATATTGGGCTAAAATCAGCTGCAAACCTAGCTGTTAACAGCGATGGTACTGTAATACTAACTGAAGGTTCTACAGATATTGGGGGATCAAGGGCATCCATGGCTATGCATGTAGCTGAAGTTTTAGGAATAGATGCACATGACGTCAAGCCAAATATAGTTGATACCGATTCTATCGGATTCACTGATGTTACTGGCGGTTCTAGAACAACATATGCTACTGGATACGCATGTTGGGAGGCCGCTAATAATTTAGTTGATGAGCTCAAAAAAAGAGCGTCTATTTTGTGGGATATTAACTCTGAAGAAATTTCATTTAATGATGGTGTTTTTAGCTATAATAATGAAGAAAAAATTATTTCATTCAAGGAGTTAGCAAATAAATTAGGAGATTTAGGCGGACCAGCAACATCTACAGGAAGCGTTGACTTGTCTTCTGCTGGTGATGGATTTGGTATGCATATAGTAGATTTAGACATAGATGTTGAAACTGGAAAAACAGATATTATAAGATATACAGCTATTCAAGATGTCGGTACTGCTATACATCCTTCATATGTGGAAGGCCAACTTCAAGGGGGGGCAGTTCAAGGTATTGGATGGGCACTAAATGAAGAATATTATATGCTAAATAATGGTTCTATGGCTAATTCAAGTTTTCTTGATTACAGAATGCCAACTTCATTAGATCTGCCAAAAATTGATACTATACTTGTGGAGGTTCCAAATCCATTACATCCTTACGGTGTAAGAGGTGTTGGTGAAGTCCCAATTTGTCCACCTATACCAGCTATAGCAAACGCTATCAAAAGTGCAATAGGCGTTAGGCTGTATGATACACCTATGAATGCAGGCAGAATAATTGACAGTTTAAGATAGGAATATCTTAAACTTATTTAACAACTTTATTGTAAAATGAAATTATAAGAGCTTTAATAATCAAGGAAAAAAATTTATGGTTGCTACTCATGAAAATAAAAGTAAATATAATGTTATTGGCAAGTCTCCTATAAGGCACGATGGTGTTGATAAGGTAACAGGAAGAGCCACATACGGAGCAGATATCAAAGTTCCAGGATTGATATGGGGAGATGTTCTTAGAAGCCCTCACCCTCACGCAAGAATACTCAGCATAGATACTTCAAAAGCAGAAGCTATGGATGGCGTGTTTGCTGTAGTAACAAACAAAGATTTTCCAAAAGTTGAAGAAAAAGAAGTTTCTACAGGTGAAGATGTCGTTAATCTTAAGCGAGATCAAGCTAACATTATGGCTTTAGATAAAGTCCATTATAAGGGTCATGTAATTGCAGGTGTAGCAGCAATTGATCGTAATACTGCACAAGAAGCTATCAAAAATATTGAAGTAAAATATGAAATCTTAAAACATATTTCAAATGTTGATTCTGCCATGGCTAAAGACGCGCCTATTATCCTTGAAAGCTTGGTCGGTGATCACTTAGGAGAAAGTGTACCTGATACAAACATAGCAAAAATATTTAGACATGAGTTTGGAGATGTTGAAGAAGCCTTCAAGAACTCTGATTGCGTTGTAGAAAGAACTTTTACCATGTCCATGATACACCAAGGTTATATTGAGCCTCATAACGCTACTGCTGTGTGGGGGCAAGATGGAAAAATAAACGTTTGGGCAAGTACTCAGGGCTCCTTCGGTGTTAGAGCTCAAACTGCAGGAATGTTAGGTATTCCTGAATCAAATATCAGAGTAAATTATGTTGAAATTGGCGGAGGTTTTGGTGGAAAAACTAAAGTATATCTTGAACCAATAGCTGCATTATTATCAAAAAAATCAGGTGGCAGGCCTGTAAAACTTGTAATGGATCGCTCTTCAGTATTTGAAGCTACTGGACCAGCTCCGGGCGGTAAAGTTAGAATGAAAATAGGTGCAAATAAAAACGGAAAAATTACTGCTGCTGAGACCGATATAATGTTTGAATCAGGAGGGTATCCTGGATCTGCAGTTACGGCTGGTAGTATATGTGTTTTTGCTTGCTATAATCTTACTAATTCAAAAATCACAGGATATGACATTTTAGTTAATAAGCCAAAATCTGCAGCTTACAGAGCTCCAGGCTCTCCTCAAGTTTCATTTGCTATTGAATCAGTAATCGATGAAATTTGCGAAGAATTATCAATAGATAAATTACAATTTAGAATTGATAATGCCAGTAAAGAGGGAACAAGAAGAGGTGATGGAGTTAAATTTATACGAATAGGTTTAGAAGAATGTTTAGAAGCGGTTAAAAGTTCCGAGCACTGGAATTCTCCTTTGGGGGAAGCTCCTAAAGGAAAAGCTAGAGGTAGAGGGCTTGCTACAGGATATTGGATGAATGGAGGCGGTAAATCAACTTGTGACTTAATGCTTAATGATGATGGTAAGGTCACATTGAACGAAGGTTCTGCAGATATCGGCGGAACAAGAACCTCTATATCTATGCAAGCTGCAGAAGTATTAGGAATACCAGTTGAAGACTTTCATCCAAGCGTACCGGATACCGATAGTATAGGTTTTACCGGTGTTACTGGAGGCTCTAGAACTACATATGCAACAGGCCTTGCGGCATATAATGCTGCACAAAAATTGGTAGAAGAGCTTAAAAACAGATTATCTATTATCTGGGAAGCTGATGCAGATCAAATTAATTTTTCAAAAGGGACTTTTTCATTTGAAAGTGAATCTATTCATATTCAAGACTTAGCTGGAAAATTAGATCCATCTGGTGGGCCAGCAACATCAACAGCATCTGTTAATCTTGATTCTGCAGGAAATGCTTTTGGTGCTCATATTTGTGATCTTGAAGTGGATCTAGAAACTGGTAAAACAGATGTTATAAGATATACTGCTGTTCAAGATGTTGGTACTGCTGTTTATCCAAAGTATTGTGAAGGTCAAATTCAAGGAGGAGTAGTCCAAGGATTAGGATGGGCTCTAAATGAAGAATACTTCATTACCGAAGATGGTGTGATGGCAAATAAATCATACCTTGATTATAGAATGCCAACCTCATTAGATATGCCTATGATTGACGCAATAATGGTAGAAGTTCCAAATCCACTACACCCTTTTGGTGTTAGAGGAGTTGGTGAAGTTACTCTAGCTCCTCCACTTGCTGCTGCAGCATTAGCTGTAAAGGAAGCAACAGGAAAAAGGCACTTCGATCTTCCTGTAAAACCTGGAAGAATAATGGATCTTTATAAATCATAAAACTTAATGGCAATTGTATTTGTACCATATGCACTAAGAAAATATTGCGAGGATAAAAATATTGTAGAAATCTCCGCAACAAATTTAGGAGAGCTAATAGATAATTTAGAAATACGTTATCCAGGAACAAAAGCTCATATCATTGAGGATGGAGCTATTAAACCAGGTGTTGCTGCAGTTGTGAATCATACTACAACTAGAAAAGGCCTGCTAGAAAAAATAGATGATGATAGTGAAATACATTTTATCAATGCTGTTTCTGGGGGAATACATTGAAACAAAAAAAAGAATATTTTGAAGATGGTTTAATTTTTGACTCAGAAGCAAAAGAAAATATCTCAAATCATATTAGTTATTTTTTAAAAACTTTAGATCCGCACGTTGATAAAGATGGGACAGAAGGTACGCCATCTAGAGTTGCTAAAATGTATGATGAATTATTATCTGGATATGCAACTGATATAAAAAAATTATTAAATAATGCATTATTTGAAGTTCAGTATGATGAAATGGTAGTTGTAAAAGATATAGATTTTTTTTCTTTATGTGAACACCACATGCTGCCATTTCATGGGACTGTCAGCGTTGGTTATCTTCCAAATAATAAAGTTATTGGCCTTTCTAAAATACCTAGGCTTGTGGATATGTTTTCAAAAAGATTGCAAGTTCAGGAAAGAATGACTCAAGAAATAGCTCATGCCGTAGATGAATTAATTTCACCAAAAGGTGTTGGTGTTGTTGTTGAAGGAAAACATTTATGTGCTGCAATGAGAGGTGTAAAAAAACCAAATGTTATGATGAGTACAAGCGCATTATTAGGAGTATTTAAGAAAGATCATAGTTCTAGAGAAGAATTCTTAAATCATATAAAATGAATATATTGAATAAAACCGTACTCATTACAGGTTCAAGTCAAAGAATCGGTAAAGAAATTGCATTGTTTTTTGCTAGCAAAAATGCAAATACCATAATTCATTATAATAATTCAAAGATAGATGCTTTCAAAACTTACGATGAGATAAAGTCAATCAATTCAGATTCAATGATTATTAAATCTGATCTTGAATCAGTAAGTGAAAATATAAATTTAATAAAAAAAATAATCGATGAATTTGGTCATTTAGATATTATAATAAATAATGCTTCAATTTTTAATAAAATAAATTTAAAAGATACTACTCCTGAAATATGGGATAAACATCTTAATATCAATTTAAGGGCTCCTTTTATCTTGTCTCAAGAATTAAAGAAGCATTTAGGAGATAGTCCAGGAAAAATTATCAATCTTAATGATTGGAAGACAACAAGAAAATCTCGTTTCGCTTACGGAGTTTCTAAATACTCTTTATCAGGATTAACAAAAAGTTTAGCTCTTGAGTTAGCCCCATCAATACAAGTAAATGAAATAGCTTTAGGAGCTATATTGCCTCCATCAGACACAAAAGTAAATGATTATAATAAATCTAGTATTAGTTTTGGTCCTTCAAAAAGAATGGGCAAATTAAATGAAATTACAAATGTGATAGATATGTTAATTAATAATGATTACATAACGGGAGAAACCATTAATATAGATGGAGGAAGGCACTTAACATAATGAATGACAAAATAAATATAAAAAACCTAGTTGCTTATGCTATTATAGGTATCAATTCATGGGAAAGACAAACAAAGCAAAAAATTGAGATTGATATAGAAATCGAATCTGATTTAAGTCAAGCTATGCAATCTGATGACATAAATGATACTGTAAACTATAGAACAATAAGTAAAAAGATAATGGAGCATGTAGCCAGCTCGGAATACTACTTGGTAGAAAAACTAGCCAATAAACTTATAGAAATTTGCTTTAATGAAGATCAAAATTGTATTTCTGTAAAAATGACTATTAGAAAACCAGGAGCTGTAAGATTTTCTGAATCTGTTGGGGTAACCATTATGAGAAAAAGAAATGAAAAATGAAAAATTTTACGCTCTAACAATAGTGGGTGGTAAGGGAGAAAGATTAAAACCATTAACAGATAATCTTCCTAAACCAATGGTAAAAATAAATGGTATCCCAATAATTGAACACCAAATTAATTGGATGAAATCACAAGGAGTAACAGATATTATTTTTTTGTGTGGATATCTAGGGAAAAAAATTCAAGATCATTTTGGCGATGGATCTAAATTTGGAATTAATGCAAATTATTATTTTGAAAAATCTCCCTTGGGAAGAGGAGGAGCTATAAAAAAAGGCCTAGATATGATTCCTGATAATACTAATGTTTTAGTTACAAATGGAGATATAATTACTAATCAAGAAATTGAGCCAATGGTAAAATCTCATATTAAGAATAATGTCATTTGCACATTAATGCTTGTTCCTTATAAAAGCCAATACGGAGTAGTAAATAGTGAGAAAGATGGCTATATAAATAGTTTCATTGAGAAAGGTAATCTCCCTTATTGGATTAACGCAGGAGTTTATATTATGGACTCATCTATCAAAAATTTGCTCCCTGATATCGGAGACCATGAAAATTCAACATTTGTTTCATTATCTAAAAAAAGAAAGCTCTTTGGATTTAAGTCAGAAAAATTATGGAATAGCATAGAAAGTATGAAAGATCTTTATGAAATAGAAGAAAAAATTATTAAGGGAGATTTAATAACTTAAGAACAATCTAATGCTTGATTTGAAAAAGGATTTTCAAAGCTTTCAATCTTAACACCAAAACACCCTATATATTTTTTACCACTCTTATCTGAACCATAGTATCCACCAATATATTTACTAAATTCTTCTCTAATTTTTTCATTAAAAATAGATGGAGATATAAAAGTATTTCTTTTAAGATTACCTATATGAAAATGGAGATGGGTAGTAGCTTCGTTTTTTCCTTTAAGTGCTTCATAAGAAGCATTGGGTGGTACAAAAAAATATGCCAATATATCTCCTTTAGAAACCCCTTGCCCTTCATCAACTAATATAAAATTCTCATAAAAACTGTCAACGGGTTCTTCAATAAAAGGCTCTATACTATAGTTTGCAAAAATTTCTTCGTTATTATCATCTTTAGCAAAAATTAAGTTAATTTCATAACCATGATGATAATTTTGGGGAGTTTTTATTTCTTTCTTTTTTATCACACTGTGAATCTTACCGTCAGCAATCGCATATACTGGAGGATAATCTGATGGTATGGAATTATCATATAATTTAGTCCATTTTTTATTTTCATCTGCATACAGTACGTGAATACCTAAATGTGGATTATTGTGGCCTTGACCTCTAGCAGGTTGTGTTTGATAAACCGTTTCATCAATAGATACAGGAAATTGATCTGTAGGATTTAATGAAAAACTGTTTAAGTTTGGGAGATTACTTTTTTCAGAGCTGCAAGAAATAATTAAAATAGAAAAAACTATTAGAAATAAAAATTTCTTCATTATTTATTTTCAGAAGTCATCAAATATTGAAGTAGGTCACTATTAGGATCTAAAATGATCGTTGTTTCTTCGTCCAAAAACTTTTCATACGCTTCAAGAGTTCTTCTGAACTCATAAAATTCTGGGTCTTTTTCAAGTGCTTCAGCTAATATATTTATGGCTTGTTCTTCTGCCTCTCCGTATAATCTTGCCGATGTACCTTCTGCACTCTTTAGAATAACATTTACTTGTTTATCTACATCTGCTCTAATTTCAGCATCTTTTTGTGATCCTTCTGCACGAAGCCCACTTGCAATTCTTTCTCTTTCAGCTTCCATTCTTAGAAATACGCTCGTTTCTATATCAGGGGGGAAATCAGCTCTTTTTATCCTGACATCTTCTATTTTAATTCCATAAATATCTACTATATCCGTTGTATATGTTATAGAAAAATCAGCGAGAGATTGAGGATTAGAATTATTTATTAGTAAATCAACTTCTTCTTGTGATGCAGGTCTACCTCGTTGTCTATCTGTCAAACTTTCATCAATAAAAATTTCTATTTTTTCATGAGCTATAGTTCCATAAGTTTCAATAAGAGAATCTCTAGAAGCTTCAATTCTATTACTAGCTAGAGTCACTCTATTCATAATATCTTCTCGTTTTTCAGAAATTACTTCTTCTTGTAAGTCTAAAGCTACTTCTTGTCTTAGTTGAGCATTAACAATATCACCTACCCTAGATGCAGCACCAATTTCGTTCCTCAAGCTTTTGTAAAATTGGAGTGGATCAACTATTCTATATCTAGCATATGAATCAATAACTAAATTTCTCTTATCTGCTGTTAATATTGATGCAGGAGCTGCGTCAACTCTTAATAATCTATTATCGAATTTAATTACCTGCTCTGCGAAAGGTGTTTTGAATTTTAATCCAGGATTAGTAGATGTTTTTTGGTACTCTCCAAACCTAGTTACAATAGCTATTTGAGTTTGATCAACAACATAAACTATTTGAGGGACAATAACAAGCAAAGCTATGACTAATATGATTAATAAATTTCTTGGATTCATTATTGTATTCCTCCAGAATTAGCCCCATCAATAGGTAAAAATGGAAGCACAGAACTATCATCAAGAATAAACTTTTTAATTCCTGGTAATATTTGTTCCATTGACTCAAGATATAATCTTTTTTTAGTTACATCTGGAGAATTGGTATAACCTTCTAGAATAGCATTGAAACCATCTGCTTCACCTCTAGCTTTAGCAATTCTTCCTTCTTTGAAACCTAGTGCGGCCTCCGTAATTTGGGCAGCCTGACCTAATGATCTAGGTATTTCAGATGCTTGATATGCTTCTGCTAAATTAACAAGTCTATCCCTATCTTCACGAGCCTTAACAACGTCTTCAAATGCAGCTTGAACTTCTTTGGGTGGATTTACATTTTGTAAAAGAACCTGGATAACATCTAAACCCGTTTCATATTCACTTGTTAGTTGTTTCATTTTTAGTAAAACTTCCGTTTGAACTTGCTCTTTTTCAGTCGTCAATACATCATCAATATTTCTTGCTCCAACAACCTGCCTCAATGCGGTCTCGGCGATGTCTCGCAGTGTTCTACCGTCAGGGCTACCAGGACTAACCCCTCTTTCAATATCTCCCGGGTCATCGACTAAAAATAAATAATTTGGCAAGTCTGAAATTTTATATTGAACCACTGCCTGAACATCTACAATATTCTCGTCTCCAGTAATCATTAGGGATTCATTAGTCACGGGTTGCGCCACAGCAAAGCCATCAGAACCAGATCGAAAACCAAGTTCTAATCTTCTTGTTGTGGTAACTGCAACAATATCTCTATTGCCAACTGGGCCTGGAAAATGCCAATGTAAGCCGGATTCTGCTGTGCCAACAAATTTTCCAAATGTTCTCAATGCAGCCTGAGAATCAGGCCCCACAGTATAGAAACCTGATAAAAGCCAAAATACGATAATTATTATAAATCCAATAATAAAAAGGGGTATTTTCCCATTATTTCCTAAAAAAGGTATTTTTGGCATAGAAGATGAGATTTTTTCGAATAATTCGTCAAAATTTATTTGTTCATCCCTATTGTCCCTATTGTTATCCTGAGGAGGGCGATACATCTTACTATCTTCATTTTTTCTACTTTTAGAATTTATCATTATTATAATTATATATCATTTTTCTGCATTCTACTCTAATAATTTGTTAATTTTTTCTATATTATCTGCATACTTAATATCATGAACCATTTCACCTAAATTTTCATATTTAGCCCTAATTTGAACTAAATTATCATGATATTCATTGGTTGACTCGGGGTTTCCTCCATATGTTCCATAAAAAGAAAAATAAGCTTGATTTATCTTTCTTATATTATATCCATAGTCTGATAATACCCTTGCTTGGCTATTCATAAATGACTCAGACTCAATAATTTTTCCCTCCGATAATAATTTTTCAGCCTCAAATCTTGTATCCTTCATAAATGAATTAAAATCAAAATTTATGTCTAAATTACTTATATAATTAATCTCATTTTTTTCTTCAGTACCAATAATTTTTTCATATGCAAGCAAACCAACTTCATTGCCAAAAATATCACAAATAGTTTCATTAATAGATTGCATCTCTATGCTATTGAAGTATGATCTACCTAATGGAAATAACGCTAAATAATTGTGCAACCACTCGTGCGCAGATGTTTGCAAAACATACAATAAATCTCCTTCAGATACCATTGATGGATAGGTACTAACTCCACCGGTAGGAACTACTATTGCAGAAAGATTGTTATTTGAAAATAATTGATTTTCTATTTTAATAATATCATCTAATGAGATATCATTATTTAGCAGCTTATCTTCTTTCCTAAATATTCTATCTCTTGGCGAAATAACCAGTAATTTTGGCGTTTTCCCTATAGTAAAGTCTACCGGAACATAAAAAAATCTACCAAAAAGATTTACCTTATCAGATTGAAGAATACTTGAAATACTTTCCTCTAAATATTGCTCAATATATAATTTTTGCTCATTAATTAAATTTTTATCTTTATCAATTTTTTCTGATAGTAATTTAATATTCTCAGAATTTTTAGTGATGTTATTGTTTATTCGATCAATATAAATTTCTTTTTCTTGAGCCTTTGATCTTAAGTCTAAATTTTCCATGAATAATTCAGAATATAACTTTTCATTTACAGCGATTCTTTCCAATAAAGAAAAATATTCTATTATCTGATCTTTAGACTTTATTTTCTTATGGTTGTCAAAAGGATTAATATAGCTCACCCATTTATCAAAGAAATTTTCCCTCTCCCATTTGAAAATACTAAATCCATATCCCTCAGAAACATTTTTTATAATATCTGATTCTCTGGTAGTTGAACCTACAGCGGAACTTAATAAATAAGCAAGTATCGAGATTATTAATATTATAAAAATAATAAAAAAACCTGTTGTATAAAATAAAACTTTCTTCACATTACCCTTTATGTTTTTTTTTAAACATATAAAATATATTATATGAAAAAAATCATTGAATACTGTCGTTTCATAGGGATAAATTTAACTAATGAACAATTAGAAAAAATAGATTGCTACGTTGATTTTCTTCTAGAAGAAAACCAGAAATATAACTTAACTGGAATTAAGCAAAAAGAAAATATCTTGTCTAATTTAGTCCTAAAATCTTTACTTGTTTTTCACCCTCATGGCGGAAATCAATCAACTATAGAGTGGTTTTCGGATAAAAAAATTTTAGATATAGGTACCGGAGCTGGAGTTCCGGGATTAATTGTTAAAATAATTTCTCCTGTTTCTGATGTTTTTTTATTAGATTCAAATAAAAAAAAATGTGAATTTATTAATGAAGTTAGTAAGAAATTAAATCTTTCACGCTTATCAATAATCAATGACCGTGCAGAAATCATCGCACATGATAATGAATTTCGAGAAAAATTCGATTTAGTTGTTACAAGGGCTGTTGGAAACTTATCCGAGCTTTCTGAAATAAGTATACCATTTGTAAAAATTGGAGGAATTTCTATGGCTTTAAAAGGAAAAAATATACAAGATGAAATAAATTTGTCCAAAAACGCATCTAATACAATGGGCGGAGCTCCTCCCAGTGTTGTTAAAATTAAACTACCAGCGTATTCAATAGATGATTCTGTTGTTTATTGGATGAAAATAAATAAAACTCCCAAAATTTTTCCTAGAAGCGTAGGAATACCACATAAAAGCCCAATAATCTAAATTAAATATGATAAATTCAAGATCAAAAAAATTATTTCTTTTTTTTCCTTTAATTATTCTATTTTTATCTTTCATTGCATGGAGATTCGTAAATTTTGAATGGGATAGAGTTTTAGATAATATCCAATCTATTCATATTGGAAAGTACATTTTAGCTGGAATGTTATATTACATAAGTTTTATTTTCCGAGGCTTAAGATGGAAAATGATAGCTAAAGAAGCAAATATTGATAATGCTAGTGGGAAAAATATTCCCAGTACCATTAAGTTGTCAGGAATTATACTAATAGGTTGGTTTGCTAATTCCGTTGCATTTATGAGGTTAGGTGACTTATATAGAGGAGTTTTATTGTCTAAGGAATCTAAATCTAGTCTATCTATGAGCCTTGGAACAATTTTTGCCGAAAGAATACAGGATATGATCTCTGTATCAATACTAATTGTTGCATCAATAGGTATTATCGCATTCACAGGAAGTATAAACCCTCCAGATTGGATTTTAATTTTTGTAATTACTACATTATTAGTAATAATTTTCACACTACTAATCATGAAAATGTTAGGAAAGCAGCTATCGATTTTTTTACCCACAAAAATACGAGATTTTTATCTTAACTTTCAGAAAGCTGCCCTGGATAGTTTTTCCAAAAAAGCTATCTCTCCTCAATTGTTACTAGGAATCATAGGATGGATACTTGAAATTTTACGTTTTGGCTTAGTAGCATCTGCCTTAGGCATAGATATTGCGATAGGTATTATTATATTATTTACCCTTGTTGGAGCGATATTAACTACTATACCTACACCTGGAGGATTTGGTTTTGTTGAGGGTGGACTTACAGGATTGCTTATTGTTTTTGGTATAAATAACTATGATTCGATTACTCTAGTAGCAATAGATAGAACAATAAGTTGGGTAAGTATCATTATCTTTGGAGGATTATTATTTCTAATTTGGAATACAGTCAAATCAAGCAAAAAAGACTTACATAATTTTATTGATACTAAAACTTCTAATAGTAAATAATATTATTCAAATACGTTTAATTTGGTTATTTTTTCTGCTTTTTTTAATAATTTACGACTGCTAGGCCCAAGATTAATAATATTGAATTCTTTGCCATTTAGTCTAAATTTTTCTGTTATTTTTCCTAATGCATCAATCGATGACTGATCCCATATCCAACATTCTAAGCAGTCTATAACAACTATTTTTTCTTTAAAATTAATAGGATTCATTATATTCTTAAATTTATTTATTGATCCAAAAAATAATGTCCCTTTTAATTTGTATCTTATTTCTGAATCTGAAATTTTTTGATCTTCAACTAGATTTATGAAACTTGAAGATTTCCAAGCATAAATTAATGCTGAAACAATAACCCCAACTATTACAGCAACTGCTAAATCTTGCCAGACTGTAACTGCTGTTACAAGAATTATAACTAGACCATCTCCTTTAGGTACATTTCTTAATATTTTGAAAGAAGTCCACGCAAAAGTCCCAAAGACAACCATCATCATGATACCTACAAGAGCTGCAATAGGTATTATTTCAATCCAGCTTGATAAAAATAATATAAAAGATAAAAGTGATATAGATGCAACTATTCCTGATAATCTTCCTCTTCCACCTGAAGAAATATTAATCATTGATTGACCAATCATTGCACAGCCTCCCATTGCTCCAAAAAAACCACAGGTCAAATTACTCAAGCCTTGGCCAACACATTCTTTATTTGGCTTACCTTTAGTATCAGTAATTTCATCTATTAAAGTTAAGGTTAATAAACTTTCAATTAATCCAATACCAGCCAGAGTTATAGAAAAAGGTAAAACTATCCAAAATGTCTCTAAGCTAATTGGAACATTTGGAATACTAAACTGAGGTAATCCTCCTGATACAGATGCTAAGTCACCAACTGTTGATGTTTCTATTTTGAAGACAATAACCAAGAAAGATAAAATGATAATTGAGATTAATGGAGAAGGCATAATCCTACCAATTTTCGGAACTTTTGGTATGAAAATTATTATAGAAATTGTTACCAAGGTCAGCATAATCATTACTAGTAACTGACTATTATCTAGCCAGCCCCCGCTAAACAAAACACCTGCTGCACTATGACTTTCCTGAGAGTGTGCAGTGTTGCTATGATCTTTAAATTGTCCTAGTTGACTTAAGAAAATTACGATTGCTAATCCATTTACAAATCCAAGCATTACAGTAGATGGAACAATGTGAATAAGCTTCCCAAGTTTCAATATACCTGTGAGAATTTGTATTATTCCCGTTATAACAATAGCTGCAAATAAATATTGCACTCCATGCAATGCTACTAATGCGACCATTACTACAGCCATCGCCCCTGTAGCACCTGAAATCATTCCACTTCTTCCTCCAAATATTGATGTAATTATTCCAACAAAGAATGCTGCATATAGACCTACTAAAGGCTCTACTCCAGCAACAAAAGAAAAAGCTATAGCTTCTGGAACTAGAGCAAGAGCAACGGTTAAGCCTGATAAAAAGTCTGATTTTGGATTATTTGTTATTTGATATTTTGCTAATAAATTTAAGAGCATAGAGAAAACTATATCAGTACAGAATAAATACTTCCTACTGTATATAAAACCGATTTTAGGAAGTTAATTTAAGTCATTAGACGACAACATAAGAATTAGAAAGAACTCACGAATATCAAATTATTGGCATAAGAAATTTAATCATATTATTATTATAATAAGTAATAACTGTAAAGTTGTTCCAAAAAAGATTAACAATTATAAAGAATATGGGGCTGTAGCTCAATTGGGAGAGCGCTTCAATGGCATTGAAGAGGTAGGGAGTTCGAATCTCCCCAGCTCCACCATAAGTTTAAAATGAATAGATTCTTAAGAAATAATGCTTACGATGAAACATGTGAAATTTGTGGCTTTAAAACCTTAAAATCACATTGTAAGATTATATGCAAAAATTGTGGCTTTACAAGAGATTGCTCAGATCCATAGATATTAGGCCGTTTCTCCGATAATGTAATTTCCATCTGTCCATTCAGGCTCTGATTCCAAATAATTCATCATTTCTAAAAAAAAATCATGCTGCTCGGATCTATTAGAATTAGCAACATGAGATTCTTTCGAATTAAATATCGCAACCCCAATCAATTCTTCTTTTTCATCTGGTTCCATCAAAAACCATCCTACCATACCATCTGGTGTTTCATTATCTCTTTTTAAAAGTTCAACTAATTTTTCTTTTTGGCCTTGCTTAGGCTTTAAAGTAAATATTGTGCCGTACATATTTTCACTCCTTATAATTACTTATTATAATTATTGTAAATAAAATTATTAATAAAATATTAAGAATGAAAAAATGAAAAAAATTAAAATTACAAAAAAAAATAATCTTGAAGAAGAAATTAATTCTGGTTCAATGCAAAGATTTGCTGGAGTTTCAAAAAATTTATCAGATGCTTCAAAAATTCACATGGCAATAGCAACAATTCCAAAAGATAGATGCTCTACCACTCATTTTCATACTAATTGCGAATCAGCTATTTATGTAATTTCTGGAAAAGGCTTGTTTCTTCATGGGGAAAGATTAGAAATAGAGGCAAAAATTTCTGAGGGAGATTTTATTTTTGTACCTGATGGAGCATTACATCAACCGGTTAACACAGGTGATAATGATCTGGTATTAATAGTAGCAAGAAATACACCTGTAGAAATTGTTGAAGAAAAACCTAATTTAGGAAGAAAAGATTGCTAGTAAAGAAGAAAGCTTATTTAGGTTTAGATATAGGAACGACAGGAATAAAAATCATTGCTACAAATTCTGATGGTAATTTAGTTTGTGCAGCAGCAGAAAAACTAAAAATATATCATCCGCATCCTGGTTGGTCAGAGCAAGATCCGATAGATTGGTGGAATACTACAAAAAAAGTTTTGGTAAAAATAAAAAAGATTCTAGATTCTAAAAAATTCCAAATTGTTTCTATGGGTTTTTCAGGCCAAATGCACTCATTAGTAATGTTAGATAAAAATAACAATCCAATTCATAACGCAATATTGTGGAACGATGTTAGAACTAAAAACGAGTGTATAGAAATTAGAAAAATATTTGGGAAGAAAATTTACGATATAACAGGTAATCCAGTTTTAGAGGGTTTCACAGCTCCAAAGATAATATGGATGAAAAAAAACTTCCCGAACAAATATAAAATTATAAAAAAAATCATGCTACCAAAAGACTATATAAGGTTTAAGCTAACTGGAAAAATAATGACTGACCCATCGGATGCTACTGGGACTCTTTTATACGATATTAAGAAAAATAATTGGTCGGAATTTATATGCAAAAAACTAGGTATTAATAAAAAAATACTCCCAAAAGTCAATCCTTCACATAAATTTTCTGGGAAATTAACAAATGAAATTACTAAAGAATTAAAGCTTGATAAAAATATCTTAATTGTGACTGGTGGTGCGGATAATGCATGTTCTTTATTGTCTATAAATAATATTACTAATTCTGCAGTAATTAGCCTTGGTACATCTGGAACTATTATGATACCTACAGAGAGATTAATAATAGATAAAATTACAGGAATTCACTTAATGAAGCATGTTGTCCCCAAACAAAATTATCGAATGGGGGTTATTCTTTCAGCAGGCTCATCTTTAGCTTGGTGGAAAAAAATGATTAGAAAAAAAACAATCGATGAAACAATTAATTTTTCAAAAAAGTCAGATAATCTTAAAGAACAAACAATATTTTTACCATACTTGTCAGGAGAAAGGACTCCTCATCAAAATCCCGATGCAAGAGGAGTGTTTTTTGGGCTAAATGCAAGCTCTTCGAGCGCTGAATTAACCCATGCGGTATTGCAGGGAATAGGATATGCTATAAAAAATTCTTTAGATATTATCGGTAAAGATCATAACATTTCCTCTGCTATCATAATTGGAGGTGGAGCCAAATCAAATAAATGGTCTCAATTAATATGCGATATATTAAATTTAGAACTCAAACGTTACGAGATAAACGATGCTGCAGCATTAGGTGCGTCATATCTTGGTATGATGGGTTTTAGTAAGGATTCTAACATAGACAACCAACTTAAGCAGAGGAAGGAAAAGGTTAGAATTTTTAAACCCAAACTAAACAATCATAAATTTTATAATAATGTATATAAAAACTACAATAATTTATATAAAATCCTTACCAAACAGTTTAAGAAATAAAAATTATGAATTATAAACTTTTTGGAAGAACAGGTATTTATATTAGTCCATTAATTCTGGGCTGTATGATGTTTGGACAAAAAACAAATTATAAAGATAGCGCTGCAATTATTGATAAGTCGATTGATTTAGGAATTAATTTTCTTGATACAGCCAATGTTTATGGAAACGGAGCATCTGAAGAGTTTGTAGGAAAAGCATTAAAAGGGAATAAAAAAAGAAGTGATATTTTTCTTGCAACAAAAGTTAACTCAAGGATGTCCGAAAAACCAAATGATATAGGAAATAGTAGAAATAATATTATCACTCAATGCGAAGAAAGCTTAAAAAGATTACGAACTGATTATATTGATTTATATCAGCTACATAGGCCTAGTAATTATATAGCTATAGATGAGACTTTAAAAGCTTTAGACAATTTAATTAGCGATGGAAAGGTAAGGTATATAGGGTCAAGTAATTTTGGATCTTGGCAGGTTGTTGAATCTCTATGGGCATCAGAAAAGTATGGGTTAAATAGATTTGTTAGTGAACAGTCTCCTTTCAACCTAGCTGACAGAAGAGCCGAGAGAGAGCACATACAAATGTGCAAAACATATGATTTAGCATTTATTCCATGGTCCCCACTTGGTGGAGGAGGGCTCACAGGAAAATACTTAAGAAATTCTAAACAGGCCACTGGCACAAGATTTGGAGACGAGACAGATCAGAAAAAAATTAAAAGATTTAACCTAGAAGTATTAAATATTACAGAT
Source organism: Dehalococcoidia bacterium (assembly GCA_045562755.1). GTDB lineage: Bacteria > Chloroflexota > Dehalococcoidia > Lucifugimonadales > Lucifugimonadaceae. The sequence continues at coordinate 670,106 of JBJKVF010000006.1, forward strand.
GGCTTATCAAAAATTGCCGATGATAAAAATTGTTCTGTTGCACAAGTTGCACTTTCCTGGGTTATGTCACAGGTTGGTGTAACAGCTCCTATAATTGGCCCTAGAACTATGGATCAATTTGATGATAATATAGGGGCAATAGATATAAATTTAACAAAAGATGAAATTAGCATTATAAATAATCTTGCAAGCCCGGGGTCAAATACTGCAGATTTTTATGAAGCAAGTTTTGCACCAAACTTATTTAGGCCATAAAAATGAAAAATAAAAAAGTACTAATAACTGGTGGAGCTGGATTAATAGGATCAATTTTAATAAAAAATCTTGGTCATAAATACGAATTCTCTTCCATAGACTTGAGAAAAGCTGAAGGAATAGAATCTACTGAATCTAGTCTTGATAACTTGCCAAAGATAATGCCTGCATTCAAAAATATTGATACTGTTATTCATCTTGCTGCAGACCCTGCCCCAGATGGTAGCTGGGATTCCGTACTAAAAAATAACTTAATTTCTACTTATAACGTTTTTGAAGCTTCAAGAATAAATAAAGTAAAAAGAGTTATTTTTGCCAGCTCTAATCACGCTGAAGGTGGAAATTATTTAGACGCTCCTTGGAAGCATATTTGTGATGGAAATTTTCATCTTCTTAAAGAAAATAATTATGATTTAGTTACTGAAAATCATAACATAAGGCCAGATGGACTTTATGGTGTATCAAAAGCTTATGGAGAAGCATTAGGTAGCTACTATAACGACTATCACAATTTAAATTCTTTTCATCTTAGGATTGGATGGGTAATAAAGGGTGATGATCCAACTTTTTCTCCTTTTGCTCTTTCTCTATGGTTGAGTTACAGTGACATAACTCAAATTATGGAACTTTGTATTGATGCTCCCGAATCTTATCGTTACGATATATTTAACGCCACGTCTGATAACCAGTGGAAAATTTTTTCTATAGAAAAAATAAAAAATAAACTTGGATATAAACCAAAAGATCGAGCATTATCTGAATATACACCAAGGGAATATAACAGGAATACTTAGTGGAATTTTCCTGGTTTCATGCCGCTATACTATCATCATTAATTTATACAATTATCACACTTGGAGATAAATGGCTTATTTCTTGGCTTAAACTTCCTTTACCAAATTTTTTCTTATTTGTGGGAATAGTTCAATTTATTACTTCTATTATAATTTTTCTAATTTTTGGCATACCCGAACTTGTTTTTTATAATATCTTTTTCTCATACTTAGGAGGGTTTATGTGGGGTGTAGCCCTAATGCTTATGTTTAAAGTATTAAGAAATGAGGAGGCTGGGAGAGTCACACCAATATGGCAAACATCTCCAATCTTTGCAGCAATTGCTGGTATGATTTTTCTTGGCGAAAATATTGATAAAAACTTATGGATTGCAATTTTTCTTGTAGTTTGTGGAGCATTTTTAATTTCTTCAAATACATCGGACATAAGAAAGATAAGTTTTAATAAAAAATTACTTATTGTTTTATTGGGTGCATTAATTATTGGTTTTGCACAAGTTTCGCTAAAAGTAGGCTCGGAAAATCTTTCCGTAACTCATAATTTAGCTATCCGAGCTTTAGGGTTAACAACATCAATCGGATTACCCTTTGCAAAATTTCATAAAATTAAAGAATTGTCAACTTTTATTTTTTCCAATAAAAAAGCTATGCCAATATTCTTAATAGAGGGTATATTTCCGCTTTTAGGTAACCTTTGCGTTTTATATGCATTAGCAAATGGCCCAGTATCTTTAGTAAGTCCTTTACTTGGCACAAGGCCTATATTTTTAATAGGAATTATATTAATTTTAGGGCCGTTATCAAAAAAATACTTAAATGAAAAACTGGAAAAATCTCAAATATCAATTAAAATTATTTCAACCCTGCTTGTTGTTTCAGGAGTTGTTATTATTTCATCCCAATGAAATAATAATTAAATATTTTTTAGATTACAGGTTGAATAAAATGATTTTAGGTGTTTCAGGATTTGTGAATGGAGACTGGAAAAAAATTGATGAAAAAGTAATGGATAAAGTTTCCAGTTTTGGATTCAAGACATTGCAAATAAGAATTTCTAACCCATTTTCAACAAGTTTAAAAGACATAGAAAGAATTAAAACTTTATACGAAAAGTATAATTTTTTTATGCCTCAAACTGTAGGAAATTATGGAGGAAATTTAATTTCTAAGGATGAAGAACTAAGAAAAAAAGATATAGAATTTTTAAGAAAAATGATCGATATAACATATGAATTAGAATCTCCAAATACATATTTTAGACCTGGTAGCCACAATAAAAATGGTGCATGGAAACCACATAAAAATAATTATAATAATGAAACTTGGAACACTTTAATTGATAGTGCAAAAATTATATGTGAATATTCTGAAAAAAAAAATGTCATGCTAGCAGTTGAGGGTGGAGTAGCATGCCCAGTAAATAGTCCAAAAAAAGTTAGTGATTTATTGGAACAGGTTGGTTCTGATAAATTAGGTTTTAATATGGACCCTGTAAATTTTATAAAAGATTTGGATACTGCATATAATAATAAGATTCTTATTGATGAATTTTATAGACTAATACCGGATAATATAGTTGGTTGCCATGCAAAAGATTTTAAAGTAGTTGAAGGGCTTTTACCACATTTTGAAGAATCCATCATCGGAGAAAAAGATAGTATGTTAGACAACGGTGCATTACTCATCGGTTTAAACAAAGTCAACCCTCAGGCGCACGTCTTAATTGAGCACTTGCCAGATGGAGATATTCCTAAAGCTCTGATAGGACTAAATAAAGTTGCAAAACAAAATAATATAGTTTGGAATTAAAAAAATTGTATAAAGATTTAAAAAATAAAAAAATTATTGTGACAGGCATAGCTACAGGTATTGGTAAATCAATAACAACAAGGCTAAGCGCATACGGTTCAAAAATAGCGGCCCTAGATATTGATAAAGAGAACGGATCTAATACAGTTTTCAATGCGATTGAGTGCGGTGGAGATATAAAATTTTTTTATACGGATGTTCAAAATGAAAGCAATGTAAAAAAAAGTATAAAAGATTCAATTGCGTGGCTAAATGGTGTAGATGTACTAATTCATACAGCTGGAATTTTAGATGGAGCAAATGTAGAAATAAGTGATTTTTCAGAATCTACTTGGGATGAAGTTATAGGGGTTAACCTCAAAGGTTCATTTCTTATCACAAAATACGTATCAAAATTTATGATAAAACAAAAATATGGAGCAATAATATTAACAGCCTCTGGAGCTGGAGTGCACGGAGGAAGCTCATCTTATGCATATGGCTCATCAAAAGGTGGTGTTCATGGATTAAGTTTAGTCCTTGAGCAAAATCTAAGTAAATATGGTATTAGAGTTAATGATGTTTTACCAGGAAGTGTAAAAACGCCACTTAAAATAAAAAATGTTAAGGACACTCACAAAAATGATGACAAGTTATCAATCAATCAAAGAATAAATGAACTAGTTTCGCCAGACGATATAGCAAAAGTATATGCTTTTTTAGCGAGTGAAGAAGCAAGCATGATTAGAGGAAGTATAAGAACTCGATAAATGGTATAATTGTGATGTAAAATGAATCTAAAAGATTTCTTGACATTATCTTAACATGTTCTAGATATTATCTAACTAAGGTTAATTTATAAACTGTTTTAGTTTTGATAATAACTCAAAGGAAAAATAAAAATGAAAAGAAAATTAATACTTGCCTTTACAGCTGGATTATTAGGAGCTCTATCTATTGTAGGAGCAACCTTTGCTAATGAAGGAGAAAATAAAAAAGATAACTTTCAGGCAAGAGTTGCTGAATTGCTAGGTATAGAACAGGAAACTTACTCTGCAGCGATTAAAACTGCTAAAGAAGAGTTTAAGTTGGTTGAGCAAGAAGAAAGACTTGAAGACTTAAAAGAAAAACTTAGTGCTGCTGTTTCAGAAGGTAAAATTACTGAAGAAGAAGCAAATAATAAAATAGAATCTATCGATGCAATTCATGATTGGATGAATTCTGAACCCGAAGCTATGGAGCTTCTAAAGGAAGCAAAAAAAAATGTTGAAATGAAAGGAATAAGTATTGATGAAATACTTTCAATTCTAGTTTCAGAAGGTTCAATTACACAAGAAGAGTCCGATAATATTACTGTTTGGATGGATTCAAAGCCTGAGGATATGGAATACATAAAAGATAAAAAATCCAAAGGTAAAATGAAGGGCAAGAAAGATAAAAGTCGCATGAAAGGTAAATCTGAGCCACGGGCGACTGAAGTTTCTAATAAAAATATAGAAATAAGACTTGCTGAAGCGGTAACTTCAGGTGAGATAACAGAAAAACAAGCTGAAATAAAACTTGCTCAAATAAATGAGAAAAAAAATTGTGCAGGAAAAAAATCTCTGAATAGCGCTAATGAAGACAACATTTCTCGTGAACAGATCAAAATGATGATTTTTAATGCAATTTTGAAAAAATGGTGAAATAAATGACTATCAAGCAAAAGAAAAATTGTCTCAACTAGTTTCCAAATAAATTACTTAATAAGTCTATAAAAAGAGCACCTGATAAAATCAGGTGTTTTTTTTTGTCATATATGATATAAATATCAATATGTCAGAAAATTCAAAATATAAAGGTATTTTTGGTATTCCTGCTACTCCATTTAATGATGACGAGACTCTAGATATATATTCTTTAGAAAAAGTCCTAGATTTTACATTAAACAATGGTTGTCATGGGGTTGTTATGCCTGTAATGGCAAGTGAATATCAATCACTAACAGATGAAGAAAAACGAATAATCTTCAAAACTACTATAAAAATTATTGATAACAAAATACCTACTGTAGCAGGCGTAACTGGGGTATCTGATATACATTCAATTGAACTTGCAAAATACGCTGAAGATGTTGGATTTGATTCTGTAATCACTATGCCCCCACACAGTATGCAACCTTCACCATCTCAATTAAGAGATTTTTTTTCAAAACTTGATGATGCAATTAATATTCCTATATGGATTCAAAATCATCCAAAAGGCTTCCCTTTATCCTCAGATCAGCTAATTGATCTTTGCAATTCTTTTGAAAATGTCTCCCTAATAAAAGAAGAAACTGCCTACGCTGGACAAATGATTACAAAGTTAATTGATGGAGATGGAGAGAAAAACATCAAAAGTATTATGGGAGGTATGGGATGCATGCACCTAATATTTGAATATAAAAGAGGAGCTACGGGTAATATGCCCGCATCTCATTATGGGGACATACTATCAAAAATATGGAATTTACTTGAATCTGGTGATGAGAAACAAGCAGTAGAAATGCATAATAGAATGATTCCATTAATAAATTTTGAAATGATTTATGGAGCTTCCGCATTTAAAGAAATACTTGTTGCAAGAAAAATTATAAAATCCTCTGCTACTAGGTCTCCTGGATTTAGATCTTTCGATAGTTATGATTTTTCAGAATTACAAAAACTAATGAAAACAGTCGAAGATTTATTCGATTGGATATAGATTATTACCTGTAAACGTATGAATAACGGTCTAAATGTCTATAAATTTGAATTTTTGGTTGACGATTTATCAAACTATTAATAGAATTAACTATTGGCGTAAGCAAATAAATTATATAAACAATAAATAGGAGATTAGATTTAGTGACAATTAAACTTAATCCACTTGGAGATAGAGTAGTAATACTTCCATCTGAGGCTGAAGCTTCTACCTCTCCAGGAGGAATAATTATTCCTGACACAGCAAAAGAAAAGCCTCAACAAGGTGAAATTGTTGCTGCTGGACCAGGAAGAACAACAGATGACGGAAAACTTGTAGATTTGCCAGTTAAAGTGGGTCAATCTGTAATTTATTCAAAATATGCTGGTACTGAATACTCCGAAGGTGGAGTAGAATACCTAATCGTTAGAGAGAGCGATATACTCGCTATCGTTGATTAAGAAAAGGGAGATTATAAAAATATGGCAGCTAAAGATTTAAAATTCAGTGACGATGCTCGAGCCAGGTTGAAAGAAGGTATTGACATTTTGGCTAATACCCTCAAATCAACTCTTGGGCCAAGAGGAAGAAACGTCATTGTAGATAAAAAATTCGGTCCTCCTCAAGTTAATTCAGATGGTGTAACCATAGCTAAGGAAATTGATCTAGAAGATCCATTTGCCAATATGGGAGCACAGTTACTTAAAGAGGTATCAAAGAAAACTAATGATGACGCTGGAGATGGTACAACAACATCTACAGTACTTGCTCAAGCAATCATTTCTGAAGGATTCAAAAATGTTGCAGCTGGTGCAGATCCAATGGCACTTAAGCGTGGTATGGACATAGCAATGGATACAGTAAGAAAATCAATTGCAGGTCAATCAACAACTGTAAGCACTAAAGAACAAATTGAAAACGTTGCAGTTTTGTCTTCTCATGATGATGAAATGGGAAGTCTAATTTCTGATGTAATGGATAAAGTTGGTAAAGACGGAGTAATAACAGTTGATGAATCTAAGTCATTATCATATGAAACAGAGTTTGTTGAAGGTATGAATATTGATAGAGGTTACTTATCACCATACTTTGTAACTAACTCTGAAAGACAAGAATCAGTGCTTGATGATACTTATGTATTAATTACTAGTGAAAAAATTTCAGCTGTTTCTGATCTTTTACCAGTATTAGAAAAGGTTCTTCAGACTAACAAAAATATATTAGTTATTGCTGAAGACGTAGAAGGTGAAGCTCTAGCAACCTTAGTTGTAAATAAACTTAGAGGCACATTAAATGTAGCAGCAGTAAAAGCTCCTGGATTTGGTGATCGAAGAAAAGCGATGCTTGAAGATATTGCCATATTAACAGGCGGAACTGTTATCTCTGAAGAGATAGGTAGAAAACTTGACTCTATAACACTGGACGATCTAGGAAAATGTAAACAAATTGTTGTTAAAAAAGATGACACTACTTTTGTTGATGGTGCAGGATCTGCAGATCAAATAAATGGAAGAAAAGCCGAAATAGAAAGTCAAATAGCGGATACAACTTCTGATTATGATAGAGAAAAACTACAAGAAAGATTAGCTAAACTTTCTGGTGGAGTTGCCATACTTAGAGTTGGAGCTGCAACTGAAGTTGAAATGAAAGAGAAGAAACAAAGAATGGAAGATGCGTTATCAGCTACTAGAGCAGCAGTTGAAGAAGGCATTGTTCCTGGAGGAGGAAGTGTTCTAATCAAAGCTTCTCAAGCTCTTTCTAAAGTTACTTCAAAGGTAGATGATGAGCAAACAGGAGTCGAAGTATTGAAGCGCGCCTTACTTGCACCTATCAGTGTTATTGCTGGTAATTGTGGTCATGAAGGAGCAGTTATACTAAATAAAGTTTCTGAAAGTTCAGATAAAAATTTTGGTTTTGATGCTCATAAAGCTGAATATGGAGACATGTTAGAAATGGGAATTGTTGACCCAGCGAAAGTCACCCGAGCTGCAGTAGAAAATGCAGTTTCAGTTGCGGGAATGATTCTTACAACAGAAGCATTAATTAGTGAAAAAGATGAACCGGCACCTCCTATGCCAGCAGGACCTCCTGGTGGTGATATGGGTGGTATGGGTTTTTAAATTAGTCTAAATAATTAAAAAAAGAGAGTTAGATTTAGCTCTCTTTTTTTTTATTCTTCATTTGAGAGAATTTCATATAATTTATTCATTCCGTCTAGCCATTTAATTTGAACATCTGAACTCCATGAAGGATCATAATCAGGATATTTAGATAGTATTTTACTTGCGAGCTCAAATTTATATGAAATTTCTTTATTTACATCTTTTATAGGTTTTAATTGAGTAGAAATTTTATTGTTTGAATCGTAGGTTTCATTAGATAATTTTTTTGTATTCTTATTTCTTATTTTTCCGTGCCTGCCAGCTAAAATATGTTTTGAAAGTTTTATTCCAGCAAATTGAGCTGCTCTAATAAAAAAAGCTTCACACTTTACTATAACACCTTCTTTTGTGCCAAAAGATTTGAACGCATCTCTAAACTGGCCTTTACTAGCTCGTGCTAAATCCAAACTAAAAACAGGTTCATAAAAATTACTCAAAACGCTATATAAAATAGACTTTCTTTCTTCCCCTTCTGCATAGACCAAACCTTCAAGGGATTTTTTAGGCCTACCATCTTGATCTATTAGATCAAGAACCTTTAGTGTTGTCATTAGTTGTGTACCAGAACTCCCAGAAAACCTTAAACCCCAAACACTCCTATCAATTCTATCTGGAACGCCTTCATCAAATAAAAATTCCAAAAAAGTTTGGAATGTACGGTATGGTACATAAGGGGGAATTACTTTTTGTTCTTGAAACACGATTTTTACTCTTAGAATAACTATAATTATATATTATATATTTAAGAATATATCCCATAAATTCTAAAGTCAAATTATTTTAGAATTGAATGTTTCCCATGTTGGACAGTTTTTAAAATTACTTTTTAGAATGTAGAAAATTAAAGTATAAATTATTATTTTATATTGAAAGGCGTAGTAAATTGAGAATACCTATAGACGAAATATTTCCTAATCCAGATATTGGAACTAAAGAAAAAAAAGATTATTCAAAAGCACACAATAAGTTCAAAAAAAATCCTGTTGTTCTTGCAACGGATAAAGGATATGTTTTACTAGCTGGTACCAGCAAGATAACTTATGCTAAAAAAATGGGAGAAAATGATATTGAATGCACAGTAAAAGAAAATATAAATGAACAAGAAAAATTTGAGTTGTTGCTATCAGAGAATTATCATTCTTCTCTAATGTCTCCTATGGATTTAGGTGAATCTTTTATTAAATATCGCGAAAAATATAATGTAACTCAACAAGAATTAGCCAGGAGAACAGGAATCACACCTGGAACTATTCATCATTATGAAAGTCTAATTCGAACCTTAAATCCTAAACTTGGAGAGGCTTTATCTGAAGGATTATTAACATTTAAAGAGGCAAGATCAATTGCAGACTTAGATGACCATGATAGGCAAATAGAGATAGCTAAGCCTTTTCTTGAAGGAAAACTATCTAGCGTTTATGTAGAAAAAATTGTCGGTCGTGCAAAGGTAGCTATAAGCTTGAGCATAGACGAAATAATAGATGAGGTTGTTAATGGTAAAAAATCTCAAATGATAAATAAAAATGAATCTTCAAGTAGATTTGACAGAAAAGTTATTAGCCCAAGCACAGAATTAATTGAAAATTCAATTTTAAAAATAGCAGGAGAATTAGAAGCTTTACAAATAAAAAATATTCCAGAATACAGAAGGTTAAAACTAATTAGCAGCCTAAGAATATTAGAAACTAGGCTTAAGTATTCTTTAAATAATCTAAATGGAGGTTTTACATCTAAATATAATACGCCAAAATCTTACACAAGTAGAGTAAGTGTATAAAATTTGATTTTTTGAGACTGATTTAAATTCTATAAATAATGCGGACACATTATTAATAGAACTCTTAGATATAAGGACTAATATATTTAGGAGTGATTGTCTCTTCCGACTATGGTCATAAAATCGCCCCTCCTTATTACGCCTCTGGAGGGGCGCTTTTCATTGGCAATATAAGTGACAAAATTGCCCCAATAAGAGCAATAATACCTGAAAATATCACTACGCCATGAAATCCATTAGATTGATTAATAATACCTGCAAATATTGGAGTTATTGACCCAATTATAGATCCTCCAGTAAACATTAATGCAGTACCAGAACCCTCAGAGCCTTTATCTACCATATCCATAGCTGCGGCATTTATTATGGGCATGACTGAAAAAAAGAATAAACCCAAACACGCTACAAGAAAAGTCATCATAATTCCATTATCAAAAAATAAAAATAAAAATATTAAAATTGTCATCACAATCATCGCAAATGATATAACGGGCCTTCTCCCTAACCTATCAGAAAAATTACCCATAATGGGAGTAGAGATTATCCCAGCCATAGTAATCAATGCTACATGTACACCAACAAGTGTGTTTGAATACTCTAAAACTTCGCGCATATAGATAACTAAAAATACCTGAAAAGAAGTATGCACAGCACCCCTCATTGCCCCCAATAGAGCCATACCTAAAACACTGTAGTTATTTAATAAACTTTTTGCAGACTGGAAATAATCACTAAGTGATATATTCCCATCTGATTCACTGCCAGCAGACTTAAACTTTAATATCACCATTAAGGCTGTAAATATCATTGGTATTGACAAACATATTGCAATTATTCTCCAAGAAAATCCAGAGAAAAACACATAACTTCCAACTGTTCCTGCCAAAAGGAAGCCTATAATAATTGGAGAAGTAGTATTACCAATCTGGGCTCCTGTTAGATGTGCAGACATCGCAAACCCTCTTCTTTCTGGATATCTTGCTGCTAAAGTTCCAAAAGCTGGTGCATGCCATAATGATGTACCAAAACCAATAATTGCAACTCCAATTAATAATGTCCAATACAGAGGAGAAATACCAATTATAAAATAACCTGATCCAACCATAATCATAGACATAAAAAGAATCCAGGCAATTTTCTTCCTAAACATATCAGTTAGTATTCCTGCTGGTATATTTGCAATTCCTGATGAAATTGACTGTACTGTTGATATACCACCCACACCAACATCAGATAAACCCAATGTAGATTTTATACTAGGTATCATTACAAGAAGTGCACCTTGACCAAAATGCTTCACGCCATGACCTGCAGACAAACCATATAATAATGACATTGATTGCTTTTTCTTTTTTATCAAATTATTAACTCAATTTTTTATTCACAATTGCTACTGATTCATCAATAATACTACATAATTCTTCTGTTTGATCTGCATTTATAGTTAGAGGAGGTGCAATAGGTAAAATAAATGCTGGCACTCTAATCCAAACACCCCTTTTCCTCAATTCATCAGTAAGTAATTTATTTAATCCTACTGAACTATCGAAATGCTTTTTTGTATCTCTATTCTCAACAAACTCTATTCCTTGAATTAATCCAACCCCCCTAACATCACCAATTATTTTATATTTCTCTTGCATTTCATGTAGTTTTTCACTAATTTGAAGACCTCTAAGTTTAGCGTTTTGTACGAGATGATTTTTTTCTATAATTTCTAAATTAGCTAAAGCTGCAGCTGCTCCAGCAGGATGAGCAGAATATGTATACATATGGCTCCAAACTTTTTCAGGTCCTCCTGCAAAAGCGCTTGCAACTTTTTTTGTAGATACAGTACCTCCAAGTGGAAAATAACCAGACGTTACTCCTTTTGCAAAACTCATTATATCGGGATCTGTTTTCACCAAATTTGCACCAAACCATTCTCCTAATCTTCCAAATCCAGTTATTACCTCATCAAAAATTAATAAAACTCCATACTTATCACATATTTGCCTGACTAAAGGCCAATAAGATTCATGAGGAAGAATTCCTCCTAATGGTTGTGATACGGGCTCTCCTATAACTGCTGAAACCGATTCTGGTCCTTCAAAAATTATTGCATCCTCAATAGCTTTTGCTGAATTTATAGCGTTCTCTTCTAATGTCAAAGAGCCAAATTCATCATGATAAAAATGTGGATGAGGGACAGTGATAACGTTTGATGGTTTTGGCTGATAATCTGTTCTCGGAAAGCCTGGGTGTCCGCCAAGCCACATAGTTCCATATGTTGAGCCATGGTATGATCCTTTCCTAGAAATAATTTTATAACGACCTTTTTCACCATTTCTAACGTGGTATGCTTGTGCTAATTTTAACGATGATTCATTAGCTTCTGATCCACCTTGACAAAAAAAAGACCTCGTTAGATCTCCGGGTGTTAATTCTGATATTTTCTTAGCTAATTCAACACTTTTCGGAGTTATCCCGGAGTACACATTCATACTGACTGAGTTTAATTGTTCATATATCGCCTTAGAGATTGAGTGTTGAGCATGCCCAACATTTCTGAAATACATGCCTGAAATACCATCAATATACTTATTTCCTTCAACATCACTAATATAAATTCCTTCTGATGATTCCATAATTAATGGTCCGCCTTCTTCAGCCATCAGGGTTTGATTGGTCATGCCTACATACATATGCTCAATAGCCAATTTTTGATAATAATTCATGTCTTTTTGGGCTTTATTAGTCAATAATTTTTCCTATAAAATCTTTAATTAACTAGTATTCTACAACTTATTATGAAAATAGTTGATAATAAAAAGCCAAAAACATCTTCTTTATCATTAGGAGTTATTTTTGGTATATTGATTTCTTCTGGTTATAGTATTATGTCGTTAATAATTTGCTCAGGGCTATTAATTTGCCCTCAAGCTTATGAGCCGTTTATATTTATATTTATACTAATATTTATAATCGTAACTAGTTTTTTTACAACATTTTTTATGATTTTATTTAAGTTGTACAAATTTTTTGATATTTCTAATTAGAACTTAAATGTATAATGATTTATACCTATAAAAAAAATATAAGGAAATATATATGAGTAATTCTTCTTTTGATTTAATTGTTATTGGTGCAGGCCCAGGCGGTTATCATGCAGCGATAAGAGCTTCTCAACTTGGACTTAAAGTTGCAGTAGTAGAAAAAGATGACGGATCTGGTAATGGTGGTATAGGTGGAGTTTGCTTAAATTGGGGTTGCATACCTTCTAAATCGTTGCTAAAAAATGCAGAAATAGTAAATCATTTAAAGCATGCCGAAGACTGGGGTATAACTATAGATAAATGGACTGCAGATATGGGCAAAGCTATTGATAGAAGCCGAAAGGTATCTAAGACTCTTACAGGCGGAATTGAATTTTTGTTCAAAAAAAATAAAATAGAGCTTATAAAAGGTAAAGCAAAATTATTGTCCTCCTCAGAAATTTTAGTTGATGAATCAACAAAATATATATCTCAAAATATAATAATCGCAACTGGCGCACGACCAAGAAGCTTACCAACACCGGGACTTGAAATAGATGGTAAAAATGTTATCACTTCAAGAAATGCTTTAGAACTTAAGAATAAACCGGAATCTATTGCTATAATTGGAGCCTCTGCAATCGGGTGTGAATTTGCATATTATTTTAATGCATACGGTGTGAAAGTTAGATTATTTGAAATGGAAAACCATATTGTTCCAAAAGAAGATGAAGAAATTTCAATCGAGCTAGAGAAACAGTTTGGAAAGCAAGGTATAGAATTTGCTACATCAGCACAGATTTCTAAAGTTTTGCATGGTAAAGAGTTATCTATAGAGTACTCAATTGATGGAAAAAAAGAAGTATTTAATTGCGAAAAAATCTTACTCGGAGTGGGTGTACAACCCAATTCAGACGATATAGGTCTCGAGAACCTTGGTATTAAAACATATGGGCCAGGCTTTATTGAGGTTGACGGACACATGAAAACTAATGTCAATGGAATTTATGCAGTAGGAGATATTAATGGAAAATTACCATTAGCTCATGTAGCATTTGACCAAGGAGTTTTAGCTGCAGAAACTATTGCTGGAGAAAATGTTGATCCTATTGATGATTATTCAAACATGCCTAAATGTACATACTGCCAGCCTCAAATAGCATCAATTGGACTTAACGAAAAAGAAGCTCTAACCAAGGGCTTAAATATTAAGATTGGTAAAGTTCCTTTCCAAGTTGCAGGAAAATCTGTAGCAATTGGTGAACCAGATGGATTCACGAAAATTATTACAGACGAAGATTCAGGAGAAATAATCGGAGCACACATAATTGGTCCAGAAGCAACTGAATTAATCGCTGAAATAGGTATGCTGAAAATGTTAGAAGGTACCAATTTAGAACTTCAAAAATTAACTCATGCTCATCCAACTCTATCTGAAGCCGTAAAAGAAGCAGGTGCTTCGGTGAATAATGAAGCAATTCATTATTAATTATTTTTTATATTCTATAAATATTTTCTGCGTTTAAGCAAAAAATTTGGTTTCTTTCCGTTTGGGTGAAATTTTTTGTTATATCATCATATGACTGCCAGAGAGTTTTGTAGTCACTAAAAAGGCTATCAACAGGAAAATTTGATGCTAACATACATCTTTTCGTACCAAAAATTTCTATTGTATCCATAATAAAAGGACGAATTGAAGTTGTTGTCCAATTTTGATTCATCATACCTAATGCAGATATCTTAACTGCAACATTATCTGCGCTAGCCAATAATCTTAATCCTTTTTTCCATAAATTTATACCATTCTCTGATGAGTCAATCGGCATACCTGTATGGTTTAATATGATGGAAATATTTGGAAAGCTTGATGCTAAATCCAGAGATTCCTCTAGTTGCCAAGGCCATACTTGAAGGTCAAATGATGCATCATATTTTTCCAATAATCTAAAACCTTTTCTCCATGTATAATCAGATATTAGATCTGCAGACTCACTAAATCTAAAATTAGGTCGAGCATCATCCCAATTAAGCATTTGTCTTATACCTCGCCAGTTAGCAAAACTTGAGTGTCTGTATAAAACTTCATCTATATTTTTTTCTTTAAAATTTGCAAAACCAATTATTGCATTTGGCATACCTTTAGAGTCTTTATTGTCTGCAACACTTTGCAGCCATTTAGTTTCACAAGAAGGATCTGATGATGGATCCCATTCTGCCTGAACATGTACAGATTTTTTTATAGGTAGGGCGCCAACAGAATCAAGAAAATCTTTAATTAAATAATTTTTTCTTATCTGCTCATAATCGCCTACAAAGTGATCTATTCCATCATCTAGCCAAGGATATGAATTATTAGTTAGGTCCCATAAATGATGATGGGTATCTATAAAATCAGGAATTGTCATATTATTTATCTTTCAATCTAGGTGAAATACTTCTTCCCATTCAATCATATTTTTATCAGGATGAGCTCCTTCTGGAAGCTCAAAGAATGGAGACATTAAGTTTTGCCAGTCAGTATTTACTTTCTCTTTTGACATCCTCTTTAATGCATTCTCAAAAGAATCTTCTACTTCAAAATAACCAAATAATGTTCCGTCTTTTCTCAAAAATATAGAATAATTTTTCCACCCATTTCTTCTTAGAGCTTCAAGCATTTCAGGCCATACTTTATCATGCCATTCTTTATATTCCTTAATATTTTTTGTTTTGATTTTCATTTCAAAACCAACACGTTTCAATTGACACCTCCAAAAAACAAATTATCATACAATTATTATTTATATAAAGGAGTATATTATGTCAAAGTCAGTTGCACAAGTTCTTGACCTTAAAAACGACCCTCAACTAATTAAAGAATATGAAGAATGGCATAAAAAAGTTTGGCCAGAAGTAATAGCAGGAATTAAAGAGTCAGGTATAGAGAGAATGGAAATTTTTAGATCAGGTAATCACCTGTTTATGTACTGTCTTGTAGCAGATGACTTTGACCCCATTAATGATTTTCCTCAGCAATCCAAAGTTAATGATAAAGCAATTGAATGGAATAAGTTGATGAAAAAATATCAACAAAAAGTACCTATCGCAAAAGAAAATGAATGGTGGTCTTTAATGACTCTTGCTTTCGATTCTAATTGGTTCAATGAAAGCTAAATATTACCTATTCTTTACTATTATATGGATGATATTTATTTTTTTCCTATCCAATCAAAGTGGAGAAAAATTTGAAGATATTAGTCATAAAATTGAATGGCTAAAGTACCAGAATTTTTTTGCTCATTTTATACTATATTTTATTCTTGGATTTTTTTTTATAAATTTTTTAAGATTTTATATAAAAAATAATTTTATGAAATTTATATATTATTTTTTATTTATCTTGTTTTATTCTATTTTTGATGAAATTCACCAATATTATGTCCCTGGAAGATACTTTGAAATAATGGATATTTTTGTCAATATAATTGGAGCTCTTGCCCTGTTTATAACCTTTATATCTAAAAGTAGATTTACTAATATAATAAATAATGAGTAAAAATAATAAAATAAAAATGATTGAGGAAACAGTGAAGTTTGCTGAAGATTTAATTTTAACATCGGACAATAAAAAAATAATCGAAACTTTAAGTAGTAAAATTTTACCAAGCCTTCACACAGCTAAAACTTATGCCGAAGTGAAAATGTTTGATTCACCAGAAATAAAAATTAATCTTTCAAATGCAGCTATTGAAACTAGCTATCTTACTGATATAAACCCTAGGTATGCACCTCTATATTCAAAAATTCGAGTTTTATTGGAAGAATTCAGTAAATTATGAGTCATAGAATAGAAATATATGATGAAAAAGAATTAATTTCTAACGACTTAGAAATCAATTCTTTAATAACCAAGGCATGTCTATTTACACTAAAAAAAGAAAAAGTTAATGGATCTAAATTTCTCACTGTAAATTTTACAGATGATGAAAAAATGAAATATTTAAATAATATGTTTATGGGTTATAACGAAACTACAGATGTTCTGTCTTTTAATGAAGTCTCAAGTGATTTACAGGAAAAATATAATTGGCCATATGAGAATAAAGATACTCATGAAAAGCTGGGAGAAATAATAATCTCCATACCTCAAGTATATAGACAATGTGACAATAATTTTAATAAGGAATGTTTAAAGTTAGTAATACACGGATTATTACATATATTAGGCTATGATCATGCTTTAAAAAAGGAAGAATTAATCATGTTTAATAAAACTGATGATATATTAAGTTATATATTAAATAGAAATTAGGAAAATTTTGAATAATCAAGTTTTTTACAGAAAATGGAGACCGTTTGATTTTGACAATGTTGTCGGACAAAATCATATTACTTCCACACTAAAAAAAGCAATCCTAACTGATAGAATTTCTCATGCATATCTTTTTACTGGGCCAAGAGGAGTTGGGAAAACCTCAACTGCAAGAATTTTAGCTAAAGCTTTAAATTCTGAAATTTCTGATGATGGCAACCCTTTAATCGAATCTGAAACATCCAAAGCTATAGATGAAGGAAGATACTTAGATTTAGTAGAAATAGATGCCGCCTCTAATAGACGAATTGCTGATATAAGAGAATTATTAGATAGTGTTCAATTTCAACCTACTCTAGGAAAATATAAGATATATATTATTGATGAAGTTCACATGTTAACTCCCGAAGCATTTAATGCACTATTAAAAACCCTCGAAGAGCCTCCTCCAAACATAGTATTTATTTTAGCAACAACTGACTCACATAAAATTCCTGAAACAATAAAAAGTCGATGTCAAAGATTTGACTTTAGGAGACTTTCTGATGATGATGTTATAGATAGACTTATTGAAATTTGTGATTCTGAGAGTATAGAAACAGAACAGCCAGTTCTGGAAATTATAGCTAGAATTTCATGGGGAAGTTTAAGAGATGCCGAAAGCCTATTGGAGCAACTACATATTTCTTACGGTGGAAATAATGATGAAATTACAGAGATACAAGCAAGGGAATTTTTAGGCTTAGGTGATTTTGAAACATGTCTAAATTTAGCTTTATCCATCATAACTAAAGATTCAAGCGAAGCCTTAAAAATAATCAATTTAGAATACAATAAAGGAACAAATTTAAATTCTATTTACCAGGGGCTACTCGAAACCTTAAGAAACTCTCTATTAATAAAAGCTGGTATATTGGATGAGGAAAACCTAGAAAAATATTCAAGCGAATTTAAATCGTCTGTAACAAAAATTTCTTTAGAAAAAATTCTTGCTATTCTATCAACTTTTTCTCAATTAAAAATTCACGAATCAGAGAGTTTATTAAATTTTGAAATTGCAATAATTGAATCAATAGTTGATAAAAAAATATATCAATCAAAAAATGACATTCCAATAAAAGACAACAGATTAGAACAGGCGCAGGCGGTTGATAAATCCCAAAATTACGAGAATAACCAAAAAGAATTTGGTAGTACTCAAATAGAAACTAAGCCAAACAATATACGAAAGGAAAAATCTAATGATGAGATAAAGTGGGATGATGTTATATATCAAACTAGAAGAACAAAAAACAGGCAATTTAATATTAGTGCTTTGTTGAGAAATGTGGAGACACCAATAGTTATAGACAATAAAATCAAGTTAAAGTTTAAGAGCAATGCCATAAAAAAACATTTTATGGATGAAATGGAAGATCCAAGGTCAAAAAATGCGTTAAAATTAGCAATAAATAAATCTTATGGATCTGAACTGGACTTACAGATCTCATCGCCAAAAGAGGAAAAAAACGAAATAAATACTACTCAAAATAATGATAATCATCCATCATTAAAAAAGGCTTTATCAATGGGTGCTAAAATTATTGATGAAAAAATATCGGAGGATACCAATGAATAGAAATATGATAAAACAGGCTCAACAAATGCAAGCTAAATTAGCCCAAATTCAGGAAGAGCTAGCCAATACTAAGACAGAGGCAACATCGGGAGGAGGTGTAGTAAAAGCTGTGGTAATTGGAACTTCTAAAATAGATTCTATAACTATAGATCCAAAAGCTGTAGATTCCGATGATGTTGAATTATTACAAGACTTAATCTTAGCTGCTATAAATGAAGCGTTTGAAAGTGCTCAAAAATTAGCTAATGAGAAAATGGGCCAAATAACTGGCGGATTAAATATTCCAGGATTGACTTAAAATAAAATATGGATATACATAATTCTACTGTTCCCGCAGTCACAAGATTAATCGAAGCTTTTCATAGACTTCCTGGTATTGGTCCTAAAACAGCACAAAGACTAACATATCACTTAATTAGGATGCCTGAAGAAGAAGCTAAGGAATTTTCTGAAGCTATTTTAGGCATAAAAGAAAAAATAACTTTTTGTAGTTCTTGCTCAAATATTTCTCAAGAAGAAGTTTGTTTATTATGCAGCAATAACAACAGAGATAAATCAAAAATTTGTGTAGTTGAAGAACCCTTAGACATAGTCGCTATAGAAAGAACCCGAGCTTATGATGGATTATATCAAGTTCTTCATGGGGTTATATCACCTATGAATGGAATAGGGCCAGAAAACTTAAAAATAAGTAATTTGCTAGAAAGAATTAAGTCTCAAAATATAGAAGAGATTATTATTGCAACTAATCCCAAACTTGAGGGAGAGGCAACAGCAATGTATATTCAAAATCTCATTGGCCCCTTAAAAATTAAAATCACAAGACTAGCTAGAGGTCTTCCTAGTGGGTCAGATATAGAATATGCTGACGATTCAACATTAGAACATGCATTAAATAGTAGGTCTGAAATTCAGAATGATTTATGAGCCCTGCAAAGCCTGAAATTTACACTACCACAGGGATAGTAATAAAAATCAATAATTTAGGAGAGTCTGATAGAATTGTGACTATTATAACTCCCAACTTTGGTTTAGTAAGAGGTGTCGCAAAATCTGCTAGAAAAACAGGATCAAAACTTGGCGGCCATTTTGATATTTTAAAATATGTTAGTTTCTCAATACGAGAAACTAGATCAATAAGTCAGCTTAGTCAAGCAACCACTATTTATGGTTATAAAAAAATTCGTAAAGATTTAAATCTTTTCTTTCAAACTTCATATATTTCTGAAGTCGCTGAAAAATTTTCTATAGAAAATAATTCAAATTTGGCATTGTTCAATCTTCTAAAAACAACATTAGATCACATAGAAGAATTTGGCTACTCGGAAAATTTACTCCATTTTTACGAATTAAAAATATTAGAGTTAAATGGATTTGCTCCTGAGTTGTACAAGTGTGTAGAATCTGAACATACACTAGAACCGGGTAACCACTATTACTCTCCAGAAAGAGGAGGGTTAATTGATTTTAAATATTCAAATCTAAAAGGAAATTTAACCCTACTGCCCGCAAATTTAAATACAATTAAATATCTAAGATACCTTTCTAAGTCTAATTTAGAAAAAATAAATAATTTATCAATCGATGAAATTTATCAAAAACAAACTTCAAGAATTTTAAAAATTCAGATAAAAAACATCATTGATAGAGCAATTAAATCTGAAAAGTTCTTAAATAAAAAAATATGAAAAAAGACGAAATAATAATTAGAGGTGCAAAAGAACACAACCTCAAAAATATTGATGTAAAGATTCCAAGAAATACGCTTTGTGTAATTACTGGTGTCTCTGGATCAGGAAAAAGTAGCCTTGCATTCGACACAATATTTGCTGAAGGCCAAAGAAGATATGTAGAATCTCTTTCTGCTTATGCAAGGCAATTTTTAGGGCGCATGGAAAAACCTGATGTAGAATATATAGAAGGCCTAAGCCCTTCTATTTCTATTGATCAAAAAGGTGTGTCAAAAAATCCTAGATCTACAGTTGGAACTGTAACGGAAATTTATGACTACCTTAGATTATTGTTTGCACGTATAGGTATAGTGCATTGTTATCAGTGTGGAAATATAGTTGAAAAACAAACAGTACAGCAAATTGTTGATTCAATAACTAATCTGAAAGATAATTCTAGAATACAAATACTAAGCCCGATCATCACCCATATGAAAGGAGAACATCTTCAGATTCTTGAATCAATAAAAAAACAAGGATTTGTTAGAGCAAGAATTGATGGAGAAGTTATCGATTTATCTTCAGAAATCCAATTAGAAAAAAATAAATGGCATAATATTGAAATTGTTGTAGATAGAATAATCATAAAAACAAATATAGACATAAATAGATTAACTGAATCAGTTGAATCGGCTCTAAAAGCAGGACAAGGAACAATAATTATTGAGAGCAACACTAACGGAGAAAAAAAAGATATTGTTTATTCCGAAAAATTTGCATGCGTGGAATGTGATATATCAATTGCTGAGCTAGAACCAAGAAACTTTTCATTTAATACCCCCTTTGGAGCCTGTTCTCTCTGTACGGGATTAGGTTATAAACTTGAGATAAATCCATACCTAATTATTCCAAATTCTAGTGCAACTATTAAAGATGGAGGCATTCTACCTTGGTCTAACCCTAAAAGCTTTGAAATGTCTAGTTTGAAATCTTTATCTGAATTTTATGATTTTTCTCTTGACTCCCCAATAAATATGCTGACTAAGGAAATTTTAGAGATTATACTTTTTGGATCTAAAAATGAAATTATCTCGTTTTCTCACATTACAAGTTCAGGCAAGATTTACAATTGGTCTTCAAAATTCGAAGGAATAATTGCTAATCTTGAAAGAAGATATATAAATAGCGAATCTGAAAAAACTAAAGAAAATATTTTACGCTTCATGACGCAACAACCATGTAATGAATGTAATGGCGAAAGATTAAAACCAGAAGCCTTAGGTGTAAAAGTGTCAGGTTTGAATATTACAGATCTAACTAAATTATCAGTAGAGGATTCATTAGAATGGGTAAATTCATGTAAATTAGGATTAAGTAATCTAAGCCAAAGAGATCTAAAAATTGGAGAGCAAATATTTAAAGAAATTGAGTCAAGGCTAAATTTTTTATCAAAAGTTGGACTAGACTACCTCTCATTAGATAGAACAGCTTCTACACTTTCTGGAGGTGAAGGTCAAAGAATAAGGCTTGCAACTCAAATTGGCTCAGGATTAATGGGCGTGCTTTATGTATGTGATGAACCATCAATTGGGCTTCATCCAATTGATAATGAAAAGCTTATATCAACCTTATTAAATCTTCGTGATGTAGGAAACACTGTAATTGTTGTAGAGCATGATGAATCTATAATGAATGCCGCTGACCATATTATTGACCTTGGTCCGAGAGCTGGTGAAAATGGAGGCAATATAGTTGCAGTAGGTAATATAGATAAAATAAAAAAAAATAAACAATCTCTTACAGGCCAATATCTTAGTAAAAATAAAATAATTGATATTCCAAAAAAAAGGCGCAAGGGAAATAGTAAAAATATAAGTATAATTAATGCAAGAGAAAATAATTTAAAAAATTTATCTCTTAATATTCCTTTAGGAAAACTCGTTTGCATAACTGGTGTCTCTGGGTCTGGTAAAAGTACGTTAGTTAACGAAATACTTTACAAAAAATTAGCTCAAAAATTTTATAAATCAAAAGATGCACCTGGAAATCATGATATGATTTTGGGAACTGAAAATATAGATAAAGTTATCAATATAGACCAATCTCCAATAGGAAGAACTCCTAGGTCAAACCCCGCAACCTATACAGGTTTATTTAGTTATATTAGAGAAATATTTGCATCCATGCCGGAGTCAAAAGCTAGAGGATATAAAGCTGGCAGATTTTCATTTAATGTTAAGGGCGGAAGATGTGAATCATGCAGCGGAGCTGGATTTACTCAAATTGAAATGCAATTTTTACCTGATGTTACTGTTCCATGCGATGTTTGTTTAGGTGTGAGGTATAACAGGGAAGCAATAGAAATTAAATTTAAGAATTTATCTATTTCTGACATACTTAACAAAACAGTTAGTGAAGCAGCTAAAATATTTGAAAATCAACCATCAATATTAAGAAAACTTACAACATTGATAGATGTTGGTTTAGACTATATAAAACTAGGCCAACCAGCAACAACTTTATCGGGGGGAGAAGCTCAAAGAATAAAATTAGCAACAGAATTATCAAAACGATCTACAGGAAAAACTTTATATATTTTAGATGAGCCAACAACGGGTTTATCTTTTGATGACGTTTCAAAGCTTTTATTAGTTTTGCATAAACTTGTCGATAAAGGTAATTCTATAATTTTGATTGAGCATCACTTAGACCTAATTAAGAATGCTGATTGGATAATTGATTTAGGTCCTGAAGCAGGTGAAAAAGGAGGAAATTTGGTTGGTGAAGGCACCCCAGAATTTATGGCAACCTTAAAATCTTCTGCAACTGGAATTTACTTAGAAAAACTGAATGAAATTGCCCCAAATAAAAAGTCTCAAGGGGGAACTAGAGCTTTATCAAATCCTAAAAATAAAGAACTAAATTTAGAAAAGGTATTTATATTTCCAGAAAGACCAAGCAAATTATTGATTAGAAGAAAAACCAAAAACAGATTTAGAAGGAGAAGGAGAAGATAGCTAAAATATTTTCTCGTCTTCAACTTTATTATCATCTATCTCCATACCTAAACCATAATGACTGGGAATATTTATGTATCCGTTTTGTGGTAAAACTGGTGTCTTAAGAAAATGTTGGTGAACTAGGTTCCACTTAATTAAGTACTCTTGATAAGGTGTGTGAATTGGGGATTGACTTAGAGAAAAATGTATACCTGCATTGGTTGAGTGACCGTGAGGTATAGTGATTAGGTCTGCAGCAGTTGCAATGTTTGCAATTTTTATAACTTCAGATAATCCACCTGCCCAATAAATATCAGGCTGAAGAATATCTAATGCTTCTGCTTTAATAAAATCATTTAAACCCCAACGAGTATAGTGATGTTCTCCTCCCGAGATTGGGATTGATGTTGAATTTTTTATTTTTCTATATGAATCAATTCTATCGGGCATCGCAACCTCTTCTAACCATCTTGGGTTAAATTCCTCAATATTTTTACTGAGCCTTACCATATAATTAACATCCATAGATTGCCAACAGTCAAGCATGATATCGTAATCATCTCCTAATTCATATCTAAGAGTTTTTACCAACTGAATATTTTTTTGCAATCCTTCATAACCAGAAAGTGGACCATGCCTGAAAAACCACTTTTGTGCAATATATCCTTGACGCTTAAATTCATTAGCTCTTTCCTTAACTAAGCCCATATCTTCCACATTAAATCCAAGCATAGAAGCATAAGCTGGGACTCTTTTTCTTGTAGGCCCGCCAAGGATTTTGTAGACTGGGGTTTTATAATAATTACCTTTTAGATCCCATAGAGCATTATCAATAGCACTTATTGCAATCATATTGTTGCCATGGCGCCCATGGACTGAGCGCCTATGCATTACATCCCATAAGTATTCGATAGCAAGAGGGTCTTGATTAATTATATGTTGAGCTAATTCTGTTTTAATTATATAAGCTATTGATTCATCAAAAGGACCAGAAATTCCCATGATATCGTTATCAGTAATAATATATAAAAAAAATGCATTTATATTTAAATTGTTGCCTGTTTCTTTGGATTTTTTTTCTTGAGTATTAAGAAATGGCTGCGATCTATATTCTTCATAAATATCTATTGGTTGAACTAATCTTTCTTCCCAAAAAATTTCCGAACTTTTTAATGTTCCAAATAATTGTTTTATTTGTATTTTGTATATCTTCATAATTTTATAATCTTTTTATAATTGATTATTGTACAATATGAAAATAATTTCAAATCAATAAAAACAAAAACATAATGAGAAATGAAAAGATTTATAAGTCATTCAATCAAGCAGTTATGGATATAAAGTCTAATAGTTCTGTGATGATTGGGGGATTTGGTGGGTCTGGTGGCCAACCTACAAGATTAATGCTTGCCTTGTCAAAGAGAAATATAAAAGGCTTAACAATTATTGGGAATGTGGCAGGAATATCTGAAACCACTGGTTACGGTTGGCCTAAAGATATAAAACCTATAGATCAGGGCGTTTTTTTTAAAAAAGGAATTGCAAATAAAATTATTTGCTCTTTTCCAGTGCCAGCTTCCCAAAACCCAAAAAGCCCTATAGAAAAATTCTGGCTTGAAAACAAAGATTCAGTCGAAGTAATACCTCAAGGTACTCTAATAGAAAAAATCCGCTGTGCAGGGGCAGGCATACCTGCTTTTTATACTTCAACTGGAGTTGGAACAATCATAGAAAAAGGTAAAGAAATAAAAATTTTTGATAAAAAAAAATATCTTTTGGAACATGCACTTGGTGCAGACGTTGCTCTAATAAGAGCTAAGGTAGCTGATGAAAATGGAAATTTACAATTTTTTGGAACTTCTAGAGCATTTAGCCCTGCGATGGCTACAGCCGCAAAAATAACAATTGTTGAGGTAGATGAAATTGTTAAGGTTGGTAAAATAGATTCTAATAATATTCACACACTTGGAGTTCATATTAATAGAATTGTAAAAAGAAGAAAGAACGATATATACCCATGAACTTTCATTCAGACCCTGGACAAAGATTAAGCAAAAATCAAATTGCAAAAATTGCAACTAAATTTATTAAAAGTAACTCACTGATCAATTTAGGCATAGGTATTCCATCATTATGTGCTAAATTTATCAATGATCCTACTGTAATTTTGCATGCGGAAAATGGAGTATATGGTTTTAATAAATTTGCAAATAAAAAAAATATCAATGCCGATATTATGGATGCAGGTGGTAATTTCTTAGAGATCAATAAAAATATGGTGTTTTTTGATTCTGTTGAATCATTTAATCTTATAAGAGGCGGACATATAGACACTACAATACTAGGAGCTTTTCAAGTGTCAAAAAATGGAGATATCGCAAACTGGATGATTCCAAAAAGAGGTATAGGAAGTATAGGAGGGGCAATGGATTTATGTGAAAATGCAAAAGAGATAATAGTTACAATGGAGCATACAACAAAAAACAATGAACCAAAAATTACTAATAAATGTACATTCCCACTAACTGCTATAAATTGCGTGAATAAAATTATTACCGATGTTGGAATTTTTGAGCTAAATAATAAATTATTATTACTAAAAGAATGTGCTCCAGGATGGGATCCTATAGCTATTCAAAAGATTACAGATGTTAAGATAGAATATGATAAAAAATTAATTTTTATGGATATAGATGATGTTTGAAAATTTATCAGAAAAATTTACAGGTATAGTTCAAAGCTTAACAAGCAAAGGAAAAATTTCTGAACAAGATATAAAAAGCACCTTAAGGGAAGTAAGATTAGCTTTATTAGAAGCAGATGTAGATTTTAAAGTTGCAAAAAACTTCATAAAAACAATAGAAGATAAAGCACAAAAAGAAAATGTTTTTTCTTCATTAACTCCAGGCCAGACAATTATTAAAATAGTAAAAGATGAAATGACATCAATACTTGGTGAAGCATCAACGGCCTTAAATAAAGGAAATGAATTTCCCACTAAAATTATGTTGGTTGGATTGCAAGGGGTTGGAAAAACAACAAGTGCAGCAAAACTTGGACTGCATTTGAGAAAATTAAAAAATTCAATCCTAATGGTTGGGTGTGATCTACAAAGGCCTGCAGCGGTAGAGCAACTTAAGCAATTAGGAAAAGAATTAAATATAGAGGTCTACAGTGAAAAAAATGAAAAATCTTCTGCTGTTATAGTAGCAAAAAATGCTTTAAAATATGCAAAAAAACAGAAAATAAACTATGTGATTTTTGACACAGCTGGAAGATTGGGTATTGATGAAGAGCTAATGAATGAATTAAAAGAAATTCATAAGGTAATTGATCCAAATGAAGTACTTTTAACGCTAGATGCTATGACTGGTCAAGATGCTGTAAATTCTGGAAAGGAGTTTAATAAACATATACCAATTTCAGGAATAATATTAACAAAAATGGATGGAGATGCTCGTGGTGGTGCCGCATTATCTATGAAATCAGTAACCGGTATACCAATAAAACTTGTAGGAACTGGAGAAAAATCAGATCAAATCGAAATATTTTATCCAGACAGAATTGCTTCCAGAATATTAGGGATGGGTGATGTCGAAACTTTGATAGAAAAAGCTCAAAAAGAATTTGATGTTGATCAAGTAAAAAATCTTGAAAATAAGATTAAGAAAAATCAGTTTGATTTAAATGATATGCTTCAGCAATTTCAAAGTATAAAAAAAATGGGATCAATGACAGATTTATTAGGAATGGTGCCAGGTTTGGGGTCATTAAAAGGTAAAATTAACCCAAATGATATGAGTGACGACAAAATGAAAAAAGCTGAATCTATCATATACTCAATGACTCCATATGAGAGAAGCCACCCCGAGTTAATAAATGGCTCAAGAAGAAATAGAATTGCCCTTGGTTCTGGTACAAATATTACTGAAGTAAATCAAGTGCTAAATCAATTTAAACAAATGCAAAAAATGATTAAGCAATTTTCTGGACCTGGCGGCAAAAGAAATATTATGCAAATGTTCAATAAAAAATAAAGGAAATAAAATGAGTAAAATAGGACATCTTAGAATCTATCCAATAAAAAAAGGAATGGAATCTGACTGGCTAAAATTATTTAATCAAAAACTTATTCCGGAAATGAAGAAAGCCGGAATCGAGGTAGAGACCGCCTGGATGGATAAAGAAAATTCAAAATTTATTTGGATAAGATCTTACGGGTCATCAGAAAAAGATATAGAAACAAAAGAAAAGTTATTTTATGGAAGCAGTTGGTGGAAAGAAAATGTAGATTTCGTTCGAGGTCACTTAGAAGAAAACAGAGAAATTACTATTATTTATTCAGTTTAAATACGATCTATTAAGTTCTGGATAACCATTTATTACATCTATTGAATTCATAATTTTTTTATTTTCAAACTGAATTTTTGTGATTTCTATAAGTTTATTTTTTGTGTTTATAAAAATTTTTTTTTCTAGAAAAAAAACATAACCAGGATTAAAAGTTGACAAAGTTTCAGTTATTTTTATGTCAATAATTTTGATTCTTATGTCTTTCCAAAAAGTGAATGTTCCGGGCCATGTATCGTAAGCCCTGACTTTTCTCATAATTTCAATATCATTAATGTTCCAATCTATTCGCCCGTCATTTTTTTTTATCATTTTAGTAACTGACGCATCATCTTCGTTTTGTGCAATAGCTTTCTGTTTATTTTGTAATATATTATTTAAAATACCAGGAAGCATGTTTGATCCTAATCTAAACAGTTTCTTTTGTAGAGTGCTAGCATTATCGTCAATATCAATTAATATTTCATTTGATTGTTCGAGAATTGGGCCTGTATCCATATTTTCATCTAGCTGCATAATTGTTACACCTGTTGCTAGCTCGCCATTTAAAATAGCAGAAGCAATAGGACTAGGACCCCTTAATTTTGGCAACAAGGATGGGTGAATATTTATTGCTCCATATTTTGGAACATTCAATATTTCCTTAGGAATAAATAGTCCATAAGATGAGACCACAAATATATCAACATTGGTACTAATAAAATAATTTATTAGATCTTCGTCATTTCTAAGTGTAGATGGGGTTTTTACACTTATATTATTTTCAAATGCATAAATTTCAATTGGATTTGATTTTTTCTTTAATCCCCTTCCTGATGATTTGGATTTTTTTGTAAAAATATCCAAAATTTCGAATTTTTTATCTAGCAAAATATCTAATGTATATAACGAATCTTCTGTTGAGCCAAAATAAATAATTTTCATAAAATTAATGTTAGCAGATTTTTTTGCTATTAAAAAAAACATGAAAACTTCTTGAGCGGTTGGGAAATATATTATAAATTAAATCACATAATTTTATGATTTCAATCTAAAAAAAAATTAAACTCTGAAAATATTCTGGGAAATTAATTCAAAATTTATAATTTTAAGCTTTTCATCCTGTTTTTTTTATATAAATTTCTGGTAAATTTTTTTCAACGTCTTAATTAAATCTTTTAAGAATGTTTCAATTAAGTTTCAGTAATACTTAATTTGTTAAAAAAATTATTTATAGTTATTTTTCGAGAAAGGGGTATTTTGTCCAAAAAAATTTCACATATTTCTTCAAAAAACCCGAGAATAATTTGGAACGCCGTCTTAGGAATATTAGAATTAGAAATTCCTCGGCCAAATTTTGAAACATGGTTAAAATCTACAAAAGCAATCGATATTACTAACAATACTCTTACTGTTTCAACCCCGAGTCCTTTTGCCGCAGAAATGATAAATAAAAGATTGATGGGGTCAATAAAAAAATCATTAAAAAAATTAACAGGTGAAAAATTTAATATAGCAATTACCCTAGAGGGATCAACTGTGTACAGTGATGTGCGTTCAACACAGAAAGAAGAGAAACACAATAAAAAAGTAGTAAGTAAATCCAATCTATTAAATTCTCTTCAAACGTTTGATTCATTTATTGAATGCGATTCAAATATTTTGGCAAGGTCGGCAGCAATAAAGATTTCTGAGACCCCGGGTAAATCGTACAATCCGCTGTATATCTATTCAGAGGTTGGATTAGGAAAAACACACCTATTAAATGCTATAGGCAATGAGTTGAAGAGAAAAAAATATAATATTATTTATCTGAGCAGTGAAAAATTTACAAATGAATATATTTCTGCAATTCGGAATGGAAAAATTGACGAATTTCAAGACTATTTTAGAAATTGTGACGCATTACTAATAGACGACATTCAATTTATAGGAACAAAACCTCAAACCCAAGAAGGCTTTTTTCATATATTTAACCATTTACATATGAATAAAAAACAAATTGTTGTGACCGGAGATGAGCCAGCAAATAAAATTTCACTAAAAAGTAGAATACAATCAAGGCTTGCAGGCGGTATAGAAGTTGATATACAAGAGCCAAAATATGAATCTAAGTTTGCTATACTAAGCTACAAAGCACCAACCCTTAGCCGTGAAGTTATAGAATATTTGGCGCAATATCCACATAAAAATATAAGAGAACTTGAGGGTGCTATAAATAGAATAACAGCTTTTGCCCAATTGACATCAAGAACAGTTGATATAAATTTAATTGAAGAATCTTTGAGTGGCTTAAAGCAAAATAAAAGAAATTTCTCAATAACAAAAAATAACATACTATCAACTATTAGCAAATATAAAGATATTCCTGTTGATAAAATTTTGAGTAGCAAAAAAGATAGATCAACTGTAAACGCTAGACAATTAGTAATATTTTTTCTGAAAAATGAACTGGATATGAGTTTTGTTGAAATCGCATCTTTTCTTGGCGGAAAGAATCACTCAACTGTGATTTACGCCCTTGATAGAATTGAAAATATTATACAAAAAGATAAAGATTTTGCTAAAGAAACAATTCACATTAAAGATTTAATTTACAAAAGAAGCGCTATAAAAATATAATTATTATTTATATCTTCAAGAAAAGTTCTCTTTATTCACATTTAATTCAGAACTTAACTCACTATAATTTATCTTTAGATTTTATTTTATTCACGTTATTATTAATATTAAATATAAAAAATAATATATATATAAATAAATGTTAGATTTAAAAAAGATAGAACTTAGAGCTGGAAATGGTGGAAATGGTTCAGTTTCATTCATCAGAGAGGCTCTTCTTCCAAAAGGTGGTCCAGGTGGAGGTAATGGTGGTCACGGAGGGAATATAATATTCACCACTGATAGTTCTATTATTTCATTAGATAAATTTTTAAAAAGACACCACTTAATTGCAGAAAATGGAAAAAATGGATTATCACATAAAAAAAATGGTTCTAAAGGGAAAGATTTAATTGTAAAAATACCAGTAGGAACAGAAATATGGAATATTTCGGATGAAAAAAACAAAAAACTAGTTGCAGACTTAAGAGAAAATAATGAAAGTATAATTGTAGCAAAAGGTGGAAATGGAGGTTTTGGGAATGCTCATTTTGTAAACTCTATTAATCAAGAACCATTACTAGCTGAATCAGGCCAACAAGGTCAAAAAATAACATTACTTCTTAATCTTAAGTTTATTGCTGATATTGGAATAATTGGCTTACCAAACGCAGGAAAGTCTAGTTTGTTATCAGTTCTTACACAAGCAAAACCTAAAATCGCAAACTACCCATTTACAACAATAGATCCAAACTTAGGTGTAATTAGTGATTATAAAAATCAAAAAATCATTGTTGATATTCCCGGAATTATTGAGGGGGCTAGCAGTGGTTATGGACTTGGCCATAAATTTTTAAAACATATTCAAAGAACCAAGTTTCTCCTTCACCTGGTAGATGGCTCCGAAGATAATCTAATAGATAAAATTATTCAAATTAATAATGAGTTAAAAACTTTTGATAAGGAATTAATAAAAAAACCTCAAATTTTATGTATTAATAAGTGTGATTTGGAGCAAGTTAACACTTCAATAAACGAGATTGAAAAACTATTATCTAAGCATAAACTACCTCATAATAAATTATTTTTTATTTCAACAAAAAATAATTTTGGAATAGATAAAGTAAAAAAAGAAATACTAAGTCTTAAATCTTTTGAAGTTGCAACTTCAAATAATGAGACAGAAATAATTAAACCCAGGATAACAAAAAAAAATATTGATAAAGTAGTTTCACACGAATCAGATAATTTATTTAGAATAATTGATGAAGAGATTATACGTTTGGTTAGGGGCAGTAATATGGAAAATTGGGATGCCAGGGTCCAGTTATTCAACATTTTAACCAAGCGAAAAATTACTAACATGCTAATAAACCTTGGCATAAAAAATGGTGATACACTGATTATTGATGAGTTGGAGTTTGAATGGGAGTAAAAAATATTGCTATATTTGGCGGCACTTTCGATCCAATACATAAGGGTCATTTTTATGCAGCTGAAATAGCAATAAAGAAATTATCTTTAGATAAATTAATTTTTGTTGTTGCAAAGGATCAATGGCGTAAAAAAAATATAATACAGGCAACTCCTATACAGAGACTAGATATGGTAAATCTAGCAATTGATGAAGAGAAAATAAATACAAGCTTATTAAATTCTAAAAATAAATTTGTTATTGAGTCTTCAAACATAGATTTAAAACGTCAAGGAAAAACTTATACAATTGACACCATTAATGAAATAAAATTATTACATGGCAACAATCATTGTTATTTTCTCCTAATTGGTATAGATGTAGCGGAAGATATACATAATTGGAAAAATTTTAATGACATAGATAAGGCAGTTAATATTGTTGTTGTGAACAGAAAAATGGAAAAAGATATTCTTCCAAATTTAAAAGAAAAATATAATTTTCTAACGGAAAATTTATTAGATGATATATCAGATGAAACATCTACAAAACAACGTTTAGGTTGGTCAAATAGCGGTCTAATAATGAATCAAAATGGCACATTACAAGAGTTAAGTAATTATGATTCTGTAATACAATATATTTCAAAAAATAAATTATATGGATATGAAAAAAAATATAAATAATTATGCTCAAAGATTATACGACAGGGCAATTGAACTTGACTGTCTTAAGTTTGGAGATTTTACACTTTCATCTGGTGCAAAAAGTTCTTATTACTTTGATGGAAGGCTATTATCATTAGATAGTATAGGCTCAGAATTAATATCTGAATCTTTTCTTAAAATATTAGAAGATTATGATGTTGCTGCTTTTGGTGGCCCCACGGTTGCAGCTGTACCAATAGTTGGATCTATGGTTTTGCAGTGTAAAATAAAAAATAAAAACTTAAAAGCTTTTTTTGTTAGGCCTGAACAAAAGTCACATGGAGCAGGTAAACAGATTGAAGGAAATATTTCTAAAGGAATGAATATTGCTACATTTGATGATACTGTTTCAACAGGGAAAAGTTTATTTAATACAATTGATACCATGGAAAACTATGGTTGCAAAACTTTAGTTTGTATGACGATTTTAGATAGAAATATGGGAGCAAAAGAAGAATTAAAAAGAAGAAAAATTCCTTTTATTAGTCTATGGAAATCTAATGATAAAGGTGAAATACAGATTTCTAACTAAACATCTATATCGGCTTCTAAGGCATTAGCTCTTATAAAATCTCTTCTCGGTCCTACATCGTCTCCCATCAATGTCCGGAATATTTCATCAGCAGCCATTGCATCTTCTGCAGTAACCCTAAGCATTTTCCTAGATTCAGGATTCATTGTTGTGTCCCATAATTGCTCTGGATTCATCTCACCCAACCCTTTATATCTTTGAACATTTACACCAGATTTATCAGAATTGTTATCGAGTGTTTGTGGAATCAATGACCAATCAATCTTTTCTCCAATTAATTCACCCTTTTTTGTTATTGAAATACTATTTGAATTAATTATATTTTCGATTAATGGATAAATTAATTTCAACCTTTGAATAGCCGGATTATAGTAAATATCCTTGGTTAACTCATAGTTATCAATCATATATGTTTTTTCGATAATCTTAAATTCTTCCTCTTTAACACTATCCTCAATATCCTCAACTCTTTCATTATCATCCTGGGAACTATCAAATAGACTTCCTTGAGTTATATTTTCACTTTCAATTGTTGTGTTTTCATCTGTGTATTTTTTTTCTGGTGTAAAATCTAACTGTTTATAATCAGAATTTTTCACTAACTGATTGATAACATCTTCAGGTATTTCTAGCAGCCTTGCAACATCCAAAGAATCGATATAATCACGAATAGGTGTTAAGATATTTCCAATTTTAGTTCCTTTAATTTTTTCATTATTATCTATGGTAATTTCAATATTTCCATATAATCTATCCGCGCTCCACTCGTCTAGTTCTTTTTCTGAGTATAACCATTGTGATGATCTTCCTTTAGAAGCTTTATATAACGGAGGCTGAGCAATATATAGATGCCCACTTCCTATAATCTGAGGCATATTTCTAAAAAAGAAAGTTAATAGCAATGTCCTTATATGTGCACCATCAACATCAGCATCAGTCATTATTATTATTTGGTGATATCGAAGCTTTTGTTCATCGTAGTCTTCCCCAAGTCCTGCACCTAAAGCTGTAATTAATGCGGCAATTTCTTCGTGTGCTAGCATTTTTTCTGGTCTAGCTTTTTCGACATTTAGTATTTTTCCTCTTAATGGTAGAATTGCCTGAAATTGTCTATCTCTTCCTTGTTTTGCTGATCCCCCTGCAGAGTCTCCCTCCACTATGTATATTTCGCTTGATTCAGGGTTTTTTTCAGAACAATCGGCAAGTTTTCCAGGAAGCGATCCTCCATCCATAGCATTTTTTCTTATTACAAGATCACGAGCTTTTTTTGCAGCCTCTCTTGCTCTAGCAGCAGTTGTTGATTTATTTATTATTGCCCGTGCGTCTTCAGGGTTATCTTCAAGAAATTCGGATAAATTTTTTCCTACGATTTGTTCAACTATGCCTTTTACTTCAGGATTACCAAGCCTACCTTTCGTTTGCCCTTCAAACTGAGGATCTTTCACCTTAACGCTTACTATCGCCATAAGACCCTCACGAACATCTTCTCCAGATAAATTCTTAATTTCTTCTTTTCCAGTTCCTAAAAGATTGTTTTTTCTCGAGTAATCGTTAATAACTCTAGTTAGCGCTGACCTGAAACCTGTTACATGCGAACCCCCATCTCCAGTTCTAATAACATTTGCAAAAGAGAGGCAGTTTTCAACGAATGAATCATTATATTGTAGAGCAACTTCTGCAACAACGTCATCAATAGTTTCTTGGGCATACATAACGTTTGAGTGAACAGAACCTCTGGATCTATTAAGAGACCTTACAAAACTTTGGACACCACCATCAAACATGTAAGTTACATCGTTGAATGGCCACAAATTGTCATGCCATTCTGATTTTAGGTGAATTGTTAGTCCTTGATTTAGATATGCCATTTCTTTAAATCTAGAAGATATTATCTCCCAGTCATAGCTGATTTCAGGAAAAATTTCACTATCAGGCATCCATGAAACATTTGTTCCTGTTCCGCTCATATCTTCATTAGATTGTTTTCTTGTTTCTAGTTCACCTGTAGTTTTGCCTCTCTCATAATTTTGAATATGGACTTTATTATTTCTCCGTACTTCGACTTTTGTCCAAACAGATAGAGCATTTACTACTGATGCTCCTACTCCATGAAGGCCTCCAGAAACCTGATAACCTTTACCTCCAAACTTTCCTCCAGCATGCAAGGTAGTCATTACTGTCTCAAGTGCAGATAAGCCTGTTTTTTTATGTTTGTCGACAGGAATTCCACGACCGTCATCTGTTACTGTCACAGA
The DNA here is from genome assembly GCA_045562755.1 of Dehalococcoidia bacterium. GTDB lineage: Bacteria > Chloroflexota > Dehalococcoidia > Lucifugimonadales > Lucifugimonadaceae. Next base: position 705,015 of record JBJKVF010000006.1, read on the forward strand.
GCCATCTTTATGGATTGTTATATCTATTCTTGTAGCAAATCCCGCCATAGCTTCATCAACACTGTTATCAACAATTTCTCTAATTAAATGAAATACTCCCTCGGTACCAGTGGTTCCAATATACATTCCAGGTCTTTTTCTTACTGCTTCTAAGCCTTCAAGTACATCGATTGCTTCTGCGTCATAATTTTTTGATCCTGCAGTTACTTTTTTGCTTTCATCTTTTGAAGTAGTCATTTTTTTCCTTGTGGTTTAAATTTTTTCATCTAACTGTAACTTATACTTTATCATCTACTAACCATTTAAATTCATTGAGTTTTTAACCAAAAAATAAAATATAAGAATTCAAATGGAAATATTTAACTATATCTAAATGAAAAATAATTTGGAAAATTCAAAATTTATACTGAAATTATAGTTTATTTCTCATAAAACATTACAAAGATTTATTTAATTGAGATTCAAAGGGGTTAACAATTATTGGAACAAAAGATATAATCTCAACATATATGAATTACAATGTTTCCCAAAACAAAAAATTTCCCAGTTCAATATATATAAAATTATATTTTTAATAAGAGGTGCAAATTGGATATAAATAAAGATCTTTTAGTTTTAATGTTAGAAAGAATGTGGCTTATAAGAAACTTTGAATTAAAGGTAATGGAAGTTCATTCTGCTGGAGAGTTTGCCGCGGCTGCTCATCCATATATAGGTGAAGAAGCTGTAGCAGTAGGTTCGTGCTTAGCGTTGAAAGATACTGATTATATCGCAGGAAATCACAGATCCCATGGACATCCAATTGCAAAAGGTGGAGATATAAATCGCGCAATGGCAGAATTATACGGCAAAGTAGATGGCTACTGTAAAGGAAAGGGCGGCTCAATGCATTTAGCAGATTTTTCAATTGGAATTCTTGGAGAATCAGGAATTGTAGGTTCATCAGTTCCAGTAGCTACTGGTGCAGCCTTAGCATCTAAAATAGATGGAGATGATTTTGTTTCAATGGTTTTTTTTTGGTGATGGAGCATCAAACCAGGGTGCTTGTCATGAGTCTATGAATTTAGCCTCTGTTTGGAATCTGCCTGTAATATTTTTATGTGAAAATAATCAGTTTGCCGTTACTACATCTTTTAAAGACACTGTTGCTGTAGACCATGTTTCTGATAGAGCGTCTGCGTATAATATGCCAGGCGTTCTTGTTGATGGTCAAGATTGTATTGCAATGTATGAAGCAACTGTACAAGCGGTCGAAAGAGCTCGAAAAGGAGAAGGGCCTACATTAATTGAGGGCCTTACTTATAGATATGAAGAACATTCACTTGGTTTAGGTAGGGTGCGCAGAGGTGAATACAGATCAGAGCAAGATATTGAAGAATGGAAAAAACGAGATCCGATTTATATTCATCAAGACAGATTAGTCTCTCAAGGAATTTTATCTGCAAATGATTGTAAAAAGATAGAAGAAGACACAATGAAGAGATGCGAAGAAGCTGTAGAATTTGCCAGAAATAGTGAATTCCCTAAACCAGAAGAAGCTTTTGAAGATATGTGGGCTAACCCAATCCCTCTACCATAAAAAAAGGAAAATACTATGACACAAACTGTTTTTATTGAAGCTATAAACCATGCGACAAAAGAAGAAATGAGGAACGACTCTAATGTATTTATCATGGGTGAAGACATCACATTGTCGGTATATGGCGCAACTCAAGATTTATTATCAGAATTTGGAGACAAAAGAGTTCTAGATACACCTTTATCAGAGAATGGTTTTGTTGGTGCTGCCGTGGGTGCTTCACTAGTTGGTAAAAGACCAATAGTTGAGACCGTATCAAGTTTTATGTGGGTTGCAATGGATCAATTTATTAGCCAGGCGGCAAAAATGAGGTATATGTTTGGTGGCCAGGCAAAATTACCTGTAACTTTCAGAGTATCAATGTTGTATGGATCAGGAGCAGCAGCTCATCATTCTGACAGAAACTATCCTATGTTTATGAATATGCCAGGGATAAAAATTATTGTACCGTCCACTCCTGCGGATGCCAAAGGGCTGCTAAAGACTGCAATACGAGATGATGATCCTTGTATAGTATTTGAAGATGGAAATCTATATGGAACAAGAGGAGAGATTCCCGACGATGAACATTTAGTTCCTTTTGGTGTAGCAAATATCTTAAAATCTGGATCAGATGTGACAATTGTTGCGATAGCTGGAGGAGTTACTCATGCTCTGGCTGCAGCAAAAGAATTAGAATCTCAAGGTGTTTCTGCTGAAGTCATTGATCCTAGAACACTTGTGCCACTTGATAAAAAAACAATTCTAGAATCAGTGGAAAAAACAGGAAGGCTAGTAGTAGTTGATCCTGCGCATAAAGTATGCTCTGCGGCTTCAGAAATTTCTTCAATTGTTGCCCAGGAAGGCTTTTGGTCCCTTCAAGCACCAATACAAAAAGTCGCAGCCGAACAGGTACATATTCCCTATAGCCAAGCTCTTGAAAAATTAATTTATCCTAATAAAGATAAAATTATAACAGCAGTGAATAATACTCTAGAAAGTTAAGAGGACAAGAATTATGCCAGCTCCAATTATTTTACCCCAATGGGGAATGGCTATGAACGACGGGCTAATCGTTAAGTGGTTAAAAAATGTAGGTGACGAAATAAAAAAGGGGGATCAACTTGTAGAAATAGAATCTTCCAAAGTAAACGCTGAAATAGAAGCTACACATGATGGAAAATTAGGCAGGGTAGATTTCCAGGAAGGGGTAATAGTGGACGTTGGCACAGTGGTTGGTTATATTTTATTTGATGGTGAAACAGAGTCTGAACTACCAAATGCGTCTACTCAAGTTCTTGAGACCGCACAAGAAACCTCACAAGAGACTCAACCATCATCAACAATAGATAAAGAGACCTCAAGTCTAAAAATCTCGAAGAAACAAATTATTACTCCACGAGCGAGAAGATTGGCCAAAGAATTAGATATTAAAGATTTTTCTAAAATAATTGGCTCAGGGCCTAGCGGTAGGGTTACAGAAGATGACATCAGAAAATTTCATTCTTCTCCAAAAAAGGAAACGGTAATATCCACAGTGCCTGTTAAGGAGTCTATTCCTTTATCTTCATTGAGGTTAACAATTTCAAAAAGAATGTCTGAGAGTGCGCAAATTCCTTCTGTTACACTAAACACCAGAGTTGATATTACTCAAACTTTGGAGAAACAAAGAAACTTAGTCAAAGAGTGGAGAAAACACAAAATACGTCCTCAGTTTCAAGATTTAGTTATTGCTGCTGTGGCAAAATCATTACATGACAACCCGCATGCTAATGCACATTTAGTTAATGATGAGATTAGAGTATTAGATGAAGTTAATATAGGGATAGCTATGGCTGTTGTGGGTGGATTACTTGTTCCTGTCATAAAAAAAGCAGATAAAAAAACTATACTAGATATAGCATTGGAAATTAGACAATTAGCAAAAAAATCGAAAGAAAACACTTTTGATGTAGACGATTTATCTGGTAGTACATTCTCTGTAACCAATTTAAGTTCGTATGATATAACTACCTTTAATCCGTTATTAAATCCACCTGAGATAGGAATTTTGGGAATAGGATCAACAGAAGAAATTATTAGTAATAATGATGAAAAGAAATCTTTTGCCAACTTTTGTTTAACTTTCGATCACAGGGCTTGGGATGGAGCGCCCGCTTCTGAATTTTTGAAATTAATTTGTAAGAATATTACGAATATTGACTGGATGTTTAATTAATAGATATGTCAGTAGTAGGAATTATCGCTAACCCATCTGCCGGAAAAGATATCAGAAGATTAGTTGCGCACGGAAGAGTTGTTTCAAACCAAGAAAAATCAAATATTTTGAGAAGAGTATTTGCCGGTATCGCTTCAACAAATACAAAAAAAATTATAATAATGCCTGATCATTCAGGCTTATCTATTTCTGGAGCTGCTGATGTTAAAGATAAGTTAGAAGTAGCATATCTGGATATGCGAACAGCAGACAATCAAGAGTCTTCGACTAAAGCAGCAAAATTAATGTACAACCAAAAAGTTGATTGTATAGTAACTTTGGGTGGAGATGGTACAAATCGAGTAGTAGCAAAAGGATCTAAAAATATACCTTTAGTACCTATCTCAACCGGAACGAATAATGTTTTTCCTGCCCCAACGGAGGGAACATTAGCAGGAATAGTAGCAGGTAGTATTGCTGACAAAACTTTGAGTGTAAAAGAATCCTGTAGGCAATCAAAAAAAGTTGATATATATTGTAATGATCAATTTATTGATGCCGCACTTGTAGATGTTGCCATATCAAAAGAAATGTTTGTAGGTGCTAGAGCTGTTTGGGATATAGCAACCCTTCACTCAATTATATTAACCCGCGCAGAACCTGCGTCCATAGGATTGTCTTCTATAGGCTCAAGGTTACATAATATAGAGATTGATGATCCATTTGGACTATATATAATGCTAGACAAAAATATTAAATCAAAAAGACAATATATAACAGCACCCATAGCACCAGGAACTATATCTAAAATAAACATTGTAGATTATAAAAAAATAAATATAAAAGACAAGATAAAGATAAATACTTACCCGGGGACAATTGCCCTTGATGGTGAAAGAGAAATCGAATTACTTCCAGATAATACCTATTATGCTATATTGAATTTAGAAGGACCTTTAGTTGCTGATGTTTCAAAATCAATGAAATTATTATCAAATATACCTCAAAAATAATTATGAATGATATTGATTTAGACTTATATAAGAATTTTGCAGAAAAAGCTATTTTTAAGGCTGCAGATCTTCTCTTAGGAAAATTTAGACCAGAAGACCCTGCAGAGCTAAAAAAATTTTATAAATCTGCAAATGCATTAGTTACTAATGCAGATATTGAGAGTGATAAAAAAATTACAGAAATTCTCAATACACCTGAATTAAAGGCTAATATTTATTCAGAGGAAAGCGAAAAAATAATCGATGAAAAATCTAATATCTTTTGGTTAATTGATCCACTTTGTGGTACAGTGCCCTATAGTTTAGGTATGGATCATTGGGGAATTAATATTGCACTCAGAGACAACGAAAAAATAATATTATCTTGCTTGTCTTCTCCATCAATAGGTGAATATTTTTCAGTAATTCTAGGTGAGGAAGTTAATAGAAACGGTAAGCCGTATAAATCAACCTCTCCTACAAGAAAATTATCAGAATCCACTATAGTTTTAGAAGTAGATGGTGGATTAGAATGGGCAAAAAATATCCAGCATATTTCAAAATGGATAACGAAAGTAAGTCAAGTAAACAGTTTTTCTTCAATTGCTTATCCAATGACTCAAATGGCACTGGGTAGAATTCCCGGAGGTGTTTTTTATGGTATCGATGCAGTTCATTTTGCTGCAGGTGCAAGAATAGTAGAGTCTCTAGGTATTCTGGTAACTGATAAGCAAGGTAATAATATTAATTGGACAAAAAAAGAAAAGCTTGAATGTGTTGTAGTAGGTTGGCCGGAAATTCATAAAGAATTAATAAATTTGATGTAGTTATTTAAATAAATTATTTCATTATCCAGATTTATTTTATATTATTATTCTTTAGTAAAAAAATGAAGGGGAAAAATTATGCCGTACAAAGTTAACCACATACACATAAAGTCTAAAAACCCAAAAGATACAGCAGAATGGTTTGTAAAAGCATTTAATGTGAAAATTATATCAGAAACAATACGTCCTGTTGGTGATACATTCATTGTTACACAAAGTGAGGGAGGATTAGCTATAAATATATCAAGTGAGAGAACAGATGAAGTTTTAGGTCCAGCTGATGATGATGCTCACTACGGTCTAGAGCATTTTGGATTTGATACTGATGATATAGTCTCTGATATTGAAAGATTGGTAGAGCTTGGTGCCGTTTATAAAGAAGGGCCTGTAGATTTACCAGATGGCAAAAAAATTGCTTTTATTGGAGCTCCTGGAGGTATAAGAATAGAATTAATCCAGCAAGTATCCTAAGGAATAGCTTTACCTGACAACACTCCGGTTACTTTTTCATTTTCTACGGCAATTTTTCCATTAACTATTACCCATTGAATTCCTTCTGGGTGAACATTTGGGTCTTCGAAAGAAGACCTATCGTTTATGTGCTCTTTGTCAAAAACAACTATATCAGCAAAAAAACCCTTCTTAATATTTCCTCTTCCTGATAAATTAAATCTTTGTGCAGGATTTTCAGTAATCCTTTGAATAACTTGTTCAATTGGATAATTATATCTTCTTCTCAATCTTCCAAGTACTCTAGGAAAACAACCATATGCTCTTGGATGTGGTAATCCACCAGTTGGTATTGCATCAGAACCAATCATATAATCTGGTCTTGAAAGTAGCTCCATAACATTTTTTTCAACCTGTCTCCAATTTTTTATATTACGAGGCGGGGCTCCTCTAAAGCCACAAGCTAATGATTCTTCATACATTACCCTACATAACATTTCTTCAACACTTATCTTCCACATATCTGCAACTTCTTCAAAAAGCATTCCTTCTAAGTGTTTATTTTTTTCAGAAACGATATGTGTCCATACATTATTAGAAGGATTACCATAGTGCGTACCAACCATCTTTGAGATAAGAATTTTTCTTTCTTCTGTATCGTTTAGTTTTTTTAGCATTTTTTCAGGGCCACCTTCGTGAAAGTAACTAGGGAAAAAAGTTTGCGGAAAAGAAGACCCTACGGGATAAGGGTAAGTTTCCAGAGTTATATCAACACCGTCATCTTTAGCTCTATCAACAGGATCTAAAACATCGCTTATAGATTGATTGAAGTCGGGTTTATAATGTTCTATGTGGAGTTTTGTTTCGGTTCTTTTTGCAATTTCTATTGCTTCCATGACACCGCCACCATGAAAAGCTCTATCAACATTATGGTTTCTTAGATGTATAGACATAGGCTTGTCATAAGATTTTGCGACTTTCATTAATTCGCAAATCTCTTCACTATCAGAAAAGCTGTTTGGGTAATAGGATAGGCCTGTTGAGAAGCCTACAGCACCCTGTTCAAATGATTCAGAAAGTAAAGATTTAGCACATTCTAATTCTTTACCTTTCAATGGCTTGTCTTCCATTCCAAGTGCTTCTAATCTTATTGGTCCATGACCGGCGAACATAGCAACGTTACATGAAGTTTTATTATCATAATTTGATCTTGCCTGTTCTATACTAGACATATCTAAATCATTTTTTGGAACACCTAAAATACCAGATAAATACCATTTATAAAGCTGATAATTTTTTTTTGATAAGGGTGCTAGTGTTAATCCATCTGGTGCGATTATTTCGGTTGTTATACCTTGCATAATCCCATTCGCATGTTGTCCATCATTTAATAGCGCTACATCAGCATGAGAATGGACATCAATAAAGCCAGGAGAAACGTACAAATTGTTTGCATCAATAATTTTATCAGCTTGTATGTTTTTTTCACTCAAGTCTATAATGTCGAAAATTATATTTTCTTTTATACCAATATGAGATTTATATTCCTTTTTACCAGTACCATCGATAATATTTCCATTTTTAATAATTATATCTAGTTTCATAGTAATCCCTTATAAATTTTGTTATTCAGAGAATACAATAAAAAAATGTACTAGTCGATAGTGAAAATATATTAATTATTAAATATGATTAAGTTATTATTTTTTTAGATTAAGGTAAAAGTATTGAAATTAAATAATCAAGTAGCAATAGTAACTGGCGGGGGATTAGGTATAGGTGGAGGTGCTGCTAGAAAACTAGCACAAGAAGGTTCAAAAGTTTTAATAGTTGATATTGAAGAGGAAGCAGCAAAAAAAAATAAAGAAATAATTAAAAAAAATGGTGGAACTGCAGAGTATTTGATTGGTGATGTGGCCGAGGAGTCAGTGGCAAAAGAAATGGTTGATTTATCTCTCTCATTGTTTGGGCGACTAGATATTATTGTTCAAAATGCTTATGGAGGTTTAGGATCTGGAAGTGCCGTTGATATCCATATAAAAGATTGGTACAAAGGCTTAGATTTACTTGTGGGTGCTTTGTACTTAGGAGCTAAATATGGAGTACCAGCGATGGAAGAGTCTGGAGTTGATTCTAACTTCACCCAAAAAGAATGGAAGGGATTTGGTTTACGCCAAGGAACCCCTCCAAAAGAAAATATAGGTAGAATAATTAATATTTCTTCCGTTCATGGAATATTAAATGCTCCTAAGTCATTAATATATGAGACCGGAAAATCGGCAGTTATTGGTATGACTCGTCAAATGGCAGTTGATTTTGGCCCATTAGGAATCACCGTCAATGCTATTGCTCCTGGGCATATTGTTACAGAAAGAGGAAATGAACAGTGGAAGAAAGTTGGCAACAATGAAGGTTTTAGATTATTTGAATTACAATATCCAGTCAGACGTACAGGCACCCCCGAAGATGTTGCGAACATGATATCTTTTTTATGCTCATATGAAGCTTCATTTATTACAGGGCAGACTATTGCTGTTGATGGTGGGCTATCTGTTCAATTGCAGGAAGATTTGATTATGGACTTAAAAAATTTTATATCTACAAATAAAAACTTAAGAACTCATTTTGATACAGAAGATAAATCAAGGGATCGTTGGTAAGAATGAATAATTATAATCATAAAAAAATTGAAAATAAATGGCAAAAAATATGGAAAGAATCTGAAATATACAAGACACAAGATAGCATACCATCAAAGAAAAATTGGTATGCATTATCAATGTTCCCGTATCCTTCAGGAGACTTACACATAGGTCACTGGTTTGCATTTACTCCAGCAGATGCACATGCAAGATTCAAAAGATTAGAAGGGTTCAATGTTATGCATCCACAGGGTTTTGATGCATTTGGTCTTCCAGCAGAAAATGCTGCCATTAAAAACAATATAAATCCAAAAAAATGGACTTTTGACAATATTAGCAATATGGAAAAGCAATTTGATATGATGGGTAATTCTTATGATTGGAGTAGAAAATTAATAACCTGTACCCCTGAATATTATAAGTGGAATCAAAAGTTTTTTGTAGAGATGTATAAAAAAGGTCTAGCATATAGAAAAAATGGACCTGTATGGTGGGATCCTGTTGATCAAACTACACTAGCTAATGAGCAAGTTGTTGATGGTAAGTCTGAAAGATCAGGGGCTGAAGTTGTTAAGAAATTAATGCCTCAATGGTATTTCAAAATCACAGACTATGCCGAAGAATTATTAGAAATGGATAACCTTGAATGGCCTGAAAAAATCAAACAAATGCAGAGAAACTGGATTGGTAAATCGGATGGAGTTACTATAAATTTTAAAATTGAAAACTCAAAAGAAAAAATTAGCACATTTACTACAAGGATTGATACTATATACGGTGTCACTTTCGTTGTTTTGGCTCCTGAACACCCAATTATAAAAGCGCTTTCTTTGAGTAATAATAAACATGTTGAAGAATATATTATAAGCTCGCAAAAAATGTCAGAAATAGATAGAACTTCAACGATTAGAGAAAAAACTGGAGTGAGAACAGATATTTACTGCATTAATCCTGTAACAAATGAAAAAATTCCTGTTTTTATAGGAGATTATGTATTGGCATCCTATGGAACTGGTGCGGTAATGGGTGTGCCTGCTCATGATGAAAGAGATTTTATTTTTGCTAAGAAATATCATCTCCCAATTAGGGTTGTAATTTCTCCTGATGGCTCAAAAGACATAAAATTAGTAGAAGCATTTACTGGAAACGGTATTCAAATAAATTCTGGTGAATTTAATGGAATAAATAATAATGAAGGTAAAAATAGAATTGCAAACTTAGTTAAAGAAAAAGGTTTTGGTGAAAAAACAATCACTTACCACCTTAGAGACTGGTTAATCTCAAGACAAAGATATTGGGGAACGCCAATACCAATGTTTTATGATGAAAATAATGAAATTATTCCAGTTGAAGAAAAATATTTACCAGTTATTCTTCCAGATGCAAAAGAATTTATGCCTACAGGGCAGTCACCATTAACTCTTGATGAGGAATTTTTATATTTTGATCACCCAAAGTATGGAAAATTAAGACGAGAAACAGACACTATGGATACTTTTATGGATTCGTCTTGGTATCATTTGAAATTTGCTAGCCCAGGTATATTAGACACACCTTTTGAGAAAGAAAAAATTGCTCTTTGGAATCCTGTTGATCAATATATGGGCGGTGCAGAACACGCTGTTATGCATTTATTATATGCGAGATTTTTTAATAAGGTGCTAAGAGATTTAGGATACATAGATTTTGATGAACCGTATAAAAGATTATTTAATCAAGGTGTAATGTTAGCTAGACATATGAAAATTTCTAAAAGAAATAATCCTTTAAATCCTCAGCCACTTGTAGAAAAATATGGAACAGATTCTGTAAGAGCTTATCTAATGTTTTTAGGTCCATGGGATAGAGGCGGAGATTGGTCAGACTCAGGAATTAATGGAATTTATAGATGGCTAAATAGGGTTTGGGAAATGGTTACTGTAAAGTACAAAGAAAATAATATTTCACAAGAAAAAACAAAAACTTGTATTCAGATTTCTAATGAGATAACAAAAAATGTTTTAGCTGACATGAAAAATTTTAAGTTCAATACTTCAATAGCATCATTAATGGAATATAGTAATTTTCTTTCAAAAATAAAAAAAGAAGGGTCAGTCTCATATTCAAACTGGAATGATTTCTGTAAAAGACTTCTAATTCATTTGTCTCCTATTTGTCCTCATATCACAGAAGAAATATGGAGCATATTAGGAAATAAAAAATCTATTCATTTACAAAAAAATCCGACCTTTGATGATAAATTATTAGAAAAAGATAATTTAACTTTGATGGTTCAAATTAATGGAAAGCTAAGAGACCAAATTAAAGTTCAAAATAATGCTTCAGAAGAAGAAATTATTGAAAGTGCAAAAAAAATAAAAAAAATTCAACAGCATCTCGAAGGTATGGAGATCATAAAAAGTATTTACGTGCCTGGAAGAATAATTAATTTTGTGGCTAAACCGGAGTAATCTTATGAAAGCAATGATTTGGCATGGAGGGGATAAATTTATACAAGAAACTATGGATGACCCAAAGGCTTTAGATCATCAAGTAGTAGTAAAAATTGATACTGTTGGAGTCTGTGGAACAGATGTACACATAACTCAAGGTTTGTTTCCAAAATCCCCCCCTTTAATTTTAGGTCATGAGGGATCAGGCACTATAGTAGATGTTGGGAAAAAAATAGATAAATCTAGATTAGGGCAAAGAGTAGTGATGGACACTACAAGCCATTGTAATAATTGTTTTTCATGTTTAAACTGGTCAATTTCTAGGTGTGAAAATGCAGAATTTACATCGGGTATGTTTGCTGAATATGCTGTATGCCCTTCTCAGTCAGCTGTTATAATTCCAGAAACTTTAGATATTGAAAAAGCTAGCCTAACAGAGCCAGCATCATGTTGTCTTTCCGGTGCCCTTATGATGAAAACCAAAGAAGCAAAGCTAGGAGTTGTCATTGGTGGTGGAATAATGGGTCTTTTTACATTGGCATTCTTAAAAAATTTGGGTGTGGATAAAATGATAATGTCAGAACCTGTAAAAATAAGAAGAGAAATAGCTACTCAATTTGGAGCAGATCTTCTTCACGATCCAAATGATTGTGACCTAGAAAATTTTATTAAAGATAATAACAATGGTTGGGGGGCAGATATTTCTGTAGAGGCTGTAGGAAAACCAGGCCTAGTTGCAAAATGCATAGAAGTTGTTCGCCCCAGAGGGCAGGTTTTGATGATAGGAGTGAGCCCTAAGGGTTCAAATTTGCCGACAGATTTGTATGAAATGCATTATAAAGAAATTACAATAAAAGGTGCATTTGGGAGAGGAAATGTATTCAAAAGAACTCCAGAGGCAATTAGTAAATTAAACCTTGAAAATGTTATAAGTAAAGTGTATCCCTTAAGCAATACCCTCAAGGCAATTAATGACTCTTCAAAAGGTAAAGGAATTAAGTTTGTTATTAAACCTTAATTAACAAAACTTTTACTAGCATCGAATATATCAGAGTATTTATTTATAGCAACGCCAGAACAAAGAGCAGCACCAATAGCTGCTTCTTCATTATTTTCACCCATATTAATACTCAAGCCAAATTTAGAACTTAGGGCATTTTGCAATAAAGTATTTTTCTTTAATCCATTACCAGAACCTACTAAAAGATTTTTTTTATTTATACCGCATTTTAATGATTCCATATAAGCCTTGTGTAATTCAAATGCCATGGAATTAATTAACGCTAATGTAATATTTTCTATTAAGAAATTTTCTTGTGTTATTTTATTTATTTTTCCCTTGGCCTTATAATTTTCTCTAGAACCTGTAAATAAAGCAGATACATTTAATCCTGAAGAATCTTCTAAAGATTTATTGGCAAGATTAATAAGCTTTTCATATATTAAATCTGATTCAAGATTAATATCTGTCATATCAAAAATTAATCTTTGAACGAAATTTTTTAATACTCTGAATGTTCTTCCGCCAACTGTCCCTACTCCCGCTAATAAGTATCCATTTTGTATAAAAGGTCTTAATTCCAGCCAGGATCTAGGTGTAATTCTTTCATTAAAAACAGAAGTTTGCCCACCAGTTCCAACGTTAATTGCTACTGTGTCAGAATAATTATTAACTGTGCCTGCAAAACTACATTGATGGTCTCCTGAAGCAATAGACACCGGTGTGCCTTCCTTAACATTTGTTTTTTCACTTATAAATTTAGTAACTTTTCCAATAATAGAACATGAGTTTTTTATTTTTAAAAATGATGATGCCTTAAGATTTAATGCATTAATTAAATCATAATTCCAATCATTTTTAATTAAGTTAAATACCCCCCAGCTTAATGCATCTGTATGGTCGGTAACAGGGGTAGTGTTAGTTAATTTACTAGCAATAAATTCAGGTGCAGTACAACCAGTAAGTTTTTCATCAAGTTCTTTGTTTTTTTTTAGCCAAAATAATAATGGTGCAGTATACCCTGTGACTAAAGGGCAGCCGGTATTTTGAAAAAAAGGTAATTGGTTTTCACTCATCGTAGCACCACCCATTTCTGCCATAATCTCTATATAGGTTTTACTATTAAATCTTTCTTTGCATCTTTGGTCTTGCCAGGATATGAAATTCCCTACACCTTCATTATTTTTATTAAAAAGTTGTAAACCTTGTTGCTGTCCAGTTATACCAATAGCTTCCGGTGATATATTTGATTTATCGATTATGGTTTTAATTGTTTCAACTACTCCACTAAAAATCTTATCCATATTCCATTCTGAACGACCCAATTTTTTATCTTTAAATTTTGTTACCTCAGCAAGATTATTTACGGTCGAAGATTCAACAACTTTTCTTTTTTTTGTATCAATAATTATTGATGTTATCGAGGTTGAACCAACATCAATACCTAAAAAATAACTACTCATCTTTCGGTAGGTTTGGAGAAAAAAAATGTCTTACTTTTTGATCAGGGTCTCTAAAACCAACAGGCTCCCACTCATATGCTTCTGTACTTACTTCAACATGGACATCGGGTCTATCAAATACACTTTTCTTGAGTTTAGTTCCTAGTCCAGGTCCCTCAGGGGCGAGCAAGTAACCTTCCTTGATAACTATATTAGGTTCTATAAATTTATCGTACCAGCCCTTATAATAAGCACGGTTTGTTTCTTGAAGCATAACATTTTGGCAGTTCATTGAAATATGAGCACAAGCAAAAACATTAATTGGACCTGTCCAATCATGAGGCGCAATAGGAGTTTGATAAGTATCTGCTAAGGTAGCAATTTTTTTGGTTTCAGATATACCTCCGGTCCAAATCAAATCTGGCATTACAATTTCAGCAGATCCATTTTCTATATATTCTCTAAACTCATATCGTGTCATTAATCTTTCAGCTGCACATACAGGAGAGTTAATTTCTGAAGCTAATTTCAAATGTGATTTTGCATTTAGGGGGTGTATCATTTCTTCTTGCCAAAAAATATTATATTCATCCATTGCTTTCCCAATTTTTATAGCTGGAGCTAAAGCCCATTGACCTGAACCATCATGAGCTATTTCAATTTGATCTCCTAAGGCTTTCCTTTGTTTTTTTAATGGTTCAAGTGCTTGTTTTATTTCTTTTGAAGAAATAAAATTCCCGCCAGATGATTCTGCATAATCGTTTAAATAATATGCTTTTACGACATCAATACCCTCATCTATGAGACTCTGAAGGAAACCTACAGGATCTTTTTTTTCAAACTCATTATCCTGCCATTTTCCATAGCTTCCAACAGTATTATAGATTTTTATTTTGTTTCTTACTTTTCCACCAAGCAAATTATAAATTGGTTGATCTAACTCTTGACCTACTAAATCCCATAAAGCTATATCTATTGCGGAAAGAGCTCTTAATTCTGCACCAGAATATGTAAAAATTCCGGACAACTTAAATAACTTCTCCCATATATCTTCTCTATCCATTGGATCTTTTCCAATTATTGAGGGTGCATATATTTCATGTATTACAGCAGAAACAGACTTAGGTAGATACCAGGTTTCACCAAGGCCAACTTTTCCAGAATCTGTGTGAATTCTGACCCAGGACATTTGCCAAAATTCATCTATATATATAGTTTCAACTTTAGTAATTTTCATGGACTATTTTATTGCTATAAGTTCTATATGAAATACCAGAGTAGCATATGGAGGGATAGTATTTCCAGCTCCTCGTTCTCCGTAACCGAGTTCTGGTGGAATCTCAACTCTTCTAATGCCGTTTACATTCATACCCAAAATTGCTTCTTTAAAGCCTTGAATTACTCCGTCAACTGGAAATTGAGACGATTCTTTTCTTGAGAATGAAGAGTCAAAAACACAACCATTCATCAACCAGCCAGTGTAATGAAGCTCAACTTCATCAAACTCATATGGAGATGCCCCATCTCCTATTTTAATGTCAGCTATCTTTATACCTGAATCTTGAAGTAAAAATTTATCACTACCGATTTCTTCAAATTGTGGAGCATCCACAGGGTAGTCGCTGTTATCACAATCTTGCATATTATTTTCAACCTCTTTCTTTATTTTTTCTGCTTCAGCAGTTGCTGTTGCGATTGCTTGTTCTGGGGTGAGTATATTTATGAGCTCTATTTGAAAAACTAAGTCGGTATTTGGTGGGATTATTGGAGGAGAGCCTGTTTCGCCATAAGCTAGACTTGATGGAATCTTAACCCTTTTTATACCTCCAGGGCTCATTGTTAACATAGCATCGATCCAACCTGGAACAAGGTTTATCATTAACATTTCTTGTTCTCCTCCTCTTGAAAATGAGGAGTCAAATACACAACCATCAGGCAGCCATCCAACATAATTCATTGTTACTAAATCTTGAATAGTTGGATTTTCACCATCACTTTTTTTTAATTCATATGTTCTAATTCCTGAGCTTTGAGTTATTAGCTCTGAGTCTAGAATATCGTCAAATGATGCAATTTCATCAGAAATATCATCATTTAGACAGAGGTCAGTATTTGGAGTTGGTTTAATTATTGGTATATCTATATTTTCTGGGTTTTTACCAGAAGCTTGACAGCCTGAAAATAATATTGATACCAAGGTAAAAAATAAGATTGTAACTTTCATATTATTTTTTTGTACTCTCTATAAATTTTTTATAGCCTGATTCTATCCATGGTTGAACAGTAGTAGAAAAAACCTTTACACCTATATCAACAAACTTAGATACATTTTCTGTGGTTGCTAATGAGCCTGCATTTTTTCCAGAAGCAACAATTCTCTCTAATGTATCCATAATTTTTTCTTGAACATCTGGATGTTGTGGATTACCAATATGCCCCATTGATGCAGCAAAATCAGAGGGAGCAACAAAAAATACATCAATTCCATCAACTTCTAGTATTTCATCTAAGTTTCTCCAGGCTTCAATATCTTCTAACAATACTATAAGCATTGATTCATCATTCGCTTTTTCAAAATAATCACTAACGCCAAGACCCTGTCTACTAGTGAACATACCTCTTTTGCCAATCGGAGGAAACTTGCCGCCTTCAACAACGTTTAACGCCTCTTTAGCATTATTTACATGAGGAACAACTACTGCCTGGGCACCTCTATCTAATGTTCGATATATTAATCCTTGTTCGTTTTGATGAATTCTAGCAACTGAAGTCATTCCCCATATATCACATGCTCTAGTTAAGTTACCTAAATCAGATGCGTCTACTCCTCCATGCTCTCCCTCTAGCCAAATCCCATCAATTCCGATTGGCCCAATGGCATCTATATCGTCTGAGTTAGATACACCCATTAGGATTGTTACTATCTCATTATTTTTTAATTTTTCTTTTGCTTTATTTTTTCTTAATTGCATTGGTTTACTCTTTATAAATTAAATATATTTAAGAAATTCTACATCGATTATATGAATTTTGCCTTATTTAAAGTAACTATAAATCTTTTTCACAGTAAGTTTAATTGCCTTTTTTGCTACAAAGAAGGAGCTATAGTATATTTTTTTAACTTGCTCTCATCAATCTCTATTCCTAAGCCAGGACTTGAGGGTAATGAGTATGTTCCATTTTTAGCATCAAATTTTTCAGAAAGAATTTCGGATTTTACGGCATTACCCTGTTCTGAGTGCTCCATAATAAGAAAATTAGGTGTGTTTATTGAGTATTGCAATGTTGCCGCTATTGCCACTATTCCGCCTCCACCTATATGAGGTGCAATAGGTATGTTGTACAATTGAGCAATTGTTGCAATTTGTTTTCCTCCTGTTAGCCCTGTTCTTGCAATATCAGGCATCGAAATATCATATGCTCTTTTTTCAAAAATTTCTCGCATTTCATATTTTGTTCTAGTCCATTCTCCGTTTGCAATAGGAAGATCTAATGATGAAGATATTTCACATAATCCTGGTATATCAGTTGGATCTGAAGGAGACTCCAGCCACAAAAGGTTAAGTTTTTCTAGTTTTTTGCCCAATTTTATTGCATTATGAGTTTCAAATCCCATATGTACGTCAAGCATTAATCCAATTGAATTGCCTACTCTGTGACGAACTTCACTAACTATATCTACAATCTCTTCTAGGTTTCCTTTAAGGTGCATTTTTAAGTATTTGTACCCCTTAGAAACCGACCATTCTGCCATATCGGCAACTTCTTCAGGCGTTGACCCACCAATACCATTGTACACAGTGACATTTTTTCTATGAATTCCTCCCATGGCTTGAGAAGTAGGCATATTTAAAGACTTACCAATTGCATCCCATATGGCTATGTCAACACCACTTAATGCGTCTATATAAAAACCTGTGTAATGCCCGCGTTCTCTTTGAGCAGAATAATTATTGTGCCAAATAGACTCTACATCATAAATATTTTTTTCCATAGTAAGAGGTGTAAGAATATCTTTTACGATGGTTGCAGTTGTATTCGGACTTACGGGAGATTGCGCTTCTCCCCAGCCAACTATTCCTGTTTCTGTTTCAATTTTTATCACTGTAGTTTCGTGAGATTTAGAATATATTGATGTATTTGAACTTTCATCTATGTAATATTCTCCCATATCTTTTATCGTAGAATTGTAAGTATCCATTGATTTTATTTCTAGATTACGTTTTGATTTTTCAGCGTTCTTTTTGATTGTAGATTTTGATCTCTTAATATCTTTACTTTTGTGCATTTTTTTTGTTGCAAGCATCGCAGTATTAATATTTTTTGTATTTATATTTCTTCCTGCATCTGAATCATTATTAATTCTAATTGGAAATGCAGTGATTTCTTTGATTTTCATTAAATTTAACTCACTTTTGTTAGTTTTTCTTCAATAAGTTCAAACCCAAGGCCAGGTTTATCTGTTAAGTATAGCTCACCGTCTTTAATAAAATATGGCTCTTTCAAATATTTATTATGTTCGCTTATCAAGGTCAAAGCATGTTCAAGTCGATAAAAATTAGGTATTGATTTCATCACGTGAGCGGAGGCTAAAAATTCTATTGGCCCTCCAGGTACGATATGTGGGGATACAGGTATATAATATGCTTCAGCCATAGTTGAAATTTTTTTCAACTCAGATATACCCCCTGTCCATACCAAGTCAGGCATTATGAATTCAGCTAGATTATTTTGGAAAATTGGTAGAAAATCATATCTTGTATAGAGTCTCTCGCCAACACATATTGGAGCATTAGTATTTTCTTTAACTTGTTTCAAAGCGCTAATTCCCTCGGGAGGCAATGGTTCCTCAAACCATCCAATATTTGATCTTTCAAATAAATTATTGGATAGCCGTATTGCATTTGGGACATTATAGTGACCATGTGCGTCAATTAAAATTTCAAATTTTGGGCCAACAGTTTCTCTTACAGCATCAACAATATCATATCCTTGTTCTTCCCCTTTTTGTGAAATAAATCCATCTTGATACATTGTGTGAAAAGGTGTCATTTCTAGAAAAGGGTCAAGCTTACAAGCCTCGTAATTTAGCCCTAATAAATTTTTCTTTGCAGCAGCAGCATAATCTTCAGGAGTGTAACAATCCGAGAACCACACATTACAATATAATCGAATTGAATCTCGATAGCTTCCTCCCAGTAAATCATAAATTGGCATATTAGAAGCTTTACCTTTTATATCCCATAAAGCAATATCAAAACCAGCAAGAAGCGAAGTTGTTATACCTCTTGAGCCCATGTAAGAAAATAATCTAAATAACTTATTCCATAATCGGTCTATATCCATAGGGTTTTCACCTATAAAATTATTCTTTACCTCTTCTACTGCAGTAGTCATTAATTTTTCAGATATTTTTGCAGAAGTACCAACCTCTCCCCATCCATGGATACCTTCATCTGTTTCAATTTTTATAAAAATCCAATTGGAGTTAGTTTTTGATAAAGCTTGACCCATACCCATATTAAAGCCTGCTGAATAAGTGGAAATATTAGTTATTTTCATATAGATTTTTTCCTTTTAAATTTAGTTAAAAGCCCATGCTTTTATTAGATGATGTGCAATAGCAATTGGTCCTGGTACATTAATAATTTTCGATTTATTTTGTAACGCAAGAGTTACCTCTTTTTTTGAGAACCATTTTACGTCAGTCATCTCATTAGTATCAATTATAATTCTATCGCTAATAGCTTCAGCATGACAACCAATCATTAGTGATGAGGGAAAGGGCCATGGCTGAGAAGAATGATAAAGAATTTTTCCTACATCTAAGCCTGATTCTTCTTTTACTTCTCTTCTTACAGCCTCTTCAATAGATTCTCCTTGGTCCATGAATCCTGCAAGGCATGAATAAAATCCATTTTTTTGTCTTAATCTTGTTTGGCCTAAAACACAGTTTTCATCCTTGTATACCAGCATTATTACAACGGGGTCAGTTCTTGGAAAATGTTCTATATTGCAATTTATACATTTTCTCATGATTCCACCTCTAAAAGTTTTTAGCTCATTACTACAACTTGAACAAAATTTATTCTTCTTATTCCACTCGATATTAGATTTAGCTTGAGCCAAAATTCCTGTTTCATGATGTGAAATTTTTGTTGCAATTTCCCTACTCTCCATATGAATTAAATTTCTTTGCAGCTTCTGAAAATCAACTTTATTGTTTAAGCTAAAAGCGAAATTTGGTGATTGATTTTCATCAAAACCTAAAAAAAATGGTTCGATTATACTCAGATGTACTTTTATCTTGGAGAATTCAGTTTTATTTAGCCATCCTAATTTAGGAGTTTCTAAATTTTCAATTAGTGGATTTAGTTCAAAGAAAGGTAAAAATTTAGCTTTTTTACTTTCTAATAATTTATCTAACTTTTTTTCGTCATATCTTATGCTATCGCCTCTATTTAGATTATTTCCCGTAAAAGTATGAATATTACTCAAAATGCCCTCGTATGTTTGTTATATTTTTTCTAATCTTTTAATTTATTTCTTATTGCTGTGTTATATTTAGTTTATCAAGAAATTATATAAAACAAGATTAGAAAAAAATAAGGATAAAATATGACTAGTAGCAATTACTCAAATCACAACACATCCTCAGTAAAAATTTCTGAAATTTTAGATGGAGATTTAGATAAACCATATAAAAACATTAAAACACACGCAGAGGGGCCCAAAGGAAAAGTTCCTTTTACTGAGGATTTTCTAATTAATGAACCAAGTGGGAATCATTTCGGAATGACTCAAAACGCTGGAATGGGATGGGAGCCTTCAGAGTTACTTAGAAAACAGTTCATGATATTGTCTACTTCTGGTGGGATTAAAAGTGAAGATGGCGAAACTGTAGCATTAGGTTTACACACTGGGCATTTTGAACTTAGAGATATGGTTATATCAGCTGCAAATGAGTTTAAAAAATTGAAATCTGTACCATTTGCCGCATTTTGTTCAGATCCTTGTGATGGCAGAACTCAAGGAACAACTGGCATGTTAGATTCATTACCTTACAGAAATGATGCTGCACAAGTTTTTAGAAGGATAGCAAGGTCACTTCCAACTGTTAGAGGTGTGATGGGAATAGCTTCATGTGATAAAGGCTTACCTGCTATGATGATGGCATTAGCTGGATTGCACTCACTTCCTGTTGTTATTGTTCCTGGGGGAACAACATTGAAGCCATATATTGGGGAAGATACTGGTCAAATACAATCAATTGGAGCAAGATTTGCTCAAGGAGAAGTAACTTTAGAATATGCCCAAGATGTTGGTTGTAGATCCTGTGCGTCTCCTGGTGGAGGTTGCCAATTTTTAGGTACTGCAGGAACATCTCAAGTTGTTTCTGAATCATTAGGTTTAGCAATAACCCACTCAGCACTTTCACCAAGCGGCACAGAAGTATGGTTTGATATAGCAAAAAGATCAGCTAGAGCATTGGTATATATGGAAAAAGAAGGAATAACATCACAAAATATACTCGAAGATCATTCATTTGAAAATGCTATGGTTGTTCATGCTGCTTGCGGTGGATCCACAAACCTACTTCTTCATACTCCAGCAATAGCACATTCGGCTGGAAGAGAAAGAATGACTGTTGAAGATTGGAATAAGATCAATTTAAATGTACCTAGATTGGTAGACGTTTTACCAAACGGACCTGTTGGTCATCCAACGACGCAACTCTACGCTGCTGGGGGTGTGCCAGAAGTCATGTTATATTTAAGAGAGCTAGGCTTATTAAATACCTCAGTAAAAACTGTTACGGGAAATTCACTAGATGAAAATTTAAACTGGTGGAAGGATTCCGAAAGAAGATATGAAGTAAGAAAGTATTTGAGAGAGGTAGACAAAATTGATCCTGAAGATGTTATTTCTTCACCTAAGAAAGCTAAACACAGAGGATTAACAAGCACTGTAACTTTTCCAAAAGGAAATATTGCACCCGAAGGTTCAGTTATTAAAAGTACAGCAATAGACCCATCAGTAGTTGATGAAGATGGTGTTTATAGAAATATCGGCAAAGCAAGAGTTTTTAGATCTGAAAGATCAGCAATGGCTGCAATTAAATCAAGGGATGATAGTCAAAAAATTAAGGCTGGAGATATCATGGTTGTCACTTGTGGAGGTCCTCTTGGAACAGGCATGGAAGAAGTTTATCAGCTTACTGCAGCTCTAAGACATCTTTCATATGGAAAGCAAGTTGCGCTCATTACCGATGCAAGGTTTTCTGGAGTTTCAACAGGCGCTTGTATAGGGCATGTAGGTCCTGAGGCTTTAGCTGGAGGCCCAATAGGAAAAGTTATTGACGGCGATGTTATTGAGATAGTAATTGATAGAAATACTCTTTCAGGTTCAATTAATCTTATTGGACATGGAAAAAAGATAGTTGATTCAGCATGGGGGACAGAGGAAATATCAAAGCGCCCTCCACCGCTTGATTTAGCACCTCATCCAAAATTGCCTGATGATTCAAGGCTTTGGGCTGCATTACAATCTGCAAGTGGTGGAACGTGGGGAGGGTGTGTTTATGATGTTGACAGTATTATTGAAGTGATAGAGGCTGGAAAAAAAGCACTATCTAAAAAGCTTTAAGGAATAATTTTGGCGATCCCGAGCAGATTCGAACTGCCGATCTCCTCCTTGACAGGGAGGCGTGTTAGGCCGCTACACCACGGGACCATTATACTTTCAATCAGTATATTCTAACAAATTTTATTAGTATAAACATTTTTGAACAAAGAAATTTACTAATATTATTTATGATTTATTATCTCTAAAATTTAGTTAGAAGTCTTATATCCAGCATGCTTGATACCGGCAAAGGCAATCTCCTCATCTTCCTGAGGTGTACCACCGCTTACACCTACAGCTCCAATTATTCCTTTTTCATCATATACAGGCAGTGCACCTTGACCAGGGATCATTCTTCCTCCTAGCATAGACATTAGCCCTTGGTGAATAGGGTTAGGTCCATTTTCAGCTAACTTACCACTAGGCTGCATGAATGCAGCAGATGCAGCAGCCTTACCTTGACTTATATATACGCTTCTCCAAGGTGCGTCATCCTCTCGAATAAATGTGATTAAATCTCCACGTGGATCAACAACGCTTATGCAAAAATTAGATTTCAATTCCTTAGATTTTTTTTGCGCACCTTCAATTATTTTTTTTGCAATATTTATGTTCATTGACGGCATATTTGTTCCTTTCATATCATTTGATATAAGAGATTTATAAGAAAATCTCTAGCACTACATTAATATCAACCATAATTACATCCAATTCCTTTATATCCTATCTCAACTGTACCGTCACTTCTAACTAAAACCGGCGTAATCCTATCTCCACCAGATAATTTTTCAACCTCACTCCATAAACTTGGATTAATAGAAACATCAAGCTCTTCAAAAATTTCATTCTGACTCAATAAATCTTCTTTTAGTAGATCGCAATAACCACACGTAGGGTGGGTATAGATGGTATTAATATTTTTTTTGTTCATTTTTGTCTAAAATGCATGTTTTTTCAAAAGTTTAACATAAAAAAGTATAATTTACTTCAGATAAACCCAGAAGATTATTGACATTTGTTGTAAACTAAGCTTAAATATAAGTTCGTCTGAAAAATAATCAATATAAATATAGCTCTGATTAACTGTTTATTTCACATAAATTAAATAAATTTAAATTAACGCCTTCTTGTGCGTTTTTTCTAGTTTAAAATTAGTTATTTTTTCGTCGATTATAAAAAAATAATACGAGGTGTAAATCATGGTAATTGCTGATCGCAAGCTACTGGCTTCAGAGCATTCAAAATATAAGTCTTTTACCACTAGTGTAAACAGTTCAAATTCTTCTGTTTCTATTCCAAATCTTTTGCAGGTGCAAATAAATTCTTTTGAATGGTTTAAAAAACAGGGTCTTAAGGATCTATTGAGCGAAATTAATCCTATAGAGGATTTCACTGGAGGAAGATTTGAACTAAAATTTCTAGGGCATGAAATTAGAGGTCCAAAGAAACTCAAGGTTAAGATTGATAAAGAGGATGGATCAGTAGAACAGAAAGAGATAGATCTTGATGAATTGGAATCTCGCAAGCGAGAGATAACTTATGCTGCTCCTCTATACGTAACAGTTCAACTAGTTATAAGAGAAACTGGCGAGATCAAAGAACAAACACTATTTTTTGGTGATATACCAATGATGACCAAAAATGGAACATTCATCATTAACGGTGCTGAGAGGGTTGTTGTTTCTCAATTAGTTAGGTCTCCTGGTGCTTACTTCACAACGGCAACTGATATTTCAACTGGCAGAGAACTCTGTAATGCAAAATTAATACCATACAGAGGTGCTTGGATTGAGCTTGAGACTAGTATTAAGGATATATTGACAGTAAAAATTGATAGAAAAAGAAAAGCGCCTATTACAACCTTATTGAGGGCTCTTGGATGGGAGTCTGATAAAGAAATCTTAGATTTATTTAGTGACATTGATGACAATCCTGATCATAAATACATTGAATCTACACTAAAAAGAGATACTGCTTCTACTAATAGAGAGGAAGCTCTACTCGAATTCTATAGAAGGCTTAGACCTGGTGAACCACCTAATCTAGAAAATGCAGAAGAATTGATTCAAAGTCTTTTTTTTAATGACCGAAAATATGACTTGGGAAGAGTTGGAAGATACAAATTAAACAAAAGATTAGAATTAGATGTTAAAAAGAGAACTTTAACAAAAAATGATTTTGTTCAGATGATACGAAGAATGATAGGTATTAACAATGGTAAAGTTACAAGGGATGATATTGACCATCTTGGTAATAGAAGAGTTAGGGCTGTTGGCGAGCTTGTCCAAAACCAGATAAGAGTTGGTTTACTGAGAATGGAGAGAGTAGTAAAAGAACGTATGTCTACTCAGATGGATTCAACAAGTACTACTCCCGCGGCATTAGTTAATATTAGACCGATAGTAGCGTCAGTAAGAGAGTTTTTTGGTGGATCTCAATTATCTCAATTTATGGATCAAACTAATCCGCTTTCCGAGCTAACTCACAAGAGAAGATTATCCGCACTTGGTCCTGGAGGACTTTCAAGGGAAAGAGCCGGTTTTGATGTTAGAGATGTTCACTCTTCTCACTATGGTAGAATCTGCCCAATTGAAACGCCTGAAGGGCCTAACATTGGTCTTTTAGGATCTTTTTCAACTTTTGCAAGATTAAATGATTATGGTTTTATCGAAACTTTATATAGAAAAGTGAGCAAGAAAATCAAATCAAACGATAAAAATTTGGTTGGAAAAACTTTAACTGATGATATTAAAGAAATTTCTCAAGCTAAGTCAAATACTATTATAACAATTGAGATTGCTGAAAAAATCAATGAACTTAATCCAGTTTCAGATATCTCGGTAAAGCCTTATATTACAGACTCAAAAGATGATTTAGTTTACTTGTCTGCAGATGATGAAGAAAAGTACATTATAGGGCAAGCTAATACAGTAATTGATTCAAATGGACAGATTTCATCTGAACTTGTAGAGGTTAGAGAAGGTGGAGCTGAATCTTTCTCCAAAGTGCCTAATAATCAAATTGATTATATCGATGTTTCTCCAATGCAAATTGTTAGTGTTTCAACTGCGCTAATTCCTTTTTTGGAACATGATGATGCTAACAGGGCATTAATGGGCTCTAACATGCAGAGGCAGGCGGTACCATTATTAATCCCTCAGGCTCCATTAGTTGGAACAGGAATGGAATGGAGGGTTGCACAGGATTCTGGCCAAGTGCTACTTTCTGAAGTTAATGGTGTAGTGACTAGTTCCACCAGTGATACTGTTTCTGTGATTGATAAAAATGGTAAAAAACATAACTATGATCTTATAAAGTATGATAGATCTAATCAAGGAACATCAATTAATCAGCATCCTATTGTTAATAAAGGCGATTTGATTACAGAGGGCTCTCCTCTTGCTGATAGCTCGTCTACCGATAATGGAGAATTAGCCTTGGGCCAAAACCTTATTGTTGGATTTATGAGTTTTAATGGTTACAACTATGAAGATGCCATCATTTTGAATGAAGACTTGGTGAAATATGATAGATTTACTTCTATTCATATTGAAAAACATGAAATAGAAGCCCGGGATACAAAGCTTGGCCCCGAAGAGATTACTCGCGATATTCCAAATGTTGGCGAGGAAAGTTTAAGAGATTTAGATGAAGAAGGAATAGTTCGTATAGGTGCATGGGTTTCAGCAGGAGATATATTAGTAGGAAAAATTACTCCCAAGGGTGAAACTGAGCTTACTGCAGAAGAAAAGTTGTTAAGGGCGATTTTTGGAGAAAAAGCTAGAGATGTAAAAGATTCCAGTTTAAGGGTCCCTCATGGACAAAGCGGCAAAGTCATTGATGTTAGGGTGCTAACAAAGCAAAGCGGGGATCATTTATCCGCAGGTGTAACAAAATTAATCAGAGTTTGGATAGCTCACACTAGGAAGATTAGTCAAGGTGACAAGATGGCTGGAAGGCATGGTAATAAAGGTGTGGTGGCAAAAATTTTACCAAGAGAAGATATGCCCTACCTAGAGGATGGTACTCCTCTTGATATAGTGCTAAATCCTATTGGAGTTCCTTCTAGAATGAACCTAGGTCAACTTTTAGAAACTCATCTTGGTTGGGCTGCTCATTCACTTAACTACACTGCAAGGACTCCAGTTTTTGATAGTGCTTCAGATGTAGTAATCGAAGATCAGCTTGCAAGGGCATGGTTTGTTTCAGAATCTAAAGCTAATGAACCAAATGATATCGATTCGAAAAATGTAAATTGGGACAAAGTCGAACAATATTTGGATGAAAAAGGTTTTGATAAAGATAAATTATGGAGTGATGCCACTTCTAATAGAGGTACTGCGAGGCAGGCTTGTATGCAAATTTGGCTAAAAGATTACTGTGATTTTGACGCATCTAAATTAAAACCTACAGAAGTTATGCAAAAATGTTTATCTATCTCTAGGGAAAATAATTTGTCTGCTCCAATCTTTGGTAAACAAAAGGTTATTGATGGAGCTACAGGTATTCCTTTTGATCAACCAATAACTGTTGGAAATGTATACATACTAAAACTAATCCACTTAGTAGAAGACAAAATACACGCCAGATCAACAGGTCCATATTCATTAATTACTCAGCAACCCCTTGGTGGAAAGGCACAGTTCGGTGGGCAAAGATTTGGTGAAATGGAAGTATGGGCATTAGAAGCCTATTCTGCTGCATATACATTACAAGAGATGCTAACAGTAAAATCAGATGATGTAATTGGAAGGGTAAAGGCTTACGAAGCAATTGTAAAAGGTGAGGAAATAATACAGCCTGGGTTACCAGAATCATTTCATGTATTACTTAAGGAATTACAGGGTCTAGGCCTTTCAGTTGAGTTGTTAAATGAAGATATTGACAAGTATATAGACTTAGAAAAAAGTGACAAAGATGACGGAATTACAACACCAATTGGCTGGGATGATATTAGTGAAGAGCCTTTAGAGTTATTAGAAATAGAGGAACTAAATCTTAACGATAATTCTAATGTTGTGTCTGAGGATACAGATGATGAATCAGAAGAGTCTGATGAAGGTGAAAATGAAGAACAAATAGACGATGATTCCGTTGTCAACTTAGAAGAAGGTCAAATTGAAGAAATAGATGAATCAATATTAGATATAGAATTCGAAAATATTGATTCTGAGGACTCTGAAACAAAAGATAATATAGAAGAACCAGAACTTGAAGATTAACGAAAATAAACAAGAAATTAAAAGTTAGGAAATATTTATGGCGCAATCTGGAACAGACTTTAATGCTATTAGGATATCACTTGCCTCTCCTGAGCAGGTGAAGGCATGGTCTTATGGAGAAGTGACTAAACCTGAAACGATAAATTACAGAACTCTTAGGCCTGAAAAAGATGGTTTATTCTGTGAAAAAATTTTTGGTCCTACAAAGGATTGGGAATGTTATTGCGGGAAATACAAAAAAATTAGGTATAAAGGTGTTGTTTGTGATAGATGTGGTGTGGAAGTTGCTCGATCCAAGGTTAGGCGTGAGAGGATGGGACATATTAGGTTAGCTGCGCCTGTTGCCCATATTTGGTTTTCTAAAAGTACTCCATCTCGTTTAGGTTTATTACTCGATATATCCCCTGGTAATTTTGGAGCGAGTTCTATACTTTGCCCAATACATTGTTACTAATGTTGATGAC
The DNA here is from genome assembly GCA_045562755.1 of Dehalococcoidia bacterium. Lineage (GTDB taxonomy): Bacteria > Chloroflexota > Dehalococcoidia > Lucifugimonadales > Lucifugimonadaceae. Next base: position 732,866 of record JBJKVF010000006.1, read on the forward strand.
GAAGTGAGGAAAAATGTTATTTCTCAATTAGAGGCATATAGCGAAGCAGAAACTCAAAGATTGAAAGAAAACTCCACATTAGCAACTGAAAATAAAGATGTAGAAGCTGTGCTTTCTGAAATATTGAAAAATAAATATAAATTAGAAAATGATCAAAAAGTTATTGAGATAAATACCGTAGAAGTTGATCCTAATAGTGGTAAAAAAGTCACAAAAACTGTTAGGTCAAAAATGTTAGCTCAGGCTGAGGAAAATTTCCAAAAAAATATTGCTTCAATTGAGAAAATTAAAGGTGTGGATGCAGAAGTCAGATTAGTTGAAGAAACAGAAAATTTAATTGATCTGGTAAAAATTGATGTTGAAGAGAAAATAAAAGATCTTAACTCCATTAAAGTAATGGATCTTTTAACTGAAGCTAGATTTAGAAACTTAAGAGATAAATTTGGTGAAGTGTTTAAAGCTTCAATGGGCGCAGAAGCAATACTTGAGATTCTTCAAGGTACAGATCTTAATGCTATTAGAGATGAATTAAAAACAGAAATTAATACTACTTCGGGGCAGCGTAGAAAAAAGGCAATCAAGAGACTTAGAGTCATAGAAGCATTTAGAAAAAGTGGTAATAAACCTGAATGGATGATAATGACTAATCTGCCTGTTTTACCTCCAGAGTTACATCCAATGGTGCAGTTAGATGGTGGTAGATTTGCAACAAGTGATTTAAATGATCTATATAGAAGAGTAATCAATAGAAATAATAGGTTAAGGCATCTTATTGAACTTTTAGCTCCAGAAATTATTGTTCGTAATGAAAAAAGAATGTTACAAGAAGCTGTTGATGCATTAATTGACAATGGCAGAAGAGGACGAGCGATTCAGGGAAGCCATAACCATCAATTGAAGTCATTAACTCATTTATTGAGAGGAAAGCAAGGTAGATTCAGACAAAATCTTTTAGGTAAAAGGGTTGATTATAGTGGCAGATCAGTGATTATATCGGGACCACAATTACGTATGAATGAGTGTGGGTTACCTAGAAAAATGGCATTAGAATTGTTTAAGCCATTTGTTATGAATGCTTTAGTTGTAAAGGGTTATGCTCATAATATAAAAAGCGCAAAGCGCATGACTGAGAGGGCTAGACCGGAAATTTGGGATATATTAGAAGAGGTTATACAAAATCATCCTGTGATGTTAAATAGAGCTCCAACACTTCATAGATTGGGAATTCAAGCTTTTCAACCTGTTTTAGTCGATGGATTTGCTATTCAGATTCATCCTTTGGTGTGTACAGCTTTTAATGCTGACTTTGATGGAGACCAGATGGCTGTCCACGTTCCTTTATCTAAGGAAGCAGTAATGGAAGCCCAAAAACTTATGCTTTCAACCAATAATATGCTCGCGCCAAGTTCTGGCTTTCCAATTGTTTCGCCAACATTGGATATGGTATTGGGAGCTTATTATCTGACGGGTATTGACGGAGAAGGAATTACCCCTACAAGAAAAGACAGTGATGGTAACCAGATTTATGAAAAGTTTGCTAATTTTGCAGATGTTGAATTTGCTTACGACTCAGAAAGAATAAAGCTAAGAGAACTAGTTTCTGTGCGTGACAATACAGGTGAATTTATTGAAACTTCTGTTGGTAGAATTATTTTTAATTCTTCTTTGCCAGAGACATTAACTTTCAGAAATCAAGTCTTTAATAGGGGCGCTATAGAAGATTTGGTTTATGAAGTTTTTAACACTTTTGGTAATCAAGAAACTTCAATTATGCTTGATAAGATTAAAGACTTAGGATTTAAATATGCAACTCAATCAGGAACTACTATAGCTATAAAAGATATAGTTACGCCTCCTCAGAAACAGTCTTTACTTTCTGCCGCAGATACAAAAGTGAATAGACTAAATGAGCAATATTTTCAAGGTATAATTACTCGTGAAGAAAAATATAAAGCCGAAGTAGATGTATGGACAGATGTTTCAAATAAAATGACACGAGCTGTTGAAGACACACTTCCTACATATGGTGGTATTTTTTCTATGGCAGATTCTGGAGCTAAAGGTAACATTGCTCAGATAAAACAGATGGCAGGTATGAGAGGATTGATGTCTGATCCAAAAGGTAGAATTATTGAAATGCCTATTAGGTCAAGCTTCGTTGAAGGTTTGTCTGTTTTAGAATATTTTATTTCTACTCATGGAGCAAGGAAGGGTCTAGCTGATACAGCCTTAAGAACTGCTGATTCGGGATATCTTACACGAAGATTAGCTGACGTAGCCCAAGATGTTATAATCACAGCCGAAGAAGATGAATTTGCTCAAGGTATCCTTATAAAGGGCGGAGAACCAGGTACAGATTCTTCAACTTTGTCAGAGAGAATTATTACAAGGTATTTATCAGAACCGTTAATAGATCCGAGTACGGGAGAGATTTTTGCTGATAAAGAAGAATTAGTTACTCATGAAATAGCTGAAAAGATATCAAGCTTAGGTATCACAGAAGCATGGGTATATTCTCCATTATCTAGCACTACCAAAAAGGGAATATCACAAAAATGCTACGGAGCCTCTCTCGCTACAGGACAAGCATGTCTTCTTGGTGAAGCAGTAGGAATTATTGCAGCGCAATCTATTGGTGAACCTGGAACCCAGCTTACTATGAGAACATTCCATACTGGTGGAATTGCCGGTAAGGATATTACTTCTGGTTTACCAAGAGTTGTTGAGCTTTTTGAGGCAAGGCAACCAAAAGGTGTAGCAGTTTTATCTGAAATAGGAGGAGAAGTTGAATTAGCAATAGTTGGTGAAGAAAAAATAGTTCGAGTCAAAGCTAAAGATCAGTATACTGAAGAGATTTTAATTCCGAAAACACACAAACAGACTCTTAAATCCGGTGATTGGGTAGATGCTGGTGATCCAATTTTATCTATTAAAAAATCTGAAAAAACCAAAATGATTAAATCAGGAATAAATCCAGAAGAAATTAAAGATGAAATCCTTTCACCTGTTTCAGGAGAAGTTAGTGTGTCAAAAACATCAGTAAAAATTTTGTGGTCTGAAGATGATGAGCGAGAATATATTATTCCTGCAGCTTCTGAGATTTTAGTCGCTGAAGGTGAAAAAATTCAAGCAGGTCACACATTATCAGATGGACCAAAAAATCCTCAAGATATTCTTAGGATTGAAGGTCAAGCTGCTGCGCAGCGTTATATTGTTGATGAAGTGCAATCAGTTTATAGATCTCAGGGAGTTCAAGTTCATGACAAGCATATTGAAGTGATAGTTAGACAAATGATGAGGAAAGTTAGAATCGATAGTGCCGGAGATACTGAGTTTTTACCTGGAGAATTAGTTGATCGTCATGATTTTGAAACTGCTAATAAAAATGTTATAGAAAATAATGGAATGCTTGCTTCTGCAAGCCCGGTTCTATTAGGTGTTACAAGGGCATCATTAAACACTCAAAGCTTCCTAGCAGCTGCATCTTTTCAAGAGACTGCAAGAGTATTAACAGAAGCAGCTGTAAATGGTTCTGTTGATCAATTATCTGGATTGAAAGAAAATGTAATCATAGGTAGGTTAATCCCTGCTAGGCTAGATCAATCTGAAGAAGGTCGTAAAAAATTAGGTATGACTCATCAACCAAGAGATAAGGAACTAACAGGATTTACTGAAGCTCCGGAAACTTTTGAGGAAGCTCTAGCAGCAATTAGCGGAGTAGAAAGTGACGCAAGCCCTGATTTAATCCAGCCGTTAGCTGAGGAAGATGATTTATCTGCGGCTATATCTGCTTTGGCTGAGGAAATTTCAGAAGATGATAATTCTGACTCGTCAAATGATGACACGGACGATATTACCAAAGCTGCTGAAGCATTGAAAGGTTCTTTAGAGATTGATGATTCCGAAGAAGAAACGAGTAATTAAATTAATATTTTTGGTTTTATTGGGCGGTTAGCTCAGTTGGCTAGAGCGCGTCGTTGACATCGACGAGGTCACAGGTTCAAGCCCTGTATCGCCCACCAGTTTAATGCTGTAATACAAAATCGGTTTTATACAAGGAGAAAAAATTTGGTTTCAAAAATAATTAGTAAAAATCAAAAAAAACTAATACTTGATGAAAAAATAATTATAAAATTAGTAATTTCAATATCATTGATTATTTTTACTAGCATATTTGCTCAAATAAGATTTTTTTTACCTGATAATCCTGTTCCAGTTACTCTTCAAACATTTGGAATTTTGTTGATGGGTGGCATATTAGGACCCAGGTGGGGTTTTGGATCATCATCAATGTATATTTTATTAGGTGTTATAGGTTTTCCAGTTTTCCAGGGAACTAATAGTGGCTTTGAGTATATTCTTGGAGTTACGGGTGGATATATTGTAGGATTTATACCTGCTTCGTTTATCGTAGGAATATTAGTAAAACGAGGATTTACTAACTTAAGTAGTATTTGGCCATACATGATTGGCACAATGGCTATATACGTAACTGCTGTAGCTTGGTTGACTATTTTTGATTTTACTTGGCCTGAAGAAGGCAAGATGCTATCTCAAGCTGTTTACCCATTTCTTATTGGTGATTTTATTAAGGCAATATTTGCTTCGATATTAACCACTCTAATATTGAAGACAACTATAAAGAAATTCCTTTTGTAATTTTGAAAATTTTTTCTACAATTCAGCAGTTCTCAAATTTTAGGGAAAAAATTATTTCTAAAAAAATATCATTAGTTCCAACTATGGGTAATTTACATGATGGTCACATATCATTAATTAATCTTGCAAAAAAAACAACAGATTTAGTCATTGTCTCACTTTTTGTTAATCCTATTCAATTTAGTTCATTTGATGATTATAGTACCTACCCCAAAACTTATAAGAAAGATATAAGTATTCTTAATAAAAATGGAGTAGATATTTTATTATGTCCTGATAGATCAGAGATATTTCCATACGATTTTAACACTTCGGTAATAGCTAAGGATTTTACTGAAGTATTGGAAGGAAAATGTAGGACAGGTCACATGGAAGGTGTTGCTACTATAGTTACTAAATTATTGAATATTGTTAAACCAGATATTGCAATTTTTGGGGAAAAAGATTTTCAACAGTTGATGTTGATTAAATCAATTTGTAAGGACTTAAATATTTCAATTGATATAATTTCTTCAAAAATAATAAGAGATACTGACGGGTTAGCTCTTTCAAGTAGAAATAATTTACTTTCTAGAGATGAAAAAAAACAAGCTAATGAAATATTTAAATCGCTAAAATTAGGGTATGAAAAAGCACTCTCGGGTGAAAATAATGTATCAAATATAATAAATTTAGTTAAATCAAAATTATCTAAATATAACTTAATTAAAGTAGAATATATTTCAATAAGAAATCCAAATAATTTTCAAGAATTAAAAATAATTGACGATGATTTTATAATACTTATTGCAGCGTATGTTGATAGCATTAGATTAATTGATAACATTAAATATATACAAAAAGAAAAATGCTAGAAAAGAAAATAAATTTATTAAGTAAAGATAACAAAATAACAATGATTACAGCATATGATTATGTTAGTGGATATATTGTTAATAAATCAGATGCAGAAATCATTCTTGTAGGAGATAGCTTAGGTATGACAACGCTTGGCTATAATTTTACCAACTCAGTTAAGATTGATGATATTATTAGAGCTACTCAAGCTATAAGTAGAGCAAATATAACGAAAATTCTTGTTGCAGATTTACCATACCAAACTTATGAATCTAATTATCAAGCTCTTGATAATGCTTCTAAATTAATCTCATTCGGAGCAGATGCTGTAAAGCTTGAAGGAGGGGAAGAAAAGTCAGAGATAATTCGGTTTCTGAGGGATAATAAAATTCCTGTAATGGGGCATATAGGTATTCAGCCACAATCAATTAATAGCAACAATGATTATAAAGTTTTAGGAAGAAATTCATTAGAAAAAGATAAAATAATTAAGGATGCTATCTCTGTTGAAAAATCAGGAGCATTTTCAATAGTTTTAGAACTTGTAGATAAGATTTTAGCAAAGAAAATTACACATAAACTATCTATACCAACTATTGGTATAGGGTCAGGTAATTTTACGGATGGACAAGTCCAAGTATTTAATGATTTGATTGGATATAGTCCAAATAAAATTCCAAAACATGCAAAAAAATATGATAATTTGTTTGATAGGGCTAAAAATTCCATAGATTCATTTATAAATGAAACTCGTAACGTATGATAGAAGAAAATTAAACCTTCAAAAATTAGGTATAAAAATATCATAAGCTTATTTATTAATTAATAGTAGTTGTTAGATGGCTACAAAGATTTTACTGTAGTACAATCTAAAATACGAGTCCGTATTATTAGTAAATCATTAGGAGGAAAATATGAATATTCCAGACGTAGAACTTTACGACTTAGAAAGAAATCCCGTAAACCTTAACACTTACAAAGGTAAAAAAACCATAATAGCTTTTTTTCCAGGAGCATTTACTGGTGGCTGTACAGAAGAGCTGTGTTCATTCCAATCGGATTTACAGCAATTCAATGATTTAAATGTTCAAGTAGTAGGTATTTGTGTAGATTCACCATTTGCATTATCAGGCTGGGCTGAAGCAAACCAAATTACTTTTCCTTTGCTAAGTGATTATAAAAAAGAATGTATTAAGTTATTTGATGTAGAATTCGAAGGATTAGCAGGCATGGATGGATATATTTCTTCAAATAGAGCAGTATTTATTACAGATACCTCAGGAGAAATTACTTATAAATGGATAGCTGAAAATCCAGGTATACTACCTGATTTTGATGAAATCAAAAAAAACCTCTAAATATAGACTTAAATTATATTTTTCTCTGAAATCTCTAGATATCTTTTTTTATTTACTAAAATGAGTTTGCAAAATTCAAAAAATATAAATTTGATACTTAAGGGTTCAGTACCTTTTACATTATATAAGCTAGCACTACCAAATGTTTTTGCTGTTTTCATGTACTCTGTTGTAACGTTTTCTGAAGCTTGGTATATAGGTCAAATAAGTATAGATGAGCTAGCTAGTTTGGCATTAGTTTTTCCTTTTGTATCACTTATTGGAATGATGGGGCTAGGTGCGATTGGTGGCGGTATAACATCCTCGTTATCTAGAGCTATTGGTAAAAATGATCAAGATTTAGCTAATAAAGTAGTGTGGCATTCACTATTATTAATGTTTTTTTTATCATTAATATTTTTATTAATTTTTGTTTTATTGTCAAATAAAATATTTAATTTAGTAGGAGCTGAAGAAAATGTAATAAATCGATCGGTATTATTTTGTAAAATATTTTTTTCATTTGCACCAGTAATGTTTTTCTCATTTTTATTAGTTTCAATTTTCAGAGGTTGTGGAGCCTATCAAAATTTAGCAAAAATTACTATTTTTATAAATATTTCTCAAATTGTTTTGTCAGGTGTGCTTACATTAGGTTGGTCAGTCTTTCCTCAGCTAGGTTTATTAGGAATAGCTATATCTACGATTATTTGCCAAGCTATTTCATCTGCTTATATGTTTATATATATTATTCGAAATAATCTTAATATTTCTTTTAAGGTATATTCCTTTGAAAAAAATATTATATATGACATTCTCCGTGTGGGAGGAGTCAGCGCAATTAATTCTATTTGCATAACGTTAACTATGATTGTAATTACCTTCTTTATCTCAAAATATGGAACAGCAGCAATTGCAGGCCACGGGATATGTCTAAGATTAGAACAAATGCTAATTCCTTTAGCATTTGGTGTTGGTGGAGTATTGACAACAATAGTAGGTGTAAATTTCGGAGCTAATAAATATATAAGGGCAAAAAAATTTGCATTAACTGGAGCTATAATAATTGGATTAATAGGTACTAGTATTGGAGTTTTTCTAGCAATTTTTCCTGATTTATGGATAAATATTTTTACAGAAGATAAAGAAGCTTATGCAATTGCAGCGGTTTATTTAATGATAGTAGGTCCTGTGTTTGGTATTTTCTCTGGGGGTAAAACTTTGTATTTTGCTAGTATGGGTACTGGTAAAATGCTCATACCTATATCAGCTGCTATTACACGTTTATTTATTGTACTATGCTTTGGAATGATCGTATCTTATTTTTCTTTAGATATTAAATTTTTATTTATGGGTGTGGCTCTCGGCCTGTCAGTTATTGGGATAATTTTATATATTAATATGTTCAATAAATCTTGGAATCCAGTATAGATGTCACTCAAAAATTTCTTTTTTAGGTACACTCCCAAATCCTAAATAATTATTTGTTTTTAGAAAACCATTATTGATAGCATTGATACTTTTGTTATTCCATTGTTCTAGTTCTAAATTATTTGTTTTCGGGTTGTGTAATTCAGCCATATTATAAACTAGCCCAGATTCAATCAACGGTAAACCCCAAGGTTCTCCCCCTCTATGTAATATAATTTTATATTTTTTCGAATTTATACTAATTATTTTTATTAAAGCACTTATACCTCCACACCATGTAACATCAGGTTGCCATATATCATAAGAATTATGATTTTTCATTAGTTTAAAATTATTATGATTAAATTCATGTTCTCCACCAGCAATTTGAATTTGGAATAAATTTTTATTATAAAATTTATTATCCAGTATTATATCTGGTGTACAAATATCTTCTATCCACTCGATATTAAAGTCTTTTAGTCTAGATGACATATTTTTTGCATAATCTAAATCCCATGTCATATAACAATCAAGCATTATTTTTTTTGTATTTATTATTGATTCTCTTGTATTAGAAATAAGATTTGATAGATTTTCGAAATCTTTTTCGAAATCTTTTGAAGACCTTACAGAAAGTTTAAAATTTTTTATACTTAGATTACTATATTTTTTTACATTATTACCTGTTGCATATGTTTCTATTATATTATGGTGTTTGTGTGAGTTTTTTTCTAGCAAGTTTTTTATTGGAATTTCATAGTACTTACTAAAAGCATCCCATATTGCAAGATCGAGTGAAGAAATTGCCATTGTAGCAATCCCACCTCTTCCGTATGGAATACTATGCTCATATAGTTTTTCAAAAACTTTAATAATATCTTGTTTGTTATTTATTTCTTCATTAATAATTAAATTCCCTAAATGACCATTGATAACTTCTATTGATGCGTTTCCTCCTCCACCAGTACCAAATCCAAAAATATTTTTTTTATCTGTTGATATCTTCGTAATAATTTGCCACAGCTTAGGACGCCAGCCTTTTAAGTCATCTTTGTAAGTAGGATATTTTACTTCAATGTTTGTAATTTTCATAGTAATTTCATTATAATCATTATTATGCAGGAAAGAATATCAAATCTAGACTTTATTCGTGGCGTTGCTGTATTAGGAATATTAATTATGAATTCTAGATTTTTTGCTATGCCTAAATCTGCTTATAATAATATTTCTACTGCTGGAGCAGAAAATTTTATTGATTGGTCAATACTAATTTTTAGTCAATTATTTATAGCTGAAAAATTTATGGGATTATTTTCTATTCTTTTTGGGGCAAGTATAGTTTTATTTATTGATGCAGCCAAAAAAAAAGAAAGAAAAAATCCTAGGCTTCTAAGTCTGTGGAGAAATTTTTTATTACTAATTTTTGGTGGAATTCATGCTTTTTTTTGGGTGGGCGATGTATTAACAGTATATGCTTCTTGCGCACTTATTGTGATAATTCTTCATAATCGCAGCCTAAAACTTTTAATTTTTTTGAGCTTATTATTAACTTGTTTCGGTGCAATAATTGCTCCATTATTTCAGATGCTTTTTGATGATCAAGGAAATTTAATTTCTAGTGCAAAAGAAAGTTTTACTGATGGAAAAGGTTTATCAGGATATTGGTTTGATGATTCAAAAGAGATGGGAGAAGCCATTGGATCATTTTGGGGCTTGGATGCTATTGGTAGAGCATTAGGTATGATGCTATTAGGAGTAGTTCTTTACAGACTATCAATATTACAAGGAACAAAAGAAAAGATATTTTATAAAAAATTAGTTTATATATTTTTACCCATTGGTATTATATTAACCTCCATAAATATTATTTGGCTTTCTATAGAAAATTACCACCCTTCTATTGCAGTTATTAGTACCACCCCTCTAAAGTTAGCAATCATTCCAATGTGTCTTGGTTATATTGGTTTATTGTCTATACTCAATAAGAATATATCAAAAAAAATATCAATATATTTAAGATCATGCGGGAGAATGGCTTTTACAAATTATATTACCCAAACAATTTTATGTTTTATTTTCATAAAGGGTATTTTTCAAAATCATAATTTTAGTATTCTAGAAATTTCGGCATTTATTTTATTTGTTTGGTTTTTACAGTTATTTTGGTCAAAATTTTGGTTAGAAAAATTTAAGTATGGACCATTAGAATGGCTATGGAGAAAATTAACATATATAAATTCCCAGTTTAAAATTTATCAATAATTATATGTATTGTAGAATATTGTAGTAATGACAAAAAAATTTAAAGATCTTTCAGAAGAAGAAAAAAATCAGTATCGTCAAAATATGAGGCACTCAGCAGCACATGTTCTAGCTGAGGCTGTTACTAAAATTTTTCCAAATGTTAAAGTTACCTTAGGGCCTCCAATTAAAGATGGTTTTTATTATGATTTTGATGTAGAAAAACCTTTTACTCCTGAAAACCTCAAAGACATTACAAAATTGATGCAAAAAATAATTAATAAAAATTCTTTGTTTGTTGGGAAAGAGGTATCCAAATCTGAAGCTTTTGAATTGGTCAAAGATAATCAATATAAAAAAGAAATTTTAGAATCTATGGAAGAAGATTCTAGGGTGACATTTTGGAGTCATTCTAATGGGGAATTTGAAGATTTATGTCGTGGAGGACATGTTAATAGTACTGGAGAAATCAAGTCATTTAAATTGCTAAGTACAGCGGGAGCATATTGGAGAGGCGATGAAAACAATACAATGCTACAAAGAATTTATGGAACTGCATGGGAATCAAAAGAAGCATTAAGGGATTATATAAACAAAATAGAAGAGGCTGAAAAAAGAGATCATAGAAAGCTTGGTAAATCATTGAATTTATTCTTCTTTGATCCTATAGCTCCAGCAAGTCCATTTTTTTTACCAAATGGAACAATTATATTAAATGAGTTAGAAAAATATGTAAAAGAATTATATGATTTTTATGAATATCAAGAGGTTATAACTCCTCAAATTTTCAATACAGAGCTATGGAAAAGATCTGGGCATTACGAAAACTATTTAGAAAATATGTTCTTCGTTTCCATTGATGAAAAAGAATTTGGTGTAAAACCAATGAACTGTCCGGCTGCAGCCATGGTTTATGCATCTAATATTCATAGTTATAGAGAATTGCCTCTAAGACTTGCTGATTTTGGTAGATTGCATAGAAATGAGCGATCTGGAGTTACTCATGGCTTAACTCGTGTAAGGTCTTTTTCTCAAGATGATGCACATATTTTTTGCAAATTTGATCAAATTGAAAGTGAAATTAGTAATTTTCTACAAATGCTAGACGATTCATATAAAACTTTCAAATTTGATAATATCAGATTTGAACTATCTCTTAGACCAGAAAAGAGAGTTGGAGATGACAATACTTGGAATGAATCAGAAAAAATCTTAAAAAATATTTTAGAGACAAATAAATATCAGTATAGTATGCAATCAGGGGAAGGTGCTTTTTATGGCCCTAAAATCGATGCTTTTGTGCCAGATGCCCTAGGCCGAGAGTGGCAACTTGGTACTGTTCAGTTAGATTTTTCTTTACCAGAACGTTTTGATTTAGAGTATATTGAAGAAGATGGCTCCAGGCAAAAGCCAGTAGTTATTCATAGAGCAATGCTTGGTTCACTTGAGAGATTTTTAGGTGTTTTGATTGAACATTTATCAGGAAATTTTCCAACATGGCTTTCACCTATACAAGCAATTATAATTCCTATTACGGATAATCATAAGGATTATGCATTTGAAATATATAAGCAATTTAAGTCAAAAAAAATTAGAATTGAAGTTGATGAATCAAATGATAGAATGAACGCCAAGATAAGAAATGCTCAATTGAGAAAAATACCTTATATGTTCATCATTGGAGACAACGAGGTGTCCTCTAAGACAGTATCCGTTAGAACAAGAAAAGGTGAAGAAATAAATTCAACTAGTATAGAAGGCATATTAGAAAAAATAAATTCGGAAATTTTAAATAGATTTTAATGTTTACAATTTTATAAATAGAAATTACGTTTATAATATAAGATAATAAGGTTTATGATTATGGATAATGAAATAACGTTACATCGGGGTTTGCAAGGTGTATATTTTGATAGAAGTGAAACAACTTTTATTGATGGAAAAGATGGTGTACTTGAATACCGTGGTTACAATATCAATGATTTAGCTGCTAATTCTTCTTTTGAAGAAACTTCATATCTATTAATTTACGGGAAACTTCCAAATAAAGAGGAATTATCTGAATTTGATGCAATTTTAAAATCTTACAGAAAATTGCCTGAAGAAATTTTTCATGTAATAAAACTTGTTAAAGATTCTCATCCAATGGATGCTCTTAGGACAGCTGTTTCAGCACTTGCATCATACGATGAAGATAGGAATGATAACTCTGTTGAAGCCACTATAAGAAAAGGTATAAGATTAACTTCTCAAGTTGCTACTATTGTGATGGCTCACCACAACATTCGTCATGGTAATGACCCTATAGAGCCAAGTGAGAAATTAAATCATGCTGGTAATTTTCTCTATATGTTAAATGGAGATATACCAGATCAAGATACTGTAGATCTTATGGATAAAGACTTTGTTTTACATGCAGATCATGGATCAAATGCGTCAGCTTTTACAGCAAGAGTTGTTGCCGGAACTTCTGCTGATATTCACGGGGCAGTTACGGCAGGTATAGCAGCTCTTTCAGGTCCATCTCATGGTGGTGCTGCTGAAAATGTTATGCAAATGGCAAAAGATATTGGAAAGCCAGAAAATGCAGAAAATTATGTAAAAAATCTACTATCTAATCGCGAAAGGGTTATGGGTTTTGGTCATAGAGTGTATAAAGCTGAAGACCCACGAGCTGGCCACTTAAGAGAAGGAGTTAGGAAATTAAGTCTTCAAATGGGTGAACCGGAGTGGTATCAAATACTGGAAAAAGTTGTAGAAGCTATGAGTCCTTATGCTAGAAGAGGCATTCATGTCAATGTAGACTTTTTTGCTGGGGTTATTTATTATCTCAATGGAATCCCGCAAGATCTTTTTGTTCCTATTTTTGCAGTGGGTAGAATTCCTGGATGGACTATTCAAGTAGTAGAGCAATTCAAACATAATATATTAATTAGACCATTACTACAATATACGGGTAAAAGGCAACAAGATTATATTCCTATTTCAGATCGGTAAATAGTTAATATGAATTCGTTAGAAGAATTAATTCTTCAAAGAATTAAGACTAATGGCCCAATTACTTTTTCTTCTTTTATGACTTCGGCTTTGTATGATAAAAATTTTGGTTACTACTCAAAAAAAACAAATAAGCATCCTTTAGGTATATATGGAGATTATTATACAAGTCCCCTTGTTCACCCTGCATTTGCATCTTTAATAGCTATTAATATTCATCAGTTTTGGAAAATAATTGGTGAACCAAATGAATTTACTATAGTTGAAATAGGTGCAGGCAATGCATACCTATATAACGAGATAATTTCATTTTATAAAAAAAATATTCCAAATTTTTTCGATAGACTAAAGTATTATCCAGTAGATATATTTTCAGATAAATCAAAAAATATCTATGAGATTGATAATATTCCTAAAGATATTGTAGGGTGTGTGATTTCAAACGAACTCATAGATGCATTTCCAGTTAATAGGTTCATTTTTAAGGATAGAAAAATTCAAGAAATATACGTAGATTACGATTATAAAAATAATACTTTTATAGAGAAAATTAATGATGTAAGTGAGCCAGAAATTGATGGTAGAGTTTCACCATTTACGAAAAATTTTCAAGATGGTTATATAGGAGAAGTAAATTTAGGGATAGGTTATTGGGCTGATGTTATTTCTTCGATATTAAGCTTGGGTTTTGTTATTACTATTGATTATGGTTATGAAAGAGACAAGCTATACTCTAGTAAAAATAGAGATGGTTCATTAAGATGTTATTTTCAACATAATTTGTCAAATAACCCTTACTCCAATATTGGGTATCAAGATATTACTGCTCACGTAGATTTTACAACAGTTAATCACTCGTTAATTGTGAATGGTTTTGATAAATTATTTTATATGTCACAAAAAAAATATCTTAAATATTTAGGAATAGAGTTTTTTTTTGATGAACTAGATAAAGCATATACAAAAAAAGAAATCTCTAACGAATTTTATCATAAGCAAAAATATGCTATTAATTTGCTAATTGATGAAAATCGTTTAGGCAATTTTCAAGTATCAATTCATTCAAAAAATATAACTAACTATGAAAAAAATATTGTAGAAAATCAATCATATGTTTACTATAAAAATATGGTTTTTTTTAGAACAAGATTCGAAATTAAGTTATCCAGACTTAAGAAACTCAGCTCTTTCATTCAGTAACGATAATAAAGAGATTGAAACTTGGAAAGATATTTTTGATATTAAATAATTGGGGTTTAGATTGATATTTACGAGCTTATATAAAAAACACGAAAGCTTAGGTGCAAAATTAGTAGATTTTAATGGATACATGATGCCATTAAATTATAAGAACGGAATTGTATCCGAAGTTGTTTCTATTAGAAAAGATGTCGGAATGTTTGATGTTTCACATATGGGAAGAATCGTACTTGAAGGAACAGATGCAAAAAAAATACTATCAAAATTTTTATGTGCTAATTTAGATAATTTAGATATAGGAAAATCGAGGTATACAATTTTTTTAAATAATGAATGTCAAATTGTTGACGACCTGATTGTTTCAAATATGACCAGCAATACTTTTCTTTTAGTAGTGAATGCCTCAAATCGAAATAGCATTGTAAATATAATCTCTTCAAGTATAGAGCATGGCACCGATATTAATTTTCGAGATGATACAAATCATACTTCTATGATTGCTCTTCAAGGGCCTAGATCATCAGAAATATTACCTGTAATAAAAACAATAGAAAAATATGAGATTAAAAAAACCTTTATTGATAAATATGAAGTCATTATTTCCACAACTGGATATACAGGTGAAGATGGTTGTGAAATAATTTGTTCAAATGAAAATGTTGCTAATATATGGGAATTTTTATGTGATAAAAAGGTAAATCCTTGTGGATTAGGAGCAAGGGATGTATTAAGATTAGAAGTAAGTTTGCCCCTCTATGGAAATGAGTTAAATTTAGAAACCAATCCTTTTGAGGTGAATTTGGGTAGATTAATAGATTTTTCAAATAAGAATTTATTATCTTATAAAAAACTTTATTCTTTATCAAAAAAAGAATCACAAAAAAAATTAGTAAGTTTTAAAATGACTTCCAGGGGAATACCAAGGAAAGATTATAAAATTTACAATGGAGAAAAAACTATTGGATTTGTAACTTCTGGTACTTTTTCTAGTAATTTAGGTTTAGGAATTGGATTAGCTTTTATAAGTGATGGCGATACAAAAATTGGTAGAAAAATTTCAATTGATATTAGAGGTAAAATGCAAGGCGCAGAAATAGCAAAAAGAAGGTTTGTGTAAGAAGGTTAGATATGTATCCAGAAGAAATAAAATATACTAAAGATCATGAATGGGTGAGAGTAAATAAAGATATTGCTGAAATAGGTATTACAGTTTTTGCAGAGCAATTATTAGGAGATGTTGTATTTGTGGACCTGCCAGATCTTGGTGATGATATAGTGCAGTTTTCAAAGTTTGGAGAAATAGAATCTGTTAAAGCCGTTAGTGATTTATTTGCCCCAATTAGCGGAGAAATTATAGAAAAAAATATAGATATCGATAAATTTCCTGAAACTGTTAACAATGATCCTTTTAATAAAGGTTGGCTTTTAAGAGTAAAGATTAAGGATAATTCTGAATTAGAAGAATTATTAGATCTTAAGGACTATGAAAAATTAATAGATGAAAAATAAACTTAGCAATAATTTTCCATATATACCAAACACTGAAACTGAAAAACAACTTATGCTAGAAGCAATAGGTGTTAGGAATTTTGATGATTTAGTTAAGGAAATTCCTCGCAAGTATTTAAACCCAGAAATCGATATACCTGAAGATCTCTCAGAGCAAGATTTAGTTAATTTACTAGATAATATTTCTCGTAAAAATCGCTCAATGGGAAGTTTTGATGCATCTTTTTTAGGTGCTGGAGTTTACGATCATTATGTTCCTTCATTAGTAAAATCTATTGTTCAAAGAGGAGAATTTGTTACTGCTTATACACCTTATCAACCTGAAGTTTCACAAGGAACTTTACAGGTTGGATTCGAATTTCAAACATTTATTTCTGAAATTACAGGTATGGACGTATCTAATTCTGGTATGTATGATGGGCCAACTGCTTTTGCAGAAGCTTGCTTGATGGCTGTAAGAATAAAAAGGAATAAAAATATTGGCGTATTATATTCTGTTGATGAAAAATTAATCGATGTACTTAAATCATATACGATGTTTCAAGATGTAAATATTATAAAAATTGAAAAAGATCAGTTAAATAAAGATGACCTAAATATAGCATGCTTGGCATTTCAAAATCCAAATAGTTTTGGAGAAATCGAAGATATAAAAAAATTAACTGAATTCGCCCACAAAAATAATAATTTAGCTATTGCTCATGTAAACCCAATTTATCATGGAATGTACGAATCTCCTGGAAAACATGGTGTAGATATTGTAACTGCTGAAGGACAAAGTTTAGGTGTTCCAACTTCTTATGGTGGACCGTTTATTGGCCTATTTGCATCAAAAAAAGAATATCTTCGCCACATGCCTGGACGGATAATAGGTAAAACAAAGGACAAAGATAATAATGATGCTTTTGTACTTACATTGCAAACAAGGGAGCAGCATATAAGAAGAGAAAATGCAACATCCAACATATGTACTAGTACTCAATTGATATCACTAATCGTCACAATTTACTTGGCTACTTTAGGTAAGCAGGGATTTAATGAACTAGCTCATTTATGCTATCAAAAATCTCATTATGCAGCATCCCAGATATCAAAAATTAAAGGCTTCGAAATTTATAATAAAAAATTCTTTAATGAATTTGTTATTATCTGCCCTGATCGGCCAAAAAATATTAATAACTTCTTGTTAGACAATAATATATTGGGAGGGAAAGATGTCTCAAAAAGAATTCATAATGGGTTAATGATTGCTCTTACTGAAAAAAACTCAAAACATCAAATTGATAAATTAGTTAGTAGTTTAGGAAATTATAAATGTTAAAAAATCATGATAACAATACTAAATTATTATTAGATATATCAAACGATGGCAGAAGGGCATTCACTTTGCCTGAATGTGATGTACCTTTCCAAGAAATTACTGATAAAGATAATTTGATTAGCCACATAAATTTACCAGAGGTTTCTCAGTTGGACCTTGTCAGATACTTTACTAATCTGAGCCAAAAAAATTATTCTATTGATACAAACTTTTATCCTTTGGGTTCGTGCACTATGAAATACAACCCTAAAGTTAATGATCAAATAGCAAGTCTTGATGGCTTCAGCAGTATTCATCCTCATCAACCTGAAGAAACAGTACAGGGTGCAATAGAATTATTATATGACTTACAAAAATTATTAGGAAACATTACCGGTTTAGAGGGAGTATCATTATCACCGTTAGCTGGAGCCCAAGGTGAATATTCAGGTTTGTTAATTGCCAGAATGTTTCATGAAAGTAATGGAGATTCAAAAAGAAATATAGCCCTTGTTCCTGATTCAGCTCATGGAACAAATCCCGCGTCAGCAAAGATGGCTGGCCTTGAAGTGGTTACAGTAAAATCCGATGAAGAAGGTAATATAGATATTGAAAACTTGAGAGAACTAGCAAATGAAAAAACAGCAGTATTTATGATAACAATTCCTAGTACTCTAGGAATTTTTGAGCCAAATATTTTAGAAATTACTAAAATAATCCATGAGGCTGGAGGGTTAGTATATGCTGATGGCGCAAACTTAAATGCTTTACTTGGGTTAGTTAGGTTATCTGACCTTGGGGTTGATATATGCCACTCAAATCTTCATAAGACTTTTTCCACACCTCATGGTGGTGGCGGGCCAGGTTCAGGTCCGGTAATGGTAAATAGTAAGCTTAAAAAATTTCTCCCTTATCCAGTAGCAGAAAAAAATAATAATGATTACAGCTTGATTAAGCCTGAAAATTCAATAGGTGTAATTAATGGGTTTTATGGTTCATTCTTAATTGCAGTTAGAGCTTATTCTTATATTAGATCTTTAGGAAAAAATGGGATTAGATCTATTTCAGAAAATGCAATAATCAATGCAAACTACATTCAATCACAATTAAAAGATTTCTATGAAGTTTTTTCAGATAGATACTGCATGCATGAAACTGTAATTTCTGCAAAAAAACAGAAAAAAAATGGCATCTCAGCATTGGATATTGCAAAAAGGTTACTTGACTATGGAGTCCATGCTCCTACAATGTACTTTCCTTTAATTGTTGAAGAAGCATTAATGATTGAACCAACAGAATCAGAGACAAAAGAAACTTTGGATAATTTTATTTCCATAATGTTGAAAATTCACGATGAAGTAAAGAATTCTCCCGAAATTGTTAAGAATGCTCCACATAATGTTTTTCATAAAAGATTAGATGAAGCTTCAGCTGCAAGAAATCCCATATTAAAATGGAAAAAATAAAAATTTTATTTTATACTTTAGTTATTATTTAATTAATATTTAGGAGTAAAAATTTGGCTAGACACACTAAGATGAAAGTTCTTAATAGTATAAATGATATAGGTGTCGTTCCTGTATTTTATAATGGTGATATTGATGTATTAAAAAATGTAGCAAAGTCCTGTGCAGCTGGTGGCATATTATTACTTGAGTTTACAAATAGAGGAGATCATGCGTGGGATGTTTTTTCGGAATTAGAAAAATTTTGTAGCAAAAACTTACCGGAAGTTATTTTAGGCGCAGGTTCAATAGTTGATGCTGGTACTGCCTCTATGTACATTTCATCTGGAGCTAATTTTATAGTGGGTCCGGTAACAAATTTTGAAGTTGCAAAGGTTTGTAACAGAAGAAAAATTCCTTATATGCCTGGCTGTGGAACAGCCTCAGAGATTTCAAATGCTCAAGAACAAGGTGCAGATATTGTGAAAATTTTTCCTGGTAGTGCTGTTGGTGGCCCAAGTTTTGTAAAAGATATATTGGGACCTATGCCTTGGTCAGACATTATGCCAACAGGAGGAGTTGATATAACAGAAGAATCTCTCAAGCCTTGGTTTGACTCTGGTGTTGTTGCTGTAGGTATGGGATCAAAATTTATATCTAATGATATTATCAAGGATAAAAACTGGGACTTATTAAAAGAAAGAAGTTTGTCGGTTTGCAAACTTGCAAAGAGATTAAAAGAGAAGAAAGGCTAAATATGTCAAATATTGTTACTTTTGGAGAAATTATGATGCGATTGGCAACTCAGCGAAGAGAGAGGTTTACTCAAGCAAGAGAATTTGAAGTAACTTATGGAGGTGGAGAATGTAATGTTGCGGTTACTCTGTCAAATTTCGGTTTAGATGCAACTTTTGTTTCAGCTATACCAGATAATGACATAGGCCAATCTTGTATAAATTATATTAGGCAATTTGGTGTAGATACTTCAAAAATTCTAAGGCAGGGTAAAAGGTTAGGTATATATTTTCTTGAGTCAGGAGCATCAATGAGAGCTTCGAAAGTTGTATACGATCGAGCAGCATCAGCTATTTCTGAAGTCCAATCAAATCAATTTGATTGGGAAGAAATCTTTGATGGAAAATCATGGTTTCATTTTACTGGTATTACACCAGCAATTTCATCTACTGCTTCCAATGAATGTATGGTTGCTGCAAAAACAGCAAAAAAAATGGGGCTAATGGTTAGTGCAGATATGAATTATAGAAAAAATTTATGGTCACCAGAAGATGCACAAAAAACAATGATTCCTTTGATGGAGTACGTAGACGTTGCAATTGGTAATGAAGAAGATGCTGAAAAATGTTTAGGAATTGCTGCTGAAGGAGTTGATGTTACTACAGGTGAAATCGATGCAAACGCTTATGAGTCTGTTGTTAAAGACTTAGTTTCTAAGTATGGGTTTAAAAAAGTTGCTATAACACTGCGCGAGAGTCATTCTGCTGATGACAATGATTGGAGTGCTATATATTTTGATGGCAAGGATATTCTTATAGGAAATAAATATCCTATAAGAATAGTTGATAGAGTTGGAGGAGGAGATGCATTTTGTGGTGGCATGATATATGGACTTAATCGTAGCGATTGGTCATCTAGAGAAGTATTAGATTTTGCTGTTGCTTCCTCAGCTGTTTCTCATACATTTCATGGTGATTTTAATTTAGTTTCTTTGAAAGAAGTACTTTCTGTTGCTGGAGGTGATACATCTGGTAGAGTTCAGAGGTAATTAAAAATTTTTATATAATTTACTTTTTTCTAGATTGATAACTTGAAAATTTACTCCAGACTTTTCAGCTGTAGGTTTACCTTCTTTAAGAACAAGCCAGGTTCCATTATCTGAAACAGATTTTCCATTTATCATTATAACTTTTCCTGCAACGATTGACATGCAGGCTTTATTTATTTGCGGGTCAATGATAGTTATGTCTGCATCAGAACCCTCAGATAAATGACCTTTATTTTCTAGTCCTAGCATTTTTGAAGGAGAATAACTAAGTTTAGTTACGGCATCTTTTAGGCTCAATGCTCCAAAATTAACGAGAGCCATTGTTTTTTCTATAGCAACATTTCTGGGTATGTATCCTCCATCTGTAGATATAGCATCAACTACAAAATCATCGCTATTTTCATATTTTTCTGTTGATAATTTAAATGCACTAGATGGTGGATTTACTGGAAAACTCAAGCTTGCATTAGTTAAAGATTTTTCCCAAAATTTAACTGCTTCATCTCCGCTAACTAGTACATTACGATCATTTTTAACTACCAATGCAGAACCGTATCCCTCAGATAAAGCCTTACGTAATCCGTTTTCATTAGGTTCATATCCCCCTAATATAAGACAATTTTGTGCAACATTATATACAAGATTACCGTTTTCATCACATAATCCATTAGTTCCATTTATCTTAGACATATATGCTTCCGTTACCCACTGATTTTTCATGTTTTTTATTATGGATATAGCCTCTTCAACTTCTTTTTCTTCTTTATTTACCAACCCTCTAGTGTATGAGTTTATATGTGCCACATGAAGTCTTCCTTTCTCAGTAGACTCTGGTACTTCTCTTAATCCTATAATGTCACTTCCTGCAGTTTTTGAGCCAACATGAAAAGCTACCCAAGATAATTGGTCATTAGCTTCCTTGATTACTCTACTATTTGCATCAACACTAAATGGAAAATATCCCCCCAGTATCTTAACTCCAATTCCTCCCCTTTTTTTTACATCAAAAATTATATCTCTTAGTGTCATATTGTCGGGATCGTCTTTGTTTACAGTTTTATGTGGAACTAGACCCATGATTGTTGCTACATTTAAACCAGCTCCATTTTCTTTCATACCTTCTACCATAATGTCTGGTTCACCTGCCAAATCGAGGGCTGTTGTTGTTCCAGATTCAGCAAGCATTTTATGACCATAATCACTATTGATATTATCGTTGAATACTGCTGAAAGATGGGCATGAGTATCAATATGACCAGGCATAAGAATTTTACCTTCTTGATCAATTGTTTCAGGGCTTCTAGAAGTTTGAATATTCTTAGCTATTTCATAAATTTTTCCGTACTTAATGCCTACATCTAATTTTTCATCGATGTTATTTTTTGGATCAATTACTCTTGAATTTTTTATAATTAAATCTAAATTTTTACTCATGTTTTCTTTCTAATCATTTATAATATTATAGTTATGAAAAAATTATATTATTTGATTTTTATTTTAGTTTTAATAAATTTCTCTAATACTTTATTTGCAGAGGAAAATAATACACTTCCAGGTTATAAATATCTTGGTAATTATAATGCTAATCCTCATGAAGTTGAAGTATATATTACTCCCAATGATCCTAAAATAGGATATATAAGACTTGCAACAAAGATAAAAAATTTAGAAGATAAAACTTATATTAATAATGCTAAAGTAGAAATATATTTAACAAATAAAGATTCAGGGGCTAAATTATATAACTTGGCATTAAATTCTCCTAACGATTATGTACATTATTTATCACAATTTGAGTTAGAAGAATCAGGTGAATGGATCATTGATTTAGAGGTGGAAAGCGATAATGGCAAAAGCTTGACACTAATTGAATTTATTGCTTCTGATGAAGTCCGTGCCGGGCATAATAATATGTGGGGAACTTTGTTGTTCTTATTTGTTTGTATCACATTTTTAGCTGGGATTTTTTGGTTAAAAATAAGTTCTAATAGGGCAAAGAGAAGACAAAATTAATAGTCTTTTAAGCCTCCATCGAAAAAAATTAATGGATCTCTATCATAATGTTTAGGAGGATAATGTTTAAATGCTTCTTCATTTAAATTTACTCCAATTCCTGGTTTATTTGGGATTTCAAGATATCCACCTACTCGCTTAATTGGCTCGTCTACTAAATCTTTTTTTATACCTGAATTATCATCATATGGATATTCTTGTACAGGTATATTATGAACCGATGCATCGATTTGAATGCATGAAGCAGTAAGGATGCAACTTAAGGGGTTATGAGGAACAACTCCGGCATAAAAAGCTTCAGCCATATTTGATATTTTCTTTACATTCGTAATCCCGCCCGCAAGAGATAGATCTGGCCTTATATAACTAGCACCTTGATTAACTAATAAATCCTTAAATTGATACAAAGTATATAATCTTTCTCCCATAGCTATTGGAATGGGCTGCTGACTTGCAACTAATTTCCATTGTTCCATATTTTCTGGTTCAATTGGATCTTCAAAAAAATATAAATTTAAGTCCTTAAGAGCATTTCCAATCGCAATAGCTTCAGGAGGAGTCAGTCTGTTTACAACATCTATCATTATATCAATATCAGGGCCTACTGCTTTTCTTACTGCTTCAACTATTTCATAAGCATGTCTTTGCATTGAAGTGAAACTCATTTTTTCTAATCCGGATCCTTCAGCAAAACTTTTTGATCCAAAACTTCCAAATGGATATAACCTGACTGCAGTAAAACCTTCGTCAATTTTTTTTTCTGCATCTTCAGCTAACTCTTCTTTACTGACACCTTGCAAATGGGTATATAATCTTACCTTGTCTCTTACTTTTCCTCCAAGTAGTTCGTATACAGGTTTATTATAAGCTTTACCCTTAATATCCCATAAGGCTATATCTATAGCACCCATAGCAGCCATCATGTCAGATCCACCTCTAAAAATTTGCCTTCTAAACATATGTTGCCAATGCTTTTCTATTTCTAAGGGATTTTTATTAATTAAATACTCTTCACAATACTTTATCCCTGCCATTGAGACAAAAGGTGTTCCACTAGTCCCAGAGGCTGGATGTATCTCTCCATAACCTACTATATTTTCATCTGTTGTGATTTTTACGTAATTGTATCTATCGCCTGAAAGTGTTTTTATTTCTTTAATTTTCATCTTATTTATTACTTTGCTACTTAAATTTTTCTTAAATATATCTTAGTATGTTAAAAAAAACAAACTTATTATTTATGAACGATGTATGGATAAATATAAACGCACTAGAATTTAACTCTATTGGGGTTAATTCTAATACGGAATGGACACATCTAAAAATATCAGATAATTCTAATATTTTCGGTGAGGGGGAGATTACTCATACACAACTATCAAGAAATGTTTCTCCAATAGTTGCGAAATTAGCTAATAATCTCAGAGGAAAAAAGGTTTTCTCTGATTATGATGTGATTACCGAAAATAATTTATCAATAGAAACTATAGAATCTGATCAATTATTAGCTACAGCTGTAAGTGGACTGCGTTGTGCAATTACCGATGCACTATCAAAGCAATCTAAACTAAAGATGTACGAGTATATATTATATAAATTTGGAGAAAAAAATATTTCTAGTAATAAGGTACAGTTATATGCAAATATAAATAGATCTTTACTGTTAGATAAAAAAACTAAAAAAAACTTTAATCCTGTTTTACAAGAAATGTTAGATAGGTCTCCAGAATCTTTTTCAAAGATGGCTAAGTTTGTAAATGATCAAGGATTCAAGACATTAAAGTGCGCGCCATTTGATGAGTGTAAGTCACCCTTTAATGCACCCGGATTACCAAAAGAAGCCCTAATTGGACTAAGTAGAATCAGTAGTGTTATAGAATCAATAGGAGATTCAACTTTACTTGTAGATTGTCACTCAAGATTTGATAATGAATCGGCATTTGACCTTCTTAGTGAATTAACAGATAGAGGAGTTGGCTGGTATGAAGAGCCTATTGATCCAATAGAATATTCTTCAGATTTAAGAAAAATAAAAGAAAAATCTACAATTCCTATTGCTGGAGCAGAGCATGGTTATGGATTATCCCTTTTTGAAAAATTGATAGCTAATGATATTCTTGATGTTGTAATGCCAGATATTAAATTCTGTGGTGGCCCAATAGAAGCTTTTCTTATAGGAAAAACCTTAGAGTCAAAAAAAGAAAAATCTGTTTCGATGCATTGTCCGTCTGGTCCTTTATCTTTACTTGCATCTGCTCATTCAACTTTGGCATTTAATAATACTTTACCACTAGAGCATGCGGTATATGAAATAGACTGGAGAAAAGAGGTACTTTTTCCTAATGAAAATATAATTGGAGATATGCTTGTGATTCCAGATGGCTATGGTTTAGGAGCACAAATTGATCCATTAATTGTTCACAAGCATGGGGAATTTTGGACAGAATAAAATAATTATTAGTAGTATCTAAAAAAGGAGTTATAGTGAATATGAAAAATAGTAATGAAAGGGTAGCATACTTCAATGGAAAAATAGTTCCAGAATCTGAAGTGATGATTCCTTTTAGAGACAGAAGTTTTAAATATGGTGATGGTGTTTTTGACATGACAAGAACTTTTGGCCATAAAATATTTAAACTAGAAGAGCACATTGATAGATTTTATGACTCTCTAAGTTATGTAAAAATAGATCCAGGTATCAACAAGAATGAAATGATTGATCAAACCATGAATGTATTAAATGCAAACTTACCTTTAATAGATAAAAATGATGACTATTGGGTTGGTCAAAGAGTATCTAGGGGAGTTGATTTTGTGGGAGGAGATATGTGGGATACAGATGGAGGCCCAAATTTAATTATCGAGTGTATGCCCTTACCTCTTAAACCAAGAGCTAAATTATATAAGGATGGAATGGATGTAATTATTCCCTCAGTAAGAAGAATCCCTACTGAATCATTAAGCCCTAGAGTTAAAACTCACAATTACTTGAATCTTATAATGGGAGACCTCGAAGCTAAAGCACAAAATCCTGATGCATGGGCAATTTTACTTGATAATAGAGGTTTTATAACTGAAGGAATTGGATCTAACTTTTTTTCAGTAAAAAATGGAACTATATATACTCCATCTGAGCAGTTTGTTTTAGGAGGGATTTCTAGAGAAACAACAATAGAACTTGCAAAAAAATTAGATATTCCTTTAATAGTAAAAGATATTGATCTATATGATGCTCTTACTGCAGATGAAATTTTTCTTACATCAACCTCATTATGTATTTGCGGAGTAAGAACAATCCAAGGAAGAGAAGTTAATTCAAAGAAAATACCAGGCCCGATTACAAAAGCACTTATGGATGCTTACGTTGATTATGTCGAATATGACTGGGTTGGACAATATTTGAGACACCTTGATTAAGTGATTATTTTTGAAAAAAGATTCTAGAAAAAATCTTGATAAAAAAGCTGGGTCATTAGCTTTATTTTTAGCAATATTATGGTCGGGCAATCCAGTAGGTACAAAATTAGGTTTATTGGATACATCTCCTCTACGTTTAGGTTGGATGAGGTTTGTAGCTGGCGGTGCAATTGTTTTAATTTATTCTTTATTAACTAAAAAATCTTTTAGAATAAAAAATAGAGAATATCTACCTTTATTTACTCTAGGTATATTATTTTCTATACAATTAATTTTTCTAAATGTAGGGCAAAGTTATACTCCTGCAAGTCATGCGGTTTTAATTTTTACAACATATCCATTGTGGGCAGGTATTGTAGCTCATTTTGTTGTTCCAGGAGACAAATTAACAAGATATAGAATTATTGGAGTAATAGTAGCATATTCAGGTATAATCGTAGTTTTTATAAATAATTTTTCAAATTCTAGTTATGATTATATTTTAGGTGATTTTTTATGCTTAATATGTGCAATATTATTAGCTATCAGGCAAATATTTATTTCTAATTTAGGGCAAACGATTGAACAGCATAAAATGCTTGCCTCTCAAGCAATTTTTGGGATAATAATTTTTTTTGTTGGAAGTTATATTTTTGAAAGTCCAACCAATAGTTTTTTTACAAAAAATATAATTATTTCAGTTGTATATACAGGAATAATTATTGCTGGATTTGCTTTTATGGCTCAACATTGGTTGCTAAGAACTTATCTTCCATCTAGAGTTATTTTTATATCTCTTAGCCAGCCTATTTTTGGTGTTTTATTAAGTTGGATTATTCTTGGTGAAAATATTGGAATAGAATTATATATTGGTTCAATATTAGTAATAATTGGTTCGGCTATTGCACAAACAAAAAACAAGTCATCATGATAAAAGATAAAAATTTATTTTTTGCTTTCAGATCTTTAAGTAATAAAAATTTTAGAAATTTATGGTTCGGACAAGTTTTATCAGCCGTTGGAATGCATTCAGATATGGTAGCAAGGGCTTGGCTAGTGTGGACATTAACTGGATCGTCAACATCTGTCGGTTCTGTTTTACTTGTTAGAGCTTTACCTATGCTTATATTAGGTTTATTTGGAGGTGTTGCTGCTGATAGGTTTAATAAAAAAATATTATTAATGTCTATACAATCATGGTCAGCGTTGATGCATTTATTAATGTTTCTTATTTTATTTTATGGGGATATACAAATGTGGCATGTCTACCTTATTTCTTTTGGGTTAGGAGCTAGTATGTCTATGAATCAACCTACTAGGACTGCTATTATTCCATCCTTAGTTGATTCAAAAAATATAGCTAATGCTTTATCTTTAAATTCAATAGCTATCAATAGTACTAGGTTTTTAGGCCCAGCTTTAGTATCTATTTTGATCTATTCTACTGATATTTGGGCTGCATATATTTGTGCTTTTATTGCATATTTATTAGTTTTATTTTTTACATCTAGAATTAATCTACCTACATCTAGTGTAAAAAAACAACAAGGTAATTCTCTTAATCAATTATTTGAAGGATTTAAATATATGAAAGATAATAGGTTGGTATTAGCTTTAGTTTTTTTAGGATTAGGACCATTATCTATAGGTTTTGCCCATCAAACTTTACTCCCTCAACTTGTTGAGCAAAAATTTGGTGAAGGTGTAAAGTTATTAGGATTAATTCAGTCTACTGGTGCTATTGGTGGTTTATTAGGTGGCTTTTATATTGCTACAAGAAGAAGATTAAATAAAAAAGGAATACTAATGCTTGTTGTATCTTCGACATATGCGGCAAGCTTATTTGGTTTTGGGGTTTCCAATATGCAATGGACTGTATTTATTTTTATTATTATTATTGCATCAAGCCAAACAATTTTCAGGTCTTTAAATTCCTTAACGATTATTGAAATATCACCAGAAAAATTAAGAGGAAGAATGTTATCAATTACT
This sequence comes from Dehalococcoidia bacterium, assembly GCA_045562755.1. Taxonomy (GTDB): domain Bacteria; phylum Chloroflexota; class Dehalococcoidia; order Lucifugimonadales; family Lucifugimonadaceae. Next base: position 760,988 of record JBJKVF010000006.1, read on the forward strand.
TTATTAGATAATGCTCTATCACCTGTTTTTGGTTTGATGGTAGGAATAGTGGCAGATAATTGGGGAGTTAATGTTGGTTATTATTTACTATCGATAGGTTGTTTTATAATTATTTTTTTAGTTTTACTCCTTTATCCAAAGATAAAAAACATTTCATAAATATACATCTGAATTAATTAGATAAATAATTTATTATTCAAATTATAAGTATTACAAAATAAAGATTAATTATAAAGTTTATGATTTTATAATAATAAAATCTGAAAAGTTAAACATATGAAAATTACAAATATAGAAACTATTGCACTTCGAGATAATGCAGATGGCAATGTAACTTCTTGGAATCCTACATATGGAAATTCAAAAGATGATGCCCCTGCATCAACAGGAGGCTATGATATAACAGTTGTGAGAGTTTTCACAGATGATGGAATTACGGGTATAGGGCAATGCGAAGCACCAAGTCTTATTATAGATGCAATCATAAAATCTTCATTAGGATTAGAAAATTTATTGATAAATGAAGATCCTACGCAAGTTAGAAGATTATGGCAAAAAATGTATAATTCAACAGGAGTATTTGGAAGAAGAGGAGTGGTAATTGGGGCAATAGGTGCTATTGAAACAGCGTTATGGGATATCACAGGAAAATATCATAAAAAACCTATACATGAGCTTTTATGGAAATCTTTTACCACATCTGCTAGTATATTTGAAACTAAAAAAGAGGTTACACCTTATGCTACAGTTTATCCGCCAGGAAGCAATCTTGAAGAAATGGAATCAAGAATTAATTTTGCTATTTCAAAAGGTTTTAGAGCTATAAAGATTGAAGAGTGGCCAGGACAATTTGCTAATGTGGATCGCGAAACTGATGTATCTGTGGTAAGTAAGGCAAGATCTATTTTGGGAGACAATCGAGATTTAATGATCGATGTTCAAAATAAATGGGTTGATGTAGGACAAGCATTAGAAACAATAAAATATATAGAGGAGTTTAATATATATTTTATAGAGGCACCATTACCTGCAGATAATATTTATGGTTATAAGAAATTAGTTGAATCAACGAATATCAGAATCGCCGCTGGAGATTGGGGATTTACTACAAGACATGACTTTAATGATTTATTAAGTATAGGGAGGCTAGATGTAGTTCAACCAAGCTCAGTAAGAGCTGGGGGATTAGAAGAAATATTATATATAGCTGAAAATGCCTATAAATTTGGATCATTATGCATCCCGCATACTTGGTGTCACGTAATAGGATTAGCTGCAGAATTACACCTTTCTGCCATAGTTCCAAACATGCCATATTTTGAATTTCCTGTTGCATTTCCTAAAACTCCATTAGTTACAGATTTACTGATTCCAAAAATCAACTTACTAGAAAATGGTAACATTGAAGTTCCCAGCAGGCCTGGATTAGGCTTTGAGTTAAATGAAGATGTAATAAAAGAGTATAGAGTAGACCCTTATTAGGGTTCTAAAATTAAATATTAAATTTATAATTTTATAAATATTATGGAGAAAAAGTTAGACTTATGAAAATCACAGATATAAAAACATTTTTAATGGAAACTGGTGGAAGAGATTGGGTATTTTGTAAAGTTGAGACTGATGAAGGAGTTCATGGTTGGGGAGAAGGAACTTTAGAAAGGCATGAAGAATCAGTCGCTGCTGGGATTAAAGTTTTAGCAAAAAGATTAATAGGAAATGATCCAACTCAAATTGAAAGAAATTGGCAGATAATGTATCGTCATGGATTCTGGAGAGGAGGAGTTGTAATGGGTTCTGCTATGGCAGCTATAGATATTGCACTTTGGGATATTACAGGAAAAGTAAATAATATGCCGATTTATAAAATGCTTGGTGGCGCAGTGAGAGATAGAGTTAAGGCTTATACTCATGCGGCAGACATAAGAGGCGGTAAAAAATTAGTTGATGAGGGATTTTCAGCTTTTAAGACTGGGGGATGGACGGCAAGTGAGGATAATAAATGGTCCGAAAATGATGCCGCTGAAAATTTACATGAAAAAATTAAGGGTATGAGAAAAGAACTTGGTTCAGATATAGATATAATGATTGATAATCATGGGAGAGTTAGACCTTCTATTGCTATAAAACAGCTAGATGCTGTAGAAGAATTTAATCTGCTATTTTTTGAAGAGCCAGTGCCGCCAGAAAATATTAACGCCTTAGAGCAAGTAAGGAATGCAGGCCATAGAACAGATATTGCAACCGGTGAAAGATTATTTTTCAGGTGGGGATTTAAGGAATTATTAAATAGAAGATTAGTCGATGTTATTCAACCAGATATTGCTCATACAGGTGGAATTTCAGAGATAAGAAGAATAGCTTCTATGGCAGAAATTGAATATATTAAATTTGCACCTCATAATCCCAATGGGCCTATAGCAACTGCAGCATCTTTACATGTTTGTGCAGCTGTTCCAAATTTCCTAATACTCGAGACAGCAAGAGATATGCCTTGGCATGATAAAGTACAAACAACCCCATTAGTCATAAGAGAAGGATTTTTTGAACTTCCAGAAACTCCAGGACTCGGTACAGATATTGATGAATCAATTTTAGCAATGAAACCTTTTAATTCTGATAAAAATAATGAAAGATATTCAGGTTCTTGGAACCTTGAAGATAATGGAGTTGCGGATGTGTAAATGTTAAATATTAGAGCTGCTTTATTTGATTTAGATGATACACTAATCGATCGTGCTGGAGCTTACACAGAAGTTTATAAAGATTATTATTACCAAGAAGAAGTCATTAAAAATTCTATGGATCTTAATGAAGCAATGGATTATTTCTTGAGCCTCTCTCCTAATAATACTGCTGTTCCTATAGATTCATTTAGGCAAATAAAAGCTAAATGGCCAGAGGTTAAAGGTGATGAAGAAGGTCACTACAAATTTTATTTTGAATCAATGATAAAGCATATGAAAATTATTCCTGGAGCTATGGAATTTATTGATTGGATAAATAAATCTCAATATAATTGGGGTGTAGTTACCAATGGTAATAGTTATCAATATAAAAAGGTTGAGATTACCGGGTTATCTAAAAAGATACCATTTATTTTGCCTTCAAAAATTTATGCAAAAGATAAACCAGATTCTAAGATATACTTAATTGGTAAAGAGAAATTAGGACAAAAAAATCTTAAGAATAATGAAATAATTTTTGTAGGAGATAATGCATATACTGATATACTAGGTGCTAATCAATTGGGTATGAAAACAGCTTGGATAAAAATGGGTAGAATTTACCCAAAAGATTTACCTTCACCAGATTTTGAAATCGAACATGTAAATGACTTAAGAAGTATATTAATATAATAGTTTAGGAGAAAAAAATGAAACCAGCACAATTAAAACAACGTCTAAAAGATGGCAAGCCAGTTTTTGGATATATGATTTGGTGTATGACAGGTATGAGATGGAAAAGAGTTTATGCTGGTTGTGGTTTAGATTTTGTAGTTATTGATTCAGAGCACGGATCAAGAGATAGAGAATTAATCGCTAATACAGTAGAACAGTTTCAATCTTTGGATATTACAGCAATAGTAAGAACGCCAAGCACAGATCCAATTTATGTAGCTATGGCAATGGATGCTGGTGCTGATGGAGTATTAGTACCTTATTGTGAGGATATTGATGAGGTAAAACATTGTGTAGGAAAGCTACGAACACATCCATTAAAAGGTGAATATTATGAGAATTATGTAAATACAGGTGATTTTCCAAGCGATAAAACTAAAGAATATTTTGAAAAACTTCATAAAGATCATATATTTATTATGGGAGTTGAAAGTAAACCAGCCGCAGAAAATATTAGTAATATGATTGATTCAGCAAAGATTGATGGAGTTTTTATTGGACCAAATGATATGACTACATCTTTAGGAATCCCCAATGAAAATGACAATCCAGTTTACCTTGATACTTTGAAACATGTAATCAGTGAAGCAGATAAACGTGGTGTTCCAACAATGATTCATCAGCAAACTATAGAAGCATCAAAAGTTGCAATTGATTTGGGTGCTAGATTTATATTACATTCATCAGATGCTGGTATTCTTTTACGAGGTATACAAAATGAATTTGCTGAATTAAAAACTATTGTTAATGAGAAATATGGAAGTGATCTATCATCATCTACATCAGATGAAAGCTTAGGTGAAGTTTAGTTCATTATAAATCTTTTGAATGACTCAGCGAAATCGGAGTCTATGTTCCCCCCTAGATTTTGCCTTCTTTTTTTCATCCATGATGCAGCTCCTTGAGGGTCAGGAATCTGGCTTACATGCTTTAATAAGGCTTCTATAGAAGTGTCCACATCTATTTCACTAACTGGATTCCAAAAATCTGCAGTTTCTCCATAAGTCATTATCCAAACTTCTTTAACTTTGTGAGGTTCTAAATTTTCTTTTTCAAATAAATCTGGAAAAGTAAGATGATCTCTGGCAGAAGGAAAGACAGCGGATAAAGTTGCTTCTCCTGCAGCAAAATGATCAGGATGCCCTAAATAAGTTGAATTATTAAGATCTCTTGTTGGGTTAGTAGTTATAAGGATTTCTGGTTTCCATATTCTGATTTGTCTTGATATATCTTTTCTTACATCTAATGAAGGCTCTAGGTAGCCATCTGGATAATTAAGGAATACAACATCTCTTAATCCTAAAACTTTTCCAGAATTTTTTTGTTCGTCATATCTCATCTTAGATAATTCTTTTGGTTTTATATTTCTATCCTCTGTCCCTTTTGAACCGTCTGTGCAGATTACATAGACTACATCCCAACCTTCTCTTGAAAATTTAGCAACGCTTGCTGAGCATCCAAAATCAGCATCATCCGGATGGGCTGTAACTACCATCATGCATTTTTTTTCCATTTTTTCTCCTTAGTATTTATTTTCTATCATGAAGTTATTTATCTCAAGAAAAACTTGATTTGACGATTTTAAAGAGCTCAAATGATTAGCTCGAGGTATGGCTATGAACTTAAGATTTTTTTCTTTTGAAAATAACTTAATATCATTATAATACTTATCTTTTTCTCCGCAAAACATTGCAGTTGGAAAGTTAAATTTAATTGTATCATTAGATAACCCTTTCCACATTAACATTCCTTCGTAAGAGGCTGCTAGCGCTAGAGGGTCATTAGGAGGTCGATTAGAGTTACCTTTCATGACGAACTTCCCTTTTTTACTTTTCAATATTTTAATGTTTCTTTTATATATATTTTTATTAATTGATGGAGGTTTATTATGCATTCCTCCAATAACTAAAAAGTTTAGATGATTGTTATAATTTGAGGCTAGTTCAAATCCAACTCTCCCACCCAAAGAAAACCCCAAAAACCCAAATTTTTCGTAGTTCAAATTTTTAGCTAAGCTAACAGTTAATTTTGCTCTTTCTTCAATAGTATAATAATCGGAATTATGCGGTTTACTAGATGTTCCATGTCCAAGTGCATCAAAGATTAAAATTTTAAATTCATTAACAAGAGAGTTAATCCAATCGTATTTTATCCAAGAGAATCTATTAGATCCGAATCCATGATGTAAAATTAGAAGTGGCCCACTACCATAAGTATCATAGAAGATTTTTTCAGTTTTATAATTGAATATTGGCATAATTTAATTTATTTTTATCATGAATTTCGAACCATATGTTATCCATCAGATGTAAAATATTGAAATAATAAGTTATTTAGAGTTAAAATGGAGAAGTCTTTGATATCAATAATTATGGGTAGTGATTCTGATTTACCAACAATGAAATATGCTATTGAAATTATAGAAGAATTTTCAATACCATATGAGGTAAAAGTAATATCTGCTCATAGAACTCCCGATTTAATGTTTGAATATGCAGAATTAGCGAAATCAAGGGGTATAAAAGTTATAATTGCTGGTGCCGGAGGTTCTGCTCATCTGCCAGGCATGACTGCAGCAAAAACAGTTTTGCCTGTTATAGGAGTTCCTGTAGAATCCAAATCTTTGAAGGGAATAGACTCTCTTTTATCTATAGTACAAATGCCTAAAGGAGTCCCTGTAGCTACTGTTGCTATAGGTAGCTCAGGAGCAGCGAATGCAGGTATTTTAGCAGCTCAAATTATTGGTTTAATGGATGAAAAAATTCAAGAAAAAATTCAAGAAAAAAGAAAAAATATTGAAAAGATAATCAAGTCTATTAATCTTGATATATAGAAAGAAACTCTATGAAAAAGATAGGTATTATTGGTGGTGGCCAACTCGGTAAAATGATTGCTATTTCCGCTAAAGAAATGGGAGTAAATACTACTATTTTAGATCCTAATCCAGATTCTCCTGCCTTTGTAGTATCTGATGAGAAAATAATTGCGAATTATGATGATATTAAAGCATGTGATGAATTAATTAATACTTGTGACATAATTACATATGAATTTGAAAATGTTAGCTTAAATTCTATTAAGTATATAGAAAAATTTAGGAGTGTTTTTCCTTCATCTAAGATATTATCTATTTCTCAAAATAGAATTTTTGAAAAACAATTTTTTAAAGATAATAAATTGCCAGTCGCTGAATTTAAGGTGGTAAATAAAGAGAAAGATATTATAGAATTTTGTGAACTTTATAATTTTCCAGTTGTGATAAAAACAGCTACTGAAGGTTATGATGGAAAGGGCCAAAAAATAATTAAGAATTTTGATGAAATTTCATCATCGTACCTTGAAATATTAGAAAAAAATAAACAAATTATCGTTGAACAGTTCATAAATTTTAGTAAAGAAGTTTCTATTATTTGTTCAAGAGATTTATCAGGTAAAATTACCTCATTTCCTATATCGGAAAATATACATGTAAATCATATTTTAGACAAATCAATAATCCCTGCAAGGATTTCAAAAAATTTAGAAACAAAAATCAATATTTTGTCACAAATTATTGTAAAAAAACTAGAATTAATTGGATTGATTTGTATTGAAATGTTTATTCTTGGAGAAGATATCTATATAAATGAGATAGCTCCAAGGCCACACAATTCAGGACATTATACTCTTGATGCATGTGATATCTCTCAGTTTGATCAAGTAGTAAAAATTTTGTTAGGTTTTGATTTAACACAACCACAATTATTATCTCCTGTAGTAATGTTTAATATACTTGGAGATATATGGGAGGAAAATAAAAATCCAAATTGGAAAAAAGCTCTTAATATTTCTGGTTCGAAATTATACTTATACGGAAAGAAACAACCAAGAATAGGTAGAAAAATGGGGCATATAAATATCTTGAATAAGAATTTGGCTGAAGCAATAAAGTTGTCTTATTTATGTAAATCAAACTTAATTAAGAAATGATTTCACCGTCTGATATATTTAATGTTTTATCAGATAAATCTAATAAAGTTCGATCATGAGTAGTTGCGATGATAGACATATTTTGATCATCTACCATCTCTTTAAATAAACTAAATATTGAAAATGCATTTACTGAGTCTAGCTCACCTGTTGGTTCATCTGCTAATAAAAGTTTAGGGCGCATTGCTACTGCTCTAGCTATCGAAATTCTTTGCTGTTCTCCACCCGATAATTCATATGGTCGATGGTTTCCTCTTTTTTCTAATCCAATCATTTTTAATGCACTTATAGTTCTTTTGTTTCTTTCTCGTGATGTAATCCCAGAGATTCTCATTGGAAGCTCTATATTCTCATAAGCTGACAACAAAGGTAATAAAGAAAAAGATTGAAATATAACTCCTATTTCAAATCGTCTGAAATTTATCTGTTCTTTCTCATCATAATCATTAATGTTTTGGCCTTTAAAAAAAATATTTCCATCAGATGGTTGATCTAATCCAGCCAAAAGATTTAGTAGCGTTGTTTTTCCTGAGCCTGACCTTCCAACAAGTGTAAGGAACTCTCCATTGTCAATACTTAGATTAATATTTTTTATTGCTTGAATTTTTTCACCTTTTAGTGTGTAATTTCTGGATAAATTATTTGCTTGTATTAGATTGTTATTCATCATCAGCCTCTATTTTTATACTCCCGTTTTCATCATATATTCTTACTCTTTTATTAATATTATTATTATCCAGTAAATTTTTTGGTATTTGTAAAGATCCAATTGAATCTACAAGCAAATATTCTTTTTTTTCATTATCTATTATTTTGGTTTCTAAACTAGTCTTTCCATCTTTAATTGTTATACTTCTACTTACTTCATTGGATATATTAGGGTCATGAGTTACTATTACTATAGTAGTGTTTAACATCTGATTTAGTTGATTTAATAAATCTAGTATATTTTGAGATGTTTCATCATCAAGCTCACCTGTTGGTTCATCTGCAAGTATTAAAGGCGGATTGTTTGCTAACGCTACAGCGATTGCAATTCTTTGCTGCTCTCCTCCAGATAGCTCATAAGGCATATGATTTTTTCTATTACCTAATCCAACTAGCTCAATTAGCTCATTAGACCTGTCATTAATTTCATATTTATTTTTACCTGTAATTACCATTGGTAATTTGATATTTTCTATTGCTGACAAGTAATTAAAAAGATTTTTATTAGTATCTTGCCAGATAAATCCTACTTCACTTCTTCTGTATCTTACTATTTCTTCATTAGACATTTGTAATAAATCATAATTTCCGACATTTACTTTACCAGCAGAAGGAAAATCATAACCTGCAAGAATATTTAGTAACGTAGATTTACCACTTCCTGAAGATCCAATGATTGAAATTATTTCACCTTTATTAACAAATAATTCTAAACCTCTTAGTGCTACAACTTCTAAATCAGATGCTTTATATATTTTGAAAAGATTTGTACATTCAATATAATAATTTTTCATAATATTTATTCTCCTATTCTCATCACTTTATGTAAAGACATTTTAAATACAGAGAATATAATTATTCCAATTACTATTATAAATACTATAAGCAGGAGGAAAAAAATAAATCGAAATTCAGACCACCTGAATAAGATTTCCATTGGTGGTAATAATATCTCTGAACCAGTAGAATTTGCTAAATAAGGTAATATAGTTGACCCTAGTAATAATCCCATAAAAATACCAAGACCTAATGATAGTCCAATAATTATAATTTGTTCAAATAAAATTAGGGTTATTAGCTGCTTCATGGATAGTCCGATTGTTCTTAACAATGCTAATTCATATTTTCTATGATTAAATGAAAAATTGCTATGAATTATAAATCCTAATGCACTTATTATTAGTACTGAAAAAAATGCAACTCCAAGAAGAGCTTTCCAACCTGCAATAACTAATGGATTTAATGAGACTTTTTTTAGCTCATCGTTAAGATAATATTTTGATGATCCTGCTTTGATGTCCATTGTTTTTAAAATTTCATCAACATCTTCTTGTATATTTATATCCAAAATATAATTATCTAAAAAGTCAGGTTTTTCTATTTCATTTTGTATATTCATATCTGAGTTTATCCAAAATTCGTTGGGCTGTATATTACCTACATGCTTTTTGATATTCATATGATTGATCATTGATTTATAGTCAACAATTATGAATGGATCTAGCTCATATCCTGCGGTAGGAAATAAATCTATAGAATCTATAATTCTTAACTTCATAGGACTAGAGTCTACGAGAATATTAACCTTTGTTGGGTTTCTATAATCACCTATTGGTAAATTATATTTACTAAGGAATTTTTTATCAGCTATTGCTGGTATTTCTTCTAAGTGTTTTCCATACCATATTCCTCTATATTCTCTTGCTCGAATATTAGTCCATCTAAATCGTAAAAACTTTTCTTCTGTATTCTGAAAAGGGTAGTAAGTTTCTTTTTTCAAGTATGATTCTATTGATATCATGTCACCAAGAGAATCTTGTGAAGGTTTGATAGTACTCCAAATATAATTATAGTCTCCACTAAAATTTTCTATAATAGTTGTAATTTTTCCTGAGTCATCAATTACACTTATATCTGAAATATCTACTGCAGAAGCCTCTATAGAACTATTGGAAAATATTCCTAAAGAATGTAAACTCAAGGGTTTTTTTGGGAAAAATTCTTCGACTGAATTTCTTCTAAAACTAGATATAGCAGTCTGAAGACTTACACCAACCCTGCACCAATCATTTTGACTGTTTTCTGGGCAATGAAATCTAAATTCATCAGAAGAATTTGGAGATAAATTTCCTAATGGTATTGTGAAAAAATTATTATTAGCATCTGATAATCTCGCTAATAAATATGAATCGGGGAGTTTTGTTAGTGGTCTTATTTTTGCTGAAATCCACCTACTATCTTTTGGTATTATTATTCCATTTTCTGTTATATTATTTATTTTTCTGAATTTTTCACCTAAATCTTCGTCTTTTATATCCTGCCTCATTAATATAATTTCCTCAATATTAGTTGGATCTACACCTATTAGTTCAAAATAATCATTTGAATATTTTGATGAAACCGATGCTTTTTTTCTTAGAATGGGGGATAAATTATTGATATTCTCAGATTTTGATAATTCATTTAATATAGACTTTGAATATTTCTCTTTATGAATTTCAGTCGATTCAAGTTTTATTTCTCCTGCATTATTATACAAAACTTGATCAATATTACTTTGCTTGAGCGATGCTTCAAAACTTGATGCAAATACTCCTAAGGCTGCTGTTAGAATCAGCAGCAAAGATAATCTTGAATAATGTGATGGATTTCTTGACATTTGCCATATCCCCAAAATTAATTCGGGAGCCGCAAATCTTGAAAAAGGTTTTTTGTTTAAAATTATCCCAACTAATTTCATCATTACAGGAAAAATTCTAACTAAAATTAATCCAAAACAGATTATAAATATTGCTGGTGTAGCTAACATTAATTGATTTATTTTTGTTTCATCTCCTAAGCTATCTTGATTTATAAAAGACCCTTGTTTACTCATTTGGATTAATAAAAACATTACTACCAAAATAAATCCTACATCAAGATAATATTTTTGAATTAGAGTAAATCTTCCGGGTCGTAGTGTTGAAATTTTTGATGCAAATAATCCTAAATTTATAATTTTTATTGTAGGTGCTAACACAGAAAGTAAGCCTAATAAACCTCCGAAAAAGCTCATAAAATAGGCATTACTAGATATATTTACTGGTAAGTTATTTCCATAATTTAAATTTTCATATAATGGGATTTGTCCAATTATAGATATTATAAAAGCAGCAATTATTGGTCCTAACAACGTTGCTATAAATGTTAGTATTAATCCTTCAAAAATATAAACGGAGATAATCTGTTTTGTTGAAGCACCCCTAGTTCTTAGCATACCAATTTCATTTTTTTGAGCATCAACCAGTAGACTTGAAATAGTAATTGTGTAGTATATAGCGACTAGCACTATAATCATTATCACAATCTGCATGGGAATTTTATTGAAAAATAAATCATTTTCAAAATTATCAATAGTTTTTGTCAATTCTGTTCTTATTATGAAACCGTTTAATTCAGACTTTAATTGATTTTCAGCTATTTTAATTCCAGATAAAATTTCTGATGTATCTCTAGCTTTTATTTTCTTATTTTCAATATCAAGCCACCATGCATAATCTAATCTAACCTTTGAAAAGTAATCTAGTAAATAATTTGAAATTATTTCTTCATTGATTGTAAAATAACTAAAATCTAATGATGATATTTTATTTTTAAAAACTTCATCATTTATTTTCCAATAATCCTCATTTGTATTTTTTCTTTCATATACCCCTGATATTATTATTTCTAAATATTGATTTTCATCTTCCCAATGAGTTTTTAATTTGTATATATCTCCTATATTTAAATTTAATTTTTCAGAAGTAATCTTATCTATAATTGCTTCAATTTGCAGAATGTCATTTTCAGAATATAATGTTTTAGTTGATGGTAAACTTCCTTGCAAGATTGATATTTTTTTATCAGTATTTGAAAAACTTAATAACGTTGTTCTAGAACAATTACATTCTATAATCTCATTATTTCTTACAGAATAAACAGATGCACAAGGACATTCTGAAGCAGGTAAGAGTTCAATTTTTTTGTCTGAAAAAAAGGTTCCTGTTTTTGCGAAATATTCATTTTGATTTATGATGTTTTCACATGTAGCAATAATTGTTCGATTAATTTTATCTAATATTTCTTCATGTTCTTCAAAGCTGCTTGGTGAAGCATTTGCTTCAACAATGATATCTATATTCTCAGCTGAATTAGATGATAAAGTTTGTTGAAGAGAAAGGTTTTTGAGGGAATCAAAAAATATTACGGAGCCAGACATAATTGTTGACGCTAGTATTATTCCTACCATAACGGCACCAATTAGATTTATATGGGCTAATGTTCGCTTAAGTATTATAAAAATTATGGTTATCATTCTATTAATATAAATTATAATTTATTTTTTGATATAAATATTAGAAACGAGTTGAAATATTGAGTAATAAAACAAAAGTTGCAATAGTGACGGGGGCTGGAAGATATAGGGGAATTGGTAGATCTACAGCAATAGTCTTAGCAAACAAAGGTATTAACGTTATAGTTACAGGTACAGGTAGAGACCCAAGCACTTATCCTGATGATGAAAAACAAATTGGGTGGAAAGATGTTTATTCAACATCAGAGGAGATAAATAAACTTGGAGTAAAATCTACAGCATTTATTACAGATGTTTCTTGTGAAGATTCTGTTCAGGAAATGATCAATAATGTCATTAAAGAGTATGGGCAAATCGATATATTAGTTAATAATGCTGCAGCACCAAATGGTGCTGATAGAGTGAGTGTAATAGACCTTGAAGATAGTTTATTTAGAAATGTGATAGATGTAAAATTATTTGGTACTTTTTACTGTTCAAAGTATGCTGTTAAAGAAATGATAAAAAAAGGGAATGGTGGAAGAATAATTAACATTTCTTCAGTAATGGGTAAATCTGGTAGAGCAAATACAAGTGCATATAATGCAGCAAATTTTGCTATTGATGGTTTTACTCAAGCTTTGGCAAAAGAGGTTGCTCAATATAATATAACTGTAAATACAATTTGTCCCGGTCTTATAGATACCTCAAGAATGGATGTCTTAGGTAGGGATTCAGATTGGGAAAAAAGAATAGAAGAGATACCTTTGGGTAGAGCAGGTACACATGAAGAAGTTGGAGAACTTATTGGATTTTTATGCCAAAAAGAAGCAAATTATATTACTGGACAAGCATTAAATATAAACGGAGGGACATTAACTGAGCGTTAGATTTTTTTTCCTAAATATATATTAATTTCAATAAATTTTTTACTTGTATAATCCCATGCGAATTGTTTTGCTTGAACTATTTCTTTTTCATTAATTCCAATAACAATTTGTTGTACAGGATATGATGGTTCACTACCCCATGGACTCATAGCGTTATTTATATCTGTTTCAGAAAAATATGCTTTTCCATTAGGGTGAGAGTGATAAATAATTTTTGGTACAATGTTTTTTTCAAAGCTTTCATTCAATTCAATTAAATCTTTACCCGAAATCACATACGCAGTTTCACTTGATCTATCAGGTTTTGAAGGATGATTAGTTGGAGAGTATTGATTTTTAGCTTGCCTTACTATTGATGCAAGATTGGAATTTTTTTCTCCCAAAATCCATCCACAGCATTCACTTGGAAATTCGTTTCTAGCATGAATATATATCTCATTTATTGTTTCTGAAGAAACCGTTATTTTTCCTATATCATTCATAATATTGTCTTATTTTTCCTATATTTATTAATAGTACTTTCTTTATACCCCAGAAAAGATAATATTTCTTTATTATTTTCACCAAGTTTGGGAGAGCTCTTTTGTTTAATTTTATGATTAAAATCTAAAACTGGACCGGTAGTTAGTATTTTTTCTCCAGTATGATGCTTTAGTTCAATGACATTATTATTAATTAAAGCTTGTTTGTCTGTTAGTAGTTCTTCTATAAAACGTACAGATTCACATGGTATATTATTTTGGTGTAACTTTTTTAACCAAAAATTTGTTGTATGTTTATTAAATTTATCTTGTAATTGTTTCTCGATTTTTTGGCGATATTTTTTTGGGAAAACTTTTGTAATATCCTTTAGGCGCGCATCTTCAATTTTTAATAATTTATTTATGCTGATTCTTGCATGTCCAGCTAGAGCACCTAATGTTATAGCTCCATCTAAAGTTGTATATACCCGATAGTATGTTTTTAATAAATCACCCCTTACTTTTTCATTGTAACTATCTAAAATATCAGTGAAATTTGTTTTCAGTTTTTTTAGTTTTTTATATTCATTATCAAACCATATTTTTGTTGGTGAAGGATAGTTTTCTACATCAATAAGTCTCATTGATTGCATGCCAAGGGCATTTGCTAATAGACTTGTAGATATTTTTTGGCCTTTTCCAGTTATGCTTCTTTGTATTATCCCTGCAAGTAAAGCATTTACGGCAGCATAACCTGTAGAAAAATCAATGAATGATGTTGACTGAACTAGACCAATTTCATGACCATTGACTTTTCCCTCACCAGATATTGTACCTGTGTAACCTTGCATAATAGTATCAAATCCAGGGTCTTTTGATTTATCCCCTTTAGAACCATAACCAGTGATTTCTACGTAGATGATTTTGGAATTAATATTTTTTAGAGAATTATAATCAATTTTTAATTTTTTTGATGTATCTATTCTATTATTTGAAATTACTCCATCAATATTTTTTATTAACTTTGAAAGAATTTTTTGACCATCTATAGACTTTAGGTTTATTGCAAAACTTTTTACCCCTCTATTTATTGAAATGAATGATTTACTTTCATTTGGTTTAAACTCATTTGATTTCCTCCAAGGATCTCCAGATAACGGCTCAATTTTAATAACTGTAGCCCCCATATCTGCTAAAAGTTGCCCTGCCCAGGGACCTGCGACATAATTTCCAAATTCAATAATAGTTAGATTAGATAAAGGCTCTTTGGATTTATTTAGTTTTTGTTTCATTCGAATACTTTAATTTTTTTTATTATGATTTTATAATATATATATAAATATGAAAATATTCTTAAATAAATATATAACAATAATCCGAATATTATTGTCTATTATGTTTTTATTTTTATTTATTTCGTGTTCTCAGGCAAATGAAAATTATCAAAACTATATAAAAAATAATCCTCCAAAATATGAAGAGGTTAGATTTTATTATGACGATTTTGACATAAATAATGGGAAGAAAAAATTTATAAGCTTAACATGTAGTAATTGTCATTCAACAGAAGATAATATAATTATTGGACCTAGTTTAAGGAATATCTATAAAAAAGGTGATAACTATATACTGAGATCTGTATTATATCCGGATGAGTATATTCTTGAAGGTTATAAGAACCTTATGCCTAATATTTACAAAAATGAAAATAGAAAAGATATAGAAGATATAATAGCTTACATAAAAACTTTTAAATAATTAAATCTTAAATCCTGAAGCTTCTGCTACAGTATTTAGATCTTTATCTCCGCGGCCGCTAAGTAAAAATAAAACTTTTTCACTCTTTGAAATTTTTGGCGCCCAATGCATCATATACCCCAACGCATGAGCTGGTTCTAGGGCAGGAATAATTCCTTCCGTTTTACTTAACATACTAAAGCCTTTAAGTGCTTCACTATCAGTAGCAGATACATATTGTGCTCTTTCAATATCTTTCAAATAACTATGCTCTGGACCTACTCCTGGATAGTCTAATCCTGCGGAAATACTATGTGCCTCATTAACTTGCCCATATTCATCTTGTAATAGATAACTTAGTGAGCCATGTAAGACTCCTGGTTTACCTTTGGACATTGTTGCTGCATGTTTTTTATTTAATCCTTCTCCAGCTGCTTCTACTCCAATTAATTTTACACTTTGATCATCTATAAAACCTGAGAATATTCCCATAGCATTAGAGCCTCCACCGACACATGCTATAACGTAATTTGGCAGTGTACCAGTAACTTTTAGAAATTGTTCTCTAGATTCACATCCAATAATTGCTTGAAAATCTCGAACTATTTTTGGATATGGATGAGGACCAACTACACTTCCTATTATGTAATGAGTTGTTTCCACATTACTTACCCAATCTCTAATTGCTTCATTAATTGCATCTTTGAGAGTTCTACTTCCATTTTTAACTGATTCGATTTTTGCACCTAATTCATTCATTCTATATACGTTTTGGGATTGACGTTTAATATCTTCTTCACCCATGTATATAATGCATTCTAAATCCATCTGTGCGCAAACAGTTGCTGTAGCAACGCCATGCTGGCCAGCACCAGTTTCAGCAATTATTCTTTTTTTACCAAGTTTTTTTGCAAGTAATGCTTGCCCAATAGCATTATTAATTTTGTGAGCACCAGTATGAGTTAAATCTTCCCGCTTAATATATATTTCAGGACCGTTAAGTTTTTTTGAAAGATTTTTTGCAAAATATAATGGAGTGGGTCTTCCAACGTAATTAGAAGATAGATCGTTAAATTCATCCCAAAAATCTTTATTATTTGATGCATCTTCATATGCTTTATCAAGTTCATATAAGGCAGACATTAATGTCTCAGGTACAAATCTTCCACCGTATTCACCATATCTTCCATTTATATTAGGTTGGTTATATTTTTTTGAATTTACATCAGCCATAAATAATTTAGATTTATTTTTATTATTAAGTATAATGAATAAAATATAATATACAAATTATATAACTTTCAGAATAGTAACAAAGTATGTCTCAAAATATTTTATCTATAGATCAAGGTACAACATCTACGAGGGTAATAATATTTAATTCTGAAGGAAAAATTTTGTCTAAAGCAAGTAAAAATTTAAAGCAAATATATCCTCATTCTGGGTGGGTTGAGCAAGATCCTAATGAGATAATAAATTCAGTTGTGTCTTTATCTAAAGAGGCACTTAGAAAATCGAAATTAGGTATTGAAGAAATAACATCTATAGGTATTGCTAATCAAAGAGAAACTACAATAATATGGGATAAAAATTCAGGTAAGCCTGTTTATAATGCTATAGTTTGGCAAGATAATAGAACTTCAGATTTATGTATAAATATGTTTCATAGAGGCTTATCAGATGACATAAAGAAAATAACAGGATTGGTTATTGATCCATATTTTAGCTCTACAAAAATAAGGTGGATTTTGGACAATATACCTGATGGTCAAAAGAGAGCAGAAAACGATGAACTACTTTTCGGCACAGTTGATTCATGGATTATCTGGAATATTTCATCTGAAAAAAATCATTTTATTGATTCAACCAACGCTTCTAGGACTATGTTAATGAATATACATGATCTTCAATGGGATGATTATTTATTAAAAAAATTTAATATTCCAATAAATATTTTGCCTGATATTAAACCATCTATTGGAGAGTTTGGATTAACTTCAAAAAATATTTTTACGAAAGAAATACCTATTACTGGTGTTGCGGGTGATCAAAGTGCTTCGCTTTATGGACAAGCTTGCTTTGAAAAAAGTCAGATTAAGTGTACTTATGGGACAGGCGCTTTTTTAATGATAAATTCTGGGAGTCGCATAATATCAAATAATCCTGGTGGGCTATTAAGAACTTTAGCCTATAATTATTTTAGTAGTAAAAATTATGCTTTAGAAGGATCGATATTAAGTAGTGGATCTACAATGTCGTGGCTTAGAGATAACTTAGGAATAATTAGTAATTTAGATATTTCTTCAGACATATCTAAATCTCTAGATTCTTTGGGGGAATTATATTTTGTACCTTCTTTTGCAGGTCTAGGGGCTCCACATTGGAACACAAATGCAAAGGCAGTCATTTCTGGTATGAGTTTCTCAACACATTCTGATCACATAATTAGAGCAGCTCTTGAATCAACGGCATATCAAGTTAAGGATATAGTTGAAAGTTTAGATATTAGTATTAAGAGTTCTATAACATCAATCAGAGTAGACGGAGGGCAAACAACAAATGACTTTCTTATGCAATTTCAAGCTGATATTTTAGGTTTGCCGGTTGAAGTGTCTGAAAATATTGAATCTACCGCCCTTGGTGCTGCGTTTATGTCAGGGATAGGAAGTAAAATTTGGAAAACAGAAAATCAACTACAATCAATATATCAACATTCAAAGATATATGAGCCAAAAATGAATAAATCTGAGGTAGAAAATTTATATAGTGGGTGGTTAAATGCAATAAATAAATTAAATAACTAAGGAGATTATTTTATGTATTTAGGAACTCAAGTGCAGGCTAGAAATGATGATGATTTTTCAACAATGGGCCCAATTAGGTGTACTTAATATTTGTTCTGATCCTTCAGGGAATCCTCATTTATGGTCAGAAGATGACTTATTATCTCATAAAGAAAAAGTTAATTCTTTTGGCATTGAATTAGATATGGTTCAAATACCTTTATCTTCTCAAGTCCTAGAAAAATCCGATTCTCCTAATATTATGCTTGGGAAAAGCCCTCAACGTGACACAGAAATTGAGTCTATACAAAATATAATACAGATGTGTGGCAGAGTAGGTATTCCATCTGTGAAATATAATATGAATATAATAGGTATACCGAGATCTGAAAGTGAATATGGAAGAGGTAATTCTAAAAATTCTGCTTTCAGATGGTCAAAAATTGAACATGATAAACCGCCAGGGATAGCAGGAGTTGTTAAGGAAGAAGAGATATGGGAAAGAATTAATTTCTTTCTAGAAAGAGTTGTTCCAACAGCAGAATCTTCAGGTGTAAGGCTGGCTTGCCATCCACATGACCCATATACACCAGATGGATTTATGGGTATAAATAGAGTTTTAGGAACAGCAGATGGTTTGAAAAAATTTGTTAATTTACATGAAAACCCTTTCCATGGTCTTAATTTTTGCCAAGGCACGATAACTGAAATGCTTGATGATCCAAATAAAGAAATTATAGATATAATCCGGTGGTTTGGAAAAAGGGAAAAAATTTTTAATGTTCATTTTAGAAATATAAAAGGGAAAAAATTAGATTTTATGGAAGTTTTTCCAGACGAAGGAAGTATAGATTTTGTTGAGGTCATAAAAATTTATCAAGAAATAGGTTATAAATATATGTTAATGCCTGATCATGTCCCTCAAATAAATGGTAAAGATCCTAAAAGTACGGCTTTTGCTTATTGTTATGGTTATATCACAGCATTACTGCAAACTATCAATGAACCTAGAAAACAACCTTGGATAACTTAGTATATATTTTTCATTTTCCAGTTATTAAGTCTTAGAATTTTTGATGTTCCACCCTGAGATTTGAAGGATATGCCAGTACTGTCTTTTCTTGAAGGATAAACTCTCATTGCAAGGGCTTGTTTTTTGTTTACAAAAACCTCTAAAACACTCTTATCTATAAAAACTCGTAACTCTAAATTTTCTTTAGGTTCTAAATAGACTGGTGCGGTTTCTGGGGGCCTTGATACTGTATCTGATGATAAAGAGGATTGAGATGAGTCTATCGATATAATACTATCAGACGCTTCAATTCTTTTTTGTTGATCCCAGTTATCATATCTCTCCCAATTTCTATAACCTCTATTGGCAAAAAAACATATCTTTGTAAATTCTTTTTTATCAGGAGATCTTAGTATATTAAGTTCAATCATTGATGAAGAATTTATATCAATTTCAGCCATAATTTCAATACTATTTCCATTAATTTCCTTAATAACAATTTCTTCATTTGCTGGTAATAAAATATTATTTTTGTTCACCTCATCATATCTAATAGACTCTATATCACCAGCTGGTTCTATTTTAATCATATCTTTTTCAATAGTGCTTTTACCAATAATATTTATTTTTCTAGGAAGGGTCATAATTTGATCCCAACCTTTAGTTTCTTTTGCAGGATTCATATTAAAAATTGCAATAATTCCGCCTTCTCCATCTGGTGTAGCAGAAGGGAGCATGTAAACCTCCGGGGAAAGCAGAACCAAAATTAAATTTATGATGTGATGTTACTAAAAATTTTTTTTTCTTTTTATCATAATCACCAATTAAACTTTGGCCTCCGCTCATATGACTAAAAAAAAGAAGAATATATCTATCGCCTATTGGCCAGAAGTATGGGCAAGCTCCATCATCACCAATAATTGTGAAAATATCACCATCAATGAATGGATGCAAGTATTTCCATGATTTTAAGTCTTTTGATTCAAATAAAAAATTTGCCCTTGTTCTTCTTTTTGAATTTTTATGAGGTAATGTTCCTCCAGAAAGAGCATAGTAAACATTATCATCTTTCCAAATGCATGGATCAAATACTCTATATGGCCAGGAAGATCCATCAGGTTGAGATATTGGTATCACAGACTTACCAGTAATTTTTTCCCAATTAAGTAATAATGGATCCTTTGAAGTAGCAATCATATTTCCTTCTTCTGTTCCATGATACATTGCGATTACTCTATCTTTTTCGACAAGTGTTGATCCAGAGAAGCATGCTTTTTCAGGATTTGGATATATTGCATATGGTAAATCTTCCCAGTGAATTAAATTTTTACTAACAGCATGCCCCCAATGTTGCCTAGAATCTTCTGGAGGATATCCCTGATAAAATAAATGCCAAAGTCCATTCCAAAAACATAAACCATTAGGGTCATTCATTGTACTTTCAGGGCTCACATAATGATAATTGGGTCTATAGGAATCTTGAGAAAAGTCTTTTCTTGATTTAGAAAAACGCTTAACTAGTTTATTAGATTTTAATTGAATTTTTTGAGTTTTTAAATCTTCTGCAAAGGTAAATTTAGGTACCTTTGAGATGTTATTTTTGTCTAGACTCATAAAAATTTATGGTTTTACCATCGAGCCATCAGCTCTTCTAACAGTGTCCCAAGCTCCACCAAACTCTCTTTCTTTAAATGGAAATTTTTTCGCCAATTCTTCATCTATATCAATTCCTAGTCCTGGTTTACCGTTTGGCCACATCATGCCATTTTTTATTTCTGGAAAACCTGGAAACATTTCTTTTGTTCTTTCACCTGGGATTGCAGCTTCTTGTATACCAAAATTATATGCATTTATATCTAACATTAAATTAGCTGCATGCCCCACTGGAGAAGTGTCGCCAGGACCATGCCATGCTGTTCTCACATTAAATAATTCACCCATTGCAGTAATCTTTTTTGCTGGTGTTATTCCTCCAACTTGAGACATATGAATTCTTATAAAATCAATTAATCTATCCTTAATCATAGGTATTATTTCATGTGGGCTATTCCAAAGTTCACCCATAGCAATAGGAGTTGATGTTTGATTTCGGACCATCTTAAAGTACTCATTGTCTTCAGGGCTGAATAGATCTTCTAAGAAAAATAGTTGATACTTTTCAACTTCCTTTGCAAACCACACACCTAAAATTGGAGGGATTCTTTCATGTACATCATGAAGAATTTCTAGACCGTAACCAAATCTTTCTCTGATATATTCAAACAAACTAAGTGCAGATCTCATATATGGTTTTGGTTCAAAAATACCCCCTGGATGAGTATATGTTTTTCCTTCCTTATATTCTCTTAAGAAACTTTCTGTAGGAATAGGACCATCGAGCACATTTTTTTTGTCAGGTGCAGCTTGTTCGGATTGAGGAATGTTTGATTTGCCATTACCATATGTTGCATAACCTGGTGTTGCCATTTGAATTCTTATATGATGAAATCCTTTTTCAATGAAACTTTCAACACGGTCTCCAACCTCTTCTACAGAATTACCTGATGCATGAACATAAACCGGAGCGGCCTCTCTTGCTCTTCCACCAAGTAAGTCGTATACAGGCATATTTGCCATCTTGCCTTTGATATCCCATAATGCTTGATCTACACCTGATAATGCATTATTTAATACTGGCCCATTTCTCCAGTAGGAAGACACATAAGATGATTGCCATATATCCTCAATATCTGCTACATTTTTACCTAATATAAATGGCTTTAAGTAATCCTCTATAGCTGCAGCAACTGCTGTTGGTCTTTGGGTAAAAGTTGCACAACCAACACCATATAAACCTGGTTCAGATGTTTCAATTTTTACAATAACTAATCTTATATTGTCTGGTTCAGTTAATATTGTTTTTACATTTTTTATTGTTATTGGTTTCATTTTTCAGTTCCTTAATTTTGTTAGATTCTACACCAAATGGTCTAAGTTACTATCCATTTTCTTAGTGAAATCATTTCTTTTTTTGGATTTTGGTATTTTCCCCATTCAACATAAGAAACTTCAGCAATGTATATACTTCCATTACTGTCTATTGCTAGACTATGAGGCCATAAGAAACCATGGGGATGTTCACCAAATTTTTCAGATCCAATACGATTTATTCTTTTTCCATATCTATCATAAATTCCAATTCTGTTTCCTATGTTGTCAACACCTCTTTGCGGAGATCCTGTTGTTGGACCTTGTTCCGCTATAAATATTCTTATATCTTTACCTGAACCAACAACTTCTACAGCAACTGCTTTATGGACAAACCATTGTCTTAGGAAGTTTCCCTCAGTATCAAAAATTTGAATCCTATTACTTTCTCTATCGCACACAATAATTTCATCATCATCAATTAATGCTAAATTATGTGGTAAATTAAATTCACCGGGATCTGTCCCTGGTTTGCCCCATGATTTAATTAGATTTCCTTTTTTATCTAATTTATGAATTCTTGAATTTCCATAACCATCAGATATAAAAATTTCATTAGTAGTTTTTGATACGGCTACATCAGTTGGCCTATTAAACATTTTTCCACTTTGAGCTGGCGCTTCTTCGCCACTACCAATAGTTAATAAAGTTTTACCGTTTTTAGTCATTTTATGTATTTGGTTTCCTGAGTCATCAACTAACCAAATATTTTCTTCATGATCTATAGTAATTGCATGTGGTCTAATGAACCACGTTTCCCAAAATTGCATTGTATTTCCATAAGAATCAGTTATTATTCTTATAGCATTATCTGGGTTGTCATTACCCCACATATTAATCAAGTTACCATTCGTATCAAAAATTAATACTGGTTGATTGCCTCTGTTAAATACATAAACATTATCATCCTTATCAACAGCAACAGATGTTGCTTCTCTCATCCATATACCATGTGGGATTTTTGCCCAATACTCTACTGGTTTATACTCAGTATTTTCATTTATCATTTTCAAAGAATTCAAAACTCAATACCTTTTTGGGCGACAATTCCTTGATCGGCATAAGGGTGTTTATGTTCTTTCATTTCAGTGACTAAATCAGCGCATTCTTGAATTTTTATATCTGCGTCTCTACCAGTGAGTATTATATGTAGCATATCAGGTTTTTTCTTTAAGGTTTCAATTACATCATTTATTTCAATCCATCCATAATTTATCGGATAGGTTATTTCATCTAATAGAATTACATCGTAATTCCCAGAAAGAATTTTTTCTTTAGCTATTTTCCAACCTTTTTGAGCTAAATCTTCATCTTCTGTAAGGTCCTTAGATGTCCAAGTAAATCCCCTGCCAGAGGTAATAAGTTCTATACCTAGCTTAGATACAGCAAGCTGCTCACCATACATTGATTTTTCATTTTTGATAAATTGAATTATCAGTGTTTTCATATCTCTGCCCCATGCCCTTAGTATTACGCCAAACCCTGCAGTTGTTTTACCTTTACCATTGCCAGTATTTATTATAATAAGACCCTTTTTATCTCTAGTAAGATTTGGTGGAGGAGTAAAAGTTGTAGGTATTTTTTTATTCATAATTATTATTTATTTTTATAATAGGGTAAAATTTTTACGAGGAAATTTCTACATTATTTGTGCAAAGATAAGGTAGATTAATTGTCCCAAATATATTTTCTGTTTCCAAACTTATATGATTTATTTTTGAAAGAGCATCAAAAGCATTCCCTGAAAGCATAGTATTTTTAATTCTACCTATTAATTCACCATTTTTTATCCTATAACCTAATGAAATATTTGCACTGAAGTCTCCAGATAATTCATTTCCTTGACCAGCACCTAGTAAACTATCAATTAATATACCATCATCAATAGATTTTATTATATTTTCTAATTTATCTTTGCCTTTTTGCATAATAATATTTGATGTTGTTGGCATTGGCTGTGAGTTAATTGAACGTCCGGCTGAGCCTGTTGTTTCTTTTTTTGCTTCTTTGGATGATTTTAAATCGTAATATCCGGAGATAAATTTTCCATCTTTTATAAGATGAAATTTCTCAGAAGATACGCCTTCATCATCATAATTTTTTGATGCAGGGCTGTAATCTAATAATGGGTTGTCGTATATGCTAATTTTTTCATCTAAAATCTTAGTATTTTCTTTATTTGAAAGTTTGGATAAATTTTTTGCTATATTACTTCCATTGAAAGAGACTAACAGTGGAGAAATGATTGATTGCAAAAGACCTGAGGGGGTGAATACTACAGGGCAACCATTTTTAGGCGATTCAACAATTTTTTCTCCAAGCTTTAGGTACTTAATTATTTTTTCTGTAATCATATTTATTTTATCTTCACTAATAATTAAGGATGAAGAAGATCCATCATAGATGTTAAGCATATCTTTATTGTTTATGACTTGAACTGAAATATAAAAACTAGAATAAGATTGCTTTGTTATTATTTCTAAATCACTAGAATTTTCTAATTTACTTTCGGATTCAATAAGGCTAAACCCTGAATCACAAAGTGCTTCAGGAAATAATTTTAGTATTTTATCCTGTGATAATTTTATCTGATTAATTAGATAATCATTAGGAAATTTATAAGTATCCTTAGAATACAACTTAACCTGTTTCTCTTTTTTTATATATTTAGGAAAATTAATTGGTGCAAATATTGGATAATCAGATAATTCATCTATAACATTTATAAATTTGTCTGTATTTGTGCTTGATGTTGATGCAAAAGTAAGGTCAGATTTTTTAATACCTCTAATTGCGGTACCTTGAGACTGTTTGGATGAAATTTCTTTTAGCGCATTTGATTCAAAAGATATACTCCTAGAATTACTTTGTGAGCTATAAATTTCGTGTTGATCAAATTTTCCTGATAGATAATTTTTAATTTTTTTCATAATTTTATCCACTTGAAACTAGACAATTATTAATTCGTATATGTGGTGAACCATTAGATACAGGTAATGGCATTTGCCCACCTTTTCCACATCCTCCACCTTGGTTAATTAACAAGTCATCAGCAATACCATCTATATTTTTTAAAGTATTAAATAGATTTCCAGAGAGTTTTACTGGTCTAAGAGTTTCTTTGATTTCTCCATTTTCTATTTTATATGTTTCAGCAGAAGAAAAAGTAAACATTTCATGTTGAGTCATTCCGCCATACCAATTCTTTACATATAGACCATCTTTTGTATCCTTCATTATATCTTTTATATTATTATTACTATTTTCAATAATTGTATTGGTCATACGCACAATTGGAGGGTATGAATATGATATAGCTCTAGCATTACCAGTGTTTTTTTCATTCATTTTTGAGGCAGTTTCCTTGGAATGTAGTCTTCCAACTAATTCTCCATCTCGAATTAAAGGTGTCTTTGTTGACGGAGTACCTTCATCATCAAAATCATAAGAACCTCGTAAGTTAGGGATTTTTGCTCCATCTGTTATATTGAGATCTTTATTTCCAAACTTTGTACCAAGTTTTAATATTTTTCTTAGCCTATCATTTTCATATACATTATCAGCTTCAGATAAATGTCCAAAAGCTTCATGTACGAAAACACCAGCCAAAATTTGATCTAAAATTACTGTAGATTCTTTACCTTCAATTTTTTTAGCATTTATTAAGTTTTGTGCTTTTAATACGCATTCGTTAACTTCTTTATCCAAATTTTCTATAATATTAAAATTCCCTAGTGAACCGATAGAAAAACCTGACTGAAGCATCTCATTTCCATCTGTACTATTTGCTGAAATCCTAAGAATCACGTGGATAAAACTTTGTTCAATTTCATTTCCTAATGAGTCTGAAAAAATAACTTTTCTTTCAAGGTCTCCATAAGAAATATCGCAACCATTTATATTTTTTTTATTAATTATCAAATCTTTATAATGCTCTAAAATATTAATTTTTTCATCAAGAGAAATATTTTTAGGATTCTTAATTGATCTTGGTGGTATAGAAATTTTACCTACAGAATTCTTTTCAAAATTTATTGAATCACTACTGTTAAGTTTTGATAAAGAAATTGCTTCAGTCATTTTATTTTTTGATTGATAAATGTCATTAAAACTACTAAAGCCCCATCCTCCATTTGAATAAACTCTAGCACATCCTCCAATACCAGAATTAATTGAAATATTTTCCCTTGAACTACCTCTGTAAGTTATTCTAGTAGAATTATTTTCTTCAATCCGAATTTCTTTATATTCTCCGCCATTTATTTTTAGAGAGTCTGAGATAATATTTTTTATATCTTTTTTCATCTTTTAGTTATTAATTTTTATTTCTAACGATTTGATTTGTTTAATTAGTTCGTCATTATTTATTATAAATTTTTTATTCTCAAAAAATAAATATTCTGCCTCTTTTTTTGATAATTTAATCAAATCTTCATCCTCAATATTTGCAAACTTTAGTTCACTCCATCCACTTTGAGTTGTTCCTAAATATGCACCAGGCCCACGTAATTTCATGTCTTCATAAGAAATTTTAAAACCATCATTGTTTTTAGTTATTACTTCAATTCTTTTTTGTGAATTTTCATTTGTATTTTTATAAAAAAGAAAACAAAAGCTTTTATGTTTACCTCTACCTATTCTTCCTCTGATTTGGTGTAATTGTGCTAAACCAAACCTATTTGAGCTCATGATCACCATACAACTTGCATTTGGTATATCAACACCAATTTCAATTACTGGTGTTGATACGAGTATATCTATTTCCTTATTTCTCATTTTTTCCATGATCTCTTGCTTTTCTTTTATATTCATTTTTCCATGTAGTAATGAAATTTTCTCTTTAGAAAAAATACTATTCTTTAGTAATTCGAAGGTTTTTATTGCTGAATCAGCATCGATTGACTCAGACTGTTCAATTAAAGGGCACACTATGAAAGCTTGCCTACCAGCTCTTACCTCTTCAATAATTTTATTATATGCATCATTTATTTCAGATTCTTTTTCAGCGGTGAATGTCTCTATTTCTGATCTATCCTTAGGCAATGTTCTTAATGTAGAAACGTTTAAGTCCCCGTAAACTGTTAAGGATAAAGTTCTTGGTATTGGAGTTGCAGACATTGCTAATAGATGAGGACGCGGATTTCTTGATGTAAGTATCTTTCTTTGTTCAACACCAAACTTATGTTGCTCATCTATTACAACTATACCTAAATTAGATATATGAACATTTTCTTGAATTAAGGAATGTGTACCAATTATTATATTATTTTTTCCATTATTAATTAGTTTAATTATTTCTTTCTTAGTTTTATTCTTAACACTTCCTGTTAATAAAATTAGTTTTATTTTTTTATTTGTTCCATCAGGTAAGCAAATATCATAAACATAATTTTCATATAGATTATTTACTTTTACTCCACCTAACTCATTAACCATATTAATAAAATGTTGCTCTGCTAAAACTTCTGTTGGAGCCATCATTAATGCTTGATATTCGCTTGAAACAGTTGCTAATAAAGCACATATTGCAACTATAGTTTTTCCACTCCCAACTTCTCCTTGCAAAAGCCTTGACATTGGAATTAAAGAATTTATATCCTTCAAAATTTCATTTATAGAAGATATTTGGTCATTAGTTAGAGAGAATTTTAGAGAATTGATGAAAATATTGACTATATCTTGATTAGATATAGTTATGCTATTTTCTTCTTTTTGCCATTGATATTTTTTTTTCAAACCTAATAATTGGTATAAAAAAAGTTCATTAAAAGCTAACCTTCTGTTTGACTCTTTTTGTTCCTCTTTATTTAGGGGAAAATGCATATTTTCAAATGCTTTTCTTAGTGGGTAAAAATTATTTCTTTTTAATATTTCATCTGGAACAAAATCAGTTATCAACCTTGATCCATTATCTAGAGATTTTCTTATGGTATTTCTGATAGTTCTTTGAGGAATTCCATCAAGTAAAGGGTAAACGGGTAAAAAATTACCAGCATGTATGTTTTGTGTAGAGTAATTATTTTTTACCTCGTAGTCTGGATTATTAAATTGAACAAAATTATTATATTTTTTCACCTCTCCACTAATCTTAATCCTTGAGCCTTTTTTCATTTGATCAAATAAATATGGTTGTCTAAAAAAAGTGCAACTAGCTAAACCTGATTGATCTTTAATAAGTATTTTTGAATACGAAAGATTTGTATTTGTTTTGCCTTTTTGAGACTTTATTATAGTACCTTCTACAGTAACAATTTCTTTATCTAATATTTCATTTATATAAACAGATTTTGAATAATTTATATGTCTATTTGGGAAGAAAGAAAATATGTCACCTAAGGTTTTTATACGAGTATTTAATAATTTTTTCTTTGTAGACCAGTGAAGAAATTTCAAATCATTTATTTTACTATTTATTGTAATATTCATAGGTGATTTCTGGCTTTGTATATTATTTATTCTTTGAATAACATTTTTTGCCCATCTTTGTCTCTCTCCTGGCATCAATGATCTGTAGCTCATTCCCTTAATTGGTTCAATTTCATATATCCATGGAAAAATTTTTTCAGATTTACTTAATAGACCATCCATGCCACCAATTACTGAGTTGTCTGAAAATTTTAACTTAGCTTCAAGATTTAATACTTTAATTAATGAGTTGGTTATTTCTTGATTTTTTGAACCATTTTTCATTAGTGAATTATGACGATTTTATATACCCTAATCCTAGTACATTTGGACCTAAGTGTGCTCCAATTACAGGACCTAATTGAGCAATAATGGGGTCGATTTTTTGATCAAAGGTTTTTATATCTTGAGCTATTTCTTCCGCTTTATCTTTTTCTGTAGTATATAAAACAGAAATTTTTTCTAGTGGTGCATTTTCTTGGGCCAATTCTTTAAGTTTATTTATACCCTTCTCAATGCTTCTAACTCTAACTAATGGATGCGCTTCGCCATCTTGCATTGTAAGAATAGGTTTGAATTTTAATAGTGAACCAACAAAACCTTTAGCTTTACCTATTCTGCCACCTCTTACCAAATATTTTAATGTAGGTACCATACCTAAGAAAGTTGATCTTTTACTAAGGTTTTTACTAAGTTCTTTTGCTTCATCAAGAGAAATGTTGTTTTTTTTGATTGTCTCGGCAACAATTATTGTAGTTAATCCTAATGCCATTGAGGCTGTTTCTGAATTTATAACTTCAACCAACTTTTTTTTCTTATTAATTTCTTTGGCTGCATTTACAGCTGAGCCATGTGTAAGACTTAATTTTGATGAAATGTGGATTGATATAATTTGATCATAGGATTTTAGTAAATTTTCATAAACTTCTATGAATGTACCTGCTGATGGTGCTGATGTGGTAGGTGCTACGCTAGAAGAAGGCAGCATTTCATATAATTCATCTGCGGAAATATCTATATTGTCTAAATATGTTTTATTTTCCACGTGTAAATTTAATGGGACTACGCTAATTTTGTTTTTTTTCGCAATATTTGCGGGGATATCAGATGTACTATCTGTAACTACTGCTATTTTCATTTTTTTTCCATTCATTCAGCTGAAATTAAGAATTCTTGTAATGACTGTCCACCGTATATAATTTCAATTTCATAGTTGTTTAACAGGCTTTCAATTTTTTCTGTTTCAGTACTATTAAGTTTATCTTTTGAAAAAATTGTAATAAATTTTTCCTCTTCTATGTTATTCTTTATCAAGGAATTTAGTACTTCTAATTTATTTTTTCCAGTTTTATGCACGATTTTATCTAAAATCCCAAAGTAATTATTTTTTTTTAATGTCAACACCATTTAATTTTACATTTCTACTTGATATGGCTACAAATCCAGATGAAATACTAAGATAGCTTTCTTCCATTAATTTTGAATTAGTTTCAATATCATTATCTGGATTAAAAGCAAAAAGTGCAGATATTCCTTCCTGTTCATTTTTTGTTGGTATTACTGTAACTATTTTTTTTGATAATTCATCAATTTGATTTGTAGAAGCGATTAGATTCGGGTTATTGGTTATAAGTATTATGTTATCTGCTTCGCAGTTATTAATAACTTCTAGGATTTCAGATATTGATGGTAGAGCATTATTATTTAGTCTAATTATTTTAGTTATATCCCATCCTGCACTATGAATAAGTTCTGCTATACCTTCTCCTGAAGCAAAAGTAACTATTTCAAAATTATAATTAATTGAAGGTTTATTATTCTTTAAATTGAAAAATTGTTTATCCATATTTCCAATTTCTATGTTTGAAACTTTACCAAGCTTTTTTCCATATGAAATTGCTATATCAGAGTTTTCTACATGAACATGAATTTTTAGTATATTTTCCATAGAATCTACTGCTACAGACTTACCGATTATTTCTAATTCTTTTTGTATAGACTTTAGATCTAAATTAATTT
Organism: Dehalococcoidia bacterium; assembly: GCA_045562755.1. Taxonomy (GTDB): domain Bacteria; phylum Chloroflexota; class Dehalococcoidia; order Lucifugimonadales; family Lucifugimonadaceae. Next base: position 791,652 of record JBJKVF010000006.1, read on the forward strand.
CATTTGTTTCTACAGAAAATGTTGTACAAAACCCCCATTCATCCAATTCATGTTCTGATAAAAATTTTAGATTAATTTTTCCTTCAAAAGATTTTGAATCTGGCATTGGGACTTCTAATTTTTTTGATGGAGATTTGTTACCACAAATGAAGTTCATTAAGGTTGTGAGTATTATTGCAAATCCGAAACCACCAGAATCTATCACTCCAGCCTCATCTAATACAGGTAATAATTTGGGAGTATTTCTGACGGATTCAATAGATATTTCCGCAACATTAGAAATTAATTTTGGGAAATCAGATTTTTTAGAAACCTCCAGATTTGCTTGTTCTGCACATTCTCTAAATACTGTAATCATAGTTCCTTCAACGGGATTCGGAAGAGAGTTGTAGGCATTTTTTGTTGCTAAATCTAAGCACTTAGCAAAACTATTGGAATCTAAAAACTTTTTATTCTTCAACGATTGAGACAAACCTTTGAAGAATTGTGAAAGAATTAAACCTGAGTTACCTCTTGCCCCTAACAAACTTAATTTAGCAATATCTTTTGCTAATATATTTATTGGTTTTTCTTTATCTTTTTCATTCAGATTTTCTAAAATATATTTTACTGATAAATACATATTCGTACCAGTATCACCATCAGGAACTGGAAAAACATTTAAGGCATTTATTGTTTCTAAGTTTATTTCTAAAGATTTAGAAAAAGATTGAATTGCTTTAGATAATTGAACTGAATCTAGTGTGTTTAGTTTGATATTGCCCTCAATTGTCATGGAAAAAAATTAATTTTACATATAAAATAGTAATATTACTATTAATTTAACAAATACTTAACAAATTATTTGCTGAAATAATTAGTTATTTATAAAAACATGTCGAATAATTTATATAAGCACTTTTAGGAATTTTTTTATGCCATCATCTGATCAGTTGAGAGAAAAATTGGGATTAGGCCCAAAACCAAAGCCTTTATTTGGAAATAAACGTTCCCACGCACTTAATGCTACAAGAAAAATGTCTAAGCCTAATTTACAAAACAAGTGGGTAGTAATTAATGGTAAAAAATATAGAATCAAATTAACAGCACGAGAGATAAGAACTCTAGATAAAAAAGGTATTTCACTTTCTGCAGAATAATTTATTATTTCTTTGAATTTCTTAATTCTGAAATAGCAGACTTTGCACCTCTATGGTAGTTAAAAATTCCTGTACCTGAAATTAAAATATTGGCCCCTGCATCTATGACTTTTTTTGAGTTTTCAACTTTAATACCTCCATCTACAGCAATATCTATATCAATATTTTTTTCAATCGAATAATTTTTTATAGTTGATATTTTTGTTACCATATTTTCATTAAAGGTTTGTCCTCCAAATCCAGGCTCTACAGTCATTATCAATATTCTATCTACGCTTTCTAAATATGGAAGTATTGATTTTACATTTGTATCAGGTTTTATTGAAATACCAAGTTCCATTTTACTATTTTTTATTTTTCTTATAGAATCTTCAATATTTTCACATGCTTCATAGTGAATAGTGAATATGTCTGTACCACTTCTCTCGAATTCATTTATAAATCTTATGGGCTCTTCTACCATCATGTGTACATCTATCTTTAGATTTGTTATAGCTCTTATGGAATCCAAAATAGGCAATCCAAAAGTTATATTAGGTACAAACATACCATCCATTACATCATAATGTATCTCATCAGCACCTGCGTTTTCAATTTCTTTGATTGAGTCATATAAATTCAAGAAATTTGCAGATAAAATTGAAGGAGAAATTCTAATTTTTTTCATAATGATTAGTAGTTACTTTTATCTCTTTCTTAGCCTTAGTTAAAGCTTTTTCTACAATTTTTCTAGCAGTTCCACCAACAGAATCCCTTGATTCAATAGCTGTTTTTAAACTTAGTTTCAAAATATCTTCTTCAAAGTATTCAGAGTATTTTTTGTAGTCATTTATTGTCAGTGATGAAATCATTTTATTTTTCTTGATTAGCTCTTTTGTTAAGTTAGAAATAATCACATATGACTCTCTAAAAGGAATACCTTTTTTCACTAAATAATCTGCTATATCAGTGGCTAAAATAAAACTATTTTCGGCTGAAGAAAGCATTATTTCTTTGTTTATTTTTATGTTCTTAATTATTCCATCTGCAACATCTAAGCACTTCATTGTTGTGGATGCAGATTCAAAAAGATGCTTTTTGTCTTCTTGCAAATCTCTATTATATGTTAGTGGTAATCCTTTTAAGATTGTAAACATACCAACTAAAGAACCAAACACTCCGCCAGTTTTTCCTCTAATTAATTCCGCGTAATCAGGATTTCTTTTTTGGGGCATCATACTAGAGCCAGTTGAAAAATTATCTGAAATTTTTATGAATTGAAATTCTTCTGAAGACCAAATAATTATCTCTTCACTAAACCTAGATAAATGAGTCATCAGTAGCGAGCATGCATTTATGAATTCAATAATAAAATCTCTATCAGAAACTCCATCCATAGAATTGTTTGAAATATTTGAAAATTTTAACTCTTTTGCTAACCATTCTCTATCTACAGGATAACTAACCCCTGATAAAGCACCTGACCCCAAGATCATTACATCTGCGCTGCTGTAAACTTGCTCAAATCGATTCAAATCTCTTTTTAGCATTTCATAATATGCTAAAAAATGATGAGCCAGTGAAATGGGTTGTCCTTTTTGCAAATGTGTGTATCCTGGAAGTACTGTATCAATATTTTTTTCTGCAATTTTTACAAATGAATATTGTAATTCTGAAATTTTTGAGATCATTTGTATACATGTTTTTTTAGTCCACATTCTAACATCGGTAACAACCTGATCATTTCTTGATCTAGCTGTATGTAGTTTGCCAGCAATTTCTCCAATATGATCATATAGTCGACTTTCTATATTCATATGTATGTCTTCTAAACCAGATTTCCATTCAAATGTATTGCTTGATATTTCTTTTTTTATAGCCAAAAGACCAGTAATAATTTTTTCTTTATCTTTTTCAGTAATAATTTTTTGCTTAGCAAGCATTTTAGTATGAGCAATTGACCCTATGATATCTTCCTCATACATTTGCTTGTCAATGTCAATAGAAGATGTAAAATCATCTTCTAAATTATTACCGCTGACACTACTAGTAAAATTATTTTTTTTGTTCATATTAGACATAAAAAAATCCTATCATTTACTATCATGAAAAGTTTGATTTTTTGCTTGAGTTTTACCAGGCAATGAAAATATATCAATAAATCCAGTAGCTGAAGAATGTTCAAAAATATCATCTGTTGAGTAAGTTGCCAAGTCAAAATCATAAAGAGAATATTCAGATCTCCTACCTGTGACAATACAATTTGCCTTATGAAGTTTTACTCTTACTTCTCCAGTGGTATATTTATGCATATCATTCATCATTGCATCAATATTATTTCTTAATTCAGTAAACCATCTTCCATCATAAACCATGTCAGAATAGACTTGAGAGATAGTATTTTTCATTCTTTGTTGATCTCTTGAAAGGGTTAATGTTTCAAGTGCCTTAATTGATTTATGAAGAACTATTGCAGCAGGAGTTTCATAAACTTCTCTCGATTTTATTCCTACTAGCCTATTTTCTGTGTGGTCTATTCTTCCTACACCATGTTCGCCAGCTAAACTATTAAGTTTTTCAATTAAGTCCTTACCGGAAACTTTTTTATTATCCAATGAAACTGGAATTCCTTTTTCGAAACCGATTATGATTTCAATTGGTTTATCAGGTGTATTTTCTATTGACTTTGTCCATGAAAAAGCATCTTCAGGAGGTTCTGACCATGTATCTTCCAAGTCTTCTCCTTCTATTGCTTGCCCCCATATATTTCTGTCAATAGAGTATACTCTTTGATCATTTCCAACCTCACGTAACTCTAATCCTGCTTTATTGGCATACATTTTTTCCTCATCTCTTGTCATACCCCATTCTCTAGCTGGAGCTATGATTTTTAGAGGAGAGCTATCAGCCATTAAGGTCATTACTGAAGCATCAAATCTTACTTGATCATTACCCTTACCTGTACAGCCATGAGCAACTGCACTTGCTCCAACTTTTCTAGCGGCTTCAACCAGTTTTTTAGCCATAAGGGGTCTGCCTAAAGCTGTTGATAATGCATATGAATCTTCATATACAGCTCCTGCTTTGAGTCCTGGAAAAATATAATTATTAACAAATTCATCTTTTACATCCCAGACTAATGATTCTATGGCTCCTGCTTTTTTTGACCTTTCTCTAACACGTTCAATCTCAGGGCCTGAGCCTAAATCTACTGTTAATGTAACGACATCCATATTATAATTTTCTTGTATCCATACTGTGGAAATTGTTGAATCCATTCCTCCACTGTATGCGAGAACACATTTTTCTTTACTCATATAAACTATTCCTTGTATAAGTTCACATATCTTTTAATACAGAATCTAGTATTGAAACTGCTTTATCTATTTCATTTTTTGTAACATTAAGTGGTGGCATAAATCTTATCATATTTGGACGAACAGCGTTGATAAGTAGTCCCTTATCTAAGCAGCGAGAAACTATTTCAGCAGATATATCTTTTGACATTTCTAGACCGATTAAAAGCCCCTTCCCTCTTACTTCGGTTATAAATGAAAAATTATTCATTAGGGCATTTAATTTATCCATAAAATAGTTACCATTATTGTTAGCCATTTCTGGAAGTTTTTCATCTAATAATACTTGTGCCGCTGCTCCTCCTGCAGCAGTAGTAAGCGCATTACCTCCGAATGTTGAACCATGGTCGCCCGGTTCTAGCACTGAACAAAATTCTTTAGTCAAAAAAGCTCCTAATGGTGTTCCTGCTCCTAGAGCCTTTGCTAAGCTCATTACATCTGGCTCAACATTACTATATTTTTGATAACCAAAAAATGTTCCTAACCTTCCCATACCTGTCTGAACTTCATCTAACATAAAGAGAATATTTTTTTCATGACAAAAATTCATTACTTCAATCAGGTAATTATCTGATGGTATATTAACTCCTCCTTCACCTTGAACTGGTTCAAGTAGTACTGCACAGGTTTTATCCTTATCATAAGCAGATTTTATTGCATCTAAATTATTATACTCAACGTTAACAAATCCTGGCATCAGAGGTTTCCAATTATTTTGATAATGTGGTTGTCCAGTTGCTGCCATCATTGCTTGGGTTCTACCATGAAAAGAATTCAAGGTAGTAATAATTTCAAAAGCCCCATTTAATTTTTGTTTTCCCCATTTTCTTGCAACCTTACATGCTCCCTCATTAGCTTCTGCTCCAGAGTTACAAAAAAATACTCTATCTAGGTCTGAATTTTCAATTAAAATTTTTGCCAATGGGAGCTGTGGTGTAGTATAAAACAAATTAGACATTTGTAAAATTTTAGATGCTTGATCTTGAATCGCTTTAGTTACTTTTGGGTGATTATGACCTACATTTAACACTGCCCATCCTGCTGTAAAATCTAAATATGAATTATCCTCATTATCAAAAACTTCTGTACCTTGTCCTCTGACAAGAACAGGTGGCATTCTATTTACAACTTGCATATAATATTTTTTTTCTAATTCTTTGTATTCTTTGCTAGATAACATTTTTTTCTCCGAGTTAATTATTAATTATATAATTTTTGTTCCAATAATTTTATTTTCAATACATTGCAATAAAGCTCCTGAATCTCTACCATCAATTATATGCGCACTTCCGCCATTTTGTATTCCTTTTAGACAGGCTTCAATTTTTGGTATCATTCCACCAGATATAATACCTGATTTTAGTAGTTCAATAGCTTGAGATTTAGTCATTTTTGATATTAGTCTTTTATTATGATCCAGTACTCCTTCTACATCAGTAAGAAAAATAAGCTTTTCTGATTGCATATTGTTTGAGATAAAACTTGCTGCTGTATCAGCGTTAATATTCAAGATATTGTCATCTTTTTTATTTGAATAAATATTTATTCCTAGTGGTGCTATGACGGGGATTGATTTAGAACGAATTATAGTTTTTATAATCTCCAAATTAACTTTTATAATTTCACCAACGTAACCTAATTCTTCACTCAATAATTTACATTCAAATAAGGAATTTGAGATACCTGATAATCCTGTAGCATTGCCTCCTAAATTTTGTATTTCTGAGACAATATTATTATTAATAAGCCCTGATAAAACTGATGCGGCTACATCTCTAGTTTCTTTATCTGTTCTTCTAAGCCCATTTATGAATTCAGGATGAATACCTTGTTTCGCTATCCACTTATTTATTTCTTTTCCACCACCATGAACAATGATTGGAGATATACTTTCTTTCGAAAATTGTATTATATCTGATAATGAGCTATCACTTTCTCCAAGAGTACTTCCACCAATTTTAATTACTATAGTATTTATTTTTTCATTTTTCAAAAGGCTTAAATTCCCTTATTTAATTTTTCATATTATGTTGTATATGCAGAATTAAATATTACATATTCTTCTGTTAGGTCAGAACTCCACGCTTGACCAAATCCTTTACCTAAGTTTAGATTAACTTTGATTCTTACCTCATCTTCCCCTAAGGCACTTACGACACTTAATGTGTTATATGAGATAGCCTTACCATCTGCTACAATTTGAATGTCATTTATATATACATCAATTTTTGATTCTTCTAATTCTATTTCTGCTTTTCCAATACCCATAAAAATCCTTCCCCAATTTGGGTCTCTTCCATAAACTGCAGTTCGTACGAGTAAAGATGATGCGCATTCTCTTGATGCTAATAATGCATCTTTATCAGATTTTGCTCCTTCAACTGTTACTTCAATTAATTTAGTCGCACCTTCTCCATCTCTTGCTATTTCGGTAGCTAGGTGCCTGCAAACCTGTAATAGTGCTTTATGAAACTCATTAGCATCTGGACTTTTTTCATTAATTTCGTTTCCATTAGATTGTCCGTTAGCCATCAAAAAAACTGAATCATTTGTACTTTGGTCACCATCAACATCAATTTGATTAAAAGTAATATTCACACATTCACGCAAAGTTTTTTGCATGAAATTTTTATCTATATTAGCATCTGTAGTTATAAAAGCTAACATAGTTGCCATGTTAGGATGAATCATTCCTGAACCTTTTGATGATCCTCCTATTTTATAATTTTGGCTTTTATTTATTACCTCTACAGCAATTTCTTTTTTCCTTTTATCTGTAGTTAATATAGAATTTGAAAAATCGCCTCCTGCATTTTTAGAAATTTTTATTTTGGGTATAAATCTTCTCATTAGAGCAATTGGCAGTTCTACACCAATCACTCCAGTTGATGCTATTAAGGTATGATTATCTTCAATACCCAAATGTTTAGATGTTATTTTTGTTACTTCTTTAGCATCTATTAAACCCTGTTCTCCAACAGCACAGTTTGCGCATCCACTATTTACTACAATTGCTTGGGCTTCACCAAATTTTTCTATTCGATCTCTGGAAACTGTGACTGACGGTGAAACTATTGTATTTTTTGTAAATGTACCGGCTATCTTGGCTAGATTTTTCGTATAGATGATTCCAATATCTTTTTTGTCTTTGCCAGGACTTTTTAAACCTGCAAAAACTCCTCCTGCAAGAAACCCTTTAGGAGAAGCTATATTTCCATTTGGTATAATTTTTATGCTCATATTATTTGTAATTATAATTTTTTTTTATTATTTTAAAATTATAACAGGCACAAAATAAATCTTATTTGTAAAATATATACATGTTTTATAATAAATAAATTGTATAAACTGATGTATATAACTTTTTTCAATAAATCTATTAGTTCCCTAGAACGAGAAAGAAAAATATGACAAAGAAATATAAAGTAGATGTATTAATCGCTGGACAAGGTGCAGCATCTTTTGCAGCTGGACTTTATTCCTCTAGGTATCAAATGAGTACATTAATTGTAGGCGAGCATTTTGGAGGAGAAACTGCTATAGGTGGCTTAATAGAGAATTACCCTGGCCAGCCTGATATTGATGGTTTTGATCTTATGCTTAAATTTAAGGAACAAATTGAAAACTTAAATACCCCTATACACACATCAAATCTAGTGGATGTAAAAAAAAAATCAGGAAAATTTTATTCTTTATTAGAAGATGGGTCAAAAGTAGAGTCTATATCTTTAATTTTATGTATAGGACGTGAAAGAAGAAAATTAGGTTTAGAAAATGAAGAATCTTGGACAGGAAAGGGTATTTCATACTGTTCAACTTGTGATGCTCCGCTATATAAAAACAAACCATCTGTAGCAGTTGTTGGTGGTGGTAATGCAGCAGTTGAAGGAGCTTTGTTATTATCTAAGTACGCAGAAACAATTTATCTAATATATAGAAAAAATAAATTTACTAGGCCAGAGCCACTTTTATTAAAAATTTTAGATCAAACTGAAAATATTAAAGTATTATTTGATACAGAAATCAATAGCTTAATTGGAGATGATTTAGCTGGATTAAAAACCATAGGAATTTCAAAACCATGGGATGGAAATTCAGAGATTAATGTGGATGGTTTATTTATTGAAGCTGGAGCAGATCCAAGAATTGAAATACCAAAAAAATTAGGACTAGAACTAAACTCTACTTCTAATGAAGTACATGTTGATATTGCACAAAAAACCTCTATTGAAGGAGTTTATGCTGCTGGAGATTTGACTGATGGTACAGAGTTAAAACAAACTATCACCGCTGCATCTCAAGGTGCGATATCTGCACTATCTGCATATCAATATGTAAGTGAGTATAATTCCTTAAGGAAGTAAATTTATTTTTTTCAGTATATCTCCTGAAATTAAGAAGCTACCTGCATGAAAGCCTATCACACTAAGACCTGTACCTTGTGCTAAGTAGCCGGCAACATATAAATTTTCTATATTAATAGATTCAAAAGAATGTTGATGAACTTTCATCTGAAGAAGTTGAAACCTGTAATTGTCAAATTTTTCATAGAAGTCTATTTTAAAATCATCTAATAATTTATAGTCTGGGGTTCCACCAATTTCAATTATTATGTGGTCAGATTTGATTGTTTTTTGTTTATGGTTTCTTATAAATGTAATTTCTTTGTTTTCTGAAAAGTTTATAACTTTTGTTTCATAAAAAAGATTAATGTTTTTTTCATTATTAGATATGATGTCCTGCCATCTTTTATAATAATCTAGAAATTGTGATTCAATAATCAATTTCATATGATTTTGTTTTTTTTGCCTCATTATATAATTTATATTTTTACCTCTATCAAAAAGTTCTTGTGCTGCCCAATCGGAAGATCTTCCACCGCCTATAATTGTGATATTATTTCCTTTATAGTCATTAGGATCTGTATATGAAGTTTTAATGAAATCAAGATTTTCTCCAGGAACTCCGAGTTTTCTTTTTGTAGATTTTGGTCCTAAAGCAAAAACTAAATAATTGCTTGTAAATTTTCTTGTCTTTTCATTTTCTATCGAATAAATTATGAATTTTCCATCTTTTTTTTTTATTGAAATTATCCTGTGGTTATTATAAATATATTTCTCTAAACCTAATTTAGTTGAGTATTTTTTGTAGTAACTTAATAAATTATCTTTATTTATTATTTCATTTATATCAATATTACAATTGTAGTCAGCGTTATATTGTTTTATGGGATAATGAGATAACTCCATCCAATTAGCTGGGCCAAGAGTCAATTGATTAGTTGGTACATTATTCCATAATCCACCAGCTCCATCATCGGTTATTATTGCCCAATCAATTCTTTTATTTTTTTTAAAAATTAATGATTCAGAATTTTGGAAAATTTTTTCATTTGGATGGTGTAAATCTCTGAAATGAGCAATTGGCCTTGTACCATTGCCTATCAAAGTTTCTGTGTCTATAGTTAGCAGGTTCATACCCTTATTATTGTATGGATGCCAGCCTTCTAATGTTGCTGCTACTCCTAGTCCACCTGGTCCGGCGCCAAGAATAATAACATCATGGTGGGGCAAATTTATATCCTTGTCTATTATTTGTTTACTATTCGACTCTTAACTATATCGTAATCAAGCTCAACTCCCAATCCGGGGCTTGTAGGTGGAATTACATAACCATTCTCTAATTTTAGAGGTTCTTTGAATATTTTTTTATGCAATGGACCTTGATTCATCTCTTGGATAAGGAAGTTCGGAGAGCAAACATCAACTTGAATAGCTGCAGCTGAAGCTATAGGGCCGCAGTACATATGAGGTGCAATTACTGCATAATATGATTCAGCAATTCCAGCAACTTTTTTTGCTTCAAGTATTCCTCCAGCTTGACCGACATCTATCTGAATAATTTGAGCAGCTTGCTTTCTTAGTAATTCAGAAAATTCATATTTAGTAACTAGTCTTTCTCCGGATGCAATTGGTATACTAGTGCTACGCGCAACTCTAGCCATTTCATCAATATTTTCCGGACTTACAGGTTCTTCAAACCAGAAAGGTTGGTAAGGCTCAAGAGCTTTTGCGACCCTTATAGCGCTGTAAGTTGTTAGTTGTCCATGAGTACCAATTCCAACCTCAATCTTATTCCCAACAGTATTTCTAATATTTTCAAAGATTTTTTCTGCATAAGTTATTTGTTCTAATGGTATGTCTCTTACTCGTGGATTTTTTGCTAATGTAGAAAACCCATTATCTCCAGAATTCCTAGATGAGTATATTACTTCACCAAAAGGGTCTATTTTACACGCACTATTACCTTCTTCAATAAGTTTTTGGCATATTTCTCCTGCTTCTTCAGGGCTACTAGGGTTAGGCATATAAGCATAAGCTCTAAGTTTCTCCCAATATTTTCCACCTAAAAGATTATATATTGGCTGGTTTGTAGCCTTTCCAACTATATCCCAACACGCCATTTCTATACCAGCTAAAATTGATCCGAAGTGTAAGCTAGGGTGTCTATAATCATGCCTATTAGCGTACATCTTTTCCCATATCCGCTCAATATCAAATGGACTTTCTCCTATAACAAAAGCCTCAGCTGTTTCATGCAGTAAAGAAATCTGAGAAGAAAATTGTTTCCAATTTGTATCGTTGAATGAACTTCCAGTTACTTTTTCTCCTAATCCAATAATTCCCTCATCTGTATGCAGTTCTAGAAATAGAAAATATTTTCCCCCAACATACGTTGCCGCAGGTTTATTATGATCTCGTTGACCTAATTCATTTTCTACTACGTAAGTTTTAATATCAGTTATTTTCAATTTATTCTCCTTTTTATTTAAACAGGTTCTACTACCCATTCAGGTTGTTCACCTTTAATCACTCTTGATGCATTAGCAAGTACATTATGCATGGCATTAACTTCAGATTGCTTAGCTCTTGTTGCTAAATGAGGTGTGATAATCACATTATTTAAATTAAGTAACGGGTTATTTTCTTCTATAGGTTCAACCTCTGTGACATCAAGTCCTGCTGCTCGAATTTTCTTTGATTCAAGGACTTTAATTAATGCATTTTCATCAACTACGCCTCCCCTGCAAGTATTAATTAATATAGCTGACTTTTTCATTAAATCAAGCTCTTCACGAGAAATAAGATGTCTTGTTGAACGATCATAGGGAACATGTAAAGTTATGACGTCTGAACTTTCTAATAATTCAATTAGCGGAACTTTTTTTGCATTACACTCTTTTTCGTAATTTTTATCAAAAGTTTTCGTGTCATAGTATATTATTTTACATTCCCAGCCTGAAAGTCTTTTTGCAACTCTTGAGCCAATTTTACCTAGTCCAATAATTCCTACAGTTTTTCCTGCGAGGGTCTGAAATTCATCACGATCACCTTCTACTCCATCCATCCAAGTACCATTTTTTGCGCTATCAATTTGAATATCTAATTTTCTATTTACTGCAAACATTAATCCTATCGCGTGTTCTGCAACTGCAACTGCATTAGCTCCACCATTATTTGAAACTTTAATTCCCATTTCTTTTAATTGAGGTTTGTCTATCCACTCAGTTCCAGCACTAAAAGTTTGTACTAGTTTAAGTGATTTTAAATCACCAGATAAATCTGTTAGTAATTCATATTTAGCAGAAGGAATAATTACCTTTGCATTCTTACATTTTTCAACTATTTGTTGATAATCTTCTTTATTGCTAACAAATCCAATTTGTAGATTCATTTTTTTTGCTACTTCCAATAAATCTTTAGACATAAAGTCTTTTTGTAAAGTGCTATTATCCGAATTTTCAAAATTACCAAGAATAATTATTTCATTTGACATAAACAATCCTTTTATTATTACTTAAAAATTTTATACCATATACATATACTAGTTTTTGTATCAATGATTATACTTTAAATGTTGAATAAAAAAAATAATCAAATACCAAATGAATGAGAATAAAAAAATATCAGTAATAGTTCCAGCTACAAGTGCCAATATGGGCTCAGGTTTTGATTCTATAGGTTTGGCATTAGATTTATGGAATGAATTAACTATTTCATCAGGAAATTTTACTTTTGAAATATCTGGTGAGGGTGAGAATGCACTTCCTATGGATGAATCTAATCTAATTTACATAGGAATTAAGTCAGTCTATGATCTGATTGAACAACCCGTACCATCTCTAAACTTTTTCTGCAATAATAAAATACCTTTCTCCAGAGGTATGGGGAGTAGTTCTGCCGCAATTGTTTCTGGGTTATTAGCAGCGAATTATCTTTCAGAATCCAAACTTTCGAATGAGAAAATTTTTGAATTAGCAGCTAATATTGAGGGGCATGCAGATAATGTTGCTCCAGCTATTTTTGGTGGTTGTTCTATAGGAATTAAGGACGAAAAGAATGGTTGGGTAATCGATAAAGTTAAAATAAAATCAAAGCTTAATGCTGTAATATTTATTCCTGAGATCATATTAAATACAGATGAATCTCGTATGAGTTTACCATCAAAAGTATCTAGAACAGACGCTGTACATAATATAGGTAGAGCAGCACTATTAGTTAATGCATTAAATTCTGGCAAATATGACCTACTTAGGTTTGCCACTCAAGATAAATTACATCAAAAACAAAGATCTAAAAAATATAAAGCTATGCCATACATAATTGAAGCTGCTTTAAGAGGTGGAGCTTACTGCTCTTTCTTATCAGGCTCTGGATCTTCAATAATTGCATTATCTGACAAAAGAGAATATACGATTGGGTATGAAATGGCGGAAACGGCTAGAACTTTTGGAATTAACGGAAAAACTATGGTGATACCTGTATCAAATTCAGGAGCGAAGGTGAAGGCTTGAGTAGAAATAAGTTAGTTGTACAAAAATATGGTGGAAGCTCTTTGTCTTCTACTAATAATATAAGCAAAATAGCTGATAAAATCATTTCAAAAACAAACCAAGGATATATGGTAGTTGTAGTAGTATCAGCTATGGGAGATTCCACTGATAACTTAATCAGTTTGGCATCCGAAGTTAATTCTAATGCAAATACAATAACTAGAGAGATGGATATATTATTATCAACAGGTGAATTGGTTAGTTCTACACTAATGACTCTTTCACTAATTTCCAAAGGTAAAAATGCTGTAAGTTTATCAGGTACACAAGCTGGAATCATGACAGATTCTGTTCATGGTTCAGCAAGAATATCAGATATAAATATCAATAGAATACAAAAAGAACTTAGTGAAAATTCAGTAGTTGTAGTTGCTGGATTTCAAGGTTTAAATAATTTAGGAGATGTTACTACTCTTGGTAGAGGTGGTTCAGATACAACTGCTGTAGCATTAGCAGTTGCTCTAAGCGCAGAAAGATGTGAAATTTATACAGATGTTGAAGGAATCTTTACGACGGATCCAAGAATCTCAAATAATGCTAGAAAATTAAATGAAATTAGCTTTGAAGAAATGTTAGAAATGGCTTCTTTAGGAGCAAAAATGAACCCTAGATCTATAGAATTAGGTTTGGTTTATAATATGCCTTTATACGTAGCATCTTCTTTTTCTTCGGCAGATGGTACATTAATTCATAGGAGTTCAAATATGGAAATACGAAAAGCAGTTACTGGTATAGCTGTAGATAAAAATGTTGCAAAAATCACTATTAAGGGGGTAATTGATCAGCCAGGAATAGCTGCTGATCTTCTAAAACCTCTTTCAGATGCGGGAATAAGTATTGATGTTATTGTACAAAATACAAGTTCAGATGGGACAACTGACTTTACCTATACTGTATCTGAATCTAACCTAGATAGAGCAGTTAATTTAATGAATTCCTTAGACCATATAAATTATAAAGAGATTGAATCTGGTAAGGATTTAGCAAAATTAAGTATAGTTGGCACAGGTATGGAGAATTCGCCGGGATATGCAGCAAAAATGTTTTCTGTATTATCTACCTTGAGTGTAAATATTGATATGATTACTACATCTGAAATAAGAATAACCACAATAATAAATAAAAATGATGTTGAAAAATCAGTTATAGCTCTACATGATGCATTTGAGTTAGAAAAGCCCTAGATTTATAAGGTAAATTTTTTTGAAAAATATATATTTAAGTATAGTTATTCCTGCATACAATGAGGAACTAAGGATAGAAAGAACTATATCTAAGTTAGTTAGATATTTCTCAAAATGTTCTTATAATTGGGAGATTATTGTAGTAGATGATGGATCGATTGATTCTACTTGTAAAATAGTTTCAAATTTAATTAAAAATAATTTTAGAATTAAATTGCTACAATTGGATCATCGAGGAAAAGGTTCAGCCGTAAGAAAAGGTATGTATGAATCTAGAGGTGAGTGGAAATTTTTATGCGATGCTGATTTATCAATGGATATAGATAATTTTTCTAGGTTTTTATCAGATGATTTCACACCCACACATGATATTTGTATAGCATCAAGAGAAGTTGATGGATCTAAAAGATTTAACGAGCCATTCATTAGACATATAAAAGGAAGACTCTTTAATTACGCAGTAAAAATTTTTACACTTAGAGGTATACAGGATACTCAATGTGGATTTAAGTTATTCTCTAAAAAGTCATCTAATATTTTATTTTCTAACCAGTCATTTAATGGCTGGGCTTTTGATGTTGAGATTTTAGTAATTGCTAGGCAATCAGGGTTTACTATTGGAGAAATACCAATTAATTGGTATTATAAAGAAGGTTCAAAAATGACTTTAATTAAGGGCTTTCTAGCTGTAATTGATGTATTTAAAATAGGATTGAGTAGTTATTTAGGAAAGTATCGAAACTTAGGGGTGAAAAAAAATGATTAACTCTCAGGATTTTATAGAAACAATCATAGTTATTCCTACATATAATGAGGCAGATAACTTGCCCAAGATAGTTAAAGAAATATCAAGTTTAGGTATTAATAATATCGGATTTATAATTATCGATGACGCCTCTCCTGATGGTACAGGAAAAATTGCAGATAAAATATCTGATGAATTTCCAGGTTTTTTTAAAGTTATTCATAGAGAAGAAAAAATGGGATTAGGTACGGCCTATGTTGAAGGTTTTAAGTATGCTATTGAAAGTAGGGCTAGAAAAATCATCCAAATGGATGCAGATTTTTCTCATCCTCCAAAAGAGCTAATAAAAATTAATGATTTGCTAGATAGTTCGGATATTGTTGTTGGATCTAGGTATATAGACAATGGAAGTGTAGATCCAAATTGGAGTTTATTAAGAAAATCTATAAGCTCCTTTGGTAATTTTGGCATAAGGCTATTAATGGGATTGGAAGTTCGAGATGTCACATCAGGATTTAAGGGCTACAACAGCTATATCTTTGATAAAGTTATCTTATCTAAATTAAAATTAAAAGGTTTTGGTTTCCAATCCGAAGTAGCTTATAGATGCCAAAAAAAACAATTTAAAATAATAGAGCATCCTTATATATTCATTGATAGAAAATCAGGTAAGTCAAAAATGTCATTTAGCATAATAATAGAAGCTTTGTATAAGCTATTTATGATTAGAATTAGCAGCTAATTCATTCTCTAAATCAACAAAAAAAGATTTAGCTTTAGAGTTTATAAAATAATCTGAAATTGTTGTTAATTTAGTTTTTTCAATATTTACCTCAATGATTTTTGCACCTTGAGATTTAGCAATCCAGAATAACCCACTCGCAGGTCTTACAGTAGCAGAAGTACCCACAGCGATTATTAGGTCAGATTTATCTATCTCTTGTCTAGAATTTTTCATTATATCTTTTGGAATTGGTTCTCCAAATAATACTGTATCAAACTTAACAGTACCACCACAAATTTCACATGGCTCAGGTGCGTAAACAGGCAAATATTCTCCTAAATCAATTCTTTTGTTACAACTAAGACACCTTAATCTTTTTCTATTCCCGTGAATTTCTATAACTTTTTTTGAGCCAGCAATTAGGTCTAGCCCATCAATATTTTGCGTAATTATACTTTTTATATATTTATTTTTTTCTAGCCAACAAAGGCTATAATGACCAAGATGAGGCTTTGCGTTTTTTAAGGATTCTCTAAGTTCCATAATATGTTTATCTATTGTTAAATTTCTTCTATTATCCCACCATTTTGTTGGGTTTTTTTTAAAATCTGAAAAAGAATCCAATTTTGGTTGACCGTATTTAGTCCATATTCCTGAAGTTCCTCTAAACGGAGGTATCCCACTTTCTACTGACATACCTGCTCCAGTCATAACTACAGGGTAATTTGATTCAGATAATAATGTTGCAATTTGATTAATTTTTTTTTTCAAAATGTCTTTTTCTTTACTTTGCCAGAGTTAATATTATAAATATTAGATTCCTGTTTTATATTATTTGGAAGCAATTCGGACTCTGTAACAGTTAATATTACTTGTTGATAATTTTTAAATATTTCCAGTATTGAATTACGGCGGTTTGGATCTAGCTCCGAGAGTATATCATCTAAGATAATAATCGGAACTCTTCCAGTTGTATTTTCTACAAAAATTGCTTCAGATAATTTAAGTGCAAATGCTATAGTTCTAGCTTGTCCTCGTGATGCATATTTCCCCGCTAACCTGTTATTAAATAGAATCTCTATATCATCTCTGTGTGGGCCATATACTGAAATTCCTTGTCTTACCTCATTATCACTATTCTGAATCAGAGTTTCCAAAAATTTTGACTCAATCTCTTCATTAGATAATGAGTCAATTTCTATCTTTTGAGTTTCTTTTGAAGATGTAATTTTTGTTTTGTATTTTAACTCAATTTCTTCTCCTCCACTTAATTCTATGTGATGATTTATTGAGTTTGAGCTAAGGAAAGATATTGATTTTCTTCTTAAGTCAATTATTTTTGATCCTTCATATGCCAAGCGTTCATTCCAAAAGGTAAGTTCTTTTTTATCTGATTTTTTTTCTCTTATACTTCTGAGTAACTTGTTTTTTTGAGCTATTACTCTTTTGTATCTTTGAATATCTTTTAAGTATGAGGGAACAGACTGCCCAATTAGAATATCAAGGTATCTTCTTCTTTTGCTTGGTCCTCCATATATTATTTCGATATCTTCCGCTTCAAAAAAAATACTATTGATGTTTCCTACAAAATCAAATGAATTACATTTAATGCCATTAATTCTTAGTCCTTTTCTAAATGATAAATCTTTATTTGAGGCATCTATATCTATTTGTGCCTGTGTTGTAATGTCTTCATTTCTAGAAATCCCTAGAATTTGCATGTGGCCGTTTTCCTCTAGCGTAAGCCAATTAATTAGCTCTTTATCACTAGATGATTTATGTGATTTTGCAATTGAAAGCATATAAATAGCCTCAAGCAAACTACTTTTTCCATGGCCATTGTTTCCATAAAATACGCTCAAGCCTTCAGATAGATTAAGTTCTGTGCTTAAATGGTTTCTAAATCCTAATATTTGTAATTTTGAGAGGTAAATTTTGATTTATCCTAATACTATTTACATATATATTTTAATAATATATTAACAAAATAATAAAGATTAAAATTACATTTGTAATTTAATTAGTTTGGAAATTTCATGAATATAAAATCATATATATCTGATATATTGGATTTCCCATCTCCTGGGATTGTTTTTAGGGATATTAGTCCATTGATCGGTAATTACGAAGCCTTGAACTATGTTTTAGACAGTTTTGAAAACCATGCATTAAGTCTCGACTTTGATTGTATTGCTGCAATTGATGCTAGAGGCTTTATTTTTGGCTCCCCATTAGCAAATAGATTAAAAGTTCCATTTATACCAATCAGGAAACCTAGAAAACTCCCTCCTCCAACAAAGAGTATCAATTATAAGCTTGAATATGGAGAATCAAGCTTAGAGTGTAAAGAAGATGCATTTAAGTCTTTAAAAAAAGTAATTATCATTGATGATTTATTGGCAACTGGTGGTACTTTAAATGCAGCTATTGAACTTATATCTAGTTTTAATACGACCGTAATTTCTGCAATGTTTGTGGTTGAATTATTATATTTAAATGGAAGGATTAATATACCAGAAAATATTGATTTAAATTGCCTGGTAACATATGAAAAATAAACGAAAAAAAACGCTATCATTTGATCTTTGGTTAACTTTAATTTATGAGTCAGATTTATCTGCAAATTCTGAAATAAGAAGAGACATAAGAAGTAAAAAAATTCAGAAAAAATTATCAAAAAACAATATAGATGTATCAATAGAAAAAATATCATCTTGTTTTAACAAAATTTCAGACTCTATAACTGAGGGACATGAAAAGGGCTTTGATAGAAAGTTTATTCAATGGGTATCTAAAGGTGTAAATAATTTAGTTGTTGATACTGATAAAGTAACAGATAAATTAGTAAAAAATATAGCAGCAGTGATTGACGATGCTTTTTTAGAACATCCTCCACAGTTATTGGATGGTGTTTTGGATATGTTAAGTTTACTTAAAGAAAGATATAAGATAATTATGATCTCTAATACTGGACTTACCAGTCCAGAAGCTTATATAGAATGGTTTAAGAGGATTAATTTATATGATAAATTTGATGAATTTTTCTTTTCAAATGAATTATCTTTAGCAAAACCATCAGAAAAACTATTTAAAATGGCGTTTAATTCAATAAATTCATTACCAGAAGATGTTCTGCATATTGGAGATAACCCAAATACTGATATTTGTGGAGCGAAAAATGTAGGAGCGCATACAGTATTGATAAGTAATGGTATTACTTATCAATTTTCTTGCAAGCCTGATTTTTTTGTTGATTCAGTGATAGATGTAGAGCAAATAGTTAAAGAATGGGATATGTAGTTATATTTTCCTAAGAATAATTAGATAAATTGTGAATTCTATTACAGTAAAAATTCCTATAAATATTGTAGTTTCAAGGAAAAATCTTTGTGGAAACATGGCAATTAAATAATCAGTGTTTGGATTTAGTTGCCAAAGGTCATTACTAAAACTTATGAAATGAAATTGTCTAAATAGCCAAGTGAAATTTATAGAAGCTAATAATCCAAAAATAGTTAGGAGCGCTATAGTAGAATATGCAGAAATTTTGGAAATTTCAAGTAAATGTTTTGCACTTTTTTTTAATGATTTTATTGTAATTATAGTAAGTAAGAAATACAGAAATATGATTACAGCTGAGTAATAGCTTGAAAATTTAGTTAATTTGATTAAATGTTTTACATCTTTCATATGAAGTATTTCTTTTTGATTGTATAAAGAATACCTAATTTCATCTTCCACAATTATTAAGTCTAAATATTCCTCATTATTATTAAAATAAGATTTAATTTGTTTTGCTCCGCTATTTAATTGTTCAATATTTAGACCAGTTGATTTTTCTATCTGATTTCTATTCCAACCATAAGAATAAAGCCAATCAGAGTTTGTAATAAAAATTACATTAGTTGAGATAAAAAATATAGGTAATATAATAATATAAAATATAGAAAGAAGTACTTGGATATTTTTTGTTTGAGAATACATAAAGATTTAAAATATAACTTAAACTATTATAATTGAGAAAGATAATAAAATGCAGAAAGATACTCAAAATAAAGGTAATGGAATTGAATCATGTTTATCATTACTTAAATTAGTAGAATACTTAAGAAGCCCCTCAGGGTGTAAATGGGACATGGAGCAAACTCATCAATCGCTGAGAAAAAATTTATTAGAAGAAACATATGAACTTTTAGATGCTATAGAAGAGAATAGTTCTGAAAAGATAAAAGAAGAATTAGGAGACATATTCATGCAGGTTTTATATCATTCAGATATAGCCCGTAGTAATTCAAAGTTTGATTTTTTCGAATTATGTGATTACGTTAGATTAAAATTAATTAACAGGCACCCACATGTTTTTGAAGATAAAGATAACAACATGTCCTCTTCTGAAGTTGTAGATAATTGGGAGGATATAAAAAAAGAAGAAAAAATAAAAAAGAAGAAAAAATATTCTTTAGTTTCTGATATACCTGATAATCTCCCATCGCTTTCTTATGCCACATCTATAATAAAAAAGTCAAAAAAAGCTAAAATTCCTGTAAAATATCAAGAATTAGGTTTTAATATTGATGCAAAAAGTTTTGATTCTAAAGAAAAAGCTGGAAAAATTTTATTTTCATTAGTAAATATATTTGCTTCTAAAAATATTGATCCAGAATTAGCACTAAGAGATTATACAAAAAAGATCAAAGGAAAAATATTAAAAATGGAAAAATTGTCTAAAGATAAACCGATATCTGAATTAAGTGAAGTTCAGAAAGAAAAAATTTGGAAAAAATCAGTTGTTAAGTGATTACTTTATAGTAGGAGGTAACTTTGAACTCTTTAAATGAATCTGAAATCTTACCATTTTCATCAGGTATAAGTCCCGATGGAGTGTTGGAAATTAATGGTCATGCCGTTGATGAATTAATTAAGAAATTTGGAAGCCCTCTTTATATCTATGATGAGGATACTATTAGAAAAATGTGTGCTGACTTTAGAGATAGCTTCCATAATTTTTATGAAAATTCTCACATTGAGTATTCTTGTAAAGCTTTTGCAAATCCTTTTGTCAACAAGATTATTGATGAAGAAGGTTTATTCATGGATGTTGTTACAGGTGGAGAATTAGCTATTGCTATATCTAGTAATTTTCCTCCAAATAAATTAAATTTTCATGGAAATAATAAAGGTAATGATGAGCTAACTCAAGCAATAAGATATGGCGTAGAATATATAACGATAGACTCTTTTGCTGAAATAAATCTACTTAACAATATTGCGGTTGATTTAGGAAAATTTCAAAAAGTTATGTTGCGACTATCACCAAGTATTGATCCTCATACTCATCTCTTAACATCAACTGGAATTTTAGATTCGAAATTTGGATTCTCAATTGAAACTGGAGATGCTGAATTAGCAATAAAGCAAACTTTAGATAAATCTAACCTAATTCTAGATGGAGTCCATTTTCATTTAGGCTCTCCAATATTTGAATTAGAACCATTTTCAGAAGCAATAGAATACGTTTTAAGTTTTTGTTCTGAAATGAGAGAAAATTACTCATTTAATCTAAAAAGATTTAGCCCAGGAGGAGGTTTTGCAATTGGATATCAAACGGAAAAAAAACCACCTGAAATATCTGAATATGCAAAAGTTATTTCTGAATCTATAAAAATATCATGTGATAAACATAATCTCCGTTATCCTGAATTAATTGTTGAACCTGGTAGATCTATAATTGGAAGGTCTGGGGTTGCAATATATACAGTAGGAGGTATAAAAAAAATTAAGGATGTTAGAACTTATGTAAGTGTTGATGGAGGTATGGGTGATAATATAAGACCAGCTTTATATCAATCAGAATACTCAGTTATTTCTGCAGGGAAAGTTACTGAAGAAAGAGATAGTTTGGTTACAATTGCCGGGAAATTTTGTGAGTCAGGAGACATTTTAGCTAAAGATGTTTATATACCTAGTCCAGAAGTAGGAGACCTAATTGCATTGCCCGCATCTGGTGCTTACAACTTGATGATGGCAAGCAATTATAATATGCAGACGAAACCTGCTGTAATTCTAATTAAGTCTGCATCCCAAGCTCCACATCTAATTAGTAGAAGAGAAACATACGATGACTTATTAAGGCTTAGTATTTTTGAGTAAAGAATTAAAAATTTTAGGTTGCAAGACATTTGGTCATAATCCAGCTTTGGACTTTATAAATAAGTCTCTTGTAATGTCTAAAACATCACATGCATATTTAATTATTGGGCCTGAAAATATAGGAAAGAAAACTTTAGCGGTTGATTTAGCTTCAATGTTATACTCAAAGCCAAGTAAAGATATGTTTAATGAACAGCTTTTAATTGATATAAGCTCAGATGGGCAAAGATCTAGGATATTGAGAGGTAATCATAGTGACATAAAAATTATAGAAAGTGATTCTGGTGAAACAGAAAAATCAAGTTTAATAATTTCCATTGATCAAATTAGAGAAATAATCAGAGATATCCATTTAAAACCTTTTGAAGGTGAAAAAAAAATTTATATTATTAATCAAGCTCAAAATATGATGGAATCAGGCTATAATGCTATGTTGAAAATTTTAGAAGAGCCTCCTGCAGATGGTATCATTATACTTACTGCACCAAGTATAAAATCTTTACCAAAAACTATAGTATCTAGATGCCAAGTAATAAGTTTAAATTATGTACAAAAGCAAAATATACAAAACTTTATTTTAGAAAAATTTGATATTGATGAAAGTAAAGCAGAGTTTATTTCTAGGATATCTAAGGGCAAGATTGGATTTGCAATAAAAGCTTGTACTGATCAAACAATTATAGACGACTATTTTCAGACTATATTAAAATTTTCTGAAATTTTATCTGGCAACATTGATAAAAGATTTAATTATGCAAAAGAAATGTCTAGTATATTTAGGAAAAGTAAAAATCAGGTATATCAAGAATTATTTAGATGGTTAGATTTTTGGCGAGATGTACTCGTTTTAAAAAATGATTTAAGGGAACATATAGTTAACCAAGAGTGGTATGATTTATTACTAAGCGTTTCCAAAGATATTGAAGAAAGAAAAATTATCTACATCATAAAAAAGATCAAAAATTCCTCAGAATTCTTACAGCAAAATGGATCACCTCAGTTAATTTTTGAGGTTCTAATGATGGATTTACCTTTTATTAATAAAGATAAAATTTCTGATATTAAACCATCAATAATTTTTTGATTTTTTTACTTAATTCTGGAACTTAATATATCTAAGCCTAAACCGAACTCCTCAGGGGCAAATTCTATGACAAACTTACGTAAGGTAATTATATATGGAACAAATTTAGAATTGATAAGTTTTTGATCTATAAAATCTTTATGTCCCATCTCAAAAAATTCATTTGAAAGAGATTCTGTTATATCTTCAATATTTTTACCTAATGATTTTTCGGAAGAAATTTCCATACTTGATGGTATATATACATATCGTGCAGAAATAGTAATTACAGCACCACATATCATTATTCCTGCAGCTATCCCTAATAATATTCCGCCAAATTTATCTAAAATTCTGATGGTAGAAAAAGTAAATGTTTTTTTTATTAGTGATATTGTAAGCTTACCTAATAACATTACTATTATAAAAATTATTATATAACCAATAATGGTTGAAAAGGATTTATTATTAATATCAGTATCAAGGCTGCTCCAAACTATATTTAATACTCTACCAGCAAATAATCCACTAAGAAAAATAGCTACATATATAGCCAAGGTGTAAAAAACAGCATTAATAATGCCTGTCTTATAACCCCAAATAATAAAAAATAATATTCCGGTAATTGTAATCCAATCGATAATATTCATCATATCCACATGTATACTTAGTTAAACAATTTATGATTAATCAAATAAATTTTAACACACAAATAATTACTATTGATGGTCCAGCGGCGTCTGGGAAATCTACAGTAGGTGAACTTTTATCGAAAAAAATAAATTTCAGATATTTAGATACTGGCTTAATGTATAGAGCAATAACTACTTATTTTATACAAAAAAAAATACTTCCTGAACAAATAGAAAAAATCTATAATCAACTTGAAAAAATAACTTTTACAATAAAATTTACTCAAGCTAGAACAGTTAATATTTTTGTGAATAATAAGAATGTTATGAGTGAATTATTTCTGCCAAATACAGATCTATTAGTGTCTAATTTTTCCTCGATTTCTTGTGTTAGGAAATTTTTAGTTGATAAGCAAAGATTAGTTGCAAAAAATGGAAATATAATTATGATTGGTAGAGATATAGGCACAGTTGTTATACCTGATGCAAAATTTAAGTTTTACTTGAATGCAACATCTTTAATAAGAGCAAAGAGAAGGTATAGTCAATCAAAAAATTCTAATAAATCTATTGAAGAAATTAAAAATTCAATCGATTTAAGAGATAAAATTGACAGTACAAGAAAAGACTCACCATTGAAGCCAGCAAAAGATGCACTTATCATTAATACTGGAAATCTCAGTTTAAATGAAGTAGTTGATAAAATGTATTCTGTATTTATAGGAGAAAATTTATGAAACAGTGGTTATTCAAACCATGTAATTTTGCTTTCAAAAAAACTCTTAATTGGTTTTCAAATTTAGAAATAAATGGTTTAGAAAATATGCCTAATGATGGTCCATATATTGTAACTCCTAATCATATTTCTAATCTTGATCCTCCATTAATTGCTTCTGTTATACCTAGTCCTCCAGTATTTCTTGCCAAAAAAGAGTTGTTCGCTTTTCCTTTACTTTCTTTTTTACTACGAAGTTATGGGGCTTTTCCTATTGATAGAACTGGTAGAGATGATAAAGCAATAAAATGGGTAACAAACAAATTAATTAATGAAAAAAAAATTGCCATCATGTTTCCTGAAGGAACTAGAAGTAAAAGTGGAGGTTTAATTAAAGGTCAGCCAGGTGTGGCAAAATTAGCAATTGATTATAATTTACCTATAGTACCAATTGCTTTATCTGGTACGGAGAATCTTCAAAATCCAGTAAAAGTACTTAAACCTACTGCAGAAATCAGATTAAATATTGGCAATCCATTCATTATTGATAGAGAAAAAATAAAAAATTTATCTTCTAGGTCTGCTATTTTTTCAGTAACTAAAGAAATTATGTTAAGAATTTCACGAATGTTACCTATAGAAAAACAAGGTTACTACAAAGAACTATCATTAGAAGAATTTAGTGTTACTAAACAAAATAATAGAGAAAAAATATGAATAAACTTAAAAAGTCATCATGGATGAAAAAAGATATATTTGATCAACCTAATTTAATTAATAGCTCTATAAAAAATAGGATTAACTTCTCTAACTTTAGTGTAAATTTCCCTGAAATAGAAAATTCGAATTTAGATATTTCATCAATTGATAGAATAATATTTACAGGTATGGGAAGTTCTTATAACGCAGCTTTGTATGGGGCTAATATTATGGAAAAAATATCAAAAATTCCATCTAAGGCTGAAAATTCATCAGAAATGTTTTACAGTGATTATTCTTATAGTAGCAAAACTTTATTAATTTCAATTACTCAATCTGGTGAATCATCAGACGTTATTCAAATGATGAAAGATGCAAAATCGAAAAGTATTTTTCAAATAGTAATATCTGAATCAAAGAATTCTCAAGCGAGTAAAATTTCTGATATTTTTTTACCTATTAATTCAGGTACTGAATATAGTATTGCAGCCACAAAAACCTTTAGTTTAAGTATTTTATTATTGATTGAATTATCAATATATTTTGGAGAAAAAAGATCTATTTCAATTTCTAGATATATAAATGATATTAAAAATTTATCTTCTTTATTACTTAATTATATAAAGGATGAAAAAAATATTAATAGTATAAATGATATTTCAAAATATATATCAAGCTATGGGAGTATTTTTTGTCTAGGTAGAGGTATATTATTTCCTATAGCCCTTGAAGGATCACTTAAAATAAAAGAAACAGCATATTTACATGCTGAAGGTTATAATCCTGAGGAACTTAGGCATGGAACATTTGCATTATTAGGTAAAACTATGCCAGTAATAATTTGTGCTACAGATAGTAAAAAAGATGAAAAAAACCTATCTATTGTTAGAGATATTTTATCGTGTGGGTCTCCGGTAATTGCTTTATTAGCTGAGGGAGAAAAATATATTTCCAAACTTACAGATAAAGTGATTTTCATACCTGAGTCATCGGAAATTTCTCTTCCATTTTTTCCTTTAGTTGTACTTCAGTTACTTGCATACAATATATCTAAAGCAGTTGGAAATAACCCAGATCAACCGAGAAATTTGTCAAAAATTGTTAGGTAATAAATAAATAGGTTTAGATTTTGAATTAATTTAGGAGAAAAGAGTATGCTAAAAAAATCAAATAATGCTTTTAGTTATAAATCTTTCAGAATATATTTTTTAGGTACATTTTTTGGACAAAATGCATACAGATTAGGTGTAGTAACACAAGGTATTTTATTGTGGAAATTGGTAGGAACAGAGTTAGCTTTGGGTATAGGAGCAGCTTCCTTAGCATTACCAATGATTATATTTAATCTATTTGGAGGAGTACTAGCTGATCGTTATGAATCTAGAGTTTTGCTGCTCATTGTATCTTCTTTAGGTATATTATCTTTTATAAGTGTTGCAATACTAGATTTTTTTGATTATATAGAGTTTTGGCATGTAATTATTTTTTCAATTTTTAGTGGTATTATTTCTGGCATAGATCAAGTTTCTCGCGTTGCTTATTTCCCTTCATTAATACCTAAAATATCTATGAAAAGTGCAGTGACAATTAACACAGCTAATTTTTCTATGTCTTCTGTTATAGCTCCAACCTTAGCAGGGATAGTGATATCAATATTTGATACGTATATAGGATTTTTAATAGCTGCAATCGGATGGGCAGTGATGGCTTTCTCAACATTTTTTCTTCCAAATAGAGGTGTAGATTTTTATCAAAGGAGTATTTTTTTTGAACTCACTACAGGATTTAGATATATATATTCTCAAAAAATAATATTAGTTTTAAGCATATTACTTTTTACTAACATGCTAATGAATTTTGGTTGGATAACTACCCTTCCTTCTTATGTACAAAGGTTTGATGGAGGAGCAAAAGAAGTTGGGTATTTATTTTCATCTTGCGGAGTAGGGGCAATTTCAGGTGTTCTATTAACATCTAGATTGTCTCCAGGCAAATATTATGGTTCCCTCATATTATTTTCTGCATCATTATTCTCGATTATGCTTTTTTTTGTTTCACTATCAGAAAACTTATACCTTTCTATGATTTTTGCTGCATTAGCTCATTTTGGAAATGGTAGCTTATTTAATACAACATCAGTTGCAGTTCAAATAAGGCTACCAGAGTTAATAAGGGGTAGAGTAATGGGGATATTTATTATTACTGGTAGTGTGGGGATTGCAGGAGGCTTATGGACAGGCTTTTGGGCGTCTTTAATAGGATTAAGATTTGGAATGATGATTGGACCTATAGTAATTATTATGTTGGTTATAATTATATTTACAACTCAAAAAAGAGTAAGAAATTTACATGAAAATCCGGAGTTTGATTAAATAAATGAAATATGAAAAATTATATATAGTTAGAAAAAATTTGGAAACAAAAGAAAAATTACTTTCTAAATATGCAACTTTATCTGTCAATTCTACGCGCGATATAAAAGAGTCATTATCACCTACTAGAACTGAATTTCAAAGAGATAGGGACAGAATTATCCACACAAATTCTTTCAGGAGATTAAAGCATAAAAGTCAAGTTTTTGTTGCTCCGATTGGTGATCATTTTACTACAAGGCTAACTCATGTAATTGAAGTCTCACAAATTGGAAGGTCTATAGCTAGAGCACTAAACTTAAATGAAGATTTAGTTGAAGCTACAGCTCTTGGACATGATTTAGGACACACTCCATTCGGACATATTGGAGAAAGCGTACTTAATAGATTGCTTCCACAAGGATTTCATCATAGTAAGCAATCAGTTAGGTTAGTAACTAATTTAGAAAAAAACGGCAAGGGATTAAATTTGACTAATCAAGTTATTGATGGGATAAAAAATCATTCAAAGCCCGAGGGAGAATTTTTAAATAAAAATATTGTGAAAAATTTATCCCTAGAGGCCCAGATAGTACGCATATCTGATGCAATAGCGTATTTAGCCCATGATATTTTAGATGCATTAAGGTCAGAATTTATAAAGATTGATCAATTCCCACCGAGGATAATAGAAAAATTGGGTATTAGACACTCTGAAAGAATAAATACGATAGTAAATGATGTAATAATTACTTCGTGGGATTGTTCTGGTAATTTAACTGAGGAAAGTAAACCATGGATAAGGATGTCTGAAAATTTAAGTGAAATAGTCACAGAATTAAGGAATTATATGTTTAATAATTTTTATCATATTATTAGTAATTCAGAAATTGGACAGACTGCATCAAAAATTGTAGAAGTTATTTTTATATATTTATTGAAAAATATAAAAATAATTCCCTCTTGGATAAGAGATATATCAGAGACAAATGAGAATGCTGTTTCAGACTATTTATGCGGCATGACTGATAATTTTGCTTTGATATTTGCAGAAAACATTTATCCGGGAATAAGTAATGAAATTTTCAAGGGAAGAATTTAAGTATTTTATATATGTGATTTATCCGTTTTCGGATAGAGATTAAACATATATAATATTGTATTATTTTATATATGTTCTCAGTTGATGAAATAAAAAATAGTGCAGATATCATAGCAATTATATCTGAATATGTAGCCTTAAATATTTCTGGTAATAGGGCTAAGTCTGTTTGCCCTTTTCATACCGAAAAAACTCCATCATTTCATGTCAATTCCGAAAGAAAATCTTGGAAATGTTTTGGTTCTTGCAATGAAGGTGGAGACGTTATTTCTTTTGTTCAAAAAATAGAGAATGTAGACTTTTCAGAGGCTCTAAAAATTTTAGGAGATAAATTAGGTATACAAGAGACTAATTTATCTCATAAAATTACTAAAAAAGAAGATAATGATATTATAACTGAAATACATAAAATTAACAAAATAGCATCTGAATATTTTAGAAATAAATTACTATCTCAAGCTGGTGAAAAAGTAGTAAAGTATTTAAATACCAGGGGTTATGATAAAGATGATATACAAAAAAGAGGTTTTGGCCTATCTTTATCGGGTACAAATTCATTAGCAGGGTATTTAAAAATTAATAATGTAAACTCAAAAATTGCTAAGGACTCAGGATTGATTATTCAGAAAAATGATAGCTCATGGGGAGATATGTTTTATGATAGATTGATGATAAATATTTATGATTCAAATAATAATATTATTGGTTTTGGCGGAAGGGAAATCCTTGAAAATAATAATTCTCCAAAATATATTAATACTAATTCTACACCCGCTTTTGATAAATCTGCTAATTTATATGGTATAAACTGGGCTAAAGATAATATCAGGAAGAAAAATCAAGCTATTGTAGTTGAAGGATACATGGATGTAATAACAGCTCATAAGCATGGATATAATAATGTAGTTGCAGCTATGGGGGTAGCAATAACTGCAAAGCAAATAAGCTTACTCATGAGATATTTTAATAATAATGAACCAGGAAGAATAGTATTATGCTTAGATTCTGATAATGCTGGGATTCAAGCAACAAATAGAGCTCTTGAAGTGATTATAGATTCTATATCTATGAAAAAAATCAAACCAAATGTAAATATTGAAATAGCTCAAATTGATATAAAAGATCCATCATCAAAAAAAATAATAAAGGATCCAGATGATGCGATTAAGTTAGCTCCTATAGAGTGGGAAAATTCACTCAATAATACAAAAAATATAATAGATTATATTGTTGATGTTAAGTATTTACATTATAACCTAAAAGAATCTCCAGAAAATATAGAAAAATTTGTAATGGATATTTCTAAAGTAGTATCAATAATTCATAAAGATGAACTACCAAATTTCACGAAATTTCTATCAAAAAAACTGGATATAACTCATAGAGAACTTACTAGTTTATTGAATAAGAGTTTACAAAAGAATAGTAAAAATAATTACTATAATATAAAAAATCAAATAAGAAATATTGATGAGAGTTTAGATGCTTTGGATGAACACTTTTTATCCTTACTTATTCAGAACGATGATTTAAGAGAATATGGAATTGCAATTCCAGAAGTTTATATTAAGCAGAGTGACAATAGAGTGATTTTTAGTTTATGGAAAAAGAATTTTATTAAGGATAATATAGAAAAAAATGAAGAGTTATCAGAAAAAATTCAGTATTTAAAATTACGTGATATTCCTGAATCAAATCTTACAAAAAAAGTTGAAGATATAAATCAAATAATTTATAGATTAAAAGAAAGATATCTAAGAGAGCTAAAAATTCAGGAGATAGAAGATCTAAAAAGTAATCCAGAACTCAAGGATAAAATCGTAAAAAATTCATTGGATTCTAATGAAAATCTAAAAAAAATGTTTACCGGTAGAAAATAATGAAAATCAATAATTCTTCTTCAAATATTCATCACCCAAATTTAGGTAATAAAAATTATGATATAAGTAGTAAATCTACTATTTCAAATAATTTTACTAATAACAAAAATGAATCAAATGTAGAGATATTTGATGATCCTGTAAAATTATATCTAAGTGAAATTGGCACTATAAAATTACTGACTTCATTAGAAGAAAAACAAATAGCGAGATCTATTGAAGTTAATGCATATTTACAGCACCTTTATGAAGATTATTTTATTAAGTTTGGAAAACAACCATCACCCTCCTTTGTAACAGAAATACTGGTAAATAGTCTAATTGATAGTAATGAATATATTTTTTCGATATGTAGTTATTTGGGGATTAATGTCCAATCTATAGGTGAATTAATTTCATCAGATTTACTAAGAGGATTATTAGATAATGATTATGATGAAATGCTTATTAATAATTTAATAGATACTCAATCTATTGAAAATGAATACGCCAGATATATTATAAAAAAAATCTCAAATGAACTATTTTTATTAGATACTCAAATGATTTATAAAAATATCAAAGATATAAATTTAAGGAACAAGAAATATAAAAATATATTTTATAATTTAGATGAGGTAAATCTGAGTTTTTATTTTAAGGATATTCATCATAAATCAGATCTTTCTGAGAGAAAACTTTCAGAATCCAATCTAAGGTTAGTAGTGTCTATTGCTAAAAAATATATAGCCCGTGGAATGCCTCTACTGGATCTTATTCAAGAAGGAAATTTAGGACTTATAAAAGCAGTAAATAAATTTGATTATAGAAGAGGTTATAAGTTTAGCACATACGCTACTTGGTGGATTCGCCAATCAATAACTCGTTCTATAGCTGATCAATCTAGAACTATAAGAATTCCAGTACATATGGTAGAAAATATTAATAAACTAAACCAAACAATTAGAACTCTGGTGCAGGAGAATGGGAGAGAGCCATCAAATTCTGAGATTGGATTTATTATGAACTTAACCGAAGAAAAAGTTGAAGAAATGATTAGAATATCTCAACAAACTATTTCGCTAGACACTCCTCTAAACGATGAGGAGGATTCATTTTTGTCGGATATCATTCCAGATGATAATATCCTTTCACCATTAGATTTTACCACCTATGAAATCTTAAAAAATCATATAGATCTTATACTAGATACCTTATCTTACAGAGAAAAAAAAGTTATGCAGCTGAGATTTGGTTTAGAAGACGGAAGAAGTAGGACTCTTGAAGAAGTTGGAGATAATTTTGGTGTTACTAGAGAAAGAATTAGACAAATTGAGGCTAAAGCCCTAAGAAAGTTACGACATCCAAGCAGGTCAAGCAGCTTAAGAGACTTCTTAATCTAAAATTATAAAGCATTTACTTTATAATTTTACTAATTTTGTTATAATGGTTTTTAACAAAATTTTTATGATGGATTATATGGAACAAGATACTATAACACTTATTAGGGATTTATTAATAATATTTTTTATGATTTTTGCTTTACTGCTTTTGATAATTTCTACCTATTTATGGATAAAAATATATAAAAAAATAAATAAAATATTTACTCATGCCGATAATGCAAAGAATGGTTTTAATGATGTTGTTGAAAGTGTTAATAATGGGACAAATATAATAAAAAACTCTTCTTTTAAACCTGTAATGAATGCTGTAGGTTTTGGAGCTATTTTACTAGGTATTACTAAGATATTCAAGAAATAAAACTATAGGTGTAATAATGTCAAATAATAATAATAATAGTGGGGGATTTTTCTTTGGTTTGTTTATTGGAACTATTGGAGGTGCCATTGCAGGAGCTTTACTTTCTCCTAAGTCTGGAGAAGAATTGAGATCATTCTTTCAAGATCACAGTAAAGAATGGAAAGAAAAAATTAGTGAAATGTCAGGTAATGCAAAAGAAAAAGTTTCGAAGGTATCTGCAGCTAGAAAAAAAGCGACTAAAGAAATGCGAGATGATAGTTTTGCTGATCTAGATTTAGATGATATTGACTTGTAAGTAATTAAGAGTTCGAAAAATAATTCCCTAATACTTTGAATATTGAACAATTTTTGCTTATTTCATTAATACATTCTTGGACATTAGGTTGAAAAATATTACCATTAAAATCAATTAAAAAAATATACTTTCCAATTCCATCTCCAGTTGGTCTAGATTCTATTTTTGAAAGATTGATTTTTCTGTCTGCAAATGATTTAAATACACTAAATAAAAGTCCTGGGGCATCAGGCCGATCAAATGCAAAAGCTATTGATACTTTATCATGAGATTTCTTGTGACTTTCATGATTTGAAAGGGTTACAAATCTAGTAACATTATTTTTTCTATCTTGAATATTTTGTTCAATAATTTTAAGATTAAAAATTTCAGCTGCTCTTTTTGGTCCAACGGCAACGGAATTATTATCATTATTATTATGTATATCTTTTATAGCTTTTGCAGTACTAGTGGTAAATATTTGCTTTGTATTTGGCATATTTTTATGTATAAACTCCCTACATTGAGTTAATGCTTCTTCTTTAGATGTAATAATTTCTATTTGGTCATAATCAATACATTTTTTCCCTATTAAGCATAAATTTATTTGCATATATTGTTCATGAATTATATGAGCTTTTTTTGAGTTGATAAGATAATCAATAATTTCAATTACCGTACCATGTAATGAATTTTCAATTGGAACTACTATTTCATCAATAGAATGATTTTCTAAAGCTTCAGTTAGATGCAAGAGGGAGGAAAATTCTATTCTGTTTTCATTACTTGCATAATTGTATGCAGCTTCATCAGTGAATGTTCCTTTTGGACCTAGATAACCTATGTTTTTCATATTTACCTCAATTCAGTTAATAAATTCCATACTTCATTTATAGCATTTAAGTTTGTAATTAATATTATCTCATCACCTGAATTAATTGTTGTATTATCATTAATTACTTTATTTTTACCATCTATGTCTATTATCAATACAATACTACACCCGTACGGAAGTATAAGCTCCGTAATTAATTTGTTACTTACTACTCCCGAGCTTGGAATTTTAATAGAAATTAATTCCTGGCTATTAGGCAAAGGCATTAATCTTATTATTGGATGAGATGGTATGGCATTCGCAATATATGAAACTACAAGATCAACCTGATTAGCTATTATATCTACATCATTAATTTCGAATAATTCGTGATTTTTCGGTTCATTTACAATAGCTATACATTTAAAGTTGTCATTATCAACCATTATATTTTTTGCAATCTGACATACAGTTAAGTTAATGGAATCAGAACTAGAAACAGCAATTAATCTTTCCGCTCTTTGAATGCCAATTTCGATCAATGAATTTTTATTAGACACATCTATGTGCTCCCCAATTGATGAACCTTGTTTTTCTTGTAGCATTTTTATTTTTTCAAAGTTATTATCTATAACAAATACTTCATGACCTTGGCTATTAAGCGAATATGATAGTTCAGGTGTAATATTTTCAACACCAACTATTATTATGTACAAATTATTGCTCCTGAGAAATTGTCTTCATTAGTAAATTGTTTATAACATTATTAACATTAATCACGGTAATATCATCATTATTTTTATAAAGATCTAATAATGAATCATCTGATACTAGTATAAATATCTTAATATTTTCATTTTTATTTAATATATTTTGCGCAATAATATTATTCTCATAATTATTATCAAAGTTGCAGATTATGATATCTTTAGCCTCAAAATTTATATTTAGAAGATAAGTAATTAAATCATTATTTACATCATAAATGTTAATATTTTTATGTAAATTATTACTCAAATGTTGAATTTTATCAGACAATAATATTATTTCGTATTTTTCTGATTCATCAGATAAAAAATTGGCTAAATCTATAGTCAATTTATTAATATTTGTAATAACTATTTTCATTTGCTCTTATTATAAAAGAATACTACTTCACAATTTGCATTTTCAAAAATGTACTTTATATCTTCCTCAAGAAAAAATTTTTCATAATCATAATTTTTATTTTGTCCTAAGTAAATTATATCTGGATTAATTAA
Source organism: Dehalococcoidia bacterium (assembly GCA_045562755.1). Lineage (GTDB taxonomy): Bacteria > Chloroflexota > Dehalococcoidia > Lucifugimonadales > Lucifugimonadaceae. The sequence goes on from JBJKVF010000006.1 coordinate 826,357, forward strand.
ATTTGATTCATATATAATCGCAGATCCAATATTTCTTGACTGAAGAAGTTGAGTTTCGACACTATTTTTAGGTAATTTAGCTGTTTGAGTAGCTTCATCTAGATAATTTTCTCCTTCTTCAACAAGATTTTCTACTTCTGCATCAACAGAGACATCCATTTTCATTTTTATAACATAAATTAAGTACAAAACTCCTCCATGATTTCTTATAATTTCTGAAGCATTTTGAATCATGTTATTGCTTTCATGATATTTACTAATTAATAAAACAATTTTTTTAGACATAACTAATCAATTAATTTTGAAATATGTTCATCTAAGCCAGAGACAATAATTTCATCTCCTTCTTTGATTTTTTCACCTGAATCAGGACTTAGGATTATGTTATCTCCTCTTTTTAATACAATTATTGATACACCATATTTATCTCTAACATTAGTAAAACCAGCTTCCTTCAGAGTCATTTCTACAAATCTTTCAGGTACTGAGAGTTTGTTGATTCCATAGGTAGGAGCTATTTGCATATATTCTTCAACATCTGGATTAAATAGATTATGAGCAAGTTGTACACCCATTTCTTCTTCTGCATAAATAACTCTATCGCAACCAATTAACTCTAAGGCACTTCCGTGAAGTCTAGTACTGGCCCTTGAAACAACAGTGTCAATTTTCATAGTTTCTTTTAGTAAAACACTCACCATAATACTTGATTCTATGTTTGTACCTATTCCTACTACTCCTATATTGAAATTTTGCACTCCCAATTCACGCAACACAGATTCCTGTGTAGCATCTCCAGTAACTGGATAAGTTACTTCGCCCATCATTGATTGGACTCTTATTTCTTGCTTATCAATAGCTAGTACATCATGACCTAATTGATAAAGGGTTCTAGCAACGTTACTGCCAAACCTTCCAAGGCCTACTACAATTATTTGAGAATTTTCCTTCATAATATTTTCTAATTACACGGTATCGTAGATAATTTTACACGGTAAAGTAACTTTTATGGCTGGTTTTGGGAGTAAAAGCTATAGATACAGTACAAAATAAGTATTTTTATATTTATATATACGTTTTAGTGTATTTTTATCACATATTAAATATAAACTATTATTATTACCCATAAATATTTAATATTGAATATAAAAATGCTAAATACTCTTGAAATAGTTCCAAAACAGTGGGAAAAAATTTTGTCATTACCCAAAAATATGTTTGGCGATGTTTACCTTGCATTCATCCCAGGTGACCCTATAGAAAAAATTATTTCATCTTGTGAAAATCTAATAAACAAAGGGTTTAGTGTAGTGCCACATGTGCCAGCGAGAAATTTTAAAAATTTAAAAGAGTTAGAATTTTTTTTATTAGAATTAAATAAATTAAATGTCAAAAAGATTTTAGCTATTGGGGGAAGTTCTAATCAAAAAAATACAGTTTTTAATTCAACATATGAAATTTTTCAAACAGATATTTTTGAAGATTTAGGCTTTGAACAAATTAATATTGCCGGACATCCTGAAGGAAATCTATATGATAGTGAATCTGATTTAAATTTATTGAAAAAACTAGATTGGTTAGTAAGAAAAAATTTCAAGTGTAATATAATTACTCAGTGGACTTTTAATTCAAATCAAACTAATGAGTGGATAGAAAAAATAAAAAAAGAAATATCAAATATTTCGATCAATTCTGAAATTCATTTAGGAATTGCTGGACCTGCAAAATTTACTACACTATTAAACTATGCAAAAGTATGCGGGGTTTCTGCCTCTAGTATAATTGCAAAAAATAAAGGATTGGGTTTGACAAAATTAATAAGACACAACCCAAAAGATATTATTAACGCGGCAAATGGGTACGATAATTTACATTTTTTTCCTTTTGGTGGTATTAATGAATTAGTTAATTGGAAAAGAACCATATAAGATGAAATTTACTATAATAGGCGAAAATATACATACAACTAGAGTGGTAAAAAGAAAAGGTATAAAATCCTATACTTTTGATGATGGAAAGGAAGCAATAAAATATAAAAGTTCAGATGGAGTTAAGTATGTGATAATCCCTGATAATTTTTATGAAACTCAACCATTTCAACAAGGAAATATAAAACATTTTTTAATAGCATTGTGGAAATGTTTATATGAGCCTGAAGGTTTTAATGAGGGTGCTGATTATATTAAACATGAAGTAAAAAATCAGATAAATCATGGTGCAGATTACCTTGATATAAATATAGATGAGTTTTCATATAAGCTTGACGAACAAAAAAAAGCTATGTCTTGGATTGTAAAATTTATCGAAAAATTTACTACTAAGCCACTATGTATAGACTCTTCTAATCCTGAGATTATTGAAGAAGGGTTAATGAATTATTCAAGAAAACATGGTGACGCTATGTTAAATTCGATTGCGTTGGAGAGACCTGAAACTATAAATTTAGCAAAAAAATACCAGGCTAAAGTTATTGTATCTGCTGCGAGTGAGATCGGTATGCCTGAAGATGAACATCAAAGAATGGATAATATAGTTAGGATTGTTGATATGTGCGTTAGTAATGGAATAAATCTTGAAAAAATATTTGTTGATCCATTAATTTTTCCTGTAGCTGTTGATTCAAAATATCCTGGTCATATTTTTAGAACAATTAGGTTGATAAGAAAGGAATACGGAGATAAAATTCATATAACTGGTGGAATAAGTAATGTTTCTTTTGGAATTCCTAATAGAAAATTAATTAATCATGTATTTTTAAATTTATGTTTAGTTGAAGGTCTTGATTCTGGAATTATTGACCCCCTTACAATGTCTATAGAATCAGCAATGAAAATTAATAAAAAAGATCATTCGGTAGTTTTGGCCTTAGATTTACTAAATGGTAAAGATGAATTTGCAATGAACTACATTAGTAATTATAGATCTGGTAAATTACAGTTTTGAACAATATATACTATAAGTGATAAAATAGTAATAATGTTTGTATTTATAGTCAAATTACTTAAATTTGTTCTTAGTGTTTTAAACGAATTTTTACATAAAAATGGTGCATCTTTATCTGCATCAATATCTTTTTATACTTTTTTTTCTCTTTTCCCTCTTTTACTGGGTTTAATAGCTGTTTTTTCTCTAGTAGGCCCTGGAATAGATGGTATGGAAGAAAAATTAATTGAGGCACTAAGAGAGCAAATTCCAGTTCTTGCTGAAGCTGATGACGAATTTTTGGGGAATTTTTTTGAAAGTATTTCAAAAGGCAGGGGAGTGGGTAGTGTTATTGCAATTATAGGTTTATTTTGGGTTTCTCAACAAGTTTTTAGTTCCATAAGAAAAAATATAAATATAATTTGGGGTATAGATAAAACGAGACCTTTTTTGAAAGAAAGAATTATAGATTTAGCATTGATGTTTGGTGCATCAACCCTTTTATTAGTATCAGTATTTACATCTGGGTTTTTAGTTTTTATAGAAGATCTAACCAAAATTATCCTACCTGAAACTCCTGATATTGTTCCAGTGTTATGGAAACAATTAGCATTATTTCTTCCTTGGATATTCACATATATTGTTTTCTTAGTTTTATATTGGTGGCTACCAAATGTAAAGGTAAGATTTAAGGAAGTCTGGCTCACCTCTTTATTAGGTGCAATAGCTTTTGAAATATCAAAATTTGTATTTATTTTTTATCTTAGAAACATGAGTGGAATGGCTTCAAATATTTATGGAGGTGTAAGTACAATAATTGTTCTGATGATTTTTATATATGTTTCTTCAATAATTTTATTGGTTGGGGCGATGTTAACTATGAGGTATTCATATTACTTATCTAATTTAGAACAAAAAAATCAAAACGAAAAATTATCTAAAAATTTACAAAGGATTCGTTCAACATCTTCGATGATTAATTTTTAGTTTTTAGTATTTATATCTAATTTGATGTATAAGTTGTTAGAGATTGGTATTTGCTCTTTGGAGTTAACTTCACAAAAGGTTAATTTCTCAGCTAGTGAATTAATTTTTATATAATCTTCATGAATTTCAACAGCTTTTTTAATTTCTTCATTACCATTTATATTACATACGATTTTATCTGAAACATCTAAGTTTTTTTCTTTTCTAGCATTTTGTATAGCGCGTAAAATATCCCTGGCTATTCCTTCAATTTCCAAATTTGTATCAATATTTAGATTAAGAGAAATTATAAATTTTCCATTATTTATTTCTCTATTATCTGTTCCAAATTTCGATTCTTTTTCTAATATATATTCATCTTTTTCTAACTTATGATCTAATATAGATAATGTTTTATCATCGTTAAGTATCCAATTATCATTTTTAGCTGCAGACATATAGTCATTGATTTTTTTACCTAGTTTAGGTCCCATTTTTCTAAGATTTATTTTAACTTTTAAATTAAATAAAGAATCAGTATCATTATCTAAAATAATTTTTTTTGTATTTACTTCATCTAAAATAAAATTTTCGTATTCTTTAATCCAATCAATATTTTCTCCAGCAATAGTAATTTCACTCAATGGCTGCCTAACTCTAATATTATTAGATTTTCTAATTCCTAGTCCAGCAGATGATATTTCTCTTATAATATCCATTTTTTGTAAAAAATCTTCATTATCAGGAAAATCATTAGTGTCAGGCCAATTTTGTAAATGAACACTGTCTGAATTTGTTAATTTTGTAAAAATTTCTTCACTAACAAAAGGTAGTAATGGCGCTAATGCTTTTGTTGTATTTAGTAAAACTGTAAACAGAGTATCATAAGCATTTTTTGAATCATTGTCATCTGCATGTTTCCAAAATCTAGGCCTACTTCTTCTGATATACCAATTATTTATTGAATCAATAAAATTAGGTACTAATTGACAAGCAGCTGCAATATCGTAATTAGCTAAGTTTTTTTCAATATTTCCAATCAATTCTCTTGTTTTTAATAAAGCATATGAATCTAGTGGATTTTCAGATGAATAATTTTCTTTAGCTTGTATATTTTCAGCATTTGCATAAAGACAAAAGAAATAAAATGCATTCCATAATGGTGTAATTATAAGTCGCTGGGCATCTGAAATACCTCCACCATCCATATCAATTTGAAGATTGCCACCTTTAAGTATATTGGACGAAGAAAAGAACCATCGTAGAGAATCTGCGCCAAATTTATTCCAAATAATTTCAGGTTCAGGGTAATTTCGTAATTTTTTTGAAAGTTTTAATCCATTAATATCTAGTACTATTCCATGGCATATGCAGTTTTTAAAGGGAGGTTTGTCAAAAATAGCTGTACTAAGTACCATCATAGTATAAAACCAACCTCTAGTTTGACCAATATACTCAACAATAAAATCTGCTGGAAAGTGTGATTCAAACCATTGTTTGTTCTCAAAAGGGTAGTGAACCTGAGCAAATGGCATAGAACCAGACTCAAACCAACAATCAAAAACTTCAGGAACTCTTTTCATTTTACTTTTACCTGAAGGATCATCTGGGTTTATTCTCGTTAATTGATCTATATTTGGTCTGTGTAGATTATCAGGTCTTACTCCAAAATCTTTTTCTATTTCGTCTAAACTCCCGTAAACATCAACTCTGGGATATTTAGGGTCATCTGACTTCCAAACCGGAATTGGGCATCCCCAAAATCTATTTCTACTAATTGACCAGTCTCTTGCACCCTCTAACCATTTACCAAAAGAACCATCTTTAATATGGTTTGGGATCCAATTTATTTCCTGGTTTAATTCCACCATTCTATTTTTAAATGATGAAACATTTACGTACCATGAATTTACAGATTTATATATTAAAGGCTGATCTGTTCTCCAACAATGTGGATAATTATGAGAGTAGATTTCTTTTTTTATTAGTTGACTTTTATTTCTTAAGCTGTTAATAATTTTTTCATTAGAATCAAAAACATTCATTCCTTCATAATCAGGCACTTCTTTAGTGAAATTTCCTTGATCATCTACCGGGCAAACTAGTTTGATATGATTTTTTTCACACACATTTTGGTCATCTTCACCGAAACCAGGTGCCATATGTACAATACCTGTACCTTCCTGGGTATTAACAAAGTCAGCTGATAAAATTCTAAAAGCATTATTTCTGTTTTTGAAATAAGGAAATAATGGTTTATAGGTTGAGTTAACTAAGTCTTTACCCATGAATTCCCTAACTATTGAAAATTCTGAAAGTTCCTTCTCGTATTTGTTTAGAATATTTGAAGCTAATATATAGTTTTCTTTTCCCTTTGATAAATGTGTATATTTTATATCTTCTCCTACAGCGCAGGCTAGGTTTGATGGTAGAGTCCATGGAGTAGTTGTCCAAGCTAGAAAATACCATTTATTTTTTTTGTCTATAATTTTTGATGATAAAATTTCAAATTTAACTGTTACTGCGGTATCCTTTCTTTCTCTATATGCATCATCAAGCCTTGTTTCAAAATTAGATAGTGGAGTCTCAGCCTTCCATGAGTATGGCATAACTCTATCTTTTTCATAAATTAAATTTTTATTCCATAGTTGCTTAAATGCCCATATTACCGATTCCATATAGTCTAGATCCATTGTTTTATAGTCATTTTCAAAATCAACCCATCTAGCCTGTCTCTCTACTGTACCTTCCCACACTTTTGTAAATTTCATAACAGATTCTTTACAATGGTCATTAAAGTTTTTAACACCATAATCTGTAATTTGTTTACGCCCTGAAATACCTAATTCTTTTTCTGATTCCATTTCTGCTGGCAAACCGTGACAATCCCAACCAAATCTTCTCTCTACTTTTTTCCCCTTCATGGTTTGAAATCTAGGGATAATATCTTTTACAAATCCTGTTAATAGATGTCCATAATGAGGAAGACCATTTGCAAATGGAGGACCGTCATAAAAAACGAATTCGTTAGCATCATCACGATTTGAAATAGACTTTTCAAACGTTAATTCTTCTTTCCATTTTTTTAAGATATTTTCTTCAATATTAGGGAATGAAGCTGATGATTCAATGATTGGATAAGGTGATTCAGATTTTTCAGATTGCATTGGTAATTAACTTTTCAAAATTTTAGTAAGCTATGTTTATTATATATGTACTTTTTATATTTTTTATTATATTTATAAAAAATTACCATAATTCTCAATTAAAATTCTTGCTTATAAAATTAAAGCCGAGAAAAATATATAATATTATTACTAAATTATAAGAAATGGAGAAAATTTTTGACTTTAATATTAAATAGAACAGATGTCGGAAAAATTTTAACTATGGATAAAGCCATAGAAGTTCTTGAATCTGCTTTTTGTGAATTAAGTGATGAAACTGCCGAAATGCCTCCCAGAACTGTCATTATAGATAGTGAAAATAATGGATGGCTAGGTTATATGCCTGCTTATTTACGTACAGAAGGTCAATTAGGCATAAAAGCAGTTTCTGTTTATAAAGATAATGTAAATAAATTTAATTTGCCTACCACTATTGGGACGATTTTAGTGCAAGATAGTCTTACTGGCGAGGTTGTTTCTATAATGGATGGCGGTTTGCTAACTGGTATTAGAACAGGTGCTTCTGCAGGTGTAGCTACCAAATATTTGGCTAGAAAAAATTCAAAAGTGGGTGGTATTATTGGTACTGGTGTGATGGCTAGGAATCAAATTATTGCATTGAATTCATCATCAGATGTTGAAACAATTTTAGTTTATTCCAAAAATAATGCTGATCAAAGAAATAAATTTGTATCAGAGTTCAATGAATTACTTGAGAAAGAAGTTATAGTTGCTTCTTCTACGGAAGAACTGGTAAGAAATTCAGATATAGTTACCCTTATCACTTCATCGATTGAACCTCTTGTGAATTATAAATGGTGGAAAGAAGGAGTTCATATTAATGCTATTGGTTCACATGCTGTGGGAGTAAGAGAGTTAGATTCAAATACTATAATTAATTCTAAATTAGTATGTGATGATATTGATTCTTGCCTAAATGAAGCGGGTGATATACAAATACCAATAGAGGAAGGTAAGTTTTCTCCAAAAAATATATATGGAGATATTGGATCAATTATTTCTGGCAGATTGAAAGGAAGAGAAAATGATAAAGAAATCACACTTTTCAAAAGCGTTGGTTTAGCCATACAAGATATTTCATGTGCTTCATTCGTTTATGATATGGCCAAAAAAAATAATCTTGGCCAAGAAATTAATCTTTCAGACTAATTTAGTAATTTATTAATATTTTCATAAAATATTGATTCTATTTCACTATATGAAATATTTGTTGAAATTATATCTTCCATTATTCTTTTTTGTGAAATAACTGGAAAATCCGATGAAAAAATTATTTTATCTATTCCAATAATATCTTTGACTATTTCGATAATTTTTTTGTCATAAAGGTAGGAGAAAGCCGCTGTATCAAAGTATACGTTATTAAATTTACCAGAAAATTCTTTCATCAAGGCAAAAAATGGCGTTCCTCCACCTAAATGACTAAAAATAAATTTATTCTTAGGAAACAAGTCTATTAGTTCTATGATATATTTTGAAGTAAATGAACCTTTGCCTGGATAATATTTTCCAATTGGTTCAGATCCATGTATTATTATTGGTAAATTTTTATGCTCGCAATAGTTTAAAAATTTTTTTAATTCACTAAGATTGTAATTAGTTATGCCTTGGTAATCAGGGTGAAGTTCTCCCACACCTTTTATACCTTTTTGAAAGCATCTATCAATTTCATCTATTGCTTCATCACCCCACAAGGGATTAACGCTACAAAATGGAATGATTCTATTTGAATAATTATTATATGATTCTATTATGTAATCATTAGATAATTTTGCTAACTTTTTACTTGTCCAACCAAAGCCACAACAAATTGATTTATCGATATTATTATTATCCATCGAATGAAGTAGATCCTGAATATTGGATATTAATGAATTTGGATTTTGAAATAATTCTGCAAAAGTTAAGTCAAGTTTTAGGAATTTTTCTCTATGTGTAATAAATTCTTCTGGAAGTATATGAACCATGCTGTCTATTATTTTATTTTTGCTATTATTTGTCATAAATTTTCTTCGGATAATTTTATAAATTAAAGTATTATTATATTTATACATTAAATTATAAAAATCTATAAGTTTATATTTTGCTAAAAAATTCAAAAATTATATCAAAGCCAGATATCGATCATGCTACTCCTGCTATGGGTAAGGTCGCGGTTATTAATACAAAGCCTGAAAGTATAATTGATGACTACGCAAGATTATTAGATATTATTAATTATAAAGAAGCATTAGTTCCAAAAAATAAGACTTTATTAAAAGTAAATATTTCCTGGCAACATTATTATCCAGCTTGCTCTTCGGCTCCATGGCAAATACATGGTGTTGGAGAAAAAATAATTAAAGATGGTTTTAAGGATGTCACCGCAGCTCATAATGGTACAGTTGTAGTTGATCCAGAGGAAGGAAGATATAATAATAAACATAAACTAGTGGAGGACAAACTAGGGCTCAAGCATGTTGTTCTAGATCAACCTCCTGTTAAGTGGGTAAAGTATAAGCCTAAGTCAGAGTTACTAGTACTAGACAAAGTATACGAAGATGAGTTACAGATACCTGAAATACTACTCAATACTAATATCATTCATTTACCGACAGTGAAAACACATGTGTTTACAACAATGACTGGTGCACTGAAGAATGCTTTTGGGGGATTATTACATAGAAATAGACACTGGACTCACTCGGTAATTCATGAAACCTTAGTAGATTTATTACAAATACAAAAAGAAATTCATTCAGGGATATTTGCTGTTATGGATGGAACTTTTGCAGGAGATGGGCCTGGTCCGAGAGCTATGAGAATTCATACACCTGGTGTAATTCTTGCTTCAGCTGATCAGGTTGCTATAGATGCTATTGCTGCTAAATTAATGGGATTAAACCCTATGGAAATTCCAATGATAAGATTATCTCACGAAAAAGAATTGGGTGTAGGAAACCCTAAAGATATAGAGATTTTAGGTGACAATATATCTGGGATTAATTGGAGATTTAGGCATAAAGAAAATACTTTAGCATCAAGAGGACAAAAATTAATTTACCATGGACCACTTAAACCGATAGAAAAATTTTTATTAAGATCATTTATTGCCCCTTGGGCATTTCTTGCCTCAAATATATATCATAATAAATTTTGGTTACCCTTTATTGGCAGAAAAAGAATTAAAGAAGCGATGAAAACTTCATGGGGTAAATTGTTTAGTTCATATAAGTATTAGTTCCTAGTTTGTCCATTTCCTATCACTTTCCATTTATATGATGTAATGGCTTCTAATCCCATTGGTCCTCTTGCATGTAGTTTACTAGTAGAAACGGCAACTTCAGCTCCTAGGCCAAATTCAAAACCATCATTGAATCTTGTAGATGTATTTGCAAATACAGCAGATGCATCCACAAAATTTAAGAATTTTTCTAAATTATCATTATTTTCGGATATAATTGCTTCTGAATGTTGAGATCCATATGTATCTATGTGCTTTATTGAATCTTCAAGATTTTTGACTATTTTTACTGACATAATAAGATCTAAAAATTCTTTACCGAAATCATTTTTTGAGGCTTTATTAAGCTTGTTTTTATAATTCATAGAATTGATTATTTCAAAGCTTTTATCATCAGCTCTTATTTCAACAGAATATTCTTCTAGTAAAGGTATAAGTTCATTTAAGAAAATTTCAGCAATTTTTTCATGTATTAATAAAGTATCCATAGCATTACAAACTGTGTATCTTTGTGTTTTTGCATTTATTATCACATCAACAGCAATTTGTATGTTTGCAAACTCATCAACGTATGTATGGCAAACTCCAACACCTCCAGTTACTGCTGGCATTTTGGCATTTTCTGATACATATGAAACAAGTTTTTCACTACCTCTAGGAATCATATAATCTATATATTCTTTTAGTGATAGCATTTCTTTTACAAGTGATCGATCAGTTGATTGAACTAATTGGACATAGTTTTTATCGAATCCCAAAGTTTCGATTGAATCCTGTATTATTCTATGAAGGAAAATATTAGTATTTATTGATTCTTTTCCACCTCTTAGAATCACAGAATTTCCAGATTTTATACATAGAGCTGATATATCTATTGTTACATTAGGTCTACTTTCATAAATTACACCAATAACTCCTAGTGGAACCCGGACCCTTTCAAGACTTAATCTATTAGGAAGTATTTTTTTTTCTATAGTTTCTCCAATAGGATCATCAAGTTGAATTATATTATTTATACCATTTATCATGTCTTTGATTCGCTCGGAATCAAGAGTCATTCTTTCTATAGTATGAAATTCCATGTGATTATTTTTTGCAATTGATATATCTTTTTTGTTTTCAGTTAGTATTTCATTTGTATAATTATCAAGATTTTCTGCAATTTTTGAAAGTATTGAATCCTTTTCTGTAGTAGATAAATTTGCCAAACTTTTGGAAGAAAGTTTAGCTAGTTTTGCATGTGATATTAGATTATATTGTGTTAAATTTTTGGTCATGTAATTACCATATTATTCCTATGTATAATTTCTTCACCATAAAAAATACTTATAAGTTTATGTATTTCGGATGATTGTTTTCCCTTAATTATTATTATATCTTTAGAGTCATAAGATGTAATCCCCCAGCCAAGAATATGCTCATCTCTAATAATCTCTACTATATCTCCTCGATAAAAATCACCAGTAATTTTTTTTATCCCTGCAGGTAAAAGACTGTTTCCTCCATTCTTAACTGCTTCATATGCTCCTTTATCAATGAATAATTTTCCTTTTTTTTCACTTCTTCCTGTAAGTATCCATCTTTTTCTACTTTCTACTCGACTTAATTGAGGTTTAAAAATTGTACCTAAATTTTTATGTTCAATAACTATTTTTAATAAACTATCATTATTTCCAGAAGCAATTATCATTGGTATTCCTGCATCCATAGAGATTTTTCCGGCGGCAAGTTTACTAATCATTCCTCCTCTCCCAAGAGTATTATGAGAAGTATGAGCTAAATTTTCTATATTTTTATCAATATTTTCTACCGAAGGAATTAGTTTGGCATTGTTATCTAGATGAGGATCTGCAGTATACAACCCATTTGTGTCACCCAAAAGAATTAATAAATCTGCATCAATAGAATTAGCAACCATTGCTGACAGCCGATCATTGTCTCCAAAGAATTCGCCTGATAATTCGTCAACTGCGACTACGTCATTTTCGTTAACTATAGGGATAGCATTAACGGATAATAATTTCTCTAATGTTGTTCTAAGGTTTAGGTACCTTGATCTATTATTTAAATCAGATCTTGATAATAAAGCCTGGGCAACTATTATATTATCTTTCCTGAAATATTCATCAAATGTCGCCATTAATTTTGGTTGACCGATTGCTGCAAGCATTTGTCTGTATGCAACATTATTTTTAGATGTGTTTTTTGAAAGATTTTCAATAACACCCTTACCTGAAGCAACTGCACCAGAACTAACTATAATAATTTGAGTGTTTTGGGATTTTATATATGAAATTTGTTTACATAAGGACTTAAATATATTCTGATCTAGATATTCTTTCCCAGAGGTCAGTAAATTTGTTCCAAGTTTTATAACAATTCTTTTATAAGACAAATTTTTTGATTTTACTTTCATTAATTTAATTTCTATATATATACTTTATTATATTTTTACATTATTCACACAATAAATACTTTCACAGATTTTTAAAATTTTCTATAATATATGTTTTGATAGTAATTTAAATGTCAATAGCTAATTTATTACCTATACTCGAAGAGAATAATAAATTCAAATCTATCGTTCAGAAGATAAATTCTTCTAAGAATTTTGATATGAGTTTATTTACACCTGCTAAAGATTTTTTTTTAGCAGCTTTTCTTCGCACCCAAAAAACACCCTCTGTAATAATCACTGAAAGCTCATCTACTGCACATGAATTATATGATAGGTTATTTTATTATCTTGGCGATGATTTTAATATTTTAAATTTTCCAGATTCTGATGATATATATTATGAAAATTTTTCAAAAAATCATGAGATTGAAATTGACAGAATAAGATGCTTGGCTAGTATCGAAGATTATTATAAAAGTAACTCTATTCCAATAATTATTTCGTCAATAAACTCCATTTCAAATACTACCATTGATAGAAGTGTATTTAAAAATTGTTCTGTAAGTATAAAAAATAATGAGGAAAAAAATTTAAAAGAACTAGTTAACTTTTTTATTTCAATAGGGTATGATCGAGAACCAATAGTAGATGTTCCGGGAATATTATCAGTTAGAGGGGGTATTATTGATATTTATTCTCCTAACTATCAATATCCTGTAAGGATAGAATTTTATGGAGATACTATAGAAACAATCAGATTCTTTCATCCTGAAACTCAAAGATCTATTAGCAGTATTGAAAATATTACTATTATTCCTACAAGAGAAATTTTGACAAATTTTGTTGATAAAAAAAATATTAATGAAAAAATTGACAAGCTTGATTTTTCTAATTGTTTTGATAAAAAAAGTAAACTTAAGAAAGAAATTAGAAAAATTATTGATGGTGAGAATAATCCAAAATATTCAGGTTTTTATAAATCTAGTAATATATTTGAGTATATTACTGATGATTTTAAGATTATTAATTTTGAAAAAGATTTAGCATTGAAACAATTGTCAGATTATGAAAAAAGAGTAGAGGTATTAAGAAAAAATAAAGAGGAACGTGGAGAAATTCCTTATTTTTTTCCGTTACCTAGAATAGATACTAACAGTTTAAAAAATAAATTAAAAAAATATAATTCTCTGAATTTTTCTGAATGGGATAAAGGAGAATCTGGTAATAAATTTAATCAGACATTATTTTCAAGGTTAGCTATAAATATATATGGTCTTGATGAGATTAGTAATATGCTTCATTCTAATAATCAGAAAAATCAATATGTTTTTATAACTAATCATAAGGATAGGCTATTAGAATTATTTAATGAAAAAATCAGAGATGATATTTTTTTTGAAAAAAATTTTAAAGATAAAGTTTCACTTATAGATGGACATATTTCTAATGGTTTTCAAGTCGATTTAAGTAATGAAAATAAGTTAATATTTTTTTCAGATTTAGAAATTTTCGGTATAAAAAAACAAAGAATTAGATCAAAAAAGAAACGATTTAAGAAGGCTACAAAAATAAGCGAATTGAAAAAAGGTATATTTGTTGTACACATTGATCATGGGGTAGCAAAATTTTTAGGTACCAAATTAAAAAGTGATAACAATGAATATTTAGAATTACTCTATGCAAATAAAGATAAACTATACATTCCAACAGAGCATTTAGATAGAATTCAGATTTATAAATCTGGGAAAGATGATAATCCTAGATTAACTAGACTTGGAACGCAAGAATGGATAAATGTAAAAAGAAAAATCTATAAAGCTACTGAAAAATTAGCTAGTGAATTAATAGATTTATATGCATTTAGAAAAATTCAAAAAGGTTACTCTTTCGAAGTTGATAGTTCATGGCAAAATTCTCTTGAATCTAGTTTTCCTTTTCAAGAAACGGATGATCAAATCACTACACTTAATGAAGTTAAGGCCGATATGGAATTGCCTTCACCTATGGACAGATTAGTATGTGGAGATGTTGGTTATGGAAAAACTGAAGTAGCTCTAAGGTCTGCGTTTAAAGCTGCTCAATCAGGAAAACAGGTTGCAATATTAGTTCCTACGACTGTTTTGGCTCAACAACACTTTGAAACTTTTATAAGTCGTTTGCAACCATTTCCTGTAAATATTAATGTTCTATCAAGGTTTAAGAGCAAACAAAGTCAGAGGGAAATTGTTGAAGAAATTAATAACGGTTCTATAGATATAGTTATAGGCACGCATAGATTAATACAAAAAGATATTAAGTTTAAAAATCTAGGTTTATTAATTATTGATGAGGAGCATAAGTTCGGGGTCAGTCATAAAGAATTTCTTTCAAGGTTTTATAGAAATATTGACATTTTAAGCTTGAGTGCTACTCCTATTCCTAGAACTCTACAAATGTCCTTATCTGGTATAAGAGACATGAGTACTATTGAAACCCCACCAAACGAAAGGATACCAATTAAAACTTTTATATCAGATAAAACGGACTCAATTATATCTGAGGCTATATTGAGAGAAAAAGATAGAGGAGGACAAGTTTTTTTTCTACATAATAGAGTTAATGATATTGACGTTATATATAAGAATTTATCAAAAATTCTTCCTCAAGCGAGTATTAATATTGCACATGGCCAGATGGATGAAAAAGAATTAGAAAAAATAATGCATGATTTTGGGGATAAAAAATTTGATGTTTTACTCTGTACTACTATTATTGAGTCAGGTATAGATTTTCCCAATGTTAATACTTTGATAGTTGATGATGCAGATAAGTTTGGACTCTCTCAACTCTATCAAATTAGAGGTCGTATTGGCAGAGGTAATGTGCAAGGGTATGCATATTTGTTAAAACAAAAAAATAAATCTATATCTGAATTAAGTCAAAAAAAATTAAATACAATACTTTCTGCAAATGAACTTGGATCAGGCTATCAAATTGCACTAAGAGACCTAGAGATTCGAGGGGTAGGTAATTTACTTGGTTCCGAACAATCAGGTTATATTTCTGCGGTAGGTTTTGAGCTTTATACAAAATTACTTTCAGATTCAGTAGAAAATTTGTTAGAAAACAAACAAAACTCTGATATGAATTTCGAATTTAATGAAGTTACATTAGATTTAAGAATAGATTCTAGAATTCCAGATTCTTATGTGTTAGATTTATCTGAAAGACTGATGTTGTATCAAAGAATAGCAAGAATCTCAAATAACGATAAAATTGATGATTTCGAGAAAGAACTCAGAGATAGATTCGGGAAAATGCCAAGGCAAGTTAAATTACTATTACAAGCTCAAAAAATAAAGATTTATTCCAAATTAATAGGCATAAGTATTATAGCGGTAAAGGAGAAATTTTTAACGATATCATTTGAGGAACCCATTGATAGCATAAAATTATACTTGTCAAAAATATTTAATAAAAATGCTAAAATTGGCTATATGCAGGTTAAATTTTCAATCAAAGATGATAACTTTAAATGGCTTGATGAACTTATAAATTGCCTGATAAAAATTAATGATATGAAAAATAAAAAAATGAAAATTTTTAATGGAAATTAAATTATGAATAAAAAAAACTTTCTCATATATACATCAAGATCTCCAAAGTCTATATATCTTTTTTTGGGATCTGTTTTAGGTTTAGAACTTGGAGTTCTTACTGGTTTATTTGTAAAAAACCTTAGTAAAGAACCAATAATAGAAAGTGGACTCAATCTATACATTTTATATATGACATTATTTTTTAGCTCGTTGATAATAATTTATATTTTGACTACAATTTTACATATTAAAATACATGTAAATGATGATACACTCAGCCTTTTAAAACGAGGTAAAATATATAATATAAAACTATCAACAATCTATTCTTTTAAGATATATAATTCAAAAAAAGAATTAAGTAAAATGAAACTAGTAAAACCTTATATAAAAGTATCAACTCTAGGAATAAATTCAGGTGTTATAATAGCGTCAAAGCATAGTATGAAAAATAATATTTATATAGTTTCAATTGATGAACCAAAAAAAATAAAGTCTTTGATGGATGAAAAATTAAATTTATGAAAAATAATAAACCAAACATAGTTTTTTTGTTTCCTGATCAATTTAGATCAGATTTTATAGAATCAAATGGTGCTGACTGGTTAGAAACTCCTAATATAAATTCTATAGCTGAAAATGGAATAAATTACAAAAATGCTTTCTCTGCTTCTCCTGTATGCGTTCCAGCAAGGACATGTCTATTAACGGGAATGAATGCAATAAAAAATGGTGTTGCATCAAACCTTCACAACCTCAGAGGTGACTGGAGAGAGGCGGGTGTAAATATTTTCCCTGAAATTTTCTCTGATGCTGGATACTATACTGCTGGTATTGGTAAGATGCATTTTTATCCTTGGGATGAAAAAAGAGGTTTTCAGTACAGAGTAGTCTGTGAAGATAAAAGATGGCTTGATGTTAGAGATGATTATTATCATTATCTTAAAGACCGTGGATTAAAAAAAACCCATGGCAATGAGATGGATGGGTATCATGAAAATAAAGGGGCGGTAATTAATACAATTCCATGGGAGCATTCTTGGGATAGATTCGTTGGATCAGAGTCTGTAAAATTCATTGAAAATTATGGGTCTGATCAGCCTTTTGCAATGATGGTTGGATTTCCAGGTCCTCACTGTCCATATGATCCTGACGAAAGATTTCTAAAAAATATAAATGATGAAAAATTACCTAAACCAATTCCTGAAAAATCAGACGATGCGCCGGGGCTAAGAAAAATTAACGTTGAAGGTAATAAAAGACCTTGGAATGGAGTCGATTATTCTGATTTTCCTGAAGAAAGTAAAATGCTGATTAGAAAGCATTACTCAGGATTAGTTCAACAAATAGATTACGAAGTTGGGAAAATTATTCAAGCATTGGATAAAAAAAATTTACTTGATAATACCTATATAATTTTAACATCCGATCATGGTGATTATTTGGGAGATCATAGTTTAATTGGTAAAGCATCTTTTTTTGACACAGCTATGCGAGTTCCTATGCTAGCTATGGGTCCAAATATTAAACCAGAGCAAACAATAAATGATTTAGTTGAAGTAACAGATGTTACTTCAACAATGTTAAGTTGGGCCAACATAGATATTCCAGAATGGTATGATTCAAGGCCTTTGCCCGGAGATGGTATGCCAGGTAATTCGGGCAGAGAAAATATTTTTGGATTTCTAGCCGATGGCTGGATGAATTTTGATGGTAGATATAAATTACACAAATATTCGAATGGTGAAATCTTATTATTTGATATGAAAACTGACCCACAAGAACAAAATAATCTAATAAATAATAATGATTATCAAGATATAAGAAATAAACTTGAAGATGAATTATTTAAGGAGGTAATGAAGTCAATTGATGCATCAATGAATGACAGATTAGCTCAAAACGGTGATATGTCTCAAGATCCTACCTTTGGTTTTGAGGGTTGGCAGAGACCTTGGCCACATCCTCCGAAAACAGAACCTGCCAAATATGAAAAGAAATAAACAATTTTTCTTTTTTGAAAATAATTATTATTGTTATGGAGTTTATCAGTAATAAAATTGCTGAAGTTATACAGTATTGACATAAAGCCTTAATTATAAATATTTCAATGTAGGTTAGGTATACAGACACACTCAGTCCAATAAAAGTAGAAAGTAAAATAATTTTTCTAGTTAAGATATTTATTGAGGAAGTATGACTTAAGCTTAATATCATCATTATTCCGTAAACTAACATTCCTCCAAAAGACAAAGGTACCCCTTGGAATTTAGCCCATTTACTATTAAGTACTTCATTGCATCCTTGTATACTACAGGAGGCCTCAATCTGTCCAAATGATAATACTGTAAGATATGTTGTTACTACTAACCCCAGTAAGGAAATAAAAGCAGAAAAAGCCCATAAATATTTAATCTCTGTAAGACTTTGCAAAACTAATTTCCAAGTGCACGTTCGATTATAACTCTATAATCTCCATAACTTTTTGTACCTACAATAAGCTCACCATTTATTAGTATGGAAGGTGTAGATTTTATACCTAATTTTTTTCCGTCATCTATATCTTTTTGAATATTCTTTATGTGCTTATCTGATGACATGCATTCACTAAAAGAATTGACATTTAGTTGTAACAATTCTGCCATAGTAGTTAGGTTTTTTTCTGAAAAAGTTCCTTTGTTTTGCCCATTCCAATTTACATATATAATCTCATCATAGTCTTTGAGGCTATCCTGATCTGATGCACACAGTGCTGCTTCAGCAGCTTGAAATGATTCATCTCCAATAAAAGGATAATTTCTGTAGATAAAATTTGCCTTACCTGTATCAACATATTCTCGAAATATTTGCTTTCCCGGCCCTAGAGTAAATGATCCGCAAGAAGGGCATTGGTAATCAGTAAATTTAACTATTGTTACTGGAGCATTTGGGTCACCAAGTAAAACTCCTCCTGATGATGCATACTCATAATTATTTGTTGAATTATTGTTACTACTAGAAAAAAGGGTTATAACAATAATTAAAATACTAATTATGAATACTAACAATCCAAACAGAGTAAATTTATTTTTAAGAAAATCCATATTTATATTATATAGATTACTTAGGTGGATAATCTGGTTCTTGAAATGGGAAAAAAGATTTTCTTATGTTTTTATACTCAAAAGTACTTAAATCTGCAGATGTTACTCCTGGACTATTTACTACGATTATTTCTGAGGCTATAGGTTGATACGCTGGTCTAGGAGAACTAACACCCTTTGCTACAATAACTTTATAATTTTCAGGTTTTATCCCCATAGAGTAAAGTTGCTCCCTAGTTTTATTATGTGTTCGTAAGGATGTCAAAATTATTGTTTTACCATCATTCGTATCAACCCTTACTCTTAGACCGTCATTATGAAATTTAAACCCTCCGTGGCTTGGTCTGTGTTCTTCATATTTTCCATCATGTATCCCTACAACAATTCCTGTAATAGTTATTGGCTCACCATGCATATTGTCGGTTTTTCCACCAACATCAATTGTTACTTCAGCACCCTCGCCTGCATTAACACACGTCTTAACAGATTCTGGATCGTATAAAGTTTGTAAGAATCCTTCTATTTTCATTTCATGTGCTACTTTTAGTATATGTGTTGAATCTGCAGTTGATCCCCCACCTACATTATCTCCTGCATCCATCAAAACTACTGGTCCTAAGTGAGAATGTTGCGTTTTTACAGGTTCCTGGAGCGCGGAACCATCAGAGGGTACATAGTTTTCTTCCCCTTCTGGTTTTGGTCCAACATAAATCTTTTGTGCTTCTACTAAAGCTTCCCTTATGCTCGGTACAGGTCTATTAAGATCTTCTCTTTTATCCCAAGCTTTATAAGCCAAATCTTTGGATATTTTTTCTGCTAGTTTGGAATTGTTGTCAGTAATAGTTATCCAAGACATTCCCATCTCCTCAACATCCGCATACGGATATCCCTCAACTATTGATGTGTCTAAAACTTCATCATTATTTTCATCTGCTTCAACGCATTCATCAACCAAACTTTTCATAGGTTCTTGGCCTGTATATTGCTTAACTATATTTACCAGCATAGGAGGCATTTCTATAAATTGCGTAGGATTAATTTCACCCTTAATTGTTCTATAAATTAATGATGCGCATTTATATCCGCGAACTTTACAATCTAGGTGAGGAGTTGTTCTCCAAACAACACAAACATTTGTATTTTTAACAGTTTCTTTTGAAACATTTGCGTGCTGGTCAAATGTAATACCGACGGGAACTTTTGCCCCTACTATTTCTCTTGTTTTTCTAGTAAATTCTCCATCCATATCAGGAAATTCTTCAGACACTGCAGCGCCATGATTAGAAATTAATACTCCATCCCAAGGTCCTTGATTTTCAAGCATAGTAAATATTTCAGATGATAGCCTATCGTAAGCATCTTTAGTTATTGTTCCTATTGGACCTGTTCTAGCAAACATTAAAGGAACTAATTCAAACCCAAAATCTTTTGCTGCTTCTGAGTATCCACCAATCGTGTAATTGGTGTCACCAAATTGTTCAAAAATTTCATTACCCCTGACGATATGTCCTTTTCCATTTTCAAATTCTTCGTATGTTGCAGGTGTAACAGAAAATGTATTTGTTTCGTGTGAAATACCAATTAGTGCGATTCTCATAATTTACCTTTATTAGTTTGACTTAGGTGGATAATCTGGTTCTTGAAATGGGATACAAAGGAATCTCTTATGTTCTTATACTCAAAAGAACTTAAGTCCGCAGATGTTACACCAGGGCTATTTACTACGATTATTTCCGAGGCAATAGGATGATACGCCGGCCTAGGAGAACTTACACCCTTTGCTACAATAACTTTATAATCTTCAGGCTTTATCCCCATAGAGTAAAGTCTGCTCTCTGGCAGTATTACCATGTGTTCGTAAGGTTGTCAAAATTATTGTTTTACCATCATTCGTATCGAACCCTTACTCTTTGTCCGTCATCAAGAGAATCTAAACCCTCCGTGGCTTGGTCTGTGTTCTTCATATTTTCCATCATGTATCCCTTCAACAGTTCCTGTGACAGTTATTGGCTCTCCATGCATATTGTCGGTTTTTCCACCCACATCAATCGTTACTTCGGCACCCTCGCCCGCATTAACACATCGTCTCAACTGATTCAGGGTCGTATAATGTTTGCAAGTAATCCATCAATTTTCATTTCTTGAGCAACTTTTAGTATATGAGTTGAATCTGCAGTTGATCCCCCACCTACATTATCTCCGGCGTCCATCAAGAACTACAGGTCCCAAGATGTGAGTGCTGCAGTTTTTTCTGCTTCCTGGAGCGCGGAACCATCAGAGGGTACATAGTTTTCCTCCCCTTCTGGTTTTGGTCCAACATAAATCTTTTGAGCTTCTACTAAAGCTTCCCTTATGCTCGGTACAGGTCTATTGAGATCTTCTCTTTTATCCCAAGCTTTATAAGCCAAATCTTTGGATATTTTTTCTGCTAGATTCGAGATTGTTGTCAGTAATAGTTATCCAAGACATACCCATCTCCTCAACGTCCGCGTACGGATAACCCTCAACTATTGATGTGTCTAAAACTTCATCATTATTTTCGTCTGCTTCAACGCATTCATCAACCAAACTTTTCATAGGTTCTTGGCCTGTGTAGTGTTTTACAATATTTACTAGCATAGGAGGCATTTCTATGAACTGTTTAGGATTAATTTCACCCTTAATTGTTCTATAAATTAATGATGCACATTTATATCCACGATCTTTACAATCTAAGTGAGGGGTTGTTCTCCATACGATACAAACATTAGTATTTTTTATAGTTTCTTTTGAAACATTTGCGTGCTGGTCAAATGTAATACCGACGGGAACTTTTGGTCCTACTATTTCTCTTGTTTTTCTAGTAAATTCTCCATCCATATCAGGAAATTCTTCAGAAACTGAAGCTCCATGATTAGAAATTAGTACTCCATCCCAAGGTCCTTGATTTTCAAGCATAGTAAACATTTCAGATGATAGCCTATCGTAAGCATCTTTAGTTATTGTTCCTATTGGACCTGTTCTAGCAAACATTAAAGGAACTAGTTCAAAATCAAATTCTTTTGCCGCGTCCACATATCCGGTAATAGTGTAATTTGCACCATCATATTCAGAAAAAAGTTCATCACCTCTAATGATTAATCTTTTTTCAAATTCTTCGTATGTTGCAGGTGTAACAGAAAAAGTATTTGTTTCGTGTGAAATACCAAGTAGTGCAATTCTCATAATTTACCTCAATCAGTTTGATTTAGGTGGGTAATCAGGTTCTTGAAATGGGTATAAAGATTTTCTTATATTTTTATACTCAAAAGTACTTAAGTCTGCAGATGTTACTCCTGGAGTATTAACTACGATTATTTCTGAGGCTATCGGATGATATGCCGGCCTAGGAGAGCTAACACCTTTCGCTACAATAACTTTATAATCTTCAGGATTTATTCCCATGGAGTAAATCTGTTCTCTGGCAGTATTACCAGTTCTTAAAGTTGTCAAAATTATTGTTTTACCATCATTAGTATCGAACCTTACTCTTTCACCATCATCAAAGAATCTTTGACCTCCATGATTTGGCCTATGTTCTTCATATTTTCCATCATGTATTCTTCTAACAGTTCCTGTGATAGTTATTGGTTCTCCATGCATATTATCGGTTTTTCCACCGACATCAATCGTTACTTCCGCACCCTCACCAGCATTAACACACGTCTTAACAGATTCTGGGTCGTATAAAGTTTGTAAAAATCCATCGATTTTCATTTCTTGAGCAATTTTTAATATATGAGTTGAATCTGCTGTTGATCCTCCACCTATATTATCTCCTGCGTCCATAAGTACTACCGGTCCTAGATGAGAATGTTCGTTTTTTTCAGCTTCTTGTAATGCAGAACCATCAGAAGGTACATAGTTTTCTACTCCTTCAGGTTTTGGTCCAACATAAATATTTTGAGCTTCTTCTAAAGCTTCCCTTATGCTCGGTACTGGTCTATTAAGTTCTTCTCTTTTATCCCAAGCACTATATGCTAAATCCTTAGATATTTCTTCTGCTAGTTCAAGATTGTTATCAGTAATAGTTATCCAAGACATACCCATTTGTTCAACATCAGCGTATGGATAACCCTCAACGATTGATGTATCTAAAACATCATCGTTATTTTCATCTGCTGCGACACATTCATCAACCAAACTTTTCATAGGTTCTTGGCCTGTATATTGCTTAACTATATTTACTAGCATAGGTGGCATTTCTATGAATTGTGTAGGATTAATTTCACCCTTAATTGTTCTATAAATTAATGATGCACATTTGTAGCCTCTATCTTTACAATCTAGGTGAGGACAGGTTCTCCATACGATACAAACATCAGTATTTTTAACAGTTTCTTTTGAAACATTTGCGTGCATATCAAACGTGATACCTACTGGAACCTTTGGTCCTACTATTTCTCTTGTTTTTCTGGTAAATTCTCCATCCATATCAGGAAATTCTTCAGAAACTGCAGCTCCATGATTAGAAATTAATACTCCATCCCAAGGTCCTTCATTTTCTAACATATTAAACATTTCAGATGATAGTCTATGATATGCATCTTTAGTTATTGTTCCTATTGGTCCAGTTTCTGCGAACATTAAAGGAACTAGTTCAAAATCAAAGTCTTTTGCCGCATCCATGTATCCAGTAATGGTGTAATTTGCACCGTCATATCGAGGGAAAATTTCATCTCCTCTGATGATAGTTCTTTTTTCAAATTCCTCGTATGTTGCAGGTGTAACAGAAAATGTATTTGTTTCGTGTGAAATACCAAGTAATGCGATTCTCATAATTTACCTCAATTATTTGTATTGTTCGTTTAATTTATCATAATAGTTGGATAGTTAGTATTGCTAGTTTATTTTTTATGATAGATTTAAGAATTAAATTTTATAAGGAAAAAGTAATGCTTGAGAGATTTAAAGTACCAAAAAAAGATAGAGTATACGTTGAAGAAGAAAAAATCAGATTAGTTACAGAAAAAGTTTTTGTTCACTTAGGATTAAGTCAAGATGATGCAAAAATTAATGCTGACGTTTTAATTACCAATGACTTAAGAGGAGTGGAATCTCATGGGGTTTCAAAT
Source organism: Dehalococcoidia bacterium (assembly GCA_045562755.1). Classification (GTDB taxonomy): domain Bacteria; phylum Chloroflexota; class Dehalococcoidia; order Lucifugimonadales; family Lucifugimonadaceae. The sequence goes on from JBJKVF010000006.1 coordinate 850,808, forward strand.
GGATTGCGTAGATATGTTAAGGAATACATTAACAAAGAACTTAATCCAAGTCCAAATTTTTCAATATTAAGAGAATCTCCAACAACTTTGACTGTAGATGCTGATGGAGCCTTGGGAACTCATGTTGGTCCATGGGCAATGCAGAAAGCTATTGATAAGGCTAAAGAATTTGGTATTGGGGCTGTTGCAATAACCAATTCTGGGCACCTAGCAGGATGTGGGTATTATGCAATGATGGCAGCAGAGCAAGGAATGATTGGTCACTGTATGACTGCTGGTGGAGCATTAAACACTGTTCCAACATTTGGATCAAAACCTCTATTAGGTACAAATCCTATTGCTTGGGCAGCTCCAGCTAAATCAATGCCTTATTTTTTATTCGATATAGCAACTACTCAGGTAGCTGGCAACAAAATTACTCTAGCTAATCGCACAGGGGCAAAACTAGCACCTGGCTGGATTTCAGATACTAATGGAAACCCTATAATGGAAGAAGTACATCCACCTGAAAAATATCATTTATTACATATTGGAGGAACCAGAGAAAATGGTTCTCACAAAGGATATAGTTTGGGTCTAATGAATGAAATAATTTGTAATGAATTATCCGGATGGGGGCCTGGTCCTGTTCATAAAAATAACGGTGGACATTTTTTTCAAGCCTATGACATTGATGCTTTCACAGATAAAACAAAATTTTTATTAGACATGGATGATTTGCTGAAACATATAATAAATGTTCCTCCATCTGAAGGACATGAAAGAGTTATTTATGCTGGCCTTGAGGAACAAGAAGAAGTACAAAAGAGATCAAAGGAAGGGATACCTTATCATAAAGAGGTAATTAATTGGTTTGAAACATATTGTGAAGAATCAAATATTGAATGTAAATTAAGGTAAAGGATATTTATACAGGCATTTGCCTGTTCGTATGTTTACGACCAACTTCGGCAGTATCTTTTCTGCCTCCAGAGATAATATTTACACCTTCATCAATTTTATCGTTTATATCATCTGGCGAAGCTCCTCCAAGAAAATATTTTCCATTATTTTCACATGCTTCTTTTACTCTTTCTCTAGCCTCTATAATTCTAGGATCTAAAGGTTTATTGGGGTCTCTTTTTATTCCATATGACATGTGACCATCTCCAGGACCAAATTCAGCAAAACCTATTCCTGGTACTGTTAAGATTTGTTCGCAATTAGCTACCCCTTTTACGCTTTCTATTTTTATTCCAAGAAGTAGTTCTCCTTCAGGATTTAAGGGCCACGGGTCACATTTTGAAATATAAGTTTCTTCAGGGTTAATATCCCATACTTTAGCTGCAGTAGTGTGTCCTCCAACACCTCTTCTTCCTCTATCTAATCCATATCCAACTCCAAGTATATTAATAGGATATCTACATGATTCAACAAAAGCTCTTACAGCATCAGGACTTTCAGCCTGACATAATAAAATTCCATGAATACCTCTAGCAAGTAGCATTCGAAATTGCCAAGCATTATATTTAACAATATTTTCAGAGCTACCTTCTACAGGGGCTTCTACTATTATGGCTGGAGTTCTATGCCCACTTGATGTTGGGCCTCCATCTATAAGACCTTTTATATAATTGTCTAAGCCAGGCATATCAAATGCTCCGTGTTCCATCCCTATATTTATATAATCAGCCCAAGTTTTAGCGTCAATAATTCCTTGTTCATAAGTTAGAACATGCCCTGAATGTGCTCCTGTGTAATACACAGTTTCTTTTGATTCTAATAATTCTATTACTTTATTTATTCTTTTAGTCATAATTTTTTTCTAAGTGTTTATATATTTGTTTGTATAATAACATTGATATGTTAAAAAATAATGTGTTAGAGCATATAAATCTTATTCATGGGGCTTTGGGAGCCTATGATGAACTTATTGTTTTTATTTTAATTCTGCTTTTATTAGGATGGCTTGCTTACAAATCATGGAAAGCAACCAAAGAAAAAGATAGAAAAAAAAATAATAAGATAGAAAAAAAGTAATCTAATTTTGTGTAATTACATCTTTATCGATAAAACTTTTAATTGATTCTTTATCATATCCATATTCCTCTAAAATTTCAGTAGAATGCTCTCCTAAAATAGGAGCAGGTTTAGTAATTCTGCCTGGAGTTTTATAGAGTTTTGGAGAGACTCCAATATTGTCAATTTTTCCTGCTGTTGGATGTTCAAGACTGACTCTCATATTTCTTGCAATTACCTGTGGGTCACTCCATGCATCTTCGATATTATTTATTGGACCACATGGAACTCCAAAATCATCTAATTTTTCTAGCCAGTGGTTTGAGTTTTTTGTAGACAAAGTTTTTTCAAGCTCTTTTTCTAATTGTTCTCTGTTAGTTAATCTACTTGCATTATCAATAAAATTTTTGTTTTCTATTAGGTCTTTTCTATCAATAGCATTACATAATCTTTCATAATTTGATTGATTTGGAGCGCCTATATTTATATATCCATCAATGGTTTTAAGTGCCTGATATGGAGCGGATAACCTATGAGAAGAACCTAGAGGTTCAGGAATTTCTTTTGTAGCAAAATAGCTACTGGATTCCCAAACTGTATATGCAAGAGCGGATTCTAATAATGAAACTTCAAGAAATTGCCCTTCGCCAGACTTTAGCATATGGATATAAGCTGTCAATATGGAATAAGTTGCAAACATTCCAGCATTCATATCTGCTATAGGAACACCTATCTTAATAGGTGGAGAATTTGGCACTCCAGTGATACTCATTAATCCACTCATACCCTGTGCAACTAGGTCAAAACCTCCCCTTTCTGCATAAGGTCCAGTTCTTCCAAAACCAGAAATTGAGCAATAGATAATTTTAGGATTAATTTTTTTTAGATCTTCATATCCTAATCCAAGTTTATCCATAACTCCAGTCCTGTAATTTTCTATTATTACAGTAGAATTTTTAGCTAATGTTTTCATTATTTCAACACCATGATTATTCTTAAAATCTACAACTATACTTCTTTTATTTCTATTCATGGCTAAAAAAGCAGCTGATTCATCATTTATAAATGGTGGGCCAAATCGACGTGTATCGTCTCCGCCAGATGGTTTTTCTACCTTGATTATGTTGGCTCCCATGTCAGAAAGAAGCATACTGCAAAAAGGTCCTGCGAGTATTTGAGAACAGTCAAGAACTGTAATGTCGCTTAATGCCTCAGGCATATCAATATGATTTGTTGGTAAATTAAACATTTGTATATTTATAATTTTTAATTTTAGCTTATGATATTATATTATAACTTGTTATATAAAAAATCTAGGAGATAAAAATGTTTGACTTAAGTGATAAAACGGCATTAATTACAGGTGGCAATGGAGGAATTGGGTTAGGTATAGCAGAGGGTTACTTAAGATTCGGTGCATCACTAATTATTGTTGGCCGAAATGAAGAAAAAAATGAAGAGAGTAGAGCGTATCTAACAAAAAAATTTCCTGAAAGTAAGCTCTCTTTTTTTATATGTGATATAACCGAAGTGAAATCTGTAGATGCAATGTTTAGAGAAATTTATAAAGAATACAAACATCTTGATATCTTAGTAAATAATGCCGGCATAAATATTAGAGCCACAGAACCTCAAGAGCTTTCATTTGAAGATTGGTCAAATGTTATATCTACAAATTTATCGAGCATGCACATTATGTCCAGCAAAGTTGTAGAAGGGATGAAAAAAAATGGTTCTGGCAAAATAATTAATATTGGTTCTATGTTATCTATTTTTGGTTCTACTTATGGTTCTGCTTATGCAGCTAGTAAAGGTGGAGTAGTACAGTATACTAAAAGTTGTGCTGACGGTTGGAGTAAGGATAATATTCAAGTCAATGCAATATTACCTGGATGGATTGTAACAGCAATGACTGAAAAATTTCGTATAACATATCCTGAAAGGCATGCGTTAATTGAGCCTAGAACTCCTGCTGGTAGATGGGGTACACCAAATGATTTAGCTGGTACAGCGATTTTTTTAGCCTCTGAAGCATCTCAATTTGTATCAGGGGTTTCTATACCAGTTGATGGTGGTTACAGTATTAGATAGTTTTATTTATAAAATTTTTTTCCTCTATACTACCTCAGCAATTCATAGGGATCTCTGAATGAAAATTTCAAATAGAAAGCGTCTACAATTATTACATCCTCGAGTAGGTAAATTAAGAGTGGTAATGGACACCGACGCTTATAACGAAATAGATGATCAATTTGCGATTGTCCAAATGATGTTATCTTATAAACGTCTCTCAGTAGAGGCAATCTATGCGGCTCCCTTTTATAATTTTCGTTCAAAGAACCCACAAGACGGAATGGAAAAAAGCTATGAAGAAATTTTGCGTCTTTTGGATCGATTGAAAATTGATGCCGATAGTATGGTCTACCGAGGTGTGGGGCAATACGTTGGGGTAGAAAAAAAATACAAACATGCCCCAGCGGTTGATAATTTAATTTTACGGGCCCGGGCAGGGTCACCCGAAGATCCCCTTTACGTGATTGCAATCGCAGCAATTAGTAATGTTGTTTCTGCAATTTTGAAAGCACCTGACATCATCGACCGAATTGTGGTAGTTTGGCTAGGTGGACATAGTCTGAATTGGCCTCATACAAGTGAATTTAATCTGAAGCAGGACATTGGTGGAGCGCAGGCGCTTTTAGATAGTGGTGCGCCAGTAGTGTTAGTTCCCTGCATGGGTGTTACATCCCATCTGCATAGTTCTGTTCCAGAGATTGAGCGTTACGTCGAACCACAAGGTGAAATTGGTGCTTTTTTGGCAAAGCGTTTCAAAAATTATAGCGATAAGCATAAAGGCTGGTCTAAGGAAATATGGGACATGGCAGCAGTTGCCTGGGTGCTAAACGAAGAGTGGGCACCTAGTCATATTATTTCGTCTCCAATCTTGACGGAACAGGCAACATGGAGTTTTGATCAGTCTCGACACCTGATACGGTATGTTCATCAAATTGATCGCGATGCAATAATGAAGGATTTCTTTGAAAAATTGGAAGTTTTTTCTGGAGAATGCTCATAGGTCCGTATTCTGTAAAACCTTATTTGCGATGTTGACTATAATATCAGATATTTTTATTTATAAAAAATTTTTCTCTATACCACTTTAGCTCATTTATACTGTCTCTTATATCTAAGAGTGCAAGATGAGAACTATTCTTTTCTTCATAATAACCTTCTGCTGGATACCATTTAGTGATAATTTCTTTTAGAGTAGAAACATCTATCATACGGTAATATAAATATCCTTCCAAAATGGGCATTTCTTTCCTTAGAAATTTTCTATCAACCCAAATTGAATTTCCACATAAAATTGCTTGATTTTTCTCTGAATATTTTTTTAGAAAATTTAAAGTTGTTTTTTCAGCTTTTTTAATATCTATTTTAGAGTCCTTTACTCTTTTCAAAAGTCCTGATTTTTTATGTTGTTTTGCAGGCCAGCTTTCCATGTTCGAAAGTTCTTCATTAGTTCGATTTATAGCAATTTCAGGACCCTCTTTAATGATATTTAAATCATCATCAGTAATTATTGATGCAATTTCGATTATAACCTGATCGTCTCCAAGTCCTGTCATTTCAAGGTCAAGCCAAAATAGTATTTTTTTATTTTCATTCATTTTAGTTTTATTTTTTTTATTTATGATACATTATACAAATGGAGATAAAAAATAATAATATTTCTTTTTATATAATCTTTACAATTCTTGCTTTATTTGTATCAAATAATTTGTATGCACACGGCACAGTAACTAAAGTTGAAACTACTTTTCCTTTATGGATATATATTTTGGGAGGAGCATTAACAGTACTTCTTTCATTCCTCATAATTGGATCTTATGGAAGAAATATTCCCGGGTTAAGAAACTATCAAAAAAAACAAATAAATATTAATATTGAATCAAAATTAATATCTAGGACTGTAATTAATTTTTCAAAAAGTTTTTCAATATTTTTATATTTATTAGTTATTGTTTCAGGATTTATTGGCACTTATAATGAAATATATAGTCTATCTTCAGTTTTATTTTGGGTGGTGTTTTGGGCCGGCTTTTCAATTTTATGTTCAATATTTGGAAATTTTTGGTATTATATTAATCCTGTAAAAATTCTGTATGATTTTTTTGAAAATTTACTAAATATTTCTGATAAAGATAAATATACTTATCCAAAAATTTTAGATTATTGGCCGGCAGTATTTTTATTTTTAATTTTTGCTATTTTTGAATTAATTTTTGATGGCTCGGACAGGCCAAGAAATATATCTTTATTTGTAATTTTCTACTCTATTTTTATTTGGGTTGGAATGTATTTTTACGGGAGTAAAACATGGCTTGAAAAATCAGATATTTTTACAATAGTATTCGAGTTATTTTCAAGGCTCTCTTTTATAGAAAAAAGTATTAAGAATAAAAATGCCACTCAAGATGATTTATTTTCTGATAAAACTGTGTCAAACCCCGACAATAAATACTTTATAAGATATCCGTCATCAGGATTATTATTTAGCAATAAATTAAGTTTATCTTTGGTTATTTTTATAATACTAGTATTATCAACAGTAACTTTTGATGGTATATCCATGACTGAAGTGTGGCTTGATATATTGTTGAGATTTGAATATCAATCTTTCATAAGTTACTTTGTAGAAGTTATTGCCTTATTAGTATTATTTTTATCCTTTATAATAATATTCTTTTCTTTTTGTAAGCTAATGAAGATTTTTGGAAAATTAAAAATCGGTATTGTTGAAATTGCTACAATTTTTGTTATTACATTACTACCTATTGCAGTTGCTTATCACCTGTCCCATTATTTATGGTATTTTATAGTAACTGGTCAAGAAACTATTGCATTATTATCAGATCCCTTTGGGTATGGTTGGGATTTATTTGGAACATCTAACTTTATTGTTAATAGGGATTTTAATTTAGAGTTAGCTCATTCTATTTCAGTTGGACTAATTATACTCGGTCATATAGGTTCAGTTTTCACTTCCCATGTTTATGCTGTGAGATTATCAACTAATGAAAAAGATGCAAATTATAGCCAATTTCCATTTCTTATTTTGATGATTAGTTATACTATATTGAGTCTATGGATAGTAAGTCAATCATTGACTATTTAATATTAAAATATGAAAATTTCAGATTTAACAAAAAGAAAGCAAAAAATAATTCGTGCTTGGTGTATGTACGACTGGGCAAATTCTGCTTTTGCTACTAGTGGTGTAGCTGCAATTTTCCCAATATATTTTGTAGCTGTCTTTCAAGATGCTTTTGGTGATGAAGCAACCTTTCTAGGTATGACTTTTACACCTACTTCAACATGGAGTTTTGGTATAGCTATTTCAACGGCTTTAGTAGCTTTTGCAAGTCCAATACTTGGGGTTCTTGCAGATAGAATACCTATAAAAAAGACATTATTATTCATATATACCTTTATAGGCTCTCTTTTTACAATTCTAGTTTTTTTTGGTGTATATACAGACTTTAATTGGGCGTGGGTAATGGGATCTTTTTTTATGGGTAATATTGGTTTTGCTGGTGCAATAGTCATTTATAACTCTTTCCTACCAAATATTGCTCCTGATGAGCTTCAGGATGATGTAAGTGGGATAGGATTTGCTTATGGTTATGTGGGAGGGGGTTTATTATTATTAATTCACGCCGTACTAATATTTATTTTTCAGGGTACATCAAGTGAAGATTTAATTACTAGGCTATCAATTTCATCTATTGGCTTTTGGTGGTTTGGTTGGTCAATATGGACATTGAAGGTAATTCCTGAACCAAAGATTGAAAAACCTATAGTCAATTTAAGAGTTTCACAGATTTTAAATTTATCTATTCAAGAGCTTTCTAAGACAGCGAAGAATATAAAGAAATTCAAATCTATGATGTTATATTTAGGTAGTTATTTATTATTTAATGATGGTATACAAACAATTTTAGCTATAGCTGGAGCTTATGCAGCTGAAACCTTAGGTCTACCTTTAATGTTTGCTGTAGTTACAATACTTTTGGTTCAATTTACTGCAGCTATTGGTTCGCTTGTTTTTAATAAATTAAGTAGAATAATGAATACTAAAAATGCATTACTATTATCATTAGTGATTTGGACTGTAATAGTAATCTTTGCAATATCAATAACTCCATTGAAACCAAACAAAACCTCTGAATTCGATTACAATATCTCGTATTCTTCTGGGCAGTATATTGTAGATACTATCCCTGAGTTTGATAGTGATAATAAATCTGATAATTGGAATAATTTAATTGTGGAAAATAAAATTTATATCAAATCAATTAATATAAGCGATTCATTAACTAAGCCTCAAGCTACCAATTTATTAAATTTTATTTCCAACAATAAAAATTCTGAATACTCGATTATAATTACTGGCGGCGAATTAGATAGTATGCAATCTGTTGGAGTTAAGCATCCAAGTTCATTAGGAGAGGGAAGTATTGATTGGTGGCCTACATTTATGAGAGAAAATGTGTGGTATCCATTAGGTCTCTCAGTTGAATATCAATGGCTTTTATTAGGAACGGGAGTTGGCTTAGTAATGGGTGGAAGTCAGGCCTTAGCTAGGAGTTTATTCTCTAAGATAACTCCTAAGCATAGAACTGCCGAATTTTTCTCCTTTTTTGGTTTTGCGGGTAAAGCTTCATCAGTTATAGGTCCCATGATTTTTGTTGCTGTTTCTGCAGCCTTAGATGCAAGAGTTGCAATAATGGCTGTGTGTTTATTAATAATAGTTGGCACTATTTCACTTAAGCTAGTAAATGTTGAAGAAGGTATAAAAGCTGCTAAAAATGATGAAGATTTATATATTAAATCTTTGTAATTTTTTATTTGCATCTTCGGGATCATCAACAGTTATTCCAGATAATCCTAATTTTTTTGCAAGATAGATATCATCATCATCAATTAGCCCCCATGCTCCGATAAAAATATTAGCAGATTTTGCCAAATTCACAAACTTTGGATTAATTGATTTTATATAAGGAAAAATTCCTAAAAACCCATACTTTTTACATAAATTAATATGCTCTTCTTCAGTAATTTTAACCAAGTAACCATGATTTATATTTGGTAGTAATTTTTTTGAAATAATCAGTTGGTTTATGTTAAAAGAAATTATTGATACTCCGGGTATTCCAATAGACATAGCATCATTTTTTTTACTATTATATAAATTATTTTTGTTTAATATTTCACCTAATATAGAGATTATTTTTTTATCATTAGATTTAATTTCTATAAATATATGAGATGAATTTTTATATCTTTTTATTATTTCTGATAAAGAAGGTATGCTCTCATTAAACCTAATATTGCTATTGAAATTCTGTCCGGCATTTAGTTTTTTTATTTCTGAAAGCTTTAGGGAGTTAATTTTTCCACTACCATTAGTTGTTCTATCAACAGTTTCATCGTGAATAACAACTGGCACATCATCTCTTGAAAGATGTATGTCTAATTCAATTAGGTTGAATCCACTTTCAACTGCAAGGTCAAAACTTGCTATAGTATTTTCTGGTCTTAATGCTGAAGACCCTCTATGTGCAATAATTTTCATGTAAATATATTGAGTAAATCAGATTTTTTTTATTGTATTATATATGTAATTATTGTTAAAAAGTAATTGTATACCATAAAGGTAAGGAATACAATTGACAAAAAAAATATCTTTGATATAAATATATATGTATACCTAATTAGTATACTTTTATGTGAAGGAACATTGGCTTTACTTAGGTAGAGTAGATGCGATGCAATGAAATAAAAACCCTCCTTTACAGTTTCTAATCTGTAAAAACCTCTGGATTTATTCTAGGGGTTTTTATTTATTCGAATGTAAATGCTTATACTGGAGGCAATGTCATATCGTCTTCGACCAGATCTTGCCATATTCTAATTCTTGCAGACATATCTCTTATCCTATTTCTTTGCTCGGGGAATTTATATAAATTATTTATTTCATAAGGGTCCGTATTAAGATCATATAATTCGCATTGATCTCCCGTAGATAAGTTTAATTTCCATCTATCTCCAGTCACGACACCTCTCCATGGAACTGCTATCATTCTATTAATTTCTGGCGTACCAAGATTTCTATCATTCATGCCATTCCATTGGATAAATACGTCATTATTTTTTAGATTAGTGTCACCAGTAAGTACTGGAACTAGAGATTTTCCATGAAGATCTTCCGGAACTTCTGAATTACTTAATTCTAAAATTGTAGGAACAAGATCTACTTGACTTATGGAACCTTCAATATTAGTTTTTTGATTATTATTCATGTTAGGTACATGTATCAATAATGGTACGTTCGAGGACTCCTCATATAAGGATCTTTTTTCTAACATTCCATGATCGCCTGCCATTTCTCCATGCTCACTTGTAAAAATTATTATTGTATTCTGAGACTGAAATGATTCATCTAAGGCTTTTAGAATTTTTCCGATTTGATTATCTACTAGAGTAACGTTAGCAAAATATTGAGCTCGTAATTTTCTAAAACCTTCTTCTGTGGTTGTATCATGTATATCTCCTCCTTCAGCTCCAAGTGGATTTACTCCACCGGACATATAAAAATCAGATCTTAATTTATTTATTAAAGAGCCACTATCTGGCTTTTTTCTGAAAGCTTTACCTACTTCTATTTTATCTGGATCATAAAGTTCATTTAGAGGACCAGTATAGGGTGGATGAGGCTCGAAAAAATTTACAAAAAGCATCCAAGGCTTTTCATAATGAGTAGATTTGGGATAATTGGAGATAAATTCTGAGGCTTCGTGACCTAAAAAACCTGCTTGAGTTTGTTCTTCTGTTAAATTTGCCTCTCCAACCCAAGATTCGTAAGTCTTTCCAGTTTCTGGTGGAGTTATATCAAAACTTTTTAACCATTTATTATAAGGTGATTCAACGTATCTATATTCTTTTTTAGTTGATCTTACCCCACCGGAATTTTCTATACCTATCCATTTATCAAAACCATGTTGAGCTATCATATCATCACCTAAATGCCACTTACCCATATGAACATTATAATACTCTTCATTAATAAGGTCTCCTATAGTTTGAATATTTTTATCTAAGGGAATATTATTTCTATGTAAGCCTGTTTTTTGAGGATAGAGGCCTGTCATAATTGATGCTCTTGCTGGAGTGCAAACAGGTTGCGTGACATAGGTATTTTCAAAAACAAAACTTTTTTCTGAAAGATTATTTAAGTTAGGAGTCTTAATCCAATTATTACCGTAAGCTTTCATTGAATCGCGTCTTTGTTGGTCTGTTAATATAAATAGTATATTTGGTTTATTTTTTTTCATACGATTATTTTTTAGGCTTCTTTAATGTTATTGATATTACTACACAGGTAGACATTAGTATGATACCACACCACCATATATTGTTATAATTACCATAATAATCATAAAAATATCCTGCTAATGGTGCTCCTATGCCACCAATAATTAGTGTTACAGGCATGACCATTCCCCTAATTGACCCTAGATATTTTCTTCCAAAAAAATCAGCCCAAATAAAGTTTTGTAAAAATAACATTCCTCCTATACCAAAACCAAAAATAATCATCGATATAAGTACTGAAAAAAAAGATTCAGCATAGATTGTTATTATACTGGCAATTGTAAGAAGTATAAAACCTAAAGAAGTTAATATTTTATAGGGTATTTTTTTTTGAAGGTTACCAATTATAAATATACTTATACCAGCTGCAACAGCATCTAAAGCAGTTGCTAAAGCAACTAATTGCGCGTCTATTCCTCTATCAATAAAATCTGGAATCCTGTGAATTGCAATTGTTCCTAGGGCAAGATTAATAAAACTAAATATTATCAATAATTTCCAAAATTCATGACTTTTTATCACTTCGTTAAGCTTCCATGAAATTTCATTATATGAGTTATCTTTTTTAGAGACTTTTTTTTCTCCATCTGGCAATAAACCTATATCCTCAGGTATCCTTCTCAAGAAAAATAACGAGATGGGTATTATCAATATCATTGAAATAATCGATAATAATATCCATGCATTTCTCCAACCAAATGAATCGATAAAGAATTGAGTTGCAGGTAAAAATATTAAAGCTCCAATAGGAATTCCTAAAGAAGAAAAAGCAATAGCTTTTGCTCTTTTATTTATAAACCATTTATTAACTGGAATTGTAGTTACTAAATTTCCTGGGCCTGCTAAACCAACAAAACCCATAATTATAAATAACAAAATCATTTGCCATGAATAATTTATGAAAGAAAGAAAAATTAAACAAATACCAACTATAAAAGCAGCAAAAGGTAATAAACCTCTACTACCATATTTATCTATTAATCTCCCTACAATAGGAGCAGTTATAGAACTTGAGAATTGTCTAAATGTTTGAGCTAAACCAAAAGTTGATCTACCAATATTTAATTCACTGCCCATAGGGTTTATGAATAAACCAAAATTCAATGAACCCATCCCCATTGTTGCAGCTGTAGAAATTGACATTACTATTACGATTATCCAGCCATAGTATAAATTATTTATTTTTGGTTTCAATTTTTACAACTTTAATTTATTTTTTAGGAGATTATATCTTATACCTATTTACTAGCAAGAAGTATATTATTTGATTAAGAATTATATTATTATTATTCACATGAATGAAAATATCGACATAAATAAAGATTTAATTAAAGTCAAAAATAAAAAAGAAAAAAGACCTTGGGGCAGTTATGAAATACTAAACTCAGGGCATGGTTTTCAAGTTAAACGATTAACTGTAAATACTAACTCTAGACTTTCCCTGCAATGGCATAGACATAGGGATGAGACATGGGTAATAGCTAGAGGTACAGCTAAAGCTATAATTGACAAAACAGAACTAATTTTAGGTAGAGGAGAGTCAGCATTTGTTGAAAGAAATCTTCACCACAGAATTGAAAATATCTCATCTGTAGAACCATTAGAAATTATTGAAGTTCAAACAGGAGACTATCTTGGAGAAGATGATATTGTAAGAGTTGAAGATGATTATGGTAGATAATTTTTATCTATCTTGGACGCTCCCATCAAATCCAATAGGAGTATCTAGAATTTTTGGATTTTCTGGCATCGTTAGAGAATTTTCATTTATTTCTATTCCGAGTCCTACACCATCTGGAACTGTTAAGTAACCGTCTTTTAATTCTAGGGGCGATTTTAGTAATTCACTTTTTGGAGGTTCTGATTCACCAGTATATTCTTGTAACCCAAAATTTGGTATGCATGCATCTAACTGTATACAAGTAGCAGTACTAATTGGAGATAAAGGATTATGAGGAATGACTTTTACATGATGTGCTTCAGCCATAGCAGCAACTTTTTTTGATCCAGATAATCCACCGCATAAACATAAGTCAGGTCTGATATATGCAGCTGCTTTAGCCTCAAGTAATTGCTGGTATTCAAAAATTGTAGTAAATCTTTCTCCTGTTGCAATTGGTATATTACATTGTTTTGCAATGTCTCCCATTATGGCTGGACTATCTGGAAGCATTGGGTCTTCATAGAAAAAAGGATTAAATTGTTCTAATCTCTTTCCTAAGGATATACTTTCAGCTGGGTTCATTTGTCGATGAATTTCTACACAAATATCTACCTCATTACCCACACCATCTCGAACTGCACCGACTCTTTCAACAGCTTCATCTGCCCATTCGCTGTAAGATTTGTGAAGATGAAAAGTTTCAGAGTTATATGGGGTAAATCTAACGGCTGTAAAACCTTCATTGGCAGCCTGAATTGCACTGTTAACTAACTCATCTTTTGTCTTTCCTCTAACATGCATGTAGCATCTTACTCTATCCCTGGTTTTTCCACCCATTAGTTCATAAATTGGAACACCTAGTCTTTTACCTTTTATATCCCACAAGGCAATATCTATAGCTGAGAGAGCTCCTTGTACTATTGATCCCATAAAATGTGAAGACCTGTATAGCCATTGATAGTGATGTTCTATAAAATCAGGATTTTTTCCTATTAAATAGTCTGACATAACTTCAATCATAGTTTTTGTAGGTCTTTGCCAGCCGTGTACTCCACCTTCACCTATACCCACTGTTCCGTCTTCACAGTATATTTTTATAAGTAGCCATCTATCCCATAATATAGGCTCTATTTTTTCAATTTTTGTTTTTGTTACCATAATTATCCGATCAGCTTCTATTTTTATTCATTGCTATATATGAACCAATACCAAGTCCAATAAGATTAATGATATTGAAATATATCCCTAATGGCAAACTTAAGAAGTTAGAAAAAATTATTGATGAAAACCAAACTAAAAACATACTAAATCCAGAGATGATTCTTATTTTTGAGCTGATTTTTTTCCCACTAATTTTTCTTATAATTTCACCTACCTGAGAGCCTAGTAAGGCTATAATAACAGCAAAAAATATATTACCTATTTGGAAGTTTGAAGTTGGAAGAAAGTTCCAAATTACCCATAAGAATAAGCTCAATAAAAATCCTAATCCGATGGAAATAAAAATTGAATTTATAAATATAAACAAAAGATTTATTTTTGAGATAATTAATATTTTGGGCTTTCCAATAGAAGCACAATCTTCGCATTTTATTCCAACAGGTGTTTGATTCATACATTTAGTACATATATATGAGTCGCATCTAGAGCATTTTAAATTTGTAACTATATCTTTATGTTTACTACAGTATGTTGCAATCATTTATTATTCAATATCTCGATTTATCCATTTTTTTCTATCATAAATATCTCTGTCAAAAAATAATCTAAGCAAAAGTAAATTTAAGGTGAGTTTAATTTTTAGTTTTGCGTTATTAGATACTAATCTCTTAAGAATTATTACAGAAGAAAGCATAATTGTAAAAATAGTTAGCTCAATCGAAAGTGTAAGGAGCATAGTGTATATAGGGGTACACAAAATTGATATTATCCACCAAAGTGCTGCATCTTTGATAGGAGAGAATAAATATCCTATAGCAACTATACCTGTAAAAAGTACAAATAAATTATAATCTATAGCAAGAATTATACCTAAAAGAGTAGTAATGCCTCTTCCACCTTTAAGATTTAAAAAAATTGACCAATTATGACCAATCAAGCTTAATAAACCGCATAAAATTTTAATATTTAGATCTAATGATAATACTGAATCAGAACATATAAATATTGGTAAAAAACCTTTAATTAATAGATCAAAGAATATAACAGGTAAGCTCATAAATATAGATGTATTTTGAGTTAGATTTGATAGACCAACATTTCTTGATCCTCTATTTGTTATATCAATGTTATTAAATTTTCTCCCAAAAAAATATGCTGAAGGAAAAGATCCAATCAGAAATGAAGATATTATTATTATTATTGATGTGATATCCATTTTGATTTAAATTTTTTGCCCAATATTTTTTTTATGAATACTCCTAGCTCTATCTTTTAGTATTCCAAAAATCTCATAAGGAGGTCCATTCATACCTGGGGTCATTTCGTTAGAAGTCATATTAGCATGATAATCTGTTCCACCAGTAGGTATTAGATTATATTTTTTACATAATTCCATGAAAAAATTCTGGGTTTTAGGTTGATATTTTTCGGCATAAACTTCAATACCTGATAAACCTGTATCCACAAATCCTTTAAGTTCTGAATCAAAGTCTATTATACTTTTTGGATGAGCAATAGAGGAAATACCGCCTGATCCTTGAATTATCTCTATTGCGTCATAAGTGTTGATACTAAATCTCTTTATATTCATAATATTTTCATCATTAAGATATTTTTCAAATGCTTCATTGATAGATGAAACATATTTTTTTTCTATCATAGCCTTAGCTATATGAGGCCTACCTATAATACCGCTTGTTGAAGCAAATATTTTATCCCAAGATAAAAAGATATTTTTCTGCTCTAATATATACAGGATTTTTTTTGAAAATTCTATTCTTCCTTCTTTTATTTCATCTAATTTATTTTTAAGTAATTTTGATTTAGTATCTATAAAATAACCAAGAAGGTGTATTTCTTTATCTTTATATTTTGTACTTAATTCAATCCCGTTAATTAATGTTAAGTTTTTTCGTATACTTACTTCTTTTTCTGCCTCATTTATACCATTTATATTATCATGGTCAGTTATTGAAATTACTTGCAAATCCGTGGTATCCACAAATTTTATTAATTGAGAAGGGGTAAGATTACCATCAGATTTTGTTGTGTGCAGGTGTAAATCTATCAGTATAGGCCATGGGTAATTATTAATTATTTTATGACAACTATACCTACTTTCATACTTTATATTATTCATTGATTTTCTAGAAATTAAATTTCTATTTTTCTGTCTATTCTCTCAATACTGATAGCTTTATTATTAGTATCATTTGTGGTAATTAAAACAGAGTTAAAATTCATTATTCCTTTAGTTTCAGGTTGCATTCTGTGCTTCCGGCTAGTGAGAAATCGGTTTAAAGATCCTTCAATTTCTGCTCCTAGTATAGATTGTTCAGCACCTACCATGCCCAAGTCTGACACAAATGCAGTTCCATTAGGTAGTATTTTACAATCTGCTGTTGGTACATGCGTGTGAGTACCCACTACAGCAGTTACTCGTCCATCAAGATACCAGCCCAAGGCAGCTTTTTCCGATGTAGCTTCAGCGTGAAAATCTACTACAATAGGTTTTTTATCTAGAAAAATATTACCTAATGTTTGATCAGCAAGTGTGAAGGGAGAATCAAATTCTCCTACCCACACTCTCCCAATTAGGTTTATTACTCCAACAGGACTTGATTCATATATATATCCTCTTCCAGGAGTGTTATTTGGATAATTTAATGGCCTTATTACTGGGATTTTTGGGTTATCAAGATGTTCAATAAAATCTCTTTTATCCCAAACATGATTTCCAGAAGTTATCACATCAACACCTGACTCTAGCATTTCCACAACTGTTTCTAATGTGAGGCCAAAACCTGAAGCCATATTTTCACCTTGCAAGGTTACAAAATCTATTTGGAATTCATTGATTATTTGAGGCAATAAACTTTTTATAGCTTTTCTTCCACCTTTACCAACTACATCTCCAATCATTAGTATTTTCATTATTATTTTGCCGTTTCTTCTATTCTTGATTCTCTAATAACTATAATTTTGATTTGCCCAGGATAGTGCAGTTCGTCCTCAATTTTTTTAGTTATATTTCTTGCAAGTTCAGATGCTCCAACATCGTCCACTTTTTCAGGATTCACCAAAATTCTTACTTCTCTTCCTGCCTGTATTGCATAAACGTTAATTACTTCCTCAAATCCCAAAGCTATTTTTTCTAATGCATCTAATCTTTCTATATAGTTTTCTATACTATCACTTCTAGCTCCAGGTCTTGCTGCACTTATAGCATCAGCTGCAGCAACAAGGAATGATTCTACTGTTGTCATCTCACTATCATGATGTTCTCTAATTGCTGTCACTACTTTATCATTTTGACCGAGTTTTTTTGCTAAATCTGCTCCAATTATTGCATGAGGTCCATCTATTTCATGGGTAAGAGACTTTCCAATATCATGTAAGAAACCAGCAGTTTTTGCTATTTCCACATTTGCACCTATTTGACTTGCAAGCATTCCAGCAATTGATCCTACTTCTTTAGAATGATTAAGTACATTCTCTCCATAACTAAACCTGTAATCAAGCATACCTATGTGATAGATTAACTCTGGATGTAGCCCCTTGACATTTATATCAAAGGTAGCTTTTTGTCCTATTTTTTTTATATTCTTGTCTAAATCTCTCTTTACTATCTTAATAGTTTCTTCAATTCTAGCGGGATTAATTCTTCCATCTCGGATTAGGTTTTCAATTGTTAATTTTGCGACCTCTCGTCTAATGGGGTCAAAGCAAGATATTGTTATTGTCTCAGGTACATCATCAATAATGACATCAACTCCAGTAGCAGATTCAATTGATCTAATATTTCTTCCTTCTCGACCAATTAATCTACCTTTCATATCTTCATTTGGTAGGGTTATTCTGCTAACAGATACTTCAGAAACAACTTCACTTGCATATCTTTGCATTGTTTCGGAAAGTATCATCTTAGCTTTCTGTTCATAATCATGTAATGCTATTAAATCTGAATCTCGATATTTTTTTGATATCTCAAACTCGATTTCTTCCTCAGCTGTTTGCAGCAATTTTTCTTTAGCATTGGCTAAGGATAATCCACTAACCTTTTCAAGCTCTGTTGTAATATCTTTTTTGTTTTTTTCTATAGAATTTATCTCTGTTTCTATTTCTTTTTTCTTCTGTGAAAGAATTTTTGCTTCTTCAAGTAGTGTTTTTTCTTTGAGTTCTGTAGATTCTTTTTTTGCATCAATTTTATTACTAATAGCCTGAATTTCTAATTGTTGTTGATTAATTTTTTTTTCAGTTTCGGATCTTATTTTCAGTGATTCTTCTTTAGCTTCTAAAAGTATTTCTTTACTTCTAGAATTAGCTCTTAGTAACTGTTGCTCTATTGCTTCTTTAGTTGCATTTATTGATCCAGATGAATAAATATTATGAAATTTAAATCCTATAGCAAATCCAATAATAATTGCAATTAAAGAAGCAATTATAGCTACTACGGAAATATCCATATCACCCTCCATGGGTATTAAATATAATTATTGGCTAAAATTCTAAATGGAATAAACTGTTGTCTAAGAATCTTCAGAAGTACTTGAGGCTTCTTCATCTGCATTAGAGTCTTCCGCTGATTCTCCTTCTTCTAGGGAACCTTCATCAGAAACAATAGCTTCATCAACTACTACTCTTGGAGGTTGAATCCAAGCGATTCTATCATCACTGGTACTTGACAATGAAACACCTTCACCAAGTACAATATCGCTAGCCAAAATTGCTGCTTCTAAATCTATTAATACAGAACAATCTACTTCCAATTCATTAGGCATATCAAACGGCTTAGCTTTTACAGTTATCTCAAAAGTTCCTTGAGTTACCACTCCAGCTCCACCCGCAGTACCTGGTGCATTGTCTTGATTTATTAAAATTATCGGTACCGGTGACTCGACTTCTTCATTTATATCAACTCTCAAAAAATCAACATGCTGAATATTTCCCGATACAGCATGTCTGTCAATTTCTCTAACAATTGTTATTATTTCTTCACCATCTTTGTTTTTAACATTTACAGGTGTTGTTCTTCCTGCACTTTTCAGTACAGAAATTAGATCTTTTTCTTTAGCTTGCAGGGAAAGGGAATCTGATTTTAACCCGTATACATGCACAGGAGTGATTCCGTTCCGCCTTAGTGAACGATTTTTTTTTCCAAAAGTGTTTCTATTTTCTACATTTAGGATGATATTCTTGGCCAATCTATTCTCCAATTAGAATTATAAATAGCATAAACTAATTTTATCATACTTTATTTATATGTATATTTATAGTAGATTGAGAAAATAATACAATTTCCAATAAAAAAATATGATTGTATAATAGATATTATGATTATTCCTATAAAAATTGATTATGGTGTTAGAACATTAATTCACTTAGCACTATCACCTGGTGATGAGTATATCCCTACTCAAGACATTTCAACGTCTCAACATGTTCCAGCCCCATTTCTCCTTAGAATTTGTGCAGATCTTCATAAAGCAGGGATCATTGAATCTAAAAGAGGTCCTAGTGGTGGACACAAGCTAATCAAATCCCCTGAGTTTATTTCTGTCAAGGATGTAATAAATGCCGTTGATTATTCATTGGCGCCATTTGATTGTGTTGATTTGCCTGAAAGCTGTATTTTGTCTAATGATTGTTCTCAGCAAGATTTATGGAGTGATGTTGAGAATCTTTTGTTGAAACACTTAAGTTCTGTATCAATTGCTGACTTGTCAACAAAAAAAAATAAAAAACCAATAAAACTTAATTTCTAATTTTTAGGGAAAAATAATGGATAACCTAGAAAATTTGCCACCCTTAACACCATCTCAAGTAAAGAGATATAGCAGGCATTTAATTATGAATGGAGTTGGAAGTACAGGTCAAAGAAAACTTTTAAATTCTAAGGTATTAATTATTGGTGCAGGTGGTTTAGGCTCGCCTGTAGCACTATATCTTGCGTTGGCAGGGGTGGGGACGATTGGTATTGTGGACTTTGACGTAGTGGATGTATCTAACCTTCAGAGACAAATTTTGCATACTGATAGTGATGTAGGTCGCCCAAAAGTTGTTTCAGCTGCAGAAACTTTAAAATCACATAACCCAGATATAAACGTAGTATTGCATGAAGAGCCTATTAATTCTGAAAATGCTATGAAAATAATCCCCAAATATGATGTTGTTATTAATGGAGCGGATAACTTTGCTACAAGATATTTAGTAAACGATGCAAGTTTTTTTGCAAAAAAACCACTCGTTGATGGAGCAATTCTTGTTTTTGATGGCCAGGCAACTACGTATATTCCAGGAAAAAGCTGCTATAGATGCATGTTTCCTGATCCACCACCACCTGGTCAGGTTCCAAACTGTGCTGAAGCTGGCGTCATAGGTGCCTTACCTGGTTTGGTTGGATCTATACAGGCAATTGAAGCTGTAAAAATTATAATGGGAGTTGGCAGTGTATTATCAAGTAGGATGATTTTGATTGATGCTTTGAATATGGAATTTAGAGAAATAAATATTAAGAGAGATGAAAACTGTAAGTTATGTGGAGATAACCCTGAGGTTAAAGAATTAATTGACTATGAGATTTTTTGTGGTCTTGTAAACTAAAGATATTATAATTATGAGTTCAAAAAAAATTAGTTCAAATATAATAAACTCTATTGGTAATACTCCTTTAATTGATGTTACCCAGTTAAGTCCTGATCCTAAGATTCAAATTTTTGGCAAACTTGAATCTTCCAATCCTACTGGATCTGTCAAGGATAGGGTAGCGAAATCTCTTATTCTCGATGCGGAAAATAAAGGTAAAATTTTTCCAGGCAGTACTATACTGGAGCCTACTTCTGGGAATACTGGCATTGGTTTAGCTATGCTTGGCAGTGTAAGAGGCTACAAAATAAAAGCAGTTATGCCTGCCGATGTTCCTCCTGAAAGAACCGATATATTAAAGGCTTTTGGAGCTGAAGTAATATTTTCAGATGCTGGTAAAGGAACTAATGAGTCAATAAAGTTGGCAAAAGAAATAAGTAATGATAATCCAAATTATTATATGCCATATCAATATGGAAATGAAGCAAACCCAAGAGCACACTATCAAACTACTGGCCCTGAGATAATTAAAGATTTATCTGATATAGATGTATTTGTTGCAGGTTTAGGTACTGGAGGAACTCTTATGGGGGCGGGAAAATTTCTTAAGGAGTATAACTCAAAAATTAAAATTATTGCTACTGCTCCTCATCCAGACGAAAAGGTCCAAGGTTTAAGAGCCATTGAACATGGTTTTATTCCTCCTATAATTGATTTAGATAAACTTGATGGCAGAGTACTAATTGAGGGTGAAGAGGCTTTTTATTGGACTAGAAAATTATTAGTCGATATGGGTATTTTTGTTGGAGTATCATCTGGTGCTACTTTTGCTACAGCCAGAAAAATAGCGCAAAAAATGTCAAAAGAAGGAAAATCTGGAAAAATTGTTACAATTTTTTGTGATAGTGGATGGAAATATTTATCTACAGGAATATATTCTGAAAATTTCAAGTATGATCAAAAAGAAATAGAAGGTAAGACATGGTGGTAAATGACAGAAGAGATTAATTTTTTATCAGCATTAAATCTGAAAAAATTATTATCAACCAAACAAATTTCATGCGAAGAGCTTATTAAGATTCACTTGAATCAAATAGAGAAATACAATCCATTAGTGAATGCGATTGTTACATTAACTAATGAGTTAGCAATCAAGCAGGCAAAAGATTTTGATAATAATACTGACAAACTAAATGGCATATTGGCTGGTTTACCGGTTGCAGTGAAGGATTTAGAAGAAACTTCAGGTATAAGAACAACATTTGGGTCTCAAATATATAAAGATAATATTCCAAATAATGATTCCTTAATTGTAAAAAAAGTTAAAGAATCGGGAGCAATTATTATTGGTAAATCTAACACTCCTGAGTTTGGTGCAGGATCTCAAACTTTTAATGAGGTATTTGGCTCTACAAAAAATCCTTATTCTTTAGATAAAACATGTGGCGGGAGTTCAGGTGGATCTGCTGTTGCTTTAGCATGTGGTATGGTACCTATCGCTACTGGATCAGATCTTGGTGGCTCATTAAGAAATCCTGCAGCCTGGTCAAATATTGTTGGATTTAGGCCTTCCTTAGGAAGGGTTCCAGCATATGATGATTTAGGATGGTCTACTTTATCAACAGGGGGGCCTATGGGCAGGCAAGTTATAGATATATTATTGCAACTAGTTTCTATGTCAGGTTATGAAAAGTTTTCTCCAAGCTCTTTTGATGACTCAACAATCAGACTTGAAAATTCCTTAAATAGAAATTTTAATGGGACAAAAATTGCATGGTCGCAAAATCTTAATAATAGGCCAATTGAACCAGAAATTTATGATAATTTTATGTATCAAAAAAACATTTTTGAAAAAATTGGATGTGAAATTACGGATGATGAGCCTGATTTATCCGACTCAGATGAAATTTTTCAAACCTACAGAGCTTATAGCTATACATTAAAGCATAAAGAACATATAGAAAAAAATGCTGATAAAGTAAAAGATACTATTTTGTGGAATTATAATCAAGGTAATAAAATGTCTGCATACGATATGGCAAAAGCTGAATCTTTAAGAACGAAACTATGGAAAAATATAATGACATTTTTTGAGAAATATGATTATCTAATTATGCCCGTAACTTCTGTTCCTCCATTTTCTGTGGAAAAAGAATATGTTGATGAAATAAATGGAGTAAAACTCAAAACTTACTTAGATTGGATGTGGCCATGTTATACCATATCCGTAACTGGATTACCTTCTATTTCTGTCCCATCTGGATTTACTGATTCTGGACTACCTATAGGGTTACAAATTATTGGAAAGCCCAAAAAAGATTTTTCAGTACTAGAATTAGCTCAATCATATGAAAACATCACCGAGTTTTACAAACTGAAACCAGATTTCATAACAGGCAAGGGTAATTAGTTGCCTAAATTAGAAGCAAATTTACAATGGATGTTTAATGAATATAATGTTTTAGATAGATATGAACAAGCAGCTAAATTAGGTTTCAAGGGTGTAGAAATTCAAAGCCCATACGATTTTAAAATTCAACAAATTAAAGAAAGATTACATAATAATAATTTAAAACAAATAATCATTAACACAAATATCGTTGATAACGATACAGGGATATCAAATCTAATCTTAAGGCCAGATAAAATTGATGTATATAAAAAAAGATTTATTCAGTCTAAACAATATGCACAAGAGTTAGGATGCATAGGTGTAAATGTTGGAATTGGCGTATTACATGATTTAGAATCAAAAGCTGCATATGAAACCTTAAAAGAAAATTTATATTTTGCAGCTGAAGAATTATCTAAAGAAAAAATTTATGCACTTATAGAACCAATAAATACTATAGATCAACCTGGGTATTTTATTCATAAAACTAAACAAGCTGTTGAGATAATAAATCAGATAAACCATAAAAATTTAGCTCTACAGTATGATTTTTACCATATGCAAATTATGGAAGGTAATTTGGCCTATAATGTCAAACAAAACTTAGACTACATCAAACATATACAGTTAGCTGATAATCCAGGAAGAAATGAACCAGGAACTGGTGAAATTAATTATAATTTTCTTCTAGGATTTTTAGATGATATTGGTTATGAAGGTTGGGTTGGATGTGAATATAAACCTTCTTCTAACACAAAAAAAAGTTTAAAGTGGGCTAAACCATGGTTAAGTTGAGTAATAGATTTGCATTTATATTCGCAACAGGTTTTTATACTGGATTGTGGCCACTAAAAGGTCCTGCAACTTTTGCATCTTTAGTATCAGCCGTAATATTTTTTTTTCTCAGTAATGTATTATCAAATGATTTATACTTATCAATAGTAATTATTTTATTTACTATTTTTGGAATTTGGTCATCTGATCGTACTGCTACAAGCAAAGATAAAGATCCAAGTAAAGTAGTTATTGATGAGTGGGTAGGCATGTGGATTACTTTGCTTTTTTTACCAGTTAATTTTGTTTGGTTTATGGTAGGATTTTTAGTTTTTAGATATCTTGATATATTCAAGCCTTTTGGTATAAGAAAAATTGAAAAGTTTTCTGGTGGATTTGGGATTATGATGGATGATGTTGCTGCAGGACTTTTAGGTTGCGCAACATTAAATGCGATTAATTTATTAGTTAGATAAAGTTAATTATTTAATTTCTTCTTTAATTTTATTAATAAACTTTAAATGATCTTCTATATGAGGAGTGTGCCCTGAGTTTAATAGTTCTATAAATTTTGAATTAGGCAATAAATTTTTCAAATAAATTTTTTCATCTTTAGAAACAATGCCACCTAATTTAGGTGAGCCTAGAATAAATAATATATCACAGTCTATTTTGTTATAAATTTCAATGAATTTATTAATATTAATATTTTCTCTTATTCTATTTTTTTCAAGAATATGATCTAAATCAAACCACATTCTAGAAAGTATATTTATGCTATGTTTTGATGCATTCGGGTATAATTTTTTGGTTTCAGAAATTAAATCATCTGAAGTTTTGGCTTCCATAATTTTTTTACTTCTATTTTTTCTAAATTTAGCATCTGCCGAAGGTATTCTTTTAGTTTTATTGCTTATTTCGTTAGGCGCTCCAGTGTAAGGATCCACTAATATTAATTCACTTACTAAGTCAGGACGTTTAGAAGTAATATTCGTTGCAAGCCATCCACCTAGCGAATGTCCTACTAATATGATTTTTTTATTAAATAATTTTTCAATAACTATTATTAGATCACTAATCCAAACTTCATAAGTAAATTTATCTGAAAAACGACCAGACCTTCCCATACCTCTCAAATCTAAAGTAGTGATGTTATAAAAATTTGAAAGTTCAGATGTCACTCTATCCCATGTATTTTTACTTGAACTATATCCATGAATAAAAACTAAATTAGGAAGATTACTTTCTAGCAAGTATTGTTTTATACTTATAGCTATATCACCTGTATGTATAAATTTTTCAGTAATCTCCATACAAAAATTATTTCATTACTTCTTTCATTCGTATACCAATATCTGATGGAGATTCTACAACATGAACTCCAGCATTAGATAACGCTTTATTTTTTTCAGAAGCGAGGGCTGCTTTTCCAGTAATAATTGCACCGGCATGACCCATTCTCTTGCCTGGTGGTGCAGTCTGTCCAGCAATATATGACACAATCGGTTTGTTGACATGCTTTTTTATATATTCAGCAGCTAATTGTTCTCTTGTGCCACCGATTTCACCTATAAGAACAATCGCTTCGGTTTCATCATCAGCCTCAAACATTTGAAGAACATCTGTAAATGTTGTACCATGAACAGGATCTCCACCTATACCAACACATGTTGATTGCCCAAAACCATTTTGAACAAGTTGTGCTATTGCTTCATAAGTTAAAGTACCAGATCTTGAAACTACACCTATATTTCCTGGTTTTACGATATTTCCTGGTATTATGCCTACTTTGGTTTTCGTTGAAGGAGTTAAAAGTCCTGGGCAGTTAGACCCAATTAGTCTTACAGATTTATCTTTTATGTAAGACATGATTTTTATCATGTCTAAAACTGGTACACCTTCAGTTATGCATACAATTAAATCTATGCCCGCATCAACCTGTTCGATTATGGCATCCATAGCAAAAGGAGCAGGAACAAATATTACACCAGTATTAGCTTCTGTTTCCTCTATCGCCTTTTCTACAGATGAAAAATATGGAACTTTATTTTCAAAATTACTACCTTCTCTACCTGGATGTACAGCAGCAACAACTTTTGTACCATATTCTAGGGTTTTTGATGCCTGAAAACTACCGTCTCTCCCAAGGCCTTGAATTAATAATCTTGTGTGTTCATTAACTAAAATTGACATTTTCTAAGCTCCTAAATTTGGTAGTATTTTTGTCAGAATTTTTGCTGCTTCAAACAAGTCAGATGCAGTAGTGATATTGAGATTTGATTTTTCTAGTAGTTCCAATCCCTCATCTGCATTTGTGCCTCTCATGGTAACTACTATTGGTAAGCTAGATTTTGTTTCTTCTGCAGCTTTAATAATACCTTTAGCGACTATATCAGATCTAGCTATTCCAGCAAAAAGATTTACTAAGATAATTTTCACATCACTATCATCAGTAATTATTTTGAATGCTTCTTCAATACCAGCCTGATCGGCTGAACCACCTATATCTAAAAAGTTTGCAGGGTTAGCTCCGGCATTTTTTGTTGTATCCATTGTTGCCATAGCTAAGCCTGCGCCATTAACCATACAGCCCACTTCTCCTCCATCTAATTTTACATATGCAAGATTTGCACTTATTGCTCTTTCTTCTAGGGGGTCCAGTTGATTAGGATCATATAATTTTTCTAAATTTTTATGACGAAATAGAGCGTCATCTTCTATATTAACTTTAGCATCTAAGGCGATTATTTCATCATTGTCAGTAATTATTAATGGATTTATTTCAACAAGGCTACAATCATTTTCTATAAATAATTTGTATAGATTAATAAATAAATTGCTACTCTCTTTTATAGATTTCTCTGGTATATTAAGCTTACGAGATAAATCTCTAGCTATATAAGGTGTTAAACCAATCAATGGATCACATTTAATTCTAAATATTTTTTCAGGCTGAGTATCAGCTACCTCTTCGATATCTATTCCTCCTTCAGTGCTAGCAATAAACACTGGAGATGCTAAATCACCATCGATAAGTATAGAGACATAGAGCTCTTTTTTTATATCTAAGGTTTGAGCAATAAGCAATTTTTCTATTGGTACTCCAGATTTATTTGTTTGATGTGTAACAAGATTCTTGCCTAATAATTCTTTTGCAATAATATTACCTTCTTCAGCAGAATTTACCAATTTAACACCACCAACTTTTCCTCTTCCTCCAGCGTGAACTTGTGCTTTGATAACGGCCTTACCATTAAGTTTATTAATTATGCCTTCTACATCTTCTGTGCTGTTTGTAACAAAACCTAATGGAGTATTTATATTGTATTGTTCAAAAAGTTCTTTTGCTTGATACTCATGAATATTCAAATTTTTTACCTCAAAACTGTATTAATGGCGGAGGGGACAGGATTCGAACCTGCGATGCCTTTACAGACATACTTGTTTTCAAGACAAGCGCATTCAACCACTCTGCCACCCCTCCTAAAAGTATATATTTTATTTACATTTCCAAATTAGTGTAATAAAAAAAAATGTTATATTTAGTAAAAATCATAATTTTATTAATTATGTAAAGTCAAAAGATAAAAAATAACTTGTTATTTATCCATTTCACCCCACGTATATCCTGTCTTAGTTTCGATTTCTAATGGTACCTCTAAATTTACAGCATTAGACATATGATTTGAAACTAAAGATTGTAGCTCCATAAGTTCTCCTGGAGCTACCTCAAAAATAAGCTCATCGTGAACTTGAATAAGCATTTTAGAATTTAGATTATTATTTTTAATCTCATTATGAATGTTAATCATTGCTATTTTTATGATATCTGCTGCTGTACCTTGTATGGGCATATTTACAGCCACTCTTTCTGCTGCAGATCTAATTCTAGGATTTTTTGAATTGATATCAGGTAAGTATCTCCTCCTACCAGTAATTGTTTCAACAAAACCAAGATCTTTGCAGGTAATTTTAATATTTTCAATAAAATCTTTTATACCAGGGTATTTTCCGAAGTATATATCAATGAACATTTTTCCTTGTTCTCTTGATAGGTCTGTTTGTCTAGCAACTCCTAAAGGGCCTAAACCATAAATTACACCAAAGTTTAGAATTTTTGCCACTCTTCTTTGTTCATCGTTAATATCATTTGTGTTGTACATTAATCTTGCAGTGGCTGAATGTATGTCTTCATTATTCTTAAAAGCATTAATCAAATTTGATTCACGTGATAGATGGGCTAGTACTCTAAGCTCAATTTGTGAATAATCAGCAGATAAAAGTTGCCATCCATTTGATTTATCAGCTACAAAAGAGCTTCTAACCTTTTTTCCTAAATCTGTCCTTACAGGGATATTTTGAACGTTAGGATCACTACTAGACAATCTTCCTGTAGATGAACCTACTTGATTAAAATATGTGTGAACTTTATTTGTTTTTGTATTAATTAATTGTGGTATTGAATCAACATAAGTAGATTTAATTTTTGATATTACCCTTAATCTTAAAACGCTTTCAGTAATTTTATAAATCTTTTCATCTAAATTTTTCGTATGAAGTAATTTTTCTAAAGAAGCAGCATCCATGGACCAACCAGTCTTTGTTTTTCTTGTTTTAGGAGCACCTAAGTCTTCAATGAGTAATTTTGCTAGTTGTTGGTTTGATGATAAATTAATTTCACTATCACCTATGATATCTTTTATATAATTGCTGAGTTTTTCTATTTCTATTTCTAAATCCTTAGACATTATTTTTAATGATTTAGTATCTATCATAAAACCATTTTTTTGCATTTCTAATATTACAGGAATAAGAGGTAACTCAATCTTTTCATTAACATTTATCGCATTATGTTTTTTTATCTCTTTATTAAAAAAAATAGCTAATCTCAAGGTGTAGTCTGCATCAGAAATAGCGTATTTACTAGCATCTTTAATTGAAACTTCGGCCATAGTGATTTGTTTTTGTCCTACTCCGATTAGCTGCTTAATATCCTGCATAATATTTTGAAAGATTTCAAATGATAATTGCTTTAATCCTAAAGATTTATAACCACATAATGCTGCGGCTATCATGGTGTCAAGAGCTAGATTTTTCACATTAATTTTATTATTATCCAGCACCATAATGTCAAAATTAGCATTATGAGCAAATTTTTTTATTTTTTCATTATTAAAAATTGAGTTTAGTTCATAAATTATTTCATTTAGTTGTAGTTGATCACCTTCATTATGTCCAATAGGTATATACCAGCCGGTTTTTTCTTTACAGGATATAGAAATTCCAACTAAATTTGATGATAGTGGATTTAATCCAGTTGTTTCAGTATCAAAAGCAAAATATTTTACTTTATTTATTTCGCTAATCATTTTTTCAAATTGGGTTTTTTGAGTAATTGTTATATAGCTATTATCTTCATCATTTATGATATTGCTTTCATTAGCTTCGAATGAATTAATTTTAAATAATTCCTGTAGTCTATTTGCAACATAACTTAACTCGTATTTTTGTAGAATTGATTTTGTATTTTCATTTAATGACTTTTCAAATTTTGTTTCACTAATACTGAAATCTATGGGTACATCTCTAACTATGGTTGTAAGTTCTAAAGCTTGTTCTGCTATATCTTGATTTTCTTCTAATATATTCATAATTCTTTTTGCACTTCTCAAGTTAGAAATTTTTTCAATATCTCGAATTTTTTTAAAAAGGTTATTAAAATGCCCTAAGTTATTAAGAATAATTCTTGATGATTTTTTACCAATTCCTGGCACACCAGGAATATTATCTGAAGGATCTCCTTCTAATGCTTTAATTTCTGCAACATATTCTGGTCCTAAACCATCATATCTTTTTTTTACTTCTGAAGAGTTATAAATTTTTGATTCACCAAAACCTGTATACATAAGCACATTAGTATACTCATCAACTAGTTGTAATTGATCTGCATCTCCAGTAAGGATTAAGTTTTTATAGCCCTCTTCTGATGAAAATTTCGATAAAGTTCCTATTAGGTCATCTGCTTCAAATCCATCAAATTCAAAAACAGGTACTTTCATTGATTCCAATATTTCTTTTACAATTGGTATCTGTTCATGAAGTTCAGGGTCAACTTCTTGTCTATGAGCTTTATAATCTGGAAATTTTTCTTTTCTGAATGTTGGAGCTTTTGTATCAAAAGTTACCGCAATATTAGTGGGTGCTTGCTCTTTAATTACTTTGAATAGCATCCTAAAAAACCCATTTGCCCCTGTGGTGTTTTTCCCGTAGGAAGTTATTAAGCTTTGTTTGGTAGCAAACCACGCTCTAAAAATTATTGCATGGCCGTCTACAATAAGAAAAAGTTTATTATTATTATCGTTATCCATAAAGTTGAAAAATACTTTCTCCTGTTACCGATAATTATAAATTGACTTTTATGTATAAATCTATATTATTTAGTCTGCTACAATTGTTTCTTTTCTTACATCAAGGATATCTATACCACCTCTTACTTGCCCAAGAGTATCAGCAATTTTCTCCTCTAGGCTAAACAATACTTCTCTAGCATAATTATCTGCACCTTTTCTTCTTTCATCAGACATTTTTTCAGCATCATTAATTATATTGTTTGCTTCATTTTTTCCCTGTTCTATTATAGATTCAGCTTCTTTATTGGCTTTATCTTCAATTTCCTTAGCAGCATTTTTTGAGGCAATTACAATCTCAGTATTAGTTATCATTTTGTAAGCTTCTTCTTTAGCATTTTCAATTAATGATTCAGCTTTGTTATTTGCATTATCATTAATTTTAATAGCTTCTTCATCTGCATAAGAGCGAATTCTTTTTGCTTCATCTTCAGCTTGCTTAATAATTGCTTCTTTTTGTCTAATGATTCCTTCGGACTCCATAAGTTCAGTGGGTATCAGTGATTTAATTTCATCAATTTGTTCGATAAAATTTTCCATGTTTATCATTGATCTTCCTGTAGCAGGAATTTTATTCCCTTGAACTAAATTCTTCAACTCATTAATTTTTTCTAGAATACTCATAAAAACTCCATTCTAATTTATTTTTTCTAATAACGGTTTAATTATTATTTTGGGTATCATTTTTGAAATATCTCCTCCTAAAGCTCCAATTTCTTTTACTCTCGATGAGCTTAATATTTGATAATTTAAAGAACTAAACAAACATAGCGTTTCAATACTTTTTGAGAGAGTCATATTTACTAATGCCATCTCCGATTCATACTCGTAATCACTTGTGATTCTTAGACCTCGTATGATTATTTTGGCATCATTTTTTTTAGCTGTATCAACGGTCAAACCTGAATATTTTATTACGCTTACGTTATTTATTTTTTTTGTTGTTTCAATAACATAACTTATACGTTCATCTACATTAAATAGTGTTGATTTTGTAGATTGTTCAACAACGCCTACAATTAGGTGATCTACAATTTTAGATGCTCTTTCAATTATATCTAAATGCCCGTTTGTTATTGGATCAAATGTCCCAGGGTATAAGGCTTTTCTCAATCAATCTCTCCGTTAAAATTTTGTTTATATATTGATATAGCTGTATCACCATATAGTTTCAATTTTTCAAGAGTAAAATGAGAATTTTCAAATTTTTTAGGTAAAATATTTTTTTTATAATGTTCGATAAAAATGATTGCATTTTTATTAAGTATTTTATTATTACTAATTTCATAGAAAAAATCGTCAAATTCATTTAATTTATATGGAGGATCAGCAAAAATCATATTAATTTTTTCAGGAATTTTTTTTATTGACTTCAAAGTATTTCCTCGAATTATTTTGGTATTCATAGATAAGTTTAACTTTTCTACTTTCTTTCTAATCTCATTACATCTTTTGTTATTTTGCTCAATAAATATACTTTTTTTTGCCCCTCTTTTTGCAGCTTCTATTCCAACCGAACCTTCTCCTGCGTAAGCGTCCAATACAATCATATCCTTTGGGCCACTAGGGCCAAGCATTGAAAATATTGCTGATATGACCTTTGAAGTGGTTGGTCTAAAAGGTGATTGCAGTTGATTAAAACTATATTTCATCCGAATACATCTATTAAATTAATATATAAATTTATACTATAAGAAAATTATTGATTAAATTACAGAAAACTTAACTTACCTATTTGTTACCGGTTTTCGTGTTTTTTTAATAAAAATCAAGAATTTATATTTGATTAGAAAATTAAAAATAAAAAAAAATCAGTAATGATATAAATATTTGTATATATTTATTCATGTAATAAAAAATTTAAATTGTTATTATTTAATGAGAATTTTATATAAAAAAAACAATGTCATCTTCTAATAAAGAAAAAAATCTATTTGGTGAAGAAAAATTAATTGACGATAGAATCAAAAAAATTGATTCTTTGAAATCATTGGGTATTGATCCATATCCCGCTCGATTCAATAGAACCCATACTACTCAAAAAGCAATTAATTTATATACAAAAATGGAAGAAGAACGTAAGGAAAGTAAATTACTTGAAATAAAAATTTCTCTTTCAGGTAGGGTAATGTCAAAGCGTGATATGGGTAGTGTATGTTTTATAGATATCAAAGATATAGATGGAACTATACAAATTTTTTCAAAAAAAGATCAGATGAAAGAAAACTATTCTTTATTAGATTATGTAGATATAGGAGACATAATAGGTGTACATGGAGTTGTTTTTAAGACTAGAAGAGGCCAAATTAGTATTGATTGTGATCAATTATCTATACTGACAAAATCTATTAGACCGTTGCCTGATAAGTGGGGAGGATTAAGTGACCATGAGTTAAGATTTAGGCAAAAATATTTAGATTTGATTTCCAATCCTCAAGCTTTGAAAAATGCGACATTGAGATCTAATGTTGTTAGATATATGCGTGACTTTATGCATGACAAAGGCTTTATAGAGGTTGAAACTCCTATACTAGTACCTATTGCTGCTGGTGCTCAAGCTACTCCTTTTGAAACATACCACAATCAATTAAGTGAAAAACTATACCTTAGAATAGCCACAGAATTATATTTAAAAAAGTTAATTGTAGGAGGAATAGAAAAAGTTTTTGAGATCGGCAGACTCTTTCGAAATGAAGGTTTAGATCATAATCATAATCCAGAATTTACGACTATAGAATCATATGAAGCCTATTCAGATTATAACGATGTTATGGAATTAGTTGAAAATATGGTAAGTTATATTGCAAAAAAAATTAACGGATCTATGATAATTAAATCAAAAGATAATAATATTCCAGATATAGATCTTACACCTCCGTGGAAAAGACTTGATTTGCGTAAGACTCTTATTGATAAGGTTGGAATTGATTATCTCGAAATTAATAATAGAGATATATTAGCTAAAAAGATGAAAGAATTAAAAATTCATGTTGATGAAAATGCTACATGGGGGAGATTATTAGATAAGGTCATATCTTCTTCCATAGAACCTGAATTAATTCAGCCTCATTTCCTTGTAGATTATCCCTTAGAAATGTCTCCCTTAGCAAAGAAAAAACCAGATTCTGAAAATATAGTGGAAAGGTTTGAGGCTTTTGTTATGGGTTCAGAATTAGCAAATGCATTTAGCGAATTAAATGATCCAATTGACCAAAGAAAAAGGTTTGAAGATCAGGAAAAAATGAGAGCAATACAAGGTGATCTTGAAGCTGATCGCTTGGATGAAGATTTTTTAATTGCTATTGAGCATGGTATGCCTCCAACAGGGGGACTTGGATTAGGTGTGGATAGATTGACAATGCTTTTGTCTGGTGAATCTTCTATAAGGGAGATTTTACTTTTCCCTGCTATGAGAAAACAATAATAATTAAGAAAATGCTATGATTTCCATTGAAAAAATATTAAGCCAAACAAATTATGTTGAAAAATCTTTGATAAATAGGGGTGAAAAACCTCCTATAGAAGAAATAATATCCCTTGAAACTAGAAGAAAAGAGATAATTACTTTAGTAGATAATCTTCGGAATAAAAAAAACACAGTAAGTAAAAATATAGGTGACTCAAAACGTCCCCCAAACCAACAAGAGATTAATGATATGAGAATTATAGGGGATCAGATAAAATCTTATGACTCTGAACTCTCTAGAGTTATTTTTGACCTGGAGAAGATTTTACTCACAATTCCTAATATTCCACTTGATGACGTTCCAGTGGGTCCAGATGATAGTTATAATGAAATTGTTTACTCTTCGGAAATAGAACAAACAACTCACAATAATCCTCATTGGGACATTGGGAAAAAACTAAACCTTTTGGACATAGAATCCAGTGCAAGAATTTCAGGAAGTAGATTTTATGTATTAAGAGGAAAAGGTGCTAAGTTACACAGAGCTTTAGGTGATTGGATGTTAGATGTCCATACTAATGAAAATCATTATGAAGAAATAGATCCTCCATTTTTAGTTAAAGAGGAAACTATGATTGGATCAGGAAATTTACCTAAATTTAAAGATAATTTATACATGGATTCAGAGACTGATCTATGGCTGATTCCAACTGCTGAAGTAGCGTTAAATGGAATGCATCAAGGCCAGATAATTAAACCTGGCGAGCTACCAAAAAAATATGTTGCAAAAACTCCAAGTTTTAGAAAAGAACATACAGCTGCAGGGAGAGATGTGAGAGGCATAAAGAGGGTTCATCAGTTTGAAAAGGTAGAAATATTTAGATTTGTTGAACCTGATGATTCTATTGCTGTACATGAAGAAATGTTAAAAGAAGTAGTTGATCTGTGCAAAAGATTAGGATTAATATATAGAATTTTGAAACTATCTACAGGTGACATTGGTTTTCAATCAGCAAAAACATATGATATTGAGGTCTGGGTCCAAAGGAACTGGAGAGTGGCTAGAGGTAAGTTCTGTGTCAAACTGCTTAGATTTTCAGACAAGAAGAAATAATACTAGATTTAAGAATTCTCAGAATAGTTCCACAATTTTTCCACATACACTAAATGGTTCAGGTTTAGCACTACCAAGAATATGGATTGCTGTATTAGAAAATGGCTTACAAAAAGATGGTTCAATTATAATACCTGAAGAATTAGTTAAGTATACTGGTTGGGAAAAAATTTAAAATTATTGCTGGCTATTATATACATTCATTGCTTCATCTATGTCTGTTTCTAATATTATTTCTAATGCATTAATACATCTATCTATAGATTTATTTATTAGAATTTTTTCTTCAGGTAAAAACTTTCCTAGAACATAAGAAATTTGTTCACTCCTAATTATTGGTTCTCCAATACCTATCCTTATTCTCATAAATTCTTCAGTTTCAAGTGAAGTAATTATAGATTTCATACCATTATGCCCACCAGAGCTACCATTTTTTCGAATTCTAATCCTACCTATTTGTAGGTTAATATCGTCATATATAACAATTATTTTTTTTTGAATTATATTTCTTTGCAATTTGGCTAATAATTTCACCAGAATTATTAATAAAAGTAGCTGGGTATAGCATTATAATTTTTGAATCTTTTATTAATGAGGTAGAAATATAGTATTCTTTATTTTTTTTATTTATATTTAGGTTATATTTTTTATTTATTTTATCTAATACCGACCATCCGATATTATGTCTGGTATTCTTATATTTTCCTCCTGGATTACCTAGTCCTACTAATATCCAAGGAGTATTTATATTATTACTATAGTCTGAAAATTTCATTTTTATCTTTCTTCAATATTTAGTATTGATAACAACTCATTTTCGCTAACTATTTTAATATTTAATTTTTTAGCATTATTCAATTTACTTCCTGGAGAATCTCCAACAACTACATAGTTGGTATTTTTTGATACAGAAGAAGAGATTTTACCTCCTGCAATTTTTATTTTATTTTCTAATTCTAATCTTGAAAAAGATTGGAATTTACCAGTTATAACAAAAATTTGATTATAAATCATATCATTCTTGATAATTTCTTCATCAGTATGCACTGGATTTATTCCAATTGAGATTAGTTGCTCTATAAGAATTTTATTTTCTTTAATTAGAAAATAATTTTTAATTGACTTAGCTACAATTTCTCCAATTCCATCAATTTCTAGTAGGTCTTTTTCCTGAGCATCAATCAAATTACTAATAGATTTGAATTTTTTTGCAAGCCACTCAGAGGCTTCAGATCCTACTCCAAGAATTCCTAGTCCAAAAATTAATTTTTCAAGTGGTTGATGGTATGAATTATTTATAGAAGCTATCAAATTTGTAAATTTTTTTTCTCCCATATTATTTAGCGATAATATTTGATCTTTTTTATGTTTTATATTATATATATCACGAATATTAAGTATGATTTTTGATTTATAAAATTCTTGAATAATTTTTTTTCCAAAACCTTCAATATCCATAGCAACTTTTGATGCATAATGCTCAATTGTTCTAATAATTTGGTCTGGGCAAGAATAATTAATACATCTTGTGATAGCATTTTCTTTCTCAGTGATTAAATTTGAATTGCAAGCAGGACAGTTTATTGGGAATAAGAAATTTTCAGATGAATTATTTCTTTTATTATTTTCAGAAATTTTTACTATTTGTGGTATAACATCTCCTGCTCTTTGTACAATCACTATGTCACCTTCTCTCAAATCTTTCCTGATAATTTCCTCACGATTGTGTAATGTTGCCTTAGATATTGTTACACCATCTATTACTACTGGTTTTAGTTCAGCCCAGGGGGTAAGGGCACCAGTTCTCCCAACATTAATATTTATTTTTTTTAGTATTGTTTCTTGTTGCTCTGCAGGGAACTTATAGGCAATCGCCCATCTAGGTTCTCTTCCAACATGGCCTAGGATATTTTGATAATGTAATGAATCTACTTTTATGACTAGACCATCAATAGCATAATCAAGTTGGTCTCTAATTTTTTCTGTATATTTAATCAGTTTATAAATTTCTTCCAATGAATTTACTTTTTTTGATAAATCATTTACTCTACATCCCCATTTTTTCATCATTTCTAATGATTCCCAATGGCTGGAAAAATTCGAATTATCTTGGGTATATCCTAAAGAATAAAAAAACATATCTAAGGGTCTTTTTGAAGTAATCGAAGAATCTAGTTGCCTAAGAGAGCCAGAGGCGGAATTTCTAGGATTAACATAAGTTTCTAATCCTTTTTGTTCTCGCTCAGAATTTAGTTTATTAAATTTTGATAATGGTAAGAACACTTCTCCTCTTATTTCAAATATTTCTGGATAATCTCCTTCTAATGTTAGAGGTACAGATCTGATAGTTTTAACATTTTCAGTAATTTCTTCACCGATGATTCCATCTCCTCTTGTAGCAGCTTTTGTAAGTATTCCATTTTGATAAAATATTGAAACAGCCAAACCGTCAATTTTTAGCTCACATACTAAGTCTAGATATTCAATTTCTAAAAGCTTTAAAACTTTTTCATACCAATCTTTGATTTGGAGCTCGTTAAATGCGTTTCCTAAACTTAACATTGGTACTAAATGTTTGTGTTGACTAAAACCTTTAGCTGGAATTGCTCCAACTTTTTGTGTAGGTGAATCAAGGGTTTTGATATTAGGAAATTCTTTTTCAAGTGCGATTAATTCGTGAAATTTGCTATCCCATTCTTGATCGGATATTTGAGGACTATTGTCAATATAATAAAGTTTATTAGCTTTATTAATTTCTTCTCTTAATACTTTAGCTTTTTTTTCAGGATTCATCATATATATAAAATTATTTTTTTAAATAAATATTTTGCTAAAAAATAATGGTTTTATTTATTACATCATTTATTATAGATATTATAGATTAAAACTTGATTTATTTTTATTTTATCACTATGCTAAACATTCAACCTTTTAAAGGCTTAAGATATGATTCGAAATTTGCTGGAGACAATAGTTTAAATATTTGTCCTCCTTTTGATGCTATTACTCCTGAATTGCAGAAGAGTTTACATGAAAGATCAGACTACAATATAGTTAGATTAGAACTAGCTAGAAGAAATAAAGACGTAAATCATTACAAAAATGCCGCCAATACGCTTAATGATTGGATAGATAGTGGCATACTGAAATACGATTCAAGGCCATCGATTTATGTTACTAAAGAAGAATTTGAATTCAGAGGAGTAAAACAAATTAGGAGAGGATTCATTTCAAATGTCAAAATAGAAGAATATAGTAAAAAAATAATTTTACCCCATGAAAAAACAAGATTAGAATGGGTGGAAGATAGAGCTCAACTCATGTCTGAATCGAAATCAAATTTTAGTCCTCTGCTAGTAATTTATAAGGATGATAAATTTCTTAGTGTAGGAAAATTGATAAGAACTATATCTGGCGGAAATCCAACGAGTGTTTTTTCACCTCCTGATTTACCTAAATTAAGTATTTGGAAAATTACAGATCCAGGAACTATCTCAATAATTCAGAAGAAAATGTTGAATTCACAGTTATTTATTGCCGATGGACATCATAGATATGAAGCCTCAATAATTTATAGAAATAAAAATAAATCTGTTAGTAACAAATCAAATAATTCCTTTGATTATAGAATGATGATGTTGGTATCTTATGATGAACCTGGGCTAATAACTAGAGGATATCACAGGGTATTAAATAATCTAACAGACAAAGAATACAAAAATATTCTTATTAACATTCAAAAACATTTTATTATAAAAAGTTTTGATTTACCTGCTAAAATTGATAAGGAATTTATCGATAATTTTATAAAGAAATTAGGAGCTAGAAAAAACAAAGAAATTATTTTTGGCTTTTATGATTCTAAAAACCGATCATTAGGTATTGTAACTGACAAACAAATTGTCCTTGATGGTAATGCATTGGAAAATTCTGAATATTTCAAAATTGATGAATTGATTTTTTCTAAATCTTTTAGTTCTGTTAGGGAAGATAAAATTGTATTACCTATTAGTGATTCTAAAATGATAAGTGATTATATAACAAAAGATATCGCAGATATGGTTTTTTTTATGAGGCCTTTACCACTATCAGAATTTTCTAAAATTGTTTCTAATGGATGGAGATTACCAGCAAAGGCTACTAATTTTTTTCCAAAGCCTCCTGCAGGTTCAGTAATACAGAATCTAGAGATTTAATTATTAATAACTTTGTTTATGCTTTCTGCAATGTATTTAATATTATTAGTTGTTATACCTGCAATATTTACTCTACCTGAATTTACTATATATATAGAATAATCATTTTTTAATTTTTCAACATTTATCTCACTTAAACCTGTAAAACTAAACATGCCATTTTGTTGAACAATGTATGAAAAATCTTTACTACAATTAAGTTCCCTTAAATTGGCATCTAAGGATATACGCATAATTTGTATTCTTTCCCTAAGTTTTTTTAGTTCGGATTCCCATAAGCTTCTTAGGTGTTTATCTTCCAAAATTTCTCGTACAATATCAGGCCCATGTGCTGGAGGATTAGAGTAGATTGTTCTTGCAGTTTTTTTTAGTTGGCTAAGTATATTGTTTATATCGCGATTCTTGTTATTTGTATAAATAAGACAGCCAACCCTTTCGCTATATAAACCAAAATTTTTAGAGTAACTAGAACAAATGAATAAATCATCTAAATATTCCGCAAGAATTCTAACACCTGTAGCATCTTCTTCAATACCACTCCCCAATCCTTGGTATGCAAAATCACATATAGTTATAAGATTTTTCCTATTTAAAATTTTTGATAATTCTAACCATTGATTAGGATCTAAGTCTGCTCCAGTAGGATTATGGCAGCATCCATGTAAAACTATTATATCGCCATC
Source organism: Dehalococcoidia bacterium (assembly GCA_045562755.1). GTDB lineage: Bacteria > Chloroflexota > Dehalococcoidia > Lucifugimonadales > Lucifugimonadaceae. The sequence continues at coordinate 890,622 of JBJKVF010000006.1, forward strand.
GGGTATATTATTTATTGATGAGACCATACCGTTAAAATCTACAGTATTTTTTTCAAAATTTAGATATTGATATTCTTTAGTTTGGAAACCTGATGATTGAAAAATAGGTTTATGATTAGCCCAAGTGGGATTACTAAACCAAACTTTAGATTTTGGAGAGAATTCAGCTAGAAACTCTGAAATTAATTTTAAAGCTCCTGTTCCTCCAGGAGTATTTAAACCAAATGACGATTGATTATTTTTTTCATATATTTTTTCACCTAGTACTAACTTCATTGATTCGGATAAAAATTTTTGATCACCATCAATTGGCTTATATGATTTTGAGTAGTTTTTATCCAATAAAATTTTTTCAGCTTCTAATACAGATTCAAAAGTTGGAGTTATTCCATTATTATCTTGATAAACACCAACGGATAAATTAACTTTATTCTTATTAATATCACTATTAAATTCTGCTGATAATCCAAGTATTGGATCTTTTGGTGCGCTTTTAATATTTTCAAAAATCATAATAATTAGTTTATTATTTTAAGTAAAAAATAATTCTTTTTTCCTTTCCTAATCAATAAATATTTATTTTCAATAAGGTCTTCTTTGCTAATATTATTTTCAAAATCACTAAACTTTTTATCATTAATATATATACCACCTTGTTCGCATAGTCTACGAACTTCACTTTTTGAAGAAAAAATTTTGTATTTATCATTAATACAAATTTCGGTAAAATTTTTATTTAATAAATCATTATAAGTAACCTCTAAAATTTCGGACCTATCTAATAAGTCTTCTAGCTCTTCCAATGATAAAATATTCAGATTATTTGAAAAAAATGCATCTGTAAGTTTTTTTGCTCTAGTAAGTCCACTAGTACCATGTATATATTTTGTAACCTCTTCAGCTAGAGTTTTTTGACCAAGTCTTTTTTCGGGTTCTGTCGAGAGTGACTCCTGTATTTTTATTAGGCTTTCTGGAGTAATAAAAGTAAATATTTTCAAATATTTTATTATATCTTCATCGTTTACATTTAAGAAAAATTGAAAAAGTTTGTATGGGGATGTTGCGTTAGGATCTAAAGTAGGGGCTCCATCTATTGATTTGCCAAACTTTTCTCCTGTAGAACTCGTAACAAGAGGAAATATAATACCATGGGCTAATTCATTTTTTGATTTATTTCTTGAGTGAACTCTTCTAATTAGGTCAATTCCTCCAAGAATATTACCCCACTGATCACTACCCCCAGATTGAAAATTACATCCATAATCATCATATAATTTTAGAAAATCATATGCTTGTAATAGCTGATAGCTAAATTCAGTAAAAGAAATTCCAGTATCTCTATCGATTCTATTCTTAACCGATTCTCTGCTGAGCATAGTATTTACAGTGAAGTGCTTTCCAGTATCCCTTAAGAAACTCAACAGATCTACTTGTCTTAACCATTCAGAGTTATTTACAATTTTTGCAGGATTTTTAATTTTGTTACTAAAATCTAAAAAAGGGGAAACTTGCTTATATATTGCATCAACATTTTTATCAATTTTTTCTTGACTTAGAAGTATTCTTTCCTCACTTTTTCCGGAAGGATCACCAATCATTCCAGTCCCACCACCAACTAGTATAATAGGGCTATGACCGTATTTTTGTAATCTTGCAAGACCCATAATAGCCACTAAATTACCTATATGAAGACTACTTGCTGTAGGGTCGAAACCATTATAACAAGTTATTTTTTCAGAAATTAGATTATGAGTAGCTTCAGGTGTATGATCATAAAGTAGACCTCGCCACTCCATGTCTTCAACTACATTTTTAAATATTGTTTTTTCCTTCATAATAATTTTTTCCCGCTTAGGAGTAACTTTACTTCATTAATATCTTTATTCATTCTATCAATTAGTTCATTCTCTGAATTAAAATGTTTCTCATCTCTTATTTTTTTAACTAAATGAATATTTATCTCTTCGGAATAAATTTTTTTATTAAAGTTTATTATAAATGTTTCAATAATTCTTTTCCCATTTTTTTCAAAAGTAGGTCTTTTACCTATGCTTGTGGCACCATAGTATTTTTTTTGATTATACTCAATAATAGAAGCGTAAATGCCATCTTTTGGTATAACTATATTTAATGGTGGGATTAAATTAGCTGTAGGAAATCCAAGTTTTTCTCCTATATTATTTCCTTTAGCTACTCTACCTTTTATTGTATAAAATCTACCTAGTAAATCTTTTGTTTTCTCACAATCTCCATTTTCTATTGCTTCCCTAATTAAAGTACTAGAAATGATTTTACCCTTATTTTTTTTAGGCTTAAATTTTATAAATTTTATATGAGGATGATTATATTTCAGCTCATCATATCCGGCTTGATCAGAGCCAATTTTAGAATCTGATCCCAAAATAAAAGTCTGAACTCCAATATTATTCATCAAGCTATCGAAAAATTTACTAGATGAAAGCTCTTGAATATTTTTATCAAATTTTAATGAAATGATATTTTCTACCCCTAAAGATTTAATTATTTGCTCTCTTTCATCTAATGAGCACAAATTTAAAATTTTTTTTCTTAAGAAAAAATTTTTTGGTTTTTCTTTGAAAATTATAACTACTGGTGTTTGATGAAATTTTTTTCCAGTTTCAACAAGATAATTTATTAACGATTTATGACCTTGATGAACTCCGTCAAAAGTTCCTATGGTTACTATAGATGGTTTAACTAAGTTAGATAAATTTCTTAATTTCATATTTCATTTACTTAGCTTTTCATTAGCATCTAGTAAAATTTTTTCTGTAGTATCCCAGTCGATACACGCATCTGTTATGGATACCCCATAATCTAAATCTGCAGGATTATTAAGTTTTTGATTACCTTCGTTAAGATGACTTTCAAGCATTATACCTACAATATTTTTATTACCATTAGTTCTTTGATTTATTATACTTTCAAAAACAACTGGCTGTCTTTTATGATCCTTATTACTATTTCCGTGGGAGCAATCTATTACTATATTTGGTGATAATGAGTTATTGACAAGTAATTCCTTTGCTTCCTTAACATGATTTGCTTCGTAATTAGGAGCCTTGCCACCTCGAAGAATAATATGACCATATTTGTTCCCAGTTGTATGAATAATTGATGCTTTTCCTCCATCGTCAATCCCTAAAAATGAATGCTCTGAGCTACAAGAAACAATAGCATCTGCCGCTATCTGACAATCGCCAACAGTGCTATTTTTGAAACCAATGGGCATTGATAGACCACTAGCCATTTGTCTATGTGTTTGACTTTCGGTCGTTCTTGCACCTATGGCTCCCCAGGCAACTAGATCTGCATAATATTGGGGGGAAATTGGATCTAGGAATTCTGTTCCACAACCAAGGCCTAAATTATTAACTTCAAGAAAAAAATTTCTAGCTCTCTTTAATCCATTTTCTATATCGAAAGTTCCATCTAGATTCGGATCATTTATTAGTCCCTTCCAGCCAACTGTAGTTCTAGGTTTTTCAAAATATACTCTCATTACAATAAGTATCGTCTTATCGACCTTATCTGATAATTTTTTTAATCTCTTAGCGTATTCTAAACATGCAACTTCATCATGTATTGAACATGGACCGACTATAACTAGTACTCTATCATCTTTACCATCAAGTATATTTTCAATATTTTTCCTGCTTTTTGAAACAACTGATGCAATTTCATCTGATATCGGCTGATTGTTCAGATATTGCTTTGGAGGTAATAAATTTTTTTGCATTTTTACTCTTAGATTTGATGTAGACATAACTTTGTGTTTCTTGAAATTTCTTATATTACTTTCTAAAATAGTATAAATTATTAATCACATTAAAATTTAAATTTAATTGTCTTTTACTTGTCATTTATTTTTATTTGATATATCTGGTCGCAATACTTTAGCTTTTTTTATATAAAGATGAATAATTTCCTCCTGTAATTTTTTTGTATTCCAAAGTATTAAAATTCTTATGCATTTTTCTAATGCTCCAGGTTTATCAAATTCATGAGAGCACATTAAAGGTACGTTATTCCATTCGATTTTTTCTCTAGCAGCTACTGCTGGGAATTCTGAGTTTAGATCTTTTGTAGTAGTAAATTGAACTGCAGCTACATCTTTTTCTTCTATCGCATTAGAGTTTATAAGTTCTGTCATCAATTCTTCAGTTGCTTGTAATATATCTTTTGAGGAGTTTGAGTTAGAAGTGGTTGCTCCTTTTACTCCTCTAATAAAATTTGTCATTTGATTTTTCCTTAATATTTATTTAATTACATTAGATAAAAAATTTCCTACATTTTTTGAAGCATATTTTTTTTCACCATCCATTATGGATTTTATAAGAGCGCTACCTATAATTATTCCATCTGAAAATGCTGCAATATCTTTTACTTGATTATTATTAGATATACCAAATCCTACAGCGACTGGTGTATCAGTATATTTTCTTACTTTTGATACAAGTTCATTAATTCTAGATGATATTTTATTTCTCACTCCGGTAACACCCAAAGAAGATATACAATAAATGAATCCATTTGCATTTTTACATGCTTTACGAATACTGTCTTCTGATGATGTTATTGAAAGTAGAGGAATTAGTGATATATTAAATTTTTTCGTTATTTTAAGCATTTCTTCAGATTCGCTAGCTGGAAGATCAGCAATAATTAAACCATCAATATCGATAGACTGCATTTTTGAGCAAAAATTTTCTACTCCAAATGACAATAAACTATTATAGTAACCCATAAAAATTAAAGGAGTTTCTCCATGGGAAAATCTAATTTTTTTTGCAATATCTAAACATTTTGACGTATTTATTCCTGATTCTAAAGCAATTTGGCCTGCTTCTTGTATTATTGGGCCGTCTCCTAATGGATCACTGAATGGTATTCCTAATTCAATTATATCTACACCTGAATCAAGAGCTGTTTTAACGATTTTTTCTGTACTATTTTCCTCTGGAAAACCAGCAGTTATATAAATGATATTTGTTACTTTATTTTTATTTTTGTTATTCTTGAATGTTTTTTCAATTCTATTATTTTTTTTCATATAATAATCTCACTTATATTATTCATAAATAAATTCCTCACCACTTAAGTCTATATTAGGGATTATATCTTTTTCATACCAATAATTTTGATTATGAACCCATTCAATATTACTGCCACTTTTAGGCATCTTATTCAATGCTCTTGAAAGGTAACCTGGGTTAAACTCTTCATCATTAATCCATGAAAGAATTTTCATATTTTCATCTTTTTTTCTTAAAGCTACTGTAATTTTTTTAGAATTAACAGTTTCCATATGGTCCATTAGCCTTATCATGAAATTCGCAATCATTTCAGCTCTAAGCGTCCACGCTTGTCTAAAATAACCAAAAGTCCATATAAGATTTGGTACAGTTGTGAACATCATTCCTCTGTATGTAATTGTATCTTTTAAGTCTAATATTTTTTTATCAATAATAAATTGAATGTCACCTAAAATATTCATATTAAAACCAGTGGCTGCAATGATAATATCTGAATGTAATTCTACCCCAGATTTTAATAAAATACCATTGTCTATAAATCTATCTATTTCATCTGTGACTACTGAAACATCTCCATTGGCTATTGATTTAAATAATTCAGCATCCGGAGTAAGTGCAATTCTTTGTTGCCATGGTCTATAACTTGGTGAAAAATGCTTTTCTACATCAAAATTTTCCCCAAGAATGTTCTTGATTTCCTCAAGTAGCTCAAATCGAACTTTTTCTGGTTCTTCAGCACATCTTTTTATGAATATTTCTTGATTGATTAATATTTGTTCTCTAACTATTTTATGAATCCAATCCGAATCATCAGTTATATTTCTTAAAGTGCTTGCTATCTCCTCAGTACCTATTGTAGATGTTCTATAAAATGTTGGAGTTCTTTGTAACATTATTATATGTTTAGCTTTTTGTGCAAGAACTGGTATAGTAGTTGCTGCAGTTGCTCCAGAGCCGATAACTATAATTTTTTTATTCTCATAATTTAATTTATTTGGCCATTCTTCTGTATGAATAAATTTGCCATTAAAATCTTTTAAGTTTTTCCAATTGGGAATATAACCTTCATTTTGCCTATAATAGCCTTGGCACATTAGTAAAAAATTACAAGAAATTTTTTTTATTTGTTTACTTTTAGTATGATGTACTGTTATGTACCATTTTTTTTCTATACTTGACCATTCTGCTTGTGTGATTTTATGATTATATTTTATATGGTTTTGTATTTCGTTTTCTTCAATGGTCTCACCAATATATTTTAATATTTCTTTTGCGGTTGCTATAGGGGCATTATTCCATGGCTTAAAACTATATCCAAAGGTAAATAGGTCGCTATCTGAGCGTACTCCTGGATAATTATGTGTGTACCAAGTTCCACCAAAATTATCTAAAGATTCCAGTATAAAAAAAGTAGACTTTGGTCTTCTTTTTTTTAGATAATAAGCTGATGCTATGCCTGCGATACCAGCACCAACTATTATTGTGTCTGTATGTTGAATTTTTTTGTTCATAAAATTATTTATATCATACGTTATATATATTATAAGTAGAATTTACTAATTATTACTGCTAAAAAGTTATGCATGCTATGAATAAATATTGAAGGATAAATTGATTTCGATTTAATATATATATAACCTAGAAAAAATCCTAAAATAAAAGTTGGAAATAATGAACCAATATTTATATGAAAAACAGAAAAAATAATAGATGAAATTAGTAAGGAATATTTTATATTAAATTTTTTTTCTAAACCATTAATCAGGAAGCCACGAAAAAATACTTCTTCACTTATAGGTACAATTATACTTACTAAAATTACAGTTATAAAAATATTTTCAAATGCTAGGTTTAAAACTTCTTTTGCTGTATTTGGAGGTAATAAGAAATCAAGGCTTAAAGTCTCTAATAACCACCCCCATATTGCGATAATGAACAAAGAAATAATCCAATAAAAAATTCCACTTAAGAAATATTCTATTTTTGTTTTCTGAAATCCTAAACTCGATAAATTCAAATTATATTTCACTACAGATAAATTAATAGCTGGTAATAAAAATAAAACTGATAATAAAGAGCTACAAATAATCTCTAATGAAAAATCATAAAGGTAAATATCATTATTTATTTTCACACTTGAATTAACAAAAATTAATGAAAATATAGTCCATACTGATAACCATAAGCTAAGCTTGGTATAGGGCAAATTGAATTTTTTTATAATAAAAATTACTATTCCTATTATTATGAAAGCAAAAAAGATTTTCTCATTCAAATTGAATGTATTCTCATTTTGAGAAAATTTTAGCTGAAAAAGTATAGCGAAAAATAGTGAACCTAGTATCACTAATAATGTTGATAAAATAATTGCGAGTATAGTATCAAAATAATTCCACTTAGTACTCGGATACATTTTAATTACATCGTTTGTGGTTCTGCATCTGGCAGATCTTCAGATTTATCTATATCGGGATTTATATTGTCAGGGTCAATATTTGAATCTGACTTATTTTCTGGTTTTGATTTTTCTTCATAAGGATTTTTTCCTTCAAGTATTGCCAAAAATTGATCTGATTCTATAGTTTCATGCTTAAGTAAAAAGTTAGCAATTTTTTCAAGTTCTTTATCATATTTAGTTAGAATATTTTTAGCATTATTTTCAGCTTCTTTGAGCAGACGATTGATTTCATTATCAATTATTTCTTCTGTCTTAAGTGAATAATCTCTTTCCTCTGACATTTCTTTTCCTAAAAATACTGCGCCACCTTGCCTTTTGCCAAAGGAACGATTTGATAATTTATCGGACATGCCTAATCTCATAACCATTTCTCTTGCTATATTTGTCGCTTGTTCAAAATCATTTGAAGCACCCGTAGTTACTTCTCCAATTTTTAATACTTCTGCAGCTCTTCCTCCCATTGCCGCAGCGATTTGTGATTCTAATTGTTCTCTAGTAGCATATGTTTTATCTTCTTGTTGCCATCTGGTGAATCCACCTGCTTGTCCCCTGGGAATTATAGTAATTTTTCCAATTGGAGAACCTTCTGGCATAAAATGTGCCACAACTGCATGACCAGATTCATGGTATGCAGTAATTTTTCTATCTTTATCACTGATTACTTTACTTTTTCTTGCTGGTCCCATTGATACTCTGTCAATAGACTCCGTTAGGTTTTCAAGTGATATAAATTTTTGATTATTCCTTGCTGCTAGTAAAGCAGATTCATTTATAAGATTAGCGAGATCTGCACCAGAAAACCCTGGAGTTTGTTTTGCAACTTCTTCTAATTCCACTCCATCTTTGAATGGCTTTCCTTTAGCGTGAACATCTAGAATAGCAGTTCTACCTTTAATATCAGGATTGTCAAGTACTACTCTTCTATCAAATCTACCTGGTCTAAGTAGCGCAGGATCAAGAATATCTGGCCTGTTTGTTGCGGCAATAATAATTATATTTGTAGATGAATCAAATCCATCCATTTCTACCAAAATTTGATTTAAAGTCTGTTCTCTTTCATCATGGCCTCCTCCTAAACCTGCTCCTCTATGTCTTCCCACAGCATCGATTTCATCTACAAAAACTATACATGGAGAACTTCTTTTGGCTTGATCAAATAAATCCCTTACTCTTGAAGCTCCAACACCTACAAACATTTCAACAAACTCCGAACCTGAAATAGAAAAAAACGGAACCCCTGCCTCTCCAGCAACAGCTCTAGCTAACAATGTTTTTCCTGTGCCAGGAGGGCCAACTAGTAAAACTCCACTAGGAATTTTTGCACCTAAGGCTTGGAATCTTTCTGGGAATTTTAAGAACTCTACTACTTCTTCAAGTTCTTCTTTTGCTTCTGAAACACCTGCAACATCAAAAAAAGTAACGTTCGCTTTTGAACCTATAAAAAGTTTTGCTCTACTTCTTCCAAAGCCCATTTGTTGGTTACTATTTCCTTGTACTTGCCTTAACATGAACAGAAGAATTCCTCCGAAAATAATCAAAGGTAAAAAGCTGATAATAATTCCAAAAATGCTAGAAATTCCACTTGATCCCTTCACGACAACGGTGTAATTATTATTATTCACATTTGCGTTGCTTAGCAGCTCAGTTATGCTAGAACCTTGCTCTTTTCTAGTTTTATACTGATTATCGCCTTGTATAACATTAATCATTTCTCCATCTATCTCAATTAGTAATTTAGAATTAGGAGTGGAATTTTTTGCTAATTCGACAACTTCATTTAAACCAATTTCTTTTGAATTAGCTAGTGGTCTATTAAAAGTAAAGAGTAATGCAGTAATCAGAACTAATCCCATTACAATATACATAAAATTTTTTCCAAAAAAATTATTTTTCAAAACCTTGATTTCCTTACTTAAGTTTTTAAATTTTGATAATTATAAAAAAATGGTATTTACATGCTTCTATATTAATCCTAACATATTATTCATAATATTTTTATGTTTAATAAAATATAATATTGAGTAAATAAATAATAATTTAGGGGGAAAACATCTCAAAAAATTTTAATGTGAATGAACAAATTAGATCTAAAGAAGTTAGGGTAATTCGTGGCGAATCATCTGATAGCTCAGAATCGACAGTTATGAATGTAAAAGATGCTCTCATTTTAGCTGATGATTTAGGTTTAGACTTAGTAGAAGTAGCTCCAAATCAAAATCCTCCAGTTTGTAGAATTTTAGATTATGGAAAGTTCAAGTTTATTCAAAATAAAAAAGATAAAGAATCAAGAAAAGCTACAAGAAATCTCAGTAAACAAAAAGAAGTTAGGCTGAGTCCAGTAATGTCTGAAAACGATATATTAACAAAAATTAGGAAAGTAAATAGTTTCATTTTAGATGGTGCAAAAGTAAGAGTGTTTGTTAGATTTAGAGGCCGTCAAAGAGCTCACCCCGAAATAGCTATGAAAGTACTTAGAAGAGTAGCAGAAAGTACTTCTGAGATAGCTAAATTAGAAAAAGCACCTACTATGGACGGAAGAGTACTTAGTGTCATGCTAGTTCCTGACAGTAATAAAAATAATAATTCAAAAAATAAGCAAATTAATGCTACTGTTTAGAAAAATTTATTTTAAATATGTATATTTAACGTGACTTTTCTTTTTTAATTCGCGATAATAGATATCTGGTAAAAAAATAAAATGGGTGTAAAACATGCCAAAGATGAAAACACATAAGGGCGCAAAGAAGCGTTTCCATATAACTGGAACTGGTAAAGTGGTAAGGTCAAAAGGCCCAAAAAGTCATTTTAGAAGGCGTAAGGCTTCTAGAGTAAAGCGATTATTTGGCTCTAAAGTAGGTTTAGATTCTAATACAATTTCAAAGACAATTAAACAGGCTATTAGTGCTATAAAATAGGGGGTAATCTTGGCAAGAGTTAAAGGTGGTACAACCACAAGAAAAAGACATAAAGCAGTATTGAAGGCTACTAAGGGCTATAGATCATCTCTAAGTAGGAGATATCGAGTAGCTAGAGAATCTTTAACACATGCTTTGTCTTATTCAACATCCCACAGAAAACTAAAGAAAAGAACTAATAGGTCACTTCAAATAATCAGAATTAACGCAGCTGCAAAGCTAAATGATATAAGCTATAGTAAATTAATTCATGGAATGTCTGTAGCAGGATTAGGTATTGATAGAAAAACTTTATCAGATCTAGCTTTAAATGAACCAGATGCATTCAAAGAAGTTGTTATATTGGCTAAAGATTCATTAAATTAAGTTTTCTTCAAAAAAACTGTTGATATTTTCTATATATTTTTCAGGATTTGTTAAGAACGAATCAAGGTGTCCTATGTTATTTCCTAGAATTATTTTTTGATTTTTTGATTTGTTTTCAACAAAATCATAACCTGAAGATCTTGCAAGCATTTTTCCATGCTCTGAAGGTATAATTTTGTCTTCTAATCCATGAATAATCATAATAGGTATTTCAGATTGAGATAAGTATCTATAAGGTGAAATGTCACTTATGTTATTTTGTAATAAAATACTAGATAAAATTTTTGCTCCAGGGATAAAATAATGTAAGGTTTTTTTTATACCTTTTAAGGAATATTTCCATAAAATTTCTAGATCTGCAAAAGCGCTATCAGAAATTATTGCGCCAATATTTTGAAATTTTGAACCGGTAATTATAGCAATAGAGCCTCCAAAGCCAAAACCGAATAATCCAATTTTATTTTCCTTTACATCTAACTCACTTTTTAGGAAGTTAATTGCACCAATTGTTTGCATCTGTTCAGATTCACCTATAATTTTGTAATTACGATTATGTGATTCTCTGCTATTAATATCAAAAATTAAAATATTATATTGATTTTTATTTAAGCCTTTTATAATTCCTAATGTTCCTTTAGTTGGATCTATCATATTTGTATGCTTATCTGGTACTATAATTATCCATGGTCTGTTATCTGAGTTTATTGAACATTCAATAATCCAACCAGGTACTTTTGATCCATCAAAACTATTTATGAATGAGATCTCTTTAAAACCCAAGTTGATATCATTAGGAGTATTTGGTGAACTTATAATATCATTTCTGAGTAAATTTTTAAGTAGAATTCCTGATATACCAATATAAGCACCGGCCATAAATCCTAAAAATTTTGAAGTATTATATATTTTATTCATAATTAGATATTTTTTTATAATGTATCAACTATCATTAGCACCCAAACTAAAGTTAAAAATAACAATGAGTACTTATATGTTTTCAAGGCGAATTCTTTACTTGTATTTTTTATAAGTTTTACACAGTAGTATATAAATAATGCGCACAATATAATAGAACCAACAAGATAAATTTCATTAGTATGATCTGAAATAAATGTAAATGAAATTACAAATATAGAAAGCAAGATTGTATATATCATCATTTGGAATGATGTGTTTTTTTCTCCTTTAATATTTGGAAGCATCGGTATTTTTGCTCTTTCATAGTCATCTTTAATCATTATCGCTAGCGCCCAAAAATGTGGTGGAGTCCACAAAAATATTATCATAAATAAGTATATTGCAATTATATCTATGCTATTACCTGCCGCTACATACCCAACAACGGGAGGAATTGACCCTGAAGCACCACCTATAACAATATTTTGATCAGTGTTTGGTTTCAAAATTATTGTATATAAAATTACGTATAGAAAAGTTCCACTTATAGCTAAGACTGCTGCGGTTATATTTGTTGTATAGAACAAAATAGCAAATGAAATTATATTCAAAATAATTCCATAAATTACAGAAACAAATGGTGAAATTCTGCCTTCTGCTACAGGTCTATTTTTTGTTCGTTGCATCTTTATATCTGTATTTTTTTCAATACCCATATTAATTGCACCTGAACCTCCCGAAGCACAAATCCCACCCAAAAAAACACCTATAATAACTTTGAACGAAGGAAAGTTTTCTGAACCTATAAATACGCCAGCCAGAGCAGCCATAAGAAGTAAGGACATAACTTTAGGCTTTGTTAAGTAAATTAGGTCAAGTACTAGATTATTTTTATTTTCTAGTTTATTAAACATTAGTTTATTTTATATTAATTTCACTAGCTTTTGTTGGTTTTAGAAAAAAGCCTATCATAAAAACCATGTTTACCCATATTAGAGTTGCTAGGCTAAGATGCCCAGCTCTAACCCATTGATCAAAAGTTGTTAAAGGGTTTGCTGCGCCTATAATTATTTGAGCAAAAATCAACACTATTCCAGAGATAGCTGCAAATCTTAGATGACGTGAAATTTTGTCTGTATTAAGTACTTTGTAGCAGGCAAAAAATACAACAAATACAGAAAGTATAGATATGAATCTGTGTAACATATGTATCCATGCAAGATATGATTGGGGAATTATACTTCCTCCACATAGCGGCCATGAACTACACACAGTTCCTGCTTGTTTCCAAACTGCGTATGATCCTGACAATAATGCAACCAGAGTGAAAATTGCAGCAAAGACAGTAAAATTCAATATATTTTTATGCTCTTTGTCAATTTTACTCCATAGCCATTTAGAAGATTTATTTATAGGAATATTAATAGTATAAGTAGAAAATATATATGATAAAATCACTAATGCTGTTACTATTTGAGCGAGGGTTAAGTGCAAGGTTCTTACGCTTGGAGAAAGCTCACTAAGTACAACTACTCCACCAACCATTCCAACGATAAATACTAATACTGAACTTAAAGTTACCAATCTAATTACTGAAGAATTTTTTCGGTATTTTATCCAGACTATTGCTGTAGATATAAATATAAAAATTCCAAGTGATGCACCTAAAGTTCTATGCGCATACTCAATTAATGCATGATATTCAAAAGGAGGTATCCAACCACCATAACATTTTGGCCAATCAGGACAACCATCTCCTGAACCAGTTACTCTTACTATTCCGCCAAGCGTGATTTGAGATATGACAGTGATAATAGAAAGAATTAAGAAAAAAACAAGAACTCTATCACGAAATATGTCTAAATTTTCATTTTTTATAGAATTCATTTAGGTTCTTAATTTTACTAATAATTATCTGTCTCGAGAAACTCTTCCTTGATGGATTTCTTCATTAAGATGAATTTCTCCATTTCGTATTTTAATGTTATATCCGCACTCAGGATCAGTACACACCCATGCCTTATATAACACTGAAGCTCCATGTCCTCCAAAATCAGACAATGGCACTAATACGCCATTTTCACAAGGTGTTGGACAAGGTGGTAGTTCAAAATTACTCATTCTTCCGCACTCCTAAACTTAAAAATTAAGTTTATATAATTTTTTGTATACTTTTATTCTACAATATTAATTTATATTAGATATAAAATAAATATATAAAAAATACAATAAATAATATTTATGTTTGTTTTAGGAATAGAATCAAGTTGTGATGAAACATCAGTAGGTATAGTTGATGGAGAAGGAAATGTATTGTCTAATATAATTGCTTCTCAGATTGATATTCATTCTCTATATGGAGGTATAGTACCTGAAGTAGCATCTCGCCAACATATTAGTCATATTCAAAAAGTATGTCTATCTGCATTAAATGAAGCATCAATAAAGTGGTCAGATATTAAATTAATTGCTGTAACTAATGGGCCTGGATTAGCTGGCTCATTACTTGTTGGAGTAAACTTTGCTAAGGGCTTAGCTACTAATCTAAATATTCCTGTTTTTCCAGTCAACCATATGGATGGGCATATTTATGCTGCTTGGGCAAAAACAGATAAAAATAAATTATTAGACTTCCAAAATTCAGTAGGTCAAAAAAATATTACATGCTTAATTGTTTCTGGTGGGCATACAGACCTAGCATTACTAAAAAATTATGGAGAAATAAAATTGATTGGCGAGACAAAAGATGATGCTGCTGGAGAAGCATTTGATAAGGTTGCAAGAATTTTAGGTTTACGATATCCAGGGGGGCCTGAAATTCAAAAAGTTGCTGAAAAAACTGAAGAAATTGATATATTACCCAGGGCATGGATGAAGGGAACAGATAATTTTTCCTTTAGTGGATTGAAAACTGCAGTACTTAATAAAGTAAAAAAATACAAAAATGAAAATAGTTTTGCCTCATATGTTCCAGTTCTTGCTAATTCATTTCAAGAATCTGTAGTAGATGTTTTATTTAAAAAAACAATTAATGTTGCCTTGAGAGAAAATTCTTCTGGAATAATACTTTCTGGTGGTGTTGCTGCAAATTTACCACTTCGAAATCAATTTTTACAATATTCTCCTTTACCAGTAGCTATTCCAGAATTTCAATTATGTACAGATAACGGTGCGATGATTGCTATGGCAGGATTAATTAACCACAAGATAAAAAATTACTCAGAAAATTTTGACGTGAAACCAAATCTCAGAGTAGGCGAATCATGAAGATGGATAATTTCTAAAATTATTATTCAGCCTTGAGTGAATTATATTTTTTTTTGTATATTCTAATAGGCTTACAAAGCTAATAATTTTATTTTTGTTAGTTTCAATTCGTATATTAAAAATATCTTTTAAAGTAGTAATCTTTAAAGATCTACCTTCAGGTGTAATAAAAAAGTCAAAAATAAAAAATAGAGAAAAAAATAATGTAGCGGCTAACGTAATATTTAGTAAGTTTGATTCAGGTAGAATTTGCCATAAAATTATTGATGCAATTAAGCCTATAATACCCCAAAATCCAGATGAAATTTTTTTTTCCAATTTACATATTTCCACAGTAGTAACTTCACTTAATAAAATTGAAATGAAAGGTTTTTCTTTACTTTTTATATAAAGGTTATTAGATGTTAATTGAAGATTTGTTAAATTTGAAACTTTTATCTCATCAATAATTTTTTCCATGATTTTTTTCTTTATTTAATTACAAAAATCTCTAGCATTATTATGCATTAGATCCATGATTGATAATTTATTAAATATATCATCTAGGACTATTTTTTGTGATTCTCTCGCCTTTAGTTCGACTTTATTTGTAGACTCAACTCTTATATTATTATTAGGGTCTCCTGGAAAACCTAAGGACGCAGCAAAATCATTAGGTCCTCCTGTAATTCCTGTTAATTCTTTAACAGATAAAATTTCATCAATATTTTCAAAAGCTTCTTTTGATTCTATTTGTGCAATGACTAGCATATTGCTATTAGACCATTTTGAAAAATTTAATTTACCATCATAAATTTCATTTATCTTTTTGTCATCATTAAATTCTGTTCCTCTTCCTCCACCCCATGATCGTTGACCTGAAGGTGGAAAAAGACAAGCATCTACAAGTTTTCTAGCTTCTTCTTTTGAGTTAATATGTGGGCCAATAATTCCTTGAATCCCTCTGTCTAAGTACAAATTAATTTGATGAGGAGAATTATCTGGCACCCTTGCAGTGACTGATTTACCAAATCCATTGGCGACTCTGCAAATATTATCAACATCTGTCTCACTAAATGTCCCATGCTCCCCATCTAAATGAATTGCATCAAAACCAACATGGATAGCTATTTCAACTAATTGTAAAGATGGAAATGTAAGCTCAAAAACGTTAGCTTTTTTCCCAAATTCATTAATTTTCAGTATAGAATTTTCTATCATAATTTCTCCTAAATATTATTTAAAGAGTTTAATATTTACATCTTTAAAAATAATATAATTACTTTATGGATAATTATTAGACAAAAGATTGTAGAACACAAGAGTTGTTTACAAAATTATTTATGAATATTTAATATTTTCTAATTTCCTTAGAAAATATTATTGTAGCTCCACCTATAAATATGCTTGCAAGAGATGAAAATAAAACGGAGAATTCAATACTTGTTTTTTCTAATAGATATCCACCAAAGAACCATCCTAATTGGTAAGTTAATATGGTCATATAGTAAAGGCTAATTACTCTTCCTCTCATTTCATCACTTGAATAAGTTTGCAACATTACAGGTACTGTAACCATCCAACATGCAAAGCCTGTACCCATCATTACGCTAGCTAAAATTGCTATAAGAAAATTAGGAGCAAAACCAAAAATTATAACTCCAATATCAAACCCGATAAATGATAATATTAGTACATATAAATTCTTAACTTTAGAACCTAACGTAAATAATACTATTGATCCCAATAAAGCTCCTAATCCACTTGCTGCTAGAGTGTATCCATAATGTAATTCTTTTAAACCAAGATCTTCTTTAATTTTTACAGGAATAACAGGTTGATACATTCCACCGAAAACAGCAGTAATTGAGATTAATAGTAGTGGCCGAATTATGGGACTTTTAATTGAATATACTATACCTGTTTTTATTTCTTTAAGTATGTTTTCTCTTTTTATATTACTAGTATTGTTTTTTTTCTTACTTCTTGTTTTAACTGAAAATATCATTAGGGCACCCAATATATATAAGGAAGAAATAAAGTAAAAACTTATATCATAGCCTAGCCATATTAGTACTCCTCCAAGGCTTGGTGCAACTATCTGAGCAAGTGTACTAGCCGATGTATTAAAACTAACAGCCTGAACTAATTTTTTTTTACCTACAACATCTACTACGAATGTTTGGCTTGAAGGATTATGAATACCGAATAATAATCCAATAAGTAAAGATATGGGAATTAATAACCATATAGTATTTTCATTAATAATATTTGTTGATAAAAACACTCCAGTAATTAATGATATTAATGCAACAGATAATTTAGTAATCCATAATAATTTCCATCTCTCAAATCTATCTGAAAATGCTCCCCCAAAAAGAGACATTCCAATTACACCAATACCACTTATTGAGTTAATTAATCCCATAGAAGTTTCAGAATCTGTTAAGTCCAGAACAATCCAAGCTAAAGCCATAACTCTAATTTGATATCCAGCAAACATAGTGATATTGGCAATTACTAAATATTTGTAATCACTAATCGAAAAAAGGTCGTTTAAATTATCTGTAAAATAGCTTGGATATCTTAATAAAGTTTTCGAAATACCCAATTAACCACCACCAACTGGTTTAACTATATCTAATTTATCCCCATGGTTTATGAAGGTTGCATCAAAATGATTTTTATTGATAATTTCAGAATTTAAAGCTACGGCAACAGATAAATTTTCTAAATTTTTCATAATAATTAATTCCGAAATAGTAATAGAATATTCGAGAATATTTTTTTCACCATTAATTAAAATTTCTAACATAATATTTCTCCATCATTTAATTTAGCAAGAATTTTTTTTGACAATTCTTGATCTGAAAAAGATCTTATAGAAGCTATTCCTTTTGCTCCATTTTTAAGTGGTATAAGACAATTTTTTTCATTTATGCCTCCTACAGCTACTATAGGTATTTTTACTTTTGAAGTTATTTTTTTTAATTCTTTTATTCCTAAAGGTTTTATAGTTGGATGTGATTTTGTTGTAAAAACACTTCCAAATTGCAAGTAGTTTGCACCAAGTTTTTCAGCTAAAATTGCAGATTGCATAGAATGAATTGAGCAGCCAATAAATTGACCATCATTAAGCATAGATTTTATTTTTTTTACATTATGAATTTTTTTTTCTGGTAAATGAACACCGTCTAAATTTCCTATTTTGCATAGTTCATAATCATCATTAATCATGATTATGGTTTTATTATTTGCAGTTAACTTAATTCTTTGGATGAGTTTTTTTTTATTCTCGTTCGAAAGGTATTTTTCTCTAATTTGAATCATGTTAATTCCATAACTGGTAGCTTCACTTATATTATTTATCATTTTATCTCTATTTTTATAAACTAAGGAATCAGTAATCAAGGAAATTATCGGAAATGTAAGTTGTTTCAATTACTACTTAATCCTTCTTGTGGGCTGCTTGGATTAGCGGATAAAGTTTTTGGTATTCTGCCAGCTATAAAGGATTTTCTTCCTGCAATAACACCGAGCTTGAATGCCTCTCCCATCAATTGAGGGTTGTTTGATTGAGATATTGCTGTATTTACTAGGACTGCATCAGCACCATTTTCCATTACTTTTGAAGCATCGGAAGGTACTCCTAAGCCAGCATCTACTATTACAGGGATTTTTGATTGTTCAATAATTATTTGTATTTCTTCTAGTGCCAAAACACCTCTTCCTGAGCCTATGGGTGACCCTAATGGCATCACGGTGGCACAACCAATATCTTCTAATCTCTTAGACAGAACTGGATCCGCTCCAATATATGGTAAACAAATAAAACCTTCTTTGATTAGAGTTTCAGCAGCTTTTAATGTTCCAATTGGATCTGGTAAAAGATATTTTGAGTCTGGTATTACTTCAATTTTTATCCAATTTGATCCAGTTACCTCTCTAGCCAATTTAGCAATATATACAGCATCTTCTGCAGTTTTAGATCCAGCTGTATTAGGTAAAATTTGATAATTATCCCAATTTATATCATCAAGCAAATTTTTCTCTTGTGGGTCATTCAAGTTTATTCGACCAATAGCCACTGTTATAATTTCTGTTTCAGAGCTTTTGATTGACTTTAAAAGGTCTTCTTTAGACCTATGTTTACCCGTACCGGTCATTAACCTAGAAGAGAATTTTTTTCCTGCAATAATTAATTGATCATTCATATTTTATTTTTCTAAATTAGATACTAATGAATTACTTATTATCATGATTCAAAGATCAAATATATTTGGTTATCGGCGCATGTTGATTTTTTTATCAGCAAGTTTAGATTATCAAAGCTATAATAATAATTATATAATAAATTATTTTACGTATATTATAAAAAAATAAGTTTAGAGGTTTCTTTTATGGGTAAAAAATTAGTATTTTATAGTAAAAATGATAAGAGTAGAACTCTTAGTAGGAGTGATAGGGCAAAAGAATTATGTTTTGATGATTTAGATTGTGGTTTTTTATTTTCAGGAGAAGAAGATTACTCTAATTCAGCAAAGATAAGGGATGGTTTTGAAAAAAACCTTAATGAAATGATTGATGCTGAGGTGATAATTTGTAATGGAGAGTTACTAAGTCCAGAAATCTTAAAAAAATTACCAAATTTAAGGCATATTCAGTTATTAAGTGCAGGCTTTGATGGCTGGGACATAAATTTCATAAATGATTTAGGTATAAATATTTGTGGGAATTCTCCAGCGATTTCTAATTCTGTTGCAGAACATACCATAGCACTCATTATGATGTTATACAAAAGATTAGCACAGGCGGTAGAAGGTGTAAAATTAGATCTTTGGATGAAAAATGCAATTACTGGTCCATATGGTAATGTCCATGAAATTACAGGCAAAAATATAGGGATAGTTGGCTTAGGAAATATTGGATCAAAAGTAGCTAAATTATTGAAAGGATTTGATGTAAATATTTTCTATCATGATATTCATAAATTTGTAAATATTGAAGATGAATTAAATATCAGGAAAGTATCTTTTGAAAAATTACTACAAATTTCTGATATTGTTTCTGTCCATGTTCCTCTATCAGAAAAAACTAGAGGGTTATTTAGTAAAAAAGAATTTTCCCTAATGAAAAATAATTCTATATTCATAAATACTTGTCGAGGGCCAGTTCATGATGAAAAATCATTGATAGATGCTTTGAAAAATAATGAAATTTTGGGAGCTGGTCTTGATGTAACGGAAATCGAGCCAATATCTAAAAACTCAGAGCTCTTAAGACTGGATAATTGTGTTGTAACGCCTCATCTTGCGGGTTCATCAAAGGAAAGTGTCGATAGGAGAATTATATTTGCTTTCGAAAATGCACGAAAAACATTAATGGGAATTAAACCGGAAAATATAATTTAGTTTTCTCTTAATGCCTTCAAGCTTGCTTTGATTCCAGCTTGGAAAATTTTAGATTCATTCCTTACGGTTTCCAAAAATTTGTTACCATATTCCCCGATATTTCTGTACTTTTTATTTCTTCTACTTTTTAAAGTTTTAATGTGAACTTTATTTATTTCAAAAAGTTGATTAGCTAACAAATTTTTTATTAGTTTTGCTGTTTTTGACGGATTTATATGGGCTCCATGATCAGGTTCAGGTATGACATAGTCTATTATTTCTGCATTTAAGCAATCCGATGCAGTCAGTTTAAGCGATTGAGCAATTTCAGAAATTTTATTCATATCTTTCATTTCAGTTTTTGCTCCTTTTTCAGGAATAATCGGAGTGTATATAGCATTTTCTAACATAAGGACTTTATCGGTTATCGAAAACGCCAATGCTGCTTCAGACCCCCCTTCTCCTATAATGATAGAAATTGATGGAGTATTTACTTTGCCAATTTGATCAATCATATGTGATATTGAGCTTGATAATCCTAATTTTTCCATTTCCATTCCTAATGCAGGTCCGGGTGTATCAACAAAACTTACTAAAGGGATATTAAATAATTCGGCTAAATTAATAGCTCTTGATGCTTTCCTAAAGCCTGAAGGAGTTATCTCACCAGATTGAGACCCAGATGAAGTACTACGTCTAATATTTTTTTCTGATTTTTTTTGAGCAATAATCATTACACTATTACCAGAAATTTTTCCTATACCTGTTATTATTGATTTGTCATCACCTGAGACTCTATCACCATGAATTTCGAAAAAATTTGTGAAAATTTCTTCTATATAATAATCTGATGTTGGCCTATTTTTATGTCTTGATAATTTTATAATTTTTTCTGGCGATGTTTTATCAGATTTCTTTTTTGAATATTCTTTACTTAAGCTTTTAACATAATGATTTTGATTTGCAGAAAGTAAATCAAGTAATGAACTAATATTACTTTTCATTTTATCTCTATTCAAGATTTTATCTATTTGCCCAAACTTAAGAAAAGTTTCTGATGTGTGAGGATAATCATTTGCTATTTTGTCAAATTCTTTTATTTCTCCCAGAGATGAAAATCCCACTTGAGCATTAGGTTCTGAAATCATTATGTCCGATAAAGATGCAAAGCTACTAAATATTTGACCAGTAGTAGGGTTGCTTAGTATTGTTATGAATGGAATATTTGCCTCTTTTAGTGATCGTACGGCAAATGATGTTTTAGCCATCTGTAATAGTGAAAAAATGCCTTCTTGCAATCTTGTACCACTGGAGCTTACAGCACAAATACATGGGATTTTTTTTCGTTTAGCTAGCTCAAGAGCTAAAGTAACTTTTTCTCCAACTACAATACCCATAGACCCTCCAAGAAAGCTTGAATCGATTATAATCATAACAACTTCTTTATCATCTATTTTACAAGTTCCAGTTATAATAGCTTCGTTAAGCCCTGTACGAATTTTATCTTGTACCAGCCTAACTCTATAAGATATTCTGGGTGAAAACTCAATGGGGTCTAAGGATTTAATCCATTTACTTGTCTCATTGAAGCTATTCTTATCTATTAAAGTAGCTAATCTTCTTCTTGCAGATATTGAATAATGATAGTTACATTTTGGACAAATTCTATACCTTTGATAAATTTTTGATTGTTTTAATTCAAAATCACAATGCAAGCATAGTTCTAATAGATTTTCTAGTACTATTTGCTTTTCTTCTTTGGGTTCATTATCTGGAAAGAGATCAGTTACATTATTCAAAAATCAAATCCTTACTTATAATCTCTTATATATCAGTATATAACTTTAAAATTAAAATTAAATTACTGGGCGAGCTTTTCCTGGTTCACCAGTTCCAACTATTCCAGCTTCTTCTAGCTCATCCATTAGTCTTGCTGCTCTTGGATAACCAATTCTAAGTCTCCTTTGAAGAAAAGAAACAGATAAAGTTTTTTGAGATTTACTTAGCTCTAAAGCATTATTGAATAATGAGTCATTTTCTGAGAATTCAACTCCACCAGTATCTGTATTATCGTTGGTGTTTATTTCAAGGAATTTCATATTTGGAAAGATATTTTTCTTCCATAAATTAACTATTGTGTCTACCTCGACATCTGAAACAAAAGCACCCTGAACCCTTGATGGTTTAGGTTTGTCAATTGGCTTAAATAACATATCGCCTTTACCTAATAATTTATCTGCTCCAACACTATCTAAAATTGTTCTTGAGTCAATTTGTGACATTACAGCAAATGATATTCTACTTGGAAAATTAGCCTTAATGAGTCCTGTTACCACATCTACTGATGGTCTTTGAGTAGCTACTACTAAATGTACACCAGTAGCTCGTCCAAGTTGGGCTAGTCTTACAAGTAATCTTTCTACTTCTCCAGAAGCACTAAGCATCAAATCTGCAAGTTCATCAACTAAAATAACCAAATATGGCATTTTATGATCTGATTTTTTATTAAATGTTGATATATTTTTTACACCAAAATTTTCTAAAATCTTAAATCTTTCCATCATTTCTTTCACTAATGATTTTAGAACTAGCACAGCTTGTTCTGCCTCAACTACAACAGGGGTGTAGAGATGAGGTATGCCTTCATATGGTGTTAATTCAACCCTTTTTGGATCGATCATGACTATTCTTAGATCATTGGGAGTTTTGGACATAATTAATCCTGTGATTATACTATTCATACACACACTTTTGCCTGATCCAGTAGAGCCCGCAACTAGAGTATGAGGCATTTTTGATAAATCTGTCATTACAGATTCTCCTCCAGAACCTAATCCTAATGGGACGGGTAGGGGATTGTCATCAGCAAATTCTTTCCAAGCTCTTGTATCCATAATGGACCTCAATGTAACTTCATTAGGAGAGCTATTTGGTACTTCAATACCTACCACAGATTCACCTGGAACAGGAGCTTCAAATCTTAAGTTTGGTGATGCTAATGAAAGTGCTATATCTTTCTCTCTATTAAGTATCGTATCAACTCTGACTCTTTGACCTATTTTTTCATCAGTTTTTCCTTTCCATCCTGGACTAAGCCCATACATAGTTACAGTTGGTCCTTTTTTTACTTGATCAACAGTAACTTCAATCCCGAACTGTTTTAACGATGTTTCTATTTTATTACTTGTTAACTCTACTTCTGATTCTGAAATACCCCCTGGTAAAGGTACCTTAAGGTTATCTATACTAGGTATAGTCCAATTATGATTTATTGGTTGGGAAATTTCTTCTGATTTAATAATATTTTTATCATGGTCATTATTTTTTGGCAATGAGATATTATTTTTATCATTTTCTTGATTTTTAGATTTTTTTATAGCGTTTATATCTTCATTTTGAGATAAAGATTTATCACTCATAATATTTTTTTCTTTATCATCATTTTCATAAATATCAGGGATATTATTTTTTTTTGTGATTACATTAACACTAATAAGTAAAATTGATTTAGCTAAATTTATAGAAAGATGTATAAATTTTTTTATAAATTTATATAAAAAACTATAAATGAGATTTATAGCAATTTTTACTAATTTTGGATTTACGATAGATACTGCTATTACAAAAAATAATATTACCCTTAGCCATGAAATAAAGTAGTCTAATAATGATACAGCAAATCTATCCCAGCTTAAGTATGATCTTGATATTAATATACCTATTTGTCCGCCAATAGATTCTCCTGAGAAAGATCCGATAGGAGCGTAAAAAATCCCTAAACCTCCTGATACTCCTAAGCATAAAAATATGTAGCTAATTTGATATTTCCATAAGCGAAAAAATTTATTATAAAAAAATGTAATTATGATTGGGATAATTATCATACTAAAAGGAATAAAAGACCAGCCAAAAAATTCCTTCATTTCTTCGAAATTTCTTTGGAAAAACAGGAATGAAAAAATGAAGGTTATTGTTATTGTTATAACTTTAAGTAAGAAAGTAATTTTTGTATCAATCATTATTCACCAAGCTTATAATTATTTTAGATTTTACATCAAGTTTTTGT